>NZ_RBZW01000035.1 GCF_006543045.1 Salinadaptatus halalkaliphilus | reverse complement strand
CGATGACTCTGCTATCGACTGGCAGTTCACGACAGACGATGCACGCATCAAACTCCGCCAGCTATATCCAGCAAATCACGATTGAAGCGGCACTAGAGACTGAAACTCTCGAGAACGAATTACAACTGTTAGTACTTTCTCTCCTCCGGGATCACACCCCTGATCCCGCCTTCGGGATCAGACACGTCACCAGTGTATCGTGGGATGACGTGCCAATGCAGGTGGTCGATCGTCTGCCCTGCTGACTCACCGAGGTTCATACCCATGTTGTACCCATCGGGGTCGTGCTTCTGGTCGAGCTGGTCTTTCACCGTGGATGTGGCGGTCAACAGTTCGTCGCCCCAGATGTCGGGGATCGCATCGAACCTAGTCAGGTGCGCCCGGGGTATGATCAGGATATGGCCGGGGTTAACCGGGTACGCGTCTCGGAAGCCGGCCAGGTGCTCAGTTTCGACCATCAGTTTCGCCGATTCGTCGTGAATGATATCACAGAACGGGCAATCGGGGGCGCGTTCGTATTCCATTGGTCGGGTGATGGACCAGTACGAGGATAACTGCTTGCTTTGCCCGTGACTCCGTAATCGGTGATGTTTCGAGCATACCCGTTAGACGGGTGTGCTAGCAATATTTATGCGCGTGGTTTTCAACGGAAGGGGTATGGGAGACATCGAAGGCCAAATCATCACAGCCGTACGACATCTGGCTGGTGACGATCACGATGGCTTGGTATGGACGGTTGATCTGTATGATAACTCTCTCGCTCTTGAACTGGGTGACGGGTCGCTGCTAATCTCCGTAGATGATCTCGAAGGAAATAGGCCGGGTGTATTCAATGCGAAAGGAGTCGACGAATGGGATGATATTGCTGGCTCGCTTATTACCGATATGTCTCCTATGTCTTCTGCAGCAATGGAATACCGTGGATGGAATAGTTCAGAAAACTATAGGCCGCTTGTGATCACACTCGACTCTGGTGAACAACTCTATCCCTCAGCTGACCCCGGAGGGAACCAACTGGGCGTACTGTTCCGTGTTAAGAACGGTGAGACCTTTATTGTAGACTTTGAGTCCGTAGACACATTGTAGAATGTGTCTCATAGAGAGAAGACGAGTATGATTATTTTGGACGGACGCCTTTGAGTTCACCTGGGTCACCAAGTGAGTCAATTAATCGAGATTCCCAATCTTCGGCGCCGGCACCTTGGACAATGCCTACAAGATCAAAGTCGCCTTGAGTACTGATTCCTTCATCTATCAGTTCGACACCTCGGTCGGCGTAGTCCAGTACTTCTTTCCAGATCTCAGATTCCTCGGTTTTCTCGCTTTCGACTTTCACCATTTGGTAGACTAGTTCGATACTCTGGCGGTGTTCTTCCGGGGTGATATCAGATACCTTTATGAAATCTTGACTTCGTTCTTCTGAATCAACCTTTTTTTGTTCACCTTGGAAGTATCCGTAGATCAAGCCGAGACTGAACAGTTCGTAGTTATATTTGAAGATAGTGTTATCCTCATCATCATCTTCAACCAAGCGTTTGTAGATATCCTGTCGAGCTGTTTTGAGGGTTCGAGCCATTAGTCATCCCCCGTGATCGTTTTAGCTGATAGCTCTACCTCATCGATTTGAGAGGATTCCTGATCGTCATCTCGATGATTGATCTCGTAGTGTTTAGAGGTCTGCTTGGCTATATGCTCTATGTCGCTTCCTTCCAGTTCGTTTGGTTGGTAGAGGATCATCACTTGATCACTGAAGTTGTGGTAGTAACCGAGAAGATTGTTCTTGTGTGTTGGATCCAAACGGCCGATCGGTGTATCAACCACTACCGGAGCGTTTCGGGTAGCGTATTTGCTTAGACCTGCAATGAATGCATACGCAATTATCTGCTTTTGACCCTCACTAGGTCGCTGTTCCGCAATTGAACGGGACGATTCTTCTGTGAGAACGCGGAGTTCGTAGTTCTCTGTGATTTTGAGTCCCCGGTAGTAGTTCGGTCGGTTCGTGAGTTTCAGGAATGTTTCAGAAGCATGTTCTTCAACCGTTTGACGTCGATTATCGACTAGTTCGCTACGGATATCAGACATAGCATCGCGGCACCGTCCGGTAAGGTCGATCAGTTTCTGATACCGTTCTTCTTCCTCAGATGCCTCTTTTTGTGACGAGATCCGTTTCCGCAAGGAGTCTCGCTCGTTGTTGAGTTCACCAACTCGTTTTTGATAGCTCTCGACTTCACTTTCTAATTCCTCAATTTCTCCCTCAAGTTTCTCCTCTTGGTCTTTGTAGTCTGAAAGATGCTTACGCTCGATTGTCTCGAGTTCCTGTTCAAGAGTTTCCTTGCGGTCTTTAAGATCGCTCTTACGAGTTCTAGCTTGGCGGATATCTTTCTGAAGACGTTGATACCTGTCAAGCTCTTTCCGAACACCAAGATTGAGCCCCTCACTTGCTCGGTCCAATAACTCCGCAATTTTTCGTCGCTCTGAGGAATGAAGTTCCTTATATCGATCGAGTAAATGATCACGGTGGTCTGAATCACCGTCAAGTGGTTCTCCACAGATACAGTGGTCGCGCCCTAGAACGTCATTGATTACATCCGCTTCATCGGTTGTCCCTTCCACATCGTAGAGTTGCTGAATAGTCCCGGCACAGACTGCTGCCATCAATGGTCCAGCTCGGCGGCGGAGTGTGTTCCTTTCGGTGAGTTTGTCATCGAGGTCCTTATTAACAGTCTGTAAATCTTCAGTAGCTTTTTCGAGATCCTTGCGCTTGTCATCTCCTTCCTCAATCGTCTCTAGCTCTGACTGGATGTCTTGAAGCTTCTGGCGTTTTGTACTAATCTCGCCCTTTGTCTCCTGTATTTTTCCGCCATCCCCGTTCGGGCCTTCCAGTTCTTCCTTTTTATCAAGTATATCAGTTAGGTCAGACTGGAGTTCTTCGACCTCGGCGACCGTAGACTCTACTTTCGCGTATTCACGTTCATAGTCCTTTTCTCGCTTCTCCAGATCCCTTACCGCATTTTCAATCTCTTTGATTCCTAGGACAGTCTCGATGGCATCTCGGACCTCTTTATCATTCGCTTCCTCGAACTTTTCAAGCTGCTCGGCATCAAAGAAGAAGAAATCAGCGACGTTCTCCGGAATGAATTGGTTAATGAACCGACTGTAATTATCCCGTCGGTCATCATTTCCTACAACTGTATTCCCATCAGCATCTGATACCCGAATGAAGAATTGGTCAGCTGACCGATCATCTTCGTTTGTCACCTGACTAAATTCGACACCTCGTTCAATGGTGTATACGTCTCCACTATCATCAACAAACGATATTTCTACCTTTGAAACTCCATCTCCATCGGTTGCAGCTTTCCGGTTGATAAATTGGTCACGCTGTGAACGCTCGTCGACTCCATGTAAACAATATTTGATTGCAGTATGGAAGGATGTCTTCCCGGTGTCGTTTTCGCCTTTCACCAACACCAATGGCTTTTCCTCTTGGGTATACGGTTCTACTTCAACCGTACCATAAAACGGCATGAAGTTCTCGAGTCTTATTCGTGTGATTTTCATATTAGTCTTCGCTCACGTGAGATTCAATAGCTTCTTGCACGTCTTTATGAATCGATGAGCGGCGTTCCATTCCCACTACTTGGCTTTCCGCTTCGTAGATCTCGGTCAGTAAATCAGCAGGCACATCGTGCTTCTGGGCATATTTTTCAATTAACCGATTGATCTCCCCGCCATCCACCTCGTCGTTGTATTCCATATGGGGACTAATTGTTCTGACCCCATCTAAACTTTTGTCACATATACCGACTGCTATTTCCGTTCCATAGTGAGTTCCGATATCTCTACTCCTCTTAGCTTGAAGAGGATTCTGACAAACCGTTCTCAAACGGGTCCGGTGCATCAGTCGTATAAATCAGTGTTTTGAACCGGTCTCCATAAGTTGCAAGTACCTCTGCGAGTTGTACTTCTGCCTTTTCGCCATTTCTAGCAGCGTCCGTGAGTAATTTTGCTCGACGAACTTCCTGTTTAACAAGCTTTATTGCAGTTTCATCGTCGGGTTGGGCGTTGATCCCGGGGAGAACCAGCATATCGTAAATCGCTGCATGATCCTTATTATCGGAGGTACGGAGCACTCGTCCTCTTCGCTGAATGAATTCACGGGTGTTAGTAGAGCTGGAGATGATAACGGCTGTTGGGCAGTCCGGAACGTCAACTCCCTCATCCAAACACTTGATTGCTAATAGATAATCAATAGCTCCTGTTTCGAACTTGTGAAATGCGGAAGCCTGCTCATCTGCTCGGTCCGAGACGTATACGCCGTAACTCTTGTTCCGGTGTTGCAGTTCCTGTTCTAGTTCATCTATCTGGCTATTATCTTCACAGAAGACGATAGCAGGTGTTGGATGGTCGGTATCGAGGAACGCACCAAACCGGCTGGGCTTTCGGATAGCACTCTTTTTAATTTGGGCTCGTTGTCTGAGAATTTGCTCTCGACGGTGATAAAGGTGCTTTGGCGGGGATTCAGAAGATTTGAGTTGTGCCTCGATACTTCCAAGTTGGTTAGTGTATTCCAGATATTCATCAAACTCCTCCGTAGTTAATTCACAGAGTAATGGGTGATAGTCGTACTCTGCCAGATATCCATTTTCGATGGCGTCTTGTGTGCTAAATCGAAACGGTTCATGGTTGCCGAAATAGTCGTAAATGGCCTGAGTTCCTTCTTCGTCCCATTGTCTATTTGGTGTTGCTGATAAACCGAGTCGACGTCCCGCCTCAATTTCTAGGGCTTTGCGGAACTGAGACGAGCCTATCCCATGCACTTCGTCGATTATGATTTGCAGTCGTTTAGATGGGATGTGGTCAACTGCTCGCCGAAAGGCATCGCTGGATGCTGTGTGTGGTGTCGTGATGATGACGCTTCGATCCTCCTCAGCAATCTCATTCAAATCGCCGATACGGTATGGATCTACAATGCTCAGTATCTTGCTGCGCCAATCCTCTCGACCTGTACACTCGAGAACCGAGCTATCAGGACCGAATACATCTGGCAATTCATCCAACCACTGGTCAACTAATACCTTAGTTGGAACTATAATCACTGTAAGCCGGGTATCAGCCTGTAATCGGGCTGCTCGGAGAGCTGTATAGGTCTTTCCTGTACCGGTCGCCATAGCGAAGATACCCTTGTAATCATGGGATCTCCACCAGTCGATCGCATCTTCCTGATGAGGCCAAAGATCTTTTTGATCCTCTTCCGTATAGGTATCCCTCCCTTCTTCAGTGAGAAATAGGTTGATTGCTGGCAACCCATCAATAGTATCAGGACTTCGTTCAGTAACACTTTTTTCTACAGCATCTGGCAAGTTGTAGACATCTACTTCAGGATCTTCGTTGTTCCACAGTCGGTCAAACGCATCCTGTTTATCCTGGATCCGTTTGTCTTCATGGCCTATCCACGAACGAAACACCTCAAATGATTCATAATTATCTGTCCAACCCGACTTGGTCTCATTAATAGACCCGGTGAAAGCCATCCGGTTGCGATCCTGATCTTTGATTATACCGATCTTCTCGTGATATAATCGATAGGGGTTTTTCTGTTTATCTGCAGGCATATAGGCAACCTTGATCTCAAGATAGCCTTGTTCAAGCATCCATGCTAAGCATTTGAACCGATCTGTCTGGAGATACTGATCTACATCTTCTCCTTCTACTTCTCCCTCAATCCCTCTTTTCAGAGCATTTTCAAATACTTCTGTATTCTCGACAGTGTCGGTATACTCCTTAAGCACCTCTAAGTCATGGTTGCTGAACCGGGGACTAGTAAGAAGACGCATCCGTCCCCCATTCTCAATGAGTCCGGCAATACCCTTACCCGCCATAGCAAGTGACTTGCTATCGAAAAAACCAGCTGCACGATCATACTGATGGGCTACCGACAGACAAGGAATATAAAACCTATCCAGTAGCTCTCCTCCCGTACGATAGCTTCGCTCAAGAGAAAGATCTGCTAACGACGACGGTATCCTATTAGAGGCCATTAATTTCCTATAGGTAATCCATCGTGCTGTCCAATAAATACTTGGTGAGAGAAATCTACGATTGAAAGCATAGCAGATCTACTCCTATAACCAGAATCTGTTTGATAATGGGTGATAATGACACTGACTAAACCGGAGTTCTACTTTCGCTTCGGTTTCACAATCTTATAGGGGTAGGACAGTATTAGATAGAACAATGGGAACTCGATCGAGCAGTGATGAGAACGAGCAATCGGACCCCCACAAAACCTCCGTGTGGGAGTACCGTTCCTTGGACGATATCTATCAAGAGATCCGAGAGACATATCTAGCAGATAGTCGGCCCTGGGTCATCGGTTACAGTGGTGGAAAAGACTCCACAACAACTGTTCAACTAATCTGGAAAGCGATTAGTGATCTTCCAGAAGATAAACAAACTAAGCCGATATATGTTATCTCTAGTGATACCCTGGTTGAGACACCGAAGATCGTCAACCATATCACTAATTCATTACAGAAAATAAATGAGTCCGCTGAAAATGAGGATCTTCCTTTCTCAGCTCAGAAGGTATATCCAGATGTGGATGATTCGTTCTGGGTCAATCTTATTGGCCGCGGATATCCAGCACCGAACCAGACCTTCCGCTGGTGCACCGAGCGACTAAAAATTGATCCCGCAGATAACTTCATCATGGACAAAGTTTCAGATCATGGTGAAGTGGTCGTCATCCTGGGTGCCCGGAAGTCGGAAAGCGCTACCAGAGAACAAGTAATGAACCTTCACAGCATTGAGGGAACCAACCTTGCTCGCCACTCGAAGTTCGCAAACGCGTTCGTGTATACCCCGATTGAGGACTGGCTAACCCAGGACGTGTGGAAGTATCTATTGAACGACCCATGCCCATGGGGGAAGGATCACGATGAGCTAGCAGCACTCTATAACGAAGCTGACGATGAGTGTCCAATGGTGATCGATACCAGCACACCCTCCTGTGGTAACAGCCGTTTCGGCTGTTGGACTTGTACTGTCGTTGAAGACGACAAAGCAATGGAAAACATGGTTGATGGAGGTGACTTCTGGATGCAACCGCTTCTCGAGTTCCGTAACTTCTTGAAATCTACCCAGGTACCGGAACAGAAATCCAAGTACAGGGAGCCAAAAGGACGTCAACATGGCCGTGTAAAAGGCAAAACCAATGGTGGAGACGGTATCATTCCCCGCTCATACAAGCATGAGTTCCGAAAGGATCTTCTCCGGAAACTTCTCGAAACAGAAAAAGAGGTCAATGAGCTCCGAGACGATGATGAAGAGTATCTTGATCTCATCCGGGATGAAGAGCTAAAAGAGATCCGGCGACTCTGGCGCACCGAGGAGGCTGATTGGGAGGACTCCGTGCCAAAAATATATAATGATGTCATGGATGATGACCTTGACTGGGTCCATGACGATCTCGGTTCGTTCAGCACTGAAGAGGCTGAAGTATTAGAAGAGGTCTGCGTACAATATGATGTTCCTGAAAAACTTGTGAAGCGACTTCTCGATACGGAACTTCAGCATCACGGAATGAAGCGCCGTGCTGCGATCTACAACAAGATCGATAAGATCTTCCGAGAGGACTGGCGGTCTATCGAAGAGATCACTGACGAATATGAGAGTGAGGATCCCAAGAACTGGCAGTACGATGTCGAATATGAAGAGATGATGGGGCAACTCGATAAATGAAGCTCAATCGCTTAGTTATCACTGATTACGGGCCGTACAAGGGGACAAACGAGCTGACCCTCAGTACGACTAACGACGAGCCAATCGTATTGTTTGGCGGAATGAATGGTGCTGGGAAGACAACACTATTTAATGCAATTCAGATCTGTCTTCATGGTCGGAGTGCGTTTGAGGGCCGCATCAGCAGGCAGGAGTACCATAGCCGAGTCAGATCGAAGCTTCATTCGTCAAATGGTGAGAAAGCGGACAAGGCGTCTATCAAGCTCGCATTTGAGTATGGAAATCTTGGGGACACTGAGGAGTACGTTGTAGAGCGGAGTTGGCGAAACCGTGGTAAGTCTCTTGAAGAATCGCTTAGCATCATGCGAGATGGGAGTAAACTCACTGATCTTCGTGAAGACAACTGGGAGGACTTCCTGAAAGAGCTTATTCCTCCGGGGATTTCACAACTCTTCTTTTTTGATGGTGAGAAGGTGCAACAGTTAGCGAGTGCGATTGAAGAAGGCGACGATTTCGAGGAAGCACTTCTCTCGCTCCTCGGTTTAGATCTGGTGGAACGCCTTGACGCCGACCTCTCAATATATCTCTCAAGTAAACTCGATGAAAGCGGTCACGAAGAAATCGCAGAGGAAATTGAGTCTCTCAGACACGAAAAGGCCGATCTTGAAGCAGAGTACGAGCAACTCGAGGCAAAAATAGATCGGCAACGCCGTGAGATGGACGAGATCACGGAACGCATCGAAAAGAAGGAAACCAAATTAACACAAGAAGGTGGTGCGTTTGCAAAAGAACGTGATTCCCTGAAAGAACGGCGAGAAGAACTGGACGACGAGATCGATGACCTCGAAGAACAAATTCGGGAAGTCGCGCGTAACGCCTATCCGTTCGCACTCGTTCCGGAGCTTTGTCAAGAGGTTGTCGACCAACTCAAATCCGAGCAGAAGGCGGAAACAGAGGCCGCAGCAAAAGCACGAGTCGTTAACGAGCTTGATGAACTGACGGCAGATGATGAACTATGGACTGATTTCGATATTCCAGACGAACAGAGGTCTGATGTGGTCCAAAGATTGCAGCTCGAACTGGCAGAGAGATTTGAGCCAGATGGCGATTCTGAACCAAGGCTTTCGAAGGATTTCTCCGATCGTCAGCAAGAGCGGATGCGCAGAGTTGTTGATGATGCTCTCAATGTAGTCCCGGAGGAGCTCCAGAAACTGACTGAAAGGCTTGAACAGCTAAATCGAGAGCGACAGGACACTGTTCAGCAGTTACAGCGTGCTCCTGAACAGTCTGTAATATCACCGATTCTGAAAGACATTAACGATCTTAATCAAGAACAGGGGAAGCTTCAGAACAAGATTGAGCAACACGTAGGCCGGTTAGAAACGCTTGAGACAAAGATTGGTCAGCTTGAGAGTGACCTCCAGAAAAAAGAGGACCAACTCGAAAACTTAGAAGATGTCTCCGAACGTGCGGAGCTTGCAGGGCGTACTCGAAAAGCTGTACAAGATTATCAAGAAGCACTGGTCCGGAAAAAGCTTCAACGGCTTGAATCGGTGCTAACTGATCGGTATCTACAGCTCACCAATAAAAACGAACTCTACGACAATATCATCGTAGACCCTGATGAGCTTACGATCGAGATCGAGACGGTAAACGGTAACCGGAAAGATCAGTCGGAGTTATCTGCTGGTGAACGACAGATCTTCGCGACAGCGATGCTCTGGGCACTTGCTGAAATCTCTGACCGGCCACTCCCCTTCATTATTGATACACCGCTCGGACGACTTGACAACGAACATCGTAGCAACCTGGTTGAACGGTTCTTCCCTGCTGCGTCACATCAGGTTCTGCTGTTCTCGACTGATACCGAAATCACTGAGGAGTATTACGACCGTATTAGTGATGACATCGCCCATGAATACCATCTCCAACATGGCAATTATAGCGGTCAGACAGAGATCAAGCCAGGATACTTCTGGTCCGATCATGACGATGAGACAGAAATAGCCGAAGTAGAGAAGAACTCCCAAAAACGTCTCCCAACGAACAATGAGTAAAGACCTCAACCGCGTCCAGATCGATGAAAGTGTCAGTTATAAGCTTCGGAACCTAGGGAAAGCAACTGGTATGACACCAAACTATATTGCCCGGATCGGTCTGACCTACTCGCTCGGTGAGGATAGGCCACCCAGCATGGAAGAGTACGATAAGGAAGGAAAAGAGTTCAACCGTTACACGCTTTTAGGAGATCATGATGCGATGTACATCGCACTTGTTAAGAAGCGTATGTTAAACGAAGGATATGACCCAGAAACGGAGTTGGAAGATTACTTTCTCGCCCATCTCAACCGCGGGATCGAAACGCTCTCCGGGCGAACAAGCGATCTTACCGATCTCTATGACTTGATTCCAGGAGAAATTAAGGGTAGTGAGGTGTCAGCGTCGGAATCATGACTACAGACTCCAGTCGAGAAGTGTATCTCGATCATCACGCTACAACACCAGTGGACAAACGGGTTGTAGAAGAGATGGAGCCCTACTTCACCGAACAATACGGTAACCCGGCCAGCAAAGCTAACCACTCGTTTGGGCACTCCGCCAGTAACCGGATTGAACGGGCCCGCGAACAGGTTGCTGAAGGAATCGGTGCACGTACTGGTGGAGAGCCTGTCGCTAAATCAATCATTTTTACCAGTGGTGCGACTGAATCTGATAATCTTGCGGTTAGAGGACTGGCTGAACACGCGCAAAAAAACGATATTGGTTCACACATCATCACCTCCAAGATAGAACACGAGGCGGTCATTGAGCCATGTAAGTATCTGGAAGAGAGAGGTTTTGAGGTTACATATCTTCCTGTCGACGAGTACGGACGAGTGGATCCGGTAGCAGTGCAGAATGCGATTCAGGATGAAACATTTCTGGTCTCAATCATGGCTGCGAACAACGAGATCGGAACGATCAATCCGATCAAGGAGATCGGTTCTATTGTCGACGATTATGAGGGGGTCTGGTTCCACACGGATGCTGTGCAAGCTATCGGGGCAATTGATATCGATGTAAACGAAATGGCGGTTGACCTGATGTCGATATCAGGACACAAGATCTATGGCCCTAAGGGAATCGGTGCTCTCTATACAGACCTCAAAATTAAGAACAAAATCGAGCCACTCCTGCTTGGTGGTGGCCACGAGAGTGGGAAGCGCTCAGGAACGCCGAACGTACCTGGTATTGTTGGACTGGCTAAAGCACTTCAGTTAGCTGTGGAAAATCGCGAAGAACGTGTTGAACACGTCGAACATCTTCGTGATCAACTGTGGAACCGTCTCTCCAACGAACTTGACAGCGTTGTTTTGAATGGCCATCCTGAGGAACGACTCCCCAATAATCTAAATGTGAGTTTCCCGAACATAAATGTCAAAGAATTGGTTCGTATGTCGTTAACGGACTATGGCGTAATGGCTGCTCTTGGTTCAGCATGTGCAAGCGGTGAAGACGCTTCACATGTATTAGAACAGATCACGGATGATCAAGATCGTATCAAAGGGGCAGTCCGCTTCGGGCTTGGAAAAGACCTTACTGAGGAAGATATAGAATACGCTGCTGATACAATAGTCAACGAAGTAGAATTAACAGAGTCTATCTTTGGATGAGAACCAACGAGGACGTTCGGGAAATTGCCACCCAAGCTACTGATCAGATTTTCTGATCACAGCAAGAGCGAACTGACAGTCAGTAAGTGGTATTTCATATTCCATGGGTGCAACACTGTCAAAAACAGGAAAGGTCCCTCGGTTTGAATAGTGGTTTATACTTCGCCACTGTAATCGATATTTGGATCGTATGAAAACGGCGCATGACCATGGTCAGAACCGATAAATTCTGTCTGCCGGACTTTGAGGCGGAGGAACAATTCATCTGGGTGGTCTTGCATCACGATCTTTCTGGTCACCTCATCAGATGCGTACCGATGTAATCGAAACAGCCTCGAGAACACTGTTTTTCCTTTGAGTTGCTCTATCTCCTGTTCATTCGGTGCTTCACCAAACAAACTCACTCCTTGATCCGCGAGATCAGCTTCCTGCTCGCTGAGGTTGAGGGGAGGGGGGGGGGTGTGAGGGCCGCCGTATTCGATCCCTTTTGTTTCGCAGAGCGATTTTATTCTAGAGGTAGCGTCCATCACAATCTCCCTCTTGTCGCTAAAAAGTACGATCTGAACGGTTTGCATCGACTTTCATCTCAGGAATGATATTCTGGAGTGAATAGTATTGTGGCCATTGGTATCTCTTCGAAGAGTCTCTTCACCCGTGCAGTCCCTTAAAAGTTGATTTGAGACACTTATCTTACCGAGTTTGGGGTAAGCGTGAGGTTCAGATAGTCTGTCTCTGCGAGGGAGGCCTAACTTAGTCGCAGACGCTCCAGAGTAGGGAGTTCCCCACCTTCCTACTGGTAACTTGACCTTCGGATTCGAGTGTCTGGAGACGCGTGTATGCTGTCCGCCGTGTGCAGCCGACAGTTTCGGCTATCTCTGAGGTCCCTGCCATTCCACCAAGAGTTTGGATGGCATCTATGAAATCAGAATCTGGGTAGCTTGTCGTATACTTCCCAGATTCTTCCTCTCGATCTTTCCCCGGCACAGTAATCGATTCGTAGACATCACCTATGTAGGTGATGGGTTGGTATCCATTTCCCTAGGAGGAGATGGAAAACACTTATGCCATTACACGATGTAGGAGATGGTGTAGAAGCTCGGTCCCAGAGGGGCGTGGATTCAGCGAAAACGCCCGAGTGCTAGAGACACTCGGACTGGGCTTCACACAGGACGTGAGAACCCATGGAAAAATCAAATCCGTCGAAGCAAGAGACTGTCGATGACCAGCTCATTGAAGACATATCACAATTAGAAGGTTTTGCGCTCGGGGAAGGGGCCGCGGTTTGTGAAGTCTGCGGCGAAAAACTGCGGGAAGGCGCACCGATCGTCGCGTTCGCCTTCCGGCCGGTCGATCAACCGGCCTTTGAGATCGGGCATGTGAAATGCATTGATTGTCGGCACGAGCCGACGGAGTTCTTTACGCTCGGCGTGCGCGAACTCATCTTAGAAGGCCGGATCGGTACGTGCAGCGATCCTGCGACCCAATCGTCGTGGCCAGTACTACTGGCTCCACAGCCGCGTGCTGTGAGCCCGGCAGATGCGACTACAGTGCACCCACTGCCCGGAAGCACGTGGTTCCGCCGACCGATTGCGCGCAGTGACGTGTTCGCTGCTGCAGACTACGAATCGACGCGTAAGCCGTGGCAGCGGCCGGTGGTGCGGGCCGACAATGCGAACCTCGATAGCACATCCGAACCCGAATCGGATTCGACGAGTGACGAAACGGCCGAAACCACTGCCCCACATGCTGCCGATGGTGGCCGTCGGGGAGAGGTGCAGTAACAATGCACGAGGAGCAAGACGCGCAGGCGTTCGACGCGTCGCACCTGGATATCGATTTCGACTTCCCACGTCCCGTCGACGAGTCGTCGTTCCCGGATTTGTACGTCGGCCTCGACATCAACTTACTCGCACCAGGTGATGGGATCGTCACGGACCGACATCATGCCTCTGCCGACCGCTATGAGGCTGACGACCCGCAAAATCAGATTGCTGGGCAGATCTCACCATTTACACTGTCGGGCTGGCTGCGCCATGGGTGTGAACGAGTGGTGCAGGCTGCGGGCGCGACGGCGTGCCATCCGGGCAACGCCGATGGCGACTACATGCTCGCGGACGTGTACGAGCGTGATCTGGATAATGGCTACCACGAGAAAGGGTCATGCGTCGAAGACGACGACGCGGGCTGTGTGATCCACGACTTGTTCGGCGGGTTCGGTGATCGGGCTGGCCGGGTGATTCGTCACCCGATCCGGTTCTCACCCATCCGCCGCCAAGTCGACGTCACGAAGGGCGAAGCCGAAGCTCACTACCGGCAACTCAACACACAGGTGCGCTCGAGGAATGCTGAGGATGAGGGCCAACCGTTGCGGAAAGCTGAGCGTGACGTCGTCGGGAACCTAGTTGGGACGTGGCGACTCACACTCCGCGAATTAAAACCCGAATATGTGGGTCTGCTCGTCGAGGCGATCGAGTACTTGGATGCCCACAGTGATGAGTACGAGATGCAACTTGGCGGTGCGCGTAACTTCGGGGCTGGCATCGTCGATGCCGAGATCGTGAACCCGCTGTACACGGATTCGGAGCTCCGACGTGTCTACAATCGCGCGCAGGATGCGACGAGCGGGATGGATACGAAAGACGACATCTGGCGTGAGCAGTGTCGTGAGGAGTTCGTGCGGGCGTTGCAGGCGCGGGTGGCTGCTCGTGATGGTGACTTGCCGATGCCTGGTGGTGAGTCGGCATGACTGGGTCGGACGATGGGTCGTCTGGATCCGGCGGTGAGAGTGACGACGAAGCTGTGGACGCGGATGCGGATCTTGATGCAGTTCACCCGGTCTCGACGTCGCTCCGGTCGGTCCAACATGGAGGGCGCGAGACGGATGCGTCTGCGGATGCTGCTGAGGAACAATCGGTCGGTGACGCCCCGGAGATGGATCCGGATGGGTTGAATGAGGTGCAGCCGGTTTCGTCGGAGCTGCGGTCGGTACAGAACCGGGTTGGTGTTGGCGAGATTGCTGATGCTGGTGATGATGGTGAGGCGGGTGCGTCGGATGCCGACGGGAGTAGTGGTGGCGATGACTGATTCGGCGGCGGCAGGCGCTGGTCGTGAGCCGGCTGACAGCGAGGCTGTGACGGACGTGACTCCGATGCTCGCGGTGTATCGCCATGATGTGCACAAGCTGCGAGGCCGGGCGCACGAAGCGGCTCGTGAGCGGGTTGCTGGCGTGCGGGTGAACGAGACGGTGCCGTTGGGTGCGGATCGGGATGCGGCGATGCTGAGTCGCCCGCGTGGCGAACCAGGACAGACGGTGGCTGCCCACGCGTCTCCACCTCGGTTGTCGCTGCTCACCGGCGACGTGGTGATGACTGGGTCGCTGGGTGCGGATGGTCGTGGCGCGGCCGTGCGGGAACTGGTCCGCATCGAGGATCCGGTGGCGATGCACGCGGCGTGGTTGTCCTCGGACGTAGCGTCGCTGTTCAACGAGTCGCTGTACTATCCGTACACGTCGCTGAAATACCATACGCTACTGGCGGCGGCGCTGCTCGACAACTATCGTGCAGGCGTCGGGTTCGAGGAGTTGTTCCTGGCGGTTGAGGACCCGGACGGGCCGGTGACGCCACACCGGACGGTGCTCTCGATACCCGAAATGCAACTGTGCGTGACTGGCGAGCCGGGTGACCGCCCGGCAGCGCGGCTTGGTGATGGGCCGGCGCGGTGCTTTGCTGACGTGTGGGCACGCCTGCCCGAACACCCGTTCGATGTGGATGGCGAGCGGCGCTGGCGGGTGTTGGATGCGCAACTGCGGCGCATCCGATCGTGGTCGGCGGCGCTGCAGTACGTTGAGGAGTATTGTCGGCGTTTCGATCTGCGGAGTGGTGCGGGTCTTGGGGGTGAGAGGTGATGCTGGCGGGTTCGGGGTGCAGTGGTGGGTGGTGTGGTCGTCGTGGCCGGGATGCGGGGCGTCGTAGGGTGTGGGCGGTGCTCGTGGTGGGGCACCGGTCACGCCGAGCGGTGGCTGCTCGTGTGGCAGGCTGTGGTGGGCGTGCCGCTACGAGTGCCAGTGAGAGAGTCCCTGTCCCTGAGTGTGGTGAGCGAGGGCGACCGTCGGGGTGCGTGGTGGCGTCCCGACGGACCAGCTCGCTCCCTCGCTACGTGACGGCGAGTAGTTCTGTTCGGCCGCTGCGACGGGTGAGTGCTCGTCCCGGTGCTGGATTGCGAGTGCGGAGTACACTGGAAACACGGTGTGTCCCTGGTCGAGGAACACTTGAGATGAGGTGTGCTGGGTGTCGGCTACGTGGTGGGACGCATCTGTACAGAACGTGGAGTGAAAACGGAGAGGGATGTGAATGACTAGTATTCAGCAGGTGTTGTTCGAGTTGGATGGGTCGTACCTTGGGCACCCGTATTTCGTGACGGGGAACGCGTTGTTCAACGCGATCACGCGGCGTGTGGATGATGAGGCCGCTCGAGCGTTGCACGTGAGTCACGGTGTGTTCGTTCCGGGTGAGTACGGTGAGTACCCGGCGGCGCACTCTCAATCTGGGTACGCCGGGAAGCTCGGCCAGTCGCTTCCCGACGTCGAAACGTATGATGATTTGTTCGTGTTCCGGGACGTGGCCCAGCGCTGGTTGTTGGAGTCGCGGCCGCGGGATGCGCATAACGTGCATGACCTCGAGCGCCATGGTGACCGGGTCGCGTTCGCGCCGGCGTGTTTCTTCGGGCGACCGGCGGAGCAGCGGAATTCGAAGCGGTCGGTGCAGTGGTTCGTGCACTGCTACCTGCACACGGATCGTGGTACGGACGACGTCCTGCCACTTGCTGAAGACGTGCTTGACGGGATACGGGTCGGCGGGGCGCGCAACTACGGGTTCGGGCGATTGTCGCTGGCGGACTCGCAGATCGTTGATCTCGATGCGCTCGACTACGGGCGACTCACGGATGCGGCGTCGGATGCGTACGTGCTTGAACTCGTGTCGCCGTACGTCCTGTCGAGTGCGTGTCCCGGTGCGGATGACCAGTCGGTGCCGTGGTGGTGGGATGCGAGTCCGGAAACGCCGCCGATCGGGACTGGGACGGTTGCGACGGATGGGCGGCGTGATGACGGGTTGCGCCGACGGGAAACACGGCTCGTTGACGGTGGGGAGACATATCGAGTCGAGACGGCCGATCATGGGCAGGTGGTCGGGTACGCGGGGAGTGAACCGGTGGCGACGGCGCAAAACGGGGTGGTGCGCGTTGGGACGCACGCGAAGTACGGCTTCGGTGAGTTCCGATTGCGGCCAGCGAGTGTGGACCGCGTGCCTGGGCGTGGCGCTGTTGAGGGAGTCGCTGGAGGTGAGATGTGATGTCGGAGTTGACGTTGGTTGCGTTCGATATCGAGACGACTGGGTTCACGGTAGATGATGAAGTGACGGTCGCTGGGTTCGCGCTCCCACTAGGTGTTCGAATTTTCGTTCAGACTAATGGTCGAGACATCGAGGGTGTTTCGGAGGTCGTCCAGGACCGGACGGAGTGTCACGTGCAACTGTCGACGCACGCGTCTGAGCGGGCGTTGTTGGAAGCGGTCGGGGAGTTCTCAAGTGACCGATTGGCTGGTGATGACGTGTTGCTCGCGGCGTTCAATGGTGAGACGTGGCGATCCGGGTTTGACCTTCCGTTCTTGCGGACGCGACTCACGCGGACCGACGTTGCGTGGCCGTTCGATGAGTTACCGTACACGGATCTGCTCCCGCTCCTGACAAAGCGGTTCAACACGACGGTTGGTGAGGATGAGTGCCGGGATCTCGTCGGTGTGTACGATCTGTTGTGCGGCGGGTCGGCTGGTGAGTTGGATCCGTTCGCGGAGAGCAGTGAAGCAGTGTCGGCGTTCGAGACTGGTGAGTTCACGCCGCTCGTGTTCCATAACGCGGCGGATGTCCTCAGGACGAGAGAGTTAGGGTTACTCGCGGAGCGGTACTGTTCGAAATCGGATTTCAAGCTGAAGTCGTTGACCTCGACGAGGTACGGGTGAGGAACGGTCGTTGAGCCGTGTTGGGTTGTGAACTGCGGATTGAAGCGATACACCAGCAGGTAGCCATCGAGCGGTGTGGAACCGTGCATAATCGATAGACGCAGTACGTAAGAATGGTAGATACTGACCGACGATCTCACGACGAAGCGAGTGGCGAATCGGCAACGAACGAGGACACCAGAGTGCTTGATCCGGACGCGTGTCATGAGACGGTTGATCCGGAGACACGCGAGGCTGTGCTGACAGAGTACGGTCACAAGTGCCAGCTTTGCGGGCGGTGCGGGCCGAAGGCAAACGGGTTAGCTAAGTTGCACGCGCATCACATTGAGCGGAATCCTGAGGACGTGGACGTGCACGACCTGGAGAACCTTACGCTGATCTGCCGGGCGTGTCACAGTTGGCATCACCAGCAATCGGAGCCGGAGGATGCCCCAGTGGACATTACGGAGGCGGATCTCGCTGTCCTGTTACCGCAAGACATCGAGATCCTGCAGGTCCTCGCGGATGACGGGCCGGGACGGACGGGTGGTATCGCGGGTGAGCTGACGGCGGACTTGTCGGTCGCAGCGGTTCGAGAACGTTTGTGGGTGCTGATGGGGCTTGATAACCGTGTGGAATCACGTGACCGGCAAATCGTCGACAAAGACGTCGAGACGGGTGAGTGGGGGTTGACCGAGCAGATCGAGAACTCGGCGCGTGGGCACATTCCGGACGATCAGCAACTGTTGTTGCAACGCATGGAAGACGAACAAGTGCGGCGAGCGTTGGAGCGCGGATGTAACCGGGATGACGTGACGGGCGTGCTCGGGATTACGCGGCGTACGACGTTCAACAAGGCGAAGCGAGCGTACGCGTATGACTTCCCGCTGGACGCGTTCGGTCGCGGTGGGCGGCCATCGGCAGACACAGGAGCGGACCAAGACGCAACACAAGAGCTGATGACGGACGAGGGCGACGAACAGCAACGGCTTGATGCAGTTGCTGAAGAAGACGAGTCGCTGGGTCGAACTGAAACGTGGGGGTCTCCTGAGTCTGGGTCTAAGGCGCAGTCCGGTGATGTGAACGAGCAGCGGACGGACCGAGTAGCAAGTGATGGTAGTGGCAGCAACGAGTTACAAGAACATCTCCGGCAAGCGATCGACGCGTTACAAGAGGTGGACGAAGCGCTGTAGCTAGTGAAAGAGGTTAGCAGCATTTCTATATATCAATCCCACATTGTTTTACTCCGGTTACTAATTATTTTGTCATATTTTGTTACCTCTCTGGATAAGAGCGAATAGTGACATAAAACTTTTGACCTGAACATGTATTTGGCTTGGATAAGGGCTATTCGTCCACACTGGGGTGGCAATTGATGGAACAGACGGGCCATACGGGGATTGTTGTCGGGTTAAGTTCGATGGCTGTGACTGGATTTGTTCGTCAGCAAGTCCGAGACCGGTATGATCCTAATGCGACTTCTCCACCTTCGTTCTCGGAGCGACTTCATGAGCGAGCGCCTATTGCGATTGCTGGACTCGGTTTCACTGGACTGAGTACCAAAATCGCTGCTGGCTTCGATACTTGGGAACTAAAGTTACTCTCAGATTCAGACTCTGATCTCCAAGTAACTCAGCAACTAGGCGGCCACCGATCATTACACTCTCTGCCGTATATGGGAGCAGTCTATCAGACTGCTAAAGTAGTGAAACATGGAGCGGTAAAGTTCGGTGAATGGTTGGGAGCAAAGCTCCAAGTCCCTGACCGAGCAGAAGCCATTACTTCGCAGTTAGAGGCACTTGCTGACTGGGTCATCGATAGTTATGTCGCTGGGGTTCTCGGCCACCTGTTAGGCGATCTGCCGACATCAGGATACGGTGGTACTGCCTTGCGACTCATGGCACCACTGTCTGACCGGAACTTCTCGCTGGGTTGGATCACAGCTGACTCGTCACTGAATACTACGTTCTGGAAGTGGGGTTTTGCAGTTGCAGGGGCGTCATGGGCTACCACGGGAGCGTACGTAGCGAGTTGGAAACCGCCCGAAACAAAGGTCCGAGAGTACTTTAGTAAGCTTCGTGAGCGTGAGAGTTTCAGTGAAGTCGTCGAGACAATTGAAACTGACATCGAATACTTGTTCATGCAGTTGCTTGACGGTATCACTGAGGAATTCTGGGATCTCCCATTATTCAAGAGTCAAGACGGCGGCAGCGAGACAGGAGTTAATCGGGTTTGGTTCCAGCAGCATATTGACCCGCAACGGGTCTTCAACCTTGCTGGATATGATTCAGAGGTCCTGGTAGAGGAGGGACTCTGGTCCGATGAACTTGAGTCCACAGGTGGATCTGCCCTGATGTCTACGAGCACAGATCGGTGTGGTGTTTCCTTATCAACTGACCAATCTGCTGATCCGCTCGTCAGGGTCACACTGGAATCTGGAGCTAGTCAACCTGATTCTACGCTTGTTACTGCTAATGAGTCTCCTGGCAAGGCATTAACATGGTCAGGGGATGGCAATACCCTTGGCTTATTCAGAGACGACCAGTTGGATTCAGAGGGAATCCCGCTTTCGACAGGGTCTAAAAATGAGACATCGCTGACTGCCGAGGATGAAACCAAGGAAAGTGAGGTACCGCTACGAGACAACTCTAACGAGGAGTAACATTCTGTTCAGAGCCGAAAGTACTTCTCAACGTTCGAGACCATTTTCCCATGGGTAGTTACGCGTTTGAGTGTCGATGGTTCATCATAGAGAAGACGACTACCGGACAGATCAACAAGGACAGGGAGGAGGAACGTGTCACCATTTAGAACCTCACCAGCAGCACGTTCGGCACGAATTTGCATGGGCTTAGTCACTTCCTCAGCAACAATTAGAAGATAAACACGCTCCGAATCAAACCGTGATGTTGAGTTGATACTGAGGCCGTCGTAAATGTCGCGGGCTGTTTTGAGTTCAGCTTCAATCTCGTCAACAACTGGCTCATCTACATGATCCACGATCACGACTTCGTAGTGTGTTCCCGTTGATGCCAATCGATTTGTTTCTCGTGAGTATACATCTGGGACCGGTGTGTAGTCAGTAGATTGGAATTCATATGCTCGCAGTTGTTCATCGATCCTCTCAATGTATCCGGCGGTATCCATCGTGTTTTGTGATGAGACAGTCATACATCATAGGAGTTTGGTGAGACAGAGTTCTCTTTCCGCAGCCGTTGCTGCTACGCATATGAACATGGACACCAGTTAGCCAAAAATTCTGATAAGACATGTGTATACCAAGAGACCCATAGACGAACTCACAAAAAGTTGATTTCGACTTCTCCTAGTCATGCCAGAGTTGAACTTTTGCACAGAGATCGACAAGCGGCTGAATCTGTTGTGGGCAAAATTCTAGGTCCATTGTCTCAGTGGTATTGTTCAGTTCGACGGTAACTGTCTCGGTTCCTGTTTGGGTAATTACGTACGAGAGCGTACTGAGGTTGGATTCGACGGACTGGTTCACCTCTCGCCCGTTCGACGTTGAGGCGCGAGTACACTCTAACGTATAGCATAATGCCAGCACAAACTCGGAGAATGAGTCGATCTCGTCGTCGTTGAGTAGTAACGAGATCTCTGTGTCGGCAACGATCTTCCGCACGGTGAACTTACTGATGTTTGAGTTGCGGACATCGATGCTGAGCTCGAATGTGTCTCCAGGCCCCTCATTAAACCAATCGGAAAAATAGGGAAACCGGTCCTCTAACGCCACGATTTCGCGCCGGTCTTCAACGTCGTCTCGGTGTTCGCTGTATTTGCTCTGGATTTTGCCTTTAAGCCATGATTTGTAGGTCTCCCGGACGCCTAGTGACGCTAAGGAAAGGTTGAGGTGGAGTTCTTTCTCACGACTCCACTCTGGGAGGTCATCAGTCTCCTCGCACGTCCCTGACTCACTCGGGAATTCAGCCAGCGAAACTTGATCGTCAACGTGGTTCGGGAGCACCGCGATGAGATCGGCTTCAGTAATACCAAGATAGTCACCGACTGACGGGTCCGGGGATGACGCCTCACCGTGAGCAATGCTGTACGGCCAAACTGGGATTGGGTCAGGGAGTTCGACATCGTCGTAATCGGGGCGAGTACCGACGTAGTTTTCCTCGAAGAGCCAGAGTACACTGGTGTAATCGGCGAGATAGCTGGCAGTCGTTTCCGTGAGATCCTTCTGTTCGTTTCGGTATTGTACCTCAACAGCGACTTCCTCTCCGAGAGGGAACCGTGGTTGCTCGAATTTGACGAAGACATCAGCACGACGCGGGATGTCGTCAGTGATGAACTCAACGTCTATCGATGCGTTGGGATACTCGTCTTTGAGTTTTTCAACCGCAATCGATTTCATCCGGAGATGGAGAGCGGATTCACCACTACAAGAGTGGTCTGGCGGGTGGTAGAAATGCCGAGCAGTAGAGGAGCCTTCACGAACACGAAGGGGATCGTCACAGACAGGGCATTGAACCTCTTCGTCATCACCGACGTTGATCGGGATTCGCGGGCGGTTATCAACCGGGTCAACCGCAATGAAGGGCATCGATGTGACTAATGGAGTGTTAGACTATATATATTTAATCGAGGATACGTGGATTCAGGATTGAGCCCTTCGATAATCTGTTAGTAGAGCTTAGATAGCTTTCAAGGAGTGACTCTAATCTTTCCGGCGATTCAGTAGATAGTCTCATATCAAAATCTATTGACAACACCTATTTGAGTCCGTTCTGAGAATAGGTTCTATGAGCATCACGAGTACAGAACAGGTGTTTATCGAATCTCTTCAAGAAGAAAAGCTGGGGCTCTCTGAATCTTTTACACGTAGTTTGGACCTGCTGGCAACCGGATTGTTTACCAGACAAGGGCAATTTTTCTACGAACTTATTCAGAACGCCGAAGATTGCACCAAAGAGGGTGAAGAGACGACTATAGAAATCATCCTTCGTCCCGATGCGGTTATTTTCCGGAATAATGGAGAACAGTTTTCTAAGGAAGATATCAGAAATCTCTGTGACGTCGGGCGAACTCAGAAGAAGTCTCAAGATGAGAACATCGGGTTTTGGGGTATTGGATTCAAGTCAGTTTTCCGGGTAACCGATAGTCCACACGTCCTCTCTGGGGAATATCAGTTCAAATTTGATCGAGAATATTGGCAAGATGACGGTGTCGACAGAACTCTTGATGAGATTCCATGGCGCGTGACCCCTATCTGGGTTCCTGATTCACCGGTTGAGTCGTCCGATGATTGGAACACATTTCATCTCCCATATATCGACGACAGCTACAAGCAGCGCGTTTTGGAAGGGGTTGATCAACTGGAAAATCGACTGCTCCTGTTCTTGGAGGATATCAAGGAGATACGCGTAGTAGATGAATTAGAGGATGAGGTGGATCGGAGCAGGGAAATGGCAGTCACTTCGAGATCCGAGGAACTGGAGGGTAGACTTATTGAACTCAAATCAAATGAACGGTGGTGGGTCTACGAGAACGTCTTTGAGGTTCCTGAGAGAGTAAGTAATGATAAGGTAACTCGTGAGCGGAAAAGAGAAAATATTGACGCACGGCCCGCTCGAATCGCCCTTAAAGTTGACGAAGATGGGAATCTCGACCATTTGACTGAGGGGAGCGTCCACGCGTCTGTTTTCTCGTTCTTACCGATCCAAGGACTCACGAGCGGAATGCCGTTTATGATTGATGCTGATTTGCTTACTGGAGCAGGACGAACCAAACCGCACGAGGGTGCCGCTTGGAACTCGTGGATGATGGAAGAGATTGGAGAGACACTCATTCCGAACGCGATTGACCAACTCAAAAATCACGATATCTGGAAATCGCAGTTCCAGAAGGCACTGCTTCCAAGTGAACGCCCGAAGGGCAACCTATTCCGAACTCTCGACACGGCGATTATGGAGACGGCACGACAATCAGAGATCATCCCCACTGCGAACGGTAGTTGGGTCACACCTGATAGTGCGATTCATCCAGTTGGTGATTCTCGTGAACAAGTTAGAGAAGTGCTGTCGGTAGAAGACCTCCGCGAGCTAACCGACCGAGAACTCACTGATGAGAACCTCGTGTTTCTAAAACGACTTCTTCGTGACCGGCTTGCGATTCGAGAGCTCGGGACCGACTCAGAAGATCTGCCCGATAGCGGTACAAACTTTGCAGAATTGGCTACGAATGAAGACTGGTTAGGGAAAAAAGCGACTTCTAAAGAGACACCTTGGTTCCGCTCATTCTATGAGCTACTCAATGAAACTCAAGGATTCGACGAGGATCTCAAAGAACGCAAAATTGTGTACACGGATTCTGGACTTGATCTCCCATCTGATGTCTATCTGTCGTTCTCACCAGACGTGGAAGAGATTATAGCCGAAATGAACGCCGAAGAGGTGTTTCCAACAATCTCTGGAGCAATAACCGATAGCAGCAGTGCGAAAAATTTCCTCGAAAGGCTTGATATAGACACCGTTGGGGCGCAGGATCTAGCCGATGACCTCGTTGATCATCCCGAGATGCTGGAAGCGATGGCTGATGAAGAAGATGTGACGGAATGGTTCCGAGAGCTCTACGTAGCACTCTCCAACAGCGGTCAAGCTGACCGACTCAGCGAGGTTCCAATCGTGTTTACTGGAGAGTCTGTTGTTAGGCCAGCCTCGGACACAAGCAGTGTACTCCTGCCGGCAGAAAGTGAACGGGTAAGTGAGATACTCAATACCGTTGGTAGCTCATTAACTGATGTCAATACGGTACCCGCCTCTATTATTGATCCAGATGAAGGCGGTGATGAAGCTGCCAAAAGTTTCCTTAGTTCTCTCGGAATTAACCAAGTCGCTCCTGACTGGGTTGCTCAAGACAAATTATTGCCGAAAATCACGGTGAGCGATGAATGGGAAAAAGAGGATGAGTGGCCTCTTGACACTTCTTCGTTAATTACCTACACTGGGGTTGTAAACGCGGAACTTGATGCCGAACAAATTGATGAAGAGATAGTCGCCCTAACTAATGATAACGACGTAAAGCCAATTAGCGAAGTCTACTTGTCTCCGACATATAGTGCTGCCTACGACACAACCTCACTTCTTGATGACCCAGTGGTGAACTCAACATATCTTAGATGCGAATACGGAGGCGGGTGGGGTTCGTTCTTCATTGCCACCGGAATACAATCAGAAGCATCTGCCTCTGCCCTCCAAGATGCACTATCGAACCTCAAAGACGTGGATATAGATGCGGAGGCAGAGTTGAAGAATATTTACCCCGAAATCACGGAAGATATTGGGACAGAAATCGATGCAGACGAGCTCGAATTGCTGACCGAAGCTAATGACTTTGGGAAAAGTGAGGGACTGTTTATCCCTGATGAGCCGGTTGCTCGACGTGTTTTTGATGACGAACACTTCGTTTGGCTTCCAGAGAACGGTGAATCACAAGACGAATGTCGTGTGGGAGCACAACACCTCGGAATTCCCTCAGCAGCTGATGATTTTGAGCGACATTTAGAAAGGGGAGATCCGATTGACGAGGTCGTTGATAACGAGGTTGAGCAACGAATCCAGAACTACTGGGGACGAGTTTCGAGCGATGTCCCTGAACTTTCCTCTGACGCTCCAGAGATCGTGTGGATAGAGCAAGTAAGATCCAGATACATTCTGGGAGATCATTCAAAGCCACAGACAGCGAATCGTTGCTCGTACTATGATGGTGATACCCTCTATCTCACCAGAGAGTTTGGCCATCGGTGGGATGATCTAGCAACAACTCTGCTGGAGAACGTGGATATTGATGTAGAACCCAGTGAGATTTCCTCGAAGTTTGTGCCAAGTGTAGAGGATGCTGCAATCTCAGAGGTTATCAAATACGAAACAAAGCGCGGTCGGGAAGCCAAAGGTATTCGAGAAGATCAAGAAGAACACAAAGGTTACGACGTATTTTGCCTTGTTTTGCCGCCGAATGACGACAGTCTCAGACGCTCTCACGGTTATCTTCCGTCAGATTAACTGGGAAATGGACGCCGTCTGGCGATATG
>NZ_RBZW01000034.1 GCF_006543045.1 Salinadaptatus halalkaliphilus | reverse complement strand
ATCCGACTTCTAGTCTAGTTAAAGTGACTATTTTAGACGCTAGTGCCCACACCATGATAGGTCGCAGCTAATTTCGAAAGCGTGCAACGGGCTATAATTCGTTGAAGTTCTGTAATTCGTTGAAGTTCTATAGGAACGCGCTCGCATGGCGAAGCCGAGCGATGCTTACCAGCCGCGGTAACAGGTCAGTCGTAAAGCGTTTCGATTCTCTACACAGTATGGTACTCGATGAACCGAACGTCGACCCGCACGTCATATCCCGTTTCGTCGGTGATTCGTTCGTCCAGTTCCGAGACGAATTCCGGATGGTCGTCGTCGACCGGCTTCTCGACCGTGATTACGATGCGCTCGGGTTGCTCGAGCACGGATCCTTCTTCGATTCGTATGGCCGGTTCGAACGGGATTCCTCCCTCGAGAAATAGTTCGACCTCGACGAGGGTGACGTCATGATAGGCGGGCGAGTCAAGGACGGCCTCCGCTTCCGTCGTGACGTCGTTCTCGAGCGATGCGCGTTCGTACGATGCCCATGTGACGCCGATCAGGAACGTCGACAGGACGAGGACGACGAGCGTAAGCACGACGAGGCGACGACGGACTAACTGTCGAGCGATCCCTGTCTCACCTCGAATATGGGGACGATAGCCCATCGCCCAGAGGGTGAACAGACCCGTGATATTGATACTCAGTAAATTGACGAAAACGAGGATGAGCGAGCCGACTGCGGCGTTCGGTACGCCCCACGCGATAGCGATACCAGCGGCCGCAGCGGGCGGGATCAGTGCGGCGGCGATCATCACGCCAACCAGTGCGACGGAGACACCGGTCGAGAGGCCCAACACGCCGGCAATTCCCGCACCGAAGGCGATGATCAGCGAAAAGAGGTTCGGAAGAACCCGTTCGCTGACTTCGTCGATTTCGATGACCTCGATTCCGGGCGGGACGAGAAACAGCGACTTCGAGAGCCATGCGAATACCGCAGAACCGGCGATTGCAACACTGACTCCAAGCACTTGATACGTAACTCCGGTCCAGAACAGGTCATGTTCGTTGAGAACGGTCCCGACACTGGCGGCGAGCGCCGGTCCAATCAACGGTGCGATCACCATCGATCCGACCACGACGGCCGCCGAATCGAGCAACAGTCCGGCCGTCGCGACGATCGCACTCACTAGTGTCAGTGTCACGTATATTGGAATCGTCGACACCAGTGCCTCTGATTCGGCGTACAACTCGTAGCGAGCAAGGCGCTCGTCAGCCAGTACTGTTCCCGTATACCGATCTTTGAAAGCGCCAAACTTCCGGGAGATAACCGTGTCTGCTGTGACGATCACCGTATGGTCGTCCTCGCCGAGTCCGGCCTCCTCCAACTCGTTCAAAATGACGTCGACGGTGTTTTTCGGGAGGGTAAACGAAACGAGGCAGTCATAATCGCTGGTGTCGTCGGTCGGCACAACTGTGTAGTCGACCCGTTCTGAGTCGAGCACCTCCAATACTGGCTCGCGTGTCTCCGGTCGGAGCGAAACCTCGACGTGGCGCATTGGGTACGTTTCATTGGAGCCAGACATCAACTATGGGGGGGTCTCGGCGATTCGGACCGAAGCTATAGTAATATTGAAACAATTTACACACTGATCGCAATGCTGTCCTGCGATCAGGTATGCATTGACTTTCAATAGCTACTATAGTCTAACCAATCGAGGTCTTCTGCTGCAACTCTGTTGTTTTAGCGACCCATGCTGCCGCTGTCGATAGTGAGTCAACGCGGCCGCGTTTATCCGTAAACCGTCACTCGTGCTCTTGCTCGTCGGACTCTTTCTCGACGATGTGACGGAATAACCGACGGTCGTCGCAGCCGTCGACCGAGATACACAGGCATCCTATTGTTTCAATTTTCTCGCTCGGCGCTTGCAGATGGGCCAATACGGAATGGTCAGCAAGCGTGAGACTATGGAATAGAGACGGACAGCCCTCGGTATTATGAGAACTGACCACGGATGGATACCCGAACCATGCCAATCGATAACCTCGCACGCAGTGACGTCGTTACAGCAACCACCGATACGTCGGTCCAGGAGCTCGCGACGACGATGGACGACGAGAGCGTCGGCAGTATCGTCATCACCGACGCGGATGAGCCGATCGGTATCGTCACGGATCGAGACCTCACACTCCGCGTGGTCGGTGACGGGAAACGTCCCGACGACATCACTGCCGAGGAGGTCATGTCGACAGACCTGTGTACGATCGAGGCTGACGCGGGCTTTTATCGGGCGACGGAATTCATGAGCGACCACGGTGTCCGTCGGTTGCCGGTTACCGACGACGATAGTCAACTAAGCGGGATCATCACGATCGACGACCTCAACGAACTACTCGCCGATGAACATCAGCAACTCTCGGCCGTCGTTCAGGCACAGCGGCCACCGTACTGATCGATCTCGAACTCGTCAGGCCCACCGTAGAAACTGTGCTCGGACTCGACTCCAGTTCCGAACCATCGCAGGCGACGGTCCCCTCGAGCCAGCGGTCGCTACCCACCAGCGTGACGACTCGATCACGTTCGCGAGCGAACAGTAGCGAGCGCACTCGTTCGTCCAACTACGATCCGTCCTCGCATCGATACTGCGGAACTACCTGCCCGACCACGGTCGCCGAAAGCATCACGATCGTGAACGACCTCGCGAAC
The DNA here is from genome assembly GCF_006543045.1 of Salinadaptatus halalkaliphilus. Taxonomy (GTDB): domain Archaea; phylum Halobacteriota; class Halobacteria; order Halobacteriales; family Natrialbaceae; genus Salinadaptatus; species Salinadaptatus halalkaliphilus. Next base: position 21,775 of record NZ_RBZW01000034.1, on the reverse strand, counting down.
GATGTAGTCCAGTTTCGTTCTCGACGGATACCATATCCGACGTCGTTGATCGGTCGTCGACGTCGGTGGATTCTGTGGGTCGAATTCCTGCCGCGCGAGAACTGGCAGGGGATTTCTATTCGTGGGGGGCGTATCGTTACACGAGGAAAACGCCCATGATCGACTACTACGACAAGATCATCGTCGCCATTGCCGGGAGCCTGCTAGGTGGGGCGTTTCTCGGACTCCTGACCGGCCTCGGGTTCCAAACGGGCCTGTTCATCGGAACGCTCATCGCAACGTTGTTCGTCTACCATGCGATCTTTCGCAATCCGCCACTCCCGACCACCGATCCGCGGGTGGCGGCGACAGCCATCGTCTGGCACGCGTTTCTCGTCGTGATTGCGGCTACTGCGTTCTTCTGACGTGATCGTGCTGTTGGCCCTGGACGCTTCGACGACCGCTGCTTTGGGGCGTCCTGTGTGACACCCGTATGGGAAAGTTTCTTGGCAATCGTCATCATCCGTTTACCGATGGACAAAATCGAGTACGTGTATACGTTCGGCATGGATGCGGAAACCATCGACAGACGGCTCGAGGAAAACGAGGTCGGCGTGCTGGCACTTGCAGACGACTCCTCGGCGTATGCGGTCCCGGTCGGATACCACTACGACGGCGCGTCGCTATACGTCCGGCTGGCAACCGACGGCTCGAGCACCAAGATGGCGTACGTCGAGACGACGACCGACGCCTGCTTCTGTCTCTACAGCAACGGCTCGAGCGACGAAAGCTGGAGCATCCTCGTTCACGGCCCGTTACGGAAGCTCACTGGCTCCAAACGCGAGCGCTTCGACGCGGCGACACTCAACGAGTCGTTTCACCGGCTGTACGTCTTCGACCAGGACGTCGAGGCACTCGAGCCCGAAATCTGGGAACTAGAGATGGAGTCGGTCACCGGGCGCAAGCGAGGGGAGTGAATCTACGAGATCGGAGACCGATCGGTTACTCGGTAGATTACCGGGTGTCACAGCGACGACTCGGCAGCCTCGAGACGGCTGCGTAGCGTTCCAGTCACTACCTATCGGGAACGGGGCCTTACGTATATTAGTTCGTCTACCAAACGGTCAGCTATGCACGTTCTCGTCCCGACTGACGATTCCGAACCGGCACGAAAAGCGATCGAACACGCCGCTTCGACGTATCCCGAAGCCGAACTCACGCTGTTGCACGTCATCAACCCGACCGTCTCTGCCTACACCGCCGACGCACCGTACAATATCCAGCGAGCGATCGAAGCCGAAGAAGAAACGGCAGAGGAAGCGTTCGAGACCGCTCGAGAGATCGGTGGCGACGACGTGTCCATCAGTACCGAGACACTCATCGGTTCGCCAGCCCGCGGCATCGTCCAGTTCGCTTCAGAGCACGACGTCGACCACGTTGTCCTCGGTAGTCACGGTCGATCCGGCGTTACTCGTGTGCTGCTCGGCAGCGTTGCCGAGACCGTCGTCCGGCGAGCGCCGGTGCCAGTCACGGTGGTTCGGTGACCGATCACTGAGCTGGGGTAACTCCTCGCGTACGCACCTGGTCGTGGCCGGCGTCTCGTACGTCACGTCGAGCGAACGAGTTACCCACTCACGACGTTTTTCTATCGGGTCGCTGTAGAGCAACCGATGGGACAGACACTCTCGAGTACACTCGAGCCGACTGTGTCGTTCGGTTCCGCACTATCGGAACCTGTGGCGACGGCTGTGATTGGTATGGCGACGACCACGGTCGAGGTGGCGACGCCCGTTCCGGATCTTCCCCTATGGCTCGTTACCATCGCCGGCGTCCTGACGGTCGCGATACTGATGGCGGTGTCGGGATTTTTCTCGTCGGCCGAGATCGCGATGTTCGCGCTCCCGCAACACCGAGTCGACGTTCTGGTCGAGAGCGGGGCGACGAACGCACCCGTCGTCGAGTCGCTGCGTGAGGATCCACATCGACTGCTCGTGACGATTCTGGTCGGGAACAACGTCGCGAACGTCGCCATGTCGAGCGTCGCGACGGCGTTGCTCGGCCTCTACGTCACTGGTAGCCAGGCTGTCGTGCTTACCACGGTCGGGATCACATCTCTCGTCTTGCTCTTCAGCGAGAGCGCGCCAAAGTCCTACGCCGTCGAGAACACGGAGTCGTGGGCGCTTCGTGTTGCCCGTCCGATCCAGCTTTCGGAGCGGTTGCTGTCGCCGTTCGTCGTCCTCTTCGACAAACTGACGCGGCTCGTCAACGGTGCCGTCGGTGCTGGAACACCGATCGAGTCCGCATATATCACGCGCAGCGATCTGCAAGAACTGATCGTGGCTGGGGCACGTGCCGGTGCGATCGAAGCCGACGAGCGCGATCGGTTACGCCGGGCGTTCAGGTTCGACGAGACCCCAGCGAGTGAGATCATGGTTCCCCGTCCGGACGTAGTGGCTGTCTCGACGACGGACTCGCTGGAGGATGCAATTCAGACCTGCGTCGCACGTGGCTTTACACATCTGCCGGTGTACGAAGATGATCTCGATACCGTCGTCGGTGCGGTCCACGTCTGTGACCTCGTCCGGGAACGGGATTACGGCGCTCGCGATCCCGACGCGATCGATCTCACGGACGTGATGCAGCCGACGGTTCACGTTCCCGAGAATATGCCGGCCGACGACGTGCTCGCGGAGTTACAACGTGGGCAGGTCCATCTCGGCGTCGTCATCGACGAATTCGGGACGACCGAAGGCATCGTCACGACCGAAGACCCGACCGAGGTGATCGTCGGTGAAATCCTCCGGCCTCGAGAGTCGGTCCCGATTCAGGTCGTCGACGACCGGATCGCGATCGTTCAGGGTGACGTCGCCGTCACGGAGATCAACGAGCGGCTAGCGTGCTCTTTACCCGAGCCGCCGATGTCCGATACCGTTGCCGGGCTGGTTCTCGATCGTGTCGGCCGACTCCCCGAAGCGGGCGATCGGATCGTCATCGATGACGTCGAAATCGTCGTCGAAGGTGTCGACGATACGCGTATTGCAGCCCTTCGGATCGTCCAGTTGCCGACGGAGGCGGATCGATGACATCAACCGGGCTCTCCCGGACGGCGTGATTCGTGGACTCGAAAGCCATCGGACGGCACGCTCGAGGGGGTCGGATACGCAGCTGCTCGTGGCGGCCGCTGTAACGAAGAGTGCGAAAATAGCCGCAAACGACTCGAGTGGGACCGGTAGCGCTTCGCCGGCATCGTCTGGCACCGTCGTCGAGCGGGGCGAGCGAATGCGACGGTTCTGAACAGATTTGGAAACCAGACGGTTCGACGAAAACGGTGTTTTCGTGGCGTGGGAAGACCCGTAGAGATACTTTACCCGGGCCGTCGACGTTCGAACTGCCAACCATGACCGAGCGTCCGATCGACGACGAAAAACCCGTGCAGTGTCCGACCGACCCGAACAAGGTCCTCCGTCTTCTCGCGAACGACCGTCGTCGGCAGATCGTCACCGTGCTGGACGCACGGGACGAGAGCTTGATTCACTTCGAGGACCTCCAGCAACAGCTGTCCATCGAGTTCGAGACGCCGGATTCGGGCAACTGGCTGATCCAGCTTCGACACGTTCACCTGCCGATGCTCGAGGAGGCAGGACTCGTCGAGTACGACGGCCGAGACCGGAGGATACGGTACGACGACTGCGAACTGGTCTCGGAGGTACTCACCGCGATCGAATCGAAGACGCACACGTAGGACGACACTCTCTACCTCTCGATCGTCCGCGCTGTCAGCACAGGAACGGGTGCGTCCGGAACGACGCGCTGGGAAACGCTGCCGACGACGAGCCGCTCCAGGTTGGATTTGCTCTCGGTTCCCATCACGAGCAGGTCGACGTCTTCCTCGGCTGCGTATTCACCGATGACCTCGTGTGGTGGGCCGTGGACGAGCGTCGTCGTCGCGTCGAGGCCGCGTTCTGTGGCCCGATCTGCGACACCCGTCGTGACCGAGCGACCGTGTTCCTCGAATCCTTCCTGGAGCTCCGGAACGTCGGGGTCAACGTCGATCGCGTACAGTGTGTGGACGGTCGCGTCACATGCCGCTGCGATCGAGAGCGCCTGTTCTGTCGCGGCCGCTGCTCCGCTCATCCCGTCGGTTGCGAGGAGGACGTCGTCGATACTGTCCGTCCAGACGGCATCTGCGCCGACCGTGAGGACGGGAACGCTCGCATCGCGAATTACCGCAAGCGCGACGCTGCCGAGCAGCGCCTGTCGTAAGCCGGTTCGACCGTGCGTCCCGACGACGATCGCGTCGATATCGTGTTCGTCGGTGTACGACAGGATTTCGTCGGCAGGTCGCCCCGTTCGAACGTCCAAGCGGACGTCACAACCGGCGTTAGCGGCCTTCGCTTCGACCGTTTCGGCGTCAGATTCACGCTTGTCGCGCTGTGCCGACCCGGCGCTACTGGATTCGACGACCGCTAGCACGTGGACCGTTACCTCGAGTGTTTGCGCGAATGAAACGCCGACCGAAGCGGCGTCAGATGCAACCTCGCTCCCGTCGGTCGCGATGAGGACGTCCTCGTACATACCAACTCCTACGGCGACACCGGTCTTTGGTCTGTTGCCTATCGTGTTTTCCCTTCCAGCTCAGGACCCGTACTGCTGGACGATCAGACGGTCAACACGGGCCGGTCGGCAGTCCGGACGATTCGCTCGGCCACGCTCCCGATTCGATCGGTCTTCGTGTGGCTCTGTCCCTGATATCCGATGACGATCAAATCGGCGTCTATCTCTGTTGCTTTCTCCGCTGCCTGTTCCCAGGGCCGGCCACGACACACGTTGGAGGTACACTCGATTCCCTCGTCAGCGCCACGGTCTCTGACCGCGGCGAGCATTTCGGCACCGCGGTCCTCGAGATCGTCGAGTACGATCTCAGTGCTGCTCAATGCGGGGTCACCGTATCGGTGTGTTTCGACGCAGTACATCGCGTGGACGGCCGCATCGTACCTGTCCGCTATCGTCAGCGCGTGATCAACTGCTCGATCTGCCGATGCGCTGCCGTCCGTCGGAACTAGTATGGTCTCGTACATCGATCCAGCGCTACGCACGTCGGAGATATCCAAATAGTTCACACCCGCTCTACTGACAGGTCACTGCGTTGCTGTTCAGATTGTCAGTACTGGCCGGTTCACGAAACGGACGATTCGTTCAGCGGTGCTCCCGATTACCTCTCCAGATTCGCGGCCCCTGTTCCCGAGAACGAGGAGATCTGCGTCGATTGCGGTAGCGTAGTCACTAATCTCGCCGTGTGGTTTTCCGTGACGAAGCTCGGTCGTCACGTCCCTATCGCCTCGCCTCTCGACTGCCTCCAGCAACTCGCTCGCCTGCGTTTCCAGATCGCTCACGACGCTTTCGCTTCCGGACAGCGCCGAGTCGCCGTATCGACGGGTGTCGACGACAGAAATAGCGTAGAGTTCGGCGTCGAACACTGATGCGAGATCGAGTGCAGCGTCGACCGCACGGTCTGCCGAATCACTGCCGTCCGTTGCGACGAGTATGCTCTCGTACATCTCATCGAGACCGACCACGGACTACCACAAATAGGTGCCCCACCAGAAACTGATTCGATCATCGAATCACGACGACGGGAACCGGAGACTCCCGAACGACCTGCTCGGCGACACTACCCAGTAACACGCGTGAAATGTCGGTCCGTCCGTGGCTCCCGATGACGATCGTATCGTACCTCTCGTCCCTTGCCAGCTCGACGATGCGTCGTTCCGGCTTCCCCACGCCGATCTCGGTCGCCACCTCGCGCTCGTGCTCGGTTGTCTGTTCTGTGGCGTTCTCGAGGACATCTGTCGCGTGCGCCCGCGCTTTTTCAGAGACCGGAAGACGAACCTCGGGCCCCTCGAGGAACGTCCACGAACCCCCGGGAATCTCGATGACGTATAGAGCAGTCACCGTAGCGTCGGGAAAGCGCTCGAGAGCGAACGCGAGCGCGTCGTCTGCGTGGGGCGACCCGTCGTATGGAACGAGGACACGGTCGGCGTCGGCCATGGCAGACGTATTCTGATCTCGGGTATAACGGTATGGATCGATACGGGTGCTGACACGGTTTCCTGGCGTCTTTTCCGGCGCACCCGCAACTCGGGCGGCGGGTGCGCTGGTACATCGGTACAGTAATTTGTATGAAACGTGCCCGTTGTGGGTTACTGATACAGGCCAGATCCCGTGAGGTTGTGTCTCTCAACGACACACACAGACGAGTGTCCAGTCCTGGAAACGGAGGCGAATACGTCGTCCACGGTGACGGCGTGTCGATTACGATTCGACGACGATCGTCGTCGGATACTGGCCGGAATCGGTGAATCGATCCTCTTCGCGGGATGTCTCGACGATGCGGATGCCGATGACCCCGACGAGGTGACCACGTTCGAGGTCGGGGTTCCCGAACAGGACGAGACAGTCGCAGCCGCCGATGACGAAGCTATTCTGTCTCCGGCACTCGACGCCGGCGTAGACATCCCGTATGCCTGTGAAGCTGGAACATGTGGGGAGTGTACCGCCCGTTACGATGGCGACGCGACCGAGCTCGTCACACACGACGGCAACGAGTACCTCGAGGATGATCAGCGTACAGATGGCTGGGTGTTGACGCGTGTCACCTTCCCCGAGGACGATTTCGATCCCGAAATCTCACAACCAGACGACGAGTGATCACCGACAGAGCAGGACCGGTCGATCGGTCTGTCGCAGCACTCGCATGGCCGTCCCGCCGAGCAATTGGTCCGCCGATGTGGTGCAGCCATGGGTTCCAATTGCGATTATCTCGGCGCCGATGTCGTTCGCACGTGAGTGTATCACTCTCCCTGGAACACCGCACGTGACAGCCGTCGTGACCGAGAGGTCCCGTCCACGGGCTGCAGTCCGGATCGGCTCGACGAGGTCGTGGCCGCCCTCTCTGGCGAGTTCCACCATCGGCAGAGAGGAGTCGTTGAGTGCAGGATTGGTCTCGTCGACGACGTGAAGGACGTCGACAGCACTGCCGACGTTTGCAACGAGTTCGAGGGCGTGATCTGCTGTCCGCGACGCGCTCTCACTGCCGTCCGTCGCGACCAGAATTCGGTCTGGCCCGTCGTCGGGGATGGACGCGTCAGCAGGAACGGTAAGCACCGGTGTGTCCGCTGTGTCGAGCACACGGCGGGTCGTACTACCCAGTCCCTGTTTTGCCGTCGGGCCGTGGGTTCCCATTACGATGAGGTCAGCCGTAGTTCGAGCGAGCGTGACGATTTCCCGGTACGGAACACCCTCGCGGACGTCTCGATCGACGGTGAGGTCGGTATCGGTAGCGGACTCGACGACCGCCGAGAGTGTTTCCCGACCGCGTTGTCTAGCGGCCGATCGGGTCGGATCGTCTTCACCTCCGAGGTCGTACTCGAACGGTTCGACGACGAACATCGCCCGAACAGCCGCTCCGGTCGCGTGGGCGAGTGACACGGCACACTCGAACGCGTCGGCCGAAGCGGAACTACCGTCGACGGGGACGAGGATGGTACTGAACATATTGTAAGCGACGACCGTGATTGCCAAGAAGCCACACCTCCGACCGTGGAAAACAGTGGGCCGTCCCAAATTACGAACGTGAAGCGATGGCGACAAACCAGTCAACTTTTAGTAGTGTCTCCCGACACGGATAGGTATGGATCGCCCTCGGAACACACCCGCCGGTGTTTGCCGTCGATGAGGTTCTACTATCGGTATCTCCAGGTTCTCGTTCGATTCCTCCCGATCGCGATCGCACTTCTCAGGGATCGTCGACGGTTCGTGCTGTTTGGACCTCCACGATCCGTTCCGGACTCCGTCAACCGGGAGCGGGCCGAGCGACTGACACAGACGATGCTCGATCTCGGTCCAGCCTTTATCAAGGTCGGACAGGTCCTCTCGACGCGACCCGACATCGTTCCGCCGGCCTACGTCGAGTCCCTCTCGAGTTTGCAGGATGAAGTCCCCGAAGAGACCGGCGGTGATCCGTTCACTGTCCTCGAAGCCGAACTGAACGAAGCCATCGACCTCGAGACAGTAACGCCACTGGCTGGCGGCTCGCTCGCGTACGTTTACACCGCCGAGTACGACGGCGAGTCCATTGCACTGAAGGTACGTCGTCCTGACCTCGCGGCGATGATCGAGCGAGACCTTCGGGTTATCCGGCGACTGCTTCCGCTCGTAACGTTCTTCGCCGACGAACGACAGCAGTATTCCTTTCGAAACGCTGCGAACGACTTCGAGGAGATAATCCGAGACGAACTGGATTTCGAGCGCGAGGCTGCGGTAATGGACGAGATCGGCACGAACCTCGCCGACGACGATCGGGTCGTCGTCCCGGACACGTATCCAACACTGTGCTCGAAACGAATCGTCGCGATGGAGTTCGTCGAGGGAACGAAGATCACGGATGATGATGCGTTTGCCGACGTCTCGATCGACGAGACGGAGATGGCGACGCTGATCACCCGAACGTACCTGCGGATGGGGCTCGTCGACGGCGTGTTCCACGCGGACCCACACCCCGGCAATCTCGCAGTGACCGACACGGGACAACTCGTCATCTACGATTACGGGATGAGCCAGCGACTGACTTCACAGGAGCAGGCCGACATCACCGCGCTCTATCGCACCCTCGTCAGGCGAGACGTCGACGGACTGGTAGACGCACTCATCGCGCTCGAGGTTCTCGACTCGACGGTCGATCGTGTGGCAGTCCGTCGCGTCCTCGAACTGGTGATCGAGACGCTCGAGGGACGTTCGGAAATCACCTGGCGGGCAATCATCACGGAACTGTTTACGATGCTTCACGACTTTCCGTTCCGCATTCCGCCGAACGTGATGTTGCTCGTCAGAGTCGGCACCGTCGGCGAAGGCGTCTGTCGGAGCCTCGATCCCGAGTTCGACTTTCTACCGGCGACGCGGTCGTTCCTCGTCGATCACGGTTTCATCGAGAGCGAACTCGAGGCACTGCTCGAGGAGTTCCAGGAAGACGTCCGGAAATCCGCGCCAGTCGTGGCGGGACTGCCGGCCCGGACCGATACCGTGTTGCGGCAACTCGAGCGCGGCGAACTCGTCGTCAGAACGGATCCCCTCGAGCCGACCGCTACCGATTTGAGACTCGGCTACGCCGTTCTCTCGAGTGCATTCGTGCTCGCGGCGGCGGTGTTGTCGTTTCATGACGCACTGTACGCTGCTATCGCGTTCGGCGTCGCCGGCGTGTTTCTACTGGTGTATGTACGGCGCTGATGGATCGACGTCGGTGTCACACTTGCTATAGTAGCCACTGCAAGTCACTGCACACCTGATCGCCAGACAGTTCGGCGATCAGTGTGTAAATAGTTGCAGTTGTTACTCTATCGTTGTCGCCTCAAGACGACGCACTCCTGATCGTACGGTCGCTATGCGATCGACGTGTACCTATCGTAGCTATCGAAAGTCAATGCATACCTGATCGCAGGGCGGCGTTGTGATCAGTGTGTAAACCGTTTCAAGGGTTACTACAGCCACGACACATAAGCTCCCCAACGAAGCATCGATGGTAACCCCTTGTTCTGTATACAGAACGGGACCAGCGAGACGAATGTGTCCCCAGAACGCGGCCGAGGTTCCCCGACGGATTCTCGAACGTGACCCAGGCGCGAGAATCGGTTGAAACTGCGGTCCGTGGTGCAATTCCATCTATCACGTCAGCTTCGAACCCCGCGCTCGATGGCGTCGATTCCCACGAGAGATTCGCCGGTTAGCGCACGGACGTACGCGCCGCCGGCTATCGACACACGCGTGAAATCGTCTTCGTCGAGACCGTATAGTTCGATCGCCCGGGCTGTATCGCCGCCCCCGACGACCGATACACAGTCGGCACTGGCGATTGCCGAGAGTATCTCGACGGTACCGGTGGCGAACCTGTCGTCTTCGAACACGCCGACGCCGCCTTTGACGTAGACCACGTCGGAATCTGTGACGATATCGGTGTACCGATCGATCGTCTCTGATCCGATATCCAGATACGAGGTATCTTTTTCGATACCTTCGACTCCAGTTTCCACCCGGTTTCCGTCGGTTTCGTACGCGACATCTGTCGGGAGCGCTACCTCGTTACGGTACCGCTCGAGAATGTTCTTGATGGCACCGCTGTGGTCTTCCCACTGGTGGTCAAAGAGGTCGGTTCCGTCGACGTCGTACCCGAGGTCGTAGCCGTCTGCACGCAGGAACAGTTCGCCGATGACACCACCTAGACAAAAGTGATCGACAGCATCCGCGAGTCGCTCGACGACTGGGATGGTGTCTTCGGCTTTCGTTCCACCGAGGATCATCGTCACTGGACCGTCGAACTCCTGCTCCCGGACGGCGGTGTTTGCCCGATACTCTTGTTCCATCACGCGGCCTGCATAGGCGTCGACGACGAGCGGAAAGCCAACGATCGAGGCGTGTGAGCGATGTGCCGTCGGATATGCATCGTTCACGTAGGCGTCAAATTCCCCTGCAAGCGCTCGAACTAGGTCAGTTTCGGCCTTTACCTCTGGCTCCTCTTCGGGTAATTCGCCGTCACACATCCGTACGTTTTCGAGAAGGAGTACGTCACCGCCTTCTAACTCCCTGATCGCTGACAGTGCCACCTCTCCGTAGGTATCGGCGACGAACTCGACGGGGTGATCGAGGTGCTCGGAGAGAATCGCTGCGTGTTGCTCGAGGGAGACGAACGTTTCCCGTCCCGGTCGCCCCTGATGGGCGAGCAAGGCGATCGCGTGGCCGTCAGCGAGCAGTTCCTGGACGGTCTCGGCGTGGCGGGCAAATCGGCGATCGTCCTGTACGACGCCGTCCTCGACGGGTGCGTTGACATCGATACGAACCAGTAATCGCTGTCTGGGGTTCAGGTCGTCGACGGTCTGAAATGAAGTCGTGGGCATGGGTGTTGGAAGTCGACGTCGAATGTATCGGGAACCACTTCCGTCACTGGGCAATGGTCTCTGTGACGTCGATGGCATCGGTTTCTGACGCGATGTAGCGTGCGAGATCCACCATCTGCGTCGAAAATCCGTACTCGTTATCGTACCAGGCGAGTACTTTCACGATATCGTTGGCGACGACCATCGCGGACTCCAAGTCGACGTACGAGGCAAACGGGAGTCCGATGATATCGCTGGAAACGATCTCGTCGTCCGTGTAGCCGAGTACGCCCGCGTGACCGCTGTCGGCTGCGCGGCGGATAGCTGCGAGTAATTCGTCTCGCGTAATATCGGCTTCGACGTTGACGGTGATATCCGTGATCGATCCGTTGGGAACCGGGACTCGCATCGCCATTCCATCGAGTTTCCCCTCGAGATCAGGGAGTATCTCTATCGTGGAGTTTGCGGCACCAGTCGTCGTTGGAACGATGTTCTCAGCCGCCGCACGCCCCCGGCGTCGTTTCTCCATCGGGCCGTCGACGAGTCCCTGGCTCCCAGTGTAGGCGTGGACGGTCATGAGAACGCCAGAGACGATGCCGAACTCTTCGTCGAGCACCTGTAACACCGGTGCGACGGAGTTCGTCGTACAGGAGGCGTTCGATATCACGTCTTCCCCATCGTAGGACTCGTGATTGACACCGTAAACGAACATCGGGACGTCCTTTTCGCCTTTCGGCGGGGCCGAGATAATCACTTTATCGGCACCTGCCTCCAGATGCTGGGCAGCCTCGTCGTACGTGCGAAACAGCCCCGTCGCCTCGAACGCGACGTCGATCTCGAGGTCATCCCACGGTAACTCTGTTGGGTCGTGCTCTGAAAACAACTCCACCTCGTGGCCGTCGACCGAGAGAACGTTTCCGTCACGGGAGACCTCCGGGACTCGTCCATGGACCGTATCGTAGCGAAACAGATACTCCATATCGTCGTCGTCCATCACGTCGTTGACGGCGACGACGTCGACTGCGTCCTCGGCAATGGACGCCCGCAGAATGCTCCGTCCAACTCGTCCGAACCCGTTGAGACCGATTCGAATCGTCTCTGTCGTCGTTGCGTTGCTGGCACTGGTGGCTCTCATACGTGAGCGGGCCACCGCGATAGGTATATTTGTTTGCCCGCGGTCCTCGAGTTCAGTCGGCGCCCGCGGTCGATGTTCTCGATTCGGCACGCTGGCTACGCCAGTATCCCTGGATGTAGGCACCGACGAACATGCCGGCCAACGCCCACAGTATCGTGACGTTGCCGACGCCGAGGCTGGCGTAGGCCGCACCAGGACAGATCCCTGACAGCCCCCAGCCAATCCCGAAGATTGCACCGCCGATCAGGACGTTGCGATCGAACGACTTCAGCCGTCGGCCGTAGGTATCGCCCGTCAGGGGTGCGCGGTCGAACAGTCGAGGGATCACCCCGAACGCGATCGCGGTGACGACTGCGGCCCCACCCATGACGAACAGCAGCCCGAAATCCTCGAACTGCAGGAAGTTCAAGACGACCTCGGGACGAGCCATGTGGCTGAAACCGAGTCCGAACCCGAATATCAGGCCACCGACGAAGATCAGTGGCATGAACAGCGGATGTCTCTTCGACATGGTTACGGACTCACCCCGAGTGCCATGACAATCTGGGCCGTCCCGACCGCCACGATCAAGAACGTCAGTACACCGACGAACGATGTCTTCGAGCCTGAACCGACACCACAGACACCGTGGCCGGAAGTACACCCTTTTCCAATTCGAGTACCAATCCCGACCAGAATTCCACCGAGGAACAACCGCCAGGGCTGGACATCGGTTAGCCAAAGCGAGACTCCGCCAACGTCGTACAGTTGGCCGGTGGTCCCTGGTTCGTATAAGCCACTCGAGACGAGCCCAGACTGAACGGTAAGTGCGTAGACGGCCGCACCAGCGACGATGCCGAGCGTGAACACGACTCGCCAGTCACGTGATCCGACGTACTGCTGAAATCGGGACTGACTTGACACGTACGACAGGGTAGACTCGAGGAACGTGCTCGCACCCGCCGGGATACCGGTGCCAAGATAGATGACGGCGGCACCGAGGCCGACGAGCAATCCGCCGACAGCGTATCGGCTAATCCCGGCGGGGAATAGCGACTCGTACAGCGCGGGTGCGAAGAGTTCAGTAACCATTCGTCTGGTGAGCAGAAACGTTAGTCACCTGCCAGCGACTCCTGGCTGGCAGCGCAGTTGTTCGGGCCGAGCTCGAGTTCGAACGCCTCGTCGTCGTCAGCAGCCTGCTGGCCGAGATTGGTGGCGATGATGTCCTCGTAGTTGGCCGGACGGGGTGGCATGTCTGCGAGGATCACCTCGACGAAGTCGGCTTCGTCCATCGTCAGCGCGTCCATCTCCTCGGTAAGCTGGCCGATCGGTGCGGTGTAGGTGCCGTCTTCGGCTGGCTCGGCCGAGTCACTGAAGTGGGCGCCGCCGACGAGGGTCTCGTCGGGCAGCGAGAGCACGCGCTCCTGTAGGGACTCGTAGAGCTGTTTGGCGGCGTCTTCGGCACCCTCGTCTCCCTCCTCTAAGTCGGGGCGGGCGACGCTCTCGACGAACAGTCCGTCACCGGTCGCGAGGAGTTCACCGTCGATCAGGTACGAGGTCATCCCGGAGGTGTGACCGGGCGTGGAGACCGTCTCGATGGTTGCGTCTCCGACCTGGAACGCGTCGCCGTCCTCGGCGACCGTTAGATCGTCGGCGTAGGTGACGCCGCGGTCGACGGCCGCTGCAGGGATGACGCCTTCGACGCCTTCCTCGGCGAGGGTTCGAACACCCGAGATGTGGTCTGCGTGGATGTGCGTGTCGATCGCGTATTTCAGGTCGACGCCGAATTCTGCGGCGTCCTCGAAGTAGCGGTCCGTGAACGCACGCAACGGGTCGATCACTGCCCCCTCATCGCCGTCGACGACAAGGTAGCCGAGACAGCCCGAGGAGGGACGCTGGTACTGATAGAGCGTCCCGTTCCCGTCGTAGCGTTCGACCTCGACGCGCTCGTAGATGCGCGCCCAGCCGTTCATCCCCTCCTCGAGGTGGTTCACGTCGTAGCCACGCTCGGCGAGCGAGCCAGCGACAAATTCACTGGCGCCGCCTTTCGCACAGAGAACCGTCACCTCCCGATCGTCCGGGATCTGTGCGAGAACGTCCTCGTCGATCTCCTCGTCCAGGAACTCGAAGTACGGTACGTTGATCGACTCGACGTTTTCGCCGTCGATCTTCCACTCCTCGTAATCCGACTCCATCCGCGCGTCGAGCAGCGTGACGTCTTCTCCTGCGTCGATGCGTCCTTTCAACTCGTCCGGCGTCACCGATTCGATCTCGACGTCCGGGGTTGGAAAGTCCATGTCGTCCATGTTGTACACTGCTCAGTATCGGCTCCGAGCACTTAAGCATTTGCATAGTATTTCCTAAACCATACAATACAATACTGGAGTGAAGTGGGTGATTAAGTTAGTTACTGCGCGTATGTGTGTCTCGGAGGTAAATACGGGTGTCCCACAAACGACGGGTGTTCGTATACAGTGCAATAATCGACATCCTTTTATGGGAGTGGCCTATATTGTATGATAGCTCCAATACAGAGCACAAAGATAACCCATGAGCTCGGAATACGACACCACGGAGACGCTCGACGTGAAAGGACAGTCCTGCCCAATGCCCATCGTCAAGACCAAACAGGCGATCGACGACCTCGACGCCGGTGACGTGCTGGAAGTCGTGGCGACCGATTCAGGCAGCATGAGCGACATTCAGGGCTGGGCGGATGGCACCGACGGGGTCGAACTCCTCGACCAGGTCGAGGACGGGGACCTCTACACCCACCACGTCAAGAAAACGGAGTAACATGAGCACGGACAACCAATCGACGACGGACGCCGACGCTGATCCTGGCTCCGACCCCGAGACGGAGTTCGACGCCGCCGAGTTGCAGGCGCTGCGCGAGCGCGTCGACGAACTCGAGGAGTCGATCGCTGACGTAGACACGGGCGACGACCAGAAGAAGATGACTATCGTCGCCACGCAGGGGAGTTTCGACATGGCGTATCCGCCGCTAATCCTTGGCAGTACAGCTGCTGCCTTCGGCTGGGACGTCGTCGTCTTCCACACGTTCTGGGGACTCGACATTCTCCACGAGGAAAAGTCGAAGAACCTCAAACTGAGCGCCGTCGGCAACCCGAATATGCCAGTCCCGAACGCCGTCGCTGCGATCCCCGGCATGGACCGGATGGCCACGCGCATGATGGAGAAGAAAATCGACGAGAACGGCACGGCCACGATCGAGGAACTGATCGAACTCTCGCTCGACCAAGGCGTCGACCTGCAGGCCTGCCAGATGACGATCGAGTTGATGGAGTACGACGAGGACGACTTCTACGACGGCGTGACGACCGGCGTCGGCGCGGCGACCGCACTCCAGCACATGGCCGAGTCCGATATCCAGCTACTGGTCTGACGCATGATCGAATCCGAACCGTACGACGACCCGCCGGAACCGAAGACGAAACCGAGCCTGCGCGTCGTCGAACGGATCGCCGAGGCGGAGGGGACCGACCCAGCCGAACTGAAACCCCCGCTTGGCGACGTCGTGGACGCAAGCGCGCTCGATCGGCTGTTCGAACCGACCGGACGCGACGACGCCATCCGCCGCGGCAGCGTCTCGTTTCGCTACTGCGGGTACGACGTGACGATCCGCCCGGACGGCCGCGTCACCCTCGAGTAACGAATCTGGCGAGCTTTTCGCGGTCGAACGCGAGTGTCCCCAATCGAGAGACCCCGGTCCGCCAACGGACCGAACCGCCGATCGAGGCCGCGGTTTGGTAGCTCTAGCTGTCAGTTCCCAATATTGGGTTACCCACGAAATACTTTATGTGCTCCCGGTCGTACCGTCGCCTATGACAGCACCGTTCGTCATCGTTGGCGGAGACGCGGCCGGAATGAGCGCCGCGAGCAAGGCAAAGCGCGAGGATCCAGACCGGGACGTCATCGTCTTTGAGAAGGGCGAATGGGTCTCGTATGCGGCCTGCGGGATGCCCTACTACGTGAAAGGCACTGTCGAGGACCTCGAGGATCTCGTCGCCGTGACGCCCGAGGAGTTCCGCGAGGAGCGCGACGTCGACCTCCGAACGGGCCACGAAGTTGTTGCGATCGATCCCCAGGCGAAGATCGTCACTGTCGAGGCGAACGGCGAACGGTTCGATCAGCCCTACGGTGATCTTCTGATCGCGACCGGCGCTCGTGCGATCGAACCGCCGTTCGACGGGATCGACCTCGAGGGCGTGTTCACCCTCCGGAGCATGGATGAGGCGGACGCGATCGAAGACTACGTGACCGCGGTCGATCCGGAGACAGCAGCGATCGTTGGCGGTGGCTACGTCGGCGTCGAAATGGCCGAGGCGCTCGTCGAACGCGGCGTCGACGTTTCCATCTTCGAGATGCTCCCGCACATCCTCCAGCCGTTCGGCGAGGAGACGGCCCGCGTCGTCGAGGACCACCTCCGCGAGCAGGGCGTCGATCTCCACCTCGAGACAGCCGTCGAGGGGTTCGCCGGGGGCGACGCGGTCGAGTCAGTCGAACTCGCGGACGAGGGGACGGTGCCGGCGGATCTCGTTATCGTCGGTGTCGGCGTCGCGCCGAACGTCGAACTCGCGGAAGAAGCCGGGATCGAACTCGGTCCGGCGGGTGCGATCGCGACCGACGAGTACGGCCGCACCAACGTTGCGGACGTCTACGCCGCTGGCGACTGCGCTGAAGCGACGAATGCCGTGACCGGCGAACCCGATCACGTCCCGTTAGCGCTGACTGCAAACCGGGCCGGCCGAGCGATCGGGTCGACGGTCTCCGACGACCCGACACCGACCGGCGAAACGGCTGGCACCGCGATCGTCAAAGCGTTCGACCTCGGTGCGGCACGCACCGGGATAATTGATCCGGAACAAGCCTGTGAGGCTGGATTCGACCCGGTTCATGTGACGATCGAAGCGCCGACGCGGCCACACTACTATCCCGGCGCGACCGACCTCACCGTGACGCTGGTCGCCGATCGGGAGAGCGAGCGTGTGCTGGGTGCGAGCCTCGTCGGCCATGAGGGTACAAAGCGAATCGACACGGTTGTAACCGCCGTGACTACCGGGCTAACCGTCTCCGAACTCCAGAATCTTGATCTTGCGTACGCGCCCCCGTTCAGTCCTGTCTGGGATCCAATTCTCACCGCCGCAAAGGTACTCGCGGGGGAACTCGATCCGTAAGCCGATCTAGCGCATGGGTACGGTCGATTCACCGACTTGATTCAATCGGCAAACGCAGCTGTCGATCGAGTTGAGTGTACTACGACATTATCACTATAATCAGCGGACGAATTGACCAATATTCGTACGTTGATGGTTTGTCCGCCCCAAAGTCTTCCAGGTGTGCTGTATGCATTCTAGTGGTTTGTAGATATTCACATCCCGAAATTGTGCATCCACGTTTCTGGGATGTAGAGCGTCTACAAACGAGCTTCGGAGGAACCAAATAAAATCCGAGTAGATATCTCTCGAATCCTATGTCGCAATCCTTGGTTCGCTAAGCAAGATGTGCTGAGCAGCGTTCACACACGATTTAGGAGATAGAACGCGAGTCCTGCGGCTTGCCGCAGGCGAGCGACACCGAGTGCTTTCCGCTTAGCCACCTTGTCGGAGAGATTGACTGACCGCCCGGACGAATGTCCTGGCGGTCACGACCGGCGGCGACCTGATCTCGCGGTCTGTTCCGAGCTTCACCAAGTAATCGGTAAGCCTCCAGAGATTGTACAACAATGCTGCGAACGTGAAGCTGAACAACCGAACACGGTAGTCCTTCGAGGACGTCCTGGGAAGAAACGCTTTCACCGACTTGTACTGATTTTCGATATCCCAGCGTCGGCTGTAGCTGTTGGTGACGTGCATGATCTCGTCGGGAGCGACGTGATCACGGTTGGTCACGAACACGGCATAGCTTCCTTCAGCTTCCTCATCAGTCGCCGGTACGTACAGGAACTCTGCAGTGTGGTGGAGTTCGCCATCAATGGCGAACGGAACATCGTTCTTGACAGCGGCGTCAACTCCTTCTTTGCTCTTGATTTTCCCGATTGCCTCGTAATCGTCTTCATACTTCGGCACTGGCGTCATGTACACAAGCCCGCGGTCGTGAATCGTTGCGTACACCTCGTTACTGTAGAATCCCCGGTCTAGGAGCACTTCGTCGAGATCGACGTACTGCTGGGCTGTGTCCAGCAGTACGTCAACCACATCCGCCTTCGAATCGGCTGGCGCATCTTCTGGTTCCCATGCAGAGCGTTCCTTGACTGGCTCGATACCCAGGATGATTGGGACATCGTTCCCGACGATCGTGATCGTCGCGAACGTATACCCGTGCTTGATTTCACCGTCTTCTTTGTACCCGCTGACCATCGGCGGATACTCTGCTTTCGGGATTTTCTCGTCCTTGTCGATCCACGGCCAGACGTGGTAGGGGACGTGTGTGAAGTCGACGGCCGCCACGACGTGGCGGTCGTCGAAGGGATCCTCGTGACGAATCGTCTTGAGGATATTTTCGGTCGCCGCGTTGAACGAGGCCATCACAGCCTCTCGATACAGCTCAGTGAACGCGACGATATCCTCGATCTGCAACTCCTGAACGGAGCGCGTTACTTCCTCGTCGGATGGCGTCGCAAACTGCTTGATTACTCGGAGAAACGTCGAGTCGTCACAGATCTCGTTCTCTTCAAGGAACCACCCAGCTTCTCCCTCTGAATGAGCGCTCCCCTGCGTGAGGCACGCGTTGGAGAACAGATCAAGGATCTGTTCATCCTCATAGACCCTGTTGTCGGCTCTATCGGAGTCGAACTCGGCGAAGCCGTGTCGGCGAGCGAGTTCGACGACCTTACTCCCGTGCTCGCGCACGTGTGCGCGAGACACTTTCGAATCGGATTTATCGTCGTTCGCTTCCTTTTCACCCAGGTTAATTGGAATGAGTGCCTCCGAAATAACGTCGTGATCACGGGCTTCACGAGCTATTCCCTTCGCAGCGGCCTCAAGCGTGGTCTTGGTTTGCTCGCTGAATTGGTTCCAAGCGTATGAGAGATTCTGCTGAGTCGGCACCCTGTTCAAACCTAGCTGTTTCAGCAGTGCTGGACGGTTCTCAAGCCGATCTGCGACCTCGCTTTGGGCGAGGTCGTAGATCGTCTGGTAGATGTAGACCCGTGCCATTGACTCGGTTCCGAACGAGACTTTGTGCTGTTGTCGAGTGTCTGTTAGTCCATCCACGGGAATCGAGACGTCTCCAAGTACACGCCAAAGATGATCAGCTGTTTCACAGACTTTCTTGGCGTGGATGACGATCGCCCCCGCCAAAGCGGGGGCATCGTCATCAACTGCAGGAGTGATGTTAGATGCCATTAACAGTCAGTCCAGATACTGAAACCGAAGGAGAGACTCCCCATTAGGGCACCACATTTGGACCCACGCCGAACGGTTATTTATGCGCCAAGAGCTACTTGGAGTATGGCTCAAGATGGATCCCTTGTTGAATCGCTTCCAGACCGCCCACTCAAGGATACTGAGCGTGACTCACTCGAACGACACGAGAGCATCCAGTCAATAATGCCTCAGACGACGAAATTTGATCCGGAACACGGGATGGTTATGGACACCGCGATGTTCATTGGCTACGACTGGGTGACAGCCGTGACCTACGAAGCAGGTCACGGCTGGAGGATTATCTACGAGAGCGGTATGGAAGATAACATCCTCTCAGATGGGTTTCTGCGAAGCGAAGAACTCTACGAAGAGCATCCGATTCAGCAAGGAATGGACGCTATGAGCGCTGTTGCCTTGGAAGACGAAGAATAGTTTCTTTTTCAAACAGCTTCTCTGAGGACGATCGTAACGGGTGTCAGCTGTATGGTGGTTTGTAGAATTTGAGATCCCGAAGTTGTGGTGCATCAGGCCCACCAAAAAAGATATTGCGTCATATGATTTATTCACTTAGCGTATTTTCTCACCGAAATTGACGTGGGTTCCGCAGACTCTATCAGTCAGCAAAACCCACAGAATAATAAAGAATCCAACTAAACCGCTAAACAACCCGAATATGCTACTCTCAGAATTGCCAGACGGCAGCGCGAGTCGACTTCTACTAGAAATTCGCTGCACTCGAGATCTGAACGGACGAAACCCGTGGAAAACAGTCCAATGAGTCAGTCAGAGACCGATCAGGGTGCCGAAACCGAGGGAGAGAGGACACCCTCGTTCGACGACGTTCGATGGACATCGTGCTCACTCGAGGACTTCGTAGCATTGTATTGGGATCAGATCGCTCCGTGTCTCGAAGCGGAGAGTATCGATCCGAAGAGCGAGAAGCCGACCCACCAGTGGTTTCGAGATCACGATGCTCGGTCGTTCCTTGCAGCACTACGGCGCCATCACGATCGCTCCTTCGGCACGTTCTGGGACGAAGATCTCGGCCTCGGTAACGGTGACGAGGGATACACATGGGGCACGGAAGACGAAGACACGATTGATGCCCTGGAACAGTTTCTCGGCCGACGAAAATCCCGATACAGCCTCTCGACCGCTTCCGTCAATACGCTCCGAACACGGCTAAATCTCTACGTATCTGCGTACCGTGAAGCGAACGCCACAGATGACCTCCTTACACCAATTCAACGGGACCAAGAGACACCAGCCTACGAAGCCGCCGACGCGTGCTATGCAGCGTTCGACTGGTTGAACGACGGAACAGAGCGCTCATACAGTGCCCGGACGCTCCAGCGTGTGCGACGGGTCGTCGACGCCTGGTACCAGCATCTCGTTGGGCGGCGGATCGCCTCGATGAATCCTGCGAGCGGCCTCTACGACGAATTCAAGTGGCAAGTCGAAGAGTCCCCAACGCCGGCCCTTTCAGCGACGCACGTGCGGAAATTGATACAGGCAGCAAGAACGACACGAGAACAGCTGCTCGTGGTAGCATTAGCTGCCTGGGGGCTTCGAGCGAGTGAGGTTGCAGCACTACACGTCTCACAGTTCCACCGTGATGTTCCCGAAGACGACGTCCCCTTCATTGCGTTTGAGAGCCGCAAGAACGGGCCTGGAGAAGTGTCGCTACTGTTTGGTCTCGATATCCTTGACTCCCGAATCGACGAGTTAGCGGACGCCGAGTCGTGGACCGGGTATCTGTTCCCATCTTCACAAGGAGAAACACCACACGTGACACGAGATACGATCCGGAACTGGTTCCAAGATCTAGCGTCAAAAGCTGGCCTCCCCGAACGGATCGAAGGTGAGCGTCCGAGTCCGCAACTTTGCCGTCGCTTCTGGTACGATACCTATACAGCAGTCCTCGAGGGTGTTCTCGAGGGCGTCGAAGACATAGCTGCAGAACAGGGTAGTAGCGATCCTCAGGTAGTCATGCGGAATTATCTTTCAGATTCGCGATCTCGCCGCGTCCGTCGTGAATTCATGCGGGAACAACTGGATGCAGCCTTCGGCGAGAGGACTTAAATTCGCCTGCGTCCATCCGTCCGTTTCTGGACGGCACGGACAAAACGGTGAAGCCTCGGGGCTTGCCTCCGAGGTACTTCACTGGGCGCTCGATCACGCTCATAACGCCCGCATGGATCGTGATCGATACAACCGCCGCTGGATGGTAGAAACCGTCTTCTCAAGCCTCAAGCGCACGCACGGCGGTAATGATTAAGATAACTTTTGCAAATATGGACTGAGGAACTGGTCGATCCAGGACTTGGCAAATCCAAGTCGATCAGTAAGGGTGTTGAAGAGACGGCGAGCGA
>NZ_RBZW01000033.1 GCF_006543045.1 Salinadaptatus halalkaliphilus | reverse complement strand
TGAGAATCGTATCCGATGTCTGCTGCCTGTTCATATCGCGTCCGTTGAACGCTTCCTACGAGAGAGTACCGAAATCAGCCCGGGCTAAACACATACTTTTACTGAAGACTAACGGATACTCGAGTCACGGACGAAACACGCCGTCGTGGATGTATCGACGGCTCACGACATTCGTTGACGGTGAGCTGGTCACGCGGGTCAAACCAGCAACGACGACGACACTACACCGACCACGCGAGCAGTAACTCCAGCGTTACATCGACGACGCCCTCGACGACGCCCGGTCCAATCGCCTTTTACGGGCGTAGCGTCTACGACGCGGTATGACTGATATTCCGGACCGCGTTCCGACGGCCTGTCCGTCGTGTTCGCCGGACCTCGAGACGGTCCACGAAGTGCTGACTGCCTCCGAAGGCGGTGGCACCGTCACCGTCCGCTGTAGCGAGTGTAGCCACGTCCACAAGATCCAGCCAGAGCGTACGCCCGAGACCACCCTCGATGTCGTCGTCTCCCAGGACGGCGAGTCGTTCACCGCACAGGTCACCACGCCCGAAGACGAGTCCGTCGAAACCGGCGACGAGTTCATCTTAGAGACCCAGGAGGTACTCTCGACGGTTCGGGTGACCAGCCTCGAGCTCGAGGGCCACCGCCGAACTGAGGAGGCCCCCGCCGAGGACGTCGAGACGGTCTGGACTCGCGAGGTCGACAACGTCGCGGTCGACGTCACGATCCATCCACAGGACGGCTCGCGTGACGACAGCCGCAGCGTCACGGTCTATGTCCCCGGCGACTACGAGTTCGAGGTCGGCGCGATCGAAACCTTCGACGACGACGAGTTCGAGATCGACGCCTACGTCGTCCGCGACGACGCGACGGGCTACGAACGGGACCGCTACGAGATCGAGGGCGATACCGTTCTCGCGAAAGACGCCAAACGGGTCTACGCCTACGATCAGCAGACCAGCGCCTGGTCGGCCTGGTAACGCCGGCGACGGGCCGCCGATTCGCGGTTCGCTCTTTCTGAACGGCTGCTCGGCCGTATCTCGCAAAAATAGCTGTTACCGCCCGAGATCCTCGTGTGCGCTCGCGAGATGTCGCGAGGAGAGCGCGCCCAGCAGGGAGAGTTCGCCGGCGAGTGCGCCGACGGCGATGACCTCCGCGAGCGCGTCGGCGTTCGAACCCGCCGGGTCGCCACCGCCGGCCAAGCCGAGCACCTCGAGGGCCTCGGTCTGGGTCGGCAGTTTCGTTCCGCCGCCGACGGTCCCGACCTCGAGGGAGGCCAGTGAGACCGAGGCGTAGAGATCGGTGGTGCCGTCCTCGCGCTCGCGGGTGTCCATCGTCGTGATCGTGTTCGCGGCCTCGACGACCTGGGCCTCGTCCTGGCCGGTCGCGAGGAAGGCGGCGGCGACGACATTGGCGGCGTGGGCGTTGAACCCGAGTGCGCCCGCCTTGGCACTGCCGGTCAGGTTCTTGCGCGTGTTCGCCTCTGCGATGGCCTCGGGAGTCGTGTGCAGACGGTCCTCGACGAGTTTACCGGAGATCACGACGTCGGCGGTGACCGAACGGCCCCGGCCTTCGATCGCGTTGATCGCGGCGGGTTTCTTGTCCGAACACATGTTGCCCGAGAGGGCGACGAGCGAGGCCGGTGTCTCCGCCTCGACGATCTCGCAGGCCTCGCCGGTCGCGATGGTGGCCATGTTCATTCCCATCGCGTCTTTGGTGTCGTAGGCAAACCGCAGGAAAACCGAGTCGGCGACGACGTAGGGCTCGACCCCTACCAACTCGCCGTGGCTCGTCGTCGACTCCGCGGCCTTGCGCAAGGCCTCGGTGTTTTCGTTTACCCACTCCACCGTCCGAGCGGCCTCGGCGACGCCGCCAACTCGAAATACTGGCGCTCGAGTCATCCCGTTTTTCGTCACGCGGGCGGTGGCCCCACCCGCCGACCGAATAATGCCGAGGCCGCGGTTGACCGACGCTAGCAACGCCCCTTCGGTCGTCGCCATCGGCAGGTAGTACTCGCCCTCGGCTGCGCCGCCCTCGTTCGGCGCGGACTCGTCGGCGTCTGTCGCTTCGCCGTCGCTCGAGTCGCCGTCTGTAGCCCCGTCCGACGACTCGTCGCCGTTGACGGGCACTGGCCCGACGACGCCCATCGGGATCTGGGCCGCCCCGATCATGTTCTCGACGTTCGGCTCGGCGGCTTCGGCGGGGAACGTGTAGTCGCCGATCGCCTCGAGGTCCGTTTCGGTTGCGTCCTCGAGCACCAGCCGTCTGGCTTCGGCGGCGGTGTCGTGGTCGGCGTGGTTCTCGAGTTCGTGGATGCGAAGGTCGCCCTCGCGGACGCGGTCGGCGAGGTCGTCGGCTGCTGTCATGGCTCAGTGGAGACAGCGGGCGCTCCTAAGGGTTGCTGATTCCGGCTGCCGCCGTCGGCTGGCCACGTTACGTCGACTCCGTCTCGGTGGTGATGGCACGCGAGCGGAAGCCGGCGACGAACTCGTAGCAGACCAGCGCGACGAACGCGCCGGCGCCGATGACCAGGATCAGCACGTGTTGCAGCGCCTCGAGGTCGCCGAAGACGGCGAGTCCGCGTCCCGGTTCGGGATCGGCGAATCCGAGTGCGAACAGCCCCAGCAGGATGACGCCTACCCGAACCCTGGTCCGTGGCGAGATGTCGTCGTCGGTCGCGGCGAGATACAGCTGCGGGGCGAGGACGGCCAACCCGGCCACCAGCAGAAACGATAGCAGGGGCTGGTCGAGGACGGCGACGCCGAACGCGGACTCGAGAGCGAGGGCAGCGGCGAGTGCGACGCCGAGAGCGGCCAGCGAGGCGAGGATGACGCGGGTATCGCGGGCAAGCATACTGTCCTGTCGTCTCGTGTGCATATCTATGTTCTCCTCCATCTCTGTTTTCCCCTCGGACCGTATTCCTGGTTTCTACAGACGGAGCAGGCTGAGTGCCTCGGGATTGACCCCGTGGCGGTTCACAGTCCTCTAGATATGCGTGACAGCCACTGATTCGTGTCATTGTGAACTGTTATCCGGACGATTGTGGTACCGATAGCCATGGGATCGAACGCGCGGAAGGGATCGACTGCCGTGGCGCTCGAGGACGTCGGCCGAACGTACCAGTTGGCCGAACCCGTCCACGCGGTCGATGGCGTCTCGCTGGAACTGGAGAACGGCTCGTTTACCGCGGTGATGGGACCGAGCGGGTCGGGAAAAAGCACGCTGATGAACCTGATCGGCTGTCTCGATACGCCGACGGCGGGCGGGATCGAGATCGGCGGTAATCCGGTTGCAAACCTGTCGAACGCCGAGCGAGCACGCCTGCGCGGCACCGAGATCGGGTTCGTCTTCCAGACGTTCAACCTCATGCCCCGACTGACCGCCGCCGAGAACGTCTCCCTGCCGTTGGTGTTTCACGACGACGTCGACCAGGATCGCCGGGAACGGGCACGAGAGCTCCTCGAGCGCGTCGGGCTCGGCGACCGACTCGATCACGTCCCCAGCGAACTTTCGGGTGGCCAACGCCAGCGGGTCGCGCTCGCTCGAGCGCTGGTCAACGAGCCGACGCTGGTACTCGCCGACGAACCGACGGGGAACCTCGATACCGACACCGAGGCCGAAATCATGGATCTGCTCGTCGAGTTAAACGAGGCGGGGACGACGCTGCTGGTGGTCACCCACGAGCGGACCGTCGCCGAGTACGCAGACCACGTCGTCCACCTGCTCGACGGCCACCTCGAGGATATAGAGCATCTGGGCTCGGCTCGTGACGTGACCGTTCCTGGAGACGCGATCGACGAGGGCACCAGCGAGTCGGGAGACGCCAGCGAGTCGAGTGATGCGAGTGAGCCGGGAGACGCCAGCACCGGCACCGAGAGCGCGCCATGAATCTCCGCGAGAGCCTCCGTATCAGCTGGCGCTCGATCACCTCACACAAGCTTCGATCGACGCTGACGACGATCGGCGTGATCATCGGTATCGCCGCCGTGATCACCTTCATGGTGCTTGGGTCGGGCTTTTCGGCGAGCATCATCGGCGATATCGAAGCCGATCAAGAGCCCGTGATGATCGTCCAGACCCAGACCGAGCCCGAGGGCGGCGTCGGCATCGTCCCCGTCGAGACACCGATCTATACCGAGAGCGATATCGAAGCGCTCGAGGGCCAGGAGGGTGTCTCGTTCGTTGCGCCGGAGGGATCGCTGGATGTCGTCCAGACGGCGACGGACGACGAACAGATAACCGGGGTCGTCTCGACGGAGGCGACGACGGCCGACAGTTTCGAGCACTCGACGTTCGTCGACGGCGAACCGTTCGGCGGCGAGGACGAGGCCGTCATCAACGAACCGGCGAGCCAGGTCTTCGAGGAGAACGTCTCGACGGGCGACGAACTCACGCTCACGTTCGAAGACGGCGAGACGGCGACCGTCACCGTAAGCGGTGTCGTCGAGGCAGATTTCGGCGAGCAGACGCCGCCCCAGGTCTTCGTCCCGACGGACCCCTACTACACGACGACGATCGAGACGCCCGACGGCGACGAGGAGCGGGCCTATCCGATGCTCGTCGTCGGTGCCGAGAGCTTCGAGACGGTCGATCCCGCTCAAGCGGCGGTCGTCGACTACATCGAAGCGGAGTCCCACGCAGCGGAACTAAAGGGTGACGACGACGAAATTCAGGTTCAAACCGTCGAGGACGCCATCGAGCAGTTCACCGATATCGTCGACCAACTGACGCTGTTTATCGGCGCCGTCGCCGCCATCGCCCTCGTCGTCGGCTCGATCGGCATCGCCAACATCATGATCGTCAGCGTCACCGAACGCACCCGCGAGATCGGCATCATGAAAGCGGTCGGTGCCCGCCGACGGGACATCATGCAGCTGTTTCTCGTCGAATCCGTCGTCCTCGGCATCATCGGCGCGATCGGCGGCGTCGCACTCGGGCTCGGCGCCGGTTACCTCGGGGTACGGGCCCTCGAGTGGCCGATGGCCTACCCGGTCGACTGGATCGTCCTCGCTATCGCCGTCGGGATCGGCGTGGGTATCGTCTCCGGGCTGTACCCCGCCTGGCGCGGGGCCAAAGTGGATCCGATCGAGGCGCTCCGTCGGGAGTGACCGAGCTGTTGCCGCCCACAGCGGTCAGTCTCATACGGGTTACTGTCCGTCAGTTCCGGCACAACCGCTGTCCGGGTTGCGGTTGCACCGGTTGACTCGCTTCGCTCCTCGACCGAGGCTCGTCTCACACAGTTCGACTCACCGCCGGGACATCGGTACAGCAATCCGTCTCACTCCCGGTTTGGGGGTCGCGAGATGTCACGCTCGGCGACGGCCTCGAGCAATCGGACGAGTGACTCACTCGCTAGCTCGAGCAGCGCTTCGCCTCGCCCCTCGGTGCCCTCCGTCGGATCGCCGACGACGCCGTTGTCGCTAAACTCAGCCGTGTCGTACGTGAGGTTCGTCTGACTCACCCACTCACCCCAGCCATCGGCAGCGCCGGCACTGGCCGCTTCGATTCGGTCCTCGTCGACGAGCTCCGGCTCGCAGTGTCGAAGGAGTGCCGTTTCCAAGGGGCCGCCGTGGCCCATGTCGCTCGAGTGCTCGCCGACGGCCTCGAACCAGGTAAACGGGACGGCGTAGGCCGTCCCCTCGCGGGTCACGCGCGCGCCGACCTCGCGGAGGGCGTCGACGTTGCCGCCGTGGCCGTTGACGAGGACGACCCGATCGAAGCCGTGGTGGGCCAGACTCGCGACGACCTCGCTGACGTAGTTCCGGAAGGTCTCCGGCGAAACCCACATCGTGCCCGGAAACTGCCGGTGTTCCTCGGCGATGCCGACCGGAATCGGTGGCGCGCGGACGACCTCGCGGTCGAATTCCTCGAGCGCGGCGTCGGCGACTGCTTCGGCCGTCACGATGTCGGTCCCCAGCGGTGCGTGAGGGCCGTGTTGTTCCGTGCTGCCGACGGGAACGACCGCGAGGTCGGTCTCCGCGTCGCGAACGTCGGTCCAGGATGCCGACCGAAGATCCATACGGAGGTCGATGGGCGGTCGTCTCTTGTAACCATCGTCCGTGGGCAGTCTTCGTGTCAACTACCCTACCATACTTCGCTCACCCTGACGGGTTCGCTCGTTGAGGGAGGGGCTTGTCCGTGGACTCGGCCTCTGACTCGTCAGAGTACGGAGTGTATCCCCGATTCGGCGTCACCGTCCCGGACTTCAGGGCGTATTGAAGTCAGCGTTCGACGATCTCGATCGCGGTCCGATCGGCGAGCCCTCGAGCAGCCGCATCCCCCCTCGAGAGACGGGCCGCGATCGTGTACGTTCCCGGTTCGACCGGCTTCCATTCCCGGTCTCGGACCCGTACTCGCTGGCTCCACCGGCGGTGAAATCGTTTCCGCTCGCCGCGATCAAAGTGGATCGAGCCGGGTCGATCGGGAACGTCTCGAGCGTCGACCGGCTCGCCGTCGACGGTCCACGTCCAGACGTTCGGCGAGTCCGTTCGCAACCTGATGGGGACCGGCAATCGATTCCGAAGGTCGATCTCGACCGCGACGGGATCGCCGCGGTGATAGACGTCCGCGTCGGTTCGAACGCTGACGGTAATCGCTCGAGTCCGCAGCCGTCGCGGGAGGAGGGCGTGACTCAGCGCCGCCCAGTCGATCGTTCGCGACTCGCCGGCCCCGGTCATCGCGTCGAGGCTCGCACGCGGCGGGCAAAAACGCATCGCCCCGGGCTGGATGGACGAACCGGGCGGTCCTGGCTGGCGAGTCGGTAGGCGTAGCTCACCGCCGACCGATCGGGGCTCACTCCGACGGGCGGGATCGTCGGTCGCCGGCGCGGTCGTCGTCGAACCGATGACACGCGACCCGATGATCTCCCTCGGCCTGTAACTCGGGCTCGATCGTTTCACACGGCGTTTCGAACGCCGCCCCAAGCTGCTCGCTTGCGCCGCCGACGTTCCCTGCGACGATGGCCTCGAGCGCCCGCTCGAGAATCGCCTCGGCCTCGGGATCGGCGAGCGGCGATGGGATGTCGAACCGATCGCGGATCGCCTCGGTCGTTCCGGTGGCGGTATCGCCGTGGCGCCCGTCTCGAGGAACGAGCGACTCGAGCCAGTCGTCTTCGCCCACCTCGAGTCGCTTGCGAAGCGTCAACATGGATCGAAACGCCGCCGGCTCGAGGTCGAACTCGTCCGGCGGGATGACCACGGGACAGCGGGTATGAAACCGGCAGCCGGCGGGCGGATCGATCGGTGAGGGGACGTCGCCCTCGAGGACGATCCGCTCGCCGGTCCAGCACGGGTCGGGTTCGGGGATCGCCGACAGCAGCGCCTCAGTGTAGGGGTGGGCGGCGTCCTCGAAGAGGGCGTCGGACGGGCCGATGTCGACGATCTCGCCGAGGTACATGACGGCGATGCGGTCGGCGACGTGCTCGACCACCGAGAGGTCGTGGCTGACGACCAGATACGAGAGGCCGAACTCGTCTTGCAGGTCGGCGAGCAGGTTGCAAATCCTGGCCTGTTCGGAGGCGTCGAGTGCGGAGACGGGCTCGTCACAGACGAGGAGTTCGGGTTCGACCGCGAGTGCGCGAGCGAGTGCGATCCGCTGGCGCTGTCCGCCGGAGAAGGCGTGTGGATAGCGATTCGCGGTGAGGGGATCGAGCCCCACGCGTTCGAGCAGCGTCGCGACGCGGTCGTCTCGACGGTCCGCCGGGACGATATCGTGGATCGCGAGGGGCTCGCTGACGATATCGGTGACCGGCTGCTGTGGGTTCAGGCTGGCGAGGGGGTCCTGGAAGAGATACTGGACGTTCGTCCGGAGCGCCGCCCGTGACCACGCCGCGAGGGGTTTGTCGCGATAGGTGACCGAGCCGCTGGTCGGCTCACGGAGGCCGACGAGCGTCTGGGCGAGCGTCGTCTTCCCGCAGCCGCTCTCGCCGACGAGCCCGAGGGTCTCGCCCGCCGACAGCTCGAGGTCGACGCCGTCGACCGCCCGAACGGTGTCGCCGATGCCAAGCAGGCGTTCGAGGAAGCCGTCGGTCGTCGTGTAGTGGGCGGACAGATCGCTCGCCTGGAGCAGCGGGTCGGTCATCGCAGCTCACCCTCGTGAGACGGGTTGTCTACAGCGGCTGAGTCGTCGCCGGGGTCGCTCGCCGACTCGCCACAGCCGTCATCGTCGGTACTGTCGACGATCCGGACCTCGTAGTCCAGGCCCTCCTCGAGGTCGCCGGTGTGTTCGTGACAGGCCGCGGCGTGGGTCGTCGGCCCCTCGCGGTCGGGTTCACCGTCGTCGACGGGCGTGCCGGTGGCAGTGTCGACGAGTTCCGGATCGCGCCTCGCACAAACCGCCTCGGCGTAGGGACAGCGCGGGTGGAACTGACAGCCCGTCGGTCGCTGGACTCGAGTGGGCATGCGGCCGGGAATCGACGCCAGCCGGTCGCGACCGTCACCGATTCGCGGGATCGAGGCCAACAGCCCGGCAGTGTAGGGATGTTTCGGCTCGTAGAAGAGATCCTCGACCGGCCCGCGTTCGACGATTTTGCCGGCGTAGATGACGAGGACGCGTTCGCACTGATCGGCGACGACGCCCAGATCGTGGCTCACGAGTTGAATCGCCATCTCGCCGTCGGCTGAGAGATCCTCGAGTAATTCGAGGAGTTGCGCCTGTACCGTGACGTCGAGTCCTCGCGTCGGTTCGTCGACGATCAACAGGTCGGGATCACAGGCCAGTGCTATCGCGATGATCGCGCGCTGGCACATGCCGCTAGAAAACTGGTGTGGGTAGTCCGTATACCGGCTCGCCGGCTCGGGAATGCCTACTCGCTCGAGGAGGGCGATCGATCGTTCGCGGGCGGCTGTGTCGGTGACGGTTTCGTGTGCCCGAATCGCTTCGGCGATCTGCTCGCCGACGGTGTAGGCGGGGTTGAGCGCCGCGTCGGCGTCCTGGAACGCGATCGCGATCTCGTTGCCCCGAATCTCGCGGAGTCGGGCCGACGACAGCTCGAGGAGGTTTCGGCCGTCGAAGCGAACCTCGCCCGCGACGACCTCGCCGTCCTCGAGTAGGCCGAGCAGCGCGCGGCTGGCGACGCTCTTGCCGGCGCCGCTCTCGCCGACGAGGCCGACGGTCTCGCCGGCCTCGATCTCGTAGCTCACGCCGTCGACCGCGCGGACGACGCCGTCGTCGGTGTAGAACTGAATCGTCAGGTTCTCGACCTCGAGCAGCGCCACTACCGATCCCTCCGTTCGACGTCGTGGGTTCGGGACCCCCGGTGAGCTGTACGCGACTCGCCGTCCTCGAGTCGGGGCTCGAGCGCGTCGTTGAGGCCGTCGCCGACGAGGTTGATCGCGAGGACGAACGCGAACAACGCCAGACCGGGAAAGACGGTGATATGCCAGTGGCCTTGCAGCAGCGACGAGCGACCGTCCGCGAGCATCGTCCCCCACTCGGCGCTGTCGGGTGACAGGCCCAGTCCGAGAAAGCCAAGCGCGGCGGCCGCGAGCACGACCGTCCCGACGTTCAGCGTCGCCTGGACGATCACCGGCGCGACGGCGTTGGGGACGACGTGGCGCGCGACGATTCGTCGGTCGGACGCCCCCAGCGCTTTTGCGGCGGTGACGTACTCGGCTTCCCTGACCGAGAGAATCTCGCCACGAATGAGTCTGGCGTAGGAGAGCCAACCCGTGATCACGAGGGCGGCGACGACGTTCCAGTAGCCCTGGCCGAGGACCGCCACGATCGCGATCGCGAGCACGAGAAACGGAAACGCAAAGAGGATGTCGACGACGCGCATGATCGCCTCGTCGACCCAGCCGCCGACGTAGCCGGCGATCGCACCCAGCGGCACGCCGACACAGAGCGCGAGCGCGACGGCGAGTGCGCCGATACTCAGACTGTAGCGCCCGCCGGCGAGCACCCGCGAGAACTGGTCACGGCCGGCCCAGTCGGTTCCGAAGGGGTGGGCGAGCGACGGTCCCGCGTTCGTCGGTCCGACGTACAACTCGCCCGGATCGTAGGGCGCGAGGGCAAACGGTTGCAACGTGATTCGGTAGCCAAGTGTCGTCACCTCGAGCGGCCAGGCGAAGACGGCGAGAACGGTAAGAATTGCGACGATCGCAGCCCCGAGGAGCGCCGTTCGATCCGAGCGAAAGCGCCGCCAGATGTCTCGCCACCGCGAGCGCGATCGACCGACCGATCCTTCGGTACGGGACTGCTCTCGGTCGCGTTCCACCGACCGTGGCCAGGCGGTGTCGTCCTCGAGCGACCGCTCGGTCGACGATTCGAACCCCTCGACGCGAAGGCGGCCCCGCCGGGCGGTCGGTTCGCGGTCGGTCATCGGTATCGAACCCGTGGATCGAGTGCGGCGTAGACGAGGTCGACGAGCAGATTCGCGAGCACGACGGCGACCGCGATCACGAGGACGCTCGCCTGGATCAGCGGGACGTCGCGCTGATCGACCGCGTCGACGACGAGTTGTCCCATCCCCGGCCAGGCGAACACCTGCTCGACGACGACCGCCCCATCGACGAGGATGGCGAGCTGTAAGCCAGCGACGGTGACGACCGCCGTCAACGAGTTCCGCAGGACGTGTTTCAGGACCACCGTCCGCTCGCGAAGTCCCTTCGCGCGTGCGGTCCGAACGTACGCTTTCTGTAGCTCTCGAGCCATCGACGCCCGGAGCAATCGCGTGATCAGCGCCGCGGAAGCCGTTCCGAGGGTAATCGTCGGCAACACCATGAACCACAGCATCTCGAGACTCGCCAGTCCGGCGTCGGGCGGCGTCACGCGGACCCAGCCCAGGTGAACGCCGAAGATGAACAGGAGTACGAGCCCGAGCCAGAAGTTCGGCGTCGCGATACCGGCGAGCGCGCCGAGTCGCGTGAGTTCGTCGGCGGGACGACCGTGGTTGAGGGCGGCGACGATGCCCGCTGGAATGCCGATCGCAAGCGATAGAAGCCATGCCGCCACACCGAGTGCCAGCGTTCGTGGGAGTCGCTCGGCGATCGTCGCCCCGACGTCACGGCCGGTGATCGGCGACTCGCCGAACTCGAGGGCGAGCACGTCGGTCACCCAGGCGAGGTACTGTCGCCAGATCGGGTCGTCGAGACCGTACTCCTCGCGGAGTGCGTCTCTGGCCTCGGGATCGACGCCCTGGAAGCCCGCGAGGACATCGATCGCATCCCCGGGGACGAGGTGGACGAACGAGAAGGTGATCGCGGAGACACCGACCAGTACCGGCACCGCGAGCAGCGTCCGTCTGAGCGCGTAGGTTCCGAGGCTCATGTGGCTGGTCGTTCACTCGAAGTACTCCGCGACGATCTCGTCTTCGAGATCCGGATCGGCGAACGCCTCGAGCAACGGCGGGACGGTCGTGTACGCGACGGAGCCGTAGCCGTCGTAGACGTCCTCGAGGATTCGTGTTCGCGGGAGGAGTCGATCGATACCCCGTCGGACCTCGGTGCGATCGAAGGGCTCGAGGTAACGGGGGTAGATCAAGAAATCGAACTGGCCGGCGACGGTGCGTTCGACGGCGAACGAATCGTCGTCGACGAAGCCGCCGACGCTCTCGGTCGGGACTCCCGTCGCGAGGTCGATCTCGCCGGTCTCGAGGGCGGCCTGTCTCGAGGCCGGTTCGTCGATGATCCGCATGCGAACCGTCTCGATCGGCGCCTCGGCGGGGACATCGTCGTCGCCGTCGAACCAGTGATCGTCGAAGCGCTCGAGATCCCAGTACTCGCCGTCGCTTCGATCGGCGAACTCGTAGGGGCCGGTGCCGACCGGCGTCGCGGAGAGGTCGACGCCGTCGTCCTCGTCGGCCGCGAGCGGAACGATCGGCAGGCCGACCGACGTTTCGAAGGGGCCGTAGGGTTCGGTGAGGTGTATCTCGAGGGTCGTCTCGTCGACGATTTCGGTGTGGTCGTACCACTCGAAGACATCGTTTTCGCGGGGCGTCCCCTCGTAGCGATCCAGAGAGAATCGGACGTGTTCGGCCGTGAGCGTCTCGCCGTTGTGAAAGTTAACGTCCTCGCGTAGATCGAATCGGTAGGTAGTCTCCTCGAGTTGGGTCCAGTCGGCCGCCAGTTGGGGCTGCGGCGTACCATCGAAGTCGACCGCGAGCAGTCCCTCGTAGAGCAGCCCCGTCGCCATGTTCGAGGTCGTATCGTGCATGTTGATCGGGTCAGTGTTCGAGACGACCGCGACGGCGTCGCCGACGAGTTCGCCGCCGTCGGCGTCGGTGGAGACCCCTGCATAGGGTGCATAGACCGACTCGTACTCGCTTCCCGGAAGCGGATACTGTCGCCAGTCGTCGATGCTATCCTGGCGATACACCGTCACCGACTCGCCAAACCGGATGGGCGACACCGGCACGTGTTCGACGAGTTCGCGCTGCAATTCGGCGTAGATCTCGCGACGACGGTCCGGATCGTCCTCGGCGAGTCCGTCTTCGATCAACTCGTCGACGCCGTCGGCGGCGAAGTGATTGAAGTTGAGGCCGGCCGGCGCGTGATTGGCCGAGTGAAAGAGCGGTTCGACGTAGGAGTGGGGGTCCCAGCCGCCGCTGACATCCAGCGAGACGAGTGCGTTCTCCTCGTTCTCGGCCATGTTGAAACAGAGCTGCTCGTACTGGCTCCACTCGAGGGATTCGAAGCCGACGTCGAACAAACCGGTCTCGTTCAGCGCGTGCTGGACGAGTTGCGTCCAGCGCACCCGCTCGCTGTTTTCGGCGTTGGCGTAGATCGTCGTCTCGACCGGTGGCTCGATCCCCGCCGCCTCGAGTCCGCGCTGGATCTGCTGGGCGCCCTCGCTATCGGCGTCGATTCTGTCTTCGATCGCGGTGATACAGCCGGCCAGCCCAACCGTCGCCGTGGCCCCTGCCCATCCGAGAAATGCCCGCCGGGTTCCTGCGTTTGCGTGCCCCTCCGACCCGTCCATACCCCACCTCACACACGCCGGTGTAAATAGACTGTTGGACGCGGCGGCGACCGGTCACCGCATCGAACCGATCGTCATACGGACTGCTGCGTGCCGTCTCCGGCACAACCGCGACAGCCCCGTGGGTGCGCCAGTCTGTCGTTACAGTAGATCGATCAGTCGTCGCCCGTCTCGTCGACGATGACGACCTCGCCGTCGACGACGTCGACGTTGATCAGCGTCTTGACATCGCGGCCGGCGTCGTCGACCTTGTTCTCGCCGCCGACCTTCTTGATGACCGCCACGGTGTCGACGACCTCGGCACCGATGCCGTCGAGCGCCTCGAGGACGGCCGCGAGCGTGCCGCCCGTCGAGAGCACGTCGTCGAGCACGAGGACGCGCTCGCCCTCGCGGACATCGTTGATGTACATCTCGTTTTCCGAGTAGCCGGTTTGCTGGGAAATCGCGACCTCGTCCTCGAGCCCGTACTCGCGTTTCCGGATAACCGTCAGCGGAATGTCGGTCATCAGCGAGACGGCCGTCGAGATGTGGATCCCCATCGCCGCCGGGGTGACGATTCGATCGACCGCCTCGAGTTCGGCCTTGCGGATGATGCCGATGACGATCTCGCGAAGCAGTCCCGGATCGAGCTTCGGGAGCCCGTCGCTGATCGGATGGACGAAGTAGTGGTATCCGTTCTTCTCGATGATCGGCGCCTCGAGGAGCGACCGCTTCAACTGATCCATGTCGCAGGTCGGTCGGTAGTAAAGTAAAAGTTGACGATCCGTCCGGTTCGGATTGGATTTTGCCTCCTCTCCGAGCCGTTGGAGGCATCGAACCGATACCCGCCAACTGGTTCGACCCAGCAGTGCAGGCGTGGGAAGCCGCTAGTCGTCGGTCCCGTAGCTGAGTTCCGGTGGCTGCGTGCCGTGGCCGAGCCGCATCGTCCGCTCGTGGTAGATGTGGACGATCGCGGTCGCCGTCACCGTCACGGCGACGATCCCCATCCAGGCCAGATTCGAGAGCACCGTCAGCGGATAGATTCCCATCCACAACGCCGCGACCAGCGCACAGCTGATCGCGCCCAGTGAGAGATACAGCTCCCGCCAGGCGAACTCGTGGCCGGGGACGATCTCGAGGTAGACGCTGATGTCGTGCGTTCGCGTGGTCGAGGCGATGACACCCTGGTCCGAGTCGAACGTGAGGATCCCTGCCTCGTCCATCTTGGGCAGATGCGTCTGTTGGAGGGTCGTGTAGACGCGCTTTCGTTGGGCTGGCGTGACGCCCTCGAGCGTGGTATCGTACTCCCAGGCGGCGACCTGTTGGGCGAGATCCCCGAGTTCGACCGGTTGATCGTCGCGTTTCAGATAGTGAAGGACGTACCGCCGTCGCTGGTTGCGAAGTACCTCGAAGATCTCCCCTTTTGGCAACTCCTCGAGCTCCGCGGACTCGACGTCGTCGGCGGGAGGTTCACGCTGTTGTAACGCCATATGAGGTACTGCAGAGAGCGATTGTTCGATATTTCTTACGCGAGCGGATTCCCATTACATCGTGGCATGAACGCCTCCTATATAATTCCCCTGACCCCCTCGAAGAAAGTCCGTTCACCCTGTCGGCGCCGATCCATGACTCCCTTCATACGACCCACTGTGGTCAATTCCGGCGCGACCACGAGCCGTGATTTGGTTGCCGGAACACAGCGAGAACCGTTCGTCTCATTCGCCGACGATCGCCGCGATCGAGTCGGCGATTTCCCCGCCCAATCCCGCTTTCGTGCCCTCGTACCGTGCCGCAGTGTCTGCATGTACCAGCAGCGCCGCCGTCGTCGACTCCCCCATCACGCTCGCGTCGTTAGCGATGACGAACGCCAGGTTCGTTCGCTCCAGGGTCTTGCGAGCCTGTTCGATCATCGCCGATTCGTCGCCCGACGTTTCAGCTTTGAACCCGACGATCGGCAGGTCGGGATGGCGCTCGCGAATCTCGTCGATGAGCTTCGGCGTCGGCTCGAGCTCGAGGGTGAGCTGTTGGCCCGACCGGATCTTCCCGTCGCTCGCATCGACAGTGTAATCCCCGATAGCGGCCGCCGAGACGAGCGTATCGGCCATTTCACAGGCAGTCTGGGTCGCCTCGAGCATCTCGTCGGCGCTTTCGACCTGGCAGACATCGGCGTAGGAGACGTCGGGGCCGTCGTGAACGAGGGTGACATCCGCGCCACGGGCGTAGCACGCCTTCGCGACCGCCCGTCCCATCGTCCCCGAGGCGCGATTCGTCAGCACCCGAACGGGATCGATCGGCTCGCTGGTCGCGCCGCTGGTGACGACGACGTGGCTGCCCTCGAGCGGTCGATCGCCAGCCGCGCGGGCGACATCGGCGACGATGGCCTCCTCGCTCGCGATCTTCGCTTTGCCCTCTTCGACGCGGGGATCGACGAAGTCGACGCCCCACTCGGCGACGGTGTCGATCGCCTCGAGCACGCCGGGGTGGTCGTACATCGGCTCGTGCATCGCGGGTGCGATCACGACCGGCGTGTCGGCACCGAGTGCGGTCGTCGCACACGTCGTGACGGGCGTGTCGTCGACCGCGCCGGCGATCTTGCCGACCGTGTTGGCGGTCGCCGGCGCGATCAAGAACACGTCTGCCCAACCGTCGTAGCCACAGAGCTCGACATGCTCGACGCTACCCGTGATCTCCGTGACGATGTCGGTATCGGTCGCGAATTCGACGGCCCACGGATGGATAATCCCCTGTGCACTGGCGGTCATCACGCCGCGAACGTCGGCGCCCTGTCGTCGCAACTCGTGGGCCAGTTCGACCGTCTTGACGGCCGCGATCGACCCCGTCACCCCGAGCGCGACGTTGACTCCCTCGAGCATGTGCGTGGTGTTCGCACGGAGAGCGTGTTATACTGTTCGCTGTCGATGCGTCGCTCTGCGGTCACGGTTGATCGCGTCGCCACCGTCCACGTCGCCGTTTCTGAGCCATCTACGCCACTGATCCCGAACGACCCACGTCACCGATTCGGCACCGCCCCGTCGACGATCTGGCATCGTTCAGGTCGATCGCAAACCGTCAGTCGTCCGCGTCGACGGTCGGTGACTGGGCGTCGTCGCTCTCGCATTCGAACGCCTCGAGTTGGCGCTGGAGGGTCGCGGTTCTGTCGGCCAGATCGTCGAGTTGCGAGCGAACCTCGGCCACCGTCGTCGTGCTCTCCTCGGCGCGATCCGCGAGCGATTCGCTCCGCTCGGCGATTGCTCGAGCGCGATCGGCGACCCTCGTGACGGCGTCGACGATCGCTTCGGTCGAACGCGCGCCGTCGTCGGTCGCAACGGCCACCTCGTCGACCGAGGTGTCGACCGTTTCGACCGTCTCCGAGAGCGTCGAAAACGTCTCGCCAGCATCGCTGACCGTCGTCTTTCCGGTCTCGAGACGTGCCTTGGTTCGGTCCATCTCACGCTGGACGCGTTCGACGTCTTCGACGGTCTCACCGATGGTCCGTTGGATTGCCGTAGAGTGGTCCTGGGTCTCGGTGGCGAGGGCTTTGACCTCGTCGGCCACGACGGCGAATCCCTCACCCCCATCCTTGGAATGGGCGGCTTCGATGCTCGCGTTGAGCGCCAGCACGTTCGTCTGGTCGGCGATGTCTTCGATCAGCGCCGTGCTATCAGCGACGTCGTCCATCCGATCGTCGAGGACGGTGATCAGGTCGGCGAGTTCGTCGATGCGCTGCTCGATCGCCTCGATCGCCTCGATAGCTGCCGTCGCTGACTCGTTACCGTCGGCTGCTGCCGCGGCCGCGGTCGCCGCCTCGTTCGAGACCTGATCGGCGTTCGCGGCAATCTCCTCGATCGTCGCCGAAAGATCGCCCAGTTCGTCGGTCGAACTATCGAGATCCGAGGCCAGATCACGAAGCTCAGTCGCGAAGTCTCGAACGTCCTCGGCCTGTCGTTGCTGCTGGCGCTCGAGTGTGACGGCGTCTGACTGAACCGACTGGGTCGCGCTCTCGACGGTGGCTGCGAACTCGCGCAGATCGAGTACGGTCGCCGCGAGTTCGTCGGTCATCTGTTCGAACGCGTCGCTGATCTCCTCGATGGCCTCGATGTCGGTGTCCGTGGGCGGTTCGGCCGTGAAGTTTCCGTCTGCGACCGCATCCATCGAAGCGGCGACGTCCGCCGCGTGGACCAGCAGCTGCTCGTTCAACTGCTCGACCTCCTGCTGGCGCGCTCGGGCCTCGGCCGTCGCGGCTTCGGCCTCCGCTTTTGCCTCCTCGGCGTCGGTCTTTGCCGCCTCGATCTCTGCGCGTCGCTCCTCGAGATCCTCTATCTCCTGATTGCGCTGCCGGAGGTGCTCGAGTTGTGTCTCGGTCTCTTCGCGTGCGCGCCCGATCGACTGCCAGTGGAGGACGATCGCGGCGGAGAGGCCGAGGACGAACACGGCGTGGATGATCGCCCACCCCCACGGGTTCTCGATCGCCGGCGAGTGATTGTAGACGGCACCCGGTGCGATCATGCCAAAGAGACCGTGCTGAACGGCGACGTAGAGAATCGCCAGCAGGAAAGGCACCCAGTCCTCGTAGACCGCGATGAC
Organism: Salinadaptatus halalkaliphilus; assembly: GCF_006543045.1. Lineage (GTDB taxonomy): Archaea > Halobacteriota > Halobacteria > Halobacteriales > Natrialbaceae > Salinadaptatus > Salinadaptatus halalkaliphilus. The sequence continues at coordinate 102,424 of NZ_RBZW01000033.1, read as the reverse complement.
GCCTACCATCACGAAGAAGTGAAAGTGCGCTTCGATGAACCCGCCCCAGAAGTGAGCGAGCACGGCTGAACACGTCATCAATCCGAGTGCGGCGAACGGCTGAACACGTCATCAATCCGAGTGCGGCGAGGACGGTTCGTGTGCGCCGACGGAGTCGCGACCAGCTAGCAAGCAGCGCCAACACGCCGATCGCACCGACCTCGAGTGCTACGATCGAGAGCGGAGCGGCGCTGTAGGTTGCCCCCGTCAAGTACGGATCGTAGCCGTCGTACAGCCCCAGCGCGACTAGTATCGGTACGTGCGCCCACAGGAGAAACAGAATGGACCGATGCCGGCCGTTCCAGGTGTTCTCTCCGATCGACTCTCCGCGTGGGACGTACCTGACGAACTCCTGGACGGCCCGACGCAGTTCGGCCGTGTCGATCGCCCGATCCGTTATTCTTCCGACTCTGCCCGACATACACCGTTGCTGTGTTCATATCGAAAAGTACGTTTTGTCCGTCAATTCTACATTTTTGCCGCTTCCCAAAGCGACCGACGGGTACAGTTGTCGGGAGTTGTCCGCTTTCGGAAGCCTTGAGAGACCCTATTAGAAATACTGATCGTGGCTCGAGTACGACTGTTCGCCTCTCTCTGTGGTCTCGTCTTCCTCCTCAATCTCGCCAGGATCATCTTCGCGCCGTTGCTCGACGTGTTTATCGCCGAGTTCGCTATCGGCGAGGCGACGGCCGGACTGATCGTGACGCTGGCGTGGGTCGGCAGCGCCTCCCTTCGGCTGCCGACCGGCTGGTTGCTCACGAAGGTTCCCAGACATCGGGTCGTGCTCGCCTCCGGCGTGATCCTCGCCGTCTCGTCCGGGTTTACCGCGACCGCGGTGACGGTCCCACATCTGATGGTCGGGGCGTTCGCCATGGGGGTCGCCTCCGGAATTTATTTCGTTTCGGCGAATCCGCTGTTGAGCGAACTGTTCCCCGAGCGCGTCGGTCGAATGGTAGGCATTCACGGGATGGCCGGCCAGCTCGCCGCGGTGATCGCCGCGCCGCTCGTGATCCTCACGATGGTCGTCGACTGGCGACTCTCGCTGTGGACGATCGCCGTCGGCGCGGCGGTGATGACGGTCACCACGTGGGTTGCCGCGGGACGCACCGATCTGCCGGATGCTGGCCGTGAAGACCGCGACTTCGTCGCCGGCGCGCTCTCGGAGTGGCGACTCATCGTGACGGCACTGGCGACCGTCGGACTGGCGGTGTTCGTCTGGCAGGGCGTGTTCAACTTCTACGAACTGTACATGCAGTCAAAGGGACTCTCGGGCGGGGCGGCGGGCGCGATGCTCACCATCGTCTTCGCCGCGGGCGTCCCCGCGTTCTACGTCGGCGGCGATCTTGCCGACAGACTCCCGCAGATACCGTACCTGCTCGGCATCGTCGCGACGTTCGCCGTGCTCCTGTTTGCCCTGACTCACGTCGAGGGACTGCTCGCGCTGGTCGTCCTCTCGAGCGTGATCGGCTTCGTCGTCCACGCGCTGTTCCCGGCCGTCGATACCTTCCTCCTCGAGGCGTTTCCCGACTCGACGCGGGCGAGCGCCTACGCCGTGTTCAGTTCGGTCTGGATGCTCACCCAGGCGGTCGGCTCGTCCGTGCTGGGGTGGTTTATCGAGTCCGGGTTCACCTACGACGAGGTGTTCGCAAGCGCCGCGGTCGTCCTCGTCGCCACCGTCGTCGTCCTCGCGACCCTTGAGCGGACGACGGGGTTGCCCCGGTGAGGACGAAGCCACCCCACGTGATACGGATACTGCCACGGTGATATGCACAAACGTGACTATTCTCACTCGAGCAAAGAGCAACGCTTACAGGTTCGTGCGTGTGGCTATCGACTATGTCAGAAACCGTGCTCCTGATCGGCGGCGGCGGCCGCGAACACGCCATCGCTCGCGCGCTCGCAGGCAGCGAGGCGCGTTGCGCCTCGAGCAGTCGGGCTGCGTCCGAGGACAGCGAGGCGCGAGGCGACAGCGACGCCGAGCTCTATGCCTGTGCGGGCAATCGCAACCCCGGCATTGCCGACCTCGCCGCCGGCTTTGAGACGCTCGAGACGACCGATCCGGACGCCGTCGTCGACTACGCCGAGTCCGTCGACGCGACGCTCGCCGTCGTCGGCCCCGAAGCGCCGCTCGAGGCAGGTGTCGCCGACGCACTCGAGGACGCCGAGATCTACGCCTTCGGCCCGAAGGAAGCCGACGCCCGGATCGAGACGGACAAGGCCTTCCAGCGGGAGTTCATGCAGGACAACGACGTGCCGGGCTGTCCGGACTTCGAGACGTTCGAGGACATGGACGCCGCCTGCGACTTTATCGACGAGTACGACGGCGACCTCGCGATCAAGCCGGTCGGACTGACCGGCGGGAAAGGCGTCAAGGTCATCGGCGACCAGGTTACTCCCGAGGAGGGCAAGGCCTACATTCGCGACTCCGACTACGATCGGATCGTCCTCGAGGAACGACTCATCGGCGAGGAGGTCACGATCCAGGCGTTCGTCGCCAACGGCACGGTCGAGACGGCGCCGGCCGTCCAGGACCACAAACGCGCCTACGAGGGCGACGAGGGACCGAACACCGGCGGCATGGGAAGTTACTCCGCCCCGACCCGCGAACTGCCCTTCATGACCGAAGCCGACTACGAAGCGGCGGTCTCGATCATCGAGGGCACCGTCGACGCCCTCGAGGACTACCGGGGCATCCTCTACGGCCAGTTCATGATCACCGCCGAGGGGCCGAAAGTCGTCGAGTTCAACGCCCGCTTTGGCGACCCCGAGGCGATGAACACGCTGCCCGTCCTCGAGACCGACTTCCTCGAGGTTCTCACGGCCGCTCGAGACGGCGAGGCGGTGCCGACACTCGAGTTCGCCGAGCAGGCGACGGTGTGTAAGTACGCCGTGCCGTCGGGATACCCGACGGACCCCGAGGCCGGCGCGAAGGTGCAAGTAGACGAAGAAAGCGCGGGCGACGCACTGCTTTACTACGCCAGCGTGGACGCCCGCGAGGACGGCATCTACACGACGACCTCGAGATCGTTCGCGCTGGTCGGCGTCGCGGATTCGATCAGCGAGGCCGAAGCAATTGCCGAGGACGCGCTCGCGGTCGCCGGCGAGGAGGGACTGCACGTGCGCCACGACATCGGGAAAGCCGATCTCGTCGAGCAACGGATCGACCACGTCGAGGAACTGCGACGCGAGTAACGACGATCGCTCCCGGCGCTCGTCAGTCTCGCGTCGCTTCGTCTTTCTTCGGTCGTCTACTCGTTTTCTCGCGCGTGGTCGTCTCCGAACTCGTCGGTTTCCTCACGCACCGACGACTGGAGGTCGTCGACGCCAGCCTGAAACGCCTCGGTGTCGACCGACTCCTCGAGGGCCTCCCGGTCGGCGACGGCCTCGAGACCGCCCTCGTCGACGGCCTGCTGGATCGATTGTGCGTCGATGGCCGACTCGAGGGTGTGTTCGTCGGCCTCTGTCGTCGACCGAAGCGCACGTCGGACGAGGACGTATCCTGCCAGGACGGCGCCGCCAGAGGCGACCGCACCAGGGACGCCGTAGCGTTTGTAGCCGAACGTTACCGCTTTCTTCCCAACTGTGAACGCCCCAATCATCGTAGTGGACGTTTGCACGGACGCAAAAAGAGGTCGGTGCTTTCGTGTGCGACGATCGAGACACGAGGGCGGCTCGTACGAACCGGTGTAACGATGTCCCGCCGATCGCTGACCCGTTCGGGCGATCGGCAGTAAGCGATTACAACAGCTCGTCTCACTCGAGGATCCTCTCTGTCCACCCGGTCGTCACTGTCGCCGAGCGAGTACGATCGAGTACAGAATCAGCGAGAGTCCGACGAGCTCCGCAAGCATCGTCGAGAGCGAGATCAGATACGGTTCTCCCAGTCGGGCCATGACGATCGACAGGAGGACCTGCACGAACGTCAGGAAGGCGACGCCGACCGCGAGCGCCAGCATCGGATGGCTACGGTTGTTTCGGTATCCGATCATCGCAAGCGTCGTGATGACCAGTCCGAGAACGACCCGGCCAAGCGACAAGACCGTCAGCATATCCATCGCCACCTGTTGGGAGACGCCGACCATCACAACCCCTCCCAGAGATCGGTAAACGCGTCCGCGAACTCGCGTGTTCTCGATTTCGTCGACAGACTAACGTCGTAGACACCGTCGGTGAGTTCGACCGTCAGTCGCTCGAGTCGGGCGCTGTACACCGCAGTGTGGTGACCGTCGGCGTCGATCTCGGTTCGCGTCTCGAGCAAGCCACACGTCTCGAGGTCCTCGGTCCGTCGGTACACCGTCGAGAGCGACATGTCACACTGATCGCTGAGTTCGGTTGCTGTCATGGATTGCTGGCTCGTGGCCGCGAGTATCGTCCGCGCGTACTCGTCGTCGAGGAGGGCGAACACGGCAGCGGGGTCACAATCGTCGGCCACGAACGATCATTTTGGCCGACACGAAATAAAGGTCGTTTCACGTTTGCTGGCCCAGCGAACGGACCGGCCCGATCGCACCTCTAGATGACGATCAGTACCGACGCCGCCGCCCCGCCGAGTAACAGCAACGCGCTGTAGGCCGCGACCTGATTCCGAAAGTCGTGATTGGCCGACGTCGAGGCCAGCAGCGCCTTGACAACGATACTCGAGACCGTCGCCAGCAGGATGGCGATCGTCGCTTCTGCGGGGCCGAGTTGCCCGCCGCGATAGAGGACGACAGCCGACGTGGTCGCGCCGGCACTCGAGACGAAGCCGCTGGCGATGGCGGTCGCGTAGAAACCGAGGGTGCCAAACCAGGTCTCGGCCAGTGATCCGAACACGAGCACGATCAGAAACACCGCGCCGAAAGCCAGCGCGTTGGTCAGCGAGAACGGACTCTCGAGTTCCATCGGCCCGGACTCGCGCCAGTCCGCTGTCAGGGCAGCGACGATGAACGCCAGCAGGATAACCGCTCCCAGCGGCACGATCGCCTCGAGGAGGATGGCTGTCCCGCTGCCCACCGTAAACCCGACGGCGATGGCGAGATTTCGGGCTGCCATCGCGGCGTTTGCCAACAGGATGGCGGCCACGGCGTAGGACCCCGCCTCGGGTCGCTGGCGGACGTGATCGAGCATCGTCCCGACGACGGCCGTCGAGGAGGCCAGTCCGCCGAAAAAGCCCGTCACGGCGATGCCACGCCCGCCGTAGGTCGAGACGATCGCGTAGTTGACGATGCCGATTCCCGCGACGGCGACGACCATCAGCCAGATGACCTGGGGCTCGAGCGGGATCGTCACCGGGCCGAGATCGAGGGTGATCTCGGCGGGCAACAGGGGGTAGATGACGAACGCGAGGATGGCGAACTCGGTCGTCGAGCGCATCTCCTCGCGGGTGAGTCCCCAGGCGAACTCGTGGAGTTCGCGTTTGAGCACGAGCAACAGCGACGAGAGGACGGCGACCGTAATTCCCTCGATGATGAAGCCGGCCGCGACGAGCGCGCCGACGCCGTAGGCGACGAGCATCGAGACCGACGTCGTCAGCGAGAGCCCGGCGTCTTCCTCCCCGAGCAATCCCTGTACCGCGAGCAACACGCCCTGGACGATGACGAGCAAGCCGCCCAGAATCAACAGGCTCTCGCCGATGTCGGTCTCGAGGACTAGTAGGGTAAAGACCGCCGCAAGCAGGCTAATGAGCGAGAAGGTTCGAATGCCGGCGGACTTCTGGGACCACTCGCGCTCGAGGCCCAGAAACATTCCCAATGCACCTGCCAGAGCGATCCGGACCACCGTCTCGTCGAGTGGCGCGTCCGCCAGTTGGAGGGGAACCTCGTTCACTTCCTGACGTTCCTCGCGAGATCATATAAGGGGTCTGCTGACTCGAGCGCAGTGCAAACGCAGATCGGTCGCCAAACCGATGGTCGGTGACTCGTCCGTCGCCTATCGGTCGAAGCTTCGAGACCGATTAGAGGTCGACGTATTGGGCTTCCCACTCGCGGCGGGCCTCGAGTTCGCGCTGGCCGCGCCGGGTGAGGGTATAAAAGTTCGTTCGACGGTCGCGACGGCCTTTCTCGACGAGCCCTTTGTCGACGAGGGTATCCAGGTTTGGGTAGAGCCGGCCGTGATGAATCTCCTTTTCGTAGTACTCTTCGAGTTCTTCTTTGATCGCCAATCCGTGTGGTTCCTCCTCGCCAGCGATGACGTAGAGCAAGTCACGCTGAAATCCTGTCAGGTCGTACATTGGGAACGTACCACCCGTACTTACTGTCGAATTTTAATAAGGCTATCGGGTTTTATCGAGCGAAACCGGAGCCTTACTGGCGAACGAAAGACGTGGAAGGCTCAACCAAAATGATAACTACCGTGACGTATCGCGCACTGGTGGTTGCATAATATGAAATTCATGTTTACACTCCAGTGGGTTTCTATTCGTATTCTTATACTCTAAGACGCCGAATGAAGGCCGATTCGCTCGTCATTAGATGGGTCTCGACGCTACCAATTAGTGTCTCGTAGTAAACAGGAAAGCAGATCGCGTGACGGGAAAAACGTCACGCGATCGCTTGCCGCCCTGAATTGGTCCCCGCTGACGCTTCGGCCCTCCAAGCGAAGCGTCACCAGACAAATTCCGCTGTGCATACTTAAAGGTAACGACACAGCCTCGAGATGTGATACGTTCGTTCACTTCGGGTTACATGTGTTCTTCTTCGAGCACCCAACCGATAGCACGCTTGTAATAGGTGAACATCCGTTTGACGCCATCGTGACTCATCTCCTCGCTCTCGAGGTGTTCTGTGAGAAATTCGTACTGCTCGCGGATTTCGTCTTCGTCACGCATACCACATGTTAGCGGGCCGAACCCAAAAAGGTCATTGGGACGTTTCGACTCGAGCGCACACGACCGCTCGTTGCACCTCGTCTGACGATATAAGTGGGGCAACGGTATGGTGTCGGGCAGTAATCATGTTTCAGTCGTTACGATAGTTGCAGTCGTTACTATCGTTTGCCCGGCAGTATATCGGCGGTTGTACCGGGGACTGCCACCGACGGTCCGTACGAGTCCGTGAGACCTTTTGCTTGGATTCGCCTACGCTGGGACATGAAGATCAGGGGCGAACGCGAGTGCACATCCTGTGGCACCCGGTGGTCGTACTACGAGACGGGGTCGATTGGCTGTCCGGCCTGTGGCAGTCTCCAGAGTGTCGGCCTCGACGAACGCACCGAACACACCGATCTTCGGGTCGCGTTCGACCTGACCGAGGTGCGGGCCGATATCGACGACGTCCCGACCGAAGACCTCGCCAACCGGGCCCACGAAACGGCTCGTGAGTACGTTCGCCAACGCGGGTTCATCAAGGCGGGAGCGCTCCAGCCACTCGACGATACGTACCTCGTCGCGGCCGAACTTCGCCACGTCGCCGACGCCGTCTCTCGGCGCCGTTCCCTCGAGGAGCGAGAGGAACTGTACTTCCTGTCGTTGCTCCGGGATGCAGACGGCGGCGACCGCCCAGCCGTCGACGAGGTTCCACAATCGCTTCGTGGCGGACGGGGGCTCGCGTACGCAAACGCCGTTCGGGAGTACCGCCGAGATGTCCGCACCTGGGCTGCAGACCGGGACCACGCGACGAGCGAACGACAGGCCGTCGAAACCCTGGGCGAGCACGTCAAGCGCATCCGCATGCTCGATGGCGACGTCGAGCCACGGACGGCCGAACAACTAATCGAGGCTACCCGCGAGCTCGCCGACGGTCTTCGCGGTGACGATGCCGCGCTCACCCGCGCCCAGGATCGCCTCGAGCGCCTCGAGGTCGGCGGCGTCGATACGTAACCGGTGCCGAAAAGCGGGGATCGCTCGTCACTCGTCGTACTCGTCGTCCGACGATGGCGGTTTGCCGTCTTCGAACGCGACCTCCTCGCCGGCGTGGGGTTCGATGTGACTCAGAATCTCGTGTGGGACGTAGCCGATGTTGTACCCCTTCTCGTCGTGCAACACCACACCTTGTTCGTACTCCCGGAAATCGAAGCAGTTGATCTCTTCGTAAGCATTCCCGGGTTTGAAGACGACTTTCATGCCACACGCATCAACGGACTGGCCATTTTCGATACGGCCTGCAACTGCCGGCTCGCAAACGCTCGAGCAGCGGCTGCGACTCGAGTGCCTCCACAATACAATCAGTAATCTGCTCGTCACATACGGTTTCCTGTACGTCGTTTCGGGCGCACTCGTCGCTCGGGCCGCGGGTACGCCGGTAAACCGTTACAGTAATCGGTATCTCAGGTCCATGGCGTTTATGACCGACGGCAAAGCGCGGCTGCTGAACGTGTTCGTCCTTGAGATAGCCGTCTTGCTGTTGGTCCCGCTGCTCGTGTTCGGACTCGGTCTCGCGGCGGTCAGTGGGACGGAACATTTCCTGCCGGGTCTCGGACTCGGTGCTATCGTCGGCGTCGGCGCCGCGGCGCTCATACGGATTGCTGTAACGATTTACCGGCGCAACCGCCGCCCGGGTCGCGGTTGCGCCGGCAATGACTTACAGTAAACCGTATCAGACGAGAGATCCGCGGCGTCCGAACGGCCTCGTGAGTGGCCCTCGAGCGGTAGCATTACCAGACTGCACGCCGACTACCCGCTATGAGCGATTGGATCGGTGATCGATTCACCAGCGACATCGGCTGGACCCATCTCGAGGGGCTAGTCGATATCGGCACTCGGATGGCCGGCAGCGACGGCGAACGCGAAGCGGCGATACTGACACGAAACGCGCTCGAGCAGGCAGGGGCGCGCGAGGCCCGACTCGAGTCGTTCGAGATCCAGGGTTGGACGCGCGGCGAGAGTGCAATCGAAGCCGACGACGAACGGCTTCGATCGATCGCGTTGCCGCGAAGTCCGGCCGAGCGCGTCACGGCGCCGCTGGTCGATCTGGGCTACGGATTGCCCGAAGACTTCGAAAATCGCGACCTCGAGGGATCGATCGTCGTCGTTCGCAGCGACATCCCCGACCACGCCGAGCGGTACGTCCACCGCCGGGAGAAGTACTATCACGCCGTCGAGGCCGGCGCCGCTGGCTTTGTCTACCGAAACCACGTCGCGGGCTGTCTCCCGCCGACCGGCAGCGTCGGCACCGACGAGAACCCGATCGGCGATATTCCGGCCGTCGGCGTCTCGAGCGAGGTTGGCGCCCGACTCGTCAGGCGCTACGACGGCGACGAGATCACCCTCGAGGTCGAGGCCGATATCCACGACGCCGAGAGCCAGACCGTCCGTGCCCAACTCGGTCCCGAGACCGATCGACGCGTACTCGTGACGAGTCACGTCGACGCCCACGACATCGCCGAGGGTGCGCTGGACAACGGCGCGGGAACGGCGATGGTCGTCGAACTCGCTGCCGCACTCGCCGCCCGCGAGGACGACCTCGAGAGCCGCGTCGAGTTCGTCGCCTTCGGCGCCGAGGAGGTCGGCCTCGTCGGCTCGACGCGGTACGCCGAATCCTGTGACTGCGAGGCGATCGAGGCGGTCATCAACCTCGACGGTGTCGTCGGCAGCCGCACGCTCTCGTGTCAGACCAACGGCTTCGACAGCCTCGCGGCCGCCGCGAACGCCGTTGCCGACCGCTACGGGCACCCGATCGAGGTCGTACCGACGCTCGGCCCCCATAGCGACCACTGGCCGTTCGTCGAACGCGGCGTCCCCGGCTATCACGTCTCCTCGAGCGACGACAGCGTCGGCCGCGGCTGGGGTCACACCGAAGCCGACACGTTCGAGAAACTCGAGCGACGGACCTTCCGCGAGCAGGCGATCTTGCTGACCGCACTCGTCGTCGAGCTCGCGGGCGAGGCGCGAACCGTCGATCACCGCGAGCCCGACTCGATCGCGACTGCGCTGGCGGAGCAGGGTCTGGCGAAAGGCATGCGGATCACCGGCGATTGGCCCTTCAAGACGTAGCCCACGACCAGTTCCGACGATCGCTTTCTCGGCTCGGAATCCGACACCTTTTGACCGGGCCGGGAGAACGCCGACGTATGAGCCGCGCGTGGGAGCCTGGGGACGAGCCAACCGTCGGCGTTCTCGAGCCCGATGACGGGCGGACGCCGCTCGATGTCACCGCCCTCGAGGGCGTCTGCGATACGTGGGATGCCGAGTTCGTTACCGGTGGAATCGAGGACGTTCTCGCCCTCGAGCCGACGGTCGTGATCGTCCCCGACGAATCGACGCTGTCGGCAATCGCGCGCGAACGCCTCGGCTGTCCGGTGCTTCCGACGGGCTCGATCAGCGGTATCGAGTCCGCTGAGCACGACCGGGCTGGTGTGGCACTCGAAACGGCACTCGAGGGCGACGCGACCGTTCGCCGCCACCAGTTGCTCGAGGTCGCCATCGAGCCGACGACCGACGGGAGCGGCGGCGAGAGCCACAACGAGCACGGCACTCTCGAGGCGGTCGAGTCGACTCGAGCGGCGTTCGACGTGACGCTGGTGACCGACGAACCGGCGCGAATCTCCGAGTTCGGCGTCGAGAGTCGGGACGAATCGGTCGCGTCGTTCAGGGCCGACGGGGTCGTGGTCGCGACGCCGGCGGGGAGCCACGGATACGCAAGCGCCATCGACGGGCCGGAACTCTCGCGGGTCGTCGACGGCGTCGCAGTCGTCCCGATTGCGCCGTTCGTCAGGCGGACGCGACGATGGGTGCTCCCGACCGACGACCTCGTGTTGACCGTCGAGCGCGACACGGGAGCGGTCGCACTCGTCGTCGACGGTGAGTCGATCGGAACGATCGGTGTCGGTAGCCGCGTCGTTATTTCGCCCGGCGGGTCGGTCGCGACGCTTTCGGCTCCCGTCTCGCAGTAACGAGCCACGTCGCTCCGAAAACGAGCAGCGATCGAAGGGAACGGCGGGCGATCAGCTGTTGTATGGTTCTTCGTCTCGGTGGTCATCGGGGTTCGTGTTCTCGAGAGCGTCGTTTTCCCGGTCGGTCGACTTGTGCTCGATATCCTGTCGTCGCCGTTCCTCGTCGGCTTGCTCGCGGGCTTCCTGTTGTTTCTCGGGAAGTTCGTCCTCGTCTTCATCTTCGGATCGTTCTTTCGCGAGTTCGATGTCCCGTCCGTGCTCGTCTTTGCCGGTCTCGTCAGTATCGTTGGCCATTGTAGTCCCGACCGGAAGTATCGCCGGTCGTCGAAACAGTGTTGGGCTTGCGATGGTCGGGTCCAAACACGCGCTCGAGGCCGCCGTTACCAGGGGTCGCCCGAAGCGAGGTCGATCTCGCTGTCGCCCTTCTCGGAGGGGCAGATGTCGGCGAGCACGCAGTCGTGACAGTCCGGATTTCGGGCCATACAGGTGGCACGTCCGTGGTCGATACAGAGGTGGGTAAACTGCTGCCAGTAGCCCTCCGGAACGATTTCCATCAGCTCCTCCTCGATGGACTCGGGGCGCTCCTCCTCGGTCAGGCCCAGTCGCCGCGAGAGCCGCTGGACGTGGGTGTCGACGACGATCCCCTCGACGACGTCGTGGCCGTGCTGGAGGACGACATTTGCGGTCTTGCGACCGACGCCCGAGAGCGCTGTCAGTTCGTCCATCGTATCCGGCACCTCACCGTCGTGTTCCTCGAGGATCGTCTCACAGGAGTTCTTGATGTAGCCGGCTTTGCTGTTGTAGTAGGTGATCGAGTTCAGGTCTTCGGCGAGTTCGTCTTCGGGAACGTTCGCGTAGTCTTCGGGGCCGTCGTACTGCTCGAAGAGGTGTTTCGTCTCCTCGTTTACCCGTTCGTCCGTACACTGTGCCGAGAGGATCACCGCGATCAGCAACTCGAGGCGGTTCGCGTACCGCAGCGAAATCGTCGAGTCCGGATACTCGGTCTCTAAGCGGTCGACGACCTCCTCGGCCTGCTCCCGGCGGGTTTCTCGAGGGGTTCCCATACGGATGTGGTTGGAGTCGGTCGGTTTCAGCGTTCGGTTTTCGCGGGCCGATCCATTCCGACCGAGAAGGTCGATGCCCTTTCGTCGAGGTGGCGAGGCGGTTACCGGGGAAGGTGGGCGGTCACGCTCGTCCCCCGTGAGCGACGGTCGGCGACGGTCAGTTCGCCGCCGGATCGATGGACCACCCAGTATACCATCCACAGTCCGAGTCCGTTGCCGTGAACTAGGTCCGTCGGCGCTTTGCCGTGTTCCAACACGTTGCGTTCCGTCTCTGGGATGCCAGGCCCATCGTCGAGAACGCTCACTCGAACCTCTTTGGGCGCCTGGTCGATGCGAATATCGACCGTCGGACGGTCGCAATCGTTGTGGATGATCGCGTTTCTCACGAGTTCCTCGAGTGCCCTGGAGAACTCGGGCACCGCAGTCGCGGTCGTCGGTTCCGGTGCAGTCACCGTCACGTCGGCGTCGGGTTCCCAGTCGGCGTAGGCGTCGGCGAGCCGTTCGGCCAGCGTCTTCATATCGACCGAATCGCGTTCCGAGTCGGCGGTTAGGACGTTCGTAATCGGTTGGGCTTTCTCGGTCGTTCGCAGCAGGTCGTCGGTCTGTTCGAGAATCTCCTCGGCTGCGTCCGTGGCGGTCGGCGGTACCGCGTCGGTGAGGTCGGTGGCTCGTCCGCGGATGACCGTCAGATCGTTGCGAATGTTGTGCCGAAGGAGCCGATCCACGACCTGTAACTGCGTCGCGCGATCTTCTCGGGCGGTAACGTCCCGGTGGATGGCGACGATACCGGTGATCTCGCCGTCGTCTCTGTACGGGTAGTACCGACAGTCCAGCGTCCGTTCACCCCTGGTCGGGTGCGTTCTGGTCGTTCGATACTGAACGGTTTCCCCGTTTGCGGCGCGCTCGAGACGTTCCTGAACGGCGTCGTAGTCCGACTCGCCGAGGATATCCCCCAGCGATCGACCGACGATGTCGTCTTGGTCAACCCCGTGGTAGTAACAGTACGGCGGATTGGCAAAGCGAAACTCTCCCTCGAGATCGATCGCGTATATGAGGTCGGTCGAGGCGTCGATCGCCCGTTTGTAGTGTTGTAACTGTTCTTCTCGCCGCTTCGGTTCGGTGACGTCAAGCACCGCGCCGCGTAACGCCACCACATCGCCCTTGGATTCGACGGGTTCGCCGAGGGATCGAATCCACCGCTGGTTTCCATCGGCCGTCCGCACCTCGAGGATCTCGTCGTAGGGCTCCCCGTGTGTTCGACAGCGGTCGATCAGCGATCGGATTCGATCCCGATCCTCGGCGTGGTAGAATTCGATCGCGTCCGCGATCGTCGGCTGATAGTCGTCGGCCACCTCGAACACCGCTCGCGTCCCTGCCGACCACCGGAGGTCGTTCGTCCGACAGTCGAACTCCCAGCCGCCGATAGCCGTGATCGCTTCCGTTTTCGAGAGATAGTCACGACTCCGACGGAGTGCGCGTTCGTCGCCCTTTTCGGCCGTGATATCCCGCACGTACCCGCGGAGATACGCCGTCCCGTCGATGTCGGTGACGTACCCGTACGCACTCACGCTTCGTTCGGTCCCGGTCGCGGTGAGAACGGTGGCTTCGATCGACCGACACTGGCCGTCGTCTAGCTGCGATCGATACAACTCGGCGATCTCGTCACGGTCGTCCGGGTGGAAGAACTCGAGGCTCGATCGTACCGTCGGTTCGAAGTCGTCGTCGACCTCGAAGAGCCGACGCATTCCCTCGGTCCACCGAACGTCGTCGGTCTCGAGATTTACCTCGTAGGCGCCCACGTTGGCCGTCTGCTCGATGTCCGTGAGCAACGCTTTCGTTCGTCGAAGCTCGCGTTCCCGTCGATTGCGCTCGGTCGTGTCTCGAGCGACGCCAACGATTCGGTGTACCGCTCCGTCCTCGAACAGCGGGGTCAATTTCGTCTCGAACGTCTTTCGGCCGGCGGGGAGATCGAGCGTCGCTTCGCACGTGATCGTCTCGCGTGCGTCGATGCAGCGACGATACTCTTTGCGAACCTCGCCGACTATCGACTCGTCGAGGACGTCTTCCGGGGACTTGCCGCGAATATCCGCGGTCGACAGTCCGGTCATCGACTCGAACGCCGAGTTCGCGTTTCGATACGAAAACTCGATACCGTCGGCATCGTGTTCGATGTCGACGACGAGAATCCCGTCGTCCACGCTCTCGAATATCGTCTCTTCGATCGTTTCGCCGACGGGCGTCGTACTCGATACCGGTTGAATATGCGCACAACTGCAGTCCGTCCCGGAAGACTCCGAATCCAACTCCATAACAGTCACCGTCAGTGTACTCTCTCCGTCTCGTGGATAATAGCATCTCCAACACAATTTGGAAATCCGCCGTTCGGTTGTTCGAAGAACGTGCTCGACACCTGTCTCGGTCGACGGACAGATGCCGCCGACGCGTCGGTTCACGATCCGTCTCCCTGCAGCCCTTGCATATATCTGCTTTCGGGGCCACTCTCGTCCTATGACACTCGAGGGAACGCTCGCGGTGACCGTCGAGCCCACCGCCGGGGAATCGCCGACGGTCGAATTCGCGTTTACCGTCCGAAACGAGGGCAGCGAGCCGGTCGAGATCAACTTCTCGGATTCGGGCAAGACCGAGTTCGTCGTTCGGGACGAGAAACGGGAGATCTGGCGCTTTACCGACGGCCGCATGTTCGCACAGCTGCTCAGTACGGACCGGCTCGAGGCGGGCGAGACGACGACCTACGAAGGCGAGTGGGAAAATCCCCGTCCAGGCGAGTACACTGCCGTCGCCGAGTTGCGCGCACGAGAGACGGACTGTGAAGCACGAAGCGAGTTTACGGTGTCGTCGTGAACATCGGCGGCGTCCGTTCGTCACAGGTTCGCCCAGTCGCTGTCGGGCTCGGTGGACACGTCCACACGTCTGTCCGCGACGAAAGCAAACGATGCCCCCGACACAGGGTATAAACGACCGCCCGCCTAACCCCTCGATATGCAAGCCCTGGTCGTCGCGGCGCACGGATCGCATCTGAATCCGGACGCCTCGAGTCCGACCTACGCCCACGCCGACGCCATCCGCGAGACGAGCGCGTTCGACGAGGTCCGCGAAGCCTTCTGGAAGGAAGAACCGCACTTTCGCGAGGTCGTCCGAACGCTCGAGTCCGAGGAGGTGTTCGTCGTCCCGCTGTTTATCAGCGAAGGCTATTTCACCGAACAGGTGATCCCGCGGGAACTCCGCCTCGAGGGCTGGGACCCGGCGCTGTGGAACTCCGACGGCACCGACGCCTCGCAGGTAACTCTCGAGGCGACCGACGTCGAGAAGACGATCCACTACTGCGGGCCCGTCGGCACGCACGACGCGATGACCGACGTGATCGTCGAGCGCGCAGAGAGTGTGACCGGTGATCCCGATGTCGGCGATGGGGTCGGTCTCGCGGTCGTCGGCCACGGCACCGAGCGCAACGAAAACTCCGCGAAGGCCATCGAATATCACACCGAGCGCATCCGCACGCGGGACCGCTTCGCAGAGGTGAAAGCGCTGTTCATGGACGAGGAACCCGAGGTCGACGACGTGACCGACTATTTCGAGAGCGACGATGTCGTGCTCGTTCCGCTCTTTATCGCCGACGGCTACCACACACAGGAGGACATTCCTGAAGACGTCGGGTTGACCGACGATTACCGGACGGGCTGGGACGTGCCGGCCGCGGTCGACGGCCACCGCGTCTGGTACGCCGGCGCAGTTGGGACCGAGGACCTGTTGGCGTCGGTACTACTCGAGCGAGCCCACGACGCCGGTGCCGACGTTGACGATGTCGTCGAAAGCGAGCACGTAGTCGGTGGCGATACCGACCACGATCGGAAACCGACGACGACCGTGGGTGACTGACCGTGTCGGCCGACCCCATTCCCGTCGACGCCATCCTCGAGGCTGCCGCCGACGGGGGCATCGAGTTCGATGGACTTCGAATTACGGCCGCAGACGACGAGTACTCCCTCGAGACGCCGGATCTCCACCGGACGGCTCCCTCCGAGTCGGTTCTCCGGGATATCCTCGAGACGATTCCGGCCTCTGTGACGAACTGGCACTACTGGCAGGAACGCGTCGGCGGCGACGGAACTGCTCGGCGGGCGTTTCTCCGGTGGTGTGAACGAGCGCCGATCGCCGGCGGAGACGACGGCCTCGAGCACGTCTCGATCGACGATCCACTGACTGTGTCACAGCGATACGCCGGCCTCCAGGAGGGGATCGACCGTGAATGGGGGCAGCTAGCGATCACGACCAGATTCCGCGATCTCGACGACGCCGATACGGACGGCGAGCGCGTCTACGACTGCTGGCACGTCGCCGACGCCGACGCAGATGTCGCCGACCTCGAGGTCTTCGACGATCCGCGCGACGCTCGCGCGATCGCGACCGAGGACGCCGACGGACGGTATCGGCCGCTGAAGACGGCGCCGACACTCGCGTCGGGCTGGGCGTTTACCGGCCTCTCGGGCGACGAACTCGTCGAGACGGTCGGTTTCTTTTATCCGGCGACGATCGCGAACTGGCATCGCGAACTGCACGGCGACCTCGATATCTCTCACTGGCGTGAGACCGCCGCCCGCCAGACCGGCATTTACGATATTCTCGAGGAACTCCCCCGCGAGGCCCTCGAGTGGGTGGCCGAAGCCTGCTGTGTCGACACGGAGTGTCTGTGCCGCCGGGAGTGGCACTACGACGAGGACGACGAACTCGCCGTCGACGGCGGCGACGGCCCGTTTCCCTGTCGCGAGCCCTGTTCGCTCGTCGTCGCCGCTGCCCGCCAGTGGACCATCCTCGAGAGCGAGCGCGAGCGAACCTACGAACTCGAGGTGACCCCGAGCGAACTGAACCAGCTCTCGGCGATCGTCGACGCCGTCGCCGAGGATCGAACCGACAAAATCCGCGAAGCCGACGTTGGCGACGGTGCCAACCGGTACCGGGCGCGATACCTCCGCGCGAAACGATTCGGAGCGGACGGACTCAAGGCGGTCGAACGAACGAACGAATAAATCGTCTTCGTTTCCGTCGAGATCCCCCGGACGTTACTCGAGCGAGCCGACCCGGAGCGCATATTCGCCGCGGATTCGGCCGTCGTCGTGGTAGGCGACGGGTTCTTCGATCGCTGCGATCGTCTCGCCGTCGACGGCCACCGCGGTTGCGACGCTCTCGAGACGCTCGCAGCCGTCTTGTCCCGAGTCACGGTCGAACCATCGAACGGCGTGGGTGTCGGGGTCCCGGACCCGGAAGTTCTGGGCGCAGGGGGCGGCGATTCGGTCGCCGTCGGTCGCGAGTCCGTGGACGAAGCCCCGGACCGCGGTGTCCCACAGCTGATTCCCGGCTCCGTCGAACGTGGCGATCCGGTGTTCGTTGGGATGTCGGTTCTCCGTCTCGCGACTCTTGATCGCGTAGGTGTTGCCCGTCACGAACGTCGCCCGCCCGTCGCTCGCAGCGGCGTGATTCGGATAGGCATACAGCGTCTCCCCCTCGATGTCGGTTTCGGTCGCGAGGTCGACGGCCCACCGTTCGGCGCCGCCGGGACCGAGCAGGTAGCCGCGCTTGTCGCCGTGGCTCGCGACTGCGACAGTCTCGCCGTCGATAGCGACGTCGCCGACGCGACGGTCGCCCTCGGTCCCCGGATCCCACGTCCAGGCGAGGTCGCCGGTTTCGGCCTCGAGCATCACAAGTCCGGTGTCGTGGTCGCCCATACAGCGGTTGTAGCCGACAGCCAGACGCGTTCCATCCTCGGCGAGATCGATCGCGATCGGCGAGGCGTCGGTCTCGTAGCGCCACCGAACGGTGCCGTCGGCGTCGAACGCCAGGACGACGCTGTGCCACTGCCTCGTCTCGCCGTCGCGTTCGTACCGGCGGGCCGCCGCGTACAGCATTGGGTCCGCGTCGGCGCCAGCCGACTCGAGCGCGACGACGTAGGGCAGATAGAAGATCGAGTCCTGGACGTGTTCACCGACATCGTCGACGGTGTCGTAGCTCCACCGCCGGTCACCGGTCGCGGCGTCATAGGCCGCGATCGTCCCCGTTTTGCCGCGACCGGCGACGATCACCGCGTCGTCGGTCCCCGTCTCGGCCGCATCTTCACCCGGCAGCGTCGTTATTCCGACCGCGTGATCCGGGTGATCGACGGTCCAGCGACACTCGAGCGACCCGGGTTCCGTTTCCGGAGCATCGAAGGCGGTGACGGTCCCGTTCCACTGGCCGGCGACGACGAGGTCGCCGTCGACGTGGACGGCAGAACGCGTCCACATGTGACGGCTGCGAGCGGGATCGATTGTGCCGAGTGGGTAACTCTCGAATGTGGCCGTCCGATCGGATTCGGTATCGGTGTTTGTCGTCGACATCAGTCGTCCTCGACTGGGAACGTTTCGTGGAGCATGTGGTGTGCGTCGCCGAGGCCGTCGACGATGCTCTCGCCCTGACTCGTCAATCGGCCGAGAGCCCGCTCCGCGTTTCGCACCTCGAGCAGGCGACCTCGCGTGTAGTCGTACTCGGGGTCGTCGCTCTCCATGGCGGCGACCTCTTCCTCGAGGTCAACGAGTGCCGCGTCGAGGTGGCGTTCGATCTCGGCGAGGGTGTCTGCCTCGACGAGACCTTCGATCGGTCCTTCGAGGTGACCCTCGAGTTCGTTCTGTGCGTGTTCGCGGGCGCTGTCGTCCCCGACGCCGAGGACGTTCATCAACCCGAGTCTGAGTGCTTCGATTTCGTGACAGGACATGGGTGCTGGATGTGGTTTGTATCGGTGGTGGGTGGTCGAAATACCTGACAGTCGTGTAGCTGTACCGTCTCGCTTTTAAAGCGTCTGATCGACGAGATCGCTCACGATGCGATCTCGATCGAGGTGGTCGGCGACGATCCGTTCGGCGTCCTCGGCCGCCACGTCACCGTACCAGATGCCGTCCGGATAGACGGCGACCATCGGCCCGTCGCCACAGCGATCGAGACAGGACGAGCGCGTGATCTGGACGTCGCAGTGCTCGGAGTCGCGGGCTTGCTGGCGCAGTCGCTCGAGGACGGCCGGCGAGCCCATCTCGGCACAGGTCCGGTTCGTACAGACCGTGACGTGTTTCGCCGGTGCGTCGTGCGTGTGGGGATCGTCGTCGATGTCGTCGCGATCCGCGTGAGCCTCCTGGTGAGCGAGTGCACGCAGCATGGCGCGAGCGCCGCCGACGTCTTCCTCGTAGCCCTCGAGATCGACTTTGTACTTGCACGTGTCACAGGACATCTCGACGCTCTCGGTCCGGGCTTCCTGCCAGCGATCGGCGAAGACGTCGAGCAGCCGCGAGTCGGTTCCGAGCGGATCGCCCGCCAGCGCGTCGACGTAGGGGTAGTCGTCGTCGAACTCGCCGGTCCAATCGCGAACGCGCTGGGTGAGCACGCCGTCGCCGAGCATGTATGGCAGGACGACGACCGCGTCGGGTCGGTGCTTCGAAAGTCCGTGGAGAGTGTCCTCGAGCAGTGGTTCCGTTACCCCGACGAAGGACGCCTCGACGCGGTCGAACGCACGACCCTCGTACAACAGCCGTGCCAGCTTGTGCACGTCGCCGTTGGCGTCGGGATCGCTCGAGCCCCGGCCACAGAGGACGACGGCGACGTCGTCCTCGGTGCGGTCGGCGCCCAACGCCGCTTCGACGGCGGCAGCGCGGTCGTCGAGTAGGTCCAGAATCGCCGGATGAATGCCCAGGTGTGCGCCGTTGTTGATCTCGAGGTCGTAGCTCGCCCGGGCCTGCTCGATCGACAGCGGCACGTCGTTTTTGACGTGACTCGCGGCAAACAGCGAGCAGTGGACGACGGTTACCTGCGAGGTCACCGACTCGAGGTCGGCGAAAGCCTCGTCGATCGACGGCGCCGCGAGTTCGAGGAAGGCGGCATCGACCGGAATTCCGAGCCGTGACTCGAGGTCTGCTGCCAGCTCGCGAACCTGTTCGTTGGACTTCTCGCGGCGAGAGCCGTGCCCGACCAGCAGGATGGCCTCGTCGTCGAACGAGGCTGCGGGCGTGGACGCGTTGTGTGGTGTGCTCATTCGTGTGGATCCGTCGATAGTGTGTTCGTTCGTCCCTTGTGTGGCGGTCGGCGGCTTACTCGTCGGCTTCGGCTTGCTCGAGGCTGCGCTCGAGTTTCCGCCGGCGACTCGGCGCGAACAGCCCCGTCGCCTCGCAGTCGTCGTAGAGCCACGTGCCGAAGTCGGAGGCAGCGTCGTCGTCGACGCCGAACCAGTAGCCTCCCGAAGACGTCTCACCGAGGTCGCCGTACGTCGCCTCGACGGGACACTCCTCGAGCAGCTCCTGGGTCAACTCGAGTAGCTCCCGATCGTCGTGGACGAACGAGATGCCAACGGTGCCACTCGAGGATTTGAAACAGATCGTGCCACAGCCCTCGAGCAGTCCGCGAAGGAGTTCCCGATCGTGACTCGAGAACGCCCCGAACCGGTAGTTGCCACGGCCGTCGACCGGCAGACCGAGCGCGCCGCTGCGCCCGAGCAGCCCCGATTCGTCGCTGTCGGTGGTGGTGGCGCCCGTATCGTCGCTATCGGCACCGATCGTGAGCGTGTACTCGTCTTCGGTCCGGGTAATCGACGTGTCGTGGGCGTAGTCGCGACTCGTCGTCCCGTGCTCGATGTCGCCGCCCGCGATCGCCGCGAGCACCTGCGCCGAGCGCTCGTCGTTGGTGACGACCTCGATTCCGTTATCTTCGACATCACCGCTGCCGGCGACGTGACCCCAAAAGTACGCCGTGGCGGGGTGGCCTACGAGCGGGTCGGCCGGCGCCTCGATCTCGAGGCTGGCGTCGCCGTCGGTCGCTTCAGCGTCGGCGTCGTCCTCGATCGCGGATTCCGTCTCGCTCATCGATCCACCTCCTCGACGACGATCGCGTCCGTCGGACAGGCCGTGGCGGCCTGTTTGGCCTCCTCGATGCGGTCGTCGTCGAACGTCGCGACGACTCGCTCGTCGGTGTCGGTGACCTCGCCCTCACAGTCGTAGACGGGATCTGCACCCGGATCGATCGTGGCGAGGCCGTCCTCACCCTCGACGAATCGCGGGTCGCGGGTCAAACAGGCGAAGATGCCGTCGCAGGCGTCTTTCTCGATGGTAACTTCGTATCGTGGCATTGGTAGTGTTGTAGCGCTCGAGCGTTCGTCTCAGTAGTCGTACTTCGTCTCGTAGCCGCGTGGGGTGACCATCCGGTCGTCCCAGACGTAGGTGTCCTCGGTGCCGACGACAATGGTCGTCGTCATGTCGATGATCTCGCTCTCGCCTAACTCCTCGAGGTCGTCGAGGTCGGTGATCATCACTTGCTCGTCCTCGCGACCGGCCCCGTGGACGATGCCGACCGGGGTATCAGGATCGCGGTGGGTTAGCAGGATTTCACAGGCCTTCTGGAAGTTGTCGCGGCGCTTGCGGCTCCAGGGGTTGTAGATCGTGATCGTGAAATTCTCGCTCGCGACCGAGTGCAGCCGCGACTCGATTTCGGGCATCGGCACGAGGTGATCCGACAGCGACACCGAGACGGTGTCGTTCACCAGCGGGGCACCCAGACGCGCTGCACACGACTGGGCCGCCGGGACGCCGGGCACCACGTCGAACTCGACCATCGACGCCGTCGCCCCCTTGGACTCGAGAATCTCGAGTGCCAGCCCCGAGAGCGCGTAGACGTTCGGATCGCCGCTGCCGACGATCGCCACGTCGTTGCCCGCGAGCGCGCGATCGATCGACTCCTCGGTCCGGGAGACTTCCCCACACATCGGCGTATCGTAGATCTCGTCGGCTTCCTCGGTGATCTCGTCGGGAATGAGTTCGATGTAGGTCGTGTAGCCGACGATGTGGTCGGCCTCGAGCAGCGCCGCCTTCGCCCGTTCGGTCATCCCTTCCGGGTGGCCGGGACCGAGCCCGACGGCGACCAGCTGGCCGGGGTCGGCGTCGAAGTCGTCGACGGTCGCCCCGACCTCCTGTTCGGTGCTCGCGTCGTCGTCCGAGCTCGAGGCCCCACAGCTCGAGCCCGTAGAACCCGACGACGAACTCGAGGCGCCGCATTTGGAGGGGCTCGAGGCGTCGCTGGTGTTGCTCGTGCTCGAGGAGGCGCCACATTTCGAACTCGAACTCGAGGACTCGGTTTCGGTTTCGGTCGTCGAAGCGCCACAGTTCGACGTCGATTCGGCGTCAGCGTCCGCGTTGATGTCAGTACTCATAGTTTCTCGTGTTGTGGTTAGAAGTCGTCGACGTCACGCCCACCGCGGGGCGTGACGAGGTACGTTCGATCGTCGTTGCGCCAGGTTTCGGTCTCGTGGTTGCCGATGATTAGCGAGGTGCCCATCCCCGAGACCTTGTCGTCGTGGTCGGCGGCCTCACCGAGGGTCGTGATGAACTCGCTTTCGCCGTTGCGGCCGGCGTCAGCCCGACCCGCGTCGTTGACGATCGCGACACGGGCGTCGTCGGTCCGTTCCTCGCGGACGATCTCGACTGCCTTCTCGTAGTTGCGCCAGCAGTTGTACAGCACGATCACGAACCCCGAGATCGCGGCAGCACGTAGTTTCTCCTCGATCTCGTCCCAGCCGCGCCACTTGTCCGACAGCGAGATCGTACAGAAGTCGTTACACAGCGGCGCGCCGACGTTGGCTGCACCACCGAGTGCCGCCGTCATCCCCGGGACGATCTCGATCGGTACGTCCGTCGCGTCCTCCTCGTCGGCCATCTTGAAGATTAGGTCGGACTTGCCGTAGACCGACGGATCGCCACCGGAGACGTGGGCGACGTCTTTCCCCTCGCGGACGTACTCGAAGGCCGCGCGAGCGAGTTCGATCTGGCGTCCCATCGTCGAGCGAACGATCTCCTGTTCGAACCCGTCCTCGCGGGTCGCGACGCCATCGTCGTCGACGGCATCCTCGGCCGGCAAGGTGCCGTCATCGCGCAGAAACTCCTGGTAGAGGCTCGAGGCGATGACGACCTCCGAAGATTCGACGACCTGCTTTGCCCGCTTGGTCATCTGATCTGGCAAACCGGGTCCGATCCCGACGACGTAGAGCGTGCCGTGGTCGTCGGGCGTCCCAGCGTCATCGCCACTCGTTGCCTCCGCGTCGCCGGTCGTTCCGTCGACGTCCGAGCTCATCGACCGATCGCCACCGTCACTTCGTTCTCGTAACTGATCTTCTCGAGTACCAGTTCCTGCTCGGCGCCGCCCGCGATCGCCGAGGCTTCCGAGACGCCGGGCCAGCCGATCAGCTCCTTGGATTTCGACGGCGTCGGCCCCTCGTGTTCGAGCAGCGTCTCCTTGTCGAAGACCACGACACCGAGATCGCGCTCCTGGGCGGCCTCGAGCAACCCGTCCTCGTCTTCCTTTCGGGTCGCCGTCCCGACGAACTCGACGTCGCCGACGCCGTAGTCGGTCCGGGCGAGCGCCTGATCCCAGGCCGCAAGGAAAGCCTCTTTGCTCGCACCGGAGACGCTGCCGGTCCCGAGCACGATGCCGTCGTCGGCGTTGCGTTTGAGTACCGTGACGTCGTCGCCGACGAGGACTGCGCGAGGCCCCTCGAGCCGAGCAACGGGACCGAGATTCTCGTCGAGAACGGCGAGATTCGTCTTCACTGTCGAGTCGCCGTTTACGACGTGGGTATCCATCGCTTTCGCACGGGATTCGACGCCCTGCTTGCCAGCTGCCTCCGAGGCCGTCGTCATCGCCGGTACGGCGCCCATCGTCGCCAGGTCCTGGGCGACCTGATTTGCACCGTGGTGGCCACCCGTAATCGGGATCGCCCAGGTGAGTTCCTCGTCGACGACACAGATCGCCGGATCCTCCCACTTGTCGTCGAGCAAGTGAGCCGTCTTGCGCATCGCGATCCCCGAGGCCATCAAGCCGACGAAACAGTCGTACTCGCCCCAGTACTCCTCGAAGATCTCGCCGTGGTACTCGAGGATATCGATCGACGCGTACCGATCCGCGAGTTCAGCCTCGATTTCCCTGGCCGTCTCGAGTTTGCGCTCGAAGGAGACGATCGCGATCTCTTCGGCGACTTCACCGTCGCTGTCGGCCGTCGAACAGTGACCGCCGCTGTCGTCCGGCTCTGAACTCATATCCATCCTCCGTGCTGTCTGGCTCGAGTGCTCACGAGCGAACCCATAGTCGTCCTCCCTAATACAAGCTGCGTTTCTCATATACAATATTAGTTTACCTCTAGATACCACTGATAATTCGAGACGAACGAATCGAGCGCTGCTACTCGAGCAGTTCGGCGGTCGCGTTTTCGGGATGATCGCAGACGCTTTCGGGTGCTGTATCGTTTACCGGGTCGAAATCCGGCCCGGTGTATTCCCACGTCGGCGAGCAGGCGGTCTGGCCACCTGCTGTTGGCTCCGTATCGGCGACGGCGGGGACGGCGCCGGTCTGGACGACACCGCCCGGCATCACGACGACGACCTCCGTCGCGCTCTCGAAGGTGATCGGTTCGTTCACACCAAGCGTTACCTCGGTTCCGTCGTGTAACTCGGGCTCGACGGGTCGGCGTTCCCGAACGTAGGTCAACCGATCCGCATCGGCGGGATCGCCCACCGTCGCACTGACCTCGAACCGAGCGTACTCGCCACGGATCGTATTGGTCCACGTGTTGCTCTGTAAGAACCAGTAGGTCGGCGGTACAGCGGTAATCGGTAACCCGGGCCAGGGAAGCCGATTCTCACTCTGAATCGTCAACGGCACGTGTTCCGTTTCCGCGTCGAAATCAGTTATCGTCGCGTTTGCCGGCCGCACCGCCGGATCTTCGTCTTCGGAGACGTTCTCGTGGGTCATGTACGTCGGCGATCCCGACACCTCGAAGTGGGCGTCGTCGAGTACCGGCGATCCCTCGATCTCCTCGGGATCGCGTTCGACATCCGCATTGAGGACATCCTGAACGAACCCGAGTAGATCGTCGCCCATATCGAACGAACCCCCCAAATCGTCGACCTCGTCCTCGAGCTCACCGACCTGTTCCTGATACTGGTCTGCGATCCGCTCGATGTAGTGATAGAGCCGATCGAAGTACGCCAGTCGCACCTGTGCGGTGGCCAACTCGCCCGGGGTCGCGAACGTATCCTCGGGACCATCTGCGGAAAGGTTCGCGTAGACGAACTCGTTTTCGACGTCCTCGATGTGGGTAATTGCGCCGTAGACCGGCTCCTCGTCCGTGTCCAACATATCGACCCGATCGACGGTGTAGCTGTTGTTGTCCTCGTGATACCAGTCGGTAAAGGCCTCATCAGTGCTGTTCAACTCCTCGAGGAGGTCGTCCTCTAGTTTCCCGGTCTCGCGACTGGCTTTCATCGCCTCGAGCTCGTACCGGTCGTCGTATGCCTCGTCCAGTATCTGACCCTGAAACTGCGCAGCGACATCGGATCGATTCGTCGACGTATCGCTGCCCGACCCCGTCGTCCCGACGCTGTTTCCGTCGAGCCGTCCAACGTTCGCCTCGAGATCGTCCTCGAGCGTCCCGTAGTGATCGACGCCGGTAGTCACGTCCAGCGCCGCGTCGACGAACACCTGGAGAAAGTTCACGTCGTAGCCGACCGTCGTGGTCGCGTTCGCGTCGGTCGGCTCGATGACCGACTCGTTCTCGATGTGCTCGAATTCGTCGAGGTCGATATCGGCCGACTCGAGGTGGCGATAATCGCTCTCGAGATCGGGTTCGGACTGTATTTCGAACTCGTCTTTGTACAATCCAACCTCTTCGAAATCGTACTCACTGGTGACCTCGAGGGAGAGGTCGGCCGTCACGGTTTCGTTGTGATCCTCGGTTTTTGTTTCGGGTAACTCGCCATACTTCGCGGCGTTGTCGGGTTCGTCGTGTTCCCACGTTTCGACCGCGTAGATCTCGATATCGGCGCGGGCATCGACGTGATGGATCGGTCGGTCGTGGGTATCCGTCGTCGACGGATCGTCGGGATCGGGATACGCCTCGTGATCGACCTCGATAGCCGTTATGTCGGTCATCTCGACGTCGAAGCTATCGAGTGAGTGATTTCCAGAGGGCGGGCTGCCGGCCGATGGAACCTGGCCTGCGATCGAAGCATCCCCACCCGTCGTATCGATATCGACGGTGTAGAGTTCGTCAGCTATCCGCTGAATACTCCTCCCGTCGTTCTGGAGCGAGGGCGTGTCGCCAGGATCGATCTCGTCGTCGTAGCGTTCTTTCCCCTCGCCTTCGGCGACATCCAACAGATCTGCAGTTGACTCCTCGAACAACGCCTCCTCGTCGACGCTGTCGCCGTGTGTCTGAACGTCGTAGTACTGATAGGAGACGCCCGCGAGGGTCTCGATCGGCACCTCCTGTTGCTGGTTCATCACGTCCATCTCGCCGAGCCCCTCCTGGATCAGCTCGGAGAGCTCCGGCATCTCCGGTAGCTCCCCGGTCGCTTCGTCGCCGAACAACCACTTCTGGACGGCACCGCCATCACAGAGCTGTGCCTCGATATCTATCGACTCGTTTTCCTCGGTGTCCTCGACATCGTCGTCCATCCCGAATTCGTCGCCGTCGACGATATCGTCGCCCGCTCCGTCGTCACCACCAACTGCCCCATCATCGTCGTCGTCCCGCATTGACTCTCCCATCTGATAGGCCATACAGGTGTATCCGGGTCGCAACGTTCGCTCTGCGTAGGGATCCTGTGTCCCGAACACGTCCTCTTGGGTCGCGAAGATGGCGTGATTCGCGAGCACCTCCGTATGGTTGGGCTCGAGTACCCGCTCGAAGTCGTGATCGGCGGGCCGCTGGGTGCGGTGCATCCGATCCCAGCCTGCTTTGAAGTATGCAAATGCGTACAGGCGGGCAGCCATCCGTTGCCCGAGGCCGTCGAGTTCGTTGTCCAACTCGTCACCGGACTCGTCGAAAAAGCCCGCATCGAGCGTCGACTCGTAGGTCTGGGTACGCTCGTTCAATTGAAATGCCGGGGTTCCGATCGTCGTCGTCACTTCGTTCGACGCCGCCGGCACCGGATCGCCCGCGACATCGACATCGATTTCGACATCGCGAATCGTCACCTCGACCAGCCCGGGCTCGAGTTCCGTCCCCGGACGGTCGCCGATCGTCAGATCGACGCGGTCGATAGCATCGTCCGGGCTCAGGGTCGCACCGTCGCCGTGTTTGGTCACGTCCGGCATGGAAACCGTCGACGACGCGTCGGGACCGAGACTCTGGCCGGCTGCTGGTAACCGATCGTGGGCCTCGAGGTAGATGAGCAGTTTCAGATATTGCTCGAAGTTGACCGGCTGATCCTGCCGGTCGTCGATCGCGTCAATTTCGCTCTCGCTTGCGTTGATGACCGGCGCGCTGACCGCCTGATGGCTCGCGTCGATGGCAGCCGACCGTAATTCGGCTTGCGCCGCCGTTTCGGTTCGATCGGCGACGAGATCGGCCTCCTGTTCGATGACGGGTGCCGATCGCTGCTCGAGTGCGCCGATCGTCACGACGCTGGTGACGAGCAACAACACGGCGATCATCGCGAACGGTATCCGAGCGCGGTCGTCCGAAGCGAGCGAAACGGTTCGTGGGCGTGGTGAGTTCCCGGTCATTATTCTGTGGCCTGGACCGTGATGTCGACAGTTTCGACGGCGACGTACCCCTCGAGCAACGGTTCGGCGTCCTGCGTGAATCCCTCGAGATCGCCTCGATTCGCACGACGTGTCCGCTCGAGGTCGTCGCGAACTGGATCGTCGCGCATATCTTCGGCGATCGTCTCGGCGAGTGCATCCGCGAGCAGCTCGTTTGCGTTCTCGGTGTTCGGGTTCGTGCCCGTGATCTCGTCGTCGACATCGTCTTCGAGGTCCTCGCCACCGAACGCCAACGCGAGTTTGCGGTAGTCGTATTTTGTGATCGAGTTCTCCGTCAGCGTCGACTCGAGGGTGTACTGGGTCTGGGCGACCGGAAACAGCGCGTCGACGATCAGTGCCGCGATTTCGGCGGCGGCGCCGTCGACGCCGGTTGCGTAGTACCCTTCCGCGATCGCCTCGTGATCGACACCGGAGAGTCTCGTCGACACCGTTGCGCTCGTACTCGAGATATCGGCCGACCGTGGCGGTCGATCGCCGATCGTTGCGCTGCCGTTGATCGTACTGTTCGCGTAGGGTTCCCACGTCGCGACGGCGTAGATCGAGTCGTCTGCTCCGACGAGTTGTCCCCGTGTTCCAGCATCGACCGAGCGTTCGACTTCGTCGCCGTAGGCCAGTGGCTGTCGGCCGTCGTACTCGACGTTGACGAGCGCCGCCTCAACGAGCAACGCAGTCGCAGCGTCGTAGACTGTCACGGTATAGAGTTCCGGTGTCTCGTCGGGCTCGAGTCCCTCGGGCTGGTCGAAGTGCTCGCTCTCGATTGGCGCGTGTCCCGACTCGTTCTCCCGAGTCATATCGTACGATATCGTCACGGTCGATCCCGAGAGCGTCTGATAGGCTCGGTCCGCTCTGTCACCGTCGATCGATCCATCGTCGCTGTGAAGAAAGATCCCGATCATCAATACGGTTGCACTGACGATCAACAGCGCCAGCGAGACGTCCATCACCGTCGAAATCGCTCGATCACGGCTCACCATACACTCACCCGGAGCGTCCCCGATCGAACGTCGGCCTCGTTCTCGACGGCCACCGGTATCGATTGGGTGGCCACGCTCGCGTCGTCGGGCACTCCCTCGGTTTCGAGATACGCTTCGAGTTCGACGCGGTCCGTGCCCGTCGCGATTCCTTCCTCCGGATTGTAGTTCGGTGGAAACGCGGCCCAGGCGACCCGCCGTTGTTCGTGCTCGTCGATCGCAGTGACGGTGATGGCGACCGAATCGCCGGCCGGAAGCGATTCGTTCGTCACTCGGTCCTCGATATCGTCGGCGTTGTCGTGTGCGTGAAACAAGCCGTCGTCCTCGAGTTCGTGCCAGACGCGATCGATCGTCTGGTCCGCCGTCACCTGGTGGCTGGTTCCCGGAAGCAGTCCCTGTGCCGACACGGCATAGAGGCCAAGCGCAAGGGCGAATATCGAGACGGCGACGATTGCCGCGATCGGCTCGGTCTGTGCCCTAGACCGTGACGAGCGTAACATAGTGGACATCACCTCGGGTCTCGTGCCAGTGAGGTTCGTCGTAGTCTTCCAGAGTCATGTCGGGGCCACACTCGACCGAATCGTCCCAGTCCTCGAGCGTTCCCGCACACAGCAACTCGCCGCCGGTGTAGCGAATCTCGACGTCGACCGGAAACGTTCCGAGCCAGACATCTTCGGTTTCGAGTGCTTCGAGATCCTCGACGTCCTCGAGCGGCGCGAGTGGGCGGACGTGCTCGCTTGCCGTCTCACCCGAGTGCGACACGAAGACCTCCGCGTCGTGGTCCTGATAGAACTCGACATCGTAGTCGGGACAGTCGACACCGGGATCGATCCGACACCAGATGTAGTCGTTCCAGAAGTCGACGACGGCGTCGACGACGCTCTCGTCCCAATCGAAGACCGCGCCGACGACGCCAAACAGCGCTTCGAGCAGTGTCTCGTCGTTCTCGAGGTCGGGTTGCTCGCTCGCTTCGAGCTCGACCGTCATCGGTGCGATCGCTTTCCCCTCCGCCTGAACGTAGAAATCCGCTGGGATTGATTCGACGTCGTCCTCGTCCTCGAACTCGTCCTCGAAATCCTCGCTGAGATCGGCGTCGTTCATCGGTTCGGCCGAGACGGCGACCGCCTCGTCGTTTCGAACGGCAACCGTTCGGGCGGTCAGTTCGCCGTCGGCGTACAGCTCCCGGCCGCTGTTTTCGGCATCCGCGTCTTCGACGGCTGCGAAGAACTCGAGCGTGGCGTGGCTGGTCGGATCGTCCAGTTCGTCCGCGTAGGCGTCTTCGAACGATTGGCCGTACGCGATGTTCTCGAGCCGCTCGTGGCCGTTGACCGGAACGACGGTTCCGTACGCGAAACTCGAGTGGGCGGTGCCGTGGTCGTTTTCCATCGTCAACGTCTGGTGGTCGATCGTCACGATCTCGGCGTCGTGCTCGTAGGAGCCGCTTGCAGCGTACTCGCTGCCGGTCGCGCCCTCGATGGCGCTCGAGGCCTGTTCGGCGTCGGGTGGCGGACCCGTCGATACCCCCACTGCGAGACCCGCAACCACCACGCTGATGATCGCGACGCCGACGTAGACGTACCAGGCGTCGGCCGGTGCCTCGAAATCCATACCCTGGTTGGCCGCCCTCTGGTATATAAACCACAGCACCAGTCACCGGCAGCCGACTGCAGATCCGGTTCGTATCACATCGGATCGACCAGTACGATGTCGATCAGTGCGACCGTCAGCACGAACAATACCATCGACGAGACCAGCGCACGACCGATGTGGTAGCCAAACAGGGTTCGGTCCATGCCGTACCGGAGCGCGTACGACAGCGGCGTCAGGATGAACGAGAGCATGATCAAGTAGACCGCGACGACGACGCCAAGTTCGTCCGTCGCAAGCGTCGCAGCCTCGTCGAACCCCTCGAGATTGTCGAACTCCTCGACCGACAGCATATCCGCCATCCCGACGGTCGCGCCGCCGATCATCGGCCCGAAGTACGCCGCGGTGTTATCGAGGGTACTCGTCACGCGGACGAGCGCGCGCTTGGTCTCGGCTTCGACCTCCTCTAACTCCTCGAGGTGGTCGGCCATCGAGACGATCGCCCGACCGGCGGGTTTGCCCTCGTCGCCAGCAATCGCGAGCAGTGCCGCCATGCTTCGGGCTCGTTGGCTCGGGATATCTCGAAGGGCACCGTACTCGCCGAGAAACGCCGCTTCGACGCTCGTATGCAGCCGCTGTTGGACGCCTGCAGCGTGTTCGAACACGTCGCCGGTTTCGTCCGGTACCCGATCGGCCGCGAGATCGATCGCGGACTCGACGGATTCGCCTTCGGCCACCTGTCGCCCGACGATGTACAGCGCGTCAGTCAGGTTCGCCTCGACGTCGCGCACGTAGTGGCGAAGCTCGAGGATCGGGCCGTAGACGGCGAGCAATGCGACACCGACGCCGACGCCCGATGCGACGATCACGGAGAGCGATTCGGGGCCGAAGATCTCGACGGCGGCGTAGGTAACGACACCGGCGAGTAGCCCCCAGCCGGCTCGAAGCCAGAGACGGTTCGGCAGGTCGGGATGATCGCGGTCGATCGTCGGCGGCGGAAACGCGACCGGCCGACGAACGAGCAGCCACAGCGCCGCTGCGATCAGGATGGCTGGCAAGACGACGTTGTACAGGAGGACGAACATCCAGATGTTGAGCGTGATTCCCGCCATCGGTGCGACGGGAACGACCGCGATCAACGCCATCGGCAACAGAATCCCGAACGCAAAGAGCATCGTCGTCGGCGCCCGAATCGCGGCCGTAAACTCGGCCATCTGTCGGCGCGTTCCGTCGAGAATCGCCGTCAGCGATCTATCGAGCGTGCGTGCCCGTTCTCCTTCTGGAGCGTCCTGTGCGGTCGCCAACAGCGTCGATGATCGGCGCAACGCCGGGAAGTACTCGGACCACTCCTCGGCGAACGAGAGCAAACCGGCCTGGGGTGTGCCCTTCGCTCGATTGAAATGGGTCTCGAGACTGCGAGAGAGCGGTCCCCGGCCGGTCTCGGCAGCGAATTTGACGGCGGTCTCGAGCGACGGTTGGATTTGCATTCGCAACACCGTTCGGCCGACGAGGTTTGGCGTCTCACCCAGGGCTTCGGTGCGACGAAACGCGGCGAGCAGGTGTGGGAACGAGTGGACAGCGTGGATCGACGCGAGCGACACAGTCACGACGAGTGTCGCGACCAACGGTACGGAAACGCCATACAGCACCAGCGGTAGCGGCAGGAGTGCGCCGACGATACCTGCGCCGTACCCCGCTTTGACGATCGTCTCGGCATCGTAGGCCGCCTCGACGAATCGAACTGAATCGACGAGATCGGCACTTGCATCGACCTCGTAGGGGTAGAGTCCCGCGAGCCCGCGTACGACGGTCGTCAGTATCGTCATCTACCGTTGCCCCGATCGGTGTAGGCGGTAGCGACCTCGGGTGGCGTCGTTCGGCCGTCGTCGGCGAGCTGTGCGAGAAACGCCGTGCGGTCGGCGATCGCCTGTCTGACATCTGCGTACTCCTCGGTCGGCCCAGCCATGGCGTGGACGTAGCGACTCTCGCCGCGATCGATTCGGCCGGTCGGCGTCGCCGCTGTCCCCTCGAGGTCGTACAGCGGCTCGAACCAGATGTCGTCGCCGTCGCCGAGTACTTCCTCGATGCGGGCGACTCGGCGACTGCGCCCGCTCGGCGTACGGTGGGCCTGAACCGTGACGACGAGGTCCGTCGCGCCGAACGACGACGGCTCTACTTTGAGATCGGCGACGACGCGCTCGTAGACCTCTTCAGCACCGTCGCCGTGAATCGTTCCGAGGACGGCGTTGGCGTTGGCCCCGACCCGCATCGCCTCGTAGAGGACGCGGGCTTCCTCGCCCCGGATCTCGCCGACGACGAGCGCACCGTCTCCCAACCGCAGGGCCGTCCGTAATGCTTCAGCCGGCGCGATTTCTGGCCCGTCGCTCGCCCCGGTTCGAAGCGCCTGAACGTCTCGGCCGACCGACTGCAGTGGGTCGACGGGCAGCTCCGGGGTGTCTTCGATGACGACCGTCCGCGTATCCGGCGTCACCTCGTATAGCAACGTACCGAGCAGTGTCGTCTTTCCGGCACCGCGAGTGCCGGCGATCAGCGTCGCCGCGTTGCGTTCGATCGCCGTCGAGAGAAAGCCAGCCACCGCCGGCGACATCGTCCCGTTTGCGACGAGTGCGGGGAGGGTAAACCGGTCGTCCGATTGCTCGCGGAAGGCGAAGGCGATACCATCGGCGACCGGATCCGTCACGCCCGCGATACGGAGTCCGCGACCGTTGGCCAGTGACGCCGTCGCATCGACCGTCGGCTTCGCCCGTGAGAACGCCCGCCCGCTCGTTCGTCTGACCCGCGAGGCCAGCGCCTTTGCCCCGGTTCCGGTCAGATGAACGTTCGTCTCCATGGTCTCTCCATCGCGTTCGACTCGGAGGGGGTTCGCCGTCACTGGCGATGTCACGTAGACGTCCGTGACGGCTGGATCCGCAAACAGGTCCTCGAGAATCCCGTATCCCTCGGTGTGTTTCTCCAGTATCGTCGTCAGGGTCGGATCGACGGGTTCGTCCGAGGCGAACTCGATGGCACGCGATGGGGCACGGTCACCCTGTACCCATCCTTCCGCGATCGCTTCGTAACCGTCGACGAGCACCTCCCGTTCCCGTGGCGACAACGTCAGATCAACCACGTCGAGTTCGTACCGCGGCAACCGGTGTGCGCGTTCGTAGATGCGGGCCGTACTCCCGGTTTCGAGGTCGGTAACGTCGACAAGCCGTGTACCGTCGTCGATCGAGCGATCGACGTAGTAGCTCGCGATCTCGAGGCCGACACGCGGTGAGAGCGCCTCGCCGTAGCGCTCGACGCCCTCGAGGGCGTCGATCAGTCCCGACTCCGCCGCGACATCGCCGATACCGTCGACCCGTTGTTCGAGCCCTCTCGCGGCGTCGATGGGATCCCGTGCAACCGCTCGTGCAAGGACGGTGTCGCGATCGCCAAGCAGTTCGATGAATCGGCCGGCTGCGCCGAGAAAGGCCGTCTCTTCCCGGTCGTAGCGGTGTTTCAAACCGTTCCCGTGGACGACGATCGAGGACGTCTCACGGGTTGCCAGTTGTTCGATGACCGACCGGCGGCAACGCGGTGATTCCACGAGGTCGCCGCTACAGGCTGTCGCATCGACGACGAGCGTTCGGTCCTCGTAGCAGTGTCCGCAGTCACAGGCGCCACCCGATATCGTCTCGAACAAGCCGCCGAGGCCGACGCTCGAGAGGACGCCACGAACCGTTCCACCGGTCCGTTCCGTAGACATATCTCCGTTGGGCTCGGAATCTGATTTAAACCCACGGACCGACGCGCTCCCCTCGGCTCGCAGCCGTCACTCGACGGCCCGGAGAGACAACGACGACGCGATCGCGCCGTCGGCCTCGGGTGGCTCTGCGACGACGACCGGTTCGCCGTTTTCGTCCGCCAGCAACACGACTCGTAGCGTCTGTACGCCGCTCCCGCCGATTTCGGTCGTCCGGTTGTCCGTCCGGTCGCGGTAGACGATCCGTTGCTCGATGATTTCCTGGTGCTGGGTTCCGTCATCCAGCACGTATCGCGCGATACTCACGTTGACGTCCTCGACGGGTTCGATCTCGAAGTGTGACACCCCTTCCGTCGTGAGCGAGCCAGCCGGAATCGACAGCTCGAGGACGCGCTGTGGATCGGGGTGCTCGGGCGGGGAGACCTGCTCGTTCGTCTCGAGATCGACCGCCGCTTCCTCGATATCCGAAATCGCCGTCTGGAGCTGACGCTCGGAGTTGTCGGTCGACGCCTCGTCGATCGCCGGTGTCGCAAGGCCCAGAATGGCGACCGTCAACAGCACCGCCAGGACGTATCGGATCATGAGAGTCGCGACCGAATCGAGCCCAACAACCCGCGGGCGTCACCGCCGGTATTCGTATCTGTGTCTCCCGTCCCGGATCGAGAGGGCTCCGGTCCAACGGCCGATTCGACTGCCGACTGATTCGCCGACGAGGCCGGCCGGTCAACGCCATCGTCGACGGTCGGTTTCGATTTTTCGTCGTCCTCGAACAATTCGGCCACTGTCTGTTCGGGCTCGAGTTCTCGATTTCCCCCTGAACCGTCGGTTTCGGTTGTGCCGAACTCGAAGCTGGTCGCTGTTCTCTCGTCCGCTTGTGGATGTTCGGTATCGTCGAGACTGTCGGAGTCGTCTGTCCTGACAGTGTCACACTTCCCGCTTTGTGTCTTGTCTTGGCTTTCGTTCACCTCAGATTCGTTACTCTCGGCAGCTTCGATAGCGTGACCGCGGTCATCGGACTCGAGCAGCCCGCCTTCCAGATCGTCGAGTTCGACCTCGAGTCGGTCGAGACGGCGCTCGAGTCGATCGGTCGTCGCCGTTGCTGTAGCCGCCTGTCGT
This sequence comes from Salinadaptatus halalkaliphilus, assembly GCF_006543045.1. Taxonomy (GTDB): domain Archaea; phylum Halobacteriota; class Halobacteria; order Halobacteriales; family Natrialbaceae; genus Salinadaptatus; species Salinadaptatus halalkaliphilus. The sequence continues at coordinate 67,478 of NZ_RBZW01000033.1, read as the reverse complement.
GCTACGTCGTCGTTGATCGACTCGACGTTGCCCACGTAGCCTTCGAGCGACTGAACGGCAGCCTCAAGGTCGGCGAGTCGCTGCTCGTGTTCGTGCAGACGGGTCTCGAGTTGCTCGACGACGTCGGCCATCGCGGTCAGTTCCGAGAGTTCGTCGACGGTTACGTCGCCATCGACGACGACGCGTTCGACGGCCGACAGACGCTGCTCGAGCCGGTCGATATCGGTCATGCCGTCTCTCCCGCGCGACCGTATTTAAATTCGAGTGCGAGCATCGCGATCGTTACTCCAGATCGACCACGTCGCGAGCACTGGGGCTACCGCCGCCGTGTGGCGTCTTGCGCAGTCGAACCTGTGCCGCGTGGATCGTTTCGGTCGCGTCGTCGATGACGACCACTTCGCCCGGGTCGGTCGGAAGCCGATCATCGAGTGACTCGTTCATGTAGGTGGGCTGGGCTGCACTCAGTGCCTCGAGGTCTGCCTCCGAGGTCAGCCGGTGGGAGATCAACACGTCGGACTGGGAGATCGCCGTCTCCGAGACGGCACTCGGGCGCTGTGTCGCGAGAACGAGACTGACACCCGGCGCACGCCCGCGTGTGAGAATCGTCCGAAGGGCCTGCTGTGCGACGCCGTCGAAGAAGGTGTGTGCTTCGTCGATCAACAGCCACGGCAATCGATCGATCCGCTCGTCAACTCGGGCGCGATACAGGGCCTCGCCGATACCGCGACAGACGGCGTTCATCGGTGCGGAATCGAGCCCCGAGACGTCGAGCACCGTGATTTCGGTCCCCGAGAGTGCCGCCCCGTCGAGTCCATCGGGATCGAAAACATCCCACGATCGGGCGAGTCGAATGTGATTTCGTGCTGCACGCACGTCGGCCTCCGGCGCGTCGCTGGCCTCGAGAGATTCAGCCATCGCCTCGAGCGAGTGGGTTCGTTGGGCGGCCTCCCAGACGAGTCCACCGGCACCGCTCTCGGGGGAGAGTCCGAGCAACGAACACCACGATCGGGGATCGAGCACGTCGGCCGTGATCGTCGGTGTCTCGACGACATCGGCGGGAACCGTCTCGTCGTCTCCGCCGTCGGCGAGCGTCGAGAACGCCCCCATCGGATCCACGACCACCGGTGCAACACCGCTCGTCCGCGCGAGTTCTTCCGCGAGGACGCCCATCGTGAACGACTTCCCGTAGCCGCGCTTGCCGACGACCAACATCGCGTGTGGTCCGTCCAGATCGACGTACAAATCGGCTCCTTCGCTGCCGTCGAGTGCACGATACTGGCCGACGTGGCCCGCCTGCACCGTCTCGGCGTCCGACCCGCGTCCGATGACGAAACTCATAGCCACAGTCGCCGCCCTTTCCCACTTCAAATTTCACCCTCGAGTTTAAGGCAGATACCGAGCCCAAGCGGGGTAGGGTATGAGACACCAGTCGAAACCCACGACGAGAGACTCGAGCTCGAGGCGTTCGCTTACCGACGACGACCGTGCGATAGAGGGGCTACCGATCAGGCTCGTCATTGCGCTAATTGTCGGTGTCGTCTCGCTCGGGATCATGTTGCAGATTCTAGGGGGTATCGATACATTCGAAGGAGACACTGAGGTTGACGTAGAGTTTGAAGAAGATCAGGTCGATATTGATGGAAGTAATGTAGATGAGTTTGACGTATTTGTTGTTGATGCAGATGGCAACGAAGTGCCGGATGCTACGGTCGTAGCCGTTCCAGGCGATGCACGAATGGATGATGCTATAGTAGAGGACACAAGTGATGGAACAGGAGCGGATAATCAGGCTAGATTCAATTTTGAAGATGAAAACTTAGAATTACCGCCAGATCAGCATACTGGTACAATTGAGTTCGAGATACAGCCACCGACAGGGACCAATTGGGCTGATGATGAACCGAATGAGGAACTTCTAGTAGTTGACTCTGGATAATAAACTATAGATCTCTAACATGAGATTTTATATGCGTATATTAGAAATAAAAGAAAGGACCCATGGGCAATATCAATAACAAAGTCCCTCTTTTAGTGATGTGTATTTTAGGTATTAGTATAGGGCTATTTCTTGTATCTCCTGTTGCCGCAAATAATGGTGCGACTCAACAAACACTGTCTGGAGAGGGAACTGAAGACGACCCATATATTATCACTACTATTGATGAACTTCAAGCAATTAATCAAGACCTTGATGCTCATTATGTTCTAGGGGAGAACATTGATGCTAGTGAAACCAGATCGTGGCACGGTGGTTCTGGTTTTGAACCAATCGGTGATCGAAGCGGAGAACCATTTCGTGGATCACTTGATGGACAAGGTTATACGATTACTGAGTTCACAGTAGACCGATCTGAATCGGGAGTTGGACTTTTTGATGCTAATGAGGGTATCATCAAAAATCTCAATATAGAGGGTGCTAATGTCAAGAGCTCGGAGTTCAGTGTTGGTATTGTTGCTGGTGAAAACTATGGTAAAATAGAGCGCGTATATACATCTGGAAGTGTTGAAGGGACTGACCAAGTCGGCGGAGTTGCAGGCGAGGGAACTGAGGGCGGAGTCATACGGTACTCAGGAAGTAGTGCGAATGTGTTCGGTGATGAGCGGACTGGAGGTATAGCTGGTGACCATCAGATTGATCATCAAATCATTCAGTCATATACTGATGGAGAAATTAGGACCTCAGCAGATGAACGGGCAGGGGGGCTTGTCGGAAGACACACTGCCCGTGCAGAAATTCGGAATTCGTATTCCTCTGCTACAGTAGCTAAAGGCGATCCAGCAGGAGGTCTGGTTGGGCAAGCGGATGCATATGTGTCTGATACGTATAATATCGGAAAAGTGTCCAGTGCTGGCGATGAAACGGGTAGTCTGGCGGGAATGGTATTGGCTGATGCATCACTACAGACAGGTTACTGGAATACGGAATCTACCGATCAAACACAAGGTGCCCCTAACTCTGACGTTGGAACCGCCCTCGAGACCGACCAAATGACAGGTGCCGACGCCGAAGCCAACATGGATCTCGACTTCGATAACTTCTGGACGACCACCGACGAGTATCCCATTCTTCAGTGGCAGGTTCAAGACGTCGACCTCGAGGTGGCCCAACCAGCCATCGGCGAGGGTGAAACCACGGACGTTACCGTCAAACTTACCCTCGAGGACGGCTCGACGGTCACTGCTTCGGAAGTTGCGGAGTACGATTCCGAAACGGCCGTTGCCGGCGTTTCGGCGGGCACGCTCGAGGCGAATTCGATCGGCGAAACTGACGTTACGGCGACCGTCGCCGGCGAGAGCGATACGGTCACCGTCGAGGTGCTCGAGCCGCCGAACATCGAACTCGTCGACGCCGAATTCGACAGTGAGGGTGCTGTCGACGGTGCGCTCGTCGAGGCGACGGTAACCTACGAAAACACCGGTGGTCCTGGCTCGGAGACGGCGACGGTGTCCGTCGACGGCACGGCAGTGACGACGACAACCGTCCCGGTCGACGCCGACGGGGAGACGACCGAGACACTCGAGTGGGCCGCCGACGAGGCCGGGTCAGTCGCTGTCGACGAGACCGATGTCGGCGAGCTAACGCTATACGAGCCGGGAACCGTCGGCCTCGAGTCGATCGCAGTGCCCGAAGCGGCAGCCCAAGATAGCGAGTACGCGATCGACCTCGAGTTGACGAACGACGCCGACCAGCCGGTTACGGAAACGGTCGATCTCCGCGTCGACGGTGACGAGGTGGCGACGGAATCGGTCACCGTCGAACCCGGCGGCTCGACGGAATCGATCATCTACGCTCACGACGAGCAAGGAACCGCGACTCACGTCGTCGTCTTGCAGGACGAGGAGGAAACCGCCACGATGGAGATACTCGAGCCCGCCGAGTTTGTCCTCGCAGACCTCGAGGCGCCCGAGACGGTGTCGGTGGGCGAGACGACGACCGTCACTGCCACTGTCGAAAACGTGGGCGGGGGTGAAGACGATGCCGACGTATCACTCGTCGTCGACGGCGAGGCCGTCGCGACGCAATCGGTCACACTCGCGGTCGGCGAGTCCGAATCCCTCGAGTTCGAGACGACCGCGGACGAGACCGGTGATGTCGGCCTCGTGGTCGAGTCACCCGACGACGCACTCGAGGCGACGATAGCTGTCGACGCCGACGACGGAATTTCCGGCTTCGGCACCGCGGTCGCACTCGTCGCGGTCGTGATCGCCGCGGGGATCGCCAGCCGTCGGCGCTAACGTGGCTCAGCGCTCGGACTCGAGGTCGAACTGGCGTGCTAACTCGCGTTCGATCTGGTCGACGAGTTCCTCGAGGACGATGTCGAACCGGTCGTGGTCGGCGACGGTCCCGACGCGAGCGCCGGGATCGTCGGGCAACTCGAGTCGAAACGGGCTATCGTTGGTGCTCTCAGACTGTGTGTCGATACTGTCGGCGGTGGACTCGTCACCGACGTAGAAGGGCTCGCTCTCGCTCAGTACCTGGCGATCGATGGCCTTGAGGACGGTCGAATCGTACTGGCCGTGAAGTTGCTGGTAGGCGTTCGAGTAGGCGGCCTCGAGCTCCTCGAAGTAGTGGACGTACTTGTCCTCGAATTTTTCGGGATCGAACTCGGTCATGGCAGGGGCTGGGCGCTCGAGGCGGTAAACGGTTCTGACAGCAAGCCACGCGAGAGTTTGGGATATGCGTCTCGTCCCGTAGGCTTACAGTCGTCACGCCCCTAGATCGCTTGATGACTGTCGCCGTCCGATACACCTGCCCCTACTGTAGCGCCGTCACGAGCGTCGAGCGGGCGCCCGACCTCGCGGATCGATCCGTCACCAAGCGTAAACAACCGGGCTGGGAGTACGCCGAACCGGGCGGCGATGACCTCGAGGACGCCGATGGCATCGCGTTCGTCTGTGGCGAGGACGGCGTCGTGACGGACCTCGAGGGTGCGGAGACGGCGGGCTGTGGACGGCCGTTCTATCTCAACTTCGTACGCTTCGAGCAAGGCGTCGAACTCGAGCCGGAGCCGCCGACCTATGGCGGGCCGCGTTTCGATTTCAACGCCGGCGGGTGACGGACCGGACGAACACAACCCTTTTCGACGCCCGGCGGTACCTACCGACATGGACGAAGCCGCCGTTCGCGACCGCCTTCGGACGGTCGAGGATCCGGAACTCGGCGACGATATCGTTTCGCTCGGACTCGTCAACGACATTTCAGTCGCGGACGAGACGGTCGATATCGACCTCGCACTCGGTGCACCGTACTCGCCGACCGAGTCCGACCTTGCCAGCGAGATCCGTGAATTGCTTCTCGAGGAGGGACTCGAGCCGGAGCTCTCAGCGAGTATCCCCGATCGGGACGACTTCGAAAGCGAGGACCAGGTGTTGCCAAACGTCAAGAACGTCATCGCCGTCGCCTCAGGCAAGGGTGGCGTCGGGAAATCGACCGTCGCGGTCAATCTTGCGGCCGGACTTTCGCAGTTGGGCGCGCGCGTGGGATTGTTCGACGCCGACGTTTACGGGCCGAATGTCCCGCGGATGGTCGACGCCGACGAGCCGCCGATGGCGACCGAGGACGAAACCCTCGTCCCGCCGGAGAAGTACGGTGTGAAGCTGATGAGTATGGCCTTTCTCACTGGCGAAGACGATCCGGTTATCTGGCGCGGTCCGATGGTCCACAAGGTCATCACCCAGTTGACCGAAGATGTCGAATGGGGGCACCTCGATTACCTCGTCGTCGACCTGCCGCCGGGAACCGGCGACACCCAGTTGACGATGCTCCAGACGATGCCGGTGACGGGTGCCGTTATCGTCACGACGCCACAGGACGTTGCACTTGACGACGCTCGCAAGGGTCTCGAGATGTTCGCCAAACACGAGACGGTCGTGCTCGGTGTCGCCGAGAACATGTCGACGTTCGCTTGCCCCGACTGTGGGGGCGAACACGACATCTTCGGCTCTGGCGGCGGCGAGGAGTTCGCCGACGAACACGAGATGCCCTTCCTCGGCTCGGTGCCGCTCGATCCGGCCGTCCGCGAGGGCGGTGACGGCGGCGAGCCGACGGTCCTCGCCGCCGAGGGCGACACTGGCGATGCCTTCCGGACGATCACCGAGAACGTCGCGAACAATACGGGCATCGTCCATCGACGTGGCGTCTCCCAGGGTCGGCCCAACGAAGCGGCCTCGCTCGATCAGTAACAGCCTCGTATGACCGACGAGGACGACCGATCGACGCTCGAGGACGAAAGGCGATCAGCTACTGGCGGTGACGACAGATCGAGTCCCACGAACGAGAAGCAGTTCGAACCCGACTGCGAGCGCGTCGAAACTCTCCGAGCCATCGGGGACGACGTTCGGGGGGACTCGAGTGAACGCAAACAGCTTGCAAATATCCTCTATCGAACCAGCGACCTCTACGATCCCGACGAAGAAACCTCGCCCGAGGAGATCGTTCGCAACGTCAAGTTCATCCTCGAGGTCACCGAGCGTGGCGGTCTCGAGCGGTAGTCGCCTAGACGCGATCGGCGATTCGTTCGGTGTTTCTGGTTGGGACCGGAGCCACCCGCGTCGTTTTTACCCTCGCCCACCGACACCCGAATGTGGACGCGAATCAGCAGACGCGAGCGAACCCCTACGGCATGGACGAGGCCTGTCGCAACTGCCCGGAGCTCTGTGAGCCGCGCACGCAGGTCGTCCACGGCTACGGCGATGTCGGTGCGGACTTTTTGTTCGTCGGCGAGCGACCCAGTTCCGCAGCCGACGCGACCGGCGTCCCGTTGATCGGATCGACCGCAGACGAGGACGACGACTCGAGCGGCCTCCGTCGACTACTCGAGCGCCTCGGACTCTGTGATGCGACCTCGCCGCCTGACCGACCGGTGGTCGAAAACGTCTACCTGACGAATCTTACCCGATGTCGCGATCCAGCGCGACCGCCGATCGACGCGGAAATCGCCACTTGCGAGCCGTATCTCAACGCCGAGATCCGGATGATTAACCCCGAGATCCTGATTCCGATCGGTGAGCGGGCACTCGCAGAAATTGGGACGGAGTATACGACGACGCCGGCCGACGAACTGCCCCTTCCCGAAGTCCACGCGACGACGATCCGGGGTCGCGGGTTCGAACTCGTGCCGATGGTCGAGCCCGGCGAGCAGACCGACGAACAGACCCAGACCTGGCTCGAGCACTTCGTAGACCTGATGGCGAGTGACTATCGGCAAACGAAGGGGCGTCGCGAGCGGTAGAGCGTCACGATCAGGGAGCGGTCGCGAGTGGAATGTCTGCAGTACGCGTCGTCACCAGTATGGGTTCTGCCGCCAGCGTTTCGATCGTGCGCCGAGGCCGACGAGCGCCCCGACGAAGACGGCGGCGACGGCAAGCGTTGCGATCGTTGGCACGAACAGTGTACCGGCCGACTCGAGCAGGTAGCCCGATGCGAAGCCGTAGACGCCGAGAGTACCGACTGCGAGGATCGTGACGACACCGATCAGTCCGATGATCGTCTCCGTTTGATCGTCCATACGCCTGACAACTGGGCCAATCACTATATATCGTTCGCTGTCGCCGAGCGCGGCGAGCGTCGCGTTCAAGGGCCGAGAGCACGCAGGGTCGACTATGATCGTCGTCGTGCCGGTCGACCCACCGCGTGCGGGACTCGTCCTGTCGTCGCTCGTCGAAACGATGCCACTCTCCGAATCGGACGCTGTTGCCCTCTACGAGGCCGCCGTCAGCGACGTCGTCAGCGCCGTGGCGGCCAGTGGCGGGGAACTGCTGATCAACTATCGTGACGAGACGACGCTTCCCGACGCCGTTGGGGACGAGAGCGCCGAATCGGCGGTCCGCGAGGCAGTCGACACTGCCCTCAAGGGCGTCGATGTCGACGATGTCCGGTTCGAGCGCCAGGTTGGCTCGAATCGGTCGGCCCGCGTCGGCAACACCGTGACCCACCTCCTCGAGCGTGAAGGCGCAGACAGCGTCGGCGTACTCGAGCCGACGGTGCCGCTGATAGAACGCTCCGACGTCGACCAGACGGCGATGGCGTTGCGACGGGACGATGTCGTCCTCGGGCCGTCCTCCGAGGGGGACGTATATATGATGGCTGCCACCGACACGATCGACTTTACCGACGCCTATGCAACGACGCCGCTGTCGACCCTCGCGCGACGCGGTGCCGACGCGCAGTTGCGGGTTGGGTTCTCGTCGATGCGACCCTCGATCGGGACTCCATCCGGTCTTCGCGAAACGATCGCGATCCTCGAGGCCCGACAGGCCGCCGGGCGTCGCGGTGGCGAGGCGACGGCGGCGGCCCTCGCGGACCTCGGGGTGTCCGTCGGCGACGGTGGCACGCTCGAGCGCGCATAATCGACAACCATTTTTGAACGTACGATGAAGGCGAGTACGAGGTGGGGTGGCAGAGCGGCCTAACGCGCCTGCCTTGAGAGCAGGTGGCTGTCAAGCCTCATGGGTTCAAATCCCATCCCCACCGTTTTCCAGGAGACAAAACGACGAGCGGAGCGAGGAGTCTGTCGAGTGGAAAACGAAACGGTGGGATTTGAACTAGACCGATCGCGCGCAGCGGAGCGAGCACGTCTGGGCGTGGTTCAAATCCCATCCTCACCGTTACAGTCGCGAACAAGTTCGTGAGCGACAGCGAGAACGATGAGATTTGAATCAGGGAGGAGCTTTGCTCCGACCGTGGTTCGAATCCCATCCCCCGCTTCCTGGGAGAGAATAGTCGCTGAGACGAGTCACAGCAGTCGAGCGAAGCGAAGACGACCGTCTCGGCGAACACCTGCGACGAAACGTAGTCGATACGATACTGTGTCCGGTTATCGACTCGACTATATCATACTGCAGTTATGTTTTACGTTGTGTCGAACGCACATAATCTTGTGACAGTCCGTAGCGGGTCACAGGTGGTCGGTGAGATCACGACCGATCTATCGTGGCTCCGCGGTAGTGCGAGAGATATTACCGGAGAGTGTGCCTCCACGGGCGATAACGGGCCTCCCTCGAGAACGACCGATGGGAACAATCCGTAAACGAGTTTCCGACTCGAGCTGACCGGGAGTGGGTCTCGAAGTACATCCATATCTAAACAAATATATAAGTATAGTTGAAGATAATATGTGGCTAAAATGACTGCCCGGTAGAGTCGTTGTCCAGTTGGAGTTACCTGAGGCTGACCACTCAGAAATTCGACATACTACGGTCCGAACACCCGTGGCTGTCCGCCAACACACGACCTCGAGCCACCTCTCGGGTCGCGAGCCGACTCGTGGCTCTCGAGCCAGTGACTCGAGACGCAGTTGGGTGGGTTCCGTTACTCGTCCTCGAGTCGGTGTTTCTGAATCTTTCCGCTGGTCGTTCGCGGGAGTTCGTCGATGAACTCGATTTCGCGGGGGTGTTTGTAGGCGGCGACGTTGTCGAGGAAGTACTCCGTGAGTTCCTCGGTGGTGATGTCGACACCGGGTTCGATGTCCGGTGTGGTGACGACGTAGGCTTTGGGCACTTCGTTGCGTCGTTCGTCGGGAATCCCGACCACTGCCCCCTCGGCGACGGCATCGTGTTCCGAGAGGAGTTCCTCGAGTTCGCTGGGATAGACGTTGTAGCCGGCGGTGTTGATCATGTGCTTCTTCCGGTCGACGATCTCGTAGTAGTTGTCGTCGTCCCGGCGCGCGATATCGCCGGTTCGGAAGTAGCCCCGCTCGGTAAAGGCCTCCGCGGTCGCCTCGGGCATCTCGTGATACCCCTTCATCACCTGTGGACCGCGGACGAGGAGCTCGCCTTCCTCGCCCGGCTGGACTTCGTCGCCGGAATCGTCGACGATCTTGCAGTCTGTCATCCGCAGCGGCTGGCCGATCGTTCCATGCCGGAGTCCATACGTCGAGCGCGATTGCGTATGCGTCGAGCCGTTGGTTTCGGTGAGGCCGTACCCCTCGCCGATATCGACGCCGGCGACGTCCTCGAACTCCTCCTGGACGGCGATCGACATCTTCGCGCCGCCTTCGCCCGCGGTCTCGAGACTCGAGAGATCGTACTCGCCGAAGGCGTCGCTGTTGACCATGTCGACGTACATCGCAGTGACGCCGACGTAGTGGGTGATCGCCTCCGCTTCGATGAGTTCCATCGCGGCCTCGCCGTCCCAGTTGGCCGCACTTCGCAGGTAGACTCGCCCGCCGCGGATGAGGGGCTGCCAGGCGGTGTGGGTAAACCCGGTGATGTGATACAGCGGTAACCAGACGAGACTGCGCACTTCCTCGGCCTCGAGTTCGCCACCGGGACGCAGGGTGACACAGATCTGAGCGCGGAAGTTACGGTGGGTGAGTTGGACGCCCTTGGGTTTGCCCGTCGTTCCCGAGGTGTACGGCAGCAACGCAATGTCGTCGTCGGCTCGTTCGACGAACGTTTCTTCGCCACGAACCGACTCGAACATGTGGATATCGTCGTCGGTGCTGGCGACGCCGATCAGGACCGGATCCCAGTCGATCTCCTCGAGTCCCTCTCGGAGGTGCGGAAGCAACATTGCGTGGGTAACCACGACCGACGCCTGGGTATCCTCGAGTTGGTAGGCGAGTTCGCGGCGTCGGTACTGGGGATTGACCGGCGAGACGGCGACGCCGGCTTTCATCGCGCCGAGTGCACCGATGAGGTAGGCCGGACAGTTCGGCAGGTACTGTAGCATCACGTCGCCCGGCTCGATGCCGAGGTCGGCGAGGCCGCCGGCGAAGCGGGCGCTTTCCTCACGAAGTTCCTCGTGAGTGAGCGTCGTGCTGTGGTATTCGATGGCGGTTGCGTCGCCGTGGTGGCGAGCCGTCTCGTCGTGCAATCGCGCAGCGTTGCCTTCCCAGGCACGGTCGGATAGGTCGTCGAGCTCCATGCGTCTATATACCACGGACCGGCGATAAAAATGTACCCCAGCTGACCAACTCTCGAAGCGGGTCTCGAGTCTCGACGACGGCAGCCGTATGGTATAGATAACCACACGAGGGAGGAGGTTTCGTTGACCGCTTTGTCGTACATTTACAATGGTGTGGGTATATCCCCAGGTATGGAGTACCACGACTCCGAGAAAGCAACGGAGGTCGCAGGGCGCGTCGAAGATTTCATGGAAGAAGTCGTCCTTCCGCGGGAACGGGAGGCCCTCGCGACGGGCGAGAAGATCACGATGGACGAAATCGAGGACTTCTGGGATCAGGCCAAAGAACGCGACCTGTTCGCGCCGCAGGTTCCTGAGGAGTACGGTGGCCAGGGGCTTGACTTCAGCGACATGCTGCCGTCGTTCGAGCAGGTCGGCCGGTCGCTCATCGGCGCCCTCGCGATTCGGGCGAACGCCCCGCAGGAAGGGAATATGCACACCTTGGAGATGGTCGGCACCGAAAAGCAGAAAGAAGAGTGGCTCCGACCGCTCGTCCAGGGAGATATCCAGACGGCGTTCGCCATGACCGAGCCAAAACAAGGCGGCGGTTCGGACCCGAAGATGCTCCAGAGTACGGCCGTCAAAGACGGCGACGAGTGGGTCATCAACGCCCACAAGTGGTGGACCTCCGACGGAATGGACGCCGACTACTATCTGTTGATGGCCCGGACCGACCTCGACGCCCACCCCTACGAAGGAACTTCGATCATCATGGTCCCTCGAGAGGCCGACGGCGTCGAAGTCGTCCGCAACGTGCCCCACCTCGGCGGCCACGGCATCACCGAGCGCGAGGGCGGCCACGCCGAAATGAAATTCGACAACGTCCGTGTCCCCGTCGAGAACACCATCGGGGAGGAAAACGCCGGCTTCGAAATCGCCCAGATGCGACTTGGCGGCGGTCGACTCACCCACTGTATGCGCTACTCGGGGATGGCCGAACGCTCTCTCGAGGTCGCGAAAGCCTACCTCAGTGAACGCGAAGCCTTCGGCTCGACGTTGGAGGAAAAACAGGCACTCCGTCACCGCATCGCCGACGCCGAGACGCGACTGCACGCCGCTCGCTGTATGGTCCGTCACGCCGCCCGCGAACTCGACCGCAGTGACGCCCGCATCGAAGTCGCGATGGCCAAGATGTTCACCGCGAACGTCACGAACGAAGCGATCGACCTCGCGCTGCAGTGCTGTGGTGGCAACGGCATCGGGAAGGACCTCCCGATCGCACACTTCTACGAGAACGTCCGCTCGTTCCGCATCGTCGACGGCGCCGACGAAGTCCACCGTCGCTCGATCGCCCGCTGGGCGTTCGAAGACATCGATGAAACCGAAGTCGAAAACGCGCTGCAGTTCGACGAGGACCTGCGTATCGACGAACTCGACGGCTAATCGACGCTCGTACATACCATCGACATTCTACCCGCTTTTTTGGACGCTCCCTCGAGGACCAACCCTCGACCGTCCGGACCCGAATCAAGCGCGCGCTCTGCCCGCAGACACCCCGACCCGCCCAGGGCCGTGATACCGAAAATGTAACCGCGAAGAGTCGCTTCCGAAGCGCGCTCTCAGACGGTCCGTTGTCCCGGTGTGTCGCTGGGATCGCAGCACGACCGCTGTCCCGCCGGTAAAACGTTATCGCAGGCCGTATCAGACGGCGCAGGCCGTATCAGACGGGTTCGTAGAATCGAACACCGTCCTCGAGGGACGACCGAACGCGGCCGCGACGCTCGAGCGTGGCGAGTATCGCGACGATTTCACGCAGCTGTTGCACTTGGTCGGGACGCTCGTCGACTCGTTCGGCGTCGAGCTCCATCGCCGTCGCGGCGTCTCCGTCGGCGGTACACGCCTCGAGATTGTCGACACAGGTCTTGAGTCGGGCCTCGAGATCGGTTTGTGCGTCCGTGATCGCCTCGGCGTACCGCTCGTGGACCGGCCCGTGACCGGGATAGACCCGATCGAAGGAATACGCCTCGAGTCGGTCGAGGGCGTCGAAATAGGCGTCGATTCCGTCGGAGACGTGATCGTCGAAGTTCGAGTGGATCGCGGCTGCGCGAAACGGTTCGATCGCCATGTCGCCGGCGAAGACGACGTCGTCCTCGCCGAGGGTCGTCCCGTAGCAACAGTGGGTGACGTGGTGACCGGGCGCGTAGATCGGTTCGAATTCGCGGCCGGCAATGTCGACGCGCTCGCCCGCGTCGATCCAGACATCGACACACTCGAGCGGGAGCGCGGTTCGCATGTCGCCTTTGATCTCGCAAAATCGGTCGACGGCGGTCTCGAGCGCCTCGGACTCGAGGCCGGCTTCGGCGAGGTTTCGTTCGATCTCGGTTGCGACGGCCCCGAGCTCGCGGTCGAAGCACTTGCGCACTCGCGTGGGCGCGTAGACGGTTGGATCACCCGCTTCGAGGACTGTCCGGACTTGGCCGACGTGGTCGACGTGGGTGTGGGTCACGAGCAGGTGCTCGATATCTGCCGGGCGATATCCGCAGGCTTCGAGTCCCGCAAGCAGTTCCTCCTGTCCTCTGTTGCCGTACATGCCGGCGTCGACGAGCAGCGGCTCGTCGCCGTCGACCAGGTACGCGACTGTATGATTTGGCGGCCACTCCATAGAGAACTCGAGGCGTCGTACCCCCGAGTCGCCGGTAGCGCCATCCGGCCGAGTCGTCCGTGACACGCCGAACCGTTGCTCGGCGACCGTGATAAATATTGACCTCGCAGAAAAACGGCGACCGTCTTCTATGGTTTGCTGTACCGATGACCCGGTGCGACCGCAGGATCGATCTTGCGGTCGCGCCGGAATTGGCTACAACAGACCGTCTCATACGGTTTACTGTAAGTCGTTACCGCCGAAACCGCGACCCGTCTGCGGTTTCGCCGGTAAATCGTTACAGCAATCCGTATCAGTCCCACTCCTCGCCGATGCCACGTAGCGAGAACGGACCGACGGGGAGGTTGTATCCCTCTTCGAGGGCCGTGTCGACTTGCTGCTCGGTAGCGATTCCGTCGTCGACGAGTCTCTGGGCCTCCTCGCGCATGGCCGCGTAACAGCGGTTGGCGATGAAGCCGTAGGAGCCGGGATCGTCCGAAATCGTGACGCTGGTCTTGCCGAGTTCCTCGACGAGTTCCTCGGCGCGTTCGACGACGGCGTCGTCGGTTTCGGGCGCTTCGACGATTTCGACCATCGACATCACCGGCACCGGATTGAAGAAGTGTGTCACCGCGACGCGGGAGGGGTCAGAAACGGCGTTGGCGATCGCCGTCACCGAGAACCCGCTCGTGTTCGAATACAGCGGCTGCTCGTCGGTCACGTCGTCGAGGTCGCGAAACACCTTTCCTTTGATCGCCAAATCTTCCGTGACCGCCTCGATAACGAAGTCGGTACCCGTCGTCGCCGCCTCGAGGTCGGTCGTAAACGTCAGTCGGTCGAGCACTGCCTGTTTCTCGTCCGTACTGAGATAGCCGCCCTCGACGGCGTCGTCGAGGCCGTAGTTGCCCGAGACGAGTCGATCCCGTGCTGCCTCGGCCAGTTCGTCGTTGATTTCGCGAACGCGAACCTCGTAGCCGTTGCGTGCGAGTACCTGCGCGATGCCACTACCCATGATGCCGCCGCCGACGACGGCTACTGACTGCTGTGCCATGGGTTCACGACACACATGTGTGAGGATAATAGTTTCGGTTGGGTTACTCGTTGACGTACGTCTCCGAAAACTCCTCGCGTAACACCGGCTTCTGGACCTTGCCGCTGCCCGTTTTCGGCAGCTCTTCGCGGATCTCGACGTATCGCGGATGCTTGTAGGGCGCGAGTTCGCCGAGCACGTACTCCTCGAGATCGTCGGTCGTGACCGTCGCATCGTCGGTCGTCGTCACGGCTGCGGCAACCGTCTCGCCACGGCGCTCGTCGGGAACGCCAAAGACCGCCGCCTCGAGGACATCGGGGTGGTCGTAGAGCGCGTTCTCGATCTCGCGTGGGTAGACGTTGTAGCCCGCGGTGAGGATCATCTCCTTTTCGCGGCCGACGATGTAGTGGTAGTTGTCCTCGTCTCGCCAGGCGATATCGCCGGTGCGGAGGTAGCCGTCGTCGGTGAACGCTTTCTCGTTGGCCTCGGGGAGGTTGTAGTATCCCTTCATGACCTGTGGGCCCTGGACGAGCAACTCGCCTTCCTCGCCTGCCGGCAGTTCGTCGCCGGTCTCGTCGACGATCTTCGAACGGGTGTGGCCGACCGGCTGACCGATGCTCCCCGCCCGGTGACCGAGCGTCGACTGACGGAGCGTGTGGGTCGCCGCGGTCGTCTCGGTCAGACCGTACCCCTCCGAGAGCGTAACCCCGAACTGCTCCTCGAACTCCGCTTGCACCGCCTTCGGAAGCTTGTCCCCGCCCTGTCCGGCGCGCTCGAGGCTCTCGAGGTCGTACTCGTCCGGGTCGTAGGCGTCGAGCAGGTCGTTGAACATGGTCGCGACGCCGACGAACGCCGGAACGTCGTGCTCCTCGAGCGCCTGCAGCACCCGCTCGGGATCCCACTGGTCCGGACGGAGCAGGTGGAGGGTTCGACCGGCCGACAGCGCCGTCAGCATGTGGAGCAAGCCGGTGAGGTGGTACATCGGGAGGATAATCAATCCGTCGCCCTGGATCGGGCTCGCGGTGTAGCTCGAGACGCTGTTGGCGATCTGGACCCGGAAGTTGCGGTGGGTTAGTAAGACGCCCTTCGGATCGCCCGTCGTCCCGGAGGTGTAGGGCTGGAGGAAAACGTCGTCGTCCCCCCGCTCGACGGGGAACGCGCCGTCGGCGTCCTGCTCGAACGCGTCGGCCCGAGCCGGTAATGACGCCCACGAGGTGTTATCGACGTCGGACTCGGCGGTCGACAGAATCTCTGCGTCCAACGGCTCGAGGGCCGTCGTGACGTGGTCGTCGGGGTCGCCGGCGACGACAATCGCGTCGGCGTCGGCGTCGTCGACCTGGTACTCGATCTCGCGGCGTCGATAGGCGGGATTCAACGGACTCGCGACGACGCCGGCCCGGCAACAGGCCCAGATAACCGCACAGAAGTCGATACTGTTGGGGATGTAGACGCAGGCCCGGTCGTTCGCCTCGAGTCCCGACGCCCGAAGTCCGCGGGCGTACCGATCGACGAGCGCGTCGAGTTCGCGGTAGGTGACTCGGTCGCCGGCGTGTTCGATCGCCGTCTCGTCGGCATAGTTGGTCACGGTCCGCTCGAGGAAGTGGGCGATGTTTCCGTCGTAGGGTGATTCCAGCAGCGTCGCGGCTGGCACGATCTCGCGATCCATATGTCACCTCGTTTCTCGGTCCGCCTCAAAAACATATGGATACTGGCACCAGTTCACACTGAACCGTCGGCGAACTGATTGATAGCGCTTCCGCGACAAACACAATTATGACGACGCTCTCGAAACCGTACTGCAAATGGTACCGAACCACTCTGGACGGACGGGCGGACGGACCCACACGCGGTGTCTGTCGACAGCGACGGAGACGACGATCGACACTCCCATCGGACACCGAGGTGAGTCCCGTGCCAACTGACCCCATCGAGGAGTTAGAAGAACGTATCGGCGAATCACGCGTCACGGTCGAGGGCTTCCGGATCGAACCCGGCAAGGTCGAGGAGTTCGCCCGATCGATCACGGATCCGCTCCCGGCGTTTCGGGACGCCGAAGCCGCTCGGGCGGCCGGTCTTGAGGACGTTCCTGCGCCCCTTACCTACGCTCGAGTCAGTCGCTTCCCGCGGTATCAGGCTCACGACCAGGGTGGCTACGGTTTCGACCTGGGCTTTCAGCCGGAGTATGTCCTCCACGGCGAACAGACCTACGAGTTCGAACGGCCACTGACGGTCGGCGACGTTCTGACGGGGACGACGACGCTTTCCGACGTCTACCAGCGCGACGGCGGTCGCGCCGGAACGATGACGTTCGCCATCTACGAGACGACCTACCGCGACCAGAACGACGAACTCGTTCTGACGGATCGCTCGACCGTGATCGAAACGGAAGGCGCAGTCGACAACGGCGACGACGACGCGCCAGCAAGCGATGACGACGATGGTGCAAGCGATGTCTCGGCTCCGGACGCCGAGTCCGTCGAGACCCTCCAGTCGCTCGCGGACGCATCGGTCGGTGACACCGGCCCGACGGTCGTCGTCGAGGATCTGGAACGGAAACATTTCGTCAAGTACGCGGGCGCGAGCGGGGACTTCAATCCGATCCACTACGACGAACCCTACGCCCGCGATGCGGGCAATCCGAGCGTCTTCGGCCAGGGGATGTTCACCGCCGGCGTCGCCTCCCGCGTCGCGACCGACTGGTTTGCCCTCGCCGATATCGACTCCTTTAGCGTTCGTTTCCAGTCGCAGGTCTTCCCGGGCGATACCATCGTCGCGACCGGCGAGATCACCGACATCTCGGACGCGGGAACCGTCGAGGTTACCCTCGAGGCCGCGACCGCCGCCGGCGAGACGCTCCTGACTGGCACGGCAACGGCGACGCTCGAGGAGTAATCGACGCTCGGCCGGTCATAACTCCAGTGGGCGAAAACCAACGGCGTGTCACGCCGCTGGAAACTATTATATAATTGGCTGTTGTTGTCGAGAGACGTACCATGTCCGAACCAGATCCCGAAGCGATCCGCGAACAGCTAATCGATGCCTTCGAGGGTGCGGACTACCCCGTTTCCAACCCGATGGAACTCCTGCCGGCGTTACCGAACGGCCCGGCAACGACGTTCGAATCGGGCGACTTCTCGATGTCGGTTATGGAACTCCAGAACGCTTCCGACGGCAGCGATACTGGAGATCGATTTCCATACGACGCGCCTGAAGAAATCGCCGACGACATCGTCGACGGACTGCAGGACGCTGGCGAACTGCCCAGCTGATATGGATTACTATCACTATTTACCGTCGACCGCCAGAACGGGGTCGGCGATCGGCGGTAATTGACTACAGGAAACCGTATGAGAGGGGCGGGCCGAAGAGACGAACACGATGTCGCGTCGCTGGTGGCATTTTTGGCCTCCGGTCACACCGAATAGATCACCGGCCAGGTTGTCGGTGTCACGTCGCTTTGGTATCTACGGTAACATTTAACAGTATATAGAATGACATACACGTTACGACACCACGTGATACGCGATGATGCTTACCGATGAACAACAGATGATCCGCGATTCGGTTCGGGAATTTATGGACGAGGAGATCGCACCGGACCTCCCCGAGGTAGACCGCGAGGCGCTCTCCAAGGAGGACGCGATCGACTATATGCAGAAAATGGCCGAGATCGATGTCGGCCCCTACGCCGAGGAGCGCTTCGACGATCCGCTGGCGAGCACGATCGTCAGCGAGGAGGTCTCACGGGTCTGGCCGAGCCTGCAGGTGACGATGGGGATGTCGCTGCCGGTGACGATGTTCGAGATTTTCTCGGAAGGCACGCGCGAGGCCTACGCCGAGGAGTTCGAAACCGACCGGCTCGTCGGCTGTTTCGCTATCACCGAACCCGAAGGCGGATCGGACACGAAGGTACCAAACACGACCGCCGTCAAAGACGGCGACGAATACGTCATCAACGGCGAGAAAACGTGGGTCTCGAACGCACCCATCGCCGATATCGCGCTCGTCGTCGCCTGGGACGACGAAGCCGACCAGCGGGACATGTTCCTCGTCGACCAGAAGACCGCCGGCTTCGATACCCGCAAACTCGAGAAGCTGGGCTGGACGGGGTCGCCGACGGGCCAACTGTTCTTCGACGACTGCCGCGTGCCCCAGGAGAACAAACTCTCGCGGGCGGTGATGGAAGCGATGAGCGACGGTCGGATGGATCCCAACGAGTCGTCGTTTGCCACCGGCGGCGGCGCCGGCGCCAATCCGTTGAACACGATGTTCGCTTCGATGCGAAACGGGATGGCCGCAATCTCGGTCGGTATCATGCAGGCCGCCTACGAGGCCGCACTGGAGTATGCGACCGACCGCGAGGTCTTCGACCAGCCGATCGGCCAACACCAACTCGTTCAGGAGAAACTCTACAACATTCGTGCCGGCCTCGAGACGGGGCGACTGCTGACCCGACACACGGCCCAGAAGATCGCTGCGGGCGACCCCGAGGCCCGGATGCTCTCCTCGCTCTCGAAGGGGTGGGTCTGCGAGACGGCCGTCGAGGTGACCGACGACGCTCTGCAGGTTTACGGGGGTAACGGGCTTTCGAAGGACTACCCCCTCGAGCGCTACTATCGCGACGCTCGGACGATGACGATTCCCGATGGGACGACCGAGATTCAGAAACTGGTCGTGGGCTACGAACTCACGGATCTGCAGGCCTACACGTGAACGCGATGCAGATGCCATTCGGCGTCGCTCCGACGAGTGTGGTCCGACCCATCGCCTACGGTCAGTGGTACCGGTGGCCGTGTGAACCACCCGCTAGATTTACGTCACACGAACGGCGTCGTCTGTGTATGACTCGAGCCAAGCAACTGCTGGCGATCACCAGGGGCTCGAGGAGGGACGTCGTCGGGTGGCACCTCCCGCCACGAGGGCGTCCGTTCGCGAGCGGGGGTAAGTGAGATGGCCGATGCGGAGTTCAGCGTTATCGACCAGAAGATCGGGCTGTTCGGCGGGACGCTGTTACTGGTCGGCAACGTGATCGCGATGACGGCGTTTCTGTTGCCGGCACATCTCATCGCCGACGACGGGCTCGGTCCCGAAGTCGCTATCGCAATGGTTCTCGTGGTGTTGCCGGTCACGTTCAGCATCCTCAGTACGCTGCAGGTCGGCGGTGCGATGCCGGCTGCCGGCGGGAGCTACGTCTACGGCTCGCGTCTCATCAGTCCGTTCTTTGGCTTCCTGTTGCCCTGGCTCGTCATCCCATCGATCTGGCTCGGCCAACTCTATCTCGCCTTCGGCTTCGCCGAATTTATGCGCTTTTTCCCGACGTTCGACTGGATTCCGATGTGGGCGCTGATGTACGCCGTGATGATTCCGTTCATCGTCTTGAACGTACTCGGTATCCGGATCGTCGCACAGGTACAGATGATCCTCGTCGCGATCATCATCGGCGGGATGGTGCTGTTTATCGTCCCCGGCTCGTTCTATATCGACGCCGCAAACTACACCGGAATGTTCGACGCTGGCGTTGGCCCCTTCTTCGTCGCGATCATCTCGCTGTCGATCGCGATGCACGGCTTCAACCTCGCGACCGACCTCGGTGAGGAACTCGAGAACCCGGTCGAGAACATTCCCCGGGTGCTTGGCTTGAGCGCGGTAATCTCGATCGGACTCATGGTCACGCTGGTCGTCGTCGCGATGGGCGTCGTCCCGACGGAGTTTTACGTCGAGAACCGGGACGCCGGCGTCGCGATGGCCGCCTTCGAGTTCCTGCCGTGGTGGGGTGCCTACCTCGTCGCGGCGGCGGCCGTCGTCGGGGCGTTTACCTCGATCAACACGCTCTATACGGCCTACTCGCGACAGTTGATGCGTGCCGCCCGTGACGAGGCGATTCCCCTCTACTTCGCGAAGCTCCATCCCGACTACGAGACGCCCTACCGTGCGATCTTGCTGCTTGCGATTCCCGCGTTGCTCATGGTGGTGCCGATGAGCCAGACGACGCCTGTCATCATGGCGGCGGTGCTGTCGATCACCTCGCTGATCGGTGCGATCATCAGTTCGGTCGCGCTGTGGAACCTGCCAAAACGGTTCGAACGTCGCTACGAGTACTCGATCTACAAACTACCGCGTCCAGTCTTGAAGTTCGTCGCCATCGCCAGCGCACTCGTCGCGACAGTCTTTCTGGCCGGCGTCTCGCTTGAGCTCGGCTGGGTACTCGCGATCATCTTCGGCTGGATGCTCCTCGCCTATCCCGCCTATCGGTACCGCGTCCGCTGGCTGGGAACGCACAAGGACGTCGACCTTCGGGAACGGATGCAATCGCTGCACGACTACGAGGAAGAACGCGCGGAATCCGGGTCGCGTGCCACCGACTCGAGGAGCGATGCCGACGGTTCCGGCGAGCTCGACGACGGCGAAACCGAGCCGTCGCCCGCGGAGGAGTAAGTTGACATGCTAGACTGGATTCCGACGAGTCGACGACCGCAACCCGACCTCGAGTCGGCCTCGCCCGCACTGTTGGGCCGGCGAGCGATCGCCGCGGTGATCGACCTGCTGATCTGTTATCTCGTCGTCGAGACGGCGATCCTGGCCGTGTTGATGGTCGTCTTTTTGGAGTTCTTCCTCGCGGAACCTGGCCAGGCGTTCCTGTTGAGTATCGTCGGGCTCGTCCCGGTCTATCTGCTCTATACGTTTCTGTTCGAGTGGAAACTCGCTCGGACGCCGGGGAAAAAACGGATGGATCTGCTCGTGGTCACCGACGACGGAACCGACCTCACCGTTCGGGGAGCAGCGATCCGCAACGGACTGCGTTACGTCGATTGGCTGCCGATCGGGTATCTGCTCGGTTGGGTGCTGGCGAGACGGTCGGGCGACGGCCGTCGACTGGGCGATCGACTCGCCGCGACCGTCGTTGTCCGCCCCGAGACCGATGCACCCTCGTTGTTCGACGCCGAGACGCCGTTTCGGTCGGACGACGACCGATCCGCGAGCCAACGCGACGGTTAGTAGTTCGCGTCGTCTTGGGCATCTTGGTAGCGCTGTTCGTACTCGTTGACGGCCCACTCGTAGGCGTCTTCCGGATCTTGCTCGTCGACTATCACGCGGTTTGTCAACTCGCCGGGGATGTCGAAGGTGCCGACTTGCAACGTTTCCGGCGTCGAGGGAAGCTCGGGACTGTCGAGTTCGGGAACGATTTCGTCCATGATGAACTGGTTCTTCTCGAGGAACGCGCCGTCTGCGACCTGGAAGATTTCGGCGTTCTGGTAGGCGTCGGTCTCGATGATTTCCTCGTATGGTGGAATAAATCGCATCGGCTCGATGAGACTGACTTCGACGTGTCGCTCGGGCCCGTACATGTAGCGTTTGAACTCCCCTGCGGTGTCGGGGTTGCTCGAGCCGTCGATGATCGGCGTCCCGTTGACGAGGACCCACCCGCGCGTAACCGGATCGGCGCCTTCCCGGGTCGGAATCAGTGCCTGATCGGTGTTGAGCGCGACTTCTTCGGCACCGGCGAAAAACGATGGGCCACAGAGCCAGGCGTTGTTCATGAAACATTGTCCGAACCGGCCGGCGATCCAGTACTCGATCGTCGATCCCCAGTCGACGCTCGAGGGGTCGGGCGAATACTGGGCCAACTCCTGCAGCGTATCGAGGATCGGCATGACGTGTTCCTCGTCGAACCAGAGTTCGATCTCGCCGCCGTTTTCCTGCCAGACGTCACCGCCGGAGTTGTACAACCAGTTCGCGAAGTCCGACGCGGACTTGCCCTGAGGAACCGCGGGCAGCCCGAAGCCACGCATCTCCTCGAATTCGTCTGACTCGTCGATGATGCGGGCGTTTTCGACCAGTTCCTCCCACGTCTCGGGTACCTCGAGATCCAGCGCCTCGTAGACGTCCGACCGATAGTTGAAACAGCCGCCGACGTAGACGCCGTGGGGGATCGAGTGAGTTTCGTCGTCGCGGTCGCCGGTCATCGGCTGTAAGGTGTACTTGTACAGCGCATCACCCCATTCTGCCTCGAGATCGTCGACAATATCGTCGACCTGTCGCGTCAGTCCCTGGTTGATCAGGTCGCCGAATTCGGAGGTCGTCGCGTGGTAGAACTCCGGCGGTTCGCCCGACTGCAGTAGCGTTGCCAGTCGCTGTTCGCCCGTCCCCTGAAAGCCGGCGTACTCCAGATTGATCTCGACCTCGGTCTGCTCTTCGAAACTCGGAATGAGATCTTCTTCCCAGTATGCCTCCCACTGATCACCCGAGAAATCGGTCAGAATGTGAAGTTCGCCGTCTTCGTCGTCGCCACCTCCCAAACACCCTGCGGCCATTCCGGCCGCCCCTGCACCGATACCACCGAGTACCGTCCGCCTATGTATGTCTCTTTCTGACATATACCACGTACAATGTTAACAACCATTATAAAGATACCGTCTACCTTGCCGGTTAATCGACGCGGAGTCCGCTGTCGGGATCGAACGTTTTCATGTAGTCGGGCTCGAGCTGGAGGCCGTACTGTGATTCGTTCCCTCTGAACTGTGGTGGCGTCACGACGGTAATCCGTCCAAGCGGCGTCTCGAACTGGCTGTGAGTCTGGTCGCCGAGCGTTTCGTCGAAGACGTGGTCGGCGGTAAGCCCGTCGTCCGGGTCCTCGACGACCGTGATGTCCTGTGGACGGATGCCGATACGGACGTTGCCCCCGTCGTACTGGTCGAGCGCCTGGTTCGCCCCGATTTCGTAGGTTGCATCGCCGATGTCGATGTCCAGCGAGCCGTTTCGCCGCGAGACCGACGCGTCGAAAAACTCCATGTTCGGTCGGCCGATAAACTCGCCGACGAACGCCGTTTCCGGTTCGTTATATACCTCGTTCGGAGTCCCGACCTGCTCGAGTTCGCCGTCGTTCATCACGGCGATCCGATCGCTCATCGTCATCGCCTCCTCCTGATCGTGGGTCACGTACATCGTCGGACAGCCGACCTTCTCGGTGACCTCTGCAAACAGCGGCCGCAGTTCGTGTTTGAGCTTCGCGTCTAAGTCGCTCATCGGTTCGTCGAACAGGAACATTGTCGGCTGGCGGACGATCGATCGGCCGAGCGCGACGCGTTGTTGTTGGCCGCCCGAGAGCTCGTTTGGGTACTTATCGAGTTGATCGGTAATCTGTAACATCTCCGCGGCTTCTCGGACGCGGTCGTTTCGTTTCTCTTTGCTCGCGCCCTCGAGTTTCAGCGGATACGCCATGTTTTCCCGGACCGACATGTGCGGGTAGAGTGCGATGTCCTGGAACAGTAAGGCGATCCCTCGCTGCTGGACCGGGTAGTCGGTCACGTCGTGATCGCCAAATTTGATCTGGCCGGAGGTGGAGCTCTCCAGGCCGGCGACACACCGCAGTGTCGTCGTCTTGCCACAGCCGGAGGGACCCACGAGGGTGATGAACTCCCCGTCTTCGATCGTCAGGGAGAAGTCGTCGACTGCCACGAGCTGTCCGAACTCTTTCGTCAGGTTTTCGATTGTAACGTCGACCATGATTCGTATTGTATTGTGTTGGTATGATATTAGTTAACTATTCTCCTTAGAGTGCTCGAATCTTGAACCCTTGCAGGAGATACGACTGGAGGAAGAACGCAAACAGAAGCGGCGGCAGCGACACCAGCAGGCTCACCGCCATAAACTCTGCCCAGCCGGTCTCCCACGAGGAGTGAAAGAGCCGGAAGATACCCGGTGGAAACGTCGTCGCCTCGTTGTCCGGCATGAGGATGTGTGCGAAGGTGAAGTCACCCCATGCGATGGCGAACGCGAACACCGAGTTCGCGATCATCGCGGGCTTGGTCTGGGGAACGATCACGTCCCGGAACCCGCGCCATCTCGAGGCGCCGGCGACCCAGGCGGACTCCTCCATCGATTCGGGGATGGTCTGGATGTACTTCCACATGAGCCAGACTGCGAAGGGCATCGAGACGGCACTCAGTGCGAGGATGAGCCCGACGTATCGGTTGAGCAGTCCGAGGGTATCCCAGATGAGATACAGCGGGATCGCGAGCACGATCGGGCTGAACATGTAGCCAAGGAGCAAGAATCGGGCCGTCTTGACCTTGTGTTTGTAGTCGAAGCGCGCGAGCCCGTAGCCGGCGATCAACGAGACGACGATGACGGTGATGACGACGCCTGCGGTGACGATGAAACTGTTCAGGAGGTACCGTCCGACGGTCGGATTGAAGATGATCTCGAACTGTTCGACGGTGAAGGTCTCCGCCGACGGGAGAAACGTGATCCCTTCCTGAATGCCGAGTCGGGTCTTGAACGCGTTCTGGGCCATCCAGTAGATGGGGAATCCGAGAATCGCCACAAGGACGGCTGCGCTGCCGTAGAGCCCGAGTTTGTAGGCGACGCTGCGGTAGGTGTGTGAGATGCGAAACGACCGGCCGAACGTGTCGGAATCGCGTTCGGTACTCATGTTTGGACCTCCTGGCTTGGGTTCGCGTACTTCAGGTAAAGAATACCGCTGACGAGCAAGAACAGGAACATCACGATCGCGACTGCGTTCCCGAGTCCGTAGGCGTTGGCGTCGAACGTCTCCGTGTAGGCGAGGATCGGCATCGTCGTCGTCGCGCTCCCGGGACCGCCCTGGGTGAGTTGCCAGATGATGTCGTACTTGTTGAACATGAACACGGCACGCAGGAAGATCACCACCAGGATCGCACCGAAGATCCGCGGGAGCGTAATGTCACGAAACATCTCCCAGGTCGTCGCACCGCTGACTTTCGCAGCCTCGTAGAAGCGGTCGGGGATCGACTGCAGCTGTGCGAGGGTAAACAGCGTCACGAACGCCGAGAACTTCCAGCTACTGATGAGGATGACTGCTCCCATCGAGAGGCTGGTGTTGCCAAGCAGGAACCCTTCCCAGATCCCCAGTCGCACGCCAGCGGCGTGTAACACGCCGTCGTACGGATCGAGCATGAACAGGAACATCATCGTCACGATGATCGTCGGGATGAGGTAGGACGTAAACACGAGCGTGCTCAGGAGCCGACTACCCCGCGTGAGCTTGTTGATTACCAGTGCCATCCAGACGCCGACGGCCAACTGGATGATCGTCGAGCCGACCATGAACACCCCACCGCGCCACATCGAGCCCCAGAACCGATCGAGCTGGAAGACCTCAACGTAGTTGCTGAGTCCGACGAACTCCCACTCAGGATTCAACAGCGGCACGTTGTGTAGTGAAGCGAGGATCGCGAACCCGATCGGGATGAGCGCGATAAGCGTGTACAACGCCAACACCGGTAAGATCGTCAACCACCCCCAGAAGTCGTCGGAGGTGATCTCGAATCGGCCGATCGAGAACCCGTCTTCGAAGAACCGACGGGACCGATCAACTGGCTCCGTGTCGATTGCCATGGGATGACAATACACGGCATATTTGTTAACAGTTTCGTTGCTGTCGGGTGATTACGAGGAAAACACGGCTGGTCGCTGTGGTCTCGGCTCTCGAGCGAGCGAGGGTAATCAGAACCGGCCGTTCGAAACGACTATCTCAGACGGACAGCAGGCGGTTTCATACGGTTTGCTGTCGGTCGTTACTGGCGCAATCGGGACGGTAGCGGTTTCGCCGGGAAAACGTTCCGACAGCGCGTCTCAATCGGCGTCGATCGTTCCCGTCGTGATCTCGGGATTGCGCAACAGCGGCACAGATACGAGTATCAGACAGCTCAAGACGAGGGCGGCACAGAGGACGTAGGTCAACTGATAACCAAACCAGAGATCGACAGCCGGAATCGCGACGAGCGGACCGAGGCTCAGGCCGATGTCACCCATCACGTTGTACACACTTCCCATGCGACCGAGTTCGTCTCCTGGTGTGACGTCGCCGAGAATCGCAAGCATTGCGGGCGCTGCCGCGCCTAGTCCCGCACCGATGAGGACGATGGCGACGAGCAACGCTTCGATCGTCGGGACGTACGCGATGATCAGGAATCCGAGACACATCGAGCAAAAGGCTGGCAGCGTCAGTATCGAGCGGTCCTGAAGACGATCCGAGAGCCAGCCGGTCAGCACCGTCGTCCCACCCATCGTCACCACACCCAGTCCCATGACGATGCCGCTGATACCCGCCGCACCGAGGACCGTCAGTTCCATCTCGTGGACCGACGCGTATCGCGCCAGCGTCGAGAGGATGATGCCGCCCCAGAGGAATCGAACGGTGAAGTTTCCGAAGCCGATCAACGCCACGGGTGGGCGGCTGCGGACGAGGGCGGGGATATCCCGAAGCCTCGCCGAACGCTCGTCTGCGCCGCTGTGTACGTCGGGCAGAACGATCGCGGCGATAGTGCCGGCGGCGAGCGCGAGCACGCCGGCGACCAGAAACGCAACCTCCATACTGGCGATGTCGGTCAACACGCCGCCGACGACCAACCCCGTCGGAAAACCAAGCGACTGGCCGCCGCGCATGTACCCGACCCACTGGCCGCGGTTGGCCGTCGTCGTCACGTACGTGATCGTCGCGAACGCACCCAGGAAGACGAACGCGCTCCCGATCCCCCAGACGAACCTCGAGAGGACGAAGACGAGGCCGGGAAGCGACACCTCACCCAGGATCGGGACCGTGCCGAGGATGTACGACGGTGTGTAGAGGCCGACGACGTAGCCGAAGGGGGCAAGCGCCTGCGTGTAGAGGCCGATGATCATCGGCACCCGGGTCCCGACGCGGTCGATGATAGTTCCCGCGGGCGTGTTCATAAACAGCCGCGAGATACGGTTCGCCGAGAGGATGAGACTCAACATCACCGCACTGATCACAAGCGTCTCGTCGAGCAAGGGCAGGGTCGGGAAGGCAACGCCGGTTGCGATACCGCCGAAGAAGACGCCCGCGATGATCGCGAGGGCGACGGTCCTGATCTCACGGCGGGAAAACGTCTCCTGGGCCGCGCTCGAGTCTTCCTCGCTCATACCTGTCCGAGTACGCCCGCGCTCGAGGAGCTGTCGGTTCGACTCGAGAGACGACGAGCCAGTACTGACTGGTCGGTGACCGGTAGTCGATCGCTCCGTCGGTGCCGTCGCCCGGTGGGAACGGAGACGATGGCGATCACGGTTCGCTGTCGACTACCGTCTGCATGATTCGCCCGCGGGTGGGCGCACGGTCGGAACCCGTAGCGAAACGTGGATCACGTCTCGGCCGGCGGTCGGGGTGGTGCCGGCACACAGCGTGGTCGCCAGCACTGGCCGCGTCGAGGGGCAAGCGACCGGTCGGCGACACGAGGTCGGAGGTCATATCGCCCGGTTTGGCTGATATCTTCAAAAGTGTATGGAAACCCGTCGCGGATGGGGGGAATTACAGTCATACTGCCGGACGGAACGAGTCGACGATCGGTCGCGCTCCTGCGGCCGTCCCAAGGGCGACGGCCGTGAATTCGAAACCTCATTTTCACTGACTGCCGTCCGACAGCCGTAGCCGAGTACCCGGTTGGCAGTCGCCTGTCGTGGATTGGCGTCCCACAGGTCGTGACGGGCACGAGAGCCGCAGCTTCTTTGTATCGGTTGGTCCTACCGCGAGTCATGCCAACCGATGAAACGATCGTCGTCACACCGTACGTCCTCGAGGGGGGCGGCCCGCCGCTCGTCGAGGCGATCGAGCAGCGCCGACCCGACCTTGAGATCGAGCACGTCACCGACGAGGAGCGATTCCTCGAGCTCGTCGACGAGGTTGATATCGCTGTGACCCATCGACTGCCGCCCGAGGCGCTCGAGGCCGCCGAGGGACTCCGCTGGGTCCAGGCACTCAGTGCCGGTACGGACGCGTACGATCACGAGGCGTTGGCCGACCGTGACGTGATGCTGACGTCTGCATCGGGCGTTCACGCCAAACCGATCGGCCAGCACGTCCTCACCGGGCTGCTGTATTTCGAACGCCGGTTCAACCGCGCTCGCAGCCAGCAACGTGACCGCGAGTGGGATCGGTACTTCGCCGGCGAACTCGGCGATCGAACCGTCGGCATCGTCGGCACCGGAGCGATCGGCTCGCAGGTTGCCGACTACTGTCAGTCGTTTGGTTCGCGGATTATCGGGACCAAGCGAGATCCAACCGACGCCCCCGAGAGTCTCGACGCCGTCTACAGCCCCGACGAGCTCGAGGTTGTCCTCGGCGATAGCGACTACCTCGTCCTCGCCTGTCCGCTCACCGAGGAAACCCGCGGCCTCATCGACGCCGAAGCGCTCGCGACGCTCCCCGACGACGCCGTCCTGGTCAACATCGCACGGGGCGAGATCGTCGACCAGTCCGCACTCGTGACCGCACTCGAGGACGACGGGCTTCGCGGCGCTGCGCTGGACGTCTTCGAGGAGGAGCCCCTTCCCGACGAATCACCGCTGTGGGACCGTGACGACGTCTTGCTCACCCCACACGTTGCCGGCGTGACGCCCCACTACTGGGAGCGCTGTGCCGACATCTTTCTTCGCAACTACGACCGATTCCGTTCCGGCGACGACCTCGAGAATCGAGTCGTCTGATCGTCCTCGGTGTCGTCGGTCGAGGCTCACGTCGATCGATAGTATCGCGCCCCATCTCGGCGCTCGAAGCCGACACGGCCGCGGCGCTCGAGGGTCCCGAGCGCGCCCAGCGTATCGAGCATCCCTGCGGGATGGCGACTCTCGCCGATCCGATATTTGGTCAGTTCGATCGGCGTCGCGGGTCCGGCTGCCTCGACGGCCTCGAGCGTCTCCGCGAGCAACTCCTCGAGGTCGCTTCGAGTCTCCCGAACGACGGCGTCGGCGTCGGTGAACACCGGACCGTGGCCGGGATACACCCGATCGATCGCCCGATCGTCGAGCCGATCCATCGACGTCAGGAAATCGTCGACGGCTTCGTAGGCGCCGTCGTCGAGCCCCACGTTGAGCGCTGCGGCCCTGAACGGCTCGATGAGGACGTCGCCACTGAACAGCACGCGCTCGTCGTCGATCGTCGTCTCGAGGCTCGCGTGGTGGATCTGGTGCCCCGGCGTGTGGATGACTTCGAACTCCCGGCCCGCGACCGCGAGCGGCTCCTCGAAGGAAAACGCCTCGACGTAGTCGGGCGCGAGCAGTCGTCGGTTGCGCTCTAGAGAGTCCCGTGCCCGATCGACCTGCTTGTCGATCGCCTCGCCGTGAAGCCCGGCCGATCGACCGACCGCTCGAACGCCAGCCGCCAGATCGTCGACGTCGCGCTCGAGTTGCTCGATCACCGGGTGGGCCGCGTAAACGGGAACGCCAGCCTCTCGGAAGAGCGGTACCTGCCCGATGTGGTCGCTGTGGGGGTGGGTGACGACGACCGCCTCGAGGTCACCCGGCTCGTAGCCGCGAGCGGCAAGCTCGTCGCCCATCGTCGTTGCGGCGTTGTCGGTCGGATCGCCGGCGTCGATCAGGATCGGGTTCGGCGCCTCGATCAGGTAGGCGGCGGCGTGTTTCGGCGGCCACTCGATCTCGAAGTGGAGCCTCGAGACGTGTTGCTGGACCGCCCTCGAGCCATCGCTGGCACGCGTCATCAGATCAGTTCGCGGGCGATCGTTCGCTTCTGGATCTCGTCGGTCCCCTCGAAGATGCGGAAGACGCGTGCCGAGCGGTAGTTGCGCTCGATCGGCATGTCTTTCATGAAGCCGGCACCGCCGTGGACCTGCATCGCGATATCGGCGGCGTCGTTGGCGAGTTTCGCCCCGCGGAGTTTCGCCATCGACTCTTCTTTGCGGGCGCGTTCGCCGTTGTCCATCTTCCAGGCGGCGTAGCGATAGAGCTGTCGAACCTGTTCGATATCGGTTGCGAGCTCCGCGAGTTGGAAGGAGATTCCCTGTCGGTGGCCGATCGGCGTGTCGAACGTTTCTCGATTGCGGGCGTATTCGACGGACATGTCCAGCAGGAACTGGGCGGTACCGACCGAACCGGCGGCGATGTTGATCCGACCGCCGCCGATCCAGTCCATCGCCGACTGGAAGCCGCGGTCGACTTCACCGAGCACCTGATCTTCCGGCACGCGACAGTCGTCGAAGTGCAGTTCGGCGTGGGTTCCCGGCGTCATCCCCATCGCTCGGTGGATCGTCCCGATTTCGAAGCCGGGGTTGTCCGCGTCGACGAGGAAACAGGTAATGCCGCTGAGGTCGCCATCTTCGCCGCTGGTTCTGGCAAAGACCATCGCGAAATCGGCGTACGGACCGTTCGTAATGTACACCTTTTGCCCGTTGATGACCCACTCGTCGCCATCTTTCTCGGCGCGTGAATCCATGTGATGAGCGTCACTACCGTGGCCCGGCTCGGTCAGTGCGAAACAGGTCGTGATCTCACCGTCCATCAGCGGGTCTAGATACTCCTCGCGTTGGTCTTCGTCACACGCGAGCAGGATCGGCGTCGGACCGCCCGCCCCGCCGAAGATCGCGCTGTGGAACCCCGGTGGCCGATTCGACATGTGTTCGCCGACGATCGCTCGCGTGAGGATATCGACATCGCCGCCACCGACCTCTTCGGGCATCGTCATCCCGTAGAAGCCCGCTTCGACGGATTTCTTGCGGATGGTCTCGACGATTTCACGGTATTCGGGCACCTGTCGGTGGTTCTCGTCGACGATGTGTTTCTCGTAGTCGGCTCCGAGAAACTGCTCGTGTTCGCTCTCGAGTGGTGCGACTTCCTGTTCGATGAAATCATCGAGTGCTTTTTTGATTTGCACAGCTTCGGACGGTTCGCTAAAGTCCATAACCTACATGACAGAACTGCCCACTTAAATATTGGTGTGGCGTACAGTGTCGCCGAATCGTCTCCCCAGCAGTACCCGACTCGTTGGCGACCCCACTGCGTTCAATCGAGCGGAACAACTTTATCGATGTTAGCCGAATACCGTTATATGGAAACACAACGCACGTCGGGGGACCGCAGAATCGAAGCAGTGGTAAAAACACTCGATGTCCTCGAAGCGCTCTGGCGGGCCGAGGGCGCCGGTGTGACGGCGGTGACCGAACGAACCGGGCTGGCAAAGAGCACCGTCCACGCACATCTGCGCACGCTTCGGTCGAAAGGTTACGTCGTTCAGGAGGGCGACGAGTACCGATTGAGTCTCCGATTCCTCTCGTTCGGTGAATATGTCAAACACGCAGAACCGCTGTACGAGGCCGCTGCAACGCCCAGCGCCGATCTCTCCGATCGGACCGGCGAACGCGTTCTCTGTTCGACAGAACAGCACGGCCTCGGCACGATCATCCAGGCCCGCGACGGTAATCGATCGGTCACGTCCGACATCGACGTCGGCACGCCGACGTATTTGCACTGTTCGGCCGGCGGAAAGGTGATGCTGGCGCATTTCGACGACGAGAAGGTCGAACGGATCGTCGACGACTGGGGACTGCCCGCCTTCACCGAGGAGACCATCACCGACCGCGAAACGCTGTTCGAGGAACTCGAGTCCATCCGCGACGCGGGAATCGCCTACAATCGAAGCGAGTACGTTCCAGGGATCAGCGCTATCGGTGCCCCGATCATGGACAACGACGAAACCGTCTACGGTGCGATTGCCGTTTCCGGGCCCCAACACCGCCTCGAGAACGAGTGGGATGTCGACGAACTTCGGAATCAACTGTTATCGGCGGCGAATACGATCGAAGTGAATTTGATGTTCTCGTAGCGTTCCGCTGTGTTGAACAGCTACCATCCCCGATTTCTGCCGGCTATTTATGAATGTATGTCTGTAAAATATGGTCGGTTCAAATGCTACTATCGATTTACCCGAGTGTCGTGGTATCACGTACACGGCATAAACACCACCGAAAATAAACATGAAGACATATTATTTCTCTATACTATAATTCCATATATAATACAATTTAACTGGTGTTTTTGAGTCCATCACTACTCGAAACGGTTTTGTATGTATATGCGCTATTATATGCGCAAGGACTTCTTTCGTATCTAGTTTTCCTAGTCGACCTATCATATTTCAGTATATAAATTAAATATTACCAGACGGATTCTATATACTGAACTATTATATAATATATACTGATGTTCTGCGACGATCGACCGATCCACACCACTCTAAATACAACTATTAATTTGTGCGTTCGGTCTGATCGAACTGCCACTAACTCCACCGCGAGCCCGGAGCAGACCGGCCGGTAGCGATCGTCCCTCGAGCTATCGTCACTATATGACTCGAGCGGGAACTACAATTCGGAGAGCGGGACGACGACGACTGGTCGCGTCGCCCCGTCGAGAACGGCACTGACGGTCGATCCACGCTCGCTCGAGCACGCGTCGCCGCCAACTCCCACGACGAGTTCGTCGGCTTCGATCTCGGCTGCGGCCTCGAGCAGTTCCGACGCGGGGTCGCCCTCGCGGAGGACGGTGTCGATGTCGCCGACCGTCGCCAGTCGAACCGTCGCGACGTTCAACGCCTCCTGACAGTCCCGCCGGACCGTCGGCTCGTCGCTCGGGGCAACCGCACCGACCGACACCGCGTCGGTCGCCGTTGCTCGCGCTGCGAGATAATCACAGATTGCCGCCGTCGTATGCACCGAGTCGGTGCCGACGAGATACTGCATACCCGATCCCAGGGGCCGATCGGCAAAGAAACTACAGGAGCGCCCCTGCAGCCGACGGCAGCTACAGTCGGCCTAGTCGGCGATCGCTTCTTCGGCCATCGACTCGACGGTCGCCTGCTGGATCCAGAGATCGCCGAACAGTTCGTCCTGCTCGAGCGTGATGTGCCCGCGGTGGGCCAGAAACAACAGTGCGAGATACGTCAGTACCCGCGAGCCACCGGTGTCGTCGATTTCGGCGTACAACACCTCGTCTCGCCCGTTCTCGTAGTGCTCGCTGAGGACGCTCTCGACATCGTCGATCACCGTCTCGATGTCTTCCTCGTGGGTCGTATGCGTGACGTCGTCGCTCGTGGGCTCGTCGT
Organism: Salinadaptatus halalkaliphilus; assembly: GCF_006543045.1. GTDB lineage: Archaea > Halobacteriota > Halobacteria > Halobacteriales > Natrialbaceae > Salinadaptatus > Salinadaptatus halalkaliphilus. The sequence continues at coordinate 34,075 of NZ_RBZW01000033.1, read as the reverse complement.
CGACCCGGAACTGATCTTCGGCGTGATAGCTCAGCTCCTGGACGCCGCGATCGTAGCCACTCGGCGAGTCACTGGTGTCGTAACTGCGTGACTCCTTCCACCACGTATCGAGCTCTGCGCTTCGAAGCTCTCGGACGAGTTCGTCGAGCGTCTCGGGCTTGCCCCGTGCGTGCTTGCGCTCGAGGCGCCGCTCCATCTCCGCCTCGAGGTTCTCGACCGGATCGAACCCCGGCGACGGCCCGCCTTCACCCTCGCCGCCACCCATCGCCCCGTCGTCGGCGAAGGGCGCTTCCCAGGGCGGTACGTCTTCTTGCTCGGGCTCGTCGGGCGCGAACAGTTCGTCGCTTTTCATCCGCAGGAGGACGCTTGCGTAGAATAGCGCCCGGCCCGAGGTCCGCAAATCCCGGTCGTCGAGTACTTTGAGGAATTTGTCGGTCACCCGAACGACATCGATGTCCCAGGGATCGATCTCGCCGTCTTTCGCTAGCTGGACGAGTAGTTCGACCGGCTCGCCGTCGTCGTCATCGCCGTTCGTGGCGTCGTCGGCGCCCGCGTTCTCGCCATCTATCTCCGTTTCGGAGAACTCGAGGACAGTACCGTCCGTCCCATCCTCGTCCGCATCGATGTCCCCCGGTGGGGTGCGGTCCTCGTGGCCGGCAATGTTCAGTGGGATATCGTTGGGCCCCTCGCCGTCTTCCGAGGCCCGTGGCCCCTCGCCGTCTTCCGAGGCCCGTGGCCCCTCGCCGTCAGTCACTGACCGGCACCTCCGCTTCGTCGCTCCCGTCGCCGCTCAGGTCGATCCCGGTGACGGCGCTGACGTTATCCTGTTGCATCGTGACGCCGATGGCCCGCTGGGAGCGATCGAGCATCGCCGAACGGTGGGAGACGACGACGAACTGAGCCTGGTCGGCCAATTGCTCGACCATTTCGCCGATTCGCTCGGCGTTGACTGCGTCGAGAAAGGCGTCAACCTCATCTAAGGCGTAGAACGGCGCCGGGTTGTGCCGCTGAATCGCGAAGATGAACGCCAGCGCGGTCAGGGACTTCTCGCCGCCCGACATCGCGTCGAGGCGTTGGATGGGTTTGTCTCCCGGCTGGGCCTTCATCGTCAACCCGCCGTCGAAGGGGTCGTCCTCGTTCTCGAGGTGTAGCGTGCCGGTTCCCTCCGATAGTTGCTCGAAAATCTCCGTAAAGTGTGCGGAGATCGAGTCGTAGGCGTCCATGAACGTCCGTTTCTTCTGGGTCTCGTACTGCTCGATCCGGTCGCGGATCCCCTCGGCTTCCTCGACGAGGGTCGCCCGACCGTCCTCGAGCTCCTCGAGATCGGATCGAACCTTGTCGTATTCGTCGATCGCGAGCATGTTGACCGGCTCCATCGCCTCCATATCCGCCGTCAGGAACTCGATCATCTCGATGACGGTCTCGTGATCGGGGACGTCCTCGGGATCGTACTCGCCGACGTCGGCTTCGAGGCTCTCGATCTCCCACTCGAGGTTCTCGACGCGTTCGCGGTTGTCCGCGAGTTTGCTCTCGACGGCGTTAACCCGGTCTTGCTGCTGGTCGCGTTTCGTCCGCGCCTCGCTCAGTTCGTCCTTGCAGTCGCTGCGCTCGGCTTTCAACTCGGCGAGTTCGTCTTCGAGGTCGGCGACGGCCTCGTGTTTGGCCTCGAGTTCCTCGCGTTTGTCGGCGATCGTCTCCTCGTAGCCCTCGATTCGCTGTTCGTGTTCGGCCTTGCGGTTCTGGGCCGTCTCGATCTCGTCGTGGAGGTCCTCGATTGCGTCCTCGGTGTACTCCTTCTCGAGTGAGAGTTCGTTGAGTGTCCCGTCGAGGTCGTCGATCCGATCCTCGCGGTCGTCGATTTCGGCCTCGAGCGCTTCGATCTGGTCGGTAAGCTCCGGAATCTTCGAGTCGGCGAGTTCGGACTCGAGCGCCTCGATGTCGGCCTCGATTTCCTCGATCGTCGCCGTCCGCTCGTCGATCTCGGCCGAAATTTCGTTCATCCGCTCGTCGACGGACTCGCGTTCCTCGCGAAGCTCCTCGAGTTCGGCTTCGAGGGTCTCGATGTCTGCCTCGAGCGTCTCGCGGTCGTCCTCGAGTCCCTCGAGTTTGCCCTCGATCGAGCGCACCTCGTCGGCCGCGTCTGTCTTGCGGTCACGGGCGTCGTCGAGGCGTTGCTCGACATCACGAAGCTCGTCGCGCAAGGCGTCGCGTTGCTCCTGGAGCTCCGTGATCTGGGTGGCGACGCGCTCGAGTTGCCCCTCCCCACCGCCGGTAAAGGAGTAGCGCGATCCCTTGCGCGAGCCGCCGGTCATCGCGCCGCTCTTTTCGACCAGGTCGCCGTCGAGGGTGACCATCCGATAGTCGCCCATATACGAGCGAGCCGTCTCCACGTCCTCGACGACGAGCGTATCGCCCAGCACGTACGAGAAGATACCGGCGTACTGCTGGTCGAACTCGACCAGATCGTAGGCGAAGCCGACGACACCCGGATCGGTGGGTGCGTTGGGCAGCCCACGCTGGCTCATCTCGGTCATCGGCAGGAAGGTCGCTCGCCCCGCGTTCCGGGATTTCAAATAATCGATACACTGCTGGCCGACCACGTCGTCGTCGACCACGACGTTCGCCAGCCGGCCGCCGGCCGCCGTTTCACAGGCGACGGCGTACTCGCCGGAGACGGTTCCGAGCTGGGCAACGGCGCCGTGGACGCCCTCGATCCCGCCGTTGAGAATCGTCGTCACTGCCCGGCCGAACGAGGAATCACCGCTCTCGCCGGCGTTTGCCTCGAGTTCGGCGTACTCCTGTTGTTTGGCCTGCAGATCGTCGTCGACGTCGTCGATATCCGACTGGACGCGTTGTTTCTCGGCTTTCAGATCCTCGACGACCTCGGCGATGTTCTCGCGGTTTGTCTTTGCCTTCTCGAGTTCGCGTTCTAAGTCCGACCGCTCTTGCTCGAGTTCGGGCAGGCGCTCGCGGTTGTCCTCGATCGTCGACTCCGTCTCGCTGATGGCGTTCGATCGGCGACGCGCCTCGTCGAGCAACCGATCCTGCTCGCGCTGGAGATCGTTTCGCTCGGTCTTTGCCGTCTCGAGGTCGTCCTTGCGCTCGGCCAGTTCCGCTTTGAGTTCGTCGAACTCGGTGTCGACGGCGTCGATCTCGGCCTCGAGTTCGTCGCGTTCGGCCTCCCGCTCCTGAATTTCGGTCTTGATGGAGGCTTTCTCGAGTTTGTGTTCGCGCATCTCGCCCTCGAGGTCCTCGATGGACTCCTGTTTCCGGTCGATCTGGACGAACGCCTCACGACGAGTCGACTCGGCATCCTCGATCTGTTCCTCGCTGGCTTCGATCTTGTCCTCGAGCCGGGAAATGTCGCCTTTGAGCTCCTCGATCTCGCTTTTGATCCGGAGCTGTTCGTCCTCGCCTTTACGCTCGATTTCGGCGTGTAGATCCTCGAGATCCTCCTGAAGGCGCATGACCGCACCCTCGCGTTCGTCGAGTTCGCGCTGGAGATCCGCGAGATCGTCCTCGAGATCTTCGACCCGGTTCTGGGTCGCCTCGCGTTCCTCGCGTTTCTCCTCGAGTTCACTGGCTTTCTTGTAGCCCTCGTACTCCTCTCGCTCGCGTTTGAGTCGACGGTACCGCAGAGCCTGCTGGCGCTCGTCCTCGAGTTGCGCTAAGCGATCGCGTTTCTCCTCGATGCGGAGTTCGGCCTCGTCGATACGCTCTTCGACGACCTCGAGTTCCTCGAAGGCGTCTTCCTTCTTGGCGTCGAACTCCGCGACGCCGGCGATTTCGTCGACGATCTCCCGGCGCGCGTGTGGGGTCATGTTGATGATCTCGGTCACGTCACCCTGCATGACGACGTTGTACCCTTCCGGGGTGACCCCGGCCTGTGCGAGCAGGTCCTGAATGTCCGAGAGGTTGACCGAGCGATCGTTCAGATAGTAGTAGGAGTAGTAGTTGTCCTCGGTTTCTTTGACGCGGCGACGAATCCGAATCTCGTCGACGTCGCCGACGTCGTCGCTCCCGGCGGCGTTGACCACCTGCGAGCGCTCGAGAGTCGCGTCGCTGTTGTCCAGTACGACCTCGACGGTGGCTTCGCGTGGTCCGCCCGTAGCGGAGCCGTCCTCGTGGCCGGGGTTGTAGATGAGATCGGTGAGTTTCTCCGCGCGAATCCCTCGCGTTCGAGCCAGCCCGAGCGCGAAGAGAACGCCGTCGATGATGTTCGACTTGCCGGAGCCGTTGGGACCGGTGACGACGGTGAAATCTTCGTAGAACGGGATCTTCGTCTTCCGTCCGAAGCTCTTGAAATTGTCCAGAACGACTGCCTTGATGTACATTCTCTTCTCGAGACCTCCACGGTGGGCGGCGCCACTGTCCGGGACGATCGTCCCCACGTCGACGCGACGCAGGTCTGGATCGACCGACGACGGGGCGATCCGGGTCGGCGCTATCGTGCGAACGCGTAGTTATGCGACAATAATATCGTCGCTACCTGAGTCTTCCGCTTCGTCGCCGGCCGCCGTCTCCTCGTCGGCGTCGGCCGTCGCCGCAGCGACGTCGTCGGGTTCGGCCTCCGCGGTCAACTCCTCCGTCTCGGCCTCGCCGTCGCTTCGTCGGTCGGGCACGCGGGTCGGCGTTTCTGCGTCGAGTTCGGCCTCGAGAACGCGGATTCGCTCTTTGGCTTCGATGAGTTCGTCCGTCAGTCCCTCTACGGTCGACTCGAGTTCCGCAACCGTCGATTCGAGTTGCTCGACGCGATTGTTCGACATACGTTCTAGCCCTGTACGCTCACACATAAACGTATGTCAGACACAGCTAACCGTGCTGGTAATTTTTCGGTGGGCGGCGACGCTCGTCGATTCCGGCTGGCTTCGGTCGATATTGCCGGACGGCACCACTGGAGAACGGCCGGGACACTTATTTCGTCTACTCGACGATACCTTGCTACATGAATATCGTCGACGGCGACAAGGTCGAGTGCAGCCGCTGTGACGAACTTATCTCACTCGACGACGCCAACGTGCTGGGGAAGGCCAACAATCGGTCCTACGCGAAACCGCTCTGTGACGACTGTCTCGAGAACGTGGGGGTACCACAGGGGTACGAACTCGAGCGCGACGTGAGCTATCTCAAGGAAAGCTAGTTACTTGCTGTTCATCGCTTCGCTGGCGATGTTTCGCCCGCGTGGTTTCAATGCGACTTCCCGACGGACGCGGACTTCCTCCAGGACATCGAGTTCGATGAGTCGTTCGTAGATTTCCTCGACCTCGTCGGTGTCGATATCGAGGAACTCGGGAACCTCGAACGGCGAAACGCCGGAGTAAATCGCCATCAACACTTCCTCTTCTTTGCCGGAGAGATCGATCTGAGAGGCGTTTTTCTCCGCGCCGCGGTCGAGGACCGACTTCAGCATCGCCGTGTTCTGGTTCGATCCCGAGAGGTAGGTCTGGACGCTCGAGCCGTCCTCGGTGTGTTCGGCCTCGATGACGGGTCGTTCCTGCGAGCGGATCGTTCGCTCGTCGCTTTCGACGGTGCCGACGTCGTCGACTTCGATCTGGACTAAACTGCCGCTTTCGACGGCGAAGTTTGCGACGCCGGGGTTGATCTTGACGCGGGCTTTTTCCCAGGAGGTGTCCTGGACGACGCCGCCTTTGACGGCAGGGTGTTGGACGAGAACGATCTCGCCGTCGAGAATCGCTTTCTGGATCTGCAGTTCGAACTCGTCGACCTCGTCCATCGAGACGAGATAGACGTTCGGGCCGTAGTTGACGCTGATGTAGTTCGAGACCGTCGCGATCGCCTGGTTAACGTCGTATCGACCCCTGATCGAGGTGATTTTCGACAGGGGGATCGTCTCCTTGCCATCGTTGCCGACGATCACCAGTCGCTTGTTCGAGAGGACAATACGGCCGTTCGACCAACTCGTATCCTGAAGTTTGCGGCCGTCACGAACCACCTGCGTAAACTTTCCGGTGACGTCGGCCAGTTTCTGTTCGGACTTGCTCATGCGAAATCACCACTCGGCGCGCCGACGCCACCCAACTTCGACAGCGCGGAGAACCCCCGTTTGCGCAACCGGTCGCTCTCGGTCCGATCGACGAACCCCGAGATCCGGTCCCGGGCGCTGTCGCCGCCGATCTTTCCGAGCACGAACAGTGCCTTCGAGCGAGTCCCCTCGTCTTTGTGGTCGTTTTCGACCAGCTCGAGCAGCCGCCCCTCGAGTTCCTCGCCGTCTAACAGCGCGAGACTGGTCGCGGCGAACTTCGAGGTCATCTCGTCGTCGTCGCCGAGGGTCTGGATCAAGGCGTCTTGGGCCGCCGATCGGTACTCTTCGGTCGTGATCCGACCGAGCAGCCAGGCGGCGTTGCGTCGCTGGGCCGTTTCGGTACTTCGATCGAGGATCTCGATGAGCGGTTCGACGGCTTCGCGTTCGTTGGCTTCGGCGAGTTCGTCGACGATCTTCTCCCTAACCGTGTGACTCGCGTCGGCCGGCGCCTCCGAGAGCAACTGGACCAACGAGAACATCGCCGTCCGCCGAACCGCATCGGACTCGTCGCTCAACGCTTCGGCGAGGATTTCGACGGCCTCGACGCTACCCAGCCGGCCGAGTGCGTCGACGGCGATCCGTCGAAGCACTTCGTCCTCGTCGTCGGCGATGTCGATCAACTCCCGTAGCGCGTTCGTCGAGCCGATATCGGCGAGCGCGTAGGCGACCTCAATGCGGACATCGTACTGATCTTCGTGGAGTTTCTCGGCGAGTACGGGGACGCTCTCCGGTGCGCCGATTCGACCGAGTGCGCGGGCGATTCGCTTTCGAACGCGCGGATCGGGGTCGCTCATCCGCTCGGCGAGCGTTCCCACGACGTTCGTCTCGCCGATTCGACCGAGCCCGGTCGCGGCGGCCATCCGGAGCTCCGGCAGCTCCGCGTCTAGCCCGTTCGCCAGGATTTGGGCCTTTTTCCACTCCGCGACGTCGTCGATATCTTCGCCCGAAATCTCGCCGATAAACCGCTCGAGCGCCTCCTGGCCGTACTGATCGAGCGCGTCGATCGCGCCGGCGCGGACGTCCTCGTTGTCGTCGTCTTTGGCCGCCGCGACGAGCGCGTCGACGACGTCATCGCGCGGATAGCTGTTGCCGCCGGCCTCTGACTCTAGACTGCCGAGAATCTCGGCCGCTCGACGGCGGATATCCGCGTTGGAACTCTCCTCGAGATAGGTGATGAGTTCGTCGAATTCGGCGTTTCGCTCGAGTTCGAATAACGCCACTGTAATTACCTCCGTGAGAGGTGCCACTGTCCCGGCGCTGTCGTGGCACTGTGGGTAGTCGATGCGGTGACACGCGGGTTCCGGGTCCGCGACAGGCCTTCGATATGCCGGGTGGCGATCCGTCGTCGGTCCGTCGTCGTTCCTCCCATGTCAATCGTCCGTCTCCTCGGTCGTCGAATTCGTCGAGCCGGTCGGCGATCCGTCGGCGCTCTCCTCCCCGAGAACGATGTCCGAATCGGTTTCGTTGCCGTGATCGTACCGACTTTCGTCGTCGGGATACACCATCGTGTCGACGATGCCGTTCCAGACGGTGAGATCGGTGACCGTGCCCTCGAGGTGGTCTTCGGCCCACTCCGAGTTCGCACCCCACCCCTCGACCTGTCCGTCGAAGCCGCCAAGTACCTCGGTGTAGAGGTGGTTGGCGTCGGTTTCTCGGTCGACGAGACCGTCCCGAAAGAGGACGTAGATGAGCCAGACCTCCTCGTCGGATTCTTGCTGGTCTTCGGCGTCAGATTCGTAGAACAGGATGATGTCGTCGTCTTCCGTATCGTAGTAGAGTTCGTCGACCGTGATGCCGTTGTCCTCGAGAATGTAGTAGAACTCTTCGGGGCTGGCGTCGGGATCGTCGTCGTCCGGTTCCTCGGGCTCGACCTCGACGCGGGTGTTGTCGAGAAACGGCAGCGAATCCAGACAGCCGGCCATCGAGCCGACCGAGACGGTCCCGGCGGCCGCGAGTGCCTGCCGACGCGTCGGTCGATCGGGCGCCACACCACCCCTCGCAGATGTCTCACCAGAACACCTGCCGTCGTCCCGATCTCCCCCGCCGTCGGTGGCTGTATACCCAGGAGATTCGTTCATTAGTATGAAAGCGTCGCACTAGGGGATGAAAAACGCGTCGGCCGTCGAGCCGACCGCCCTCCCCTCTCGCTCCGTGTTATCAGTGGCCATGCGGAGGGTGGATCGAGTCGAACGGCCGGCAATATCATATGAGTGGGTTGCTAACTGCCCGACAATACACCCCCCGCTGTAATTCAGGCAGGCTGATGAGACTATGGCAACAGGACCTATACGCGGCACGTGGCAGCTGGTAGCCCCCGCAGCGACGGTGCTGTCCCGACGGCCCGGTGGAATCGCGAACTCGAGCGTCCGGTCGTCCCCCGGCCAGTGGACGCGTCAGCGCCCCGTCCGTCTCGCCATCGCGCTCGTTGCGCTGGTGGTAGTCGCGGTGGGTACGGTCGGGCTCGTCGGTGCCGTCGGCGCGTCGACGGCCGCTGCGAGTCCGGACGCCGTCTCGAGCGTCAGTTCGCTTTCCGACGACGACGATGGCGAATCCGTCGTCGTCCGACTCGAGGACGACCACGTCGTGACCGAGTCGAATGCCGGTACCGTCCCCGAGTCGTTCCATTACGTGACGACGAACGAATCGGACGACAAACTCGTCGTCGAGGACGGCGTCGTCGAGACCGAGAGTGGGCACGATGTCGGCGTCGTGCCCAACGATTCCGACACGCCGAATCCCGTCCGGACGGTCACCGGCGATCCGAACCTGGTCGTGACCGATGGCAGCGTCGTCAACGATACGCTGGTCGTCGACGAGGACACGGGCATCGTCCAGACGGCCGAAGGCAACACGACGGTCGAAGCAAACGGCGAATCGATTCGCTATACGGAGTACGATACGGCAACGTTCGATCCGGAGATCGTCAGCGGATTCGAGCCGGTCGGGGAAGGACTCAATCTCACCGGCGAGGTCGAAGTGACGAACCGCGACTGGGCGAGTGCGGACAAAAACGTCACCCTCGAGATCGTCGACGACGCCGAAGCGGACCCACTCGATACAGTCGTCGAAAACGTCAGCCTCGACCGCGGCGAGTCGACGACCCAGACCTTCGACTACGGGACCGTCGCCGGCGATTACTCGGCGGACGAAATCTCCGTCTGGGCGGTCGGTGACCACCACCAGGACAACAGACCGATAACCATTCACCAGGCCGAAACCGCGATCGAAATCGTCGAGGCAGATCCACGAGCGGAAGGCGACGAGCTCGAGATCGATGTCGAAATCGACCGCTTTGGCGACTATCCGCGCGGGCAACAGGACTTCGTCGTCGAGTTCCGCGTCGGACCGGAGAGCGGCGAGACCGAACACGTCGAATCGAAGTCGATCACGTTGGACCCCGGCGGTGAGGCCGTCGAGACGTTCGTGTACGAGACCGAAGAGGGAGACTCGCCGAGCGTCTACGTCGAAGTGCTCACGATCGAAGGCGATACGCCGGCCGAATCCGACTCGGAAACGGTTCCCGTCATCGGCGAACGACTCCACGAACAGCGCCTCGAGACGACGATCAACGACCGCAACTGGCCCGACGAAGGCGAGGAACTCGTCATCGAAGGACTCCTCGAGTACACCGAGCCGGAACTGCTCTCACAGAACGGTCGCGAGTACGATGTCGATATGTTCGTCGACGGCGATCTCGAGGATACCCGGGCGATGCGCGTCGATCCGGACGAACCCTTCGATACGGCCGATTTCGTCTACCAGACCGATTCCGACGATCCACCGCGGGTCGATGTCAGACTCGAGAGTCCGGGCGATGCGGATACGGCCCAGCCGCGGATCAACGGCAGCGGCTTCTTGGTCGACCTACAGGAGGTGAGTACGCCGGTAAACGAGAGCGAGACGCTGACCGCGATCGCCTCGATCCGGAACACCGGCGACACGTTCGACGAGCAGGACGTTCGGTTGCGTATCGACAACGGAATCACAGCGGCGAATCGAACCTCGAGAAACGTCGAAGACAACGCGACCGTCGCGCTGGATACCGGTGAGGGGACGACCGAACGCTTTACGTACGAGACCGACGGCGACGATGTCCCCGAAATCGAAGTCGCCGTCGTCAGCGAGGACGACGAGGATACGGCGATCGCGACCGTCCGGGATAGCGCGCCCCGGTTCGAAGTCCAGGAGACGAACACGGAATACGACGACGCCGCGGAGACGGTGACGCTGTCCGCGGCGATCAACAACACCGGCACCGAGCCCGACGAACAGTACGTCGAGTTCCTGCTTGACGACGATGCCGAGCCCGTCCACGTCGATCGCGTCGCGTTGGAGCCGTGGGAGTCACGGACGCTGACCTCGACGATCGACGCCCCCGACGACGGCGCCTACGACTTCTCGGTCGTCACCGACAACGTCAGCGAACGCGAGCCGTCGGCACTGACCGTCGACCGCACCGGCGACGACCCCGACGAGCCGCCGTCTGACGACGATACCGAACCGGAGGACGACGATCCCAGTGACGCCACCGAGGACCCCGACGACGGCCTACCGTGGTATCTGGTCGTCCTCGGGATGCTCGGCGTGCTCGCGTCGGTGCTGGTGTTGCTCGTCTACCGCAACGACCCCGAGAACTTCCCGCCGGATGCGTCCACACTGTCGACACAGGCGAGGCGAGCCGCCGAGCGAGCGAAACTCAAAGCCGCGACGCTCGCCGCGGCGATCCGATCCGGCGACCCCGACGCGATCGTCGCCGCCTTGAAAGGGCTGATCGGCCTCGGCACCGGCGTTCTCGTCGTCCAGAACGAACTCCCACGGGAGACGATCGTTCGCGTCCGCTGTCAGACCGCCGACGACACCGTCGTCCTCGAGGACCTCGAGTTAGCGCCCGACGAGCGCCGTGATCTTGGCTCGCTGCCGGATGCCGACCAGTTCAAAGTTGGTGCCGGCGTCGAGGATATCACGGCTCACGAGGAGGTTTTCCAGGGGATCACCGGCGACGTCGGCGTCGTGCTCCGCGCGGAAGGAATTCTGATCGCGAATCTCAATTAATACGGTTTCCTGTCCGTCAGTGCCGGCCCAGCCGCGACCCGGGCGGGGGCTGGGCCGGGACATCGGGACAGGAATCCGTATGAGTCGATTCCGTGTTACTCGTCGGTCTCGAGGGCGTCGACGCGTTCGACCAATCGGTCGGCGACCCGTTCCTGTCGGTCGGTCGCATCGACGATTCGGTCGACGGCCGATTCGGTGTCGTGGGATCGCTCGCGAACGGTCTCCATCGTCGAGGTGAGTTCCTCGACGGTCGCGGCCTGCTCGTCGATGACCCGCGAGACGTCGGCGATCCCGTTCGTTGCGTCCTCGACGGAGCCGTCGATCGCCTCGAGGGCGCCGATGACGGCGTCGATCTCGTCGTCGACCTCCGCGATACGATCTGCGGATCGATCGACCGTCTCGATCGTTCGTTCGGATTGCGTTCGAAGCTCCTCGAGTTGCGTGGCGATCTGGTTCGTGTGTGACTGCGTTTCGTCGGCCAGCGATTTGACCTGGTCGGCGACGACGGCGAAGCCGGCGCCGCTCTCGCCGGCTCGAGCCGCTTCGATGTTCGCGTTGAGTGCGAGTAAGTTCGTCTCGTCGGCGACGTCGGCGATGATGTCGACGACGTCTTCGACCTCCTCGAGTCGGTTGGAGAGGGCGCCGACGCTCTCGACGAGATCGTCGCTGATCGAGACGACGTCTTCGGCGGCTGCCCGCGCATCGTCGCCGGCATCGAGGCCCTCGTCGACGGCCTCGCTCGCGTCGCTCGCCGCATCGTCGACTTCGGTCGCTTGCGCGGCGACTTCTTGCATGCCGGCCGCGAACGACTGCATCTCGTCGACGGCGTCCTCCAGGTGGACGTGTTGGGCGTCGACGTTGGATTCGATCTCAGCCGCGGCGTCGGTTGCGTCCCCGACGGCCCGTTCCATTTCGAGTGTCTGCTCGTCGACCCGGCCGGCGAGCGTCTCGAGGTTGTCGGCCATCTCGTTGACGTCGTCGATAACGGCGACGAGCTCGGCATCGAGAGCGTCGAAGCTATCCGTCCGGCTGGCTCTGGCCGTGAGATCACCGCGACTGATCTGCGATGCGGTTCGTTGAACCGTCTCGACGAGTTCGACCGTCGCGTCTCGCTCGGTGACCATCTCGGTGCGATCGACGACGATCTCGATGACGCCGATCAGTTCGTCGCCGTCGTACAGCGGCGTCGCGGCGAAATCGATGTGCTTCTCTTCGTCGTGGCGGTCGACCATCGTACTGGTGTCGCCGTACCGGTGGCACTCGGGGTCGCGGAGGTCGACGCCGTACTCGACGTGTGCCCGCTCGGGCGACTCGAGGACCTTGTCCGCGAGCGTATCGGCGCGACGCCCGTCGGGGTAGAACAGTTCCGAGACGTGTTTGTGACCGATGGCTTCGTCTCGATCGACGCCCGTGAGTTCGACGATAGCCGCGTTCCACTCGACGATGACGCCGTCCTGGTCGAGGACGAACGTCGGATGGCCGGTCCCGTCGAGTAGCTGGGGAATACCCACCCGCCCCAGCGTCGAACCGGTCGGCTCGTCGCGTCTCTCCGACCGATCGCTTCCACCACTGTCGATCCGTTTGGTCTGCCCCTCCATGACTGGTAAACGAAAGTGAACTCACTTATAGATCATGGGGGATTGTCCGCGTCCAGTCGTCACTCGTCTAGGGTGGCCTCGTGGGCCCGAATAGCGAGTTTGATTCGATTCGCAAAGACGTCCATCGTTCCCGACGCACGGTCACCCTTGCTTACGAACGCCGAGACGCCGGCCTCGAGTGCCTCCTCGGCCAGGGACTCGAGTGGATCTCCTGTAAATAATATGAACGGAACGCTCGTCTCGCCGTCGCCGTTGATCGAGGCGGCGAGATCGATTCCCGTTTCGTCGGGAAGTTCGTAACTCGAGACCACACACGAAATCTCGCCATCTTCGACTGCAGTCCGGGTGTCTGCCGCGGATCCAACCGTTTCGACGTCGAATCCGTGCTCCGACGCAAGCGTTTGGCTAACATGTTCGGTGATAAAATCGCTGTCTTCGACGAGAAGCACGGTATATGACGACATGCAATAGATACGTGATTGGTTTCTTATAATATCTTGTGGCCAGATGCGGGGACGACGGGTGGTCCGCCGCCTACACTGCAGGGTCGGGTCCGGTAGGGAGGTGGTGTTCGGTCCCGCAGTCGACGGTCGGGACGGTACTACGAGGCGGAAACGTCGTCCGGTGGAACTGTAAACCGAAAGACCGATCCCTCGCCAGGGTCGCTGTCGACAGTAATCGTTCCGCCGTGGCGATCGACGATTCGTCGACAGAGTGCGAGACCGATGCCAGTTCCATCGTGTGTCTCGTGACCGTGGAGCCGCTCGAACATTCCAAACACCGCCGCTGGATCGGCAGCGTCGATACCGATTCCGTCGTCTCGGACCGCGATCTCCCACATCCCGTTTGCTCGGGACGCACACACGTCTATTCGCGGTGGATCGTCCCCGCTGTACTGTATCGCGTTCGAAAACAGGTTTTGAAACAACTGACGAAGTTGGCGCGGGTCACCCCGGACCGTCGGTAGCGACTCGGTCGTAATCTCGGCGTCGTGTTGCTCGATCAACACCGTGAGATCTGCCAGGACATCGTCGACGACGGCCTCGAGATCGACCGGTTCGAACGGATCGCCTTGCGTGTCGATCCGTGAGTACTCGAGGAGGCCGTCGATCATCGCTTTCATTCGCTCGGCGCCGTCGACCGCGTACTCGATGAACTCCTCGGCGTCTTCGTCTAACTCGTCGGCGTACTGACGCTCGAGCAACTGGAGGTAACTCGAGATCATCCGTAGCGGCTCCTGGAGGTCGTGGGAGGCGGCGTAGGCGAACTGTTCCAACTGTTCGTTGGACGTCTCATACTTGTCGAGAGTTTCGTTGAGCCGGCGCTCGTAGCGCTGGCGTTCGATCCCCGTCGCGAGAATCGTCGCGACGCTCTCGAGGAAGTCGACGTCGTGGTCGGCTACTCGGTGTGTCTCCCATCGACCGATCGCCAGGATGCCCCACGGCTCCGCCGGTGAGCCGATCGGGAGCGCGGCTGCACTTTGGACGCTGTCGTCCGATCCGGAGCGATCGTCGATCCGCGCATCGTTCAGAACGTCTTCGACGACAATCGGTCCCGCCGCGTCGACGGTGCCGGCCGCGACCGCGACGAGCGTATCGACTGCCGACGTGTCGTCCTCGCCGTCAGTATCGGTGACGGCGGCTCTCAGATCGAAGCGATCCTCGCGGTCGGACCGATACTCGAGGACGGCACAGCGATCGATGTCGAGTGCGGCGTCGACGAGCTTGGCCGTCTGTTCGAGGATGTCGTCGATCGTCCCCGCCTCGAGGGCGTGTCGTCCGAGGGAGGCGATCGATTCGAGTTGGGCGACCTTCTCCCGAAGTGCCTGTTCGGTCTCTTTCCGGGCCGTAATGTCTCGAAACAGGCCGACGAAGTACCGGCTGCCGTCGTAGACGAAGTCGTTGAGTGAGACACCGAGTGGCACTTCGTACCCCGATTTGTGGTGGCCTGGCAGTTCGACGTACGTCCAGTTGAGGTTTCGCTCGCCGGTCTCGAGATAGCGTGCCAGCGCCTCGAGGTGGGCTTCTCGGAGTCGCTGCGGGATGATCCGCACCTTGCTCGAGCCGACCAGCTCTCCCGGCGTATAGCCGAGAATGCGTTCGACGGCTGGATTGGCGTACTGAATGTTGCTGTCGGTATCGAGAACGATGATCCCGTCGGGGACGGCGTCGGCAAGTGCCCGAAAGGTCTTGCCGTAGGTGAGATCGGATTCGTCGGGCGACCCGCTCGCGGTCGCCCGTCGCTCGACGATGCCGACGAGTCGTGACTCGCCGTGTGTCCTCTCGAAACGTTCGACGTGGAGATCACACTCGATCGACGATCCTGCCTCGGTTCGCATCGAGCACGACACCGTCGAGGGACTCGAGCGTTCCGCCGCTACCGACTCGATCGCCGGACCGTCGTCAGGCGCAAGCGACGAAAACGACGACCCGAGTAGCTCGTCGCGGTCGTAGCCGGTCAGATCGAGAAGGGCATCGGTCAGGTGACAGATCGTCCCGTCCGTTTCCAGGCGAAACGCTGGGATTGCTCCTGCCTCGAGCAGTGATCCCATTCGGTCGAGCTGTCCGCGGTCGTCGTCGGGTGGTCCCGAACCGGACGACGAACTGGGATCCGATTCCATCAGCGTCGTTTCGCCAGTGACGGTGTTAAGCGCACCGCCGGATGTCAACCCGTGGGGGCTGTCGTTCTCACTCCCAGAACGACTTCGTCCGGGCGTACTCCCGTTCTCTGGTGAGGATGTCGCGGTAGAACTCGGCTTCGTCCTCGCGGAGGTTGTTGATGATCCGGGCGGCGTTGTGGGGGCCGACACCGCGGGCCGCCATCGCGATGACTGCCTGCTTGCCGTGACTCTGGACGAGACTGGCTCCACGATAGGCGCGTTCGGTCATCTGCTCTTGCTCGTCGTCTTTCTCTTCGGCCCGAATCGCCTGGACGACCTCGTCGGCCCAGGGATTGAGCGAGGCGATCCGGGTCGAGCCACACTCGGGACACTCGGGCTGGTCGGGAACGCGTTTGACCTTCGTCTTTGCCTTCCACTCCCCACAGTGGGTACACAGCAGGATGATCCTGTCGTTCTGCAATCGCTCCTTGACGGTCTCGATGACGCTCGCGTCGGCGTTTTCGGGCGCGAGTAGCTCCTTGCCGGCCGAGTTGCCGTCCTGACCGATCGGCGTCAGTCCGCGGTGGGTGACGATCTCGAGGTCGCCCGACTGAAGCCCCTCGAGGACGGCACTCGCCTCCTCGACCGCCAGATCCTCGTGGAATATCTCGCGGATCGCCTCGTCGTACATCGGCGTCCCCTCGAGCGCCGCGAGCAGCCGCTCGTTCGAGAGGCGGCCCGATCCCTGCCAGCGCTTGAGCGCGCCGAAACTCGCCGACACCTGCGCGAGCCGAAACGCCAGCGCGTCGGCGTTTTTCAGCCCGAGTTCGACGATCGTCTCGACGTGGTCGGGGTCGGTCTCCTCGAGCACCTCGAGGACGTCACTCGTCGCGATCGACGTCGGCACCTCGAGCTCGATCCGATAGGGATCGATCTCCATGCCGACCGACGAGCCCGCCCGCTGGCCCAGTAGCGCCGAGAGCAGCCGACCGAGCGTCTCGTTGACCGCGTGGCCGTAACAGGCGTTGAGCACGATCGAGCGGCCCTGGCGCTCGAGGACGAGCCGATCGGCCGTCGGCATCGGCGTCTCACTCTCGGCCTGGCGCTCGAGTTGCCCGCAGGCCTCGGTGAGCGTGTACTCGTCGGCGGGATATCGGGCCGACAGCTCCCGTCCGATCGCGCTGGCGTCCGCGCCGGCCTCGAGTTGGGGCTGGGCAACGTCGCGAATCTCGCCAACCTCCTGGGCGACGGCGGCGGGAACGGGAATCTCCTGGCCGGTCCAGGAGGGGACCTCGCCGGCGGGATCCTCGATCGGGCTGACCGTCACCGTCGCCTCGTCGTCGTCGATCTCGGAGATGCGCCACATCTCGCCGCGCTGGACGAACACCTCGCCAGGCTGGGCGAAGTTGACGACGAATCGCTCGTCTAGGGTCCCGATCTGGGAACTCGAGGCGATGTCGTGGACTTCGTAGGTCTCCTCGTCGGGGATCATCGAGAGGTTCGCGTAGACGTACTGCCAGGTTCCGCCCGAGGTCTCGAGGCGGTCGTCACCTTCGTCGAACCAGACGATTCGGTTGCGGTCGAGTTCGGCGACGATCTCTCGAACCGTCTCCTCGGGGATGTCTCGGAAGGGGTAGGCCCGCCCGATCGTCTCGAGGACCTCGCGAACGGGCGTCGTCCCGCGGCTCTGGACGATGCCGGGGATCTGGTTGGCCACGACGTCGAGGCTGCCCTCGTGGATCGCGGCGGGTTCGACCTCGCCCGCGCGGGCCCGGCGGGCGATCGACAGCGCCTCGAAGCTGTCGTCGGGTCGGGTCGTGACGATCGTCCCGCTCGAGACCGCGTCCTGGCGGTGGCCGGCTCGGCCGATCCGCTGGAGGAGCCGCGTCACCTGTCGCGGACTCTTGTACTGGACGACGTGGTCGACCCGGCCGACGTCGATTCCGAGTTCCATCGAGGACGTACAGAGCAGCCCGTCCAACTCGCCGGTCTTAAACCGGTCCTCGACGTCGATTCGGGCTTCCTTCGAGAGCGAGCCGTGGTGGACGCCGATCGGGAGCTCGAGTTCCGTGAATCGCGAGCCAAGCGCCTCGGCGGTCTGGCGGGTGTTGACGAAGACGAGCGTCGATTCGTGGGCGGCGACGAGATCGCGAATCAGCCGGACGTGACTTGCCGTCTCGGCGTCGGTCATGAGCCGGCCGGCAAGCTCCTTGTCTTCCGCCCGCACTTCGGGCTGGCGAACCGTCACGTCGACGTTGCTCCCGACATCGATCTCGCGGATCTCACACGGTCGTCCCCCGGTCAGAAACTGGCCGACTTCCTCGGGGTCGCCGACCGTCGCCGAGAGCCCGATCCGCTGAAAGCCGCCGGCGAGGTCGCGCAGGCGCTCGAGGCCGATCGCCAACTGTGCACCCCGCTTGGAGGCGGCGAGTTCGTGGACCTCGTCGATCACGACGTGCGAGACATCGTCGAGTCCGTCGCGCAGGCGTTCGCCGGTGAGCATCGCCTGTAGCGTCTCCGGCGTGGTGACGAGTACGTCCGGCGGGTTTTCGGCCTGTTTGCCGCGCTGGTACTGGGTCGTATCGCCGTGGCGAACGTCGACCGCGAGATCGAGGTACTCGCCCCACCACTCGAGGCGGTCGCGCATGTCGCGGTTGAGCGCCCGCAGCGGCGTCACGTAGAGCGCCCCGAACCCCTCGGGCGGGCCGTCGCCGGCCAGCAGATGATCGAAGACGGGCAACATCGCCGTCTCGGTCTTGCCACTCCCGGTGGGGGCGATCACGAGCGTGTTCTCGCCGGCCGCAAGCGGCGGAATCGCCAGTCGCTGTGGTGCGGTCGGCGTCGAGAACCCTCGCTCGGAGAGCGCCCCGCGTACCGTCCCCCCGAGGTGAGTAAAGGCCGCGAGGTCCCCCTCTGTCATCGATCCAGCGTAGGGGCGAGCGCCGCATAAGCGCCACGCTCCGTGGCTCGTTCGAGCGTCTCTCCAGCGGTGACGCTACGCACGGTCGTCGTCGGCCGCGTCCTCGGCGTCTTCTTGCTCGCTCTCGGCGGTCTTCTCGTCCGTCTCGCCCTCGAGTTCGTCCGCGATCGCTTCGTCGACGGCCATCTCGCCGGGTTCGGCCTGGGTTCTGTCAGCCCGATTTTCGATCTCCGCCGCCGATCTCGAGTCGGCCATCTCGACCGTCGTCTCCGACCCGTCGATCGCGTCGGACGACGCCCCCTCCGAGACGCCGATGGAGACGTGATCGTCGTCGCGCTCGTCGATCGGATCGGCTTCGGGACGATCGACGTACTGCCGGACGACGTAGGCAGCGACGGCAATAGCACCGAGCAGGAGTACCAGCGTTCGAACGCGGCCGAAAGCGCTCGATTCGCCGGCGCTCGAGGCGACCGATTCGGCGTCCGCCGCGTCACTCGACTGTGATCGAAGTTCCATCGGACTCCCTACGCGCGTGGTCGGGAAGCCGGTTCGGGGTGGGAACGCAAGCGTCGCCGTCACGGCGGCGACGCTGGCCCCGTCATCCCTCCTTCCATCGCTGACGCGTCGGTTATGGAGTCCCTTCCAGCCGGTTATGCTGCGTATAGTGAGGGTCGTTCGTTTGCTACGACGATCCAATGATCAGTCTGAACTCACGACAGTCACGAAACCCGACTAATCGACGGTCGCGGGTCTCGAGTGTGTCCTCGAACGGCGAGCAGTCGCTCGAGTCGGGACGACCAGCGGTGTGTTTCGATTCGCGAGCGCCGTCGATGACCGCGCCGCACATCCCCAGAGGTGGGACGCGATGAGTTCGTCGAGTGCGGT
Organism: Salinadaptatus halalkaliphilus; assembly: GCF_006543045.1. Lineage (GTDB taxonomy): Archaea > Halobacteriota > Halobacteria > Halobacteriales > Natrialbaceae > Salinadaptatus > Salinadaptatus halalkaliphilus. The sequence goes on along the minus strand of NZ_RBZW01000033.1, from coordinate 14,978 downwards.
TGGGCACGTGCTGGCGGTCGGCGTGTTCGTGGCGGTCGCCGGCGTCGTCGCCGTCAGCGTTCTCGCTGGTGGCGTCGCCGCGGGGACCGTAAGCGTCGCCGACCAACCGACCGCTCAGGCACAGGCCGATGTCCCGACCGCGGTCGCTACGCAGGACGGCGTCTCGGAAGAAGCGTTCGTCGAACCCGTTCCGGAGGAAGGTGACGCCTACTTCGAAGCTGCTGCCGAGGACGACAGCTGGGTCAGCTACATCAACCCGCGCGACGAGTATCGATCGCCGTATCTCGGCGAGGGCTCGGGCAAGCTCTGCGTCGCGCTGGTCAACGAGCAGGGCGAGCCGGTCGCCGGCGAGTCCATCCCCGGTACGACGGTCACGGTTCCGACCGGCGAGGAACTCGAGTGGCACGGCGACGCCGATCCGTTCACCGTCGAGTACCCGCTGACGGACAACTACGACCGCCCGCTCGACAGCGATCAGTTCGGCACGACCGACGACCTGCCCCAGGGTGACGGCTACCTCGATTCGCACTGTTTCGAGTGGCACGGCCTCACCGAGAACGACACCGTCAGCTACAGCGACGCGACGATCGAGGGCGAGCACGCCGATGACATCGAACTCGTCGGCTACGTCCAGCAGACCCACGAGTCGTGGGATACCGACGTCGATCCGATCGACGATGCCCGCCCCTACGAGGAGACGGGCGGCGGCTGGACCTACCATCCGGACGGCTCACACGGCCAGGTCGTCGTCGTGGTTCAGCTCGACGGCGAGCCGGTACACTCGACCGTCGACGACTTCGACGAGGACTCGAGCGAGAGCTCCGACTCCGAGCCTGCCACCGAACCAGCAACGCCGGGTGACGATTCGACTGCCACAGCCGACGACGCCGCTACTTCGAGTGACGATGCAGAGGCCATGCCCGGTTTCGGCACGGTTGCGGTGCTCAGCGCGCTCACGATTGCAGTACTAGAACGGATCCGCCGAAGTGGCGGATAATCCACCCCGTTGCCCGTTACAGGGAATGGCTACGTGCGTAGCCGAACCATGGTGTGTGACGACGGACATCGATCGGTCGTGTCTCTCCGATAGACTATCGATCCCCGCCTACTCCATCGATTCGAGTGTGGGAAAATAAGCCTACTGGCCACCAAACGTCGCCGGTCGAGCGAACCAATTACGTTTTGAGGGTTGCCACCAGAGGGGTATCCAATGACGACCTCCGACGACGATCCGACGGTCCCGATCGTCTGTACCGACTGCGATACCTCTTCTCGAGTCGCGCTCTCCGACGTTGCCGACGCGATCGAAAACCACAACGAGCGACTCCACGACGGGGAGGATATCGCGACGGTCGACCCCGACATCGCAGCCCACATCGCCGATATGGCCGCGACGGACCTCGGACTGCTTGAGGACGAGTAACGTCGCGGTCGCCCTCGCCGACCGATCGAACCAACGTTTATACTGGTTAGCGAGGCGAATACCCCGACCTTCCGAAAACCGTGGGTTTTCGGCTTTCGCAAATCTTCGATTTGCGTCAACACCGTGGTGGGGGATGAAGCCGACAACTGGTGACACAAACCATTAAGTGACAATACGACTACTCAAGAGATAGCGATGGAACACAGTTACCGCTACCACGCTTACCCGACACAAAAGGTAGCGGCTGAACTGGAACACCATCTGAACGTTCATCGCCAACTCTACAACCACGTCCGCTGGGACTACACGAACAGCCCAGAGGACGACAAGCCGAGCGAGTACGACCAGAACAACAAACTCACCGAATGGAAGCGTAAATGGCCGGTGTTCAGCGAGCTACACTCGAAAGCCGCACAAGCCACCGTCGCCCGCTTCCACCACAACCTCACCGTCCTCAGCGAACTCAAACAAAAAGGGTACAACGTCGGTCGGCTCAAACGGCAAGCATCCACCGACTACCGAAGCGTGACGTACAACCAGTCCGGTTTCGACCTCGATGAAAAGAGGGGCCACGACAAATACGCATACGTCCGCTTCAGTCAAATCGGTTGGGTGAAAATCCGGTACACTCGCCCAATCCCTGACCGCGCCACACTCAAAGAGATCACGGTCAAGAAAGAGACGACCGGCGAGTGGTTCGTCTCCTTCGGGCTGGAAACCAACGATGCTGATTTGCCCGAGAAACCCGACGTGGATTCGCTTGACGCGAAGAACAGCGCTGGGATTGACCTTGGCATCCTCAACTATATACACACGAGCGATGGGAAGACGGTGGATTGGCTCGACCTCGAAGACGAGTACGAACGACTCCAGCGCGAGCAACGCAACCTGTCTCGCAAGGAGAAAGGGTCGAACAACTACGAAAAGCAACGGCGGGAAGTGGCGAAGGTCAAGCGCCACATCAAGCGGAAGGTGTTGGACTACCAGCACAAGATCACAACGTGGCTCGTCCGGGAGTACGACGCTGTATTCGTTGAGGACTTGAACGTGAAGGGAATGTTAGAGCAGTCGCACAACGCCCGCAACAAGCAGGATGCGGCGTGGCGACAGTTCATCACGCTCCTCGAATACAAAGCGGAGTTGTACGGCACGCACGTTGAGCAGGTTCCGTCTCGGGGGACGACGAAGGAGTGTTCGTCGTGCGGTGTAGAAACTGAGAAGCCCATTTGGGTACGGGAACACTCTTGCCCGGCGTGTGGGTTTGAAACGGATAGGGATGCGAACGCGGTCGTCAGACTACGTCTGACGGGCAGCAAAATCGCGTGCGATTTTGCGACGGCGATGAACGTTCTACAACGCGGTTTTTCTGAGTTAGGGCTGGGATGGCCCGAAGAAACGCCTGTGGAGACTGTGACCGCTACGGACACGGCTCAGTTTGAGTCCGTGTCTGCAAGTCGCGTCATCGAAACAGGAAGTCTGCCCTCGTGAGAGCAGGACTCCCCGCGCCACCGTGCGCGGGGTAACATTCAACGAGCCGTCGGCCGTACTGGTAGTCGATGGCTCAGACGACCCACACCTGTTCCTGCGGTGCCGTCCTTCGATTCATACGGACCGTTGTAGTTCTTTACCGGTGATCACCGACCCCGTCCGGGTGATCACCGGTAAAACGCTACAACAATCCGTATCAGACAGGACCTCGAAAAAGACTCGAGTGGGACGGTCGCCCAGTGGCACTGTAGCGAGTGTCGGATGTCCGTCCCCGGATTGGTCGCCGAGAAGATCAAACACCAGCATCCGTCCTGATCGATACTGTGGGCCCGTCGGACACAGAGACCGTATCAGGCCGTTTCGCAGATATCGACGAAGTTCTCGAAGATCGCCTCACCCTCCTCGGTGTGAGCGACTTCCGGATGCCACTGCACGCCATAGAGGTCGCGATCGGTGTTGCTCATCGCTTCGACGTCACAGACGTCACTTCTGGCCGTCAGTTCGAATCCTGCCGGCAGTTCCGTGACTTCGTCGGCGTGACTGGCCCAAACACGCGTTTCCGGATAGACCGAGCCCGTGAGCGGATCGTCTTCGTCGAGAATGTCGACCGTGACATCCGCGTAGCCGCCGTACTCGCCGCTACCCACCCGGCCGCCGAGTTCTTCGGCGATCAGTTGCATGCCCAGACAGATCCCGAGCACGGGGACGTCGGCCTCGAGGTAGGCCGGCGAGCGACCGATACGGTCCATATCCGGCCCTCCTGAGAGAACGACACCGTCGGCCTCCACGTCCGCTGGTGGCGTGTCGTTGTCGATCAGTTCCGTGTCGACGCCCAGGTCGCGGAGGGCGCGACGCTCTAGATGCGTAAACTGTCCGTGGTTGTCCACCACGACGATTTTCGTCATTAGGGGGCTCTAGCCAGTCACTCGGTAAAAACGGACCGGAACGCGCACTCGTTGCACGCGGCGGCTCGAGGTCCGGTACGTTTATACACCTCTCACCGGAGTATACGGGTATGGCAGTCGACGTGAACCAGTTCGACCATCCCTCCTGGATTACCGCGGTGAGCACGCTGGTCGGCTACGGCTTGATTCTCGCCGTGTTGACAGTTGCCCTGTTTATCGTTCCGTGGCTCGTCTTCGCAGCACTGTAATCCCGCCCGGTCGAACTGCGCGACGGTGTCTGTCGGTGACGAATAACCCGTAGCGAATGCCACCACCGGCGCTTCGATCGACACCGATTATGGTTTGGCCCTCCGGGAACCGAGTACGGATATGACGATGCAGGTATTCGGTCTCCTCGGCAATCCGGTCGGACACTCGGTGTCACCACCGATGCACGAGGCGGCCTACGACGAACTCGAGCTCGAGGCCCGCTACGTCACGTTCGAACCCGAACCCGCAGCGATCGAGTCCGCGATCGAGGGCGCCGACGCGCTCGGGATCGACGGTCTCAACGTCACGATCCCGTTCAAACGAGACGCCCTCGAGGTCGTCTCGCCGGATCCGATGGCAGCGCGAATCGGTGCGGTCAACACGATCGACTTTACCGGGGAGGGCCCGCCGACAGGCCACAACACCGACGCAGCGGGCGCGGTGCGAGCCCTCCGGGACCACGACATCGCTATCGAGGGCGCGGACGCGGTCGTCGTCGGTGCTGGCGGTGCCGGCCGGGCAATCGCGTTCGGCCTGGCGGATGCGGGTGCGACAGTCGAGATCGCAAACCGGACCGAATCGACCGCGTACGACCTCGCCGAGGAGGTTCCCGGCGCGACGGGCCACGGCCTCGCAGCGCTCGAGTCGCTGCTGGCAGAAGCCGATCTGCTGATCAACGCGACGAGCGTCGGGATGGGGGAGGACGCAACGCCGGTGCCGGCCGAGACACTTCACGGCGACTTGACCGTGATGGACGCGGTCTATCGACCGCTCGAGACGCGATTGCTACAGGATGCGGCTGCCGCTGGCGCGAAAACGGTCGACGGGGCCTGGATGTTGCTCTACCAGGGCGTCGAGGCGCTCGAACTGTGGAGCGGTGAGCAAGCGCCGGTCGAGACGATGAACGAAGCGTTACGAGCGGAACTTTGAGATCCTCCCGCGCCTCCAGACGTGGGAATCCACGACGTGGAGAGTAACGACTCGAGTATCGGCGACGCACTCTCCTCATCAACCGAATTTAAGTGTTGGTGACGACAATATCCGCCTAATGGCACTCCTCCAGAAGCTGAAGTCGCTGTTGGGACTCGGCGAGACGGACTCACAGCGCCGAGAGACCCAGGAGGTCGGCGTTACGGTCGAGCGCGAGCGATCGTCGTCCGAGGCGTCGACACCTGACCACGACGAGGCGGCCGCCGCGGGGACCACGGCCTCGAGTTCGACCGATTCGATGACGGAACCGACAGACGAACCCGAGGAGGCCGCCGAACCAGCCGAGGCCGCGGGCCCAACCGACACCGACGCGGCGCCGACGGAACCGAAGACGCCGGACGAAACGGACGGCGAGACGGCCGAGCCAGCCGACGATGTCACGCTCGTCGACGCCGACGAGGATGTCGACGAATCCGAAGACGAGGCGGCTGCAGATACCGGGACGGGCGAGGAACGCGACGCCGAGACCGACGAGGAGACGGCATCCGAGCCGGCGACACCGGACCAGGCCGAGACCGCAAGCGAAGCCGTCGACGTCATCAAGGGAATCGGCCCGGCCTACGCCGACCGGTTGGCCGACGCCGGCGTCGAGACCGTCGACGACCTCGCCGCGGGTGATGCGGCCGAGTTAGCCGGCCAAACTGACATCTCCGAGAAACGCATTCAGGGCTGGATCGACCGGGCCGAAGTTCGATAAGCTCGTCTCGTCGCGTTTTCTCTCCGTTGTGCGCGCCACCGCTCCCGATTCCCGAAACCGCAAGAGGATTAGTCGTCGATGCCCTCTCTGCCGACATGAGCGACCCGCGCGTCGTAACGACACTCGAGACGTTTCGCGAGACCGTCCTCGAGTGGCTCGACCACGGTGGGTCGGATTCGCCCGCCGAGTCGCCGACGCGCACGGTCAGAAGCCCGATCGAAGTTCGGACGACCGTTTCCGATCCGTTTCTCGCCTACCGACGCGCACGGACCGACGGCGACGGGGCGATGTTGGAGACGACCGGTGGGCAGCCCGGCTGGGGCTACTTCGGCGTCGATCCGATCGACCGGCTTACGGTGTCGGCCGATGCCGTCCCCAAACCGGACGCCGACACCGACTCGCCGACGCTGGCCGCCCTCGAGGGACTGCTCGCGTCGGCCGATCTCGCCCGCGGGGAGTGTGACGTTCCCTACCCCTGTGGTGCGATCGGCTGGCTCTCCTACGATGTCGCCCGCGAACTCGAGTCCGTACCGGAGTCGGCTGTCGACGACCGCGATCTGCCCCGACTCGAGGCTCGCGTCTACGATCGGTTCGCCGCCTGGGACGAACCGGTCGACGGCGACGTGACGCTGCGGATCACGGCCTGTCCGACGATCGAACTCGAAGGGGCGGCTGGCGTTGCATCCCGGACGGCTGCCATCGAATCGGCCTACGAACGTGGCCGGGAACGCGCGCTCGAACTCGCTCACCGGGTTCACGAGGGCGAGCCGACCATCGGTTCGCCCCCGGTTTCGACGCCGGAAGCGACGTTCGAGAGCGAGTGCGGTCGCGAGGCCTTCGCCGACCGCGTCCGCGAGGTCAAACGCTACGTTCGTGACGGCGACACCTTTCAAGCGAATATCTCCCAACGGCTCGTCGCACCGGCTGCGGTCCATCCCGTCGCCGCCTACGACGCACTGCGTCGGGTCAACCCCGCTCCCTACTCCTGTCTGCTCGAGTTCCGGGCCGTCGATCTGGTGAGTGCGAGCCCCGAACTGCTGCTCGAGCGCGAGGCCCGTCACACTCCCAACTCGAGCGACGGTCCGCCGCGGGCACAGGAGGGGGATTTCGTGCGAACGGAGCCCATCGCCGGCACCCGTCCTCGAGGGGAGACAGCCGAGGCGGACGCCGCCCTCGAGGCCGACCTGCTCGCCGACGAGAAAGAACGCGCCGAACACGCGATGCTGGTCGATCTCGAGCGCAACGACCTCGGAAAGGTGTGTGCCTACGGCTCCGTCGCGGTCGAGGAGTACCGTCGGATCGACCGCTACGCCGAAGTGATGCACCTCGTCTCGAACGTGACCGGCCGACTGCGACCGGACGAAACGCTCGCAAACGCCATCGCGGCGGTCTTTCCCGGTGGGACGATCACCGGCGCGCCGAAACCGCGGACGATGGAGATCATCGACGTTCTCGAGGCGACCAGACGCGGACCCTACACCGGCAGCGTCGGCATCTTCGGCTTCCACGGGCGGGCGACGCTCAACATCGTCATTCGGACGCTCGTTCGCCACGGCGCCGAGTACCACCTCCGAGTCGGCGCCGGCATCGTCCACGACTCCGACCCCGACCGCGAGTACGACGAAACGCTGGATAAGGCTCGCGCGCTCATCGCCGCCGTCGACGAGGCACTGGGCGAGCGCGCCGATCTGACACTCGAGACGGACGGCGTCGTCGACGAACCGCGTGGTGAGACGTCGTGAGCGAGACCGCCGACACGGCCGCCGGCAGGACGCGCATCCTCGTCGTCGACAACTACGACTCCTTCGCATACAATCTCGTCCAGTACGTGGGCGAACTCGCGACCGAGGTCGTCGTCCGGCGCAACGACGAGATCGACCTGGCCGATGTACGGGCGCTCGAGCCGACGGGGATCGTCGTCTCGCCGGGGCCCGGAACACCCCAGGAGGCCGGCATCTCCATCCCGCTGTTCGCCGAGACGGATTATCCCATTCTCGGGGTCTGTCTCGGCCACCAGGCGCTGTGTGCGGCCCAGGGTGCGCCGGTCGTCCACGCGCCCGAAGTCGTCCACGGCAAACCCTCGCAGGTCACCCATGACGGCGAGGGTCTCTTCGACGGCTTGCCCGAGACGTTTCAGGTCGGGCGCTATCACTCGCTGGCAGTCGAACGCGAAGATCTGCCACACTCACTGATCGAGACGGCGCGGACGGCCGACGAGCGCGAGGTTCTGATGGCCGTTCGCCACCGCGACAAACCACACCTCGGCGTGCAGTTCCACCCCGAGAGCATTCTCACCCGCCAGTACCGCGAGACGGACGCGGGTATCTCGCTTACCGTCGGCAAACGGATGGTCGCGAACTTCTGTCGGTTTGCCGCCGAACGCAACCCACCACGGAGCACGGACGCCACCACGCACGATGAGTGACCAGCGCCTGTATCACGTCGACGGCGACCTCGTTCCGGCCGATGAGGCGACGGTCAGCGTCGACGATCGGGGCTTTCGCTACGGCGACGCGGCCTTCGAGACGCTGCGAGCCTACGGCGGGACGATCCTCGAGTGGGAACGCCACGTCGAGCGCCTCGAGGCGACCTGCGAGACGCTGGCGCTCGAGCACGGCCTTGCGGCCGCCGACCTCCGCAAGCGGATCGACGAGACGCTGGCAGCGAACAACCTCGCGGACGCCTACGTCCGGCTGTCGATCACGCGGGGCGTCCAACCGGGGAAGCTAACGCCCCAGCCCGCGGTCGATCCGACGGTCGTCGTCTACGCGAACCCCCTCCCTCGTGGTGGTCTCGAGGGCGAGTCGATCTGGGACGATCCCGCGACGGTCCGGACGGTCGAGACGCGCCGGATCCCCGACGAGGCCATCCCCTCGAGCGCGAAGACGCACAACTACCTGAACGGGATCCTCGCGCGGACCGAACTCCGCGGGACCGACGCCGACGAGGCCCTGCTTTGTGACCTCGAGGGGACCGTCGCCGAGGGTGCCACGAGCAACCTGTTTTTCGTCCGCGACGGCACTGTTCATACACCCTCGACAGACGGACCGGTACTGCCGGGAATCACCCGCGAAACGATCCTCGAGCTGGCGGCCGACGCCGATGTCCCGGTCCGGGACGGCCAGTACGATCTCGAGGCTGTCCGCGCTGCTGACGAGGCGTTTCTGACGAACCGGACATGGGAACTGCGACCGATCGCGACGCTCGACGGTCGCGACCTCGGTCGTGGACCGATTACCGAGACACTCTCGCAACGGTACGACGAGTACGTCGAGCGAATGTGTTACTATAGTGGGCACTGAAAGTCAGTGCACACCCAATCGCACGATAGCGATCCGATTGGTGTGTAAACCGTTTCAGTTGTTACTATCGGTATTAGTCGTCGGACTCGAGGCGTCGGCGATCCGCGCTGTCGATGTCACCACGACGCTCGAGACGCTCCCGGTTCGTCCCCTCGAGCTCGAGCACGAAGTCGGGGCCGAACGCCGAGGCCGGCGTCTGGAAGCCGGTTCGAGCACCGGGTTCGGTTTCGTCGGCCACCAGTCGTTCGGCGGCCGAGACGGCGGCGCGTGCGGTGACCGTGTAGACGTTCGGCGTCTCGAGGCTGGCCCGCACGCCGCGGTCGTTGCCGTCGGTCACCTCGCCCCAGACGACGGCGGGCGATGTCGATCGCTGCCGGGCGTCGGGTCCGTCGACGAGCCGGTCGACCACGCCAGTTAGCGCACGTTCGACCAGCGGATTCTCGAGGAGCCACCCCAGTCGCCCGGCGACGCGCATGGCGGTCGGGCCACCTGGTGGCACCGCGGCGTAGATGTCGATCGTCTCGATGCCGGTGTGGTGGGCGGCGGTCACGACGTCGCCGAGCGGAATCGTGACTGCGCGCTCGGGACCGTCGCCGAAGTCGATTCGTCGGGTTCGATAGGCCGTCGGCACTCGGACGAGCCGGTCGTTGCGCCGAACGACACCGCCCGTGCCCGCGAGATCGACGAGCGTGCGGGCGGTTCCCCGCGAGGGACGCCCGGTCCCCTTTACGCCGATCGTCAGGCTGTCGGCCGTCGGTAGCTGGTCGGACAGAAAGGCGGCCAGACAGTCCGAGGGAACCACGTCGAAGCCGACGCCCGGGAGCAAGCCGATGCCGGCGTCTCGAGCCGCCGCGTCGTGGTGCCGAAGCCGTTCGAAGACGGCGACTTCGCCCGTTACGTCGAGATAGTCCGTCCCCGTCTCGAGGCAGGCTTCAAGCAGCGGATCGACGGTGTCGACGAACGGGCCGGCGCAGTTGAGCACGGCGTCGACATCGGCAAGTTCGCTGGCGATGTCGTCCTCGAGCGAGCACCGTCGGCGTTCGAGCCCGAGTTCGCCAGCCAGACCGGCGAGTTGGCGTCCATCTCGTCCGGCAGCGATCGGCGTATGGCCCCGCGAGACTGCCTCGCGACAGACGAGCCTGCCGGTGTAGCCGTACGCGCCATAGACGAGACAGGCGTTCATAGCCGGCCTTTGTCGGACAGGATGTTAAACCTCCGTCAGACGCCGGCCGCAGTCGAAACGTTCAGGGGATCGCACCCGAAATGGCGCGCCGATGAACTCGGATCGATCGATCGCGACGGTTTCCGACGTTCCCGCGGAGTCGACGCTGCTCTTTCGCATCGAAGACGACGACGGCGAGGCCCACGAAGCCGTCCTCGTCGACACCGACGACGGCGTCGCCTGCTGGCAGAATTACTGTCAACACTTCACCCACATCGCTCTCGACAAGGGCTCCGGTGCGGCGATGCGAGACGGCGAGATCGTCTGTGAGAATCACGGCGCGTACTTCGAAGCGGACTCCGGAATCTGTACGTACGGCCCCTGCGAGGGCGCGACGCTCGCCCCGCTCGAGGTGACCGTCGAGGACGGCGAGATCTATCTCACCGATCCAGACTTCGAGTATCTCGGCCCCGGTCCGATCGATGACGACGACGATATGACCTCGACGTCGAACGTCAAAATCTGAGGTGACGCCTCGAGCCGGAGTTGCCAGCCGACACCACACGCTCGAGCAATCGACAGCTTCCCGGTGTTGGACCCACGAGTAACTGCTATGACCCACACCGACGCCGATCCGGAATCGAGTACCAGCGATCGAACGGACGATCGGACGGCCGCAACCGACGACGTGGCTGCGAGCTACCGCGAAACCGACAGCGAGCGACTCCTCGAGTTCGAACGCACCGAGACGGGCGCAACGGCAGCGATCGCACAGAACCGCGAGGGCTACGCCATGTTGAAAGTCCGCCCGACGGCCGACGGCGACGAACTCGAGCGCTACTACGGGTTCGACATGGCGCTGGACCACGTCGGCGAGCGACTCGCAGTCTCGCCGCACGAGCTGCCGGTACCGGCAGCGGCACAAGATATGGGAATGTGAGCACGCTCACCCGGACACGGGGCTGTGACGGTTCCCACGTCGCCGGACGAAGCGAGAATTCTAAATAGCCGGAGTCGAAGGGATCAGACGAGACTAGCTGTGGCATCCGATCCGTTTCCCCCCCCAATCGGGACGCGCCGATGCTTTTCCGGACTGCTCGCAGCGACGGCGCTTGGCATCTATCTGCTGTTGATCGCTGGCGCGACGACATCGCTGACCGATGCGGCCGCGGCGTGTTCGACGTGGCCGACCTGTCACACCCCGGCCGATCCGCTGACCCAGACCCAACTCGCCATCGCCTGGGGCCATCGGATCGTCGCCGTCCTCGTCGGTCTGTTGGTCGCAGCCACGACCGTCGCAGCCCTTCTCGGCGAGCTTTCACGCCGTGTCCGTACGGCGATTCTCGTCGGCGCCGTCCTCTATCTCGTCCAGGTCGGCGTCGGCGCCCTGACAGCGACGCTCGGCCCCGGCGCGATCGTTCCGGGTCTCCATCTGTCCCTCGGGGTCGTCGTCTTCGGCGCGATCGTCCTCGCACTGGCCTGGGACCTCGAGCTCGCGACGGGGGAGGCGAACGATTCGCTCCCCGACCCCGAGCCGCTCCCGGCGGAGTCGGCCGCCGGTTCCACGCGCGAGCTGCCCGAGGGACGTCTCGCTCGAGCACGCCTCACCGCGTTCGCGTACTTCAAAATGATGAAGCCGCGGCTGATGTGGCTGCTCTGTCTCGTCGCCGCCGCCGGAATGGCACTGGCCGCCGGCCAAACACTCGATGCGGTGACGATCGTCGCGACGCTCGGCGGTGGCGTCCTCGCCATCGGCGCCTCGGGGACGTTCAACCACGTCTTAGAGCGCGACGTCGACCAGCAGATGTCCCGGACGGCGGATCGGCCACTCGCGACCGAGCTGATCCCGGTTCGGAACGCGCTGGCCTTCGGCGGCTTGTTGGCCGTCGCCTCGCTCGCGGTCTTCCTGACGATCAACCCCCTTGCGGCCGCGCTCGGTCTCGCCGCAATCTTGTTCTACAGCGTCGTCTACACGCTGTTGCTCAAACCCAACACGGTTCAAAACACCGTCATCGGCGGCGCTGCCGGGGCGTTGCCGGCGCTGATCGGCTGGGCCGCCGTCACGAACGAGATCGGCCTGCCGGCGCTCGCACTCGCGGGGGTCATCTTCCTCTGGACGCCGGCACACTTCTACAACCTCGCGCTGGCCTACAAGGACGACTACGCCCGTGGCGGCTTCCCGATGATGCCCGTCGTCCGCGGCGAGACCGAAACCCGCAAACACATCGTCTACTACATCGCCGCGACGCTCGTCGGCACGGTCGTCCTTGCGTGGCTTACCGACCTCGGCGCGCTGTACGCCGCGACGGTCGCCGTCTTCGGGGGGATCTTTCTCTGGACCGCGATCGTCCTTCACTTCGAACAGACCGAATCCGCTGCCTTCCGTTCGTTCCACGCCTCGAACGCCTTCCTCGGGGCCGTCCTCGTTGCCGTGCTCGTCGACGCGCTCGTGCTATAGACATAGACCGGCCGCCGATTCATGTCGACGATCACTCGATACGGCTCGAAGCCGAGTGGCGTTCCAAACCTGAACTGGTTGGACGAATCAAGCCGTGCAGGCCGATTTGATCCAGTATACGGACTGCTGTAACGATTTGCCGGCGGCACCACAGGATGGCTCGCGATTGTGCCGGGAATGACGTACAGCAGACCGTATCAGTCGACGCTTGGAACGATACGAGAGCACGGTCCTTCGAGGGACTAACGGATCGTTACGAGCGAGGAAAGCTGGCGCTCGAGGCCGGTGGTGCAAAACGGAAAACGATGCGTCGACTTAGCGTGCGGCTGCCGCGACGCGCTCTTTCTCTTCTTTCTGGCTGATCGCGTAGGTTTGGACGTCGTAGTTCGCGGCGCCGGTCAGCTGGGAGGCGATGGCCTCCGGAACCGACGTCGATGTCTTGAACGAGGCATTGTAGACGCCTTCGGCGAGGAACTTCAGGGCCTGATCGACGCGGCGCTGGGGGGCGACGTCGACGGCCTTCGGAACGGAGATACCACCGTATTTCAGGCGGACGGTCTCCTCGCGTGGCGCGGCGTTCTCGACGGCGGTGACGAGAATCTGGACCGGATTCTCCTCGGTCCGTTCGTGGATGAGCTCGAACGCATCGCGGACGTAGTTGAGCGTCATCTGTTTCTTGCCCGTGTTTTCGTCGGTCTGCATCAGTCGGTTGATGAAGCGCTCGACGATGGAAATCTGGGACTTCTGGAACTGCTTGCTGGCGTGACGGCCGGCGGTGTGGGCGACCGGCGTCACCGTGATGTAGCGTTCCGTCGAGGGGTCCTCGTAGGCGATCTCGTCGATCTCCCAGGTGCCAAAGAGCTTCGCGCCGACGTCGGCGCCACCAGCGGGGGCGTCCGGATCGGGTTGGTCTTCTGCCGCCATAGTTATCGCACCGGTTTCTCCGCGTTCCCGCGAACGAGTTCCTTCAGCGCGACGCCGTTGACCTTGTCGACCTTGTAGTTGACGCCGGAGAGGTCACCCATCGCACGACCCTTCGCCCCACCGATCCCGGCGATGGTGACTTCGTCGTGTTCGTCGATGAACGAAATCGCGCCGTCACCGGGACAGAACGCGGTGACCTGTTTGCCGTTCTTGATCAGCTGGACTCGGACGCACTTCCGGATCGCCGAGTTGGGCTGTTTCGCTTCGATGCCGACCTTTTCGAGCACGATACCACGACCCTGAGGGGCTCCCTCGAGAGGGTCGGACTTCTCTCGAAGTCCACGGGCGCGGCGCGCGTAGTCAGAGTCGGACCACCGCTGGTTCTGGCGGTCCTTCTTGAGCTTACGCGCGGCGTACTTGCCGTTTGCCATGGAAGCCGGTATCCGTCGAAGCCACTTAAGCGACGCGTTTCGAACCGACCGTTACGCCCCGAGAGCGCTCGATCGGGGTCAACGAAGGAATCTGAGGGCGTTTCGACACCGCGGGACAGCTCTCGAGGCGTCCGTGCCAATCGGCGTGTGTAGCTGCCGTCGCGATTTCAGATTGTGATACTACTATAAGTTATTAGTCGGGCCAGTTATATTCTGCACTCACTATGGCCACACTCGAGACGGTACTCGTTACGACATCCTGGTTCAAGCGACTCCTCGGTCGATCCGACGATTCCCAGTCAGGTGGGGCGGTCCCTGGAATCGCGGATCGAATCGGATGGACAGGATCACTCGAGGACGCCGAGGTGATCGGTCGCAGCCCCCTCTCTTACGTCGCTGCTGGCGAGTCGGTCTCGTCGTTCGTCGGCAAGGAAATCGCCAGCAAACTCGCTCAGTACGGACTCGAGGAGATCGAGCCGGAGGAGTGGTACTCGCTGACGATCCCACTCGCCATGCTGTACGATATGCGCGACGAGTACGGCGATATCAGAATGCGAAATATGGGACAGAACGTCCCTCAACATGTCGAGTTCCCGCCGGAACTCTCGGAGGTCGACGAGGCGTTGCGAGCGATCGATCAGGCGTATCACCAGAATCATCGGGGGGAGGAGATCGGATTCTACGAGTTCGAGAGCGTGGACGACAATCAGGGGCGTATGACCTGTGAGACGCCCTACCCGTGTGAGTTCGACAAGGGACTGATCAAGGGCGTCGCCAAGAAGTTCGCCAACAACCCCGTTCGGGTCGAAGAGATCGGCGACCAGTGTCGATCGGAGGACGGCCAGCGCTGTGAGGTATGAGTTTACCCCGAAGTCTCGACAGCCGGTACAGCGTGAGTCCGTGAGATCATCTCATTGTTGTTGACGACTCGGCGAAGTTCTTCGTAGGG
>NZ_RBZW01000003.1 GCF_006543045.1 Salinadaptatus halalkaliphilus | reverse complement strand
TGTCGGGTTTGACGTGCTCCTCGACGAACTCCCGGGCCGTATCCCGGATCATTCGCTCTTCCTGGTCCAGATCCGCCTCGAGCTGAACGTAATCCAGCATACGTAGACGGTTGGGAATGAGACGCAAAGCTATTGTGGTTTGCTCGCCGCCTTTCCGGTCGGACACGGCACAGACACGGCCGGGTCTGTACGAAGATCCGCAACGTTCTTACGATTTTGGCAATTTCTCGAAGAGGATTTACGGTGTGTGATATAATCACAAGGTCTGCATACGATGTGAGGGCCGAGTGGAATCGCACTTTCCGCTGTTTTGCGGAAACCGGTACCGTTATAATGGGACATTAACATGGCATATCTATGGTGGAGAATCCGATCCGCGGTGACGATAGTACCGGCCGTCGGGCGTTTTTGACAGCACTGGGTGCTGGAACGACGGCTGCACTGGCCGGCTGTCTCGACGAGGAGTTGGGCGGTGGGAACGGTAACGGCAACGGCAACGGTAACGGCGGCGGTGGAGATGGATCGGAAAATCTCGTCATGGTCACGTCCCAGGCCGAAACCGGAACGCAAGCGGCCTCCCAGGGGATCGCTTCGACTGTCGACAGCAACTCCGATCGACTTAGCGTCGACGCACAACCGAGTCAGGGAACCGAGGACAACATCGGCCGACTCGACCGTGAGGAGGCAGACATCGGCATGATCCAGAACCACTCGGCGGGGATGATCATGAACGAGGAAGAGCCCTATCACGACCTCAGTTACCAGCCACAACAGATCATGAACTACAACGACCTACCGTGGCTGCTCGTGAACAACCAGGGCTGGACGTCGATCGACGAGATCGAAGCGGGTGCTCGTATCTCCCCGACGCCTGGCCAGTCCGGAACCCGTGACATGATCACCGATGCCCTCGATTACGTGCTCGACGACTACGAGGTTATCAGTGTCGAGTACGGCGAGCAAGCCGGCGCCATGCAGGAAGGACAGCTCGACGTCGCCGCCATTACGATCTCGAACTTCGACTTCGAGGCGGCCTGGATTCAGGAGATGAAACAGACCGTCGACACCTACGTTCTCGAGTGGCCCGACGATGTCGTCGACGACCTACAAGACGATCCGGGCATCGCCGCCGAGCCGATCGACATGACCCAGGACAACCTCGAGGGCTACGCACACGCACCGGACGAAGCGATCGGCATCAACATCGCCTACAACTACATCGTTCGCGACGACCTCGAGTACGACGCCGTCTACGAGTTCCTCGAGACGCTGTACGATCACCGCGAGGAGATGGCCGACGACCACGCCTACCTGGGCTACTTCGTCGACGACGAGTGGTGGACTGCCCGGATGTACGACGACTTCCCATTCCACCCCGCTGCGGCCGATTTCTTCCAGGAACTGGGTGTCTGGGACGATGATTTCGTCGTGGGCGACTAACGCGTCGCCATGACCGAGGACGCTTCCGTTCAGGACGGTCGCGGTGCGGATCGAATCGGCCTCACCGAGCTTCGCCTCGAGCATCTGCGCTCGCCGGGACCGGTAACGGCCGAGAAGGTACTAACGGTACTGATCTATCTCTTTGGGATCGGTCTGACCACGCTGACGGTTCACTACGCGTATACGCTTTCGTTTACGGAGCCGACCCAGTACTCGAACGTCTTCCTCGGCGTCGGCCTCGCGCTGTACTATCTTATCCAGGCGCGGAAGTCGCTGGGAACGGATCCGTTTGCCGACACCCGCCTCGAGTCCGTCGTCCCCGATGCATCGTGGTTCCGGGGGATCAGTACACGTGTTGGCCCCGTGGTCGCACTGGTATTCGCAGCGCTGTCGCTGTGTGCGACTGCCTACGTTCACTACCACTTCGTACGACTCGAGCAAGCCTACACCGTTGGGTACACCACGACCGACATCCTCGTCGGCTTTCTGATCATCTTCATCGTCACCGACGCGACTCGCCGAGCGTTCGGCTATCTCTTCACCTCGGTCGTCGTCTTTGCACTCGTCTACGCATACGTGGGCCCGCTGCTTCCCGGCATCCTCAATCACAGCGGGATGAGTCCCAACCGGATCGCCCGCGAGGGTGCGATCGGCTTGCAGGGTACCTACGGCTTCATTCTGGACATCGGTGCGACCTGGGTCGCGATCTTCATCATGTTCGCCGGCATCGCCAAGGCCTACGGCGCGCTCGATTACATCCTCGACGTGGGCCGGGAAGCGAGCAAGACGCTCCGAACCGGTGTCGTCCAGATGGCCGTCGTCGCGAGCATGATCATGGGCTCGATCACGGGCAGCGCCGCAGCCAACACGGCGACGACCGGGAGCTTCACGATCCCGATGATCAAAGAACAGGGCATTCGGGACGACTTCGCTGGCGCGATCGAAGCCGTTGCCTCGAGCGGCGGCCAGATGCTGCCGCCGGTGATGGGCGTCGCGGCGTTCCTGATGGCAGACATCCTCGGTGTTCCCTACGTCGAGATCATTCAGGCCGGCGTGATACCGGCCGCACTGTTCTACCTGAGCGTCGGGATGGCTGTCTATCTCCTCGTCTTGAAGTTTGGCTGGACGACCGACGAGCTCGAGGCGTTCGATTACACGTCGTTGCTGGGCGGACTTCACTTTGCAATTCCGCTTACGGTCCTGATATACACGCTCGTCGTGCTCCGGTTTACGCCGCTTGCGGCCGGCTTCTACACGATCGTCACGATTATCGCAGTCATGTTCTTCCGGAACGTCCTCGTCGATGTCTTCGGCGTCGGTGAGACTGCGCGCGCCGAGGTGACGGAGGCCGACTCGAAGGGTGGCGCCCTGCTCACCCTGTTGTTGCTCGTTCCGAAGGCGGTTGCCGATGTCCTCGGCGGTGTCGACCGATCGACGCCACGAGCGATCGGATACAGTGCGTTCGAGACGGTGCTGCAGACGCTGGAGGGGTTCAAGCAGGGTGCCGTCGAGATGGCTCCGTTGGTCGGTATCCTCGGCTCGCTCGGCGTCATTCTCCAGTTGATCGAGGGAACCGGCCTCTCTGGCGCCATTAGCCAGGAGATGGTCTCGCTGGCCGGTGGCGTCCTGGTCCTGTTGCTGATCATGGCGATGCTTACCAGCATCCTGTTTGGCCTCGGCATGCCGACGCCGGCAGCGTACATCCTCGTCGCAATGTTGATCGTTCCGAGCGTCATCGCGATGGATATCCCGGAGATCACGGCCCACATGTTCGTCTTCTACTTCGCGATGCTGTCGGCGATCACGCCGCCGGTCGCCGTCTCGGTCGCGATCGGCTCGAGCATCGCGGGCGCAAGCTTCGCGAAGTCGTGCGTGCAGGCGCTGCGAATCGGCGCTCCCGGCTTCGTGATTCCGTTCGCGTTCGTCACGAACAACAGCCTCATCTACTGGTCGTTCCCCGACACGCTGATCGCGTTCCCAGTCGTGTTAGCGGGAACCACCGGACTGGTCGTCATGACCGTCGGCTTCGACGGCGCACACGATCTCTCGATTCCGTGGCGACTGGGTTACGGTGCCCTCGCGGCGCTTGCGATGTTCGGGTCGCTCGTCCACGTCGGCGTCCAGATCGTCGCGGCCGGCGCGATCGTCGCCGGACTCGTCTACGCCATCGTGATCGTCGGCTACGATCTCGACCGCGAGGCAAAACCGGCCGAAGCCTCGGCCGACTGACCGGCTCATACGGTTTACTGTAATGTCAGTTTCGGCGCACGCGCGACCCGGGCGGCGGGTGCACCGGTTGACTCGCTTCGCTCCTCGACCGAGGCTCGTCTCACACAGTTCGACTCACCGCCGGTACATCGGTACAGTAATCCGTATCACTGCCGGCAGTTTCCGAGACAGTGCTGAACGACGAACCGCGTCACCGTCTCGAGTGGACGCCCACGCGTCCAGGTTCCTTTACAACGTTCAATTACTGTCGAATTACATTTGCATCGTATGTCCCTATCCAAAGCTATTTTGTCTGTCCCGGCAAATCGTGACATATGGCATTCAGTCTATCCGACGAGCACGAGGCCATCCGTGAGTCCGTTCGTGAGTTCGGTGAAAACGAAATGAAGCCGGTCGCCGAAGAGTACGACCAGTCCGGAAAGTATCCCGAGGAACTCCGCAAAACGGCCGCGGAGTACGACTTCGTCGCGCCGAGTATTCCGCTCGACTACGGCGGTGCCGGCATGGACAAGATCTCGAGTACGATCGTCACGGAGGAACTCTGGCGTGCGGACCCAGGTATCGGCTCGGCCGTCGGCTCGGCGGGCTTCGGGACGGACATGATCATCGAGTTCGGCGACGAGTGGATGAAAGAGGAGTGGCTCCCGCAGATCGCCGACGGTGAGGCTGCCTCCTGTTCGATGATCTCCGAGCCCGCACACGGCTCGAACGTTGCGGGCATCGAGACGGTCGCCGAGAAAGACGGCGACGAGTACGTCCTCAACGGCAACAAGATGTGGATCACCAACGGGACCGTCGCCGACGTCGGTGTCTTGATGGCAAAGACCAGCCCCGACGAGGGCCACCGCGGCATCACCGCTTTCCTCGTCGAGATGGACTTCGACGGCATCAGCACCGATAAAATCGACAACAAGCTCGGGATCCGTGCCTCCGACCTCGCAGAAGTCGTCATCGACGACGTTCGCGTCCCCGAGGAACACGTCATCGGCGAAGTCGACAAAGGCTTCTACCAGCTGATGGAGTTTTTCGCCTCCGGGCGTACCAGCGTCGCTGCACAGGCCGTGGGCGCCGCACAGGGTGCCTTAGACGCCGCGATCGAATATGCGAACGAACGCGAGCAGTTCGGCCAGAAGATCAAGGACTTCCAGGCCATCGAACACAAGATCGCCGAGATGGCGACCAAGGTCGAGGCCGCCCGATCGCTGACCTACCGCGCCGCGACCGAAGTCGAGCAGAACAACCAGGACATCGCCGCCCAGTACTCGAGTATGGCCAAGCTGTTCGCCTCCGAGATCTCGGTCGAAGTCGCCGACGAGGGCATCCAGGTCCACGGCGGCTCGGGCTACGTCACGGACTACCCCGCCGAACGCTACTACCGTGACGCCCGCATCACGAAAATCTACGAAGGCACCAGCGAGATTCAGAAGAACATCATCTCCGACCAGATCCTGTAAGCTGGTCGCCTACCTTTCTTCTATCTGAGTATCTTCTCGGTTTGACGGATCAACAGAGCCGTATCGTTTTCTCGAGCGAGTGTCTCGCGGTTCGAGACGGATTGCTGTCCCGATATACCGGCGCAACTGCGACCTGGATGGCGGTTGTGTCGGAAATAGCGTACAGGAAACCGTATGACTCGACCGTTACTGCGACGGCACTCGTAGTTCGACGGCGCCGCCCTGTCCGTAGCCGACACACATCGTCGAGAGGCCGAGGCCGCCACCCCGGCGCTCGAGTTCGTGGATGAGCGTGACGGGGAGGCGAGCGCCGGATGCACCAAGGGGATGGCCGAGTGCGATCGCGCCGCCGTTGACGTTGAAGCTGTCGTCCTCGAAGCCGAGTTCGTCCTGGCAGTACAACGTCTGACTGGCGAAGGCTTCGTTGAGTTCGACGAGGTCGTAGTCGTCGGCCGAGCGACCGTTTCGCTCCCAGAGCTCCCGAACGGCGGGAACGGGGCCGATCCCCATCACCGTCGGATCGACGCCGGCGACGCTGTGGTCCTCGATCTCGGCGCGGATCTCGAGGTCGTTGTCCGCGGCGAATTCGCGGGAGGTGACGAGGACCCCGGCGGCGCCGTCGGAGATCTGGGACGCCGTCGCGGCGGTGACGGTGCCATCGTCGTCGAAGGCGGGCGGTAGGCCCGATATTTTCTCTTTCGTGGTGCCGGGACGGAGGCCTTCGTCTTCCTCGATCAGCCCGTCCTCAGTTTCGATCGGGACGATTTCGTCCTCGAATTTGCCCGCGTCGTTGGCCTCGCAGGCGCGTTGCTGGCTGCGCGCGCCGTAGGCGTCCTGACGGTCGCGGGAGATCTCGTACTCGCGGGCGACTTTTTCGGCCGTCTGGCCCATCGCGAGGCCGGCGGCGTCGTACTGTTCGGCGATACCGTCGTAGGAGCCGATCCCCTTCCGACGCTCGTTGCGGGACATGTTTTCGACGCCGCCGGCGACGATGACCTCGCGCTGGCCAGCCCGGATCGCGTCGCTGGCGCTCATGATCGCCTCCGCCGAGGAGGCACAGAGTCGATCGATCGTCGTGCCGGGCACGCCCTCGCCCAGCGCCGAGAGCAAGGCGATGACGCGGGCGATGTTGTTGCTCTGTTCGTCGACTTGTTTCGCACAGCCCCACCTGATGTCGTCGACATCGTCGCCGGTTAGGCCGGTTTCTGCGAGCATCTCATCGACGAGCGGGACCGAAAGTTCCTCGCTGCCGGTCTCGGCGAACGCGCCGCCGTGTTTCCCCTGGGGTGTTCGAACTGCTGCAACGATGACTGGCTGGTCGTCACTCATTGTGTGTGTGAATCGCTTGCGGTCCGCGAATAAAGGCGCTCCGTTCGAACGGCGTCGGCCCATGAATCACATCTATGACTATAACGGGGGCGAGTCAGCAACAAAACATGAATGGGTAGATGAGCGCGACGCGGTCGCCGTCCTCGAGTGGCGTCTCGAACCCCTCGAGGTGCTCGTTGAAGCGACCGTTGACACAGACGCGGGCGAAGGTTCGAGTCTGGTCGCCCGGCGGGTTCTTTCGCCACGTCCCCGGCAGTTCGTCGGGCGGTCTGGCCCACCCACGTGCGGTCGCGTCGGCTTCTGTTTCGGCGATCAGAAGATCAGCGACATCGTACTCTGTGAAGAAGGCCTCGAGAAACGCCCGGAGCCGGGTTCCCTCGAACGTATACTCGAGTTCGTGCGTACCGACGGCGTCGCGGACGTGGCCGGTACAGCGGACGGTGACGGTCGTCGATTCCGGGTGGCTCGAGCCGGCGTCGGTGGACATACCGTTCGATAGGTGTGCCAGCGACAAACGCTCGAGTGCGAACACGTTCGTGTCCGAGAGCGAATTGGTTCAAAACCGGAACGAGAACGCGTTCGGGATCGAGGACTGATCGGGTTCGAGAGTGGGCCACGAACACGTTCGGGCACAGCGCACGAACGTATTCGGGCACAACGGGAGGGGCGAGGGGGACGAACGACCGATATGAACGGTATTCCGGGCGGCCTCCGGACGGACCAGCAGCCGCCGATGGCGATCCCGCTCCGGCACTTCGTCGTCGGACTCGGCTTCCTCGTCGTGGGCGTCGGTGGCGCCACCGTGATGGCGATGGCGACGCTTCCTGGACTGTCGGGGGTCGCCCACGTCCACGTCACGCTTCTGGGATGGATCGGGTTGACGATCATGGGCGCGATGACCCAGTTCGTCCCCGTCTGGTCGGGGGTCTCGATCCACTCGAGGGGACTCGCACGCGTCCAGCTGTGGCTCGTCGCCGGCGGGTTGGTCGGGTTCGTCGTCGCGTTGCTCGCCGGCACGCTCGCGTGGCTGCCGGTCGTCGCCGCGCCGATACTGCTCGGACTCTGGCTGTTCGTCTACAACGTCGGCCGGACGCTCGCGGCGGCCCGACCGCTGGATTTCACCGAACGGCACTTTGCGTTCGCGCTGGGCTGTTTCGGCCTGCTGGCGCCGCTTGGCTATCTCCTCGCGCTCGACTTCGCGATGTCCGTCTTCGACGGCACAGCCGTCGGTCGGGGGGACGTTCTCCTGGTCCACGCTACGCTCGCGCTCTACGGCGCCGTGCTCGCGACGATCGTCGGCGCGCTCGCCCAACTGGTGACGATGTTCGCTCAGTACGAGCCCGGCGCGCTCGAGAACGCACTGTATCGCCTTGAGGAACCCCTGTTCCCCGTCGGCGTCCTCATGCTCGCGCTCGGACGCGGACTGGGCGTCGAGCCGATCGCTCGAGTCGGTGCGGTCGCGGTCCTGATCGGGCTGTTCGGGTTCGCCGTCGCCATCGCCCGGCTGCTCGGCCGAGCGACGGCCGGCCGCTCGCCGATGACCGATCGCTACTGGATCGTCGTCGCCTCGCTGATCACGTGGCTCTCGTTGACGACGTCCGCCTGGGTGCTCGAGCCGACCGGCTACGCGGGGCTGTTCGGACATCCGGACGCGATGAACGTGCTGGTCGTCGGCGTCTTCGGCTTCGTCGTCGTCGGCTCGCTCTACCACATCGTCCCCTTTATCGTCTGGCTCGAGTCCTACAGCGACCGGTTAGGCTTCGAGCAGGTGCCGATGATCGACGACTGCTACGACGACCGCCTCGAGCGGGCGGATTTCGGGCTAACCGTCGTCGGCTTCCTCGGACTGGCCGGCGGCCCCGTGTTCGCGCTGCCGACGGCCGTCACCGTCGTTGGCGGCGCGCTTGCGACGATGGGGTTCTGCCTATTCGTCGTCAACATGCTGCTGACGATTCACCGCCACGGACCGAACGGGATCGGCGGCGTGCTCGTCGACCGGGGTGACTCGACCCCACCGGAAGGGGCCAGTGACGAGGGCAGTCACCCCGCCGAGTAGTCGCTCATCGACGCTCGAGCAGTACCGTTCCGATAACAGTCGCGTACAGTACCCCGCCGACGGTCGACAGGGCGACGCCGCCGGTCGCTACCTCCGGTACGTTTCCGATCGCACCGACGGTCTCGAGTGCGAGACCGGCCACGAGTGCCCCCGCCGCGAGTGCGGCCGTTCGGTCGTCGACGAACCGACTCGAGGCGATCGCTGGCGGATAGAAGTGGTAGGTGACGCCGACGATCGTCAACCCGAGAAAGCCGCCGACGGCAAGTCGGTAGTGGAGGTCGGTAGTGGCGGCGGTCGCGTCGCCGATGGCGAACGAGAGGCCGAGTGCCGCGACGAGTGTCCCCGCGCCGACGGCCGCCAGGATCACCCAGCCGCCGACTCGCCGACGATCGCTGCGTCGAAACATGTCCGCGTAGGCGACTGCAAAGCCGACGAGCGCCAGGGCCTGCAGTGTCGCCCCCAGTCGAAACAGCCGGCCGCCGTAGAGATCGATCGCGAGCAATACCGGACCGACAGCCCCAGCCACGAGGACGACGGCGACCAGACTCGAGCGCGACGTGACGACCAGGAGGCGGGGTAACAGTCGAAAGCCGATCGCGAAGACCAGCAACGCCGCCGCGCCGGCCGCGAGTAGGTGTGTCGTGGCCGGGCCACTCGAGACGCCGATGGGTGGCTCGAGCTCCCATGCTCGAAGCGCAAGCAGCGTTGCGCCCGCGAGGAGAGAGGCGAGCACGAGGGGGACCGCGGCGTTGGCGATGCGATCGACGCGCTTGCGGTGACGATCGGTCGCGCCCGTGCCGGTCTCGCTGCCCGTGGGATTCCCGCGGATGGTCCAGAGGAGCGTTCCGACGAAGACCAGACAGCCCGCGAGCCAGAGCGTCGCACCGACAGCAGACAAGATCGGCGGCCCGAACTCGAGACGCCCAACGAAGAGAGCGATCGTTCCCCCGACGGCAAGCGGCAGGTGGACCGCCGGCGCGTACGGAACGGCGAGTTCGCGGGCGAAGTACGAGGGTACCAGCCCGTAGGCCTTGCCGAAGACGATCGAGAAGACGAAGCCGTTCAGGCCGAGAACGAGCG
Organism: Salinadaptatus halalkaliphilus; assembly: GCF_006543045.1. Lineage (GTDB taxonomy): Archaea > Halobacteriota > Halobacteria > Halobacteriales > Natrialbaceae > Salinadaptatus > Salinadaptatus halalkaliphilus. The sequence continues at coordinate 308,812 of NZ_RBZW01000003.1, read as the reverse complement.
TCCCATCCCGTGTGGCCCCCGCCAGTACGGCGACGTGCCAGGCGACGAAGAACACGATCCCGGCGACGACCAGCGCTCGTGACCATCGCGACACCGTCGCCGTCTGACTCGCCATCGTCGTTCTCAGATCGGGGCCGAGTGGGATGTCGATTCCGGATCCGGGACCGTTCCCGTCTCGCGGATCGTCGCCTCGAGGTCGGTAAGCGACTCGTTCAACGGCTCGGCTCGGTGGTGAGAGGGATGGACCCGAACCCGGACGTGGTCGTACTCGTGGCGGTCTGCGAGGCCGTTCCAGGCGCGAAGTGACCCTTTCACGAGCGCTTCGGCCTGCGGGCAGAATTCGGTCGTCGGCGTAAACTCGGCTCGCAAGACGGTCGCCTCGTCGGTGTCGATCGCGTACCGGTAGCCGGCCTCGGGATGGCGTCTATCGAGGTTGAGTCTCGCGAGATTGTAGCCGAAGGTCGCGTCGTAGACGCCCCGCTCCTCGAACAGATCGCGGGTGAGCCGGTGAAACGCGGCGTGGGCGTCGCCTTCGAGTACCGTCTGGCCCTCGAGGAAGGGGCCGGGATCGGGTATCGTCTCGGCGTCGAACTTCCGCCACGAGTCGAATTCGGTGCCGTCGTCGCTGCGGAATCGCCCGCTCGAGAACGGATTCATACCGGAACCAACGCGGGCAACACCCCAGTAGCTCTTCCCGAACATGTTACTGGGCCACCGTATTCCCCCATCGTCGCCGTCGTCAGTGCGACCGTCAGCCGGACGTGTTCGATGGCGTTCCGGACGCGACTGGCGTTTCCTGTCCGATTATCCGTCGGTCCCGTAGCGCTCGTCGGCGATACTGGCTTCGCCGGTGACGGCGTCGATGGACACCGCGAGATCGTCGCCGTCCCTCTCGAGGTGGACGAGCCAGGCGCCGGAGGTTCGATGTGGAGCCTCCCGAACGCTGACGGCGTCGTAGCCCGCTTGTTCGGCTTCGTCGCGAGCGATTTGCTCGGCGTCGTCGGCGTCGTCGACCTGGATTTCCTCGGTCATTCGGACCGTTACGACGGGGATGTCCGCCATTCGAACGACGCGTTCGGTGACGCTGCCGACGAGAACGCGGTCGAGTCCGGTTCGTCCCTGCGTCCCCATGACTACCATGTCGATGTCGTGAGCGTCGATATACGCCAGGATCACCTCGTGTGGGACGCCGTGCTCGACGGCGGTGGTCGATTCGATCCCCGCACGGCTGGCCTCGACCTCGACGTACTCGACGGCCCGGTGTGCGGCGGGAGCCGCCCGATCGCTCTGTAGCGTTCCGAGCGGCCCTTCGGGAACGATCGATACCGCGTGAATCGTTGCATCGAATCGATCGGCGATCGTCAGTCCGTGCGCGATCGATCGACGAGTTCCGTCGCTACCGTCGGTCGGCACGAGGACGTCCTGGTACATCGTCGATATCTACGGCGCGCAAACATATAGATCCAGTCACTCGTCCGGGACCGAGGATCGATACGCCGCGGATACGCCACAAAATACACGGTTTTCACCCGTTCGGTTTCCCTCAATAACTCATCACGTTCTGTTCCGATATCGAGCCGCCACACAGCGGACAGCCGTGATCGATCGTCGCCTCGAGAGCCGGTTCGTCGAGCTCGAGTCGCGTCGTACACCCGGGACAGGTGAGCGTGGGCATCGTCATACCGGAGCTAGGTCGTCGAATCGGGTAGCGTTCTGCACACGATATCGGGGGTATTTAAGACAGTGCGTTCCGTAACCGAATTTTCGCATATCAACGATGTAAATTCTTTTGGGGACACGCTACGACGACTTGGACGAGCGATGACGAATCTAGTGAACCATCTCGCGACCGCTGTCGAGACGTTCGGTGACAACACGGCGATCGGCTACGAGGGGACCGAGACGAGTTACGAGGAGTTGTGGGCACAGACGGGGGCGTTCGCGACGGCACTCGAGAGCCGGGGTGTCGGGGACGACGACCGCGTCGCGCTCTATCTACCGAATCTCCCGCCGTTCGTGGTCGCCTTCCACGGCACCCTGCGAGCCGGCGGTGCGGTGGTTCCGATGAACCCCCAGTACAAGGCCCGCGAGATCGGCCACCTGCTCGGCGACAGCGAGGCGAAGGTCGTCGTCGCGCTCGCGGACCTCGTTCCCTTCGTCACCGAGGTCCGGGACGAGACCGATGTCGAACACGTCGTCAGCGTGGGCGGCGACGCCGAGGGCGCAACGGAGTTCAGCGAGTTCCTCGAGGCAGGCGATCCGGCCGTCGCCGACCGGGCCGACGACGACGTCGCCGTCCAGCCCTACACATCGGGGACGACCGGACGGCCAAAGGGCGTCCAGTTGACCCACGAGAATCTCGCGTCGAACGCGAACGCGGCGTCGGAGCTCATCCCCGACGGCATTCGGCCGGACGACAAACAGCTCGGCGTGCTCCCGCTCTTTCACATCTACGGAATGACCGTCGTGATGAACTCGACGCTGTTCAACGGCGGGGCCTATTACCCGCTGCCGGAGTGGGACGCCCAGGAGGCCGTCTCACTCATCGAAGACGAGCAGTTGACGCTCATGCACGGCGTCCCCGCGATGTACAACGACGTCATCAACCAGCCAAACGCCGAGGCGTTCGATTTCTCCTCGGTGCGGCTCTGTGGCGTCGGCGGCTCGGGCATCCCGACGGAGGTGCTTCGGCGGTTCGAGGAACTGTACGAGCCGACGATCTACGAGGGCTACGGCCTGACCGAGACCAGTCCGATCACCCACTTCAACAGCCCGATCGAAGGCCGGCGCGTCGGCAGCGTGGGGAAAACGGTTCCCGGCGTCGACTCGAGAGTCGTCGATAGCGCGGAACGAAGTTCCGCTGACCGTTCGGGCGGTGACGAGCCGCCCGAAGACGAGAACTTCGAGGATGTCGAGCCGGTCGCGGAGGGACCGGTCGACGAGGAGAACACCGATCTGCGCGAGATCACCGGCGAAATCGTCGTCGCGGGACCGAACGTGATGAAAGGCTACTACGAGTTGCCGGGGGCCAACGAAGCGGCCTTCACCGAGGCCGACGGCCGGCGCTGGTTCCACACTGGCGACATCGGCTATCACGATGAGGACGGCTTCTTTTACGTCGTCGATCGCGAGAAACACATGATCGTCACCGGGGGCTACAACGTCTACCCGCGTGAAGTCGAGGAACTCCTCTTCGAGCACGAGGCCGTCGCCGACGCCGCCGTCGCCGGCATTCCGGACGAGCGCCGCGGCGAGACCGTCAAGGCGTTCATCGTTCCCACGCCCGACGCCGACATCACGGCCGACGAACTCAAAGAGTACTGTCTGACCAACCTGGCGGAGTACAAACACCCCCGCGAGATCGAGTTCGTCGAGGAACTGCCCCGGACGACGACCGGCAAGGTCCAGAAGTTCAAGCTCCGCGACGAAGACGAGAACTAATCGGCTAACAGCACGCTCGCCGATCGGTTTTTGCTGCCGACCGACGGTGTGTCCGCCAGCCGAGACGATCCGTACTCCGGTGACCGCGCGAGCCCGAAATGTAGCAAAAACCTCCGTGAGCAATAGCTACTCACCCTTCCCGGCAGTGTGTTACCTAATGACACTTTCGGTCGGAGCGAGATCGGCTGCCGACGTGTCTCCCCTCTCCACACGACGTCGTCTGCTGGGTCGGTCGCCGACGCCACCGCGTATCGTGGTCGAGTACACTCCCGACAGACTCGCTCGTCGCTGCGACGAGCGAACTGATCGGCAAACGCAACCCAGAGTTGGTCCGCATTGACAGCGTCCTCGGACGATCCGCCTCGAGAGTACAACCTTCCGCTGGTCGTCGGGAGCCTGATCGCCGGCGTGTTCTTCGGCGGGGTCGGTGGCGGTGTCGCGTTCCCGACCCTGCCGACCCTCGGGGCTATACTCGGCATTTCCCCGTTTCTCGTCGGCGTGATCCTGTCGACGAACCGATTCACGCGGCTGGTGATGAACACGCCGGCCGGCCAGATCATCGACACCGTCGGGCCGCGGAAACCGATGATAATCGGGTTAGTACTGCAGGGGGTCGCACCGTTTGGCTATATCGTCGGTCTCTACCCGTCTTTCGTTCCCCTCCTCGATGCGGCGGCGATTTTCATCCTCGCCCGGATCGTGTGGGGGATCGGGTCGGCGTTCGTCTTCGTCGGCGCCTACAGCATCGTCATCCACGTCACCTCGGACGACAACCGCGGCAAGTGGATCGGCTACTTTCGAGGCGGGCAAGCGCTTGGCTTTCCGTCGGGGCTCATCCTGGGTGGCGTGCTGTCGGATCTCTACGGCTTCGAAGTCGCGTTCGGCAGCGCGGGCGCCGCCGGACTGTTCGCCGCGGTGGTCGCTGCGCTGGCCCTGCCGACGGTCCACAACGTCGCCCACGACCCGGTTCGAATCCGTGACCTTCCCCGACTCGTCCGTTCGGATTCGCGCATTCTCATGATCGGCTCGGTCAACTTCACCATCCGGTTTCTGTTCTCCGGCATCCTGCTGTCGACGGTCGTCCTGTATCTCGAGGCGAACGACATCTCGATCGGCGTGTTCTCGGAAGTCGGCGCTAGCGGGTTCATCATGGCGGTGACCGTCCTCGCCTCGAGTGCGACGACGGTCGTTTCGGGGAATCTGTCGGACTACGTCGGCGACCGCGCCCTCGTGACGGTTCCCGCACTCGCGCTGTTCGCGTTCGGATTTGCACTGCTTGGCTTCGTGCCGACGCTTTCGATGACCATCGTCGGCGTCGTCTGCATCGGGATCGGCGTCGGCGGAACGAACCCGCCGCTGTTGGCGTATCTAGGCGATATTAGTCCCGAGGCGGATGTCGGGAAGATGGGGGGCATCTACAATGTCTTCGGGGATCTCGGTGCGGCGGTCGGTCCCGTCATCGCTGTGCCGCTTGGCGCCGCCGTCGGCTATCGGATGGAGTATCTCCTCTGTGCGGGGATGGCGCTTGGCTGTCTCCTCTTCGTGGTGGTTACGCTGCTGGGGGTCGAGCCGGATGTCGAACCGGAGCAAGCGCCGTCCGAGGAACGAACAGACATCTAGAACGCGACTGGAATCGGTCCCGTCCCGACGAGCATCCAGGTAACGACCAGCCCGGCGACGAGCCCACCGGTCAGCGCCGATGTCGTCGATCGATTCACCGCGATCGTAACCACCGTCGCGACGCCGAGCATGGCCGTCGCGTTGATCGTCGTGATCGCGAGCGGGCCCGCCTCGGGGAGGGGCATGCCATAGCCCAGAAACAGCGGGCCGTACTGCACTGCGAGGAAGACGACCAGCCCGCCGCAGCTGAAAACGAGCCCGCGACAGAGCGCTCGAGGGAGCGACCTGCTTCCGGCGGTCGCTCGCTCGAGACCGGCGGCCAGGCCGACAGTAGCGAGCGACACCGGCACGACATAAACCGCGGCGGAGAACCACCGTAGCGCCGACAGCGACTCGAGCCCGACGACCCAGGCGTTCAGTCCGCCGCCAGGGACGGCGTCGACGAGTGCGAGAACGACGTAGAGGACACCGACGCCAGTGACCGCAGCGGCGAGCGATCGACCCGCGTCGCGTCGGCTCGGAGCGAGGGCCTCGAGGCTCGCCCGGTCGAGACCGCCGTGGCGCCAGCCGACGATACCGGCGGCGATAGCGACGGTACCCAGCGCCCAGCAGACGTAGCCGTGCGTGAGATCCTGGTGGGTGAGCCGTGTGACGGGCACGGCGGCGGTACCGATCGCGTACAGTGGATAGATCGTCACCGCGGGGAGAATCGAGAGGACGAGCAGCGTCGGTCGCGGCCAGCCAGTCGCCCGGTTCGGTGCCGTCGACCCCGCTGTCGTCGTGTCCGGTTCCACTGACTCCGCTGCAGTCGTCCCCGTCGGCGTCGGATCGAGTCGCCCGCGTCCCTCGAGTCGATGCCAGACGGCCCCGGTCGATCCGACAGCGACGATGAGTCCGCCTAACAACGCGATTGCGTGCCCGATCGAGGCCCAGTACCAGGTCTGACTCTCGGGGCGTTCGCTCGCGGCGTCGTCGGGGTCGCCGATCGTCAGTTCGACCCACTCGAGCGTGTCGCCGACGGTCGTCGTCGAGCGGTGCATCCCGGTGTGAATCGTCGGCGGCGCGGTGAAGGTGCGGGCGGTGCCGTCCTCGAACGTGCCATCGATCTTCCCGTGTTCGATCGGCGGCTCGCTCGCAAAGGCGCTCGCGAGTTTCTCGCTTTCATCGACGTCGGCGGGGACGCGCTCGCCCCACATCTCCGGAGCGTACTCGTCGTACGGCGCGAAGACGACGGCCATGTTGCGGGGGAACTCCTGATCGGCGTCCGGGAGCTCTGCGAGATCGACTTCGCCCCACGTCGAGCCGATCAGCACGATCGATTCGTAGCCCTCGGGTTGGTCATCGGCGGCCTCGAGCGCGGCGAACCCGCCCATCGAATGGCCTGCCATAGCCACCCGATCGTCGTCGACGATCTCGAGCGAGCGGGTGTGTTCGAGCGTCGCCGGGCCGCCGAAGCCGTCGGCGAAGGCCGGCGGCTCGGAGCCGCCGTGGCCCGGCTGATCCACGGTGACGGCGACGTAGCCGCGATCGGCGAGTTCGGTCGCGAACGAGGACATCGTCCCCTGTTGGCCGGTGTAGCCGTGGATCAACGCGGCCCCTGGCGCGGGGTTGTCGGCGCTCGCACTCTCGGGCTCGTAGACAGTCGCCGATAGCTCGAGGCCGGAATCGGTCTCGATCGTCGTCTCTTCGATGGTGACGTCGCCGCCGCTCGTGGCCGTCCAACTCGCGAGTGCGGTGCCACCGGCGACCAGTGTGAGACCGACCACGAAAACGACGAATAGCTGTCTCCCTGCAAGCGTCGATCTCCCCCTTCGATTCGGTTCCTCCGCTTCGTCTTCGGTCGGCTGGTTCGTCATTGCGTGACACTCTCGAGCACGCTGTTAGAAAACTATCGGTTGATATTAACGTTGTTCGGTGAAGAACTCGAATTCGGGAACGGCGGTAATTCACTGTAGCAGAACGAAATCGACGTTAGGCAGCTGTCGAGAGACGAGGCCGACGGTAGATTCTCGAGATGAACCCTACTGTCGGACAGCAGTCAATACGAAGCCGATCGCGAATTCGGGATCGTCGCCGACGGTGACGACCCCACAGTACGATCGGCTTCACGTAGTTCTGCCCACCAGTATCGCGATCAATCCCGATCGGCTCGAGTCGGGGCGACGAGCGTCGAGACGCGGGCGTTTTCCTTGATCCGGATGCCGCCGTCCGCGACCGACAGCGGGAGCAACGGCAGGTGTGAGGCGATCTTGACCGACGGATGCGAGGCGCCCCGAGCCAGCAACTCGTTGCGAGGCTGGAGCTGGATCGGCGCCTCGAGATCCGCGAGGAACTCGTTGTGCTGGAGGACGTACTGACCGCCCTCGAGATCCCACCAGCCGTACTCGTCGTCGGGGTCGCGCTGTTCGGTCGGGATCGGCTCGAGGTCGGCATCCTCGAGTTCGTCGCCACCGAAATCGAGTTGCCCGGGGGCGGTGACCGCGTAGATCGCACCGACGGTCAGGTCGATCCCGTGGTCGTGGACCTGTACCGGTTCGTAGACGAGGTTGTCGACGGCCTCGGCCAGCGAGTGATCGGCGGACATGTCGGTCGATAACACGGTGTCGACCGGCAAAAAACTGGCCTCGAGACCACCGCCGAACCGGGATCGATCGGACGGCGCCGTCGTTCGCGTTCGGCACGCTCTTTGGGCGTCTCCACGTAGGACCGGTATGGTCGACGTGCTCGCATCCGATATCGAACGGTTCGTTCGCGCGGTCGGTCCCGATCCCGACGACGTACTGGCGGAAATGGACGATTACGCCGAATCCGAGGGGTTCCCCCACGTCGGACCCGAGGTCGGCGCCACGTTGCGGCTGCTGGCCCGGCTGGCCGACGCCGAGCGCATCTTCGAGTTCGGCTCCGGTTTCGGCTACTCGGCGTACTGGTTCGCCCAGGCGCTGCCCGACGACGGCGAAATCGTCCTCACCGAGGTCGACGACGACGAACTCGAGCACGCCCGCGAGTACATGGCCCGGGGCGGCTACGACGACCTGGCCCGATACGAACTCGGCGACGCCCTCGAGACGATCGCGGAGTACGACGGCCAGTTCGATGTCGTTCTCATCGACCACCAGAAACACCGGTACGTCGATGCCTTCGAGGCGGTTCGCGACCAGATTCCCGTCGGCGGACTCGTCGTCGCGGACAACGCGATTACGGCAGGTATCATCGAGTTCGACGCGTTGCTCGAGCGCGTGGAAGGCGGCGACCCCGAACAGAACGACCACACGGCAGGAATCGGCGACTACCTCGAGCGTGTGACCGACGATCCAGCGTTCGAGACCACCGTACTACCGCTCGGCGAGGGGATCGCGATCAGTTATCGCGTCGCGTAGTCCGGGGGTTGCCTTCGAGGACCTGTTCTTCGGGCGTTTCGGTGCCGGTCGTCGCGCCGTACTCGCGAAAGCCGAGAAAGGTCGTCGTCGAGGCGGCGAGCAACAGCGTGGCCCACGTCACGGCGGTCAACGAGCCGACGAGAGCGCTATCGGGGCCGGGGACGGTGCCGGCGACCGTCTCGAGGCCGATCGCGTGCAATCCGGCGACGCCCAAGAACGCGACCCAGAGGGCGAGCGACAGCTGCGCGAGCGTCCGGCGACTGACTCGGCGTGCATAGCGGGCGACACAGTAGACGCCGCCGACCGCGACGGCGGTCGCCGCGACGGTTGGAACGACCGCGTCGACGGTCGCGTTCGCGAGGCCAGCGACGGCAAAGCAAGCGAACGAGACGGCGAGCAGGCGTCGACCCGAACGAAGTGTAGTCGAAATCACGTCGTGCACCGCTTTGCTGGCACGTATTGTCGACCGAATATATAGCTGTTGGCTCCGGTCCCGACGTGTGGCGATTCCGTCTCAAGAAGACACACTCTGTCCATCCAAACGTTCATTTATAGTGAACGCTACTCGAACGTATGAACCGTGGGCACGCATTTTTGCTCTCTCTTTTCGCAGTCTTCGGCGTCGTCGTCTTCGTCATCGTCCGGCCGTTTCTGGAGTACATTCTGCTGGCGCTTGTCTTCGCGTACGTCCTGCTCCCACTACAGAATCGACTCGTCGCGGTCTTTCGACCGTATACGCCGGGCCGGCGGATCGCCGAATCGGTTTCGGCGATTACGTTGATCGTCGCCAGTCTCGTCGCCATCGTGTTGCCGGTGCTGTACGTTCTTACGGCGTTGCGCGAGGATCTTCGCGAAATCTCTCGCGGCGAAAGCAGTATCCAGATGGCGCCGATCGAAGCCCAACTCGCCGAGTTCACGGACGCCACTATCGACCTCGAGCAACCGGTCATACTCGCGACCGACTGGTTGTTCACCCTCTTTTTTGGGGACGTTCCGGGGCTGATCGCGATGCTGTTACACGTCTCGCTCGGCGTCGCGCTCGTTCTCTTTCTGGTCTTTTATCTGCTCGTCGATGGCTCCTCGCTGGTCACCTGGCTCACCGAAGCGAGCCCGCTCGAGCCGGCGGTTAGCGCCACGTTAGTCGCACAGATCGATCGCACGACGTGGGGCGCCGTCATCGGGCACGCCTTCGCGGCCGTGGTCCAGGCGCTGATTGCTGGTCTCGGATTCTACCTGGTCGGTATCCCAAACGTCGTCTTCTGGACGATCGTCATGGTGATACTGGCATTCCTCCCACTGATCGGGGTGTTCATCGTCTGGGCGCCCGCCGCCGGCTACCTGTATATCGTCGGCGAGACGTCGTCGGCGATCTTTCTGGCCGCCTACGGTCTCGTCGTGGTGAGTTTCATCGATTACTACGTTCGACCGATCGTGATCGACAAGCAGGCGCGGTTGAACCCGGCGGTGATCCTCGTCGGCGTCTTCGGCGGCGTCTACACGCTCGGGTTCGTCGGCCTGTTCGTCGGCCCGATCCTGATCGGCGTCCTCGTTGCGATTATCGAGACGTTCCGAACCCAATACCGCATGGAGGAATCCGCCGCCGAACCGGAGCGGACCGAATCCGGGGCCGTCGTCGAATCCTTCGACGAAGTCGCCGACGAGAGCCCCCAAACCACACGGTGAACGCTCGAGCGCCACAGCGATGGCGAACTGCCGCGACGACGGGGATTATTAGCGATCGTCGTGCAACTGTTCGCATGGACCAGCTGACCCGGACACGGATTCCGACGCCGTTCAGCGTCGGCAGCGTTAACTGTTATCAGCTCACCGGAAACGGAGTCACCGTCGTTGATCCCGGCCCGGCGACCGACGAAGCCTACGAGGTGGTCGCGGACTCGCTCGCGACAGACGGCTACGAGATCGCGGAGATCGACCGCATCCTCATCACCCATCCCCACATGGACCACTTCGGGCAGGCCAGCCGGCTCGTCGAGGCGTCCGGGGCCGATGTCGTCGCCCACGAACACGCCGTCGACCGATTGGCCGATCCGATTGCACACTTCAAGCGCGAACAGGCGTACTTCCGGCCCTTCCTGCGCTCGATGGGTATGCCGACGGACGCGGTCGATACCGTCCTCGAGTTGCCGGAACCGTACACCGAGTACCAGGCCCCGGTTACGGTTACGGACCCGGTAGCCGACGGCGACACCGTCGACGCCGGCGTTACACTCGAGTGCGTGTCGACGCCCGGCCACGTTCCCGGCTCGGTCAGCTTTCTCGCGGCCGCCGAAGACGCCATGTTCACCGGCGATCACGTGTTGCCCGATATCACGCCAAACCCTCTCCTTACCGTCGCGCCCGACGCGACCGACGAGCGCACGCGAAGCCTGCCGGCCTACATCGAGGCGCTGGAGACCGTCCTCGAGCTCGAGGCGACGGTCGGTTACGGCGGCCACGGCGAGCCGATGTCCGATCTCCACGGCCGCGTTCGCGAGACGATCGATCACCACGAGGAGCGCAAAGAGCACGTCGCGGAGCTCGTCGCCGACGCCGAACCGGTGACTGCGTACGCGATCATGAAAGAGATGTTTCCGGAACTGCCCGCGACGGAGATGTTCTCCGGCATGTCCGAGGTGATCGGCCACCTGGATCTGTTAGCAGACGAGGATCGCGTTCGGATCACCGAGCGAGACGGCGTCGACCACTACGAACTCCTCGAGCCAACGGACGGCTAACTGCCGGGACACGCCCGTTCCCAGCGTACTTCCGGTCGACGGCCACGGCCCGACGGTCAATCCCAGGCGCCCCTAGGATGGCGTCCGAATACGAACCGACGTTCCGTCCGGATCGGTCAGTTCGACGCCGTCGCCGCGTTCGGTTACCGACACGTCGGCCTCGGCGAGGTGTTCTCGAACCGTCTCGAGTGTACCGGCGGGGACGACGAACTCGAACCACGCCAGTCCGCGACCGCCAGCCGGCTCCGTCCGGCCGTTCCAGGTGTTAAGGCCGAGATGATGGTGATAATCGCCCGCGGCGAGAAACAGCGCGGACGAGACGCTCGTCTGGACGGTCACGCCGAGCGCGTCGACGTAGAACGCTCGAGCCGCCTCGAGCGACGTCACCTCCAGGTGGACGTGGCCGACCGTCGTGTCGGCGGGAACCTCGCTCGAGCCGTCGGACTGGGTGAGGAGAGTGTCGAGATCGAGCGGGACCGTCCCGATCTCGACCGTGCCGTCGTCGCGGCGCGGCCACACGGTTTTCGGTTTGTCGACGTAGAGTTCGACGCCGTTGTCTTCAGGGTCGGTGAGATACAGCGCCTCGCTGACGAAGTGATCGGACGCGCCGTCGAGGCGCCAGTCGGCTCGAACGCGCTCGAGGGCACCCCCCAGTGCGGCCCGCGAGGGAAGCGCGAACGCGTTGTGAAACAGCCCCGCCTGCGCGTGCGCTCTCGGCCGTGCGGTTTCGTCACGATACAACTCGAGCAGCGGCGTGTCGTCGACGCCGAGGGTCGCTCTGTGGTCCCCTCGAGTCTGGACCGCGAGTCCGACGACGTCACGGTAGAACTCGAGCATCGACTCGAGCTCCCCGACACGCAGCGCTGTCCGACCGATCGTCGTTCCCGCGGGCAACAGCGGTTTCTCGGTCATTCACCGTCCTCGAGACGGACGAGCTGTTTGCCGAGGTTGGTTCCCTCGAACAAGCCGAGAAACGCCTCGGGAGTGTTCTCGATGCCGTCGGTGACCGTCTCGCGGTACCGGATCGCCTCATCTTCGACCCATCGACGCAGTCGCGCGTCGACGTGATCGAACCGATCGGCGTGATCGCTGACGATGAACCCCTCGACGCGCGTTCGCGTCCGCTGGTGGAGCCGACGCGGGCCGACCAGTTCGTCGTCGCCGTCCTCCTGGTTGTACAGGGCGATCTTTCCGCAGACGGCCACTCGAGAGTGATCGACCAGGTGGTCGGTAACGGCGTCGGAGATCTCACCGCCGACGTTCTCGAAGTACAGGTCCACACCGGTCGGGCAGACCTCGGCTACCGCGTCCGAGAGGTCGTCCGCGGTCCGGTAGTTGATCGCCGCGTCGAAGCCCAGGTCGTCGGTGAGCCAGTCGACTTTCGCCGCTCGCCCCGTGATCCCGACGACTCGACAGCCGGCGATCCGGGCGATTTGGCCGGCGACGGAGCCGACCGCACCGGCCGCGGCCGAGACGACGACGGTGTCGCCGGGTTCGACGCGACCGACGTCGACGGTGCCGACGTAGGCGGTCCGCCCGGGCATACCGAGTGCGTGCAACGCCGTCGAATCCGGTGCCGAGCCCGCGTCGACGGCCTCGAGATCGGCTCCGTCGACGGCGGCGTACTCCGCCCAGTAGAGGTTGCCGGTGACGGTGTCGCCGGCCTCGAACGCGGCGTGGTTCGACTCGACGACGGTTCCGACCGACCGCGCTCGCATCGGCTCGCCGACGGGCCAGGGGTCGGCGTAGGACTCGCTATCGCGCATCCGACCGCGCATGTACGGATCGACCGACAGCACCGACGTTCGGACGAGCACCTCTTTCGGCCCCGGTTCGGGAACCGGCTCCTCGACCAGTTCGAAGTTCGACAGCGTCGGCTCGCCGGTCGGTCTGTTCGACAGCACCCATTGTCGATTGCTCTCAGTTGGCATCGAGCAGGGTATTCCATCTCGAGCACGATTAGCGTAGTGATACTGCCGGACAGAACTCCGGCAGGGTAGATCGATTCGGCCCTGGAGTCGACGCATGAGAAGAGATTACACGATCGTGACCGGGACGGGCGAGCGCCGCGTTACCGTCTCGGCGACGCTGCCGAAGACCACTCGGCCGACGCCGGAGCGGCCGCGGCTCCCGATGACGACGTGATCCACGCCTAGTTCGTCGATGCTCGAGAGGATCGCCTTGGTCGGTTTCCCCATCTCGACCGTGGTCTCGATGTCGGTGCCGTATTCGGCCGCCTGCTGTTGGTAGCCCTCGAGCAGTTTTTCGGCTTGCCCCTCCCGGTGGGTCGCTTCCCGTGTGTAGGCCTCGTAGTCGAACGCGTCCTCGCCGGCGTAGCCGTAGGGACTCACCGGTTCGACCACGTGCAAGACCGTCACCCTGGCCGAGGGATACTGCTCGAGGGCGAACGCGAGGGCCTCGTCGGATCGGCTCGAGCCATCGACGGGAACGAGGACGTGTGTCGTCATACTCGATCTTCGAGCGCGAGTGTGATAAGAATGCACATACAACACGGAGCGTATCGAGCGTATGAATCGCCGGTCGAACATCTTCCCGTCTTCCCGACCGCTGAGAACCGGCGGACGGCTTTCGGTTTGGGGGCTGGAACGCGGATATATGCACACCGGGCAGCTCGATACCACACAGCGGCCGCTCGTACTCATCTGGGAGCTTACCCAGGCCTGCGGGCTGGCCTGCGATCACTGTCGGGCCGACGCAACGCTCGAGCGCCATCCCGACGAGCTCTCGACGACGGCGGGAAAGGCGCTACTTGAGGACGCCGCCGACTTCGGCGACGGACAGTTGGTCGTTCTCTCGGGCGGTGACCCGCTCGTTCGCGACGATGTCACGGAGCTGGTTGCCCACGGTGACGACTGCGGGCTCACCATGACGATCACCCCGAGTGGCACGCACTCGCTGACCCACGACCGGATCGAGGCCCTGGCCGACGCCGGACTCAGACGGATGGCCGTCAGCCTCGACGGGGCCACGGCCGCCAGCCACGACGCCTTCCGCGGCGAGGCGGGCAGCTACGCGGAGACGATCCGCGCCGTTGAGGACGCCAAAGCGGCTGGGCTTCCAATCCAGGTGAACACGACCGTCTGTCGCCAGACCGTCGGCGAACTGCCGGCGATTCGAGATCTGGTCGCCGAGATCGGGGCCGTCCTCTGGAGCGTCTTCTTTCTCGTGCCGATCGGCCGGGGACGCGTGCTCGAGCCGATCGACCCGGCCGAGGCCGACGCCGTGATGGCCTGGCTCGACGATGTCAGCAAGCGCGAACCGTTCGGCGTCAAGACGACCGAAGCGCCCCACTATCGACGGGTCTCGCTTCAGCGCCAGCACTCGAACACCGACCGCAACGAGGGCGTCAGCCGACGCACCGGCATCGTCGCCGGCGACGGCTTCGCGTTCGTCAGCCACACCGGCGAGGTCTACCCCTCGGGGTTCCTGCCAGAATCCGCCGGCAACGTCGGCGAGGAGTCGATCGTCGACATCTATCGCGACTCGGAGCTGTTCCAATCGCTGCGCGATCGGGACCGACTCGAGGGCAAGTGTGGCGCCTGTTCGTACCGCCACGTCTGTGGCGGCAGTCGCTCGAGAGCGTACGCGACGACCGGGAACCCACTCGAGAGCGATCCGCTCTGTCCGCACGTGCCAGCGGGCTACGACGGGCCGTTGCCCTGGGACGACGAGACGATGGCCTCGAGTTCGGCCGCGAACTCGTCGTCTAACGCACCGTAGTACGCCTCGAGGGGTGCGCTCCCGGTGAGCCGGCAGACGACATCACTGATCGTTTCGTCGTGGCGTCTTTCTGCCTGTAGTCGTGCGTACGACTCGTCCGTGAGTGATATCGTCTTTGCCATACACAGTCCACCCACGACAGAACGTTTCAACCCAACGAAATTTCGGTGGCGTTACCGAAACGACGGCAACACTTCGTTCGCGTAGAACTCGAGCATCGGCTCCTGCTCGGGGCCGATTTGGTGGACGTAGACGTTGTCGTAGCCGGCCTCGAGGGCCTGCTCGAGACTGTCGATGTGGGCTTGCGGATCGGGGTCGGTCGTCGTTGCGCCCTCGGCGACGTCCTCGCGCTCGACCATCTGGGCGGCCTGTTCGAAGTGGGCGGGCGTTGGCAGGACCTGTGCGAGTTCGCCGGGCAGCGAGCCGTTTGGCCAGTACTCGTAGACGGTGTCGACCGCCTCGTCCTCGCTGTCGGCGTAGCAGACGTGCATTTGGGTGAGTTTCGGCCCCTCGCCGCCGGCGTCCTCGTAGGCGTCGACGACCTCGCCGTTCGGCCCGGAACACCAGAGTCCGTCGCCGTGTTCGGCGGCCCACTCCGCGGTCTGGGGGCCGAACGCGCTCGCGATCGTCGTCGGCTGCTCGTCGGGGACGGTGTACAGGCGCGCGTTCTCGACCGTGTAGTACTCGCCGTGGTGGCTCGTCGTCTCGCCGGTCCAGAGTTTGCGCATGAGCGCCATCGATTCCTCGAGCATCTCGAGGCGGACGTCGTGTTCGGGCCAGCGCTCACCGACGACATGTTCGTTCAGGTTTTCGCCGGTGCCGACGCCGAACGTGAACCGATCCCCGAACATCTCGTCGACGGTGGCGACGGCGTGGGCGACGTTGACCGGGTGGATGCGGATCGTCGGACAGGTGACGCCGACGCCGACGTCGATCTCGTCGGTCGTCGCCGCGATCGCACCCAGCGTCGACCAGACGAACGGCGACTCGCCCTGCGTCGACGTCCAGGGGTGGAAGTGATCCGAAATCGAACAGAAGTCGAAGCCGGCCTCCGCCGCACGCCGGGCGTTTTCGAGGAGTTCCGTCGGGCCGTGCTCCTCGCTCGAGAGTGCGTATCCGATGCGGGACATACCCCCGTTATCACCGGCGGGTGAGTAACGGTTGGCCCTGCGACGGCAAGAGCTCGCGACCGTTCCGGTCGCACTCGTGAGAACGGAAACCGAACGCCTTACGCCCGGTCGACCGATAGCCGACCGTATGGAAGCCGTAGTCGACGCGACGGGACTCGAGAAAACCTACGGCGAGACGGCCGCGCTGTCGGGAGCCTCGCTGGCCGTCGAGCGTGGTGAGGTGTTCGGACTGATCGGTCCCAACGGCGCCGGGAAAACGACGCTCGTCCGGGCGCTGACCGGAACGACCGACCCCGACGCGGGAACGGCGCAGGTGCTGGGCGAACCTCCGACGGCGATCGACCGGGACCGTCTGGGCGTCCTCCCACAGGACTTTTCGCCGCCGGATCGACTTACTGCGCGGGAACTACTCGCCTACTACGCGGGCCTCTACGCGAACGCACGCGACCCCGAGACGGTACTGGCAGACGTCGGGCTCGCAGACGTCGGCGACACCTGGTACGAGAACCTCTCGGGCGGCCAACAACGCCGGGTCTGTGTCGGCTCGGCGCTGGTCAACGATCCCGACGTCCTCTTTCTGGACGAGCCGACGACGGGGATCGATCCCGCAGGCCGTCGAACCGTCTGGGAACTCGTCGAATCACTCGCCGCCGCCGGCACGACCGTCGTGCTCACCACCCACGATATGGCCGAAGCCGAACGCCTGGCCGACCGCGTCGGCCTGCTCGCGGACGGCTCGTTGATCGCCCACGGACCGACCGAGGATCTCATCGCCGAGTACGGCGGCTCGAGTCGGCTCACGATCGAGACCGACGCCGAGCCCGCTGCCCTCGCGTGTCTTTCGTCCCTGGTCGTCGAGCGCGAGCGCGACCGGGGCCGGTCCGCGGAGCCCGCCCTCGTCGTTCGCGACATCGATCCTGCCGAGATCGGAACTGTCGTCGACGCGCTCGAGGCGAACGGAATCGAGTACACGGGCCTGTCGTGGGCCGAACCCGACCTCGAGGATGTCTACCTCCAACTCGCGGACGAGACCGAGCTCGAGCGGACCGACCGGGCTCGGGACTCGAACGATGGCCCAGCGGACGACGTTGAGCGTTCGCCAGAGACGGAGCCCACACAAACGGGTGGGTCGGCGTGAGTCGCGTCGGTCGCGTCCGCGCGGAGACGGGCGCCGGCTGGCGGTCGTTTGTCCGTCGGCGGACGGCCGTCTTCTTCACCTTCTTTTTCCCCGTGATCCTGATCGCCATCTTCGGCGCGCTCGTCCAGACCGACCCCACCGGCGGCGGTCTCTTCGCGGAGCCGCCAGCGTACTACGTCCCCGGCTATCTGGCGGTTGTCGTCCTCTTTACGCCCCTCTCTCGGATGGGGAGCGAAGTTGCCCGTCATCGTGAGGGGAATCGCTTCGAGAAACTCTCGACGACGCCGCTGACTCGAGGGGAGTGGCTCCTCGCGCAGACGATCGTCAACGCCGTCATCATCGGACTCGCGAGCCTGTTGATTCTTGCACTCGTTATCGTCGTAACCGGTGCCGAGATCAGCTTCTCGCCGTTGCTCGTTCCCTATATTCTCGTCGGTGTCGTCTGCTTCTGTGGGATCGGGGCGATGTTGGGCAGTTACACCGACTCCCAGGACGGGGCCATCGCCGCCAGTAACGCCATCGGCCTCCCGCTGCTCTTTCTCTCCGAGACGTTCGTCTCCCTCGAGCTACTGCCCGACTGGTTCGAACCGCTCGTGAACGTCTCACCGCTCACGTACTTCGCTCGCGGCGTCCGCGCGGCGACCGATCCGGCCGCCACTCCGGCGCCCGTGGCCGGAATCGATCCGGCGCTTGGGAACCTCGCCATCCTCGCCGTCCTCGCTGTCGTCGCCTTCGCGCTCGGCGCGCGGTCGATTCCGCGAACGGATTGAGACGGATTCCTGTACCGATCTACCGGCGCACCCGCGACCCGGGCGGCGGGTGCGCCGGAACTGACGTACAGTAAACCGTATGAGACGGTCCAATCGCTTGCGGGTGCTCGGGCCACGCTCGAGAAGCATCGTCGCGCGGGAACTGACGGCGCGTTTATACCCCCGGAGACCCAATCTCGAGTATGGACATTCTGGTCCCAGTGGACGACTCCGAGCCGGCACGAACGGCACTCGAGCACGCGGTTCGGGAGCATCCCGACGCGTCGATCACGGCGATCCACGTCGTCGATCCGAGCGCCGGCATGTACGGGGAAGGCGGCGTCTACGCCTACGACAGTCTCCTCGAGTCGAAAAAAGAACAAGCAGAGGAATTACTCGAGGATGTCCGCGAGCGTGCAGCCGAGGACGGCGTCGACATCGAGACGGACACGGTCGTCGGTCGCCCCGCTCGAGCGGTCGTCGACTACGCGGTCGAACACGATGCCGATCGGATCGTCATCGGAAGTCACGGCCGGTCCGGTGCCTCGCGGGTCCTGCTGGGCAGCGTCGCCGAGCAGGTCGTCCGGCGAGCACCGGTGCCGGTGACGGTCGCCCGGTAAGTCGGTGCCGGGGTCCGGGAATCGCTACATTGACCTACGACCGACGGAAACCACCAGCAGACATGCCACCGAGAGTCGGCGTCGTTGGCGCCGGGATTTCCGGGCTCACGCTCGTCCGAGCGTTGGCCACTCGAGACGCCGACGTCGTCGCCTTCGACGCCGCCAGCGAACCTGGTGGGGTCATGCGAAGTCGACGCGTCGACGGCCGTCTCCTCGAGTTAGGCCCTCAGCGGCTCCGGCTCTCGCCGACGATCGAATCGCTGGTCGACGATCTCGGTCTCCGCGAGCAGTTACGAGCGGGTGAGGACGACCAGCCGCTGTACGTCTACCACGACGGCTCGCTATCGGTCGTCCCGTTATCGCTTCGCGAGGCCGTGACGACCGATCTGCTCAGTCTTCGCGGCAAGCTTCGGATCCTCAAAGAGCCACTCGCCGACCCGCCTCGAGCGGGTGAAAGCGTCGAGGCGTACCTCACGCGTTCGTTCGGCCGGCAGGCCGCCCGGCGATTCGGCGGTCCCCTCTACAGCGGCCTCTACGGCACCGATCCATCGGATATGCTCGTCGAGTACTCGCTGGGGCGGGCCCTCGAGAACGCGGGGATCGACGGCAGCGTCCTCTGGTGGGCCCTTCGCAAACGTCTGGGGGGCCGGGAGACGCCACCGATCTGTACGTTCGAGGACGGACTCGGCCAGCTTGCCGAGGCGCTCTACGACGCCCACGCCGACGCAATTTCGCTCGAGACGGCCGTCGAGTCGGTTCACGAACGGGACGAGCAGTTCGAACTGGTCACCGAGAGTGGCACCGAACGCGTCGACGAGGTCGTCGTGACCACGCCCGCCCCAACCGCCGCAGACTTGCTCGAGCCAGTCGACGAGGGACTCTCGGCGACGCTCGAGCGATTTTCGTACAACCCGATCGGCATGGTCTATCTCGAGTCCGACTTCGACGGCGAGGGAATCGGCGCGCTCGTCCCCTCGGGATCGGATGTCCGAATCAGCGGCAGCACCTGGAACGCGAGCTTCCTCGACCGGGACCGGCTCTTTACTTGCTACGTCGATCCCGGCAGCGATCCCAACATGCTCGAGCGCTCCGACGAGAGCCTGGGCGAGCTCGCAGCGACCGAGTTCGAACGGCTCACCGGCGCTCGGGCGACCCCGATCCACGTCCACCGCTGGGAGCCTGGAATGCCGGCCTATGACCGCTCCTTTACCGCCATGGACGACCTCGAGCCCCCCGCCGGTATCCACCTCTGTGCGAACTACGTCGGCCGTCCGGGGATCCCCGGGCGCATTCGCAACGCGACGCAACTGGCGGCGACGCTGGCTGAGAAGTGACACCGCACTCGTCGCCACGAACCCGATCGGTGCGAGCCGAACTGGTTCGTCCGTATTCACACTCGAGCGTCGGTATCGCGTCCGCTCGCACTTCGGGTCCGAAGTGCATATACCGGCGCTCTCCTAACGCCCGCACATGCACACCGGAATCGTCCTGTTGAACTTCGGCGAGCCCGCATCGCCCGAGCCCGACGTGGTACAGGAGTACCTCACCCGCATCTTCTTCGACAACGCGGATCTCGAGGAGGCCGACTCCGAGGAGGCCGCCTGGGAACGCTCTCGGGAGCTGGCCGAGCGGCGACTTCCCAGTCTGCTCGAGGAGTACGAGGAAATCGGCGGCTCGCCGCTGCAAGCCCAGGCGAGCGCCCAGGCCGACGCGCTCGCCGCCCGCCTCGAGGAGCGCAGCCACGATGTCAGCGTCTACCACGCGATGCAGTTCATGGAGCCGCTGATCCCAGACATGGCCGAGACGCTGGCAGCGGACGGGATCGAGTCGGTCGTCGCCGTTCCGATCTACCCACTGTGTGGTCCCTCGACGACCGTCTCGGCGATCGACAACCTCGAGGACGCCATCGACGACGCCGACGGTTACGATCCCGACTTCGCCGCGGTCACGGGCTGGCACCGCGTGCCGGCCTACAACCGACTTCGCGCCGAAGGGATCCGAGACTACGTCGACGAGGAGGGTCTCGACCTGACCGATCCCGACACCGCGTTCGTCTTTTCGGCCCATGGCACGCCCACAAAGTATCTCGAGGAGGGCAGTCGCTACGACCAGTACGTCGAGGAACACGCCGAAACCATCGCTAGCATGCTCGGCATCGACGAGTACGAACTCGGCTACCAGAATCATGCCAACCGCGGTATCGACTGGACCGAACCCGACACCGAAGATGTCGTCGAGGGACTGGCGGGCGAGGCCGACCGCGTCGTCGTCGAGCCGATGAGCTTCATGCACGAACAGTCGGAAACGCTCGTCGAACTCGACGTCGACCTCCGGGAAGACGCCACAGATGTCGGCCTCGAGCTCTATCGGGTCCCCGTCCCCCACGACGACGACCGGTTCCCGACGCTGCTTGCAGATGTCCTCGAGCCGTTTCTCTCGGGCTTCGAGCCATCGTACTACCAGCTTCGGCAGTGTCAGTGTCGCGATGAGCCGGGGACGTACTGTTTCAACGCCGGACTGGCGCCGCAGTAGCATGGACGACGGGTCTTACGATGGGTCAGTATCGTGTCGGTGTCCGACCGAGACGACTCTCGCGGAGAGATCAAAATAGGCACCCGAAGCGTAATATATTTCGCCACCGTTACTCCAGACGATGGCCGAGGACGAATCCACGGACGTCGACGAGCGAGTGGTGGCCGAGTGGATCGAGGAGACTACGCCGTTCGAACGCGTCCGAGAAACCGTAAAGCGGACGTACGAACCCCAGTCCGTCAGTGAACTCGCCGAGCGGTCCCGAACCAGTGAGAACACGACACGAAAGCACCTTCGTCACCTCGCAGCGGACGGATTCGTCGTCGAAACCGCCTCCCCCGACTCGAGGGGAGCGTGTTACAAACGCTCCAACGAATCGCTTGTCCTCGAACAGGCAAATCGTATCCGGTCAGAGGTCGATGCTGCCACACTGGCTACACGGGTCGCCGAGATGCAACAGACGGTTCGAACGTACCGCGACGAGTACGACGCCGAGTC
This sequence comes from Salinadaptatus halalkaliphilus, assembly GCF_006543045.1. Classification (GTDB taxonomy): domain Archaea; phylum Halobacteriota; class Halobacteria; order Halobacteriales; family Natrialbaceae; genus Salinadaptatus; species Salinadaptatus halalkaliphilus. The sequence goes on along the minus strand of NZ_RBZW01000003.1, from coordinate 287,231 downwards.
GCCGGAAGACGCTGTCCTCTCTGAGACCGCAATCGACGGTGAAACGTTGCAAGCGTGGCAAACGACACGGCGTAACCTGCACTTCGCCAGGGTCGCGCTGGCGGTGAGCAACGCCGAGCAAGACCTGCACGCATCACAGGTGCCGTAGATGGAAGCGCCGGAAGACGACACGGGCGAGCCGTCTCACTCGCTCCGTGGACCGATTGACGGCCCGTCGCTCTACGATTTTCGAGCGACGTTCGAGCGGTTGGAGCCGATGGCGACGGGCGAACTGGACGACCCGGTGGATCCGACCGAGTTGACGCTGCAGCTGGCCGATGGTATCGGTTCGGCGAGTTCCGCACGACTGGACGTCAGCTGGACCACCGTCGACGACTACAATGTCCACTATACCGATTCTCAGGATCGAAACTGTCGCTGGGATGTGCATCCACACGACTTCCCCCGCCCGGCGACGGACCACCATTTCCATCCACCACCGAGGGCATCGAACACCCCCGACGACGTCGCGCCGTCGTGCATCGCCGTCTCCGAAGTCGTTCTCGTCGCTCGAGCGGTCCACGCCTGCTGGCGACTGGCATACGACGACGGCGAACTCGAGGCGATCAACGCGGTAGAAAACCCGCCGTAAGCGATCCAGTTAGTTGTGATACGCCGTCGAACGGGCGAATTGCGACTGCATCAAGCGTCCGTTTTCGCCGCCTCGAAGAACGCCGCGACGTTCTCGACGGGCGTGTTGCGATCGACGCCGTGGCCGAGGTTCAGGATGTGGCCGGCCTCGCCCGCGGCCTCGACGACCTCGAGCGTGCGCTCTCGGACCGTCTCGGGATTGCCGTACAGCAGCGCCGGGTCGAGGTTGCCCTGAATCGCCACGTCGCCCAGTTCCGTCCGGGCCGTCTCTACGTCGACCGTCCAGTCCAGTGCGACGACGTCGGCCCCGCTGTCGGCGAGCAACTCGAGGTTGCCGCTCATATTGCGCGCGAAGATGATCGTGGGGACATCGATCGCCGCGAGGATCTCCTGGTGCAACGGCAGCAGGAACTCGCGGTAATCCGCCGGCGAGAGGAGGCCGGCGTAGGTATCGAACAGCTGAATCGCGTCGGCGCCGGCCTCGACCTGATAGGTGACGTACTCGAGGAGTACGTCGGTGAAGGCCTGCAGGAGCCGTTCGAAGGCCTCGGGGTATTCGGCCCGAAGCCGACGAACCGCCATAAACGAGCGCGAGGGCGTCCCTTCACAGGCGTAGGCCGACAGGGTAAACGGGCCGCCGGCGAAACCAAGCACGGCCGCGTCCGAGCCGAGTTCGGCCGAGAGGCGCTCGAGCAGCTCGCCCACGTACCATAGTTCCTCGCGGACGTCGCCGCGCTCGCGGTAGGTGTCGTCCGGCGAGTCGACGGGGTTCTCGACGACCGGGCCGACGCCGGACTCGAGGTGGTAGGCAAAATCCAGCGGCTCGAGCACGGTGAGAATATCGGAGTACATGACGACGCCGTCGGGTTGGAACCGCTCGAAGGGCTGTAGCGAGATTTCGGCCGCGATCTCGGGCGTCGAGATGGCCTCGAGAAACGTGTAGTCCTCCCGGAGTTCGCGATACTCCGGCAGGTAGCGCCCGGCCTGGCGCATCATCCACACCGGCGGGCGTTCGGTCCGGTCGCCCCGGGCCGCTTTCCGAAAGAGTTCCTTCATAGCGATTCGTTCGCGTGGCAGGTGCCTAATAGTTGTGAAACTGTCGGCATCGTCGACGGCCAACGCTCCCGTAATCGTCGCCGCTCGAGGGTCTCGTGTGGATGGCTTCCCCGTCGTATGATGGGTGCCGGCGGCGACGAGCGGTCCCCCGTCTCGACATCGCTATCGGGTTTCGGCCGTGAGCCGCGGGGCTGTTGAAAGTGGCATATTCATCATGACGATTTATGCATGTGGGACGGGAACATACACCTATGAAGAGACAGAAAGCCATCCCCGATCCCGACCGCAAGGAGGAGTCGGTCGGCTTACTCCAGACGCTCAAGCGGCGGCTCGGACGCGAGTGACCACTCGACTGCGGTCCCCACTTCGCGGTTGGCTCTCGTAGCCACTACACGTCACTGCAGCGCTGATCGCACGGAACCGGCCGCCAGAGCCAGTTGCATGAGTTATAAGTCAGCACGAGTACGGTGTCCCCGTATGTCAGTCCCCGACGCTGCGGCGACGGCCGAGGCCGTCGTCGAGGAAGTCCGCTCTGCCGTCGTCGCCGACGAAACCGTCCTCGAGGAGATCACTGCCGCCCTCCTCGCTCGCGGTCACGTCTTACTCGAGGACGTTCCCGGCACCGGCAAGACCCTGACCGCCCGCTCGCTCGCGACCGCACTCGGGCTCGAGTTTTCTCGCATCCAATTTACGCCCGACCTGATGCCCTCCGACGTGACGGGATCGTACGTCTTCGAGGAGGAACACGGCGAGTTTCACTTCACGCCCGGGCCCGTCTTCGGCAACGTCGTGCTGGCCGACGAGATCAATCGCGCGCCGCCGAAAACCCAATCGGCCCTGCTCGAGGCGATGGCGGAGGATCAGGTCACCGTCGACGGCGAGACCCACGAGCTACCCGATCCTTTCCTGGTCATCGCGACGCAGAATCCCGTCGAACAGGAAGGAACCTTCGAACTCCCCGAGGCCCAGCGAGACCGATTCATGATCAAGACATCGCTCGGCTATCCCGACGGCGACGGTACCCGAGAACTGATCGACCGACGGGCCGACCGCGACCGGCCGGATCCGACCGTCGGCCCCGTCGTCGACCGCGAGCGGGTCCTCGAGCTACAGGCCGTGCCCGAGAAAACCACCGTCGAGGAGCCGATCAGAGACTACATCGCCGATCTCTGTCGGGCGACGCGAACCGACGGCCGCGTCGACGTCGGCGTCTCGCCTCGGGGCGTCCAGCGGCTGTTCGAAGTGAGCCGCGCTCGAGCCACCCTCGACGGGCGGGAGTACGTCGTTCCCGACGACATCCAGCGGATCGCCGCCCCTTCGCTCGCACACCGACTCGTGTTGACCCCCGAAGCCAGCGTCGAGGGCATCTCTCGGCGAGCCGTGATCGACGATGTCCTCGAGTCGGTCGAGGTCCCGGCGATGGATCCCGCGTCCGCGCCGTAGGCGTTAGTCCGGCCGGCTCGAGGACGAGTCGTCACTCCTGAGTGAGCAGCCAGGCCGCGACGACGACCGCACAGAGTCCGAGGACGACGCCCGCGGTCGAGGGGACCGACAGCGTCGGCGCCACGACCGTCGCGAGGACCACACCGAAAATCGCGATCGGGACGGCAAGCGCTGCGACGACGCCACTCCAGCCGATTCGAACCAGTTGGGGACGCCGGGAAACGCCGCCGCGACCGACCTCCCGACCGAGAGCGCGACCGTACCGACCGACATCGAACGCAAACAGCGCCGCTGCCAGGGCAACGAACGGACCCAACCCGCCCCGAGCGGCCTCGAGGCCGCCATCGCCGATGTCGACCGTCGCGGCGACGACGACGCTCCCGGCCGCGAGTGCGATGGGGGCGAGAACGGTCGTCTCGAGTGGCTGTGTCGATCGACGTTCTTCGGCGTAGATCCAGACGAGAAAGCCGCCGATGCCGAGGACGACGGCAGTCGCGCCGAACAGCGCGCCGACGAGGCCGGCCGAGAGGCTGGCACCGCCGGCAACGAATTCACTCGTGAGGGCACCGCTACCGACGAGTATCGCCGAGCAAGCCACGCCACAGCCTGCTCCGGCGAGGACCGGAACGACGGCGTTCTCACGCCCCTCGGTCTGTGACCACGAGACGTGGACGATCGCACTGGCGAGGGTGACGACGACGCCACCGACCGTCAGCGCGACGAGGGTGGCGCGCACGAGCGCACTACCGGTAAGCCAGCTCTCGAGGAACGCAAGCGGCGGGACGAGTCGGGTGAGCACCGCAAGCATCGCAAGCACTACGAGCGCGGCGGCCGTCCCGATGGCGAGCCACCACGCGAGTGCGTTTCGGCTCCTGACGTACGCCAACCGTCGCTTCGGTGCGGTGAGCATCGCCGGCGGAACGGCAACGACGCCCGCGACGACGGCACTGCCGGCGACGACGAGCGTCAGGACGAGGCCGAACAATTCCGAACCAGGTAGCCACAGTACCATCGACGCTGCCGATCCGAGACCGTCGAACGCGTCGATCCCGAGTGCGACCAGCGCGACGCCGCTGGCGACGAGGGACGCGCCCAGGGACGCCGACCCCGCTCGCTCGAGGAGCCACGAGGACGGATGGCCACCGAGGACGAAACCGGTTGTAGTGCCGACGACGACGCCGACGATCGCGAGCGCGACACCCGCGAGATCGGCCAGCGCGCCGATAGAACCCACTGCAACGAGGACGACAACGGGGAGGACTGCTGCCGTGAGGGCGACTCGTCGGTGCGATCCGCTGAACCCGTGCGCCGTGACGGCGATAGCGAGCCCACAGAACGCCCCCAGGACGGTCACCGGCCGAGAGATCGCCAGCGCGATCGTACCGAATGCGGCGGCGAGCGCGACCGCCCACGCCGTCGTCGACGGCAGCCGCGTTTCGACGGCGCTCATCGGTATCGTCCCTCCCCGAGTGCGTCTCGCAGCAACAACCCGAGCGATCGCTCGCGCTCCCAGTCGACGACGCGGGCCCCGGTCGCTCGAGCCCGTGCGAGACGCGTTCGTCGCTCCATGGCTCGAAGCCGAGTGGGGACATCGTCGGAATCGGTAACGTCGGGCGAGACGACGCGGACGGTGTAGCCGCGGCTCCGTAACCGTTTCGTCAGCTCGAGGGGCTCGTCGTCGACGAACGAGGAAAACAGGTAGATCTGCGCCTCGCCGGGGAGTCGTTGCGGAACGTCTTCGATCGGCTCGTCCGATCGCAGATCGCCTCTCGAGCGAGGTGTGCTAACGGAACTCGCGATATCGGTGAGCAGCGACGCCGCTTCCTGGCGCGTTACGGGATCGGTTCCCGGCGAGACGGCATCGACGTGGCCGTCGTGAATCGCCGTTACGCCCGTCGGATGGCCAGCCGCGATCAGCGCCTCGAGCGTCCGCCTGGCAGCCGTCGCCGACAGCTCGATCGCCGGCGGCGCAGTCGCCGTCGCCCCCGTAAACTGACTGGGGCGGGCGTCGACCAGACAGACGATCCGGGTCGAGCGCTCGGCGCGGAACTCGACGGTCGCCAGCTCGCGACTGGCGGCGTACCGTCGCCAGTCGATCGAACCGACGGGATCACCCGGTTCGTAGTCGCGCACGGAATAGAATTCGACGCCGGTACCGCCCTCGTCGGTCGGCACGTCGCCGGCGTAGTCGTTTGTTCCCTCGCCCACGGAAACGTCCTCGACGACCGGCGAGCAGCGAATCACATCCTCGCCAGTCACCCCGGTCGTCCACGTCTCGGCGACGGTCCCCGTGAGATCCCGCGCTCGAACCGTCACGTCGTCGAACGCGAACTTACCGCGTCGACACACGAGCGTGTACTCGATCGTCGTCCGATCGAGGGGCTCAAGGGTGACACAGGTTCGGGGCGAGCCGTCTTCGACCGCCAACCCGTCGGGAACGCCGTCGATCGCGCGAAGATCCACGACCGTCTCGGCCCCGTCGTTCTGGATCGTCGTCCGAACGGTGAGGGCGTCGCCCGGATCGGCGGTGACGATCCCGGATTCGTCCGCGGTGATGTCGGTCGTGTCGGGTGGTTCGGTGTCGTTCCCCGCGGCGACGGCACCGCCGTCGGTTACGGCGCGGTCCTCGTCGACGACGACCTCGCGGTGGACGCGGATCATCGCCGACTGCCGGCCCCCGAAGACGGACGCCGCGACGTACCACAGTGGCATCGTCGCCGCCGCGACGAGCAACTGGCTCCCGAGAACGATACCAGCGCCGGCAAGCGCCAGCGATGCGGTGATCGCCCAGGCGGTATCCTCGAGTCGCTCGACCGTTCGATCGGTCATCGGCTCACCTCCGTCTTCCTCGATTCGACCGATACAGACAGACTGTCGGACTCGAGCGGTCCGTTCCGTTCGCCGGTCTCGAGCGCTTCGACCGCCGCGAGCGTGCGCCGAACGCGACGCTCGTAAGCCCGGCCGGGGTCGACGGCGCCGCGCCACCGCTCCGCGGGTGGCTGGCGCTCGCCCGTCGCGAGAAACGCGGCTGCGACCGGATCGTCGGTCCAGGTGCCGGTTCGGGCGGCCTCGGCAGCCGCCTCGCGCTCGAGGCCGTAAGTGGTGGTGAGGATCCGAACCGTGCCGTCGACGAGTCGCCGACGGATGTCGGCGGCGGCCTCGTTCGTCTGACACCGATATCGTTGGGAGCCGGCGTTGTCGAGGTCCCAGTCGATCTCGCGGCCGACGCGGTGATCGGTCACGGTGACGGCATCTTCGGGCGGTGTTCCCTCGACCAGCGGCGATGTCTCGGCTCGGCCGTGCGTGGCGAGCAAGAGCCACCCCGCGCTCAGAACGAGTATCGCGCCGATCACCGGGAGCAACAGCGCGAGCGGATAGAGGGTGGCGACGAGCGCGTCGGCGGTCGGAAGAAACCCGCCGATGACGATGGTTGCGACCGCGAGGACGACGCCACCGAGCACGAGCACCGTCCCGATCCGATTCGGGTTGGTCTGGGCGCGGTCGCCGCGAGGACTCGAACCCGTCGGCCGACTCATTGTGATCCCTCCTCGTCCGAATCGTGATTCTGGAGTTCCGCCGCGGTCTCGCGTGCCGTCCTGACTCGCTCGGGTGAGGGCTCCCGGCCGCCGTACTCGACGTCCCGAAAGAGCGCGAGCAACGTTCGCACGCTGTCGGCCGGAAATCCAGCCGCGAGCGCACGACGGGCGACGGTCCCCGGCGTCGCCGTCTCGCGGTCGTCGACCTCGAGGCGGTCGAGGAACGCGTGCCAGGCGGCACGAATTTCGGCCCGCGGCCGTCGCGGCTCGAGGGGTTCCGCCGCCAGCGCCGGACCGCCGACGCCGGCCGACGGTTCCTCGTCGTCCCGGTCGTCGTCGTCGCCGAACACGGTGTCCAGCGGCGAGTTCTCGAGGAGCGAGCCGCGAGTACGACCGGACGAGCCGCGGATCGATCCGATCGAGGGCAGGCTCGTGAGCGTCCTGTTGAGTGCGAATACCGAACTGCCGATCGACGACAGTCCGAGCCCCGGCCCCGACTGCGGGACCGAGAGCCGTGGCAGTGACGGGAACCGGACCGCAGAGAGGCTCTCGAGCAGGCCAGCGAGTGCCCTCGGCAAGAGACCGACCGCTCGCGCCAGGCCGCCGAGCGCGTCCGCCAGTCCGACGAACAGCTCGTCGAGGGCGCCCCCGCGACGCTTTTCGCGGGCGGCGACCAGCCGGAGGTACGTGATCAGGCCCCCGATGACGAACCCCGGTACGAGAACGGCGAGAATCGCCAGCCGCTGGTAGAGGTTACCGGCGGTCGCGGTCGTCGTCTCCTCGCCGACCGTCCCGGTGGCAGTCGCCTCGTTCTCGAGTGGCAGCCAGACCGAGGCCCGGCCGTCGCTACCGGTCGTGGCGCTCGAGCCGTCCTCGAGCTCGACGGTCGCGCCCTCGATCGGCGCCCCGTCGGCCGACACCTGCACTGGCGCGGGGAAGCCGGGGAAGAGTGCGGGCGAGGTGAACGCGACTTCGGGCTGAGCGACGTCGACGGTATCTGCTCCCTCGACTGGGCCGCGTTCGACCTCGAGCTCGGCCGGACCCGCGGAGTCGGGGAGCACCACGGTTCCGTGGCCGTCTTCGTCGGTCGTGTTGACGGCCTCACCGTCGAGACGGACCGTCGCGTTCTCGACCGGCGTCTCTCCGACGGCGGCCGAGATCTCGTAGGGCTGGGTCGGTGCCGCGCCGTCGTGGTGGGTGATCGTCGCGTTCGTCTCGACGTCGACCGTCCGTGAAGTGTTCTCGCCCGCGATGTCGACGGTCATCTCCTCGGTGTAGGGCACGGTGACGTCGAGTCGCCCCCAGTCAGTTTGGCCGACACGCTCGCCGTCGACGTCGATCTCGCGCTCGTTGAACGGCGTCGCCGAGTCGATATCGACCGTCACCTCGTTGCCCGCCTCGAGGTCGCCGTTGATCTCGATCGTGTGGTGGGGTTCGTCGTCACCGTCGTCTGGGTCGTCCACAGCGCGGTCGTCGACCGGTTCCGTCTCGAACTCGGGCGTCGCGTCGATCGAGTCCCACTCACCCGCCGTCGGTTCGCCGCCGCCCGGTGTGTCGAGACGCGGATCCGCTGCGGGAAGCGCGCTGGCGACGGCGATCAAACAGACGACACACGCGAGGACGAACAGGAGCCGCCGCGTGGCGGTCACCGTCCCCCCTCCATATCGGTCGCGATCTCCTGGAGCCGTGCGATTCGACGCTCGAGTGGCGGATGCGTCGCCGTATTCGTCGTCGCCGATTGCTCGGCCGTCGTCGGCGTCTCGCCCTCGAGCCAGGCTGTCACGCGTTCGCGCCGCCTGACGGCCTCGCTCGGGGCCGCGGGCGTCGGCACCGAGGTCGCCGCTGTCCCGGAAACCGGCTCTATCGGGGCGACACAGAGCGCTCGAATCTTGGCCGTCCGCAGATCCGTCGCCGGCGTCGGCTCCTCGGCGACTGCAAGCAGCGCCGTCGCGAGCGCGAGTGGGTTGCCCGTCATCTCGGCGGCGCCAGCGTCGGCGGCGAACTCCCGGGCGTGGGAGAGCGTTCGGGTCGACCAGTCGGCGATCGTCGGGAACACCCACAGGATCGGTGCGACGAAGACGTAGGTCAACGCGACCAGCGGCAGGAACCACTGGACGGCGACCGTCCCTTCCGTCGACAGTTCGCCGGGGTCAAACAGCGCGCGCCGAGCGAGTCTCGCGGCGTGATAGGCCCGATCCGCGATCTCGAGAAACAGCGTCGTGACCGTCATCAGCGTCACGTCCCGGTTTTTCACGTGGGCGAGTTCGTGAGCGAGAACGGCCTCGAGTTCGTCGGCGTCGAGCGACTCGACGAGGCCAGTCGTGACGACGATGGTGGCGTCGGTGAGTCGGCCGACCGTGTAACAGGTGGCCACGTCGTCCTCGACCACACGGACGTCGGGTTCGGGGACGTTGGCGGTCATCGACAGCCGGCGAACGATTCGAGCGACGGCGTGTTCGGCCTCGCCGTCGCCGCCGTGGGTCGCCGCCAGCACGCGCCGATAGCCGTAGTACGCCTGGGCGACGAGAAAGCCGGCGACGACGACCGCGACCGTCGGCCAGGAGACTGGCAGTTGGAGGAAGTCGTAGGGTAGCGTCCCGTGGCGCGCGAGGACGATTACGCCGGCGACCAGACCCGGCACCAACGTCCCGTAGGCCCACAGCAACGCGATCACGAAGAGGGCGTTGACGGCGACGAAAACGCCGAGGACGGCTCCGATTCGGAGGTGGAGGCTCATGGAGGGCGTCGCCCAGACATCACTAGTCGACAACCAAAAATTTTCCGTGACCGTCGCTCGTAGCGACCCGTTTCTCGACCGATGGTAGGCGACGTGCGATACCACACCACCGGCTCCGGAACCCCACGGTTCGGGCGTGCGAGCAGATCCGTCGGCCTTTTGGCCTCCCGGACCCGACAGTCGTTCAGACAGATGGCCCGGTATCACATCGAGACGTACGGTTGTACGTCAAATCGCGGCGAGAGCCGCGAGATCGAGCGCCGGCTGCGAGATGCGGGCCATCACCGCGTCGAGGGCGCCGACGAGGCCGACGTGGCCATCCTCAACACCTGTACCGTCGTCGAGAAGACCGAGCGCAACATGCTCCGGCGGGCCGAAGAACTGGCCGACGAGACCGCCGATCTGTTCATCACCGGCTGTATGGCCCTCGCCCAGGGCGAGGAGTTCGCCCAGGCCGACGTCGACGGCCAGGTCCTCCACTGGGACAAGGTCCCCGAAGCGGTCACCAACGGCGAGTGTCCGACGACCACGCCCGACGCCGACCCCATCCTCGACGGCGTCGTCGGCATCCTCCCCATCGCACGCGGCTGTATGTCCGACTGTTCGTACTGCATCACCAAGCAGGCCACCGGCAAGATCGACTCACCCTCGATCGAAGAGAACGTCGAAAAGGCCCGCGCCCTGTTGCACGCCGGCGCGAAGGAGATCCGGATCACCGGCCAGGACACCGGCGTCTACGGCTGGGACGAGGGCGAGCGCAAACTTCACCGCCTGCTCGAGCGCATCTGCGACCTCGAGGGCGACTTTCGCGTCCGCGTCGGGATGGCCAACCCGAAAGGCGTCCACGGTATCCGCGAGGAACTGGCCGCCGTCTTCGCCGAGCACGACGAACTCTACGACTTCCTGCACGCGCCCGTTCAATCGGGCTCGGACGACGTGTTAGGTGACATGCGCCGCCAGCATCAGGTCGACGAGTATCTCGAGGTCGTCGACACCTTCGACGACGCCCTCGAGTACTGGACGCTCTCGACGGACTTCATCGTCGGCTTCCCGACCGAGAGCGCACACGATCACGAGCAGTCGATGGCGCTGCTCCGGGAGACCCGGCCGGAGAAAGTTAACGTCACCCGCTTCTCGAAGCGGCCGGGCACCGACGCCGCCGACCTGAAGGGCCTCGGCGGGACGGTCAAGAAGGAACGCTCGAAAGCGATGAGCGCGGCCAAGCGCGACATCGTCGGCGACGCCTACGAGTCGATGGTCGGAACGCGCCGCGAGGATGTCCTCGTCGTCGAGGACGGCACCGCCGACTCCGTCAAGTGTCGTGATTCGGCCTACCGCCAGATCATCGTCCAACGTGCCAGCGAGCACGGTATCGAGCCGGGCGACTTCGTCGACCTCGAGATCACGGCCCACGAGACGATGTACGCCTTCGGCAAGCCGGTCTGATACGGTTTACTGTAAGTCAGTACCATCGGGGAAACTACGTTCTGGTCGTCTCCAGGGAGGTGGCGTTGGGGAAGCGTTCTTCACAGCGCCTCGAGTGCGTCTTCGATCTCTTCCCGGGGCAACGGTGAGATCCAGTCGTCGGCGACGAAGGCGTACTGGACCTCGCGGTCGGCATCGAGGACGAACGCCGAGCGCCACGGGGTCGAGACGTTCGCCATGTGGTCGCGGTCGGCCAGTAACTCGAGGGACTCGCCTACCGCGCCGTCGACATCGGCGAAGAATCGAAAATCCGGTCGATCGAGCCAGCGGAGAAACTCGTTCTGGGCGTAGGGGCCGTCCCGACTCACGCCGAGAATCGAAACGTCCTCGAACTCGTCCCAGCCCGCCCGAACAAACTGTTTCCACCAGTTCTGTGCGATCGCACTGAAGGCGAAGCCGGTACAGACGACGACGGCGCCTCGAGCGCCGACGGCAGCAGAGAGCGTCGTCGACCGAAATGTCTCGCCGTCGCACAACGGTGCCTCGAAGTTCGGAACCGTCTCGCCGACTGTCGGTGGCATACCACCATCTGCGTCGCCGCCGTGAAAAATCCTCGTCACCCAGCAACGAGGTCGGTCCCCGTGGTACCCGGTACCAAAATTGATTTGTACGTCTCCTCGGTATACGATCCGTGTGATTCAGTTGCAGCCAGTCGCGGCCGTGGGCGTACAACCAGGACGGACCGATGCAGGTCACCGACTCACGGGCACCGATGACTGACGACGAACCGGATCGGCGAACGCTCTCGACGGCGGAGCTTCGCGAACGCGTCGCGGCGGCGAAAGAAGCGGTGACGGACGACGCTCGAGCGGACGCGATCGAAAAACAGCGTGCAGCCGGGAAGTTGACGGCCAGAGAGCGAATCCAGTATCTCTGTGACGAGGGCAGTTTCAAGGAGTTCGGCCAGCTCGCAGCGCCGGCACCGACGACGCCGGAAACCAGAGACTGGGAGCGCGAGGACGCGCCGGCAGACGGGATCATCACGGGAACCGGCGAGGTCGACGGCCGACCCGTCGCCGTCGGCGCGACGGATTTCACCGTCAAAGGCGGCTCGATCGGCCACACCGGTGGGAAGAAGATGCGCCGCGTCGGCGAACTGGCGCTGCGCCGAGGCTTTCCGTTCATCCTGCTGCACGACGGCGGGGGACACAGAATCCAGGAGGGGTTAGACGCCCGACCGTACGCCTCCGGCGGCGATTTCGTCTTTCAGGCGAAACTGTCGGGCTGGGCACCACAGATCTCGGCGATGATGGGGCCGGGGTTCGCCGCACCGACGAACTATGCCGCGACGTGTGACTTCGTTCCGATGGTCGAAGATCAGGCGACGATGGGCGTCGCCGGCCCGTCGCTGGTCGAAGCTGCCCTCGGCGTCGAACTCTCGAAAGCGGAGATCGGCGGCGCCGAGTTCCAGACGAGCGTCACAGGGATGGCAGACGTCACGTACGAAGACGACGAGGCGTGTCTCGACGGCATCAAGCGTTTCCTCTCGTATCTTCCCAGCAACGCCACCGAAAGCCCGCCGCGTCGCGAACGGTACGAGCCGCCGACCGAGGACGCCATCGACGCGCTCACGGACATCATTCCGGCTAATACGAAGAAAGGCTACGACATCTACGACGTGATCGAAGGGATCGTCGACCAGCGCTCTTTCTTCGAACTCAAACCGCGGTACGCGCCGAACATCGTCACCGGGTTCGCCCGCCTCGAGGGCCAGCCGATCGGCGTCGTCGCCAACAACCCTCGCCTGAAGGCGGGGACGTTCGACGTGCCGGCTTGCGACAAGTCCTCGCATTTCGTCAGCATGTGTGACGCGTTCGGGGTGCCGTTGCTGTTCCTAATGGACGTGCCGGGGATCCTGCCGGGGCCGGACTCCGAGGAGGAAGGGATTGCCCGCCACTCCGGGAAGGTGATGTTCGAGATAAACCGCGCGACCGTCCCAAAGGTGAGCGTGGTCCTCCGGCGGGGCTACGGCGCCGGATACGTCCTGATGGGCGGCGGCCGATCGACACGCAACGAGTTGACGGTCGTCTGGCCGACCGCGGAAGTCGCCGCGATGGGGATCGAAGGCGCGGTCGATATCGCCTACCGGCGCGAAATCGAGCGTGCCGACGACCCGGAGCAACGACGCGAGGAACTCGTCCGAAAGTTCATGAACCGAACGGGGGCGATACGAGCCGTCGAGGCGTTCGGCGTCGACGCCGCTATCGATCCGGTCGAAACGCGAGAATGGGTCGCCGACACGTTCTCTCGATCGGAAACGGCGTACGACGACGAGTGGCCGCCGAAGAAACACGGCATCAACCCGATCTGAGCGCCTCGAGACGAGCGGGCACGACGGACCGATCCGGATCGGCGGCGATCCGACGGGCATCACTGATACGGTTTACTGTAAGTCGTTTCCGGTGCAACCGCAGGACGGGACGCGGTTGCACCGGTAAACCGTTACAGCAATCCGTATGACTGTTTCGAATCCTGTTTGTGCCGTCGTCTCTCGGTTCCTGTGTGTGGCATCGTCTTTCGGTTCGTCGTTGGAAACGATGACCGCCGACGACACTCCCTCTGGATCGACCGAGACGGCGCTTGGCCCCACCGCGAGTTCGTGACCGACCGTGACGACCCAGTGACACCGACACTTTTGCCCGTCCGAGCCGAATCACGGCCATGGTCACACTGTACCGTCTCGAAGGCTGTCCGTACTGCGAGATCGTCGTCGATCGACTCGAAGAACTCGATCTCGAATACGACAGCGTCTGGGTCGAGGGACTCCACTCGAAACGTAACGAGGTCAAACGCGTCTCGGGCCAGCGACAGGTACCCGTCGTCGTCGACGACGACCAGGGCGTCACGATGGCCGAATCCGAACGCATCCTCGAGTTCCTCGACCGAACGTACGCGTCGTGACTGGGCCGTCGGTTACTCGGCTTCGATCTCGTGTGGGTCCAGTCCCGGGTCCTCGACTGCGGGCGCACCGAGTGCGAGAACGACGCCCTGGTCGTCACCGACGTACCGATGGCCGTGGCCGATTTCGGGTTTGGCGATCCAGAACGTCCCCGGCCCTGCGTCGACGAACTCCTCCTCGCCGGAGCGACCGAGTTTGAGCGAGAACTCGCCTTCGACGACGTAGAATAGCTCCTCTTGCTCGCTGTGTGCGTGATACTGAATCTCCTCACCGGGTTCGAAGTACCAGAGTTTGATCTGGACATCGTCGGTTTCTAAGACCTCGTCGATCGCTCGAATCTGGAGGTCCGGTGGAATCTCGTCGACTGCCGAGAGATCGGTCATCGGGACGTCGTCGGTGTGTACGACCTTGTATTCCATGCCACTAGTGAACACGCATCAATAACTGAAAAGTGTACGGACCGACGGTCTCCCTTGCTGGTTGCCCGGTTCTCGGCCGTGTTATACGGACTGCTGTACGTCGGTACTGGAACGACCGCGAGCGCTTGCGGTCGCTCCGAGAAACGGTACAGCAGACCGGATCACTCGACGATAACCGCGCTGTCGGCGTCCGGAAGCCGCGTGTCGTCTTGGGCCGCAAACGCATCTCGCAGCCGATCGTACGTGTCGTCCAGGGCCTCGACGATGACCGACGTCTCGCTGAGTACCGGCATGAAGTTGGTATCTCCCTCCCAGCGAGGGACGACGTGCGTGTGCAGGTGGTCGTCGATCGATCCACCCGCGCCGTCACCGAGGTTCAAGCCGGCGTTGAAGCCGTCCGGCTCGAGTGCGACCTCGAGCGCGTCGAACGTCCGCTGTTTCAAGCGGGCGTGATCGAGCAGTTGGTCGTCGTCGAGGTCGCTGTACGCGCCCGTGTGTAACCGTGGAATGACCATCGTGTGGCCGGGATTGTACGGATAGTTGTTGAGCAACACGATGGCGTGGTCGCTGCGAGCGACGAGGAGGTTTTCCCGATCGGTCGACTGAGCAGGGAGTTCACAGAAGACGCAGTCGTCGATATCGGGATTCTTTTCCTCCCGTCTAATCCACTCGATCCGCCAGGGTGCAAAGACCTGGTCCATACGACGACTACGTCGCAACTGTAAGTCAGTGTGGTGATGTCAGCCGTAACCCGTCGCGATCGTGCGAAACGGCCAACAGCAGTCGGTATGCGGTGGGCCAACTGACCACGTGGGTAAGCAGCTCTTACTTGTGTTTGCGTATACCTTCGGACAGCCGAGACTGGCTATTAAACGGTATCGAACGGTCTCGTGGCGCCGATACCGTCACGGCTGGGACGACTCACGACTCGAAATGACGCGTGCTTTTAAGACAGCACTACCGCAAGTAGGCAGGTAATGGCAACGACAGATGGCTCATTCAACGGAATGACCGAGCACTGTGACAGCTGTGGCCTGGATACCTTACACGAGGTGTCGGTCCAGATTCGCACCGAAAGCATCAAAGAAGAAAACGCACAGTTCTCACGCGAACCCTACCGCGTGAGCGAGTGCCAGCAGTGTGGCCACCGCTCGAGTCAGCGGATGAACAACGCGTAAGACGACGAACCGCGCCGATCGACCGTTGGCAACGTGCCCGGTCACCGACACCCCCACAAAACCCCCCTACACTTTTCGGCGTACAACCCGGCGAGTGACGACCTAGGTCGTGAGTTCCCAGCCGCGTTCGGTTCGCCTGACGACGCCTTCGTCGGCCATTCGTTCGAGGAGTTCGGCGACGACCTCGCGTGGCGCCTCCACGTCGGTGCTGAGTTCGCCGATCGATTTCGGCTGCGTTCGAACGCTCGCGAGAACGTCGGCATAAATTCGACTTTCGGGGCCGATACCGGCCGTCTCCGAGATTTGATCCAAGACATCACAGAGGCGTCCCTGCACCCAGCGTTGGGCCAACGATAACTCGTTTTCGAGTCGTTCGAGATCCTCGAGCGTACCGAGCAACGCCTCGAGTTCGTCGGTTTCGTCCGACGTGACATCGAGCGTGAGATGACGGCAGGTCGTAATATCGAAACTGTTGTTTTCGGGATAGGCACTCTTGCTCGCGAAACCGTAGGGAGAGACGGTGACCTCGAGACGAACGTTGCGAGCAATGTGGAAGTACTTTCGACGCTGGTCGTCGATGCGGCTTTCGATCAAGCCGGCCTCCTCGAGTTTTCGGAGGTGTTCGATGACCGCTTTCGGGCTCACACCGATGTAATCCGATATTTCGGTGACGTAACACGGCTTGCGGGCGAGAAGCCGCAGGATTCGCCGCCGGTTTTCGTTGCCCAGTAAGTCCAACAGCGCGGCGGAGTCCATCGGAGGGCCGTATGGCATCGGTGCTGAAAAGCGTGTCTGCTCGCGGGCGAATACAACAGCGTACGAACAGTTACCGCTCGGGCGTCGTCGCCGCCGGACCACTGTCGGAAGCCGAACCCGATGTCCCAGCCTCGGGTGGTCCCGCTCCGTTGCTGGCGTCTTCCGATCCAACGGTATCCGGCTCGGCGCCGGGGCTCGTGTCGTCGCCGTTCGCGCTCGATCCGGGCATCCCCTCGGTCGGTTCCGGACGGTCGGCCGGCGGCTTCTCGTCGCCGGAGCCAGCGCCGTCGGCCGTGTCGTCGGCGCCTGTGTCACCTGGTGGGGTCTGATTTTGGGCTGGTGTCTGGTTCTGCGAATGGGTTCCAACCGGTGGTCCGCCACCGCGTTCCTGTGCGATCGCGGCGACCTCGGATCCAGCAAGCGTCGACGTGTTCGCGTGGAGCTGGCTCAGTCGGTCACTGCTAACGCCTGCCTCGGCCGCTCGCGGTTTGGTCGCGTTGATAGCTCGCTCGAGCGACGATATTTCGGCCATCAATTTCGCCGATCGTGGCTCGTAGGTCGGCCCGGACTCGTTGAGTTCGTCGTAGTCCTGCTCGAGTCGCTCGAGTCGGTCCTCGAACGCGGCAGTTCTGTCCGCGACCATCTCGGCCTGACTCTCGTTGGACGCGTTCTCGAACGCCGCCTCGAACATCCCTGACTCCACCGTCTGTTCGGTTTCGGCAGCACTGGTTTGCATGAACGTCGCGACCGTCGTATTCGATCCCGACTCGGTCGCGTTCGCCGCGGTATGGCCGCCGGTCTGGGGACCGGCGCTGACGGCCGGTGCGATCGCCAGCCCGACGACGCCAACGATCACGAGCGCGACGAGCAGCCGGATCGGTTGCATCACGTCTCTGTGCCGTCGAACATCCTAAAAAGACGGACTTTCGTTCGAATCGTTCATCGGCCACTATAACGCGACGAGAGTGATCAAAAGCGTTTATTAGACTCGCTTCTAGCCTAAACGAGTCGCCACACGTCACGGACTCGAGACCACTGCTCGGGAGTCTCCTCGGAGTTCGTCGATCCCGACGCTGGGATCGATAGACAGGTCAATTTAAATCTGTTCGCAAATAGTTATACGGCTCCGGTCCTTGTGTACTGGTACCAATGTTCGAGGTGTTCTCACGCAGCTACTATCTCGGACGTCTCTACGTGACCCCGACCGACCGGGATCACGCCATCATGCACAGCGACCAACACGAACGAATCAACGAAGCAGTGTATACAACGGGCGACGGGATCGAGTCGCTCGAGACGCCGCTGGTGATGAAACTCCAGTCCCAACACTTCGCGGTCCACGGCGACGAATCGGTTCCGGCCAATACGCTCGCGCTTCCCGAGTCGTTGCTCGAGGGAAGCGAAATACGAAATCCGCCGTCGCTTCGGGAAGTGTTTCTCGCCCGGCGAGAGCGGGCCAGACAGTTGCTCGAGTTTGCGAGTGGCTGGGAGCCACCCGGCGTCGAAACAGCGGACCGTGACGGCCCGGAACCAGACGATGGCTATCCCGGCGTCGGAACCTAAAAGTAGTCTCGCTTCGCGTGTTCGCCCGGATGTTCGACGTCGACGAGTTGCTCGGCCGCGCATCGCTGAAAGAGCGTATCGACGAACTCGAGGCCGAAAACGAACGCCTGCAGGCCCAGTACGAGGCCGAATCCGAACGCCGAGCCGACGCTGCGACGGCCAGACAGGACGCCGAGCGGGAACTGAACCGACTCGAGGATCGCATCGCCCAGCTCGAGGGCGAACTCGAGCGCGTCCGCGAGGACGAGACCGATCTCGAGTATCGCCGGCGTGAGCGAGTTCGCGGCGCCGAACTCGACGGTATCGTCGACCGACTCACGTCGTTTCGGACCGGCCCCGAAGGTGCGCTGACGACAACCGTCGACGCCGGACTCGACGACATCGATACCGACCTCGAGGCCGTGCTCGGCGACCGGATTGCCCTGCTCGAGGACGCCACGCCCTGTCTGTGCTGTCTCGACGACGCCAGCCTCCTCGCGATCACCCTCGATCCGCCCGTCCGCCCGGATCTTGAGGAGTCCTGGGACGATCGATTTCGACTCGAGCGCGAGTGGTTTTTGCCGACCGGACGCTACGTCCTCGCACTCGTTCGAGCCGACCTCTTCGCCGTCGGCCGCTACGATGACGGCGACCGGACCGACTACCGCGGGTTCGAAAGCGATGTCAAAGGCAGCCACTCCAAAGGCGGCTTCTCGCAGGCCCGATTCGAACGCATTCGTGACGAACAGATCGACGACCACCTCGAGCGCTGTCGCGAGACGCTCGAGGCCTACGTCGACGACGCGGCCGCCGATCGGCTCTATCTGGTGGGCCAACGAGGCGTCCTCGAGACGCTCGTCGCGGAATCGACCGTCGATCCGGTCGCGACCGGCGCCGTCGACGCGACCGGCGAGCCGAAATCGGCGCTCGAGGACGCCCATCGATCGTTCTGGACGACCGACGTTCGCGTGCTTTGATTGTCACGGCGAATCAGCGCGAACATCGACGGCTATAGCCGTTGTCGCTGACGGTCTCCACTCGGTTAGCGACGGCTGACGGCGACTCGACCCGCGTCGGTGTCGAGTTCGAACCCGAACGACCGCAGCCGTGCGGGGGCTCGACCCTCGCCGTGAATCAGGATCTCCACGAGGTCTGTGGGTTCGTCGACGTCGGTAGCCAATCGGAAGGAGTCGACCGTCTCGAGCGTCGCATCGACCTCGCGGGCAATCGCACAGTGATCGAGATAGGAGCCACCGTGGTAGTCGACGGAGAATTCGGGATGGGACACGACGAGTGCGTTCGTGCCGCCGCCACGACCCGGCGCGATGGCGACGTCTGCGACGGACGTAAAGAGTGCCTTGAGTGCGGTCGGCGTCGCCAGTGCGAGATCGGCCATGACGACGGCGACCGGGTCGTCGCCGGGTGCGGGTAACCGGGCGTCGACGGCCGCCGTCAGCGACCGATCGTCGATCTCGACCGACACCGAGTCGGCCGCGAGGACGGACGCTGCAGCATCGAGTGGCGCCGTCGAGACGACCGTCGGCTCGTGACCCGTCTCGAGAATCGCCTCGAGAACGTCGTCGAGCATCGCGCGGGCGAGCGTCGATCGCTCGTCGGGCGAGAGCACCGGCTCGAGGCGCGTCTTCGGCGACTCGGCGGCGAACGGAACGACGACCTGCATCTATCCGGAGTATCGAGTGCTTGCTCAAAAGTACGTCGACCGCGTGCCACCGCAACCGGTTCGTGCCCCCCGACACGAACGCAGCTGCCTAAAACAGCGGTTCGAGTTCGTCCTCGTCGTCTTCGACGAGTTCTTCTAAGTTCTCCTCGCTTTCGGCCTGAATGTCGTCGATGTTGTCCTGGGCTTCGATCGCGACCTGTTGGAGTCGCTTGATCCGTGGGACGTTGGTGACACCCGAAAGCAGGATAGCTGCGGCGACTTCCGGTTCCCCGCGTGGATAGTCGCCACCGCGGACTTCCATGCTACCGGTTTCCTCCTCGAGCCACTTGCGGCCGCGTTCGATGCCTTTTCGGTTGAGATAGTTCGAGGGGCCGGCGAGGACGAGCAGCGCTCGCTCGGTGCCTTCGATCTCACAGGGCAGCGTGAGGCGTCCGAGCGCGGCTTTGCGGACGAGGCTCGTGATACGGTTTGTCGTGTTCGCCGCGTCGAGATCGTCGTTGCCGCTGTCGTCGCCGGTAAACCGAGAGAGGAGGCCGCCCCCCTGTTCGAGTTCGACCTGTTCGCTGGCAAAGCCGACCGTCGAGACGCCGCCGCCCGAGAGCGTGTTGATGATCTCCGAGGAGTCGACGACACTCTCGGCGACATCTTCGCCTTCGCCGACTTCGCCTGCACCGAAGAGAATGCCGAATCGTCTCACGATCTCTTCGTTGATCTGGTCGTAGCCGCCTTCGACTGACTCGCCGGTTTGACGCCAGGAGTCGTTGTCGAAGACCAGCAGGTTGTCGACCTCGCGGACGAACGTCTGGAAGGATCGAGCGGCGTTGAGCGTGTAGATTCCACCTTCGTCCGTCCCCGGAAGCACGCCGAGTCCGTAGACGGGAATCGTATAGATCCGTTTGAGGTGTTTCGCGAGGACGGGTGCGCCACCGGATCCGGTACCACCGCCCATCCCAGCGACGATCAGGAACGCGTCGACCTCGTGGGTCGGAATCTGATCGATCGCGTTCTGGACTTCGTCGATGTCCTCCTCGGCGATCTCCGCGCCGAGTTCGTTGTCTGCACCCACGCCGTGGCCCTTCACTCGGGCCTGGCCGATGAGTACGCGGTTCTCCTGTGGAATGCGCTCGAGACCCATGAGGTCTGCTTTCGCGGAGTTCACCGCGATCGCGGCGCGGACGATTCCGCTACCCGTCCGATCGTCGTACTCGAGAAAACGATCGACGATCTTGCCACCGGCCTGTCCGAATCCGATCATCGCCAGCTTCATTATTTGTCAGGGGGCTCCGTTGGATAGGAACAGAGTGATTAAGACTATAAATCTTTTGATGATGTGAGTTTCTCTCATAACCGAATGTCAGGAAGAATCGACAGACAGCGCCCGTTTTTCGTCAGTGCACGCTACCTGTGGGCAAAGCGACACACTGACGTGTTTGCGCTTTTATAATAATGGTTTGGGCCGTGTTGCCGTGTATCGGTGCCGCGGTTGGGACTCTGTCAGGGAGCCACACGGCGTGACTGTCGCGAGTCCACACCCAGTGCGGACTCGAGGCTCCGGAGATCGTCCGCTTCGTAGCCAAAGACCGACGCGTCGTTGTCGGCGACGGTGTTGTCGATCTCGAGCGAGCGCGCCTGATCCGTCCCGAAGGGAACAACGGGAATCGGATCGATCACGGAGAGTCCGAGTTTGGCGAGCGACGTGGGGATCGGCAAGACCGTCACGGACCTGCCTTCGGCCGCGTAGACGAGTTTCGTCACGTCCGCGAGGGTGAGCACGTCCGGCCCGGCCACCTCGTAGATTTCGCCGACGTGCTCGTCGTCCTCGAGGGCGTCGGCGAGCATCGGGGCGAGATCGCCGACCCAGATCGGTTGAAACCGAGTGTCTCCGCCGCCGGGAAGCCCGGTCACGTACGGCGTCGTCAGCGTCTTCGTAAAGCCGACGAACTCGTCGCCCTCGCCGAAGACGACCGACGGGCGGAAGATCGTCCACTCGAGATCGGACTCGCGAACGACCGTCTCTGCCTGTCCTTTCGCACGGAGGTAGGCGGTCGCGGCGTTCGGATCGGCGTCGAGACCGCTCATCTGGAGGAACCGGCCGATATCGCCCGCTTCGGCCGCCCGCACGAGGTTCTTCGTTCCGCCGAGGTGGACCGTTTCGTGATCGAGTTCGCCCGTCGGCTGGTACAGCGGCGACAGCGAGACGAGGTTGACGACGGCGTCGTGATCCGCGACGGCGTCGACGATCGAGTCGTAGGCCGTGACATCGCCCACCGCCGACTGGACGCCTTCGGGCGTGGCGTCGTCCGGATTCCGCGAGAGCGCAGTCACCTCGTGGCCGCGTGCGGTGAGCTCACGACACAGATTCGTCCCGATAAAGCCGGTGCCGCCGGCGACGAGGATTCGCATACACGAACCGAACAGTCCCAGCGATAAATAGCTGATCGGTAACCAGCGTCGGTGAGGCTGGATAGGCACCATCTAAGTACCACACCCACCGAGACGTGGATATGCTGGTCACGCTCGAGGGACTCGACGGCAGCGGGAAGACGACGGTCTGGGGGGCCCTCCAGGAGTCGTATCCGGACGCGACGTTCACTCGTGAACCGACCGACGACTCTTGGTACGGTGAGGCCGTCTACCGGTCGATCGAGGACGCCGATGCCGATCCGCTGGCCGAACTCTTTCTCTACACCGCCGACCACGCCGATCACCTCTCGCGGGTGATCGAACCCGCCATCGGGCGCGGCGATCTCGTGATCTCGGATCGCTACTCCGACTCGCGGTTCGCCTATCAGGGCGCGACGCTTGCGGCGTCGGATCGGCTCGCGCTCGAAGACCCCCTCGAGTACGTGGTCGATGTCCACGAGCCGTTCTCGATCGAACCCGATCTCACGATCTACCTCGACGTCGAGCCGGAAACGGGAGCCGAACGCGCGGGCGCGACGAACAAGTTCGAACACGCCGACTACCTCGCTGCCGTCCGTGACAACTACGAACGACTGCTCGAGCGCGACCCCGACCGATTCGCTCGTATCGACGCGAATCGAGAGCCGGCTGCGGTGCTCGAGGCCGTCAAAGACGTCCTTGCCGAGAACGTCCCGTAACGATCGCTCCCAGGCCGGTCGACGGCGCTCGTTCGATAGTGGAACTTACTCCATCGCGATGTAGGTCTGTGTATCTTCGACGCCCTCGATCCCCTGGATCTGGGTCGCGGCGATCTCTTTGACTGCCGCCGGTGTCTCGACCTGTGCTTTCGCGATGATGTCGACGTCGCCGGCGACGATGTGTGCCGACTCGACGCCGGCGATCGCCGTCATTTCGTCTCGAAGCCGATCCGCGTCGCCCGTGTTCGCTTTGATCATGATAAATGCTGTAACCATCAGGAAGCACCTCCATTCGTCGATCCGGCAGTCGTAACTATCTGCTCGGGATCCGCCCCGACGAGCAGCTGTCGCACCTCGCTCAAGACGTCGAAGTCCGCGAGCACGACGAGTCGGTCGCCGGCCGCGAGCGATTCGTCTTCGGACGGTATCTCGAGGTCGCCATCGCGCTTCCCAAAGGCCAGGACGGTCGCGTCCGCCGGCAGCTCGAGTTCACTGATCGTGTAGCCGTTGACCGGTGCGTCGTCGGTGATCGTCAGCTCGACGATCTGTAGGTGGGGCGCGATGTCGGCGACCGCTCGGATCGTTCCGCCAAGCAGGGCGTTTTTCGCGCCGATAGCGCCGAGGCGTTCGGGGTAGACCACCTCGTCGACTTCGTCCGCGTACTTCCGGTAGATCTCTTCGCGGTAGGCCTCGTCGATGCGCATGATCGTCCGGCAGCCGTAGTGGTTTGCGATCATGCAGACGGTGAAGTTGACGTTCAGATCGCTGGTCAGCGCGCCGACCGCGTCGGCTTTCGTCACGCCGGCTTCCTCGAGGATAGCCTCCTTGGAGCCGTCGCCGTCGATGACGGTAAACTCCTCGTTGCGAGCGCGTCTGACTAACGCACCGTCACGCTCGACGAGGACGATCTCGTGACCCTCCTCGCGCAGGACTCGCGCTGTGCGCAGCCCAACCCGTCCGGCCCCGATAATCACGAACCGCATAGGGCGCTATACGGTGGCCCCTGGCAATAAGGTTGTCCCCAATCCACACACCACAGATTTATGATACTATCGGCCGCCGATCGAGGTCGACACGGCGGCGGGCAAAGGCTTTAGTCGTGTGGGAGAGTACCACACCCCGACCGATGGTTCACGCATTTATTATGGTGAAGACGGCTGCCGGATCGTCGGAGGGGCTGCTCGAGTCGATCAGGGGCTTCGAGTCGGTCTCGAACGCCCACATCGTCGCCGGCAACTACGACATCATCGTCGAAACCGACGCCCCGGAAGTCTACGACGTGCTCAAGGCCGTCTCGTCGGATATCCAGGGACTCGAGGGCGTCACCGAGACAAAAACGTACATCGCGATGGATTGATACGGATTGCTGTAACGGTTTACCGGCGCAACTGCCGCCCGGGTCGCGGTTGCGCCGGCAATGACTTACAGTAAACCGTATGAGTCGGGCTATCGTCGGAACTCACATGGGCATGCCGCCAGCGTCACCGTCCGCCTGCTCCCCGCGTTGTTGGGCGTTCTCGAGCAACGTCCCGGCCGGCCCGCGGTACTCGTAGCCGGGAATGATCCCCTGTGCGTAGGTCCCTTCGACGAACTCGACCAGTGTTTTCGCGTCCGCGACGCCCTCGCCAGCATCCCGCGCCGTATACTCGAGGCGAACGGTAACGGTGTCGTCGTCGCGCGAGACGGTAGGGTTGTCGTGCGTCGTTGTCTGTGCGACGGTAAAGATGTCGGCGAGTCGCCGCTTGAGGGTCTCGTACCAGCCGTCTTCGACGGCGGTAGCGACGCGTTCGCCGGCGACGGCGTTATCGAGGGTCGGAAGGGTGACGGTGACCGCGAATTCCCCGTCGCGAGCGCCGTCTGCGGGTGTCACGTCGACCGCGGCGTCGAAAACAGTCGTCGTCAGTCGATAGGTGTCGTCGGCTGGTTCGAACGCGTCGTGGCGCTCGAGTTCGCGTTCGACGGCGGATGGACGTTCGGCGTCGGTCATTAACACGGATTACTGGCGAGACGGCAAAGGATGTTACGCTACGATCGATTCGGTGCCCGGAAAGGGGAACCGAACCCGGCGGTTACCGGACCGTTTCGAGACGGTAGCAGATCCTTTCCGATGTAAACGCCGTTCATTACTACAATCGATATCGACGTTGGTCGGTGATATGGCTCTCGATAGACATGCTGCCGAACGCCGTCGGTTCGCTCGCTTGCTCGGTACCGATGGCGAACCCGGCTCTGGGTTACCGATCGGCTCCGAGACGACGCCGTCTGACGACTCGCGAACGGACGACCCCGTTCCCGATGTCGACCGTACCGAACCCGGTCGCTCTCCTCCTTAGGACACTTCTCGTTCCTCGAGGAACGAATTGAGCGCCGTCGCGACTTCTTCGAAGTCTTTGACCGTCAGTCCGTCGGTCGTCACGAAGACGCCCTCGCTGTCGGTGGTAACTCGGATCAGAAAGCCGTTGTCGAAGACTCGAATCGTGTAGTTGTAATCGCCGAGTTCGGACCCTTCGTAGGCGGTCTGGGCGGTCTTGAAGCCGCGCCACTCGTGACCGATAAACGTCGAGAGGTCCGCATCCCGCTCGAGATCCTCCCGGAGGTACACCTGCTCGAAGTCGTCCCGATCGAAGTATGTGACCGATCGGAGACTGTCCCCGATCGCTGTCCGGCAGGTCGTGACGATTCGATCGGCTGCCCCTGAGGTGAGTAGGCCAGTGCCCATACCGGACGATTGGACCGGGAGACCTTAATCACGGGGGGCATTTTGAACGCGCTGATAGTACCGGATCGATCTATCGAGTAGTGTCCCGAATCAGGCCTGCGCGATGGCCTGCTCGAGGTCGGCGATCACGTCGTCGACGTCCTCGATGCCGACCGAGAGACGCACGAGGTCGTCGGTGGTGCCGCTCGCGAGTTTCTCCTCCTCGGTGAGTTGCTGGTGGGTCGTGCTCGCAGGGTGGATGATCAGCGTCTTCGCGTCGCCGACGTTCGCGAGCAGGCTGGCCAGATCGACCTCGTTACAGACCGTCTCAGCGGCGTCGTAGCCGCCCTCGAGGCCGAACGTGATCATGCCGCCGTAGCCGCCCTCGAGGTATTTTTCGGCGTTCTCGTGAGTTTCGTGGCTCTCGAGGCCGGGATAGTTGACCCACGCGACATCGTCGTGATCCTCGAGGTACTCGGCGACGGCCATCGCGTTCTCGCAGTGTTTTTCCATCCGCAGGGGGAGCGACTCGAGTTTCTGCAGGGTGACCCAGGCGTCGAAGGGCGCCTGCTGGTTCCCCAGATCGCGCAGGCCGCGCGTTCGGGCTGCCAGCGCGAACGCCTGCTCGCCGAAGGTCTCGTAGAAGTTGACGCCGTGATACGCTGGATTCGGCTCGGCGACCTCGGGGTAGTCGCCCTCGTCCCAGGGGAAGGAGCCGCCGTCGACCAGGATACCGCCCACCGTCGAGCCGGCGCCGTGGATCCACTTCGTCGTCGAGTTCCAGACCAGATCCGCACCGTGCTCGAGCGGGCGGCACAGATACGGCGTCGCGAACGTGTTGTCGACGAACAACGGCACGTCGTGATCGTGAGCGATGTCGGCGATGCGTTCGATGTCGGGCGTTACCAACGCGGGGTTACCGATCGTCTCTAAGTGGACGAAGGCGGTGTCGTCGTCGATGGCCTCCGCGTAGGCCTCGTAATCGAGCGTGTCGACGAACTTCGTCTCGATGCCGCGCTTCGAGACGGTGTGGGTGAGGTAGGTGTAGGTGCCGCCGTAGAGCGACGACGCCGAGACGATGTTGTCGCCAACGTCGGCGAGGATGAAGGTTGCGAGGTCGAACGCGGCCATTCCCGACGACGTGGCGAGTGCGCCGACGCCGCCTTCCAGCGTCGCGATGCGCTCTTCTAACATCGCGTTCGTCGGGTTCATGATCCGCGAGTAGATGTTGCCAAATTCTTCTAAGCCGAACAGTGCAGCGGCGTGGTCCGTGTCGTCGAACTCGTAGGAGGTCGTCTGGTACAGCGGCGGCGCTCGAGCGCCGGTCGTCGGGTCGGGTTCCTGGCCCGCGTGGATGCTGTCTGTGGCGAACTCTCGGTCGGTAGTCTCGTCGCTCATGTATCGTACTCTGACACGCACGGCGTAAAACAGTGTTGTGGGCAGTCCCGGTCGAACGGAACACGCGGACGACGGTCTTCGCAGCCGCGCCCCAATCCGTTCGGTCGCCCCTCGAGTGGGTTAGGCTTCGCCGTCCGCCGACAGCGGTCCGTACGAGTCCCCGCCCTCGTTCCGGTCCGTTTCGGGACGGTCGATCACACCCGGCAGGCGGACGGTCACGGTCGTCCCGTCCGTGGTATCGAACTCGATGTCGCCACCGAGCGTTCGGACGCACCAGACGACGAGCCACAACCCGAGTCCGCTTCCGTGTTCGAGCGATGTCTCCTCGCCCTGTTCGAGAACCTCGAGTTCGTGGGCTGGTACGCCGGGGCCGTCGTCGACGACCGAGACGACGGCGACGCCGTCCGCGGTCCCCTCGAGCGTGATGGCGACCGACGGCGACGCCGCGTCGGTGTGGACGACGGCGTTCTCGGCGAGGTTCGTGAACAGCTGGACGAGCAGTGCTCGCTGGCTCTCGAGTGTCAATCCAGCGGGGACGTCGACGTCGACGCGACTGTCGGTTGTGGATTCGACGTCGGCGGCGACCGTCTCCAGTACCGCCTGAAGCGAGACGGGTTCTGGCTCACCCTGAAGGGAGTCGAGGGCTCGTTCGAATGCCCACGCTTTCTCGGCCATCCCGATGACGCCCGTGATGTCGGTGTGGGCGTCCTCGAGCATCGCCTGCAGTTCCTCGTCGTCGGTTCGATCCGCGACGATGCCGACGTAGCCCTCGGCGACGTTTAGATCGTTGCGAAGGTTGTGCCGGAGGATCCGATTCAACACGTCGAGTCGCTGTTTTCGCTGACGGCGGTCCGTGATGTCCTGTAGTAACACGGTGTAGCCGACGACGCCCCCGGTCGATTCCCG
The DNA here is from genome assembly GCF_006543045.1 of Salinadaptatus halalkaliphilus. GTDB lineage: Archaea > Halobacteriota > Halobacteria > Halobacteriales > Natrialbaceae > Salinadaptatus > Salinadaptatus halalkaliphilus. Next base: position 259,766 of record NZ_RBZW01000003.1, on the reverse strand, counting down.
AAGCGGCGAGGTCGAGACTGCTAGTTCGCGGTACTGTCCAGCGTCGTTGCGGGTGATGATCTGGTTGTCCGCCGTGAGGTCGATCTCCAGTTCCACGACCGCCTCGAGGTCGCGCCCGAGCACCGCCGACTGGGTCACGTCGAACGCCGATTCGGCCGCCGGATTCAGATCGACGATCCGCTCGTTGGGATCCACGACGAGAAACGGGTTCTCGAGGTCCTCGATCGCGGATTGGTCGGCCCTGCGACGGGTCGAGGGACTGAAGGTGAACATGTTGCTCCCGACGAACGCGTACGCATCGAAGAGGACGTGCGGGAGAAACATGACCGCCGAGAGATTGAGCTGTGGAACCGGCCCGATCTCGAACAGCCACGCGAGCAGGGCTATCCCCGGTGGGAGCGTGCTGAGTCCGACCGCGAGCGCCTCTCGCCGGTAGAGCGGCCCGTAGCTGACGACGGTGTCGAACAGCAGGAGCGTCCCCGAGGCGGCAAACACCGTCCCGATCATGATCGCGACGTAGGCCCAGGCCTCGAACTCGTAGGAAACCGTCGCCGCGCCGAAGACGGGATCGATCCGAAACTCGCTCCAGACCAGCGAGTGAACGGGGTTGGTCACCACGAGCACGGTCGTCACCACCGGCAGGAGTGCCAAGAGCCCGAACCACGGCGTCCGGATAAGGGATCCTCGACCGGTGTACTCGAGGCCGAACGCCAGGAACGGCAGCCCGGTCCACATGATCGCGACCCAGGTCAGCATTTCCATGCCGATCCGGAGGGTCGGATCGAAGACGAGCAACGAGATGCCATAGGAGAAACACCACACCGACTGTGCGACCAGCGTCAATACGAACCAGTTGACTCCGGGTTTCCCCCGATGACGCCAGAGGTACGCTAACAGCAGAACGGATCCAGCCCCCGCGAGCAACGAACCGGTGACGGGCCAGGGGGGCACCAACACAACAGTGGGTGTTCAGTAGTCGGGATCTTTGCTGTTGTGGCCAACGGGTGAGCGGCGGGAACTGGGCGGTGGACGACGCTCACTCGAGCAGCGATTCACCGGTCATCTCCGGCGGGCATTCGAGGTCGATCGTCTCGAGTATCGTCGGCGCAAGATCGGCGAGGGTGCCGCCCTCGCGGACGGTGCGGCCGCCGTCTGTGCCGTCGGGGGCGGTATAGACGACCGGGACGTCGTTGTACGTGTGAGCCGTGTGCGGATCGTCCTCGGTCCCCATCTCGTCGGCATTGCCGTGGTCGGCGGTAACGAAGACGTGTGCGCCGGCGTCCTCGAGCGCCGCGACGAGCCGTCCCAGCTGCTCGTCGACGGCTTCGACGGCCGCGATCGCGGCCTCGTAGTCGCCGGTGTGGCCGACCATGTCGGGGTTGGCGTAGTTGCACACGAGCACGTCGGGATCAGCCGACCGAATCACGTCGATCGCGGTGTCGGTCACCGCGGGCGCGCTCATCTCGGGCTGCAAGTCGTAGGTCGGGACGTCGGGACTCTCGACGATCTCCCGGATCTCGCCGTCGAACTCGATCTCGCGCCCGCCGTTGAGGAAGTAGGTGACGTGGGCGTACTTTTCCGATTCGGCGATCCGTAGTTGCGTTTTGCCGGCGTCGGCCAGCACTTCGCCGAGCACGTTCTCGGGTTGGTTCGGCGGATACACCACGGGAAGGTCGAACGTCTTGTCGTACTGGGTCAGCATGACGACCTCGACCTCGGGCGGGTCGGTCTCGAGGTCGGTGGCCGAATCCCGTCCGGCCATCCCACCCTGGCCATCCGCCCAGTCCTCGGGACGAATATCGGCGAGCATCCGCGTGAGTTGGCGAGCGCGGTCCGATCGAAAGTTGAACCAGACGACCGCGTCGCCGTCCTCGAGGGCTGGTCGGTCGGCGACGAGTGTCGGTTCGACGAACTCGTCGGTTTCACCGCGGTCGTACGATTGCTCGACTGCCGCGACCGCCGAATCGGCCTCGTATTCGGCCGCCCGGTTCACGATGGCGTCGTAGGCCCGTTTCGTCCGGTTCCAGTTCTGGTCGCGATCCATCGCGTAGTATCGCCCCGAGACCGTCGCGACGTGGCCCGTTCCCTGCTCGTCGATCACGTCCTCGAGCGTCGCGAGGTACCCCCGGCCACCGGTCGGAGAGGTGTCCCGGCCGTCGGTAATCGCGTGCGTGACGGCCTCGACGTCGCGGTCGGCCGCCAGCTCGAGCAGCGCGTGGAGATGTTCGTGATCCGAGTGAACGCCGCCGTCGCTGACGAGACCAACGACGTGGACGCGGCCGTCGTGTGCTCGAGCCCGTTCGAATGCGCCGTTGATGGCGTCGTTTTCGCGGAAGGAACCGTCCGCGATCGAATCCGAAATCCGCGTGTACTCCTGATGGACGACCCGCCCTGCGCCGATGTTTAAGTGGCCGACCTCGCTGTTGCCCATCTGTCCTTCCGGCAGGCCAACGCGGCGGCCCGCGACCTCGAGTGTGCCGTACGCACCGGCAGTGGCGAGTCCGTCGAACGCCGGGGTGTCGGCGGCCGCCACGGCGTCTCGGTCGCCATCGCCGAGTCCCCAGCCGTCGAGGACGATCAACGCTGCATCCATGTGCGACGGGTCAGCGTCGGCGGGTAACTAGCTATCGGAACCGACCTCGATGCTCGAGTACTCACTCCTCGTGGTCGAACGCCGCGCCGCAGTCGCCACAGACGGTTCCGCTGCCCGGCTTGCTCCGCTGGGCGAAGACGGCCCCGCAGTCCGGACAGATCATAAAGAGTCGGTGTTCGGGATCGACACCCGCCTCGAAGGCCATCTCGATCCAGGCGTCGGGGTTGGTTTCGTCGTAGAGTGTCACGCCACCGTTCGTCTGTCGCCAGTTGACCGCCTCGCCCTCGAGGTCGGCGGTCGGCTCTCGCGTCGCCATCGGGATATCCGGATTCACCTCGCCACCACATATAACATTTCTGATAAAATCGTTACTCGCCTGCGAGTTATCAGCCGATCCGGGTGGATCACTGGCTATTTGTGCGTGGGCTGGGAGCCACCGAGTATGACGCTGGATCCGGTCCACTTCGACGGCATCGCGGGGCTGGCCGATCGGATCGATCACGGAGCCGATGAGCGCGACCGGCGGGCGTTTGCCGAGACGGTCTGGGATTCCTTTCTGGATCCGCTCACCGTGGACGGTCGGTCGATTCTCGAGCCCGTCGACGAGCAATCGCGACGGCTGGTCGACTGCGAAGACGTCGCCCTCCGGAACCGGGAGTTCGACACCGTCCACGGGCTCGACGCGGGGACGATCAACCCGACGACGTTCAAAAACGGGCTGGTTATCGACGTCGCCCAGACCGCGATGAGCGCCACGCCGACTGATCTCGATCTCCATCGCTCGCGAACGGCCGTCATGACGGTTCACTCGAACGACGAGACGATGACCGTCGACGAGGACTGGGGGACGTTCGACGAGGGCTACAGCCGCAGCCGCGCGGTCAAGACCCCACCGCTGCCGCGCTTCGCCGAGGGCGTCGTCCACGCGCTCGCGCTCTATCTCGCCGAGAGCAAACACGCCCTGGCTCACGCCGAACGCGTCTCCGATCTGCTCGTCCTCGATGGTCCGATCTATCCCCGCGGCCTGCTTCGCTGGGCCGACCAGCACCCCGATCTCGCCGACTTCCTCCTCGAGGATCCCCGGCCGACGACGGTCCTCGAGAACTACGTCCGGCTGGTCGAGCGCTTCCGCGAGCGCGACGTTCCCCTCGTCGGCTTCGTGAAGAACCCGGCGACACGGGTCATCACCCGCGCGCTCAAGCGCGACGACGAGGCCGGACTCAGCGTCCCCTGGAGCGACGATTCGGCGCTGTTTACCCGCCTGCTCGAGCGCGGCGAGTACGTCGACGATGTCACCGGCGACCGCTGGGAACGAAACACCGAGGCGCTCACCTACACGAACTGGTTTCGGTCGCGTGGCGGCGTCGATCGTCCCCTTTCGATCGACGGCGACGCACTCGGCGTCGAGCGCAACCGGGCACTCGAGGACTACGAGGTCACCTTCTTCGTCGTCTACGATCCCCGCGACGACCTCGTCTACCGGGTCGAAGCGCCCTACGGATTCACCCGCGATCCGGAGACACGCGAGCGACTCACCATGCACCTGCTGCAGGAGATCGCCGTCGCCCACGGCCCGCCGACGATCGTCCAGAAAGCCGACGAACTCGCCCGGATCGGCGCCGCGGAAAAACAATCCCTTCGCGAAACGCTCGAGCAACGATTCGATACGAGCCAGGACCGTACCTACGACGACCTGCGCTGGGACGGCGAGACATACTAGTACCCTCCCAACCGTCGACTGCTGAGTGAAACCGGACAACTGCCGCCGGTTTCACCCAGCAGTGCAGGCTTGGGATGCCACTAAGTTGGACGCTGTCCGATCGAGACGAAACTGCGAGCGAAGCGAATAATTTGCCTCCGCCGTCACTTATTACCCACCGGCCAGGCTGTCACAGCTGATCGGGTGCGAGTTCGTCGATCGTCGTCGTCGCGATGTCGTCCGGTGCTGGCGCCGGAATGACCACGATCGGATGATCGATCCCGGTCTCCTCGACGAGGGTCCGCAGTCGATCGCGAGCCGTCTCGGGCGTTCCGGCGACGCCGAGGTCGTCGACCATCTCGTCGGTGACGGCCCCAGCGGCGCCGGCTTTGTCGCCGTTGCGCCAGGCCTCGGCGACCCGATCCGCCGCGTCGGGATAGACCATGGAGACGGCGTTTCGATACCCCTCGCCGCTGCCGACGTAGTACGCGACGTGTCGTCGGATGATCTCTCGAGCATCCTCGAGGTCGTCGCTGACCGCCGCGGGCACGTAGGGTGCGGTCGTGATCTCCTCGGGGTCGCGGTCGCGCTCTCGAGCCGCCGTCTCGATCTCCTCGAAGGCTGACTCGAGGTGGGAAAACGGAATGTTGTGTGGAATCCAGCCGTCACAGAGCCGGCCGACGACTCGCCGGTTCGCAGGACCGAGCCCCGCGTTGTAGATCGGCACCGGCGTCTCGAGGCTGGGGAAGTCCGCCGCCTCGAGCAGTTGGCCGTCGTAGTCGACGCGACCCTCGCCAGCGGTAAACTCGCGGACGAGTTCGATCGTCTCGTGGGTTCGCCGGACGGGGCGCTCGAAGGACTCGCCGTGGAGGTCCTCGACCGCCTTCTGCGTGCTCGTACCGACGCCGAGGGTGAACCGGCCGTCGGAGACGCGCTGAAGCGAGGCTGCCGTCATCGCGAGGACGGCCGGCGACCGCGAAAAGACGTTGACGATCGCGGTTCCCAGGCCGATCTCCTCGGTTCGACAGGCCATCTCGCTCAACTGGACGACGCCGCTTTCGCCCCAGAGTTCGCCGACCCAGACCGCGTCGTAGCCGTTTGCTTCGGCACGAACGGCTACCGTGCTTGCATCGACCTCGCCGGCTGCGGACACCATGAGTCCGACGTTCATGTGCGGGGTGAGAACAGCCACCATAAAAAAGGGCAGTGTGCCGGCAGTCCGGCGATCGAATTCGAGATCGATACTGCCGACGCTCGAGTCCGGAGACTGGCTCTCGGAGACAGCGGCGTTTGCGACGACTGCTGTGGACCTTATTCCTCGTCGTCGGCGTCGTCGTCGGCGTCGTCCGGGCCGGCGTCCTCCAGCGAGCCGCGAAGCTCCGGAATCGTCGCGGTCAGGTCGCCCACCTGCTCGCTCGCCTCGGAGACGGAGGTGATCGTCTCCTCGAGGTCGGCGATCTCGGCCTCTAAGTCCGCGGCGTCGTCGAAGGCGTCGGCGCGCTGGCCCATCGTGAACCACTTCTTGGCGTCCCGAAGGTGGTCCTCGGCGTCCCCGGCGTCCAGTGCCGTGTTGAGCCCGTTGAGCACGCCCAACACGTTGCCGGCGTCGCTCTCCCAGATATCGTCGGCGGCCGGGAGCGCCTCCCAGGCCTGCTCGAGCGAGGCCTCGACATCCTCGCGCATTTCGCTGGCTGCTTCGCCGAACAGTTCGTCGTCGTCGCCGAACGTCGCTTGACTCATGCCAGTGACTTTACCGTCACGGTGTTTAAAAGGTCGCCCGAAAGTGAAAGTGAAATTCGACTCGAGCGCGCCAAAGCAGGTGGAATGGCAGATCGGTTTCGAAAGAGCGGTCGTCACTCATAGGCCTTAGCGTAGATTCTCTTCCGTTCCAGCGTGACAGATCACGGATCTGTTGAACTCGGCGTGCAAGACTTATACGGATTGCTGTAACGATTTACCGGCGCAACCGCCGCCCGGGTCGCGGTTGCGCCGGCAATGACGTACAGGAAACCGTATGAAGAGCACTGACGCAAAACTATGGATTATTCGCTATTCCCTATCATGAACTGACTCGAGGCGCATCAACGGGTAGCCATCTTCCATCGCCATCCGGGTGACGACCGTCTGGCCCTCGTAGTCGACGACGATTTCGACCTCGAGAAAGCGACCCGTGAGTTCGGTGTAGTCGGCGCTCGAGGCGGCGAGTTCGGCCTCGAGGGCGTCCCGTTGGACGGAAACGGTGACGGACTCGCAGTGGGGCTGGTTCTCGATCGACTCCTCCATCGCGGCCTCGATACTCGCGGCGCTCTCGAGCGAGAGCGGGGTGCCGGCGAACTGGTGGTAGAGCGAGCCGAACTTGATACCGGCTTCGAAGCAGGCGGTTTCGGCGTCGGTTGGGTCGGTCATACGCGAGTGCTCGCGGGCCGTCGAAAAGGGGGTTGTGGTTTGGCAAGCGACAGTTTCGACGCTCTATCGGACACAGCCGGGGGAGAATCGTATGGTTCTTATCGGCGCTTTCCCTGGCTCCACACGAATGGCACAGTCGGTCCTGCTTACGGGGGCAGCGGGACGCGTTGGGGACGCGATTCTCGGTGACCTCGCGGACGCATACGAGTGGCGGTTGCTAGATCGCGATCCACCTACGGAGGACCTGCCGGGCGAGTTCGTCGTCGCGGACATCACCGACGACGAGGCCATCCGCGAGGCGATGGAGGGCATCGATGTCGTGGTTCATCTCGCGGGTGATCCGCGTAAAACCGCGCCCTGGGACAGCGTCCTCACGAACAACATCGACGGCACCCAGACGGTCTACGAGGCCGCCGTCGATGCGGGCGTCGAGAAAGTCGCGTTTGCGTCCTCGAATCACGCCGTCGGCGCGTTCGAAACCGACGAGCGAACGCCCGACATGTACCGCGCCGACGACGACTACCTGCTCGATGGCTCCGAACTCCCACGACCGGGGAACCTCTACGGCGTTTCGAAGGTTGCGGGCGAATCCCTCGGACGGTACTACCACGACGAGTACGGCATCAGCGTCGTCAACGTCCGCATCGGTAATCTGACACAGAACCACCCACCGATCGACTACGAACGCGGGCAGGCGATGTGGCTCTCTTATCGCGACTGCGCCCACCTCTTCGATCGCTGTATCCAGGCCGACTACGAGTACGAAATCGTCTACGGCATCTCCGACAACGACCGGAAATACTATTCGATCGAGTCCGCTCGAGAGGCTCTGGGCTACGATCCACAGGACAACTCGGCCGAACACGACTGATACGGATTACCGTCCCGGTGTACCGGCGCAACCGTCGTCCGGGTCGCGGTTGTGCCGGCAATGACGGACAGGAAACCGTACGATACGCTCCCTCGAGTCGAGACCGATGTTGCCGGTTTGGTCTTCGACAGATATCTCCATGGGAAATAATCACCTAATATAGAATGTTTTTTCCACTTCGATCCCGTATCGTGGAGACGAGACAATGGTTACGCTGAGTAAAGAATGTAAAGATCACCTCGAGAAAGCTCTAGGGAACGACGACCCATCAGAGAAGGATTTCCACATTCGACAGGTTTTGCAAGCCTGTAGCGGATCGACTTTTTCCGGCGAGCCGAACAGGGACAGCCCCGACAACTGATGGGTCCAGACGCCGATCCCGGTCGCCGAATCTACCCGATCGTCAGAATAACCCTTCGACATCTTCTTCGCGTGCCTGGCGCCGACTCACGTGCTCGCTCACTCGCTGGAAGACGATCCCCCGGTGGTCGTCCTCGCGGACGAAGTCGAACACCAGCGCGATAAACCGGCTGTCGTCGTCGCCCGCCTCGAGATCCTGGCGAGCGTAGGCCACCGCCTGTTCGAGGATTGCCCTCCCGTATCCCAGTTCCTCGGCCAGAACGATGGCCGCAATCGTGGTCGGTTCGAACTCGAGATCGTCGAGTTGGGGGATCTCGCCTTGGTGCTCGAGCAGTGGCGGGGGGCGGCGCTCGACGATCTCGGGATCCGTGGCAATCGTTTCGAGCGCGGAGCGAAGCGGCGGGAGCGAGACGCCCCGGTAGCTGTCGGGCAGATCGGCGAGGTAGTCGCCGGCGCTCTCGGCGAGCCCGGTCGTGCCCGCCCAGTTGCGCTCGCGGGCGTGGTAGATCGCTGCGGTGAACTGGATCAACCCGTGGAGCAGGCGCTCGTCGTCGGTACCTTGCTCGAGCTCGAGCCAGTGGTCCTCCCAGGCGTCGTGGGCCGCGTGATAGTAGCCGTCGTTGTAGATGGCGATGCCGGCCCGAAGCGATGGCCACATTGTGGTCGTGGTACGCGCGTGAGGGACAAAACCGCGCGGGTTCGTAACCGTGTCGGGGCTGATATCGGCTCGAGTCCCGATTGCGAACCGGGTAGTGATCGCCGGTAACACGCTACAGTGATCGGTCTCACTCGAGTGCGATGAAAGAAACGCGAAGTGCCGGATACGTGCCGCCTCCGGCAGGGCGGGCAGACAACTGTGGAAACGGGGAAGAGGGGGCGTCGAGCGAACGCCCCAACCGGTTACTGGCCGCCACCGGTCAGAGGCGGTATTCGATCGAACGGCCGAGTCCACCATTAGTATAGGCCGGTTTCCGACGCCAGGACCTGGTTATTCGGCATATAGGTGGCCGCTACTTCGCGACCGATATTCTCGGTGGCGATGGGGGACGGAACCATACTTGGGGCAGGTGTCCAGACCGATCGCTTCTCGATGTCAGTTAGGGCTCCTGAAAACCGTCTTCCCAGCGGAACCGCCCGTTTCGCTGGACGACAACGCCATCTATCTCGAGGCGGGAGTCGTCGCTAACGTCGGTGATGAGATCGACGTGGACCGCGGAGTCGTTGCCGGACTCGCCGTCGGGGAGACAGGCGTCGTAGGCCCGGCCGAGCGCAAGGTGGACGGTGTCGCCCATCTTCTCGTCGAAGAGGATGTTGTCGGTCTGGCGATCGATGCCGCGGTTCATCCCGATGCCGAGTTCGCCCAGTCGACGCGCCCCGGCGTCGGTCTCGAGTACGTCCCCGATCACGCCACCGCCCTGTTCGGCCGCGTAGTCGACGACTGCGCCGTCCTCGAACTCGAGGCGGGCGTTGCGAACCGGCTCCCCCCGGATCGTCATGGGGATGTCGAAGGTGACCGTCCCCTCGGTCGCGGTGGGCGCGGTAAAGACCTCGCCACTCGGCAGGTTGTGCGAGTCGTAGGCGACGGAGGCGGCGCTGTTGACCGCGGTTCGGTTCCCGATTGACATCGTGAGATCGGTCTCGTCGGAGACGAGTCGGACTCTCGAGCCCTCGTCCAAGCGCGTCTTCAGCCGGTCCATCTCCTCGGCCAGCGACTCCCAATCGCGAAGGATCGCATCGTAGGCGAACTCACGATACGCCGCGTAGGCCATGTTGGCTTGCTGGGCGAGCGACCGCGTCGGATGGACCGTCGAGACCCACCGCGTGTCGAATCTGACCTCGCGAACGTCCGCTCGAGCGGTGTCGTAGGCCTGCCGCGTCTCGCCGGGTACGTCGGCGGTCGAACTCGTGTTTCGGCCGCCACCGAGGGACAGATAGACATCCGCCTGTTCGACCAGCGCCCGTTCGTGTCCGGGTTCCTCGAACTCGCCGTCGTGGGCACGGAGGTACGCCCGCGTGACTTCGCCGGAACTGTAGGTCGCAAGCAGGTTCGCCCCGCGCTCCCCGAGTTGCTCCGCGACGGCGACCGCGAGTTCGTGTGCGTCGGGGCCGACAGAGAGTACGACGTCGTCGCCCGCTTCGACCTGCGCGCTCCAGTCGACCAGTACTGCGGCGTGCTCGCGTACACGTTCGTCCATATGTGCCGATACGACGCCACGGGCAAAACGCTCCCGTTGGTGTCGACGGGAACTCGAGCACACAGTGCAGATGGCGACACCTACCGAGGTTTAGGTGGTCGCTTCCGCGACTTCGAGGCCGTCACGCGAGCGCACGAGGTGGACGACGGCGTAGACGATCGGCGTATCGAGGACGGCGATACCGAGTTTCAGCAGGTACTGGCCGACCATCAGCGCAAGCAGCGTCTCGAGGCCGAGGACGACGCCGACGCCGAGGATGGCAGGGGCGATGGCGAAAGCGATGGCCACGAAAATGACGGTGTCGATAGCCTGGCTGCTCGCCGTCGAAGCGATGTTTCGCAGCCAGAGCTTTTCGCGGCCGGTGTACTCGCGAATTCGGTGGAAGACGACGACATCCCAGTTTTGGCTCACGAGGTACGCGAGCAAGCTCCCGAGCACGATGTTTGTCGACGCACCGAGGACATCGGCGAACATCCCGGGATCGATGCTGGTCGCGTCGGCCGGTGCGGCGATCGTCGACCACACCAGCGCGAGGACGACGAAGTTCATCACGAACGCGACGTTGACGACGATCTGAGCCGCTCGGCGGCCGTACAGCTCGGCGTAGCAGTCGCTCGCCAAAAACGTCAGCGCGTAGGCAAGCGCCGCGCCGGGCAACACCAGTTCGGCGCCTGTGAGCGGGAGGTCGACGGGCAGCGGAAACGCCAGCACCTTCGAGGCGGTCAACTGTGCCGTCACCAGTGCCGTCACGAACAGGCCGATCAGCCCGACCTGGGCGGCCGACGGTGGGGCGCGGATGGAAGATCCGGTCGTCATACGCACCTCGTAGCCAGCGAGGGATGGTAAACGGTTCGAGACGGGTCGAGCCGATCGGCCCCGACGGACACGACCGACTACCATCGAGTAGTCGGCCCCACAACACCGTATCTAGGGCCTGAACGCCTCGAGAGTGCCAATACGTAATCGATAACAAATAGCCGATCCGCCGGAACGGTCGTATGGGTAGACCATGGACGATCTAACCGGATTTCAGCGCGACCTGCTGTACGTGATCGCCGGCAGCGACCGGCCGTCGGGCCAGGCAATCAAAGACGACGTCGAGGCGTATTACGAGGGCGAAATCAATCACGGCCGACTCTATCCCAACCTCGATACAGTCGTCAACAAGGGGCTCGTCGAGAAAGGTGAACTCGATCGGCGGACCAACTACTACGCGATCACCGACGCCGGCCGCGAGTCGATCGACGCCCGCAGAGCCTGGGAACGCCAGTACTTCGACGTGTGACAGCGCCACAGCTGTCGGTTGGTAGCGTCCGTGCACCACTCGAGGCGCCTCGAGTGGCACGAAAAATCGACCGGCGATCACACGCCGCCGGTCGCGCACTGTGGAGTCGCGTTAGAACACGTACTCGTCGGTGACGTTGTACCCGTCCATGTCGAAGTCGAAGATATCGTAGGTGACGGCGTCGAGGTCACCGTTTTCGTCGAAGACGACGTCGCCCGAGGCACCCTGGTACTCGATCTCGTCGCCGGCCGCAGCCATCTCGAGGGCTTCGGGGAGGTTGTCCGGCCCGACGACTTCGCCGCCGGGGGCGGCGATCTCTCGGATCTGGTCGCTGAGCGACGATCCCTGTCCACCGCCGGCGACCTGGGCGAGGATGTGCAGCGCCGTCGCGTCGTAGGCCTGTGCGTTGAACACGCCCGGACCGGAACCGTATTCGGCTTCGAACAGATCGGTGAACGTCTCGATGCCGGGGCCGGCCGCGGATGGGGCCGTCCCGATGACGTTTGCCATTTCGTTGTCGACGTTGCCGGGGAGGCTGTTGCTCTGGAGGCCGTCGGGCACCATGATCGTCGTTCCGTCGTCGAAGTCCGCGTAGTAGTCACGGAAGATCTGTTCGCCGCTGTCGGGGTAGCCGACGATCATCAACAGATCCGGGTCGTCGCCGAGTGCCGACTCGAGTTCGGAGCTGTAAGAGGGCTGTTCGGATTCGAACGCGACTTCTTCGTAGATTTCGCCGCCCTCGGCATCGAAAGCTTCGACGAACGTGTCGGCGAGTCCCTGGCCGTAGTCGTTGTTGAGGAAGAACGTGGAGGCTGTTTCTGCGCCCTCTTCCTGGTAGGCGATTTCGGCCATCGCTTCGCCCTGCCAGGCGTCGCTCGGACAGGTTCGAAGGAGGAAGTCGCCGTTCATGTCTGTGATATCCGGAGACGTACTTGCCGGCGAGATTCCGACGACCTCGTTCGGGAAGTAGACGTCTTCGGCGACTGCGATCGTGACAGCCGACGATGCCGCGCCCGTAATGGCTGGGTAGCCCGCATCAACCAGCGACTGAGCGCCGGTCATCCCCGCTTCGGGGTCCGTTTCGGTATCCTCTTGGCGGATGTCGATCTCGAAGTCGACGCCGGCATCTTCGAGTTGCGTTCCCGGCAGAATACCGGCATCCCTGATCGGGGTACCGAGATCGCCGAGGTCACCCGTCACCGGAGCCAACACACCCACCATTGCGTCGGCATCGCCGCTCGCGCCGCCGCCATTGCCGTTGCCGTTACCGTTCCCTGCCTCGCCGTCGAGACAGCCCGCAAGCGTTATCGCACTTCCAGCACCGATTCCAGCAAGCACCCTTCGTCTGCTGACGTTTCGTCCCATACGACCCATAATGGTGAGTACCAATATATAAGGGTTTGTACAACAGTACGACGGCACCTCTCCCGGTTCGGGACATTAACTGTCGGTAGAAACCGTTATCGCCTCACAAAAGTATAAAATAGTGGAGGATTGGTCGCTGGCCGACAATCTATGATCGAGTCGAAAGCATGAAACGAGATACCCAACTCGCCGGCCGGATCGCCCATAGCTAATTGCAGAACGTTTTTCATTTGCCTCACCGTTTCTCCGCCCGATGACCAACAACGTGAGGGATCAATCATGACAATGGAAGACCGGATCGACGAACTCGAGGAGCTTCGCGAGGAGGCACGCCTCGGTGGTGGGCAAGAGCGGATCGAGAAACAACACGACAAGGGGAAGATGACCGCTCGCGAGCGGATCGATTACTTCCTCGACGAGGATACCTTCACGGAGTTCGACCAGCTTCGGACTCACCAGACGAGCCAGTTCGGGATGGAGGAAAAGCAGATTCCCGGTGACGGCGTCGTGACGGGCTACGGTGAGGTCAACGGACGAACCGTCTTCGTCTTCGCGCACGATTTTACCGTCTTTGGCGGGTCGCTCGGCGAGGTGTTCGCCGAGAAGGTCTGTAAGGTCATGGATATGGCGATGGAGGTCGGCGCACCCGTTATCGGGCTCAACGACTCCGCCGGCGCTCGCATTCAGGAGGGCGTCAAGAGTCTGGCCGGCTACACCGAGATCTTCCGTCGCAATCAGGAAGCAAGTGGCGTCGTGCCCCAGATCTCGGCGACGATGGGCCCGTGTGCCGGCGGTGCGGTCTACTCGCCGGCGATTACGGACTTCATCTTCATGGTCAAGGACACGAGCCACATGTACATCACCGGTCCCGGCGTCACCAAGACCGTCACCGGTGAGGAAGTCACCCACGAGGAACTGGGCGGGGCGATGACCCACTCCGGCAAGACCGGCGTCGCCCAGTTCGCCTGCGAGAGCGAAGAACAGGCCTTAGACGACATTCGACGACTGCTTTCCTATCTCCCACAGAACAACGTCGAAGATCCACCGCGAGTCGATCCGTGGGACGATCCCGACCGCCGCGACGAGGACCTCAAATCGATTGTTCCCCCGAGCCCGCAGAAACCGTACGATATGGTCGATGTCATCGATTCGGTCGTCGACGAGGGCTCCTTTTTCGAGGTCGCCGACAACTTCGCGAAGGAACTCGTCGTCGGCTTCGGCCGACTGGACGGCCGCTCGGTCGGCATGGTCGCCAACCAGCCCCGCGTCAACGCCGGCACGCTCACCGTCGATGCCTCGATAAAAGGGTCGCGGTTCGTCCGCTTCTGTGATTCCTTTAACATCCCGATCGTCACCTTCGTCGATGTCCCCGGCTACATGCCCGGGACCGACCAGGAACACCGCGGCATCATCCGTCACGGCGCAAAACTTCTCTACGCGTACGCGGAAGCGACCGTCCCGCTCCTGACCGTTATTACGCGGAAAGCCTACGGCGGCGCCTACTGTGTGATGGCCTCGAAGAACTTAGGTGCCGACGTCAACTACGCCTGGCCGACCGCCGAAATCGCCGTCATGGGCCCACAGGGCGCGGTCAACATCCTCTATCGCAAGGAACTCGCCGAGTCGGACAACCCCGACGAACTCCGGGACGAACTCATCGAGGAGTACCGCGAGGAGTTCGCCAACCCCTACACGGCAACCGACAAGGGCTTTCTCGACGATGTCATCGTGCCGACTGAAACCCGTCCGCGCCTGATCGACGACCTCGAGATGCTCGAAACGAAACGCGAGACCAACCCGGACAAGAAACACGGCAACATCCCGCTGTAACGACCGATGGCATCACAGAATCAGACGGACGCTGGCGAGTCGAGCGAGGTGGCGACAGACGGTGCCACAGCCGCCTCAGTCGCGGCCAGGCTGCCGGGCGACGTCGACCTCGAGCTACCCGACGACGCCGACGACGCGGAAGCGGCGGCGATCGTCGCCGCCATCGGCGCCCACGTCCACGACCACGCGCTGGCAGTCGCCGCCGCAGCGGCCGACGAGGAGGAGACGTGGGACGACAGACGCTGGGCATTTAGTAGTCGCGTCCGCGCCCAGCAACAGCGCCACGTTCGAGTCCCACGTGACACACCGACCGACCCCTGGACGGCTGCCGGGCGAACCGACCGATTCTGATACGGACTGCACTTTCACGTCTTCACCACGTTCTTTCGACGCTTCGATCGCGTTCAGTGGCGCCGCCGGACGGTCAACGTAATGTCATCATCGGGCGAGAGCGTCGTCGTCGGTCGCAACTCGAGATCGGCGTCACCGGCCGCATCGAACCGAACACGCCGGAGGAGCGTCGCCAACACCAACTTGAGCTCGAGCATCGCGAATCGCATCCCAACGCAGTGGCGGGGACCGCCGCCGAAGGGGAAGTAGGCGTACGCCGGCCGGTCGTCGCCACCGTTGCCTTCGGCGAACCGATCGGGTCGAAACTCGTCGGGACGATCCCAGAATCGCTCGTCTCGGTGGAGGGCGTACTGCGGTAGCGTGATCGACGTTCCCTCGGGAACGCGGTAGCCGTCGAATACCACGTCTTCGCGCGTTTTCCGGACGATCATGAACGCAGGCGGATACAATCGCAGGGTTTCTTCGATCACTTGCTCAGTGTCGGTCAGGTCCGAAACGTCGGCCATCGTCGGCTCCCGGTCGCCACAGATGTCCTCGAGTTCCGCCTCGAGTCGCTCGCGGACGTCGGGATTGTGTGCGAGCGACCAGCACGCGTACGTCAGTGCTAGCGAGGTCGTCTCGTGGCCGGCAAAGAGGAAGGTGACGAGCTGATCGCGCAGTTCCTCGTCGGAGAGTCCCTGGTCGGGCTCGGCCTCGTCGGCAGCCTCGAGCAGGGTCGACAGCAGGTCGTCCGCACCGCCCGTGTCCGCTCGTCGCTCGGCGATCAGGTCCGCAACGAGCGCATCGAACCGGCGAAGTCGTCGTTTGCATCGGACGTTTCTCGGCGTCGGGATCCAGCCTGGAAGAAACGCGGAGACGGAGCGGCCGTCGCTGAGATCGTTGATCGCGCTGGCAGCGTCGGCGACGGTCTCGCGACGCTCGGCCAACTCGAGATCGAACAACGTCGTCGTCAGAATCTCGAGGGTGAGTTCGGAGAACGCGCGGTCGACGGCGACGGTCTGACCGTCCGCCCAGCCGTCGGCGGCTGTGGCCGTTCGATCGACGATGGCGTCGGCGAAGGCGGCGATTCTGGCCGGCGAGAACGCTGGCTGTATCAGTTCTCGCTGTCGTCGCCACTGCTCGCCCTCGCTCATCAAGAGCCCTTCCGGGGCGAAGTCGACGTTGAGTTCTTCGAAGGCGTACTGCTCGAATCGCTCGGGCTCGCCGACGAGAACGCGTTCGACGTGGTCGGGGTGCAGCAGTGCAGTAAACTTGCGACCGAAGATCTGGTAGTGGACGACATCGCCGTAGGACCGTAGCCGGTCGACGTACCCCAGCGGATCCGAGACGATCTGTAGGACGTTGCCGGCGACGGGAAGCCCAGCCGGGCCGGGCGGAAGCGGCGCGCCCTCATCGACCCCACCACGGTCACCGCGAGTATCGTCGCTGCGTGCGTCCGCCGATTCGGATCCAGGGTTGCTCGGTCGGGAACGAGAATCGCTCATACGTATCGCTACGTGATCCCGCGAGGAGAGCGTAGCGTCGAACCCACTAGGTAATTTATATTCCCAGGCCCAACACTCGAGGCACGTACCGTGAAGTTCCTCGAGATCAGTTTTCGAAAACCCGACCGGTGGCTCCACCCGATGCAGGCGTTCATCCGGGACACCGATGTCGTCGAGTACGAGGAGCTGCTGACGTGGAATCTCCTGCCCGGCCAGCCCGTCGAGTACGAACTGTTCTACGTCGAGGCCTCGGATCGCGACCGGTATCGATCGGCCATCGAGACGGTCGAGAGCGTTCGCTGGTACGATCTGACGCCGATCGACGATACGTCGTTCTACGTCTACGTCTGTCAGGAGACTCGCGAGGAAGACCGGCAATTCCGGCGGGCGTTCGAAGCTCTCGAGCTCGTCGTCCTGCCGCCGATCGGCTTCGATCGGACGGGGACGATGCGGATGACCATCGTCGGCGAGGGAACGAACCTCCAACAACTGGTCGAGAACGTGCCGACAGACGTAGACACAGCGATTCAGGAGATCGGCGAGTTCGATCGGCGACACCGGCGAGTGACCGGCTCGCTCACCGATCGACAGCTCGAAGCGCTGACTGTCGGCCTCGAGTGTGGCTACTACGAGCTCCCTCGAAGTGGGTCGATCGAGGACGTTGCGGACGCGCTCGGCTGTGCGTCGTCGACGGCCTCGAATCACCTTCGAAAGGCAGAAGCCGCGATCGTACAGCGTCTCGTCGGGTGAGGGGCTGGTGATGGCAGTACTACTGGTAGCGAAAAAGTAAGGTAGGGCCCCCACGACGGTTCTGACAGGAATGTTTAGGAAGGTTCTCGTCGCGAACCGCGGGGAAATCGCCGTCCGGGTGATGCGAGCGTGCGAAGAATTGAACGTTAGCACCGTCGCCATCTACTCGGAGGCCGACAAAGACTCGGGGCACGTCCGCTACGCCGACGAAGCGTACAACGTCGGCCCCGCGCGTGCGGCCGACTCCTATCTCGACCACGAGGCTGTCATCGACGCCGCGCGCAAGGCCGACGCCGACGCGATCCACCCGGGCTACGGCTTCCTCGCCGAAAACGCCGAATTCGCGAGCAAGGTCGAAGACGCGGAGGGAATCACCTGGATCGGCCCGTCGAGCGACGCCATGGAGTCGCTGGGCGAAAAGACCAAAGCTCGAACGATCATGGACGAGGCCGACGTGCCGATCGTCCCGGGGACGACCGACCCCGTCACCGACCCCGAGGAGGTCGAGGCGTTCGGCGAGAAACACGGCTACCCGATCGCCATCAAGGCCGAAGGTGGCGGCGGCGGCCGCGGGATGAAGGTCGTCTGGGACGAAAGCGAGGTCGAGGACCAACTCGAGAGCGCTCAGCGGGAGGGTGAGGCCTACTTCGACAACGACTCGGTCTACCTCGAGCGCTACCTCGAGAACCCGCGCCACATCGAGGTCCAGATCGTCGCCGATTCCCACGGTAACGTCCGTCATCTGGGCGAACGAGACTGTTCGCTCCAGCGCCGTCACCAGAAGGTCATCGAGGAAGGGCCGTCGGCGGCCCTGACCGACGAGCTCCGCGAGCAGATCGGCGAGGCCGCTCGCCGCGGGGTCGCCGCAGCCGAGTACACGAACGCCGGCACCGTCGAGTTCCTCGTCGAGGAAGCGCCCGGACGAGGCCCCGACGAGCCACTCGGCCCCGACGCAAACTTCTACTTCCTCGAGGTCAACACCCGCATTCAGGTCGAACACACCGTCACCGAGGAGATCACGGGTATCGACATCGTCAAACGCCAGCTCCGGATCGCCGCCGGCGAGGAGATCGACTTCGACCAGGAGGAAGTCGAGTTCGACGGCCACGCTATCGAGTTCCGCATCAACGCCGAGAACGCCGCCGAAGACTTCGCGCCCGCGACCGGCGGCACGCTCGAGACCTACGACCCGCCGGGGGGAATCGGCGTTCGGATGGACGACGCGCTCCGACAGGGTGACGAACTGGTCACCGACTACGACTCGATGATCGCGAAGCTGATCGTCTGGGGCGAAGACCGCGAGGAGTGTATCGAACGCTCGCTGCGTGCCCTTCGGGAGTACGACATCGAGGGCATCCCGACGATCATCCCGTTCCACCGCCTGATGCTGACCGACGAGGAGTTCGTCCAGAGCACACACACGACGAAATATCTGGACGAGGAACTCGACGAGAGCCGCATCGAAGAAGCTCAGCAGCAGTGGGGCGGCGACACGGGCGACGGCGCCAGCGACGACGAGGAGACCGTCGAACGCGAGTTCACTGTCGAGGTCAACGGCAAGCGATTTGAGGTCGAACTCGAGGAACACGGCGCACCGGCGATTCCGGCCGGCGACGTCGACGTCGGTGGCGGCCAGGCGAGCGCGCCGGAACCGGCCGGGGGCTCCTCGGGTGGCGACGCCGATGTCGCCGGCGACGGCGAGACCGTCGACGCTGAGATGCAGGGAACCATTCTCGACATCGAGGTCGCGGAAGGCGACGAGGTCGCCGCCGGCGACGTGCTGGTCGTCTTAGAGGCGATGAAGATGGAAAACGACATCGTCGCCGAACGCGGCGGCACCGTCACCGACATCGCCATCGAGGAAGACCAGAGCGTCGATATGGGCGATACGCTGGTCGTCCTCGAGTAACCGGTCCCGTCGTCGAGGCGAGCGGAGAATCGATGTTTTCAGCGCCGTCCGGGATGCGTACCCCGACTCACGTCGCTAGAACCGGTCGTGTCGCTGTCGGTGGGACCGACGTGGTGTCTAGTCGCAGGGCTATCGAACGATGCGTCGCCAGCGTACAGTAACGACTGTCGTCGATAGCTACAATAAAACGAAAACCGGTCAATCGCGCAGCCGTTTACAAACGGGTGACGTTGGTTGCCCGGGGGCCCTTGGGGGCCTGCTCGATGTCGAATTCGATGTCTGTGCCTTCTTCGAGGTCCGGACCGCCAACGTCTTCCATGTGGAAGAAAACGTCATCGTCCGCGTCGTCCGTCGAAATGAAACCGTAGCCGCCAGTGTCGTTGAAGAAATCAACGTTGCCTTCTGCCATTGCTCTTGAACACAACCTCGCTACACGTATAATAGTGGCGATACGCGTATTTAATCGAAAATCGAACAAAATATCTTCGAACGTTCGTATCAGCGGTTATGGCGAATCGAAATGTGGTACCCGAACCAAACTGGTTTCTGAGGCGATTTTGTCACAAACTCAGATTCAGTCGGCCGCCTGGCCTTCGCTCGCGACGTACGACCGCGTTGCGTCGACGAGGGTCTGGCGGTAGGTGCTCGAGTCGGTTTCGCGGCCGAGTTCTCGGAAGCGGCATTTGAACCCCTCGAAGTCGACGTCGGGGGCATCCATCGCGGCCGCGTACGCGAGATCGTACAGCCGGTGATCGTCCTCGAGGAGATCGTGGCGTTCGGCCAGTGCAAGAGCGAACGCCGCGTTGACAGCCGTGATATCGGGATCGGAACCGGATGAGAGCCGTTCGAGGCCCGCTCGAGTAGGCGTGGCCGGACGATCCGCGACGGCCATCGCGAGACTGGACTCGAGGAAGGCGAGCAGTTTCTCGCCGGGTCCGACCGAGAGCGTGATATCGTCGGCGTAGATATCTTTCATGTGATTGGCGATCTGATAGCAGTGAGAGAGTTTGCGACGCTCGACGGACTTGCCGGCGAGTGCGAGATAGAGAACTTCCTCGGTCGATTGGGTGTGTGATGGATGGTTCTGTTCGTGTCTGGCCATGTGAGCGAACTCGTGGAGAGCGAGTTCCCGAGCCATCGCACTCGAGGCAGCCTGCTGGGAGATGTTCAGGACGTGGCGGTCGTCGTAGTGAGCCGCCCAGGTGCGCTCGTCGGGGTCCTCACGGATGTGAACGTCGACGGGGAGCGAGAGGTCGTGTTCGGTTTCGAAGAGCCCTCGAGCGCTGAGAAACGGGGCGGTCGGGCCGGAACCCTGTATTCGGATCTCCATGCGTATCTATCACAGGGATCCATGCTGTATGTCTCTTACGCCCATCGTTACGGATCGCAGGCGACTCGACTGATACGGGCTGTTGTACCGTGTTCCCGGCACAACCGCGAGCGGTCCTGCAGTCGCTCCGGTACCGACGTACGGTAGTCCGTCCGATACTCGTCCCGTTGGCTGCGTGGCATTCACTCACGTAAATTGCATTTTCACGTCCGCAAGCCGGAATACGCGTCGAATTCCGGCGGCGACGAAACACTACCCTTTTGACCCCGCTGGCGGTAAAGGGGGACATATGGGCCGACGTAAGAAGATCGTTCAAGAGTGTGAACGGTTGATGGACGAGCCGGAGAACATCCGGAACATCGCCATCGCCGCTCACGTCGACCACGGAAAAACGACCCTTTCTGACAACCTGCTGGCTGGTGCGGGCATGATCTCCGACGAGACTGCCGGCGAACAGCTCGCGATGGACACGGAAGAAGACGAGCAAGAACGTGGGATCACCATCGACGCGGCGAACGTTTCGATGACCCACGAGTACGAGGGGACCAACCACCTCATCAACCTCATCGACACGCCCGGCCACGTCGACTTCGGTGGCGACGTGACCCGTGCGATGCGTGCCGTCGACGGTGCCTTGGTCGTCGTCGACGCCGTCGAAGGTGCCATGCCCCAGACCGAGACGGTCCTCCGGCAGGCCCTGCGCGAGGGCGTCAAGCCGACCCTGTTCATTAACAAGGTCGACCGCCTGATCTCCGAACTGCAGGAAGGCCCCGAAGAGATGCAACAGCGGCTCCTCTCGGTCATCCACGACGTCAACGAACTCATCCGTGGCATGACCCAGGACATGGACGACATCGAAGACTGGACGGTCTCCGTCGAAGACGGCACCGTCGGCTTTGGCTCCGCACTCTACAAGTGGGGCGTCTCCATGCCCTCGATGCAACGCACCGGGATGGACTTCGCCGAGATCATGGAACTCGAGCGCTCGGACAAGCGCCAGGAGCTTCACGAGAAGACGCCGCTTTCGGACGTCGTCCTCGACATGGTCTGTGAGCACTTCCCGAACCCCGTCGACGCACAGCCCCGCCGTATTCCGCGGGTCTGGCGCGGTGACGCCGAGTCAGATCTCGCAGAGCAGATGCGTCTCGTCGACGAATCCGGCGAAGTCGTGCTGATGGTTACCGACATCTCGATGGATCCACACGCCGGCGAAATCGCCTCCGGTCGCGTCTTCTCGGGCAGCCTCGAGAAGGGCCAGGAGCTCTACGTCTCCGGTACTGCGGGCAAGAACCGCATCCAGAGCGTCGGCATCTACATGGGTGGCGAACGTGAGGAAGTCGATCAGGTCCCGGCGGGGAACATCGCCGCCGTCACCGGCCTCAAAGACGCTATCGCCGGCTCGACCGTCTCGAGCACGGAGATGACGCCCTTCGAGTCGATCGAGCACATCTCCGAGCCGGTCATCACGAAGGCCGTCGAGGCCGAGAACATGGACGACCTGCCGAAGCTGATCGAGACGCTCCGGCAAGTGTCCAAGGAAGATCCGACGATCCAGATCGAGATCAACGAAGACACTGGTGAACACCTGATCTCGGGACAGGGTGAGCTCCACCTCGAGGTCATCACCCAGCGTATCGAGAAGAACCAGGGGATTCCGGTCATCACCGGCGAACCGATCGTCGTCTTCCGCGAGCAGCCCCAGGAAGCCAGCGCGGAGGTCGAGGGTATCTCGCCCAACCGCCACAACCGCTTTTACATCTCGATCGAGCCGATGGGCACGGAGCTCGTCGATACGATCAAGATGGGCGAAGCATCGATGGATATGCCCGAGCAGGACCGCCGTGAAGCCCTCCAAGAGGCTGGCATGGACAAGGATACCTCCCAGAACGTCGAGACCATCCACGGGACGAACGTCCTCATCGACGACACGAAGGGTATCCAGCACCTGAACGAGACGATGGAACTCGTCGTCGAGGGTCTCGAGGAAGCACTGGACAACGGTCCACTCGCGAACGAGCCAGTCCAGGGGACGCTCATGCGCCTGCACGACGCCCGCCTCCACGAGGACACCATCCACCGCGGTCCGGCACAGGTCATCCCGGCCGTCCGGCAGGCGGTCCACAACGCCCTGATCGACGGCACGATCAAGATGCTCGAGCCGATGCAGGACGTCCGTATCGACGTGCCAAACGACCACATGGGTGCCGCCTCCGGCGAGATCCAGGGTCGTCGTGGCCGCGTCGACGACATGTACCAGGAAGGCGATCTGATGGTCGTCGAAGGCATCGCGCCCGTCGGCGAAATGATCGGCTTCGCGAGCGACATTCGCTCCGCGACCGAGGGTCGAGCATCCTGGAACACCGAAAACGCCGGCTTCGAGGTCATGTCCGACTCCCTCCAGCGCGAGAAGATCATGGAGATCCGCGAGCGCAAGGGTATGAAACTCGAGCTGCCCGAGATCGTCGACTACATCTAACGGCCGATCGCGTTTCGCGACCCGACGGCTCGCTTTCGACTTTCTGCGTTCTCTTTCAGTTCAGCCTTGGACCGCCACTCGTACCCTCCCAACCGTCGACTGCTGAGTGAAACCGGACAACTGCCGCCGGTTTCACCCATTAGTTCAGGGTTGGGACGCCATAGGTCCGGTTGGGCCGGTCCATCGGTACGACAACCCGTATTAGGCACAGGAGAACCCGCCATCGACGACGAGTTTCTGGCCCGTAATCCAGGCTGCCTCGTCGCTGGCGAGGAACAACATCGCGTTGGCGATGTCTTCGGGCTGGCCGAGCCGCCGGAGCGGATACTGCTGGGCCATCTTCTCCTCGAGTGCGGCCCACTCTTCGTCGGAGCGGCCGGATCTGGCCATCGATGTCTCCGTGACGGCGGGACAGACCGCGTTCGCCCGGATGCCGTGGGGGCCGATCTCCGCGGCGATCGCTCGCGTGAAGTTGACGACGGCGCCTTTCGACAGCGAGTACGCGCTGAGCTGTGGCGAGCCGATGACGCCAGCCAGCGACGCCGTGTTGACGATCGCGCCCGATCCCTGTTCCTTGAAGTGTGGGATCGCGGCGTGACAGCCGTTCCAGACGCCCTTGATATTGATGTCGATGACCTGATCGCGTTCCGGTTCGTCGATATCCTCGACGTCCGCTCGCTCGTGGCTTACGCCAGCGTTGTTGAGAATGATGTCGAGACCCATCGTCTCGGCCGTCTCGTCGACGGCCGCGTGTACCGCGTCGGCGTCGCGGACGTCGAGATCGACCGCGGTCCCGTCGCCGCCCGCACTCTCGATCCGATCGACCGTCGTTTCGGCAGCCTCGAGGTCGATGTCGGCGGCGACGATCGTCGCCCCTTCGTCGGCAAATCGTTCGGCGGCCTCGCGACCGAGGCCGGAGCCGGCACCGGTGATAAACGCTGTCTTGTCTTGGAGTCGCATACCATACACTCCTCGAGAACTATCATAAATGATTGGACCGATAGATCGGCCCTGGCTCGTTCACGGGGCGTGGCACCTGCAATTCGCTACCGATCCAGTAGGAATCTCCCGGTGGGAGTCTCGATCGGGACGGTGTATGCGACCCATGCGGACCAATTCAACAACCTTTATTAATTTAGACAACATACTTAGTATCGCCGTGAAAGATACCGAACTGCCGACCATGCGCCGACCCAACCTCCGAACCGTCGGGTTGAACGCAGTCTGTCTCGGTACTGGAACGGCTGGCGCAGCCAGCGGTCCGACTGTAGTTCAACTCCTGCTCGCAGGATCGGTCGCCGTGACAGAAAATAAAGCGCATGCCCCGCCTTCAGGCGGGGGTCGAGCGGTAGGCACTGCCGAACAATCGCCGACTACTGGCCGTCTGGGGTCTCCTCGCGGACGCGCTTCTCGCCTTCAAGAAGCAAACCCTTCCACGTGAGCCCGTGGTGTTGCTTCAGTTCTTTCAACCGCTCGTACTGTTCATCGTCGTCGAACTCGATTCGGATCTCAACCATACACCATCACACAAACCACACAGTTATGTGTCTTGCGCCACAAGAGATAGTTGATGAAGCGGACCAATCAGTTCGTCGTTCCCCCCCGATCCGAACAGGACCGGGAGCTACTTCTTGTCTACGGCTGCGTCTGCGGGCTCGCACGCGCCTACTGCCCCACGTCGCAAGCGACGCCCGAAACCTCACTCGAGACCGGCCCGTCCCTACGGCGGTCTCGCAACTGATACTGTCTGGCAGCATGAGTGACGGTCGCGATCGATCCGTCCTCCGTTGTCTCATACGGATTGCTGTACCGATTTACCGGCGCAACCGCCGCCCGGGTCGCGGTTGCGCCGGCAATGACGTACAGTAAACCGTATCAGACGGCCTGGGATACCGATGTACCAATATCCGTCCCACGATTGTTGCGCTGGAAACGACGTACAGGAAACCGTATCAGTCGTCGGCCAGCGCGGTTCGATCGGATTGCTCGGTATCGGTCAACAGTGGCGTGCCGTCGGCCCGTGGCCCGAGTTGCGGGCCAATCGGCGACTCGTCGGGATCGATGACACGCCGTGTTTCGTAGTCGGTCGAGCGTTCGACGGGAACACGACCGATCGACGTGACGAGGTCGACGTAGTCCTCGAACGAGCGGAACTCGCCGTAGCTGCCGCCGGCACGTTTCGTGATTTCCTCGGAGAGGATCGTCCCCATAAAGTCATCGGCGCCACACGAAAGCATCTTGAGCCCCTGCTCGTCGCCGTACTTGACCCACGACGACTGGACGTGATCGATATTATCGAGGAAGAGCCGCGAGACGGCGATCATGAGCTCGTCCTCGTCGGTGCTGGCACCGCCCGAAACCACGTCGTGTTTGAAAAGCGGCGTATTCTGGTGGATAAAGGACAACGGAACGAATTCCGTGATCGCGCCGTCGACACGGTCCTGGAGATCCCGAATCCGTTTGAGATGCATCGCGCGGTGGGCTTCGTTCTCGACGTGGCCGTACATGATCGTCGCCGTCAGGCCGAGACCGACGGTCGCGGCGGCTTCCATCGCCTCGAGCCAGTCGTCGGTACCGATCTTGCCGGGACAGATGACCTCGCGGACTTCCTCGACGAGGATTTCGGCGGCCGTACCGGGGACGGTATCGAGGCCGGCGTTCTGGAGGCGACTGTAGACGTCCTCGTAGGACCAGTCGGTGCCCCGACGGGCGTGGTAGGCTTCCTCGGGCGTCATCGAGTGGACGTGGACGCCGTCGACGCTCATCGCCGCCATCTGCTCGGCGTAGGTGCCGGGATCGGTGGCGTAACGTTCGGGCGGCTTGTAGTTGACTTCCTTCGGATTCGGCGTAGCCGCCAGGATCTCGTGGTGTTCCGTATCGAGGGCGAACGCAGGGTGGAGTCCGGAGACGGAGGTGACCTCGTAGATGCCGCGGTCGACCGCATCAGCGACGATGTCACGCGATTCGGTTGGTGTCTTGGTAAAGCCTGCTGTCTCGACCTCGGCATCGTGCTCGAACGTGTGTGCGGCGTCTTTGAAGTTACAGAACAGACAGCCGACGTTGCAGGCGGTGGTGACGTTGTTGTTTACGTTCGCGACGAAGGTTACCTCCTCGCCGACGACGTCGGCTCGCCGGTGATCTGCGGCCGTCAAAACCTGCTCTTTGCGCCGTCGATCGATCCCATCGCTGTCCGTTCCGGTCGTCAACAACTCGATCGCATCGTCGACCGTGAGTCGGTCACCAGCACGCGCTTTCTCGAGCGCGTTCTCGAATGACTGGTCGCTTTCGGGAACGTGTTCGAACGTGAGGTCGGCCTCGGTCACCGGTCGCTCCATCGTGGCAACGATACCGGTACAGTGAGAAAAGGATACTGGTCCCGGAGATCGATCGCGGCCCACCTGTGTGGTTTCGAAACGATCATTTCGCGAGCGCATCGAATAGGAACGACCCGAGGCAGTTTCCAGTGACCACCGAGACGCCACCCGAAACCAGCGCTGGACGAGGTCGAAGCGACACGACGTTCATCGTCGGTGCCGTCTCGATCGCACACTTTCTCTCGCACGTGTACTTGCTCGCGTATCCGCCGCTGTTTCCGCTGATCGGCGCGGAGTTCGGTCTCACGACGACCCAGCTCGGCCTGCTCGTGACGGCGATCTACGTCCCGACGCTGGTCTTACAGTTGCCACTCGGCGAACTCGTCGATCGGATCGGTGCCAAACGCATCCTCGTCACCGGGCTCGTCGTCACCTCGCTGGGCGTCTCGCTGTCGGGAACTGCGCCGACCTACTGGACGCTGCTGGCGTTTGCACTGCTTTCGGGGATCGGCCAATCGGTCTTTCATCCAGCGGATTATGCCTTCCTCGAGAGCGTGACCGACGCGGCGAACCAGGGGACGGCGTTCGGGATGCACACGTTCGGCGGGTTTGCCGGCTTCGCTGCAGCACCCGTCGTGACGGGAACGATCGGGATCCAGTTTGGCTGGCGCGTCGCGTTGCCGACCGTCGGCGTGCTCGGCTTCGTCTACGCGGCTGCCCTGCTCGTACTGGCGGCGCCGGTTTACAAACGACAGATCGACGCACGTGAGTCGTCTGTGACGGCCGACACCGACGTGACTGACGAGGACGGTACCGCCACCCTCCGAGCGACGGTAGCTGGACTGTTGCGACCGGCGTTGCTGTTCGTCTTTGCCTTCTATTTCGTCTCGATGATGGCTATCGTCGCCCTCCAGTCGTTTACCACGGTCTTCGCCGTCGATCTCGGATTTAGCGACTCGGCCGCAAATACCGTCCTGACTGCGTATCTCGTCGGGTCGGCGGTAGGCGTCCTCGCCGGCGGTCCGCTCGCGGATCGGCTCCCGTTCCAGTGGGTCATCGTCGCCGCGTTCGGGCTTGCTGCCGTCGGGATCTGGTACAGCGTCGCAACCGCAGCGACGGCGAGTTTGCTCGCGCTCGTCGCCATCTTCGGACTCGTCGGCTTGCTAATGGGCATTGCGCTCCCGGCTCGGGACACGCTCGCGAACTCGTTTAGCGACGCCGGATCGACGGGCAAGAGCTTCGGCTTCTTCTTTACGGGCCTCTCGCTTGGCGCCGTGATCAGTCCGACGCTACTCGGTGCGCTCATCGACGCTCGCTCGGTCTTTACCGCCTTCGTGGCGGTCGGCGGACTCTTGATCGTCGCCGCGTCGATCGTCGTCGCACTGGGGCTCAGGGCTCGAGCAAAACGCGGATAATCGGTGGTACTCGACCGGCGACCCTACCCGTCGTCGGCCTCGAAGTCGGTCGATTCGTCCGCAACGGTATCGAGATCAGTCGGTTGCTCGTCGACAGTATCGAGCTCGGTCGATTCGTCGTCGATAGTCTCGAGCGCCGTCGGGTCGTCGGCAGCCGTCTCGAGGTCCGAATCGTCGTACTCGAGCGCGACGCCGTCGTCGATCTGATCGCGGTCGACCTCGACTTCGAACGCGTCGAGCGAGGAGCTGAGTTCGTCTGCCATCTCGGTCAGTGACTGGGCGCCCGAGGCGACGTCGGAGACGGTCGCGGCTTGTTCTTCGGCGGCGGCCGCGACGGTTTCGGTTTCGTCTCTGGTTTCCTCGCTGCTTTCGGTGGCGTCGTCGACCATCGTGACGACGCGTTCGCTGGCCCGGGCCTGCTCGTCCGTCGCGTCGTTGATCGACTGAATGCTTTCGTTTGCGGTCTCGACCTGTTCGGTGATCGCGTCGATAGCCTCGATGCCGTCGTCGACGACCGCCGTACCGCGATCGACCTGTTTGCGCATGCGATCGATCTCCGCGACGGTTTCGTCGACCGATGTCTGGACGCTCGAGACCAGCTCGTCGACCTCCTGGGTGGCCTCGCCGGTCTCTTCGGCGAGCGATTTGACTTCGTTGGCGACGACCGCAAAGCCGTCGCCGCTCTCGCCAGCGCTTGCGGCCTCGATCGAGGCGTTCAACGCGAGTAAGTTCGTCTGTTCGGCGATGTCGTCGATGAGGTCGACGATCTCACTGATCTCGGCCATTTGGTCGTCGAGTTGGGCGACTTGCTCGGTGATCTCGTCGGCGCGGCGCTCGAGGCGGTCCATCTCGTCACGGATTTCGGTGGTCGCCTCGTTGGCGTCGTCGGCTTCGGCCGCGGCGGTCTTCGAAACCGACGCGACGTCGTCGGCGGTCGAGGCGATCTCCTCGACGGTCGCCGACAGGTCGTTCATCTCGCCGTAGACCTCCTGAAAGCGATCGCTCTGATCGGCGGCCGCCGTCGCGATCTCCTCGGCCGAATGGCTGACCTCGTCGCTCGCCCGTTCGATCTCTTGGACGCGACCGGTGACATCCCCACTGACGCGATCGACGTCTTCGGCCAGCGTCTGGATATCGACGATCGTCCGCTCGAGGTCCTCGAGCATGCCGTTGAACGCGGTGGCGATTTCGCCGAGCGCCTCGTTATCGACGTCTTCGTCCAACCGCTGGGTAAAGTCGCCGGCAGCGGCCTCGTTCATCACCGCACCGAACTCGGTCGCTTTTCGCTCGAGGCGGTCGGCCAGTTCCTCGGCCTCGCGTCGCGCTTCGGCGGCGTCCGCCTGGGAGGCTTCGGCTTCGACCTTGGAGGCCTCGATGTCCTCAATGTAGCGCTCGAGATCGACGTGCATCGTCTGGAGGGAATCGCCGAGTTTTCCGGGTACGTCTTCCTCGAGGACGGGATCGTCGAAGTTCTGGTTGGCGATGGCGTCGGCCTGCTCGGCTGCGGTCTCGAGGTATCGTTGGATGCCAGCGAAAGACGCTCTGACCTGGCCGACTTCGTCGAGACGGTCGTCGTCGGCGATTTCGATGGCAGTGTTGCCATTCGAGAGGGCGGTCGCCTCGTCGGCGAGGCTATCCATCGCGTGGGCCGTCGATCGGCCGATCGTCGCACCGATGAGCAGAAAGCCACCGAGTGCGATCGCGATCAGGGCACCGAGCGAGGTTGCGACGTCCTGTGTAATTGCGTACGCGTTCGATTGTGGCGCGTGGGTAATGAGAACCCAATCAGTGCCACCAACCCGAGAGTAGCCGATTACCTCGTCCGTATCGTCGTACTCGATCGAACCGAAATTGGCGATGCCGAGATTGCCGACCGCCTCGACGGGCAGCGTATCCGTCCCATCGCGGTAGGTCGTCAGAATCTCGCTTTCGTCGTCGGCGATCAGTACGTCGCCATCCTCGCCATCGACGACGACCGTGTTGCTGCCCGCAACCGGCTCGGTGAACATGCTCGGAACGTCATCGACGGCGAATTCGATCATGATGAGGCCGCTCTGCGTGGGTTCGTCGGCGGGGCTGAGAAACGCGATATACTTCTCCCCGTTGCGTTCGTACGTGTCCGTATAGGTCCGTTCGGCGTTCAGTTCCCCGTGATACTCCAGTTCCGAGACGGATCCATCACTCAACCGAATGTGGTAGCTGAGCTCGAGGTCGGTGAGGTCCGTCCCGACCGCATCGTCGGACGTGCTGTGAACGATCTCATCGGAGGCGGTTTCGATGTAGTGTATCGCGTGTACGTCGGCCCTCATTGCCTGTCGTTCCTCGCTTATTCGAGTCTCGATGTCGTCGGCCGAGCCGTTGACGATGTCGTTGTCAGCGGCGAGCATCTCGGTCGTCTGCTCTTGGTTTTCGATCCAGTTACTCAACTCGTTGGCATCGTCCTCGGCCGTCAACTGCAGTTCGTTCTGTGCGTTGTCGGTCAACTCCGCCGTGATATCGACGTAGAAAAAAATTGCAGCCCCGATCGTGATGAGCAAGACCACGAGTATGACGAGGCCGAATTTAGCGACGTAACTCTCCCTGATCCGATCGGGAACTGCCCGACTGGCTAACGACGACATTTCTCGAGAAATTTTCCTGTCATACAAAAGAGTTTGTGGCCCCGCTCGCGCTAATACGTGGCTGCAGACCGTGTCCGGGCAAATGCGCCGGGCTCCTCGTCGATACGATACGTCCCCAGAAGTCGTTGTACTCCTGGTCGGGCGGCAGCTGTGCGATCGGTGTCTCCCCCGCTGCAGTTGTCCCCACACCTGGTCAACTTGATGAGCGGTTCAATACAGGCAGTGAGACTCGAGTCCGCCAGCCCCCGAGTTGATACTGAAACCTTCTTGGATCACCACGCCGGGAGTTGGGGTATGAACGATGGCGATCGGCCCACTTCGAGGTGGCAGCTGTGACGAGCGTCAAGGAATTTCGCGTCGAAACGTCGCCAACAGCCGACAGTCTTGGTCGCGGCGCGTTCATCTTCACCGACGATTACTCCGTGTTCGACTGGGGGAAAATGCCCGATCAGATCCCGCAGAAAGGCGCGAGTCTCTGTACGATGGGGGCGTACAACTTCGAGCTGCTAGAAGCCGACGACATCCCGACCCATTACCGGGGCGTCGTCGA
The DNA here is from genome assembly GCF_006543045.1 of Salinadaptatus halalkaliphilus. Lineage (GTDB taxonomy): Archaea > Halobacteriota > Halobacteria > Halobacteriales > Natrialbaceae > Salinadaptatus > Salinadaptatus halalkaliphilus. The sequence continues at coordinate 228,962 of NZ_RBZW01000003.1, read as the reverse complement.
TCCAGCCGCGAATGCGCGCTCGAGCGATTCCGCGGGCACCGCCGAGGAAAGACAGGTCGTCTCGCTCGCCGAAACGACCGAGCCGCCACGAGAAATGGCGATCGCCCTGACGCAGGTCCCCGACCTGCCAAACGATGGCCGGGAGTATGATTACGACCACTATCACGACGCGGCCGCCGATAACTACCTGATCCCCCTCGAGATCGTCTTTCGGAATCGCGTCCCCGTGGGCTCGAGTCTTCGCCAGCGGACGGAGCCGGCCGACCACGACCTCGGATTCGATCGCTGGCCCGACGACGCCGTCGACCTCGCGGAACCGATCGTCGAGTTCTCCACGAAGTACGAGGAAAGCGATCGCTATCTCGAGCGCGAGGAAGCCGACGCCATCGCCGGTTTAGCCTCGATCGACGACCTCGAGACGCTCGCACGCGAGGTCAACCGCGTGCTTACCGATCGCGCCCAGCAGGCCGGTCTGAAACACGAGGACGGCAAGATCGAATGTCTCTACGTCGACGGCGAGCTTCGGGTAGCTGACGTCGTGGGTACCTTCGACGAGAACCGCTTTAGCTACGAAGGGACGCAACTCTCGAAAGAAGTGCTTCGACAGTATCACAAACGTACCCAGCCCGAGTGGGTCCAGGCCGTCGAAGCCGCCAAAGCCGAGGCAAAGCGGACCGATGTCGCCGACTGGAAATCGCTGTGTGAGACCGATCCGGTGTCACTCGAGGCGTCCGTTCTCGAGACGGCTCGTGATCTCTACTGTGCCGGCACCAACGCCTACACCGGTGAGGAGTGGTTCGACGCCCCACCGCTCTCGAGTGCAATCGGTGCCGTTCGCCGACTCTAAACGTCGACGACCGATATCGGTATCTTTGCCCTCGATAGCGACTGACTAGATACCACATTCCGAACGTGTTGTTGACACGCCACAGCCCTCGAGCAGCGCGATATCGAGCCGCACTCGACCGAAACAGAAATCCTCATATGGCGGGGGTTGAGAGATACGATTGACCCCACATGACCCTCGCCAGTATCGTCACAGCGAGCATCGTTCCGTTCGACCCGACAATCGCTATCGCCGGCGTTGCCAGCATCTTTCTGGCACTGTTCGTCGCGTTCGTCACATTTCTGGCCCTTGCCCCGGTGATCTCCGAGACGTGGACCGAGCAGCTACACGCGACCCCGAACGACGGTCCGACGCTCGAGGCAGACGTCGGCGACGCCGACTGAACCGTCGATTCGGCTCTCGTTTCGTATCTAGCAGTCCGAACCAGTTTCGAGTGGCGGATCCATGACCGTCGGTGGTCGATACCGCCGCAACAGGTTCGTTCAAGTAGCTCTCGTCCTACCTATGGATAATGGCTGATTCGACGGACGAGGACTCACACCGATGCGAACAGTGTACAGCACCGATCGGCGACTCGAACGAACGGCGAGTCGTAACCTCCATCGAAGACGGAACGGCCGTTCACCGCCACTTTTGTGACGAGAACTGTCTCGAGAAATGGAGTCAGTAACTCGAGCGACACGGTTTCTGCCGATCGATTCGACACGCCTCGGCTAGTCAGAGACGCCCCACATAGCTCCCGTCGGGTACGAGACGTGTTACTGCCACTCCTCGAGCGACGTGGCGTCGCACTCGGCTGCGGAGAGCCACGCTTCGTCCTGCGTGAGATCAGCGATGACGAGATGGTCTCGACCGTCGATCTCGTCGACTGCTGTAACCACGTCACGGTCGTCTGCCGATTCCCGTCCGACCGATCCCACATTGGGAGTCATATCTACGGCTTCGAAGTCGATGTTTAAGAACGTTCCGAAATAACTCAATAGAGCGACCAACTGGACACCAGAAATCGTATTATGTGCTGTTTTTACTCATAACTCGGGCAGTGGTGGACATATTAACTCGTTCTATCCGATAACGCATCCGTTTTGGACAGGTTAAAATATTCCAACCGAACAAATGGTGGAATTTACTCTCTACTGATCGTCGGCAACTGCACTCCCGATACCATCGACCGGCCGATCCGGTGTAATATCGTCTACCTCGTCGGGGAGTCCGAGTTGGTACTCGGTACCTGCGGCCCGAACGGATGTCCGTCCGCGGTGGACCGAGATATCACCGCTTAGGTGCAACCGAACGGCATCGAGCAGGGCGTCGGCTTCCAAGGGCTGTCCGCGGCGTTTCATCTCCGCCGCGTCGGCGTCGTCGGGGACATCGAATGCGCGTTGGGTGATGATCGGGCCCTGGTCGAGGTCCGTCGTCACGTAGTGGGCGGTGACGCCAGCGACGCGGACCCCCTCCTCGACCGCCTGGCGGTATGCCTCGGCGCCGGGGAAGGCCGGTAGCAAGGAGGGATGGACGTTGATGATCCGGTCCTCGTACCGGAAGACGACGTTCGGGCTGAGAATGCGCATGTACCGCGCCAGCACGATCAGGTCGGCGTTGTACTCGGCGAGTAACTCGAGCAGCTCGTCCTCGTTTTGCTGGCCCGACTCGTCGCCGATGTCGTGGAAGGGGACATCGTAGTGTTGGGCAAGCGGCTGGAGATCGTCGTGGTTGCCGATGACCACGCCGATATCCGCGCCGAGTTCGTCGTTGGCCCACGCCTCGAACAGCGCCTCGAGGCAGTGGCTCTCCTTGGTGACGAGGACGGCGATCTGCTGGGTCTCGCGGTCGGCCGGGAACCGGACCTGGACGTCCAATCCGAGATCCGCACCCAGATCGTGAAGGTCCTCGCGCAGGGTAGCCTCGGTACAGACCATCTCCGAGGTATCGACCGCGAGATACATCCGAAAGACGTCGTCACGAACCGCCTGGTCCATGTCCTCGATGTTGATCCCGCGCTCGAACAGGAGGCTGGTCACACGGGCAACCAGCCCCGTGTCGTCGTCTCCAATAACCGTAATTTCGGTCAGGTCGGTCGTCATCGGGGCCACCTCCGCTCGAGCGTACGTCGATGCATCAGTATGGATTCCAGTCTATGCCCGGTGAAAAGTCCTGCTTTCTTTCTCGGGCTTGCAAGCGACTGTACACCACACTACATCACAACAACTCAATACTGTATGTTAGTAATTTTTGAGCCAATATTATTAAAACAGTCGCGACCTACGCATTGTTCATGAGCAGTGGTTTCGATTACGACGTTGCGATCGTTGGTGCCGGACCGGCCGGTATCGGGACGGCGGTCGCTATCGACCATCTCGAGGTCGATTCCATCGTCCTCGAGCGCGATTGCATCGGCGCGTCGTTTCGCCAGTGGCCGGCCGAGATGCGACTATTGACGCCGTCGTTTCCGGCCAACGCCTTCGGCGCCCGTGACCTGAACGCGATCACGCCCGATACCTCGCCCGCGTTTGCACTCGATCGCGAGCATCCGACCGGAGACCAGTACGCCGCCTATCTCGAGGCCGTCTCCGAGTTTCACGACTTGCCCGTTCGAACTGGAGTCGATGTCGAGTCCGTCTCGCCCGGGCCAGCGACCGACGCCGACGGCTCCGGCTTCGCGCTCGAGACCGCCGACGGGACGATCACGAGCGACTACGTCGTCTGGGCCGCGGGGCAGTTCCAGTATCCGTCCGACGGCTCGATTCCAGCCAGCTCCCACGCCGTCCACATCTCGTCGGTCGATCGCGTCGTGTCATCGCGTGGCCGAAATGGCCGGCGTGACAGCGGTCTGGTAGTGATACTGTCGGACAGAAGTCAGTGAAACGTCGGTCGCGAATTCGCGGCCGTCCTTACGGTGGCGGCCGCAGTACTGCGACCGATCATTGAATAGTTCTGTCCAACAGTATGAGTCGACATGTGGTCGGTGGTTGTGTGGGGGAGTCGAACTGATCGATCGGTGTCCCGGACTATCGCATCTCTTCGCGCGAGACGAACGCATCCTCGTCGGCTTTGATCCAGCGTGTCCGGGCCGTCGCGGCCGTCAGCTCCGAATAGATAGTACAGCTATCCGGTCGATGGTCGTTGCACTCGAGGTAGGCCTGATAGCACGTCGAGACGTCGCGTTCGGGCGGCTCGCTCGCCGGTCCGGCTGCGTCTGGATCGTCGGTGTCGTGTGTGGTCACTCGAGTCGTCACCTCGTCGGTCAGTCCGCGAGACCGATCTCTTCGTGGCTGTCGTGGTCGTCGGCCGTCGTCTCGGCCGTTGCGTCCTCGGTCGATTCCGCCTCGTCTGGCGCGTCTTCCCCGGGGTGTTCGAACGTCGGGAACCGGTCCTCGTAGCTCGACCAGTCCTCGTCCAGTTCGTCGTCGGTCAGGAGACAGTCCTCGAGATCGCCACGGAGCGTCTCGTGATCCATCTCGACACCGATGACGACGAGGCCAACGCTTCGGTCGCCCCAGCGCTCGTGCCAGCCCTCCTCGAGCTCGGGATTCGCCTCGAGCTGTGCCTCGCGTTCGTCGGCTGGCAGGGCGTCGATCCAGGTGCCGCCAGGGGCGATCCGGATCGACTGGCCGGCGACGTTGACCGTCAGCGCCTCGTCCTCGCGGCTCGCGGTTCCACCGCTCGCTCGATCTGAGGCCTCACTGCGTTCGGCCTCGCCACCCGCGATCCAGAAATGACCTTTCGAGCGGACGACCTCGTCGGGGAACGCGTCGAGGAGGTCGGCGAAGCGCTCGGGGTGGAAGGGCCGGCGCGCCTCGAAGACGAACGAGGTGACGCCGTGTTCCTCCTCGGCCGACTCGTGGGGCTCCTCGAGTTCTTGGATCCAGCCAGCCGACCGGCTCGCGTCCTCGAAGTCGAATCGGTCGGTTTCGACGATCGCCTCGGGCTCGATGCGGCCGTGTTCCGTCCGAACGATCTCGGCTCGGGGCTGGAGCACCTCGAGGGTGGATTCGATCTCGGCGAGGGTCGTCTCGTCGACGAGATCGCACTTGTTCAAGAGCAAGACGTCACAGAACTCGACTTGCTCGACGAGCAAGTTGCCGAGGTGCTTTTCGGTCCCATCGTCGTCGAGAATCTCGTCGGATTCCATCGCCGCGTCGAACTGGTGGGCGTCGACGACGGTGACGGTCGTATCGAGATGGCAGTTCTCGAGCGGTTCGATACCGGTTTCCTCGTAGAATTCCGTGGGGTCAAGATCGGACTGATCGAAGCCAAGCGTCAGTGTCTGGGCGACCGGCAGCGGCTCGGCGACGCCGGTCGATTCGACGACGATGGCGTCGAACTCCCGGTCGTGGTCGCGGGTAAGTTCGCCGATGGCGTCGAGCAGATCGCCGCGCAGTTCACAGCAGATACAGCCGTTCGAGAGTTCGATCAGTTCCTCGTCCTCGTCGGTGATGTCGGAGGATTCGGCGACCCGGTCGGCGTCGACGTTGACCTCGCCCATGTCGTTGACGAGTACGGCTAGATCGCGGTCGCTCTCGGCTAATACGTGGTTCAGCACGGTCGTCTTGCCCGCACCGAGCGTTCCGGACAACACCGTCACTGGAGTCGTATCGTCTCCCATCAGTTACCAACAACACCCCGTGGATAATAGTAGTTATTATTCCATCCAAAAATATTATTAAATCTGGCCGTCGATATCGACTCGAGCATGCACCGATACAACGGCGGCTGTCGCGGTGGCCGCCTGTCGCGACGACGGCTCGAGGTACCGACACCAAACTGGCCGACACAGCGGGGAGACGGCGACGAATGAGCGACACTGACCGCGACCGCGTCGCCCTGGTCGGCAAGGAAAGCGTCGGGAAATCGGCGCTCGCGGCCGGGCTGACGGGCACGATGCCGACCGACGAGAACGTCGGCGGATCGACGGTCTCGAGCGAACGCTATCGAACCGGCGGCCTCAATATCGTCGACACGCCGGGGAACTCGATCCGATCGTCGGTGCGGCTCTCGAGCCGGCAGTCGGCTGGGCCCAGACGCTTCCAGGACCGCTCGCGGCCGTCATCGGCGGCGAGTACGGACTGCTCGCGATGGGGCCGTTTCTGTTCGTCTGGGCGTTACCGACGATGCTCATCTTCGCGCTCTTTATGGGCGCGTACAAGGCCTGCGGCCTCGTGACGCGAGTGACGACCGCCTTGCACCCGATCATGCGACGGGTCGGGCTGACCGGTCGCGACCTCGTCCGGGTCGTGATGGGCTTTGGCTGTAACGTCCCCGCGGTGACCAGCACCCGCAGCTGTTCGGACTGTACGCGGTGTACGACCATCTCCGCGATTTCGTTCGGCGCGGCCTGTTCCTACCAGTTCCCCGCGACGCTCGCGGTCTTTGCCGCCGTCGGCATGCCGTGGCTCGTCGGCCCCTACCTCGCCATCCTCGCCGCGACGACCCTGATTTACGTCCGACTTATTGCCCCTCCAGAGGCTCGAACCACAACGCTGTCGGTCGACCGACGAACGTTCCTCGAGTGGCCCCGACCCCGAGCGATCTGGCGGGAAGCTCGGACCTCGCTCGCGAGCTTCCTGACGGCGGCGCTGCCGGTCTTCGCGGGTATCTGCGTCGTCGCCGCGTTGCTCGAGTACGTCGGTGCGCTCGAGCGTCTGGGTACGGGTCTCGCCCCGGCGATGGGCGCGTTCGCGTTGCCGACCGAGGCCGCCTTGCCGGTCGTCCTCGCGGCGATCCGCAAAGACGGAATCGCGCTGTTGACCGCCGATACTGCGGGCATGGCGGCACTGTCGCCGATCCAGGTGCTCGTCGCTGTCTACCTCGCCGGCGTGCTCCTGCCTTGTCTCGTGACCGCGATCACCGTCGCTCGAGAAGTCTCTGTCCGGTTCGTCGCGAAGATGCTCGCCCAACAAGCGCTCGCCGCGATCGGCTTCGCACTTGTCATCGCGTGGGTCGGCACACTGCTGTTCTGACAGCAGGCGCCTATCGGCCGTCGAACTGGGTTTCGCGTTCGCGCTCGAGGTCGCCGACGGACGCTCCCTCGCCTGTCCGCCCAGAGAGGTCCTCGGCCGTCGCCGTGACGTGGCGTTCGGCGTCGGCGACCGTCTCCGTCTCGACGAGTCGCTCGAGCTTGCGTTCGAACGCGTCGTCGGAGAGTTCGCCGGCCGCGTATCGTTGGCGCAACACCTCGAGGGCGTCTCCAGCGTCGTCTGCTGGCTCGGTCACGACATGCTCCGCCACGTCCGATCCCAGGTCAGTCCGGACGTTCTCGAGGTATTCGCCCCCGAAGACGAGCAAGACGATCCCGAACATCACCGCGAGACCGGTGTTGAGCGCGGCGAGTGCGACCAGCGCCGTCAACACCGCGACGACGCTGATCACCACGGCGGGCGTCGAGAGGTGTACGACCGGACGATCGTCGGCCATACTGCCCCAGAAGCGCTCCAGCCACCTAAAGTCAACTCGACAACAATACGTCCCGAACGGTCTCGATTTCGTGATCGAATCGTCGATCGGACAGCGGGCACACTGGAGACGGATAGTGTGTACTCGAGACGAATCGGGCCTTCGTATCAACACGAACACCGATACACGCCCATCATTAACAACTCAAAACTATAAAGTAATAACGCGTCGTAGGCGACGAGTAGATGCTCGAGTGCGTTATCGTCGGCGGCGGCATCCACGGCACCTATCTCGCCCAGCGACTGCTCGAGGAGACGCACCTCCAGCGCGAGGACGTGCTGATCGTCGACCCAAACGAGCAGCTGTTGGCGTCGTTTCGACGGAAAGCCCGCGCCTGCGATATGGAGGGGCTCCGGTCGACGTTCGTCCACCACGTCGGCACCGATCCGTTCGGCCTCGAGAGCTTCGCCGAAGGCCAGGACCGCGAGGACGAACTGCTGTCGACCCAGGGCTATCCGCGCCGGCCGTCGCTCTCGCTGTTTCTGGACTACGCCGACGACGTGATCGCGCGTACCGATCTCTCGGCACTGCATCGACGGGCCGCCGTCCGTTCGATCGACCGACCAGCCGACGAAACCGGCCTCGTCCTCGAGACGACCGATTCGTCCTCGTACAACAGTGTCGACGCCCCGAGCGACGCTGTCGACGAACGCATTCACGTCCGAACGTGCGTCTTCGCGATCGGTCACGGCGGCCGCTACCACCGGCCGGCGTGGGCCCAAGACCTCGAGGCCATCGCTCACGTCTGGGACGGCGACGGCGCGCCCGAAGAAACCGACGGCGAGACCATCGTCGTCGGCGGCGGCATCACCGCCGCCCAGCTCGCGCTCTGTCTGTGCGAGGGCGACGATGTGACGTTGCTCTCGCGGGGTGAACTCGAGGAAGCGGCCATCGAAGCCGACCCGCGCTGGATCAACTGGAACCACACCGACTCGCAGCTCCACCGCTATCCGCCGGGCTCGCAGACTCGGTACGAAACGGTTCGCGAGGCACGCAACGATGGGACGGTGCCGCCGCGACTCGCCGAGCGCCTCGAGAGCGCACGCGAGGCCGACGAGTTGACGATCCGCCACGGCGAGGTTCGCTCGGCCCGAACCGTCGCGGGTCGCGTTCGATTGTTGCTGGCCAAGGGGGGCTACTGTAGCGGCGACCGCGTCGTGCTGGCGACCGGCTTCGAGCCCGTTTTCGAGCATCCGTTCGTCGACCGCGTCGCCGACAGCCTCGCCCTCGAGCGCGGCTACCGTGGCATGCCCGTCCTCGACGACGAGACGCTGGCCTGGCGGGACGAACGTGGGAATGCGAGCCCGGTGTACGTGACGGGGGCGCTGGCGGCCGGCACCGTCGGGCCCCTGGCCGGCAACATCGCCGGTGCGCGCCGGGCCGCCGACCGGATCACGGGCGCACTCGAGTGCCGTCCCCGTCGTCCGGCACCGGCAGTATCCACGAACGTGTAATACGGACCGAAGGCGAAAGCGTTTTTGAGCACGGTTACGGGATTCCAGGTGATGACCGCCTACACCGCGACGGTGACCGTCCGACTCAAACACGGCGTCCTCGACCCGGAAGCCGAGACCACCAAGCAGGCCTTGGAGCGACTCGGCTTCGAACTCGAGGACCTGCGCTCGGCCGACCGCTTCGAGGTCGACCTCGAGGCCGACGACGCCGACGCCGCGCGCGAGCGCGCAGACGAGATGGCCGAACGGCTACTCGCGAACCCGACCATCCACGACTACGACGTGGAGGTCGACGCTCGGTAAATGACGGTCTCGATCACGACGATCGAACCCGTCGGTCCCAACACCATGGGGTGGGGATTGTGACGGTCTCGATCGTCCGCTTCGGCGGTTCGAACTGCGACCGCGATGCCGAACGCGCCCTCGATCACCTCGGAATCGACGCCGAAATTGTCTGGCACGAAGACGGGCTCCCCGCCGAGACCTCGGGGATCGTCCTTCCCGGGGGCTTTTCCTACGGTGACTACCTCCGTGCGGGGGCGATGGCCGCGCGCTCGCCGATTCTGAACGAGGTTCGCGAGGCCGCTATCGAGGGAACGCCCGTCCTCGGCGTCTGCAACGGCGCCCAGATCGGCTGCGAATCGGGACTCACCGAGGGTGCGTTCACGACCAACGAGAGCGCCCGCTTCCAGTGTGAACACGTTTCCCTGCGAGTCGAACGCGCGGATACCCCCTGGACGGCTGCCTACGACGAGGGCGAGGTCATTCAGGTCCCCATCGCCCACGGCGAAGGTCGCTACGAGATCGACGACGACCGCCTCGAGACGCTCGAGGCCGAGGATCGGGTCCTCTTTCGCTACTGTGACGAAGACGGTGAGACGAGTCCCGAGGCGAACCCGAACGGCTCGAAACACGACGTTGCAGGCGTGCTCGGCGATCGCGAGACCGTCGCCGTGTTGATGCCTCATCCCGAACGCGCGACGTTACCCGACATCGGCCCGACCGACGGCCAGGGTATCCTCCGTGGATTCGAGACAGCTTGATCGCGGCCTGTTCCCGATCCCTCGCATCCGTCGGCTCAGGGCTCAGGATGCGTACAACGAGTACGCGATCACGAGAAAGCCCCCAAGCATCAGCAGGCTCTCGAGGAGAATCCCCATCTGCAACGGCACGTCGAGGATTTCATAGAGCGTCCCGGCGAGGACGAGTCCGAGCGTGACGAGTCCGAAGCCGGCCGCCAGGTAGCCAAGCGCTCGCTGTCGGGTCCGTCGGTAGGCCCTGAACGCGAAGAAGGTGATGAGACTTCCGACGACCAAACTGAGCGTTTTGACGACCGCGAGCGCGATAGATACCGTCGCTCCTGCTACCTCGGGACTCATTGCTACTGTATCCTCGCAATTCGTGACGGCGACCAAGTAGTTTGTCGTTCGAACGAAGGTTTTCCTCGGTACGGTCCCGATACCGTGGTATGGGACGACTCATCGAACTCGAGGCGACCGGTCCGCGAAAACTCGAACCCGACGATATCGACGACGAGAAGGGTGACGTTGCAGTCTGTCAGTGTGGACTGTCCGACTCGTTTCCCTTCTGTGACGGGAGCCACCGCCGAACGCGGGACGAGGCCGACGGCGAAATCTACGTTTACGAAGACGGCGAGCGGCGAGTACTCGAGGAACTCGAGACGGCCGACGAGTGAGCATGCGCCTGGAGGCCGAGCAGGTGTCGGCGCGACTTCAACCGACTGGGGCATCGGACTACAGAGCGGATACCGGACACCCTCAGATCGAACGCGCTGAATTCAGGACAACGAGGGCGCTGCTGGCGGCCATCGCCAGGGCCGCAAACAGCGGGTTCAGGAGGCCGGCCAGCGCCAGCGGAATCGCGACGCTGTTGTAAACGAACGCCCAGCCGAGATTCTGCCGAATGCGGCGGTGGGTCCCGGTAGCTACGTCGAACGTCGCCGCGACGCCCTCGAGGTCGTTACTGACGACGACCGCGTCCGCGGCGTCGGTCGCGAGTTTCGTCGCCGTTCCCATCGCGATACCGACGTCGGCGGCTGCGAGCGCGGGTGCGTCGTTGCTGCCATCGCCTACCATCGCGACCGTGCCACGGGAGCGAAGTCGGCGGACCGTCTCGGCTTTGGCCTCCGGCGGCACGCCGGCGAACACCTCGTCGACGGCGTCGATGTCCCGAAATCGGTCGGCGGCCGCGCCGTCGTCCCCGGTCAGCACCACGATCTCACGGCCCACCGACAGCGTCGTGACTGCCTCGAGCCAGTCAGACCGCGGCGAGTCACCGACGACGAGAATCCCTCTGATCTGCCCGTTCCAACCCACAGCGACCGGCACGTCGCCGGCGCCTCGAGCGTCGTCGATCGGTGACTCGAGGGTGGCTGGACACACCTGACCCCGGTTTCGGAGGTAGTCCGGGTGGCCGACGGTGACGCGGTCGCCGGCGACGACGCCGCTGACGCCACGACTGTCGCGTTCGAACTGTGCAACCGAGGCAGCCGTTCCAGCGCCGCCGTCGGCGACCGGCGTTGCCGGCGATTCGTGGTCGCTGGCGGCCGCCTCGACGATCGCGTCGGCGATCGGATGTGCCGAGTGTGACTCGACCGCCGCGGCTCGGCGATGGAGCTCGCTCGAGTCGACGCCCTCGGTGGTGTGGACGGCCGTGACGCTCATCGAACCGGTCGTGAGCGTTCCAGTCTTGTCGAGGACGACGAGATCGACCTCGGGAGCGTCCTCGAAGATCGTCTCCGTGGCGACGACGATCCCACGTTTCGCGGCGGCCTGTATCCCCGAGGCGATCGCAAGCGGCGTTGCCAGACCCAGCGCGCAGGGACAGGAGACGATCACGACGGTGAGTCCGACCAGCAGCGCCGTCGAGAGGCTCGAGCCGGTGGCGAGCAGGACGGCGGTCGCGCCGCCTGCCAGGACGAGCACGAGCGGGACGAAGATCGTCGCGAGTTTGTCCGCGAGCCGCTGGACGCCGGGCCGGGAACTCTGGATCGACCACAGCACGGAGACGAGTCGGTCCAGCGTGCTCTCGGCGTTCGCCCCGACCTCGAGGATGATCGGCGCGTCGGTGACGACGGTACCGCCGCGGAGGTCGTCGCCCGGTTTCTTCTCGACGGGCAGCGATTCGCCGGTAACGAGCGATTCGTCGACTGCAGCCGTCCCCTCGTACAGTTCGCCGTCGAGTGGGACCCGCTCGCCAGGGCGGACGAGCAGCCGGTTGCCGGGTTCGACGGCCTCGATCGGCACCGTCTCGCCGTTCTCGAGGCGGGCCTCGTCGACCTGTTGCTCGGTCAGTTCCGAGAGCAATCCCGCGGCCCGGCGCTTGATCCGTTCCTCGTAGTAGGTGCCGGCGGTGACGGCGAGGACGACCGCGACGGTCACGTCGAAATAGAGGTCCGTCCGACCGAGCCCCATCGCGAGCGTGCTGTAGGCGTAGGAGCCGACCGCCGCGGTCGTCACCAGCAGATCCATGTTGGGCATCCCCGCCCGAAGGCTGACGTAGGCACCTCGGAGGATCGGATACCCCGTATAAAAGAGGACGAAGGACGTCATCAGCCAGATGTTCACCGCGAGATAGTAGCCGTCGTAGCCGCCGAAGTCGACGACCGGCTCGTACCCGAAGTAGGTCGGATAGAGGAAGACGGCGTACCACACCATCACCATCATCCCGAAGAGCCCGCCGCCGATCAGGAACGTTACGAGTGCCTGATCGGTCTCGGCGTCGTCGCCGCTATCGATCGTCCGCTCACGAGCACTGTAACCATAGCCCGAGACGATATCGGGGAGCGTGTCTGCCTCGAGTCGGTCGGGATCGTAGACGAGCCGGACGGTCTCGGTCGCGTAACTGGCTTCGGCCGCGAGGATACCGTCGGCCGACTCGGCGGTCGTCTCGAGAAACGCCTCGCAGGTCGAACAGTGCATCCCCTCGACGGCGAGAAAGGCGTCGTCGGTCCCGCGGTCACGCTCGGTGCTTTCTGGCTCCCTCGGCGATCGATCATCGCCCTCGAGTCGGTCCCGAAGCGTCGCCGCGTCGACTGCCGACTCGACATCGTCGACACTATCGAGCGCGCGGGCAACCTCGAGACAGCCTCGACAGCAGAATTCGCCATCGACGTCGGGATCGACGATCGGATCGACTGGCGTCGGGAGCGAACAGAGGGTACAGCCGTCGGCCGTCGACGCGTCGGTGGATGGATCAGTCGATCCGGGACCGCCTGTGGCCCCAGCGTCGTCAGTGGCGGGCTCGTGGGCCATCGACGCTTACGTCGACGATCCGTTCGATCCGTGGCCGTGGTGGCTCTCGACCGGGCTGAACGCGAGGTAGAGACACGAGAGGATGAGCGCGACGTTGATCGCCGAGACGACGCCAGCGGCCATCGAGCTTCCGAGTGCGTACCAGGCAACCGGCACCAGTGCGAGCAAGCCGACCAACAACGTTGCCCGTGGAGAAAGCGCCTCGAATTCCATGATGGCAAGTTAGGACCAGACCACATTAGTAACTATCCCCGTTCTTGGAAGATGGGAATTACTCGAATGGTTAAGATGGGACTTTCCTAACATCGCCGTATGAGTCACGCGACAGACGAATCGACGCAGATCCAGGATCCAGATCAGCCCACGGATTCGGATCAAGTTCGAGAGATCGGACACGACGAGTTCGATCCGGTGGGAGCGCTTGCGCTGATTGGCTTGTACTTCCTGATACTGGTCTTCCTCTGGTTTTTCATGTACTTCGTCGAATTCCTCGGTAACGATCCGACGGTCGTCAGCGGTATCGTGTCGGTCGTCACTGGTGGGGTGGGGCTGGCATGAACATTCACGCCTACGAGAAGTTGTGGCTGGTCGCAGCCATGCTGTTGATCGTCGGCTTCATCGCGACGATCACCTACGGCTCGGTCGCACTCGGTATCACGATGGTCGGCGACCAGCAAGACACCGTCGAACCGACCGAACTGGCCGACGATGATCGATTCGACGATCCGCGTGTCGAACAGGTCGGTGAAAACGAGTACGAAGCCTACGTCGTCGCCCAGACGTTTAGCTTCCAGCCGAATCCGATCGAGGTGCCCGAAGACAGCGACGTGACGTTCTACGTCACTAGCCGCGACGTCATCCACAGCTTCAGCCTCGTCGGCACCAACGTCAACACGATGGTCATCCCCGGCGAGGTCGCCGAGATGACCGTCGAATTCGACGATCCCGCGGAGTACGGCGTCGTCTGTAACGAGTACTGCGGCCCCGGCCATCACGACATGGAGGGCGAAGTTCACGTCGTCTCGGAGGATGAGTTCGATCTGACCGAACTCGAGGCCGACGGCCCCGACGAGGTCGAAACCGGCGACGAAATCAGCGTCGACGTGACCACCGAGAACCGTCAACTCGAGGCCATCGAGACGACGATCACCCTCGAGATCGGCGACGAAACGCTCACCGAAGACGTGACGATCGAGGGTGGCGAGACCCTCGAGACGACGTTCACGGTCGATTCGGCGACCCTCGGCGAGGGCGACCACGACTGGACGGTGACCGTCGACGATCACACCGACAGCGGGACGGTGACCGTTGCTGACGACCTCGAAGACGACGGAGGTGACGACGATGAGTAACGCCTACATCGACCAGTTCCCTGCGGAGGCAAAGGTTATTCGAGCAGCGTTCTACAGTTCCTTCTTCGCGCTTGCACTTGGTGGTGTGTTCGGAATCATCCAAACGCTTCACCGAACCGGCTATTATCGATTTATCGATTCGGCGGATTACTACACCGTTCTCACCGCCCACGGCGTCTTCCTCGTGATTTCGTTTACGATCTTCTTCCTCGTCGGCATATTCACGTGGGCAATAACGACCAGTCTCGATCGGGGCGTCGAAGACCTCCGGTTTACCTGGGGCTGGTACGGACTGATGGCGGTTGGAATAACGCTAACTGGCGTCGCGATTCTGGCTGGCTTCACTGACGCGACCGATATCAGCGCGTCGGTGCTGTTTACGTTCTACGCGCCGCTGCAGGCACATCCACTGTTCTATCTCGGACTCGTCCTGTTCGTCGTCGGGACCTGGTTCGCGGGCGTGGACTGGTTCCGTTCGTGGTGGGCCTGGAAAGCCGAAAATCCGGACGAACGGATTCCACTTCCGGCGTTTATGGTGCTGACGACGATGCTGATGTGGTACATCGCGACACTCGGCGTCGCAGCGGCTATCCTGCTGTTCTTGCTGCCGTGGTCGCTCGGACTGATCGAGTCGGTCAACCCGCTGTTGACCAGGACGCTGTTCTGGTTCTTCGGCCACCCGGTTGTCTACTTCTGGCTCATGCCAGCGTACATGATGTGGTACGTCTTGCTGCCGAAGATATCCGGTGGCAAGCTGTTCAGCGATCCGCTCGCGCGTGTCGTCTTCGTGCTCTTCTTGATCCTCTCGGTGCCGACGGGCATCCACCATCAGTATCTCGACCCCGGCATCGCGGAAGGGTTCAAGTTTATCGCGATGACGAACACGATGTTCCTGCTGTTGCCCAGCCTGTTGACCGCCTTCACCGTCGTCGCGAGCATGGAACACGGCGCGCGCCAGCGCGGGGGCGAGGGCTATCTGGGCTGGCTGAAAGCCCTCCCGTGGCGCGACCCGGTCTTCGCCGGCATGGCCCTCGCCGGCCTGATGTTCGCCGCCGCCGGCTTCTCGGGGATGATCAACGCCGGGATGAACATCAACTACCTCGTCCACAACACCTTCTGGGTCGTCGGTCACTTCCATCTGACCGTCGGCACCGCCGTCGCGCTGACGTTCATGGCCGTCACCTACTGGTTCCTTCCCCAAGTGACCGGCAAGCAACTCTGGAGTCGATCGGTCGCGCTCGGGCAGGTCGTCCTCTGGTTCGTCGGCATGACGTTCATGTCCAACGCGATGCATCGAGGCGGCCTGCTTGGCATCCCCCGACGAACCGCCGAACCGCAGTACGACGGCTTCGAGTTCGAGGCCGCCGTCGGTAGCGTCGCCGAACTCGACGCCCAGATCGCTCTGGGCGGGGTTTTGCTCACCCTCTCGCTCGTGCTGTTCTTCGCCAACGTCGTCGGGACGGCACTCAACGGCCGGAGTGACGACTTGCCCGACAACAGCTACGCCGGGACGCTGTCGGGTCCTGAGGATGCACCGCAGATCCTCGACAACCTCAAACTCTGGACCGCCATCGCGGTCGTGCTCGTGATCTTCGCCTACACCTTCCCGCTGCTCTCGATCATCGACCGCGGCGGCCTGTTCGGTCCCGAACTCGTCGAACTCCCCCTCAGCACGCTCGACCTCGAGTCGATATCTGCACTCGCACTCGCCGTCGAACAGTCCACGATCGCCACACTCGAAACCACGGCTGACACTGCGACGGCGGTTATCGCAGGGGTGATCCCCTGATGCGGATCTCGAAGGGTGGTCTGCTCGTCGTCCTCGCCTTGCTGGCGCCGCTGCTGGTCGAGCTCCGAACCGTACTAGCGTGGGTCAACGTCGAACTCAGCGTCCTCGAGTCGGCCGCGATCGGGCTCATCCTGGTCGTCGCGATCTTCGTCTGGGCGTTCTGGCCGGACAACGGCAACGACGGCCCCACGTCGGACTCGAGCCCACGCTAACGTCACCAGGTTTCGATACGCCCTTCCCGAACGTCTTCTGCACACCCCTCACAATCCGGATGGCCAGCCTCGTAGCAGGCCGGCCGATACTGCTCGTCGAGTTTTGCCGCTCGCTGTTCGGCGTAGCGCCGACAGACGATCTTCACGCGTCCCGCCTCGTCCGACGGCAATCCCCGAGCGTTTTTCGCGACACGGTAGGCGTCCCGAGCCTCCTCGAGCTGTCCATCGGTCGAGTCGCGTAACTGTTCGTACCCTTCGCCCGCCTCCTGGAGCTTCGACCGGAGGAACCGCTCGAGTCGACGCCGATCCGCCATTGGCGATCATTCGGGCCCGGTCCCCATAGTCCCGTCGCCGTCTTTGGTACGTACCGACAGAGAGTAACAGTTAACTGCTGGCCCCGGTTTTCTCCCGACAACGGGCCCTTAGCTCAGTCTGGTTAGAGCGCTCGGCTCATAACACGGTCGGACGTGGTTCGGTTGTGTGGGATACCGAGTGGTCGATGGTTCGAATCCGTCAGGGCCCATGGCTTGAGAAAAATGGCGTAAGAAACTCTTTAATGGCCAAAATAGGCACTTATTCTATGTCGGGCCTCTTCGGCCTGACGGGGCCATCCAAAATGTGCGGGGTTCTGAGCCAGCCGAATTTGGGACGGTGATACGTGCATGATTTACTGATTTCGGTTCTGAGAAACTGGATCTACTCTCAAAAATCAATGATCTTCTGAGCTGATTGTTTGCGTAGAGACTACACCTTGCTTTGGAGTCGCTTGCGGCGTTCCTCGAACTCTTCATCCGAAATGTCGCCACGGGCATAGGCCGTCCTCAACTCTTCGAGTGCGGTATCACTTTGTTGAATACTGGACTCGCGAATCGAACTGTACAGGAGATACCCGATCCCGAGAATCACGAGTAAGGGTACTACTGACATGAGAAGCCACATCCACGTAGCTCCTGTGCCGTTCCACATACTGCCATCCCACATGTGTCCCCACCCCCATACGCCCATCATCGGCATCATCACTACCATCATGAGGAACGGCAGAAGCAGGATTGCAGCGATGACGATCAGGATCGTCCGAACCAGTGAATCATCGGTTGCCATACTCCGAGATACGCTGTCCAAGTATGTTAGCTAACCCCCGAATCCCACGCATCAGGAAACGTAGTGCGATCAGATATTATTATGAACAATATCACACTCAGGAAGTTCGTTGATAAGCACGGTCACCGTACCGTGTGTCACGAGTTTTCCAGCTTCGTTTCCGACGCAAGTCGTGAGTTGATACTTGTCCCCTTCGAGGGCTTCAACGACCTCACAGCTGGCATAGTGGAAGTACTACTGGCGTCCCAACCCTGAACTGATGGGTGAAACCGGCGGCAGTTGTCCGGTTTCACTCAGCAGTCGACGGTTGGAACGGTACTACACCATCCCACTAATGAATTCGTGAGCGTCTCTCACCGTTTCTCAACGGTCTTCCTCGCCAGTAAGCTACTGATCGGAGGCTAACTCATACTGTGAGATCCGCCCGTCGCAGGAGTTGTGCGTTGATTGCGACGATGACTGTACTCGCCGACATCAGGACCGCACCAACTGCGGGGGAGAGCAAGATACCGATCGGAGCCAACACGCCAGCTGCGAGCGGCAGCGCGAAGACGTTGTAGCCGGCCGCCCACACGAGGTTCTCCTGCATCTTCCGGTAGCTCTCCCGGCTCAACTGCACGAGGTGTGCGACGTCTCGCGGATCGTTCTCCACGAGGACGACGTCGGCGGATTCCACGGCGACGTCGGTTCCCGACCCGATGGCGATGCCGACGTCGGAACGCGTCAGTGCGGGTGCGTCGTTCACCCCGTCGCCGACCATCGCCACGAGTTTGCCTTGGTCTTGTAGTTCGACGATTTTCTTGTCCTTATCTTCTGGGAGGACTTCAGCGAAGTACGTGTCAATATCGAGTTGCTCGGAGACAGCGCGGGCGACATCCTCGGAGTCACCAGTGAGCATTGCAACCTCTACGCCCATCTCGTGGAGGGCTTCGATCGCCTCGTAACTCTCGTCCCGAATCACGTCTGCGAGCGCGACTGCGCCCACCGCCTCCCCGTTTCGAAGGAGATACACGACCCCCTGTCCGCGCTCGCCGGCCTCGTCCGCGAACGCCTCAAGCTCGGCGTCGAGTTCGACGTTAAGGTGGCGAAGCAGGTTCGGGCCGCCGACGTACACCGTATCGCCATCCCGAACGCTGTCCCCGTCCACGCCGGGGGCCACAGCGGCTTCGACTTCCACGGTTGCGCGAACCCCTCGACCTTCGAGCGCCTCGAACTCGCGGACGGTCGGCACGGAGAGCCCCCGTTCGTCGGCTTCCTCACGGATCGCTTCGGCGATCATGTGTTCGGAGTCGCTTTCGGCGGCAGCCATTACCGCCAGCAGTTCGTCTTCGTCCCAGTCGGTGGTGGTGACATCGACGATGCCTTGTTCGCCTTTCGTGAGCGTGCCCGTCTTGTCGAAGACGATCGTATCGAGATTACGCGCCTCCTCCATGGCGATCCGATCGCGGATGAGCATGCCGTTGCGTGCCGCCATCGTCGTATTGATGGCGACGACCAGCGGAACGGCGAGTCCTAGCGCGTGCGGGCAGGCGATCACAAGAACGGTGACGACCCGCTCGACGACCGCTAACCCGAAGCCGACGGCGACGGTCCACGCGACGGCGGTGAGAGCCGCCACGGCAATCGCCGCGTAGAACAGCCAGCCCGCCGCTCGGTCGGCGAGCACCTGGGTTCGGGACCGACTTTGCTGGGCCTCCTCGACCAGCCGCATGATTCCAGAAAGGGTCGTCTCTTCGCCCGTCGCGGTGACGCGGACACGGAGGCTCCCGTCGCGGTTGGTCGTCCCGCCGATCACCTCGTCGCCAGGTTTCTTCTTGATCGGTCGGGACTCGCCGGTGATCATCGCCTCAACGACGTTCGACTCACCCTCCTCGACGACGCCATCGGCGGGAACGTTAGCTCCAGGTCGTACGAGCACCAGATCGTCTTCCGCGAGTTCATCGACGCGGACTTTTTCGACTTCCCCGTCCTCAGCGATGCGTTCAGCCGTGTCGGGCATCAGCTCAGCCAGCTCGTCGAGCGCGCCCGAAGCCCGCCGAACGCTTCGCATTTCGATCCAGTGACCGAGCAGAAAGATGACGATCAGCGTGACGAGTTCCCAGAAGAACGGCTCGCCGATCCCGAACGCGACCGCTACGACGCTGTAGACGAACGCAACGGTGATCGCCAGCGAGATCAACAGCATCATCCCCGGTTCGCGGTTCCGCGCCTCTATTGCGCCCATCCGCAGGAAGGGAATTCCACCGTAGAGGAAGACGATCGTCCCGAGAACCGGTCCGAAGAACTCGCTGCCAGGGAACGTCACGGCCGCGTAGCCGAACCACTCCTGGAGCATCGGGCTGTAGTACAGCACCGGGAGTGAGAGGACGAGGCAGACGAAAAAGCGCTGCTTGAATATCTCCTCGTGACCGGCGTGATCAACGTGCGCCTCGTGATCGTGGTCAGCGTGATCTTCGTGTGCGTGGTCAGACGGCTCGTGAGCGTGTTCCGCATGCTGTTCCTCCCGAGGTTCGTGTCGAGCCGGTGGTTTTTCAGAACGGTCGTCCCTCTCGGTGGTCAGTCCACAGACTCGACAGCACGGGCAATCACGGTCGGTCGGCTTTTCATCCCGTGTTTGCTCTTCGTGGATGTGATGCGAATCGGGCGTGTCCGCGGGATCGTCTTGTGACATGGGTAGTGCCTCCCTTGCAGCCGTTCCCCAGATTCATCAGGTCCTTCACTGGAGGGAGTCCGCGAGGAACGAACGGAACAATTCATTAACGGCCGCTGTTCTTGTTGTTCGTCACACAGAATCCTAATTATTGGGGTGCTACCTCCTTGAATGGCCAGAAGTCCCTCCGAACGAGGCCAAGTTGGGGGTTGTAAATCAACAATCCCAATCGTCTCGCCACTCCTCCATCAGTTCAATCTCTTCCTGCTGGGCGTCGATAATATCATCCGCGAGATCGGAAACACGCTCGGATTCGACTTCGTCCAAGACGTGTTCGGACATTGCGACGGCACCTTCGTGGTGGCGGATCATGTGCTCGGCGAACAGGCAATCGAACTCCTCGTTTTCGGCGCGACGGAGTTCCCGCCTGTCGTCGTGGGTCATCATGTGTTCTCGTGGCATCATCTCCTCCATCTCGTCGGGACCCATTCCATCACTCATGTCGTCGCCGTCTTGCATTCCGTCACCCATGTCATCGCCGTGCATCTCACCATTGTCGTGCATCCCGCCGCCGCGCATTATCTCTCCCATCTCGTGGGGCATCATACTCCCCACCTCGTCACAACCGGCGACGTTAGCATCGTTGAGTAACTCACACATAAGATCGATCTCCGCTTCTTGCTCCTCGATGATCTCTGTCCGGAGATCGAGCAATTCCTCCCGGTCGGTTCGCTCCGGGATGAGTTCGGCCATCTGGATCGCTCCCTCATGATGCGGGATCATCATTCGCACGAACATGATGTCCACAACGTTGAATTCGGTGTCTTCGTCCTCATTCTCGTTTTCCTGTGTTCCAGCGGTTACGTAGCCCGCGAATCCAGCCGTGCTCGCCGCACCAGTCGCACAGAGCATCTGCCGTCGTGTTGGGTTATCCGCCATAGTTCTATGATCCCACCCACCAATCTAGTAAAACGCGGACTGGAATACGCAACCTTTTGTTGTGCTCGGCTATCCGTGAGCGATGGCACTATCGGCATTCGAGTTTACAGTACCTCAATTCGGACAAAATTCGAACAGCGGCTCCAGCCCGACTGGCTAACGGATCGATCTTTGTAACATGAGACTCCTGTGTGCAAGGTAGCAGAGCACACCGGAAGGCACAGTATTCTGTGTGACGATAGATTTCTGTATGCCCAGTATCACGGTCAACGTGGACGACGACCTCAAAGAGCGAATGGAAAACCACCCGGAGATCAACTGGAGCGAGGTCACGCGACAGGCCATTCAAGAGAAGATCGAGGCGCTCGAAATGATGGACGAACTCACCAGCGAGAGCGAACTCACCGAGCGCGACGTTCAGGAAATCGCCGACAAGATCAACGAACGTGGACGCAAGCGCGTCGAAGAAGAATCGGCGTAGACTCGACGAATGAAGCTGGTCATTGACGCCAACGTCGTCATCTCTGCGCTCATTGCGGATTCAAAAACGCGGGAGCTTCTCGTTACACTCGAACCGGATCTTTTGACACCCGCGTTCGTCTACGACGAAATCGAGAGCTATCAAGACCTGATCGTGGAGAAATCTGCTCTGTTGAAGAGCGATCTAATCAGCTGATATCACGGGTTAGAAGGATGAAGCCGAGGAAATCGAGGTTGGTATGGAAATCGATATCCTCGACTTCGTTGAGCAGTGTCGAGACCTAGCTAATACTGTCGGCTGAATATTCTTTAGGCTAGAGTGTGATTGGGAGATATGGCCATGCTTGACGCCGCCACTCTCGACGACCTCCGCGACGCTCTCGCGGAGGTCGAGGACAAGAAGCCGACACAGCGGCTGATGGCAGTGATCAACTACCTTGAAGAGGACGACCCGCGTGAAGGTAGACCAACTGAACTCTCTGATGAACAGCACGAGCAGTTCGTGGAGGTACTTCACGAATCACCCGAAGAAATCGGCTATGACGCGCCCGCGTGGTCAGTTCCGTTGGCGCGTCACTACCTCTCCGAGGAATTCGACGTTGAGTACTGTGAGCGGCACGTTCGACGATTGATGTCTGAGGCCGGGCTGTCCTGGAAGACAGCCCGGCCAGAGTTCCACAAATCCGACGAGAGAGCCCAAGAAGCCTGGCAAGAAGGCTTCAAAAAAAGCGCGACAATCTGGACGACGAATACACGATCCTGACCATCGATCAGATGCGCCAGGTTCTCTCGACGCTGATCTATGCGTGGTTTCCGGAAGGAGAGCGCCCGTTATTCCCGGTGACGGGCGCGTGGGACAGCATCAAGCAGCTCGGTGCAGTCAGCGATTCCGGCGAGACGTTCTTTCTGCCTTGCGGCGAGAACTTCAACAGCGACACGACGATTCGCTTGCTAGACGCTCTCCAAACCGAATTCGGCGAGAAAATCTGCGTTGTCTTGGACAATGCGTCGTATTTCACGGCCAACGCTGTGCAGGAATTCGTCGAAGACACGCCGATCGAACTGTGCTACCTTCCGCGGGGTTCAGCTCTGGTGAACCCCGCGGAAGAGTGCTGGCGACAACTCAATCAAGAACTTGGGAACCGTCTGTTCGACACACTCGACGATCTTCGTGATGCTGCGCTCTCTGCACTCAACCGAATCGAAGTTCCAAATGTCTTTACGTATTTATATCCGTAAGTATCAACGACTTCGATGATACCTACACGTCTGTGTTAAATCTCATGGATCTTCGAAGCGTTCTGATGAAAAAAATTCGAACGGGAACGTGTCGACCAAATCGAGCAGCGAATTAGCTCACGCACGACGGTGACGTTCCCCGATGCGTCGGACATGATCGCAGCCAACAAACTGCAAAACGAGACGCTCCTCTATCCAATGGACGCACTCGTGCTGGCTGCCGCCGATGCGGCGGATGCGACGCTCGTTTCGTTCGATAGTGAACTACGAGAATATGGTGCTGAGCGACCAGCGGACCTGATCTAAACACCTCTCGGTCAAAAGGACCAGAACCGGCCGCTGTTATCTCCTCGCCCGACGTTTGCTGGAAGACGATCCTGCGTCACGAATAAGCCGGTGTCAGCCGACCGATCGACACCGGGTGCGGGATCTGGTTGCGGATTTGGTGGTGTGAACCAACCCGTCCGTGCGTCGCGTTCGAACTGGACCGGATCGAGTGGCTCGGGAGCTGGCCGACGCTCGCGGTGACACTCCTCGGCGGCCCGTTCGACGAACTCGTGACCATACTCGGCTCGAATATCGGCGATCGTCTCCTGGGCACGTCGAACACGAGTACTCGAGACATCGGGATCCTCGCCGGCCAGAATCGCCCGGAACACGTCGGGATCGTGTTCGTCGCTCAGTTCCATGCACAGTTCGATCACTTCGTCGGCAGCTCGCTCGCGCTGCTGGACCGGTGCGCCGACAGCACCGGCAGCCATCGCATCGAACGCACCCTCGCGTGCGTGCTCGTCCATCCGAGCGCCGCGTTCGTCGCGGCGGGCTTGCTCGGCAACTGACCGATGTTCGTCGACGGTCAGCTGCGGATCGTAGTAGGCGAGCCAGTCGTCGACACCGTTCCCCTGGAGGACTGCTTTCGCCGACTGGGCGTGAAAGAGCAGCCGTCCGTTCCAGTCGGGACGATCTTCGAGTTGCGATCGCTCGGACCGCGTCAGCTCGGCCTGACCGAACTGATCAGCTCGATGCGCTCGACTCTCGGCAGCCTTGATCGCGATCGCGTCGATCACGTCGTCCGGTGCATCACCCCGAATGCGAACGGTTTTCTCTCGGCGAGTACCCGAATGATCGATCGCATCCGGGTACCGGTCTCGAGCTGCGTTCGCGCCATCGAGCGAATGGAACTTGGTGGTCAGCACGCGGATCTACTGATCGCCTGATTCAGCGAAAAACACTCAGAACGAACGACGTCGATTCGTTAAGCCCATCCTCTATGTCTACACTCCGGCTCTACCAGATTCTGGAGGTGTTGATCTGAGGGTGCAAGATACACAGCGCGGGTCCTCCACGAGCATTCGTATTCGGTTAAGACGTGAAGCCAGCATATAGCGCTCTATTCACCTCTCCTTCGTGCTACGAGTTCAGATCGCTGTCGGCTTGCGATTTGACTTCTTGACCGAATACGAATGGGGGGCTCGTTATACTGGTGAGCAAAAATCCGATAGGATTTTTGTCCGGCAGTATGAGGACAGTCATCATGACGGAGACCGCAGATGAGATCGAGCAGTTCGTCCACGAGTACGCCGAGAAGTTCTCGACCGCCGATCCGGAGGTCATCGCGACTCATTTCCACGAGCCAGCGACGCTTCTCACGGGTGATGGTGCCATCGTTCTCGAACGTCGAGCGGATGTCGAGATCCTTTTTACGGAAATTCTCGACGGGCTTCGCGAACGGGACTACGACTTCTCGGAGGTCGGTGATCTCGACGTCGAAGTACTGGGACCCGATCGGGCGCGGGCAACAGTCGAGTGGATCCGATACACAACCACCGGAGAGGAACTGGAGCATCTCGTGGCGACACACCTGTTCCGTCGCACCGAAGACGGCTGGAAGATGGCCGTGCTGGCTCCACACGAGGATTGATATTCATCCCGTAATACAACAGTCACTGATAGTAGCGACACTTTGCAGCAGCTGGGTCAGTTCGATGGACTCGCTCGTCTGCGTTCGGCGCGCGTCGGCGATCTGCCTCGTTTATTTTACATAAAACAATAAATCATCAGTTCACCACACGTGCGAACTTACTGCTGAGATGTCCACCAATGCCTACACAGAAGGACTTGAGGACCTCCAGTGATTGGACCTGAATTCAAGAGCGTGCTATGATTCGGGGGTTCCTTGGGAAGTGGTAACCTGAAACTTAGACATTTTGGACCACATCGTTTTGGGGAACGCACGCACCAACTCCGTTGGTGGTAGTTAGATAAAACTCTTCATTTCGAATAATTACGTACTGTACCGATGTACGCCGATGATCCCCGTCAGGGCCCACGAACTCGACGACGAACGGACGTGAGCAACGAATGCCGAACTTCTGGGAAGTCACACTCGTAGATCGGTGTCGGTTGTCAGCTGCATACGACAAAGTCGACATCCAGAAGTGTTTTCTGCGTTTAGGTGTTCATATCCACTAATGACCTATGAATACTTGGACGAGGATTTGGTGAACGAACTTCTTGGCGACGGCCGTGCAAGTTTGCGAAGTCTCGCTGAAGAACTCGACGTCTCCGTTACTACCATTTCCAACCACCTCTCAGACCTCGAGGAAGAGGGGGTAATCGAGGAATACACACCACGTGTAAACTACGATGCACTCGGGTACGACGTGACAGCCGTGATGCAACTCAAAGCCGAAGGGAGTGCCCTTCCCGATATCACGGAAACCTTGAAGGAGCACCGACAGATGATCTCGGTGTACGAGGTTACCGGCGACTACGATGTGATCGCGATCGGTAAGTTCCGTGACACGGACGATATGAACGATCAGATCAAGAGTCTGATCACCGATCCCGACATCAATCAGTCGAATACGAGTATCGTCCTCAATGGTGTCACGGAAAACGAACAGTTCGAACTCGAGTCCGGCAGCGACGACTGATCCTGTCTGATCGGTGCTTGGGTGTCGGTACGGCAGTTTGCATGAGGGGGCTCGAAGTCGACGCGAATCATCTCGCCCCACTCATACGGATTGCTGTAACGATTTACCGGCGCAACCGCCGCCCGGGTCGCAGTTGCGCCGGCAATGACTTACAGTAAACCGTATCACCGCCGGGACATCGGTACAGCAATCCGTATCAGCGTTGCCCCGGACGTGCCGAACGAACACTCGCCGTGTGGCGGGCACTTCAGTTTCGACGACAGGATAGGGGAGGGATTCGACTGCTCTCGCGAGTAAAGGGTGGCTTTTTATGCCGACCGTCCGTAGGCCGGCGTATATGTTCAAGGCCATCGTGAGCGCGGAAACGCTCACCAGCGCGCTCGATTCGGTGAGCGTGCTGGTCGACGAGTGTAAGATCCACCTCGAGGAAGACGGACTCGAAATTCGGGCCGTCGATCCCGCCAACGTTGGGATGGTCGATCTCTCGCTCGACGCGGCCGCGTTCGAATCCTACGAGGCCGACGGCGGGCTGATCGGCGTCGACCTCTCCCGGCTCGAGGACATCGCCGGCATGGCTGACTCCGGCCAGCTCATCCAGCTCGAACTCGACGAAGAGACGCGCAAACTCCACATCCAGATCGACGGTCTCGAGTACACGCTCGCGCTGATCGACCCCGACTCGATCCGCCAGGAACCCGACATTCCGGATCTGGATCTCCCCGCCGAAGTCGTCCTCGAGGGCAGCGATGTCAACCGGTCGGTGACCGCCGCCGACATGGTCTCCGATCACATCGCACTCGGCGTCGACGACGCAGCGGAGTACTTCTATGTCGACGCAGAAGGCGACACAGACGACGTCCACCTCGAGTTGACCCAGGAAGACCTGATCGACCTGCAGGTGGGGCCGGCCCACTCGCTGTTTAGCCTCGATTACCTCAAAGACATGAACAAGGCCATCCCCGCCGATGCCGAAGTGACGCTGGCACTCGGCGAGGAGTTCCCGGTCAAGATCTACTTCGGCTTCGCAGAGGGACAGGGCCAGGTCACCTACATGCTTGCGCCGCGCATCCAGAGCGATTAACAGCGGATTCGAGGCCTCGAGTGAGACTGGTATCAGGCTGTCGTCGGTAGTCACTCGTTTCCAGAACGACCGTCACGCCCAGTGATCAGTACCCACGGATTTATCCGAATCGCTGTCGTCACCCTGTGCCAATGGCCACGCTCGTCGAGTTTTCCGTCCCGGCCGAGGAGTTTCCACTTGGCGAACTGTTCGCATCGATCCCCGGGAGCTCGGTCGAACTGGAGCGAATCGTGCCGACTGACGACTCGCTGTTTCCCTACGTCTGGATTCGTGGCGCCAGCCAGCACGCGGTCGAAACCGCACTCGAGCGCTCGTCGGCCACGGCCGGCTTCGAACTCGTCGACGATCTGGGCGACCGCGGCCTGCTTTATCGGACGAATTGGATTGCCGAGGAGGACGGGGTAGTAAGCGCGATTGCCGACGCCGACGTGACGCTACTATCGGCGACGGGCAAGCGAGACCAGTGGTCGTTCAGGCTTCGCATCGACGAGTACGACCAGCTGCGTGCGTTCCAGGACCGGTGTCACGACCTGGGCGTTCACATCGCGCTCTCGCGACTCCAGCCGCTCGAGCAGGTCGACGACGAACGCGACATGACGAGTGCCCAACTCGAGGCCCTCGAGCTCGCCTTTCGGGAAGGATATTTCGACGATCCGCGGCGGGCGACGCTGTCGGAACTGGCGGCCGAACTCGAAATTACGCGCCAGTCGCTCGCGGGTCGACTCCGACGAGGCCACCGAAATCTCCTCGCCGATCTGTTTCGCTATCCGGCTGGATCGGCCGAGCGAGCGACTGCATCGGTTCAAGATTGACACCAATCGAATTAGGGCCCCAACCCGTCGCAGTTAAAAATATTACATAGTAAGGATACAACCTACGTCCGACTCGAGCCTACGGGGAGTATGGTCTCCGCTGACGATGACACCGATACACCAGCTTCGGCCGACTCGAGCTACGTGACGACGTTCGATCCGAGCACCGACGATCAACCCAGCGAGCGCGTCGTCTCGGCCGTTGCCTCCCTCCGCGACGAAGATCCGCTCGAGCTCTCGCCGCTGTACGACGCCGTCGAACCAGAGGCGCTCGATGCGCTGGTCGATCACGCCAACCGCGTCGACGAGGCCGGCACACACCGACTGTGGTTCGCCTACGAAGGCTTCGATATCGGCGTCCAAAGCGACGGACAGATCGAAATCGTCGATCCGACGGCGGAATCGGCTACCTAACGCGACGGCTCGGTCTCGGCCGTCTCGAGTGCCCGATCGTGTGTCGCGAGAAAGGACAGTAACGCCTCGTTGACCCGGGGTGCATCTTCGATGTACATCGGGTGTGAGCCGCCTTCGATCGTCTCGAGTCGTGCGTCCGGAATCTTCTCGGCCAGTAGTCGGCCGTTCATGTAGGGCACGACGCCGTCGTCGGTTCCGTGGACGACCAGCGTCGGGACCCGGATCCGATCGACGCGATCGCCGATGTCGAAGGCCTGGCCGGCGGCCGCCTGTGCTTCGCGGGCCGGGTCGTCGGCGTCTTGCTCGAGTCGCCACTCGATGATGCGATCCATCAGGTGGGGGTTCCGGTTGGTGAACGCGTCGGTGAACGCGGGTCGCATACGATGACGGATCGTCTCACGCTCGCTCGCTCCGGAGGGGACGTCGAAGATGTGTTCCTGGGTCGCCTCGGGGATGGGGACGGCGTCGGGCCCGCCGTGGGTCGTACACAGTAACGACAGCGTCTGCGCCCGGTTGTACTCCAGTACGTACTGCTGGGCGATCATCCCGCCGAGACTCGCACCGACGAGGTGGACGTCACGGACGCCCGCGTCCTCGAGGACGGCCTCGAGGTCGGCGGCCATGCCCGCGACCGAATAGCCGGTGAGTTTGAGCATCACGAGTCCGCGAACTGTTCCGGGCAGCCGCGCGACGAGTGGTGGGTGACCGGCCTCCGAGCGACCGGTGCCGCGGTTGTCCGGCGCGATCACGTCGTGGCGGTCCGCGACGGCCTCGCGCTGCCAGCGCCACATCCACCGGCCGAAACCCAGTCCCTGCACGAAGACGACCGGCGCGCCGTCGCCCTCGTGCTCGTCGTACTCGTAGTAGATCGACACGCCGTCGCTCGAAGCCCGGGGCATACTCGAGTCGACGTGTCGGATCCTCTTGAAATCGACCCTTCGACGGACCGCTCCTCGAGCGTACACATCCGTCGTTGGCGTCATCCCACCCGGGAACGGGTGGGCTTTCGCCTCGCTACCGCTGTAACCCGCCATTAACTGGAATTAGGCGCTAAGTCCCCTTCCTCAAGGAGCCACGCAGGGAGCGAAGCGACCGAGTAGCGTTGACGAGAACTTCGTTCTCGTTCGCACATCAGAAATCTCCGATTTCTGAGGACGCAGTAGGGAGGGGATACAGCGCCGCACGGTTCTCATACACCCGCGACACTCGGCCCACAGGCCCACCGCCATCTTTATGTCTATCCATGGTCTATACATCGGTGATGGATAGATTTGAAATCGAAGGCGAGGAAGTCCTCGATGGAACGGCAAAACCGTCGGGCAACAGCGCCCACGTCATCGTTCCCAAACGCTGGCGCGGAGCCGACGTAAAAGTCGTCCGCATCTCCGAACCCGATTCAGACGAGTAGACTATGCAGTACAACTACAAGTATCGACTCAACCCGCCAGAAGCCCTCACCGAGACGCTTCTGAACCACGTCGATACTTGTAGGCAACTGTACAATCACGTCCTCTACCTGCTCAACGAGACAGACGACATTCCCGCCCGCTACGAGGTTCAGGGACGACTCCCCGACCTCAAAACGTGGTGGGACGACCTGACTGACGTACACTCGAAAGTCCTCCAGATGGTCGTCAAGCGCGTCTACGACAACCTCTCCACGCTCAAAGCACAGAAGGAGAACGGACGCGCCGTGGGAATGCTCAAGTGGCAACCGCCTCGGGAGTATCGGTCGCTCACCTACAACCAGTCCGGCTTCGAACTCAAGAATACGAGTGGTCGGCCTGTCTTGTGGTTGAGCAAGATCGGTGAGATACCGATTCACCTCCACCGAGACATCCCCGAGAATGCGACCATCAAACAGGTCACGGTCAAACGAGAACCCACGGGTGAATGGTACGCCACGTTTGGCATCGACGTGGAGGAAACCACGCCTGAAAAACCAGAGACGCCCGAGAAGGTCGTTGGTATCGACGTGGGGATTCTCAAGTACGCCCACGACACCGATGGGTACGCCATCGAAAGTCCCGACTTCAGCGACGAGCGCGAACGACTCGAACGCGCACAACGTGACCTCTCGCGGAAGAAACACGGCTCTGCGAATTGGGAGAAACAACGGCAGGTCGTGGCCGAACGACACGCCAATCTCAAGCGAAAGCGACGAGACTTCCTCCACAAGTTGTCGAACTACTACGCCACCGAGTACGACTTATACGGATTGCTGTAACGATTTACCGGCGAAACCGCAGACGGGTCGCGGTTTCGGCGGTAACGACTTACAGTAAACCGTATTAGTGGCTGTTGAGGACTTGGATGCGAAGGGGCTGGTCGAACTCCTTGGTAACTCACGGAATCGAGCAGGCGCGGCGTGGGGGACATTCCTTCGGATGCTCGAATACAAGTGCGAGCGTGAGGGAACGCACTTCGTCGCGGTTGACCCGAAAGATACGACGAAGGCATGCGCGTCCTGTGGTGTCAAGACGGACAAACCGCTGTGGGTTCGTGAACACTCGTGTCCCTCGTGTGGGTTCGAGGCGGATAGGGATGCGAATGCGGTCGTCAGACTACGTCTGACGGGCAGCAAAATCGCGTGCGATTTTGCGACGGCGTGGAATATTCTTTCTCGCGGTCTTGAAGATGTAGGAGTGGGTCACTCCGAATCAACGTCCTCAGAATCGGAAGATTCTGATGGGCTGCGAAAATCGCTCGGCGATTTTCGAACGCCTGTGGAGACTGCGCTCCCTGTGGACACCGTTGTGTCTGCAAAGCGTGTCGTGGAAACAGGAAGCCCCACCCTCAAGGAGCGAACCGCGTCAGCGGTGAGCGAGTAGGGTGGGGTAGTTCACTACGCGTCCCACCCAACCAGCGCGTTTATCCCGTCGGAGTAATATCGTTGTACCGATGCAGCGACTGCACGCCCGGTACCCGTTTCTCGAGGCCGCTCGCGAGGCCGTCGCCACGGCGGCGGTCGATCTGGGAACCGTGGTCGAGCGCGAGGAGGCCGTCGTCGAGCGCGCCCGACAACGCGTTATTACCGCCCTCGAGGAGGGAACCACCGGCGAACCACACCGCGACGCTCGGATCGAGTTGCTCTCGTATCCGGTCGCACGCGTCCTCGTCTCGCTGGTCGACGAACGGGTCCTCGTTCGCAAGTACGCCCGCGCCGAGGCCGACCGCGCACACGAGCAGTTCGTCGATGACCTCGAGTCGACGACGGAGTTAAAGAGCGTCGACTCGAGCGGCCTCGACCTCGCCGAACTGCTCGACGAGTTCGACCTCGCAGACGCCGTCACCGAGCGGGCCGACGGCGAGTATCGGATCGCGGTCGGCACCTACCTCCCGCTGGCCGAGGACCTGTGGGACGACGAGTGGCGACTCGTCAACCGACCGCTGACCGACGGGGAGGTGCCACTCGAGGAGACCGAACTGCGGACGCTTCTGCGGGAGGCCATCCGTTCGCGGATCGAGGACGGGCTCCCCTTCGACGTTCCCGACGCCATCGCCGACGAACTCGAGGCCGAGGTCGAGGCCGTCCGCGAGGTGCTCGCGGACCTCGAGCTCACGCGTGAGATCGATACGGTCGTCCCCGACCTCTTTCCGCCCTGCATGAAGGCCCTGCTCGACGACATTCAGAAGGGCGAACACCTGCCCCACCACTCCCGCTTTGCGATCACGGCCTTCCTGACGAGCATCGGG
Source organism: Salinadaptatus halalkaliphilus (assembly GCF_006543045.1). GTDB lineage: Archaea > Halobacteriota > Halobacteria > Halobacteriales > Natrialbaceae > Salinadaptatus > Salinadaptatus halalkaliphilus. The sequence goes on along the minus strand of NZ_RBZW01000003.1, from coordinate 197,233 downwards.
ATGACGACCGACCAGATCGTCGACCTCTACCGGGTCAACGCCGGGTTCGGCGAGGAGATGACCCGCTACCAGACAGACCACATCGCCGGCGAAACCTCCCCGACCGAGTACTCGCCCCCCTCGTGTGCGACGATGCAATCCTACGGCGACTGCGTGAACAAAGACGATCTCTGTGAACGGATCCCTCATCCGATGGCGTACTACGAACAGCGCGTCGACGACGCCGACGAGGATGACCTCGAGGACTGGCGTGAGAACGAGGGCGAGGCGGACGGCGAGACGGCGAGCGCCGAGTGAGGCGTGCAATCTGTGACGGCCCTCACGGGAGTTGGTTACGGGGTGTCTCGCAGCGGATAGTTAGGGGTCGTCCCGTGATGGCTCGTCGGCCTGTTTCTTGATGTCCCGGAGCGTCCGTTCCTGTTCGTCGGTGGCGAGCCCGCCGGATTCGACGTGACTAGCCACATCGAATGTCAGTTCAGAAATGCAAAACGGCTGGTACCGAAGCTACGCCGTACTGCTGGCCTCAGCGTCTTCCTCGAGTCCGTCACCGGGTTCGTTCAGGATGTACGCCAGACCGATACCGACGCCGGTCAACAAGATGATAAAGCCGATGATGGCGCCGACGAGCATCTCCGCGCCGTCGGGTGTGAGGACGCTATCGTCGCTGGCGCTGTAGGTCGAACCGATGGCGATCATGGTTCCGAGCATGATCACCACTACGGAGACGGCGACGACGATTTCGATGAGCCGCTCGCGCTCGAGCATTACTACGTGCTTTCTGTGGCTGGCTCAAAAGCGCTTCGAAGGGCTCGAGCGGTCGGGAAATCTCGAGGGGGCGGCGAAACTGCTCCTCGAGACCGTCTGATACGGTTTGTTGTCCGTCAGTTCCGGCGCACCCGCGACCCGGGCGGCGGGTGTGCCGATACATCGGTACAGTAATCGGTATCAGGCCGTTGCAAGTTCGCGATCGAGTTCGCGAAGCTGTTCGATGCGTTTCTCGGTCGAGGGGTGGGTGCTAAACAGCTGGCCGACGACGCCGGACTTGATCGGGATGATGAAGAAGGCGTTCATCTCGGCCTCCTCGCGCATGTCGTCTTTCGGGACCTTATCCATCCGGCCGGAGATCTTCATCAGTGCGGAAGCCAGCGCGCCGGGGTTGCCGGTGATCGCGGCCGCACCACGGTCCGCGGCGTACTCGCGATATCGCGAGAGCGCCCGAATCAACAGATAGCTGATGATCCAGACGACCAGCGAGACGAGGATGGCGACGACGATGCCGCCACCGCCCCGGTTGCCGCCTCTGTGGCCGCCGCCGAAGAAGGCCCCGTAGCGGACGATCATGAACGCGATCGTCGAGAGGAACGAAGCGATTGTCATCACCATCATGTCCCTGTTCTTGACGTGGGCGAGTTCGTGGGCGAGCACGCCGTCTAACTCGTCCGAATCCAGCGTTCGCATGAGGCCGGTCGTCACCGCGACGACCGCGTTTTTTTGGTTGCGCCCCGTCGCGAAGGCGTTCGGGACGTCCGAGTCGATTACCGCGACATCGGGTTTCGGGACGTCGGCCTGCTGGGAGAGGCGCTCGACCGAGCCGTGTAACTGTGGATACTCGTCGGCCGAAACCTTGTTCGCACCCATGCTCCGGAGGGTTAGTTTGTCGCTGTAGTAGTACTGCACGAGCGACATACTCCCGAACAACGCGCCGAAGATGAGGAGACTGCCCGCTCCACCCGTGAGATACATCGTGAGGACGCCCGCGAAGACGATGTACAGCGCAAACAGCAGAAACATCGTCAGGAACATTCTAAATCGGAGTCCCCAGTCCGCCTGCCATTTCATACCCCCAACTACGGACGCGAGAGAGATAAGTGTCACCGACTCGACCCGCACCACATCTAGCTCACCTATCACGTCCCGAGCGGCGACGTCCGAACCCCTTCATTTCGCATGGAGACCACGTCACGTGGCAACGTCTGACGACCTCATGAAACGGCGCGTCTGACGAGTGTCTGACAGTCTCGATCGATCGTCACGTTCATCGGTCGAACCCCCTCGTTTCGCATGGAGTTCTCAGAACGTGTGATTTGCTATCACGCGTCAGTCGCTGTCGGAGTGTCACCCAGAGCGGGGTGCTTAACTCGTTAACGCTCAAACGGGGAGCAATGAGTGAGTCGCGTGCGTTCTGCCCGCGGTGTGGAGACGCGATGACCGAGCGGTCGGCGAACGACGCGAGCGGTGAGGGATCGACCGCGGACGATCCGCTCCGGCCCGGAAGCGAGGTCGACCTCTGTGAGTCGTGTTACTTCGACGATTTCGAGTTCGTCGACGCACCCGATCGGATCCACGTTCGGGTCTGTGCCCAGTGCGGTGCGGTCCACCGAGGTAATCGATGGGTCGATGTCGGTGCACAGGACTACACTGACATCGCGATCGAAGAGGTCAGCGAAGCCCTGGGAGTCCACGTCGATGTCGAAGATATCGCCTGGCAGGTCGAACCCGAACAGGTCGACGAGAACACGATCCGGATGCACTGTTACTTTACCGGGGTCGCCCGCGGAACGCCGGTCGACGAGGAGGTCGTGGTCCCCGTCAAGATCGCGCGCCAGACCTGTACGCGTTGCGGTCGGATCGCTGGCGACTACTACGCCAGCATCGTCCAGATCCGCGCCGAGGATCGGACGCCGACGAGCGAGGAGATCGATCGCGCGAAGGAGATCGCCAACACCGTGGTCGCCGAGATGGAGGCCACCGGCGACCGCAACGCCTTCGTCACGGAGATGGGTGAGGTCGACGACGGGCTGAACATCAAGGTCTCGACCAACAAGATCGGCAAGAAAATCTCGAACAAGATGGTCGAGGAGTTCGGCGGGACGATCAACGACGCCGAGACCCTGGTGACCGAGGACGAAGACGGGAACGAGGTCTACCGGGTCACCTTCGCCGTTCGGCTCCCACCCTATCCCCCCGGCGATATCATCTCCCTCGCCGACGAGGCCGACGACGGTGGCCCCGTTCTCGTCCGCAGCGCCCACGGTAACCTCAAGGGCGTCCGTATAACGACGGGCGAGCGCTACGAAGCGGGGTACGAAGACGGTGCCTCACCCGACGCCCGGAAACTCGGCGAGCACGACGACGCCGTCGAGACGACCGTCGTCACCGTCGAGGACGACAACGCCGTCCAGGTGCTCGATCCCGAGACCTACCAGGCAACGACCGTCGCCCGTCCGGACTATTTCGACCCCGATGCCGAGACGGTCCCCGTCCTGAAGAGCCGTGCCGGCTTGCACGTCCTCCCCGAGCGCAACGATGGTTGACGAGCATCGTCCCGGGGCTGACACAGCCGGGGAAGACGCACTCGAGCGCACGCTTCCGGATCCGGACGCCGACACGCCCCTGGCCGCCATCGTCGAGAAACACCGCACCGAGACGGCGATCGAGTCCCTTCGCGCGGAGGGCGTTTACGACGACTCGAGGCGGGTTCGCGAGGCGCCAAACGCGGAGCGAAGCGATTCGGAGCCCCTCGAGCGAATCGCGCTTCCGATCACCGACCCACCCGCCGAGACGCGCGTCCTCGAGGTCGTCCGACAACTCGATCCCGAGCGCCGGAGCCCGGACCTCGCGGACCGACTCGCCGAACGGGGCTGGAGCGAGGCCGACCTCGAGGCGACACCGTCGTCGTGGGCCGTCGTCGGCTCCGTGATTCTGGTGTCGATCCCCGAGGACTGTCCGGACGAGACCGCCGTTGCCGAGGCCTTGCTCGAATGTCACGGCGAGGCCGACAGCGTGCTGGCCGACGAGGGGATCGCGACCGCGGGCACGGCGGGAACCCACCGCGAGCCCCGGACGCGACTGCTCGCGGGCGAGTCGGATACCGAGACGATCCACACCGAACACGGCACGCAGTACGGGCTCGACCCGTCGACGGTCATGTTCTCGCCGGGCAACCAAGCCGAGCGCGCGCGGATGGGCGAAATCTGTGCCGAGGACGAGCGCGTCTTCGACATGTTCGCCGGCATCGGCTACTTCACGCTGCCGATGGCTCGTGCCGGCGGACGGGTGACCGCCGCGGAGATCAACCCGACGGCCTTTCGCTACCTGCTCGAGAACGCTGTCCTGAACGATGTCGGCGATCGGATCGACGCCTACATGACCGACTGTCGGGACCTCGTAACTGATCTCGAGGCCGATCGGGTCGTGATGGGGTACTACGGCAGCGGCGACGGACGTGACGAGTCGGCCGCTTCCGACACCGTCGACGACCACGGCACCCGCACCGGCGAGGCCCACGAGTTCCTGCCCGCGGCCCTCGAGGCGCTGGCTCCCGGCGGCGTTGTCCACTACCACGAGGCGACGCCCGAGTCGCGGCTGTGGGAGCGCCCGCTCGAACGACTCGAGACGGCCGGCGAGCACGCGGGTCGTGAACTGGCTATACTCGAGAAACGCCGCGTCAAGAGCCACAGTGCGGGCGTTTCCCACGTCGTCGTCGACGCCCGATTCGAGTAGTCGCGGCTCGCCAGCAGCGCGCCGTCAGCGCTCGAACACAGAAAAGCGCCGGTCGGTCGTGACATTCATGCTCCCGGAGGCTGTGCGGTCACGTATGGACAGAAACCAGATCATCGCTGTCGTCTTCGCAGGCCTCATGGCCACCTCGATGATCGCCTGGGGCGGACTGGCCGCGCTGTAACGCGATCACTCTGTCTCCCAGACGTCGGCCAGCGGACTCGAGGTGCTCGACGACCGCCGCGAGCGCCGACGCGTTCGTGATCGACCGCGTTGGCCCTCATCGTTGCTCTCGCTCCCGGACGATCCCGACTCGCCGAGTGCCGCCTGGGGATCGAACGCCGGGAGATCCGGCTGGCTCATCCGATCGACCTGCGCTTCGAACCAGTCCGGCATGTCGGTTCGGGCGCGCTCGAACAGATCCAGCAGACTCGAGTCCGCGAGGTAGGTCGCGCCGTAGTCGTCGGGCGCGCGGACGACCCGGCCACAGCCCTGGATGATCGTTCGCAGGGCCGCCCGGTAGTACCACGCCCACTGGCCCTCCTCCAACCGGTGGGCGACGCGGGAGTCGCCAGTGTTGAGGAAGGGGGCCTTACACAGCACCTGCCACCGGCAGAGGTCGCCCTTGAGATCGAGCGCTTCTTCCATCTTCACCGAGAGGAAGATGTCGGGGTCGCCGCTGGCTTTCCAGGCCTCTAAGGCGTCGTCGCGGCCGTCTCGGTCGTGGACCCGGACGCGGTCGCCGACGCCGAAATCACGCAGGAGGTCGGCGAGTTGCTCCTGGATATCGTAGGAGTGGGCGTGGATCAACCCCTTCTCGTCGGGGTGGTGGGCCATCAGACGGACGATCGTTCGGGCGATCTTCGGGATCGTCTCCGAGCGTTCCTCGAAGGTCATCTTCCCCTGTGTCACGTCGTACAGCGGCCGATTCTCGACGGGGAACGTGTGACCGACGTCAACCAGCGCAACGTGGTCTGGGTTCAGGCCGACGTGACGACAGAACGCCTCCTTGTTGAGGATCGTCGCCGACAGCAGCGCGAACTTGTTGCCCCGATCCCAGACGGTGTGGGCGAGGTACTTCTCGGGGTTCATCGGCTTGATGGTCAGTGGCCCGCCCTGCTCGTCGCCTTCGTCGCCGTCCCCTCGAGAATCGGCCTGCTGGGGTTCCGACTGGTCGACCAGCCAGGTCGTCGGGCTCTCGGGGTCGCGAAAATCCGAGACGAACCACTCGAGTTCACCGATGAGTTCCTGGAGGCGGTCGCGTTCGCGCACCTCGGCGGGAGACAGCGACTTCTGGGCGAGCAGGTCGTCCTTTCGGCGGCCACACGTCTGGGCGAGGTTCTCGGCGTAGCGGACCGCGCGTTCGATGCTGTCGATATCGGGGACCCGAAGGTCGTTCCAGAAGGGAACCGACCGGGGGTCGAGCTGGATCGTCGCGTACATCTCGGCCCACTCGGCGAGGCCGTGGGCCTCGTCGATGACCACGACATCGCGCTTTCGAAAGACCTCGCTGCCAGCGGTTTGCATGAAATACGCCAGCGTCATCGCCGCGATTTCTCGGTTCGAGGCGATGGCGCGATCCGAAAAGTACGGACAGCGATGCTTGACCGAGCAGTCGTAGCCCCGCTCGCGAACGCAGGGGGCCTGGTTGACCGGCGTGTTTCGCTCCTGGGGGAGGATGCAAGTGTAGTTCGATTTCCCGCGGATGACGTTCAGATCCGAGAGCAGATCGTCCGACGCCACGTCGTCTAACTGCGAGACCTGCGGCGTCGTGTAGTAGGCACCCGACGCCTCGCTCGGCTCGGCCGCCTCGATCGTACGGGCACAGCCGGCGATGGCTCGAGCGAGCAGCGACTTGCCGCTGCCCGTCGGCGCGCGCACGAGGACGACGTCGTTGCCGGCCGCGAAGGCGTCGCGAATGTCGCGGAGGGCCCGCTCCTGGTTTCCGCGGTAACTGGGGGCGGGAAAGGCCTCGAAGATCCGGTCGGGGGTCACCGTTCGTTGCACGGAGCGGGGTCGTCCTAAAGGCTACGGAGCGTCGCGCTCGCTGAACGAGCGTGGTTTCGCCACGTTCGATACGTCGGCCTCTACGTGATTTCGAAGGCGTAGGCGACACTTACGCGACGGTAGCCGACCGATTACAAATACCAACTCCGCCATCGAATCGACGTGCGGAAGGGTCGCTCAGCGGTAGAGCACCGCGGTGCCATTCGGCCCGCGGCGGCCTCACAGCCTCGTGGCGTTCAATTCCCACCCCTTCCGCTTGCGGTTGCAGTTGCAGTCGGCCCGGACTGGGTTCGGGCCGCCGCCAGTGTCTGCCTTCTGTACCCCTACCCACCCCTGTCCTTTCGTGCGGTCTGTTGTAACGTGTTAGCGGAACGACCGGAATGCGGCTCGCGGCCGTTCCGCTACCCGTCCAGCAGTCCGTCTCAAAACGTCTCACACCTCGAGTGTCGACGTTTCCGCGTCGACCTGCTCGAGGCGGGCGATATCGTCGGCGGTCGGCTCCTCGGGAAGTGCCTCGAGACACGGATAACAGAGCAGGTGGCTGGTGCCGTCCGCGAGTTCCAGCGTCATCGCGGTCCCCTCGCTGCCGTCGTCCTCACCGAAGGTCCAGATGTTTTCCATGCCGCCCGCAACGGAGACCGTTCGGCCGCAGCCGTCACAGGAGTTCGTTACCATACGCGAACGTAGGTGGTGGGCGATGAAAGTCGTTCCCCACCGATCCGTTATCTGGTTCGACGCCGTAGCGCGCCCATGGAGGTGAACTGTGCCGGCTGTGCGGGCTGTTGTATGGATTGGCGACCGTTGCTCGAGGCGTCGGAGATGGTCGCGGACGAGGACGGTATCGACCCCGGAGACGACCACGAGGACGATTCTGCGACCGACCACGAGACGGTCGGCGCTCGCCTCGAGGGTGATCGGTTTCGGGAGCCCCTCGACGACGATCCGAACTTCGTCCCGCTGGCCCGCGACGAGATTCGGGCGTTCCTCGAGGGGGGTTACGCGGCGGCCCTGACGCCGCGATTCTGGATGGCCGGTGACGCGGACGCTGCAGTCGAGGTCGACGGCCGATCGATCGCCGCTATCGCCGGTCGACCGGTCTTCCTCGTCGGGCTTTGCAAGCCGCCGAAGCCGGTCGCCCCGTTCGGCCGTAAAGAGCCCGCGTGGTTACCGACCTGTATCTTCCTCGATCCGACGACGCTGCAGTGTCGCCTCTACGAGCACGACCTGTTTCCCGCCGAGTGCGGGGCCTATCCCGAGCACACGCTCGCCCTCGAGGCCGAGACCGAGTGCGAACGCGTCGAGGCGACCTTCGGCGGCGATCGGCTGCTCGAGGCCGATATCGAGACCGACCTCGAGAATCTCTTGCTCGGGCCCCAGGCAATCGGTGAGAAGTGCTTCTGTCACCCCGATCCCGACGCCCTCGAGGGTGCGATCGACCGCCTCGTTGTGGGCGAATCGACGCCCGAGGATCGCGCCGAGTGTCTCGCGGTCGCCGCCGCCTCGAGTACCGGGACCCTCGCGATTTCGGACTTTCACTACGAGTGGGGGAGGGCGCGGGCGCTCGAGGCCGTCACGACCGATCGCACCGATACCGACACCGACGAGGACCCCGGCTCGTGGGTCGGGCCCGCTATCCGAGCGTGGCAGCGACGGCGGATTCGGGCGGGCGGGGCGGTTCCGGACCCCGAACTCGCGAGGACGATCGAAGACGCCCGCGGCGCGCCCGAAACACCTGGCTGGGAAACGATCGACGGCGAACGGAGTGACGACGGTCGATAGTCACCGTGTTCGACGGTCGACGCGGCCGATAGCCGCGACGCTACAGCTGGTGACCGTCAACCTCAGTGTGGAAAAAAGCGGCCGAGTCGGTCGACCACTAGTCCGACTTGATCTCCTCGAACTTGTTCAGCAGTTCGTCCGTAGAGTCGCCGGCATCGTACTCGACCTGTCCGTGATAGATCGTCCGCTCGTCGTCGAAATCCGCATCCACTCTCGAGGCCTGGTGTTCCCGGCGCTCGTGTTCGTCTTCATCATAGGCACCCATTGACATGGTAAGTATACACACGTTGGTACCTGCCACACATGAATGTAACGGTCGTTCACCGATCGTAGTCGCCGGTTGTCGGGGGACTCGAAGCGGCGTCTTCGGAGCAGGGACAACGAACAGTATATCCGATCCCGTTTCGTATAGACGCCCGTGGCACGGCCGCTTCGCTTTCGATACTCGCCCGAGTCCTGGAGTGAGCAACGGGTGAGACAGCAGATTTTGCAGCCGCTCCGATCGAACATTGGCGCTCGAGCAGTGTCGCCGCGCTTCGAGATCGGCGCCGACTGGGAGACCCATCGCTTCGAGATGCAAAACGGCGATCTGGCGCTGTTCGCCCGGAAGAACGGTGACGCCTACTGGATGGGAAACACCGAGACGCCGTCCTCGCTGTGGAAGACCGACAAGTTCGGCTGGCAGGAGGTCCCCTATCACGTCGCACGCTGGACCAAACGGGAACTGCTCGCGACGCTGCACGAGGAAGATCCGTGGCTCGCCGACTATCCCCACATCTCGTGGTTTTTCCTCCCCGTATTCATGTCAAAAGACGGCCGCGAGGCGACTCGTGCGTTCTTTCGTGAACACGCCGCTGGCTTTCCCGACGCCGGTCGCCGCGAGACGACCCGCTTCTTCGAGGACTTTCTTTCGACCGGGGTTCTCGACCCCCACCGTCACGTCATGTCCGGGAAACTCGGCACCAGCGATCACGTGGATCGCGTCCGGATGAGCGCGGCGATGGGTGAATTTATCGCCGCGAAGATCCTCACCGATGCGGGCTACCAGATCGAACCCGAAATCGAGGTCACGACCGGTCACTCGCTGGACTTTCGTGCCTCGGACGGTGACACGAACGTGCTTGTCGAGGTCACTCGCCCGCAGCCGCCGAAAAACCGCGTGGCTGCCGGTCCGGTTGCCGCCGTCCGCGATACAGCCGAGACCAAATCCGACGGCCAACTCGCCAAACACGGCGGCGGCGCCGTACTGTTCGTCGACTGCTCGAGTTTCCGCGACGACGACTGGCAGGCCGTCCGCGGCGAACGACCCGACGTCTATCACCGCCCGGCCGTCGTCTATCGCAGTCGTCCGAACGGCCACGTCGAAGGCTATCGGAAGGGATCGGTCCCCCTCGAGCTCGAGGGTGCGATGGATGTCCTCGACTAACGCGAGGTCCGTTCCGGTACGGTAATTTCGTTTCGAGTTCCTGATACCGGTCTCGAGACGGCTGCCCGTGGCGTAACTATTTGGGTGTTGGTAACAGTAGACACGAACGGTATGCGCGCAGCAGTCCTCGAAGAACACGGCGAACCGCTTTCGATCGAAGATGTCGACGCACCCGACCCCGACCCGAACGGTGCGGTCGTCGACGTGGAAGCCTGTGGCGTCTGTCGCAGCGACTGGCACGGCTGGCAGGGTGACTGGGGCTGGCTCGGTATCGAGACTCAGCCTGGACAGATCCTCGGACACGAACCCGCGGGCACGGTCGTCGCCGTCGGCGAGGAGGTAACCGGCGTCTCGGAAGGCGACCACGTCGCGGTGCCGTTCAACCTGGGCGACGGCACCTGCCCGGAGTGTCGGCGAGGATTTTCGAACACCTGCGAGAACGTGATGCCGCTTGGGTTCGTCGAGTTCGTCCAGGGAGCCTTCGCCGAGCAGGTCCACGTCCCCTTCGCCGATCACAACCTGGTCGAACTTCCCGAGGGCGTCTCTTCGGTCGACATGGCCGGGCTCGGCTGCCGGTTCATGACCTCGTTCCACGCGCTGGCCCACCGTGCGGACATCAGCGCGGGTGACTGGGTGTCGGTCCACGGCGTCGGCGGCGTCGGCCTCTCGGCGGTCCACATCGCCGACGCACTCGGGGCGAACGTAATCGCGGTCGATCTCGACGACGGCAAACTCGAGACGGCACGCGAACTCGGAGCCGCCGAGACGGTCAACGCTGCAGACGCCGACAACGTACCCGGGGAAGTCAAAGCGATCGCCGACGGCGGGGCCGACATCTCGATGGACGCGCTGGGCATCCAGACGACGAGCGCGAACTCGATCCAGAGTCTCGGGACCCGCGGCCAGCACCTCCAGGTCGGGCTCACGACCGAGGACGAACAGGGGATGATCCAGGTTCCCTCCGACGCGATGGTCATGCAGGAGATCGAGTTCATCGGCTCCTTCGGCATGCCGCCGACGCGCTACGACGAAATCTTCCGGATGGTCTCGACCGGTAAACTGCGTCCCGAAGCCGTCGTCTCGGAGACGATCGCGCTCGAGGATGTCTCGGACACGCTCGCGGCGATGACCGACTACGAAACCGACGGCATTCCGGTCATCGACGATTTCTGAGACGGAGTGGTGGCGTTCTGTACGGTGGTCGCTCGAATAGGTCCAGCGATCACCGGTACGAGGCAATACTACACCGTACGAGACGGTTTTTGTCCCGGTCTCCCGTAGTTCGCAGGACGATCGCGGGCCCACCGCCACCGGGCTACGATCGTCCCTCTGGGACGACTGCACGAAAATCGAAGGCGGTGACGACGCACACGCCGTTCCCTGTCTTCCTGTCGGGTGGCCTGTCGACCGACCCTAAACGGCTGCGTTCGTCGCGGTACTATCCACCGCTGCAGCCGCTAAATACTTTTCCTTCTCCCCTGAATATAAACACTCGTGTTGTCGTTCGATCGCCAACACGTCCGGCTCGGAGATCGAAGTCGTCGTCAGTTTCGGAGTTTCTCGATCCGTTTTTCGGTCGGCGGATGCGTCGAGAAGACCTGCTGGAGCATGCTCGTGTCGGCGTTGAAGATACAGAGTGCGTTGACGCCGCTGTCCTCGATTTTCGGGTCGCGATTTTGGGCTCCCTGGGAGATCTTCTCGAGGGCTCGCGCGAGCGGATCGCCGCTGCCGATGTACTGGCGTGCGGTGTCGTCGGCGATGTACTCGCGGTACCGGGAGATGGCCATTACGAGGATCATCACGAGGAAGTTCGCGACAGTCGAGGCGATCATCGCGATGATAAAACTCCCTGGATTGTTCTCGCCCAGCGCCTGGACGAGGAAGAAGACGGCGTAGCCGACGATCGTCGCGATCGACTGGCCGATCGTCATCATGATCGTGTCCCGGTTGTTCAAGTGGGCCAGCTCGTGGGCGACGACGCCCTCGAGTTCGTCGTCGTCGAGTAGACGCATGAGTTCGCTCGAGACGACGACGACGCCGGACCCCTTCCGGCCGGTCGCGAAGGCGTTTGGAACGCCCATCTCGGCGACCATGAGCCGAGGCTTGTCCATCCCCATATCACGGCACAGCGATTCGGTCATCTGGTGGACTTTTTTGTACTGTCCTTCCTCGGGCATATCTTCCGCACCCGAGGTCTTGACCGCCATGTACTTGCCGAGTTTGTACTGGACGGCAGGGAGCAAGACGATCCCTGGGACCAGGATGAAGAGGAAGTCAACCCCCAAGAACAGCGAGATGAACCACGCTGCGACCAGATAGAGGCCAAACAGCATGCTTCCCACGACCGCCATTCGCAGGTGCAAGCCAGTCTTATTCATATGCATCCGATCGTTGGGCTTCGATCTAATAAAGGTCGCCGGTCCCGGGGAGGATTTCCGACGACGGGACCGATACCGGCGCCAGCGGTCGACGGAAGTCAAAACGGATAAGTTACCGCACGTGTCTTGCTCGAGTATGTGCCGCGTCGCTTCGGTGGTCGTCGACCGCGACGGGAGCGGCGCGTCCCCTCGTTTTCCGAAACGCAAACGTGTGTGAGTGTGCTCGAGGCGGGCGTGGCACCCCCGTCTCGGGCGCGGTTTGGCTCGCCACGTTCGACCGACGACTCCAGGTTCGCTGACTGAGACGACACAGCGACGTTCCAACGACAATCCAGCACGCAATCATGACTGAACTCGACCTCTCGGGCGTCTTCCCGGCCATGTGTACGCCCTTCGACGACGACGAACAGATCGACTTCGAAACGCTGCGAACCGACGCCCAACGCCTCGAGGCAGCGGGTGTCGACGGTCTCGTCCCCGTCGGCTCGACCGGCGAGTCGGCGACGCTGACCCACGACGAACACGTCCAGGTCGTCGAGGCCGTCATCGAGGCCGTCGACGACGTTCCCGTCGTCGCAGGGACGGGCTCGAACAACACGCGCGAAGCGCTCGAGCTTTCCGAACGTGCGGCCGAGGCGGGCGCGGACGGCCTCCTCCTGATTTCGCCGTACTACAACAAGCCCGAACAGCGCGGGCTGATCGAGCACTTCGAGACGATCGCCGACGCCGTTTCCCTGCCACAGATCGTCTACAACGTCCCCTCGCGGACGGGTCGGAACATCGAACCCGACACGGCCGTTTCCCTCGCCAGCCACGAGAACATCGCGGGCTACAAGGCTGCAAGCGGCGACCTCGGTCAGATCGGCGAGATCGCCGAGCGGACGATGGACGAGGAGTTTGCGGTCCTCTCGGGCGACGACGCGATGACGCTGCCGATCATCTCGGTCGGCGGGACGGGGACGATCAGCGTCGCCGGCAATATCGAACCCGAGCGCACGTGTGCGATGGTCGGTGCAGCACTCGACGGTGACTACGAACGCGCCCGGCAGCTCCATCACGAACTCGGCCCGCTGTTTCGCGAACTCTTCGTCGAGACCAACCCGATTCCGGTCAAGGAAGCCATGGAAATTCGAGGCTACGGTCCCGCTCGAATGCGCTCGCCGCTGTCGCGACTGGCCGACGAGTATCGCGAGGACCTCGAGGGCGTCCTCGCGGAGCTCGAGGGTGAACGCGCTGCGGTTACCGACGGCGGCGAACCCGACACGCGGTCGGAGGCCGATCGATGACGATCGGTATCGCCGTCACCGGCGCGGCCGGCCGGATGGGTCGAGAGGTACTGGCGGCCGTCGACGATCACGACGACTGTGACGTCGCGTTCGCGGTCAACCGTGAGCCGGACGGCGAGAGCGTCGAGGGTGTCTCCCTCGAGCCCGCCGAGACGTTCGCGACGCTGCTCGCCGAGTCCGAACCCGACGTCGTGATCGACTTCACGGGTCCCGAGTCGGCCCTCGAGTACGCTCAGGCCTGCGTCGACACCGGCGTCGCGTTCGTCACCGGGACGACCGGGTTCGACGACGACGAGCGTGCGACCCTCGAGGCCGCGAGCGACGAGATTCCGGTCTTGCACGCGCCGAACTTCGCCCGTGGGGTGCAGGCGCTGGTCAACGTCGTCGGCGACGCGGTCCAGCAACTCGAGGGCTACGACGTCGAACTCGTCGAAACCCATCACAACGCGAAGCGAGACGCTCCCAGCGGGACGGCGAACCGGCTGCTCGAGGAGATCGAAGCGAACGGCGACTTTGCTGGCCGAAAGCACGGCCGGGAGGGCTTCGATCCACGCGAGGACGGCGAGATCGGCGTCCACGTCCTCCGGGCGGGCAACGTGACCGGCGAACACGAGATCGTCATCGCGGACAACCACGAGGAGGTGCGACTGACTCATCGCGCAGAAGACCGGGGCGTCTTCGCCGCCGGCGCAGTCGATGCGGCGGCCTGGATCGCAGGAGCAAAGGCGGGCTGGTACGACTTCGCGGACGTGATCGACGAATGAGTACGCTCGAGTCCGACGTCACTGATCTGTGGGAGCGCTACCAGAACGACGAGGTCGACGCCAGCGCCGGGGACGAGTACATCGACGCGACCCTCGAGGCCTTTCTCGAATCGCTCGAGGATGGCGACGTTCGCGCCGCCGAAAAAGACGATGGCGAGTGGGTGGCCAACGAGTGGGTCAAGCAGGGTATCCTGTTGAACTTCGGTCTCCGCGAGAACCAGCCGTTCGAGTACGGCGGCGTCGACCACTACGACGTGCTCCCACTGCGCGAGACCAAGGATCTCGGCGCGCGTGGCACCCGCAACACGCCCGACGGGACGACGATCCGCCGCGGTGCCTACCTCGGCTCCGACTGCATCATGATGAGTCCGAGTTTCGTCAACATCGGGGCCCACGTCGGCGACGGCACGCTCGTCGACTCCTGTGATACGGTCGGCTCCTGTGCCCAGATCGGCGCAAACGTCAAACTCGGCGCGAACACGCTCATCGGCGGCGTCCTCGAGCCGGTCGAGGACGCGCCCGTCATCGTCGAGGACAACGTCTCGCTGGGCGCTGGCTGTCGCGTGACGAGTGGGTTCGTCGTCCGCGAGAACAGCATCGTCGGCGAGAACACGCTGTTGACCCCGCGCATCCCGGTCTACGACCTCGTCGAGGAGGAGGTCATCTACGGCGAACTGCCCGCCAACCGGCGCGCCTTTACGCGGTTCGTCCAGTCCTCGATCAGCGACCACGATCTCTTCGAGGGCGGCGCGTACAAACCCGCCGTCGTCGCCACCGACGTCGAAACCGAGACGCTCGAAGCGACCGAGCGCGAAGACACGCTTCGCGAGTAACGGGCCCCGTCAGAGGGACTGCCGTCCGTCATTTCCGTCCCGATCGCGGCTATTCTCGGGCTCTCTCCGAACGACCTTCGGTACGTGGTTGCCCATCAGCCACGGCGACAGTCACGACGAGTCCCAACAGGGCTTAACGGATGTCGTCGGTGTCGGGGTACCCGCATGCACGATAGCGACGACAGCCCGTCGGTCACGCGACGGCGGCTGTTACGGGCATCGGCCGTCACGATCGGCGCGTCGGCCGTCGGCACGGGACAGGCGAGTGCGAACCCGGACGGAGCGCTCGGGGGCGCCCTCGAGCGCGACTGCCCGGACGCGACACTGCGCCCGAGCATGGGTCACTGCCGTGGGGCAAGTTTCGAGGGCTGTGCGAACGACCACCCGGCCACCCTCGAATTGCAGGCGGCGGTCGAGGAAACGCTCACAGAGCGCTATCCCGACGCCGGTGCGCTCGCGGAAGCAGGGTTCAAACCGTACTTCGACACGCTGGACCTCGGCGACGAGGACGGCTGGTCCCACTGGCTCAGTCCCGACTACATCGGCGACGACGCGGTCCTCGACCCGGCGCGACCCGAGTCGGTGCTGGTCGACAACGACTCGTGGCGATCGATCGGCGTGATGTTCATCGCGACTCGAGGCGGGGAACCGATCGAGGCGCCGCCGGTCTACGAGGCCGGCGACGACGGCTTCGAGGTGCCGGACGCAGCGACGGCAGCGCCGATAGACGTCACGGCGGACGGTCCCGGTCACGACCACCACGGCGACGGCCATCACGACGAACAGCCACCGACCGACCACGGGGACCACCACGACGGTCACGACCACGACGGCCACGACCCCGACGATCACCACGACGGTCACCATTCCGGTGACGGCGAGGGACACTCGGAGGGTAATCACGACCATTCGGAGGACGGCCATGGCCACTCGGAGAACGGCCACGGCCACGATCACCCCGACGGCGACCCGGATCGCTGCTCGCCCTGGCACTACCACGCCGGCCTCCCCGGCCGGTTCGCGTGGTGGTTCTACCAGCAGGTCTACGGGCGATCGTACGCCGACGGCGACCTCGAGTTGCCGTGTCGAACGCCGTGTATGATGCACGTCTGGACCGTCGACCACCCCGAGGGCGTTTATGCACACGACGGCCCGCCGGCCGCGTCCCGCGACTACCCACCCGCGGACGATCCCGATCTCGAGACCGACGCCGAACCCGGGGAGGACACGCTCTCGTGGGAGACGTTGCCCGACGACCTCGAGCCGGACCGCCGGCCCGAGGAGCTGTCGTGGCTGGGACCGTTCTGACGGCCGGGCGCAGTGAGACCGTTCGCCCGTCGGGTTCCGGATCCCGCAGCAATTTAGGGCTGGCACGCGTCCCGTCGGCTATGGGCTACGACACCGCAGCGAAGACCGACCCGGAGTCAGTCGTCCCCGAGGAGTTCGGCGGTATGTGGTTTCTCAAGGACGCACTCGAAACCGACCACGTCGGCTTCTCGATCCTCGAACTCGAGCCCGGCGGGAAGGGGAAAGAACACGACGAAACCCACACCGATCAGGAAGAGATATACTACGTCGCCGAGGGAAGCATCGAGGTCGAACTGACCGACCGCGACGAGACCGTCGCACTCGATACTGACGAGATGATCCGCCTCGACTTCGACGAGAGCCGACAGCTCCACAACCGCGGCGACGAGCGCGCGAAACTCGTCCTCGTCGGCGCGCCACTTTAGACGGATTCTGTACCGGTTTACCGACGCACCCGTCGCCCCGGGTCGCGGGTGGGCCGGAACTGACGGCCAGTAAACGGTCTCATACGGTTTACTGTAAGTCGTTTCCGGTGCAACCGCGTCCCGTCCTGCGGTTGCACCGGTAAACCGTTACAGCAATCCGTATCAGTCCTCGAGCAGGCGCCATTCGCCGTGGTCGTTCGAGTCGACGATATCGCGACGTTCCATCTCGGTGAGTACTTCTGTCAGCCGGTCGGGCTGGGCAATCTCCATCTCGATGCGTTGCACGTCGTGGAACGCGGCGAGATAGTGGCGGAGTTCGTCCGGGGTGAACGCCTCCTGGTCGGCGCGGGCCATCGCACTCGAGAGCAGGTCGATCATGTCTTCGATGAAGTTCCAGGGGTAGACGACCCACGTCCACTCGGCGAGGGATTCGCCGACGTAATCGGGTTCGAACTCGCTGGTGCCAAGCAGTTGGAGCGTCGCGGTCCGGACCTCGTCGGCGTCGCGGTTGGTGACGTACTCGTGGGCGCGTTCGATCGAGCCGCCAGTATCGGCGATGTCGTCGATGATGAGGACATCCTTCCCCTCGACGCTTCCCTCGGGCATCGGATAGCGAACGGTCGGCTCTCCCGACGTTTCGGCGGTGCCGACGTAGTGTTCCATCTTCAGGCTCGTCAGGTCGTCGAGTCCGAGAAAGTCACAGAGACACCGGCCCGCGAACCAGCCTCCGCGTGCCAGCGCGACGACGACGTCGGGTTCGAACTCATCGCGGCGAACGTCGTCGCTCACGTCGCGACACAGCCCGTAGATGTACTCCCAGTTCGTGATCGTACAGTCGAAATCGTCCGGTAGGTCGGACATCGTGTCTCCTACTCGTCTAGCCATCAGCGATCCTCATAAGTGGGCTGAAACACGGCTCGGTGGGACACGATACGTGCCCTCGATAGACCGTCTCTGGACACGGCTAGTCGCGACTCGTCACCGGTCGTCGATCGCTGTGGCTGCTTTCCGGTCGCGTTGTCCAAGGAGGTTACCCGTCGATCAATTGCGGTGAGTCCGGTCTACCGGCACCGCCACGGCGGCGCTGCCACAGATGACCGACCATCGCGCCGGTGCCCGTAAAGAGCGCGACGAAGCCGAGTACGAGATTGAGTCCCGGAATATTGACGA
Source organism: Salinadaptatus halalkaliphilus (assembly GCF_006543045.1). Taxonomy (GTDB): domain Archaea; phylum Halobacteriota; class Halobacteria; order Halobacteriales; family Natrialbaceae; genus Salinadaptatus; species Salinadaptatus halalkaliphilus. The sequence goes on along the minus strand of NZ_RBZW01000003.1, from coordinate 179,357 downwards.
CGAGTGCGCCCACCACGACGGCGAGCCAGAGGTTCGCCTCGCCGCCCCGGAGCCGACCCAGGAGATACGCGCCGATCGTGATCATGCCGAGTGTGACACCCACGTAGACGAAGAGCATCCCGAGCAGGAAGGGGATCATGATGAGCAGACCGGTTGGCTCCGGCAGCCCAACCTCGACGAGCAGGAGGACCACAAGCGACAGTGCGAGCAGTCCGGCGAGGCCGCCGACGAGAGCACCGATCCCGAGGACACTCGACCGAACGGGCCGGTCGTAGATTCGGTGCTCGATCGACCGAACGTACGAACCCGAGCCCACGACCGTCGAAACGGCCATCACCACGAGTCCGAAGCCCGCGGAGAAGACGACGTTGGCCCCGTAGATCAGGAGCCCGATGACGACGAGCGCGACTACGCCCTCGAGCATCGACTCCCCGCCGTCGGCCTGTGCGACGGCCGTCCCGGGGAGCAGTAGCAGGGCGGCGAGCAACGACGTGAACGCGTGGCGGAGGGACATGCTCGGCGATGGTCTCGATCGCACAATAAACGTTGTGACATTTTCCGGGTCGGCGCGTTCGAACACCGGTCTGCGGTCGCCTCCTCGAGATTCCGATCACCCGCTCGAGTACGATCCGACGGGCCGGGTTCCCTCGAAGACACAGCCCGTCGAGTACGTGGGTCCTCGAGACCGGGCATCGTCCGATCAGCGGCGGCGTCTCTCGACGGGACAGCTATTTATAACTGGATAGTACAACCTAGTTATCGATGGCGAACACCCAGATTGCAGCCGCTCGAGCAGGGACGGTAACCGACGCGATGGAACGGGTCGCCGAACGCGAGCACCGCGACTCCGAGTTCGTTCGCAAACAGATCGCCGACGGACAGGCCGTCATCCCGGCCAATCGCCACCACGACGCGCTCGATCCGATGATCATCGGCCGCGAGTTCGCGACGAAGGTCAACGCCAACATCGGCAACAGCGAGACCACGAGCGACCTCGAGACCGAACTCGAGAAGCTCCACACCGCGGTTCACTACGGCGCGGATACGGTGATGGATCTCGGGACGGGCAGCGACTTAGACGAGATTCGTGAGACACACCTCGAGTACTCACCCGTGCCACTCGGGACGGTGCCGCTGTACGAGGCCGTCAAGCGTGCGGGGAGTCCCGAGGATCTGACACCTGAGTTGTTACTCGAGGTTATCGAAAAGCAGGCGAGACAGGGCGTCGACTACATGACGATCCACGCGGGAATTCTGGCCGAGCACCTGCCCCTGACTGACGGCCGGAAAACGGGTATCGTCTCCCGCGGTGGCTCGATCATGGCCTCGTGGATGGAGACCCACGGCGAACAGAACCCGCTCTTCCAGGTCTACGACGAGATCTGTGAGATTTTCGCCGAACACGATGTCACGTTCAGCCTCGGCGACAGTCTCCGGCCTGGCTGTCTGGCCGACACCTGCGACGAGGCCCAGTACGCCGAACTCGATACGCTCGGCGAACTGACTCGCCGGGCCTGGGACCACGATGTCCAGGTGATGGTCGAGGGCCCCGGCCACGTGCCGATGAATAAGGTGGCCGAGAACGTCGAGCGCCAGCAGTCGATCTGTGACGGCGCGCCGTTCTACGTCCTCGGGCCGCTCGTAACCGACATCGCGCCCGGCTACGATCACATCACGAGCGCTATCGGCGCCGCGATGGCGGCCCAGGCCGGTGCGGCGATGCTCTGTTATGTCACGCCGAAAGAACACCTCGGCCTCCCCACGGAAGAAGATGTCCGCGACGGCCTCGCGGCCTACCGGATCGCCGCCCACGCGGGCGATGTCGGTAACGGTCGACCCGGCGCACGCGACTGGGACGACGCCCTCTCGGAGGCCCGCTACGAGTTCGACTGGCGCGAGCAGTTCGCCCTCGCGCTCGACCCCGACCGCGCCCGCGAGTATCACGATCAGACCCTCCCCGAAGACAACTACAAGGACGCCCGTTTCTGCTCGATGTGCGGCGTCGAGTTCTGCTCGATGCGCATCGACCAGGATGCACGGGACCTCGAGAGCGGCGAGATGGCGGCTCTCGAGACCACGACCGACCTCGAGGCTTCGGCCGCCGCCGCGGTCAACCTGCCGCCGGTCGGGACCCACGACTCGAGTGGCGATTTCCTCGAACTAGCCGACTCGATCGGTGACGACGCTGCTCGTGGCCGCTCGAGCGAGGACTCGAGTACACAGGGAGCCAGCGACGACTGATCGCTGTACACCCACGCGTTTGATACGGATTGCTGTAACGATTTACCGGCGCAACCGCCGCCCGGGTCGCGGTTGCGCCGGCAATGACTTACAGTAAACCGTATGAGACACGGTCTCGCGTCCGCCGCGATACCTGCCCGCACGGAACATGCTATTCTGCGAACAGAACATACTTACCTGACTGACCGGTTAGTTAGGGTAGTGGCTGAGCGCAAAGCGATACCGAAGTTACGGCAGGGTCGGTCGAGACGGAGGCTGCAGTGACCGTTCGGGACCACCTCGAGCGGATGTTTCTGGACCGCGAGGAGGTTGACCTCACCTCCGGCGGCATCGTCACGCCACTGTTGTATCTATCGATTCCGCTGATCATCACGAACGTCCTCCAGACGGCGTACAACGTCGCCGACACGTTCTGGCTCGGCCGGTATGGGACGACCGAGGTCGCGGCGATCAGCTTCGCGTTTCCGATCGTCTTCCTGTTGATTTCGGTCGCCATGGGGCTGTCGGTCGCCGGGAGCATCCTCGTCGCCCAGTACATCGGTGCCGACCGCGAGTCCGACGCGGAGTACGCGGCCTCCCAGACCGTCGTCTTCTCGATCATCGGGGCCCTCGCGATCGGCGTTGGCGGCTACTTCGTCGTCGAGGACCTGCTCGCACTGTTCGGCGCCGAACCCGCGGTTGTCGCGGCCGCGACGAGTTACATGCGAATCTACTCGCTGGGGCTCGTCTTCGTCTTCGGCTTTTTCATGTTCATCTCGCTCATGCGGGGCTACGGCGATACGGTGACGCCGATGCTGATCATGCTGGTCTCGGTCGTGATCAACATCGTGTTGGACCCGCTAGTTATCTTCGGCGTCGGCCCGTTCCCCGAACTCGGCATCGCCGGCGCCGCCTACGCGACCATCTTCGCTCGAGCCGTCACGCTCGTGCTCGGGCTCTGGCTGATGTTCCGGGGCTATCGCGGGGTTCGGATTCGTCTCTCACAGATGGTGCCCGATCTGAGCTACGGCTGGAAACTCGTCCGGCTCGGGTTGCCGGCGTCCGTCGAGGGAGCCAGCCGCGCGCTCTCGATCACCCTGTTGCTGTTCATCGTCGCGCTGTTTTCGACGCCGGTCGTCGCAGCCTACGGCATCGGGACCCGCATCCTCTCGGTGATCATCCTGCCGGCGGTCGCGCTCTCGCAAGGCGTCGAGACGATGACCGGCCAGAACATCGGTGCCGGCAACCCCGACCGGGCGGCAGCGGCGAATCGCTTCGCTGCGCTCGTGCTGTTCGTCAGCCTCACCACTGTCGGCCTGCTCTCGACGCTCGTGGCCGAACCGCTCGTGGCCCTCTTTACGAACGATCCCGCGGTCGTCGACGCCGGCGCGAACTTCCTCTACTTCGTCGCGCCAACCTTCGGCCTCTTCGGGGTCATGTACACCTACATGGGCGGCTTCCGGGGAGCCGGGATGACGATGACCGCAGCCGGACTCGTCATCGTCGCCTTCGGCGTGGTCCAGCTTCCCGTCGCCTGGCTCGGCGCGAGCGTCCTCGGCCCGACCGGGATCTGGCTTTCCTTCGTCGTCTCGCACCTCGTCGGCGCGCTCGTCGCCATCGGCTGGTTCAGACGCGGCACGTGGCGCACGGACGACCTCGCCGGCGACAGCATCCGCGGACCGTCCCTCGAGCGCGAGCCCTCGAGTAGCGATTGATTCGGACGGCTGTCCGTTGTAGCCGGTGCAACCGCAGGCTGGTCGGGGTCTCCGGGAAATCGTTACAACGGGCTGTACGAGTGCCAGTTCCATCCGCTACCCGTTCGCAGAACCAGTATCGAACGACAGCATATTTCAGGAAACCGATCGTAGTCGCTGTCGATGGTCGAGACCGTGTTGCTCGTCGGTATCGTCGCCTCGATTTTCGTCGGATTCAATATCGGCGGTTCGTCGACGGGAATCACGTGGGGCCCGTCTGTCGGTGCTGGAATCGTCACAAAGACGACGGCGGCGGCGATCATGACGTTTTTCGTCTTCTTCGGCGGCTGGACCGTCGGTCGGAACGTGATGGACACGCTCAGCGAAGGCATCATCACGATCGATCTGACGCTATCGGCGGGCGTCGCCATCCTCTTTTTTATCGGGCTGGGAATCCTCGTGGCCAACATCTTCGGTGTTCCCGTCCCGACGTCGATGACGACAGTCGGAGCGATCGCCGGCCTCGGATTGGCGACCGGCACCCTCAACTACGCGACGATCGCGGAGATCATCTCCTGGTGGATCGTGACGCCCATACTCGGACTCTGGATCGGCGTGCTGATCGGCCGCTACATCTACCCCGCAATCAACCGACGCGTGACGATCGAGACGTCTGACGGGCCGCTCCTGGCGCTGGATCGGGAAGCGACGATTCCGTCGCCGACGCTCGGCCCGAACACGACTTGGTCGGAGCTCGGGACCACGATCGTCGTCGTGATTATCGGCTGTTACATGGCGTTCAGCGCCGGTGCGAGTAACGTCCCGAACGCTGCCGCACCGTTGGTCGGCGGTGAAGGCGGCCTAGACGTCGATGTCGCGATCATCGTCGCGACGCTCGCGATCGGCCTCGGCGGCTTCACCATCGCTCGCCGGACGATGGAGTCGGTCGGCGGCGAACTGAGCGACATTCCGTTGCTCGCGGCGCTGTTCGTCATGGCGACGGCCTCGACGATCACGACCGCCCTCTCCTGGATCGGGATCCCCATCAGCCTCGTGATGGCGACGGTGATGACGATCGTCGGCATCGGCTGGGGGCGCGCGACCCGCCCGGTCACCGTCCGCGAGGCAGTCACCGGCGACACAACTCACGAGATCGCCGTCGGTGCGATCGTCACGGACGAGCAAGAAGGCGAAAACGCACCCCCGATCGGCGAGGCCGAATCCGACGAGGTCCTTGAGGGGGCCAACCTGTTCAACCCGCGAGCGATCATCAAGTACGTCTCGATGTGGATCATCGGCCCATCGATGTCCACGCTGCTGGCCTACGGCTTCTTCACGCTCGTGCCGGGGGTCGCCTGACGAGTGGCCGATCCTGAGGACTTACGTCGCTGGTCGGTGTAGGCGGCGTATGCTCTCGAGCCTTCTCGTCCCGATGGACGACTCTGAGCACGCCGGCAACGCCCTCGAGTACGCCCTCGAGAACCATCCGAACGCCGAGATAACCGTCGTTCACGTCGTCGGCGTGCCGTCGATGATGATGGGCGATGCGGTGGGGCTCTCCCTCGAGGACGACCTCGAGGAGGCCGCCGAGGCCCGCGCCGAGTCGGTCTTCGAGCGGGCTCGGGATATCGCCGCCGACCGCGACCGAGAGATCGAGACGACCGTCGGCGTCGGCCACCCGGCGCGACACGTTCTCGACCGGGCCGACGACTACGATGCGATCGTGATCGGTAGTCACGGGTCCGATTGGAACCGGGCGACCCGCCGATACCTCGTCGGGAACGTCGCCGAGACGGTGTCGAAGCGAGCGCCGGTACCGGTGACGATCGTCCGGTAAGAGCTCGGTCTTCGAGCTGCTAGGATTCCGACTCGCCCTCGACCGACTCCTCGACGAGTTCTTCGACCTCGTCCTCTCGAGGGCGACGATCGACCCGCTCGTCGACGGCTTCGACCTGCGCCTGGACTTCCTCGACCTGTTCTTTGACCGTCTCGCCGACCGTTTCCTCGACGGTCTCCTCGACCGTGTCACCCACAGTCTCCTCGACTGTTTCACCCACGGTCTCCTGAACGGTTTCTTCGACCGTTTCACCGACTGTCTCCTCGACTGTTTCACCCACGGTCTCCTGAACGGTTTCTTCGACCGTTTCACCGACTGTCTCCTCAACTGTTTCGCCGACCCGTTTCTCGACGGTTTCACCGACCGTTTGCTCGACCTGGGCCTGCACTTCCTCGACTTGCTTCTCGACGGTTTCACCGACCGTCCGCTCGACAGACTCGCCGACGGTCTCCTGGACGGTCTCCTCGACGGTATCGCCGACCGTCTTCTCGACCGACTCGTCGACCTGCTTTTCGACGGTTTCGCCGACGGTCTCCTGGACGGTCTCCTGGACGGTCCGGGTCATCCAGTCGGGGTCAAATCGGGCCATCTTCCAGACGACGTGGACGACGTAGGAAGCAAAGACGCCCACACCGAAGGCGATCCCGATGTTCGTCTCGAGGACCATGATCAGTACGATCGAGAGCGCGATCAGTGCGCCGTAGGCCAGATCGACGACCGCGTCGACGCGAACCGGATTCAGCATCGACGCCGATCACCTGCGTCTACGAAAGACATACTAGTGACCGTCTGTTCGGCAGGATCGTTGATATTCTTTGGCAACTGCTCGAGGGCGGGCAACGAAAACCAGTCGGTCGGCCGAACGCGGCGAGATGTCGAGCACACGGAGCACAGGATTCATACGCGCCTCGAGCGATGCACACCGTATGCAAACGACCCGCGTCCTCCAGGTCGACGCCTTCACGGACGAGCCTCTCGCCGGCAATCCCGCGGGCGTCGTCCCCGACGCCGACGAACTCTCGCCAGCACAGATGCAGTCGATCGCCGCCGAACTGGCCGTCAGCGAAACGGCGTTCCTGCGCTCGAGCGAGGCGGCCGACCGCCGCATCCGCTATTTCACCCCAACCCAGGAGGTCGACCTCTGTGGGCACGCGACGATCGGCTCGTTCGCCCACTTACAGGATGAGGGTCTCGAACCCGGCACGACGACGCTCGAGACGAACGTCGGCGTCCTCGAGATCGAGGTCGAATCGGATGGTACCGTCTGGATGACCCAGGACGAGCCCCGGATTCGCACGGTCGAGGTCGGCTACGACCGGGTCGCCGATGCGTTGGGTGTCCAACAGGCCGCCCTTGAGGGTGCCAGCGACGATATTCCGTTGGCCGTTGCCTCGACCGGGCTCCCCTTCCTGATCGCGCCGATTACGTATCTGTCCGACCTCGGCGACGCCGACCCCGACATGGCCACGATCGAAGCGCTAACCGACGACATCGAAGCGACTGGGATCTACTGCTTTACCTTCGACGCCCTCGAGGCCGAGTCGACGCTGCACGGCCGGATGTTCGCACCGGGTGCGGGCGTCCCCGAAGACCCCGTCACCGGCACCGCGAGTGGCGCCGTCGCTGCCTACCTCGAGCACTTTGGCGCGTTCGACGGCGATCTGCCCGAGGAGGTACGACTCGAGCAAGGTCACTACGTCGACCGGCCGGGGACGGTCCGCGTTCGACTCGACGAGCGCGTGCGGGTTGGCGGTCGCGGGGTGACCGCACTGGACGGATCGCTCGTCGTTCCCGACGACGAGGACGACGAGATTCTCGAGGCCTGATACGGTCTGGGGCGGGGATCTACCGGCGAAATTATAGACTGGTCGGGGGGTCGCCGATACTGCCGGACAGCGCTCCGAACGAAATCACTCGGCCGTCGTCAGGAGGTCGAAATAGGGGCGGAGTTCGTCGTCGTCGACGCGCAGTCCGACCGTCTGTTGGTCGTCGTCGTAGGTGACGAGAGCCGCCTCGAGCAGGTGTGGGAGATGCAGGTGGTAGAGGCCGGTGAGAACCCGCTCGTATCGGTCCCTGGTCGGCTCGCCTTCGTGGACGGCGATGTATTCGGCGACATCACCGAGCGGGACTGCAGCTGGTTTGTGGCTAAGATACCGTAATGCATGCTGTCTGCGTTCGTTCGAGAGCACGTCGAACATCGTCGTCGGGTCGATGTCGGGACTATCAGTACCGTCGTCCGGATCGATTGCGTAGGACTTCATGCTGACTCCGTACTCGGCTTACGCGGCGTCCCCGCGACTAACTCGTCATTACGCGACTTCAGCGGAGCGTTGATTGATAACTAGCCGGCGAATACAAATAAATTCTGGTTCTCGAAACTGAATATTACGGAGACTGTCATCGAGAGCTGATATACTTCCCATAGCGACCGTCTCACTCGAGAAGATCGGGATCGTACGCCGGTTCCTCGTCGTCGTAGACTTTTTCGACAGTGACGAGCCAGTTTGGCGCGGCCGTCAGCGGCGTGACAATCTGCCACTCCCCTTCGACCCGTTCGTTGTTGGCAAAGGCACTGACCACGAGGGCCTCGAGTGCGTCTTCGAAGGAGGGCTGACGTGTCGAGTCTCGAGTGGTTTCTGGAGGAGTCATTGGTATCAGAGGGGACAAATCGGACGTTGGGTCCGGGTGTAACCTCCACACGTCCCCGGGGCGTGCAGCGAATATAACGATATCGGCTCGACGAATGCCGGACGGCTCGGGACCGACTGGCGAAATTCGCCAGTTACGCCCAAAACTCATTCGAGGGCGAGTTGCGAATCGTGGCTATCGTTCGCAACCTTCTTTATTCACTCACCAGTCCACGTAGATAGCAATGGCTGTACTCTGGCTGGACGAGATCAGCGCCGACGACCTCGAGACGGTCGGCGGCAAAGGTGCCTCCCTGGGCGAACTTACTGGTGCTGGATTGCCAGTCCCACCGGGGTTCGTGGTGACCGCGGGGACGTACCGATCGTTCATCGAATCGGCCGACATCGACGACGAACTGTTCGAGGTCGTCGACGTCGATGCCGACGATTCGACCGCGCTGGCCGACGCCGCCGAGCGCGCACAGGAACTCATTCTCGAGACGCCGTTTCCCGACGAGCTTCGCGAGGAAATCCTCGCGTCCTACCACGAGGTTGGTGAAGACGACGAGGCGGCCTTCGTCGCGGTTCGCTCCTCGGCGACGGCAGAGGACTTGCCCGACGCCTCGTTTGCCGGCCAGCAGGAGACGTTTCTGAACGTCACCGAGGCAAACCTTCTCGATCGCGTTCGAGAGTGTTGGGCGTCGTTGTTCACACAGCGAGCGATCTACTACCGCCAGGAGCAGGGGTTCGATCATTCGACGGTCAACATCGCCGTCGTCGTCCAGCAGATGGTCGACGCCGAAAAATCCGGCGTCATGTTCACCAGCCATCCCTCGACCGGCGAGCCGACGATGATCATCGAAGCTGCCTGGGGGCTTGGCGAAGCCGTCGTCTCGGGTGCCGTCTCACCGGACAATTACGTCATCCCACGTGACGAAGAAGAAGTCGATGTCACGGTCGCCGACAAGAAGGTCATGCACGTCAAAGACGAGGACACTGGCGAGACGATCGAACGCGCGGTCCCCGAAGACAAACGCAACGCGCGCGTCATCGACCAGGACGAAATCGACGGTCTCGTCGAACTCGGCGAACACGTCGAAGACCACTACGGTGATCCCCAAGATGTCGAGTGGGCGATCGCCGACGACGAGATCTACATGTTGCAGTCGCGCCCGATCACGACGATCGACGACGCCGACGACGCCGACGCCACAGACGCAACCGCCGATCCAGTCGACGGCGTCACCGACGGCAGCGGCACCCAAGCGACCGGCGCCAAGACGGGGACCGGGAGCGGTTCCGGCGATGTCATCGTCGACGGGCTGGGCTCGAGTCCGGGCACCGTCTCCGGGCCCGCGAAGATCGTCACGAAACTCGACGATCTCGCGAAAGTCAGCGAGGGCGATGTCATCGTCACCGAGATGACCATGCCCGACATGGTGCCTGCGATGAAACGCGCCTCGGGCATCATCACTGACGAGGGCGGCATGACCAGCCACGCCGCCATCGTCTCCCGGGAACTGGGCGTCCCCGCCATCGTCGGCACCGGCAACGCCACCTCGATCCTCGAGGACGGCCGCGTCGTTACACTCGACGGCGACAAAGGCGCAGTCCTCGAGGGGAGCGAGGTCGACCCCGACGAGGAGACCGAACCCGTCGAGGAGGTCCGCCCGCAGTCGCCGGTCAAGCCGATGACCGCCACGGAGGTCAAAGTCAACGTCTCGATTCCGGAAGCCGCCGAGCGCGCGGCGGCGACGGGTGCCGACGGCGTTGGTCTGCTCCGAACCGAGCACATGATTCTCTCGCTGAATCAGACGCCCGAACAGTACATCGCGAACAACAGCCCCGACGACTACACCACGGAACTGGTCGAGGGCATCCGCGGCGTCGCCGACGAGTTCTACCCCCGACCCGTTCGCGTGCGCACCCTCGACGCCCCGACCGACGAGTTCCGCCAACTCGAGGGCGGGGAGGACGAGCCAGCCGAACACAATCCGATGCTCGGCTACCGAGGCATTCGCCGCTCGCTCGACCGGACCGACGTCTTCGGCCACGAACTCGAGGCGTTCCGTCGGCTCTACGAGTTGGGCTACGACAACGTCGAGATCATGTTCCCGCTGGTCAACGACGCCGAGGATGTCTACCGGGCGAAACGCGAACTCGAGAACGCGGGGATCGACCCCGACAAACGCAAGTGGGGCGTGATGATCGAGACGCCAGCCTCCGCACTCTGTGTGGAGGAGATGGCGGCGGCGGGCATCGACTTCGCTTCGTTCGGGACGAACGACCTAACCCAGTATACGCTGGCGGTCGACCGGAACAACGAGAACGTCGCGGATCGGTTCGACGAACTCCACCCCGGCGTCTTGCGACTGATCGGCGACGTCATCGAAACCTGTCGCGAGCACGATGTCGATACGAGCATCTGCGGCCAGGCCGGCTCGAAGCCGGAGATGGTCCAGTTCCTCGTCAACGAGGGCATCAGTTCGGTCTCGGCGAACATCGACGCCGTCCGCGATGTCCAACACGAAGTAAAGCGAGTCGAGCAGAAGCTGCTGCTCGATTCGGTTCGGTAACGCTCGGACGGCTGGTGGCGCCTCACGGCTGTACTGTAGGCTCGTATTCGCCAGCGTGGGTCGATCCTATCCTGCAATCGATCTTTGGGGTACTAGAACCCGTCTCGAGCGACGAGGACGATCGCGAGCGTACAGGCTATTGTGGCGAAGCCGGCGAGGATCAAAAAGACGGTGACAGTAGTACCATACGTGAGCGCCCCACCGACGATGGTCGCGCCGAGCGAGCCGACACCGAAGATGCCGAGGTAGGTATAGCCAAACGAGAGCCCGCGCGAATCCGGCGGCGAGTACTTCGCGATGGTCGCTTGGGTCAACGGCTGTAAGGCAAAGAGAACGAATCCGAGTGCGACACTTATCGCACCGAGGGGTGCGAGGCCGGCCTCGGCAGCGGGCGTGTAGACGAGCGCGATGACCACGAGGGCGCTCAGACAGGCGACCACACCCCGTTCGGGCGGCAGTCGGTCGGTGAGTTTCCCACCCAGGTATTGGCCACCGATGCCGACGGTCAACAGCCCGACGTAGACGTACTGGGCGAGATCGAACTCGTCGGCGACGGGACTGTCAGGTCCGAAGAAACCGAGTTCGATCGCCCCCAGATGCGTCGTGAGAAACTCATCGAGCATCTCGGGAAGGAAGGTGAGAATCCCCCGGTAGTAGAGGCCGTTGAACATGACGAGCACGAAGACGATCGTAAAGCCGACCGTAAACACCCGCCGGGAGCCACCGAGAAACGCCGTGAGCGATCGAATTGGCTCGTCCTGTGTCGCCGCCTCGGCCTCGAGTGCTGCGGTCTCGTCGAACGAGGCCAGGACGCCGACGACAGCGGCCACGAGTGCGGGGATCGCGAGGGCGACGGCCACGAGTCGCCAGTCGACGACGAGCAACAGGAGCGCGGTCGCCAGCGGCCCAAACGCGATGCCGGCGTTGCCCGCCATGCCGTGGTAGGCAAAGGCCGTCCCGCGGACGTCGTCCTGAACCCCGTTGCTGATCAGTGCGAGTCCTGCCGGATGGTAGACGCTCGCTGCGATTCCCCAGACGCCAAGCGCCAGCGCGATCGTGACGACAGTCGGCGAAACGCTCAACAGCAGGAAGGACAGCCCCATGCCAGCGAGACAGCTGACGATCAGCCGTCGAGAGCCGTACCGATCGACGAGGATGCCACCCGGCAAGGCCCCGACGCCGAACAACCCGTAGCCGACGGTGACGACGGCTCCCAGGACCGCGGCTGTCACCGAAAACTCGAGCAGCCAGATCGTCATCAGGATCGGAATCGACAGCTCGTAGGTGTGGACGAGCCCGTGAGCGGCCATTACGAACCCCGTGATCGACCGATCGTTAGCGTTCAGATCTATCACCTCGAGCGTCGCCGTCGGGGTCGACACCGGCCGTCGGTCGGTCCCGATTTCGGTGCATGTCACCGATCCACCGGGCCACCGGATTGTGTCTTTCGATTACCCGTTGGCGGGTAGCCCGCGAAGGCAGGCCCAACGGGTTTGTCCATCGCTACGATATGCCCGAGCATGACCGACAATGGCCGCGAACTCGGCGTCGATGTCGGTGCTCTCGACGACGAGCTCGAGAGCCACGACTACCCGACGAGTCAGGACGATCTCCTCGAGGAATACGGCGACCGGGAGGTGGTGATGGGCGACGAAACGATGACGCTCGAGGAACTTATCGGGCCGATGGGGGAAGACGAGTACGAGTCGGCCGACGAGGTCGAGCAGGCGATCATGAACATGGTGAGCGACGAGGCAATCGGACGGAAGAACTACAGCGACCGAACGCCGCCGGCGGCGGGCGAGGACCGACAGGACGAGGGTGCGCCGGAGCAAGAGGGCCAACGCGAACAGGAGTCGTTTTGATTCCGTGTGACGAACACTCGGATTCGGAGCTGATTACTCACTGATTCCGCGCGACGAGATGCGCGATGTCGATCGTCGTTCGTAGCAGGCGCTGATCGGTTTTCTTCCCATGTATTGGTGCTGACAGATCGATGGACGAAACCGTGCTTGCAGCGACGGTACCATCACAGCCGATGGGGCCGTCCCGTCGTCGTCCGATCTGCCACAAGCGATACACGTGCCGTACGAGAGGAACCGGTATGGGAGAGCAACCGTACGAGCGATTTATAGATCTGTTTTCTGAAACGCCGGTGAAAATATACGACCACGCTCCCCCCGACAACGTTCAGGAAGCGAATATCGTCAGCGGCATTATCGGCCGGTTACGAGAAGACGAGTCGGTGTGGGCGCGACGGGAAGTCAATCTGTGGGAAATGATCGAGGTGTTGGACGGACGACAGCGTCCAGATGCGGTCGGAAAACAGTATCAACACCCGATACAGCCGGATATCGATCTGCTCTACTGCGAGACTGATGGGGCGACCCAACAAAGCCCACTCGTGGCAGTTGAAGCGAAGCATTTTGCCAAACAAACGGGAGATGGACGCGTCATGCCGAAACTCCGTTCCAACGACGGCTTTTACGCTGGGCTGGGGCAGGCCCTTTCGCTCCTCCTGATGGGCGTCGAGTACGTGTTTCTCGCCCACTTCGTCTCGTTTCATCCGGATTACTGGAACGGTGAGAACCAGAACGATCTCATGACCGCCCATCGGACGGTGACGAACCTCTATGCCCGGAGCATCTGTCGTCTTATCGATGCGTTCGATCTCCCGATCGGCTACATCGCCGCTGGAACACGACCTGCGGCGGATGCAATCGCCGCGTATCCGGTGACCGTGAAACCACCAACGAAAAATCCGTTCGTCGATACGACGAGCGGGAACCGCATTCGAGGATTGTTATACGACTCCTACAACAGTCTCGGACAGCAGTGATACGGGTTGCTGTACCGATGTCCCGGCGGTGAGTCGAACTGTGTGAGACGAGCCTCGGTCGAGGAGCGAAGCGAGTCAACCGGTGCAACCGCTGTCCGGGTCGCGGTTGCGCCGGAAATGACTGACAGTAAACCGTATGACTCACGTCAGTCGTCGTCGTCCTCGAGTTCGGTTTGAGCCTGCCGTCGCTGGGCGCGTTCGATGAATTCCTGGGGGAGTTCGTCGATTTCGCCGGCTTGAACGCCCCAGAGGTGCGAGTAGAGGCCAGCGTTTGCGAGCAGTTCCTCGTGAGTACCACGTTCGACGACCTGTCCGCCTTCGAGGACGAGGATCTGGTCGGCATCCTTGATCGTCGAGAGACGGTGGGCGATGGCGAAGGTGGTTCGTTCTTCGGTCAGGTGATCGATCGAACGCTGGATGAGCATCTCGGTCTCCGTATCGACGTCACTGGTCGCCTCGTCTAACACGAGGATATCGGGATCTTTGAGCACGGCCCGAGCGATGGCGACGCGCTGGCGCTGGCCGCCCGAGAGTTTCACACCGCGTTCGCCGACCATCGTGTCGTAGCCGTCGGGCAAGTTCTGGACGAACTCGTGGGCCTCCGCAGCCTGTGCGGCCTCGACGATCTCCTCCCGACTCGCGTCGAACGACCCGTAGGCGATGTTCTCCTCGACGGTCCCGTAGAACAGAAACGACTCCTGGCCGACGTAGCCCATCGACTGGCGCAAACTCGAGAGCGACACCTCACGGATATCCTGGCCGTCGACCCGAATCGAGCCCCGATCGACGTCGTAGAGCCGGAGCAAGAGCTTGAGGACCGTGGACTTGCCGGCACCCGTCGGACCGACGAGTGCGACCGTCTCGCCGCCGGCCACGTCGAACGAGACGTCATCGATGATCCGCTCGGCCGTCTCGTCGTCGTACTGGAAGCTGACGTGGTCATACTCGACGCGTCCATCTCGGATCTCGAGCCTGTCCGCGTCCGCGTCGCGCTCGATGCGCCCCTCTTCGTCCATCAGGCCGAAGATACGCTCGCTCGAGGCTTCCGCACGCTGATACATATTGATGACCTGGCCGAACTGGGCCATCGGCCAGACGAGTTGCTGGGTGTAGAGGATGAACGCGACGAAGACACCCTCTTGTAAGGTGCCCGTGAACGGACCGGGACCGCTACCCGTAAAGACCCAGTAACCGCCGACGACGAACGTGAGGACGAAGCCGACCCCCGAGATGAGCTGCAGCGTCGGGAAAAATCGAATGCGCAGCCAGATCGCCTCCCAGTTCGTGTCGTAGTACTTCTTCGAGACATCCTCGACGCGGTCGGATTCGTAGCGCTCGGTGTTCGAGGACTTGATGACGCCGATCCCGCCGAGGTTGTTCTCGAGCCGGGAGTTCACCTTGCCGACCGACGAGCGGACGGCGGCGTACTTCGGCTGAATCTTCTTGACGAAAATATAGGTGAAGATCCCGATCAGCGGGACGGGCGCGAGCGAGACCAGCGCCAGTTGCGGCTCGAGCCAGAACAGCAGCAAGCCGATGCCAAGCACCATCACGAGCAGCCGCGTCGCCGAGTTCAGCCCCTCGTTGAGAAAGCGCTCGAGCTGGTTGACGTCGTTCGAGAGAACCGACATCATCTCTCCGGTCTGGCGGTTCGCGAAAAACTCCATATCCAGCCGCTGCATCTTGTCGTAGGTCGCGGTCCGGACATCGTGTTGGACCTCTTGGGAGTAGGAGTTGAACCCCCAGTTGCGTAGCCAGTGAAAGATCGCGCCGAACGCGAACGAGGCCGCGATCGTGATCGCGACGAACCAGAACTGCCCGTCCTGGGTCGTCGGGAGCCACGCCTCCGGAAGCACCACCAGCGGCACTTGCTCGGCGAACGCCGCATCGCCGAAAATCGCGTCGATGGCGACGGCCAGCAAGAGTGCCGGTAGCAGATCCAGCGCGCGGGCGAGCACGCTCGAGGCGAGACCGACGCTCATCGAAACCCAGTAGGGGCGGCCGTACTCGAAGAGCAACCGTCGCATCGGGCTCTCGACCTGATCCCGTTGCTCTTCGAACGGATCGTCGTCGTCCCAATCGACGCCCTCCATTGCGTTCATTTCGGGGAGGGCTGGCAATAAGGGTTTGCGACGAATCGAAACACTGCGCTGGCGCGGATTCGCTCACGTGTACTCGATTTCAACCCTGTCGCCGACCGCCATCTCCGTCTCGTTGGCGTAGCCGCGTGGGACCTCGAGGACGTACTGCGCTCGGCCGCTGTACTGGAGATCCTCGCCGTCCTCGCCGGGGTCGGGAGCGCGGGCGTGCTCGATCGACGTGATCTCGCGATCGGCGTCGATAAAGACGATGTCGATGTCGAAGTCCATCTCGCGCATGACGTAGGTTCGGTCATCTTCGCTCGAGTGGACGAACAGCATACCGTGGCCCGCTTCGAGCGACTCGTGGTCACTCAACCCGGTATAGCGCTCTCGAGTGGTGTCTGCGACGGCGGCGTCGACGACGGCTTTCGGCTCGCCGTCGGCCTCGAGAACCCGAACCTCGGCCCGGTCCTCACCCCAGAGAGCGGGGAGGACACCGGCCTGAACGAGTGCGACGCCGAGTACCGAGAGAAGACCGACGAGCAGTATCACTTTCCAGACGCGGACAGCGACCATGCGCTGTGGTGTGCCACGAGAAAGTAAAGGTTATTCGGACGCGGGGACTTGCATCGAATGCGGGCTCGTGGTCTAGCTGGTCATGACGCGGCCTTTACAAGGCCGAGGTCGGTGGTTCGAACCCGCCCGAGCCCACTATTGCTGTCGCGAACAATTCGTGAGCGACAGCAATCTGACGTGAGGGCGGTTCGAACCAGACCAGTCGCAGCGGCCGAACGAAGTGAGGCCGATCGTCTGGGCGAGGTTCGAACCCGCCCGAGCCCACTTCCTGCTGCGAGCAAACTCGCGAGCAGCAGGTACGTGGACCGAGGACCTCGAGGTGACAAGGTACGCACTCACTCTCGACGAACGGCCCTACTCGAACTGGTTCGAACAACCCGAGGGTGTCGAATCGATGCCACGAGACGGAGCGGCCCTAATACCACACTGCCGGGAGTCCGACTGCGGTTGGAGCGAGTAGTCAGTGCTTGAGCCGCGCGACGTTTTCTTTGATCTGGCTGAAGAAGCTGTCACCGGATTCAGCCTCGAGTGCGGCGTGTAATGTCGAATTTTCGGGTTCGTCACGGATGACGACTCTGAGATAGGGCTCGAGTTGCTCGAAGTTGTCGTCGAGGATCACCGTGTGGTTGTCTTCGTCGTGGTCGACGACGCCGGCGTCGGCCAGTTTTGGAACGTGACACTGCACGGAAGAGACGTAGACGCTCTTGTACTCGTTCTTCGCTACTTCGTCAGGCGGGATGTCGTGTTCCCAGCCAGCGACGCGCTCGGCCAGTGCCGACAGCTCGATCGGCTCTTCACGCCCCCGGAGCGCGTACAGCAGATACCGGCGCCGCCGGTTGGCGAGCAACTCGAGGATAGTGTCAGCCGAGAGCTCACGCGTCCCCTGACTCGAGGTAAGTGCTGCCATAACACGATCTTACTCCCGTGAGCGGAAAAGGGTGTCTTGAATATCCAGAAATCCGATACGCAGGATCCAAACCCGTGATTTCCGGCTGTATCCTCACCATTAGGAGTCTGGTGCTTGCACACGCACTGGCGGCGCAACGGTGGGAATGTCATCGAGGCCGGCACGAACGACGGTTGGACGACAGCGTGACACGTCCGCTGTCGAACTATTGGACTGCGATCGTGCAAACCCATCGCCCGACCCGTGATCGTGATCCCTACCCGAGGAATCCCAATTCGAAATCCTTTTTTATACCATGGACGGAGGTAGAAGTGCGCCGCCTTAGCTCAGACTGGGAGAGCACTCGACTGAAGATCGAGCTGTCCCCGGTTCAAATCCGGGAGGCGGCATTTCTCTCGCGAACAATCCGTGAGCGAGAGAAATCTATCCGAGCGGATTTGAACTAGGCTGAGGTTCTGCGAGCGAGGTGAGCAGGTTCTCAGGCGTAGTTCACAATCCGGGAGGCGGCATCATACTCACGGTTCAAATGCCTGCGAGCGTTGCGTGTGCGCAGCAGGAACCGATCAGCTATTCTACGTTCTGAACGGAGGCCGTTCGAACCTCGCGTCGTTCCGGCAACCGGACCGGTATGTGCGTCACTCATACGGTTTACTGTAAGTCATTGCCGGCGCAACCGCGACCCGGGCGGCGGTTGCGCCGGTAAACCGTTACAGCAATCCGTATGACTTCACCCGATCGAACGCCGATGCGTGCTCTTTCCATGTCCCTACCCACTCGGGTTCGTCGTTGGACATCTCTTCGGGTGACATACGTGACAGGATTCGCTCGAGCGTAACCGTACTATTTCTCCCCAAATTATAGAAAGTCAAGGCGAATACCCCCGCCTTCCCGTGAGGGACGAGTGTTCCGACCTGAGCGGTCGGAACCGAGGACTGAACAGGCGGGGGATGAAGCCGACACGGTGAGCAACAGACCACCGAGTGACAGCCCGGCAGGATATTCCACCGTCAACCGATACTATTAATACTATTCTACCCATAACTAGTTATAAAGCAGGGCGATGCTAGAAACGACCCGCACCTACGTTGCCACAATCACGAACTACCAGCAGGTTCGTGACGCTCTCGACCAGTGCGGGTTTGCAGCATCGAAACTGTGGAACGTTGGTCGCTACTACATCCAGGGCCGGTGGGACGACGACGGTGAGATTCCCGACGAGAAAGAACTCAAATCGGTGTTGAAAGACCACGAACGCTACAGTGACCTCCATTCTCAGTCAAGTCAGCGAGTTCTCGAAGAGCTTGCTGAGGCGTTGACGGGCTGGTACAACTCCGACAACGGCAACAACCCACCGGGCTACCGGAAACGTGGCGACCGACACCCGCGCTCGACCGTCACCTGGAAACAGAAAGGCATCAAACACGACGACAAGCACGGACAGGTTCGCCTCTCGAAAGGCTGGAACCTCAAAGACGGGCGCTCAGATTTCATTCTCGTGGAATACGAGACGCGCCCGGACGTAACTATCGAGAACATCCAGCAGGTACGGGCGGTCTGGAACGGCGACCAATGGGAATTGCACCTCGTCTGTGAGAAAGCAATTCCCGTCGAAGATGCACCCGGTGACAAGACCGCCGGAATCGATCTTGGGATCAGTAACTACCTCGCTATCGACTACGAAGACGGTCCAAGCGAGTTGTATCCGGGCAACCGGCTCAAAGAGGACAAGCACTACTTCACCCGCGAAGAATACCAGACAGGAGGAGAGAATGGTCCATCCAAGCGGGCACGACGCGCTCGCCGGAAACTCTCTCGCCGAAAAGACCACTTCCTGCACACCCTCTCGAAACACATCGTTGATCGATGTATCGAGGAAGAAATCGGCACGATAGCCGTGGGCGACTTGAGCGACATTCGTGAGGATGAGGACGGCGACTCACGGGATTGGGGCCAGCGCGGAAACAAAAAGTTGCACGGGTGGGAGTTTGACCGCTGCACTCGTCTACTGGAATACAAGGCCGAAGAACACGGAATCCTCGTGGACCGGGTGGACGAAGAAAACACCTCGAAAACCTGTTCGTGTTGTGGACAGATTCGTGAAGCCAATCGCGTCGAGCGTGGGCTGTATGTCTGTGAATCGTGCGAAACCACGATGAACGCAGACATCAATGGTGCGGTGAATATCCGCCGAAAGATAACTCAAACTCCCCCAACCGGGGATATGAGTAACGGCTGCTTGGCACAGCCCGGAGTCTACCTGTTCGATACAACCACGGGTGCATTTCACCCACAAGAACAGGTCGACTGCAAACCCTAATATCCCAACGCTCGGGATTCACCCCGCCTTCAGGCGGGTGAGGATGTCAATGCGTGTCATTCGACACCGAGTGCTCCGCCGATTTGAAGCGGATGATTTTTGGAGCCTTCGACGTGTTCACTGGTCGCAATAATAAAATCGAGATTACTTCTCAAACTGCCGAACCAGCCTGTAGCGGACGAGCAGCAGGAATGCACAGAGTGCGCCACGTTTGCGTGTCTCTACGAAATGAAAGGCGACGTTGTAGTGTTGGCTCCATGCTGTGACTGTCCCCACGATCTGAGTCGGATGGATGTCCCGTCTTGCCATGCAACCACGATTCCGGAGTAGTGTCTGCCACGATGTCTCGACGATCACAGGAAGAGGGTGTGGCCATTCGGCCGCCCGCTGTAGCTCGCGTTCGAATCGGTCCCGTTCCCAGGTGATCGCAGTGAGAAAATCGTGGCCGGACTTGCGTTCGATTGCGAAGTGTGGACGATACGTGTCGAGCTCGGAATCGTGTGTACAGTATTCCGGAACGGTGTAGTCACCCGTCGAGAGCGTCACGTCTCGTGTCTCGACTGGCAGGTTGTCGAATCCCCACGGGCGCTGCTCGCGCGTATCTCGGAGAACAGTTGTTGGGATTGAATCGGTCTCTCGAGTTTCAGCCATCAGTTGGGGCTGGACCTGGCATCACGGGTAAACGTTCGGTCGGAGACGATCAAAATCCCGCCTTCTCCAGTTCGTCGAGAAACGCTGGTCGGTTCGAGTGTTTGTCCTTCAGAAAGTCGAGGAACTCCTCGAATCGCTCCTCGGGGACCAGACACTGCATCTCTTCGAGGTGGTCGGCAATCTTCCGATAGTGACGCCGTCCGGTCTCACCAGCGGCAAACGGAATGCGTAGTTCCCGGTAAAACTCGAAGTACTCGACTGGATCGACGGTTGCGACTGACTCCCGATACTGACGAACCAGCGAGAGATTCTCGCTTTCTTTCAGTTCCGCAAACGCTTTTTCGCGCTCACCTTCGTGGACGTACATCCTGATGAGGTTCTGTCGGTCATCCTCGAACTGCCGTTCGAACTCCTCGTAGAGTGATAAGGGTACGAGCGCATACCCCCGTCTTCCCGTGAGTGACGAGTGTTCCGACGCTCCGTCGGAACCGAGGAGC
Source organism: Salinadaptatus halalkaliphilus (assembly GCF_006543045.1). Classification (GTDB taxonomy): domain Archaea; phylum Halobacteriota; class Halobacteria; order Halobacteriales; family Natrialbaceae; genus Salinadaptatus; species Salinadaptatus halalkaliphilus. Next base: position 158,535 of record NZ_RBZW01000003.1, on the reverse strand, counting down.
GAACAGGCGGGGGTTGAGCGGACAACTCATACGGATTGCTGTAACGATTTACCGGCGAAACCGCAGACGGGTCGCGGTTTCGGCGGTAACGACTTACAGTAAACCGTATCAGTCACCGACCACGGACGGTGGATGACGGATTTCCGACCGCAAGTGTTTTTGTATGGCCCCGTGTAGCATGGAACGCTACGGAATCGGTGAGATGCCGGCCCCGAACCACAAGGGGTGGCGAACCAGCGGTGGTTCGCACGGCGATGACACGGATTCCGATGGGGCCTGTTTGGCCGGGCCACAGCCCTACACAGGGGAGAAAAGGATAGTTTCGCCGGTATCAAGCGAGAGCAAAGCTCTCGCGGACCGTCGGAAGACTGTGTCTTCCGAGATGCTGCCGGTTCCCCTTGAGTGCGGGTTGGGACCTCGAACGCCACGCTCGGCGGAAATCCGATGGTCGGATTCCACGTCCTTCAGGGCGTGGAGGAGGTCAATATCGCAGCCGTCTCAGTAGAGACGATACTATCGCTATTTCCGAGTAACTCCTCGATCTCCGTTGGCCCATAGATCTCCTTGATAATACAGTAGAAGTACGACGGCGTCCCGAAATCATAGACGAGGCTGAGTCTGTCGCCGTCCCAGAGGTCGGCACGTTCGGCGACTTCTCCGACCGTCATCTCGCTGGCTTTCGTGTACGTCGGATCTGCCACTTTTTCGTACTGGTGGTCAGGAATCACGTTGAGGCTAGAGTCCAGATATTCGTCTTCGAGGCCGTACATCCGGAGGTGGAAATCATCGAGCGTGGTGAACCGGCAGACGAGTCGGTCCAGTTCAGCCATCGTCGTGTCGGGACTGACAACGACATCGTACCACTCTTCGCGTGCGCGACCTTTCTGCTTCCACCGGAGACGGTACCCGACGGTCCCGATCCGCCCGGAGAGATCATCGTCTCGTTGTTGTGTTTCCGCTACTCCGTTGATCGTATTCGACCAGCAGTACGAACAGATTATCTCCGGTGCGTCGCCCTCGAAGCCTTCCTTGTCGATATCGTGGTGGGATACAAACTCCGGAAACGGAACTTGTTTGCTTCGGAAGCTACGGTTTCCCCGACTGCACATCTTCTCGCCGGGTGCAGAGTGTCCAAGTGAGAAGGGATCGTCATCCCCAGTTTCATCGACCTCCGTATCGATGATATGTGCCACTGTTCCACTCCCGATCTCGATATCAAATCTCTCTGTTTACTCACTCATTGTATCGTTCCTCGAGATTATCTAGTTCACGCCGGAACTGCTCGTTGTTGATCGGCGGTTCCGTCGTCGTTCGTGCTTCTAGAACGCCAGCGTACGTGTCGAACTCTTCGGGGGTTGGATCGGTTGCGAGGATGCAATCGGCGTAGCTATCAAGTGCTCGCTGGATCGTCCGTGCGTAGTGGTCGTAGGCACCATCGATCCAGTTCGATTTCTCGTCGACCTCCTCGAACACCGCCCGATAGACGGTCGCAGCGGCCAGGTGCCGGTCGTGGTCACGGTACTGGTCTGCGAGCCCGAAAAACCGCGAAAAGTCGATGGCCTCGTACACAACCGGATCAGCGTGCTGCTCGAACAGTTGTGCGATTTCCTCGCGGTACGCGTCGACTGATTTGTGGTCGTCACCAAATCGTGCGAGAAACTGTTCGCGCAACTCCGAGTGTTCGGCGAGGGCGTCACGAACAAACGCACGCAAGTCGTTAGCCGACACGTCGTCCAAGACCGTCTCTATGTCCTCGCTTTCGTCCTGTGGCGGGGTTGCGGCAACGTCCAGTAATACTGCAACGACGTGCTTGCAGTCGCCGCCGCCGTCGTACGGGCACGTACACTGTGTGTCGATGCTCTGCCCGCCGAATTCGATCGTCACATCGTACAGTGTCGATCCCCGGACAGTCGCGGTAACGAGGTCGTCGAAACGGTCGAGCTCCCGAACGCGTCCCTCCTCCCGATAGGTTTCTCCGCGATCAAATACTGCGTCGGAGCTTCGATTCCGGACCGTTTTTCGGTCGACGTTCATGTGTTGTCCTTCGATACGAGAACCTAATCTGATTTTGGTGTCGGGTCGCCGAGCGTGCGGTCTGCTCCGACGACGATGTCGCGCCACAGCGAAGTCGGATCGTACTCGTACTTGCCGCTGAGTCGGTAGATTGTCATTCTCTTGTATCTTCTTCGGCTCGGACGGTTGTGAGTTCGTCGGTGATGTCTTCTTGGAGGGATTCCAAGTACCGACATGGCAGATCACAATTCAGATCTGCCGGATCTCGTCGATCGTGACGACGTCATCTGGTTTCTCGAACGGAACGACATCTCGCTTCCGGACGGGCTAACGATGGAGACAATCAAGTCCCGGGGAAGCTGGTGGGCCATCGACGAGGAATCGTTCAGTTTCCGCATCGAGCGCCATCCGTCGGGACCGTTCTCCTCGACCTCTTCGACGGGGAAGAGGATGCCGACGCCCGCCCGGTGGCACGTCCGCAAGCGGTACACCTACGATCTTACGACCGGCGAGTGGGAGGTGACCGAACTCATGCGGGAGTTCGATTTCGACCCCGCGTTGCTCGTGGGCGCGGAATTCGAACGGCTACCGAATAAGGACATCTGGGACCAGGCAATCGACCGCGCCAGAGACGCGGACGGCCCGAAGAGAGTACTCGACGAGCAACTAACCGTCACAGAGACGTTCTATCGAGCCACGTTTGCCGACCTGCCCGATAACCAACTGGACGAGATACTCGCCGTACTCGAGGCGGAGTTCCGGCGGCGAGCAGGCCTCGATTGATACGGATTGCTGTGACTCTTTCCCGCCATGCTGTCACGACCCTCCCGTATCAACCCCTGTCGTGGCTGGTCTGTCGAATCCTGCCGAACGTAATCACAGCAGTCCGTATGATGAGTGTCCTGAAGGTTTTATGCGAAGCGGACCAACACATATCCATGCCGTTCAGCGTCAGTTGGCACACGCTTCTCGACGAACTTGACGATCTCTCCAACGGTGCCGAGCTCATCACACCGCTCTCTCACGACCGATTCCGCATCACAGACGTACAGGAACACCGTGTCGTCGTCACGTTCACGGAGACGGAGGAACGAATGCCCCTTCAGCGCGAACAGTTCGAAACCCTTTACCGGCGGATACGGGAGGTAGACAGTGGTTTCGACCTCGATCGACTTCCACCAGATGCCGCTCCATACCCCGCTGTACTGAGTCTTCATCCTCGCTTCGAGATCGACGAGCAGACGGGGACCATCACGGAAAAAGAAGGCACGACTGCTACGCAACTGGTTGGTGACGAGACAGGGACGGACGAAAGCGAGCGCGTCGAACCTGATGGAGTGGACGTCTATTCGGACGCATTACTTCTCATCGACGCGCTCGAGCGTCACGACGTGTCCGATCTTTCTGAACTGGAGACGAACATGCTCGTGAATCTCTACACGCTGTGTTCGGACGTTCAGCGAAACGCCAACGAGTTCCGACAGGATGTCGCTGACGTGTTGCTCGACAGACTGCATCACGACCAACCGGTCCACGGCCAGTACGGATCCGTTCAGCGGACATCACGCCGCAACCGCTCGCTCAAGGATGACGAGGAAGTACTAGCCGTGTTGGAGGACGAAGGGATCGACCGGAAACGTGTGACGAGCGTCGATTCGAGCAAGGTCGACGAGGCTCTGGAGGTGACGGAGCTCCCGGAGTCGGCCGTCTACGAGATCGACGAGAGCGAATACGTCCGGAAATCCGAGGTCGACGAAGACGTCAAAGAGTCGCGTCTCCAGGGGCTGAAAGACCGCCTAGCAGCGAGCGAAGAGGAAGAGACCGACGATCTACGACGAGAAATCGACGCACTCGAAGACCGGATTGACGACCTCACGAGTTTTAGTACCGGATCACAACTGCAACGGTAAACTACCCCTCCCTACTCCCTCGGCGCATACGCGCCTCGCTCCTTGAGGCCGGGGGCTCCCCCTCGAAATTGCTGAATCGACTACCCTGTAATGCTTGATAGTAATACGGTACTTCAAATCCGGGAGTCTCGAGCGTGCTCGAGGTCACAATCCGGGAGAGTTTCCCGAACGCCTCGACCCGCTCCGTGGGACCGGGCCGAACGAGCCACGCGTCGTCAGTGACTCCACCCCGCGTCGAGGACGACACGGCCGACGGTCCTCGAGACTGGCGGACCTCGAGGACGAACGTAGTGACGGTCGCTATTGTGTCGGGGTAATGTGTGCGATTACAGTGACGTTAGCTGAACGATATACTATCCCCACGGGATAGGTGGGTATGTATCGGAACGGACGAACCCGCCGCAGCCTGCTGGTCGCTGGGTCGACGACAGCGTTCGCCGTGCTGGCAGGTTGTACGGGGAGTAGCGACGACGAGACCGGGCCAACTGGAACCGACAACTCCGGAACAGACGGAAACAGTGCCGACCGGTGGGATGTCGAGACGCCGGACGATCCGGCGTTTCTGGCCAATCCCGACGTGGACGGGCCGTCCGACGAGGCGAGTTATGTCCTTGCGACGACGATCAGGAGCCACGGCGATGTCGGCGAGTACGACCGCTTCGCCGTCACCGTCGAAAGCGCCACGTTGTCCAGGGCGGATGGAGCCGATGTCACCGTTCCCGTCGGCGTACCCGTCGATCTTACCGGTTACGAAACCGGGCCGGCCGGCGACACCGTCACGCTCACGTGGGATCTCGGCATTCCCGCGGGCACGTACACTTCGCTGACCCTCGAGACGACGCCCGTCGAGATCGTCCACGAGGACGACGGCGACATCACAGACGCGTTCGAAGCCCCGCCGACTGCCGAGTTTTCGGCAGACGACGGCGCGGCGGTCTCCGCGGACGGCGCGTTGGTGACGGAGATGGAACTCGAGGTTCGATACGATTCCGCGTCCGGGACGCCGACGTTCGAGGAATCGCTGGCGGTAAACACCAACACCATGGAGTCGGTGGTGCTCGACCCTAGCAGGTACGAAAACTGATAGGGATTATCGTCGGAGTTCATCGTTTTTTCAACGACAAACCGAGAAACGTCGTTACAGACCACACTTCGAACCCGCCGGTTGGCTACGACAATCCCTATGAGTTATCGACTGACCGGGTACGTCGTGGGCTGTAACGCGGGGAAAATCCAAATCGGATGCCCGATCCGTCAGGAAGCGGCCATCACATCTCGAGACACTCCATATCGGGTGGGGAGATCGGATCGGTGTCGCCCCACGAGTGGTAGCGTACCGTCGCGACCGCCGACTCGAACTGGACCGGATAGCCGGTTTCGGTGCTGACGTACCAGCTGGCATCGTCCTCGGGGTGTGTGTACACCTCGACGGATTCGCCATCTATCGTGGTCGTCTCCGACGCCGAAAGCGTTCCCGTCTGGCCACTCGGTGATTGGATGTCCGGTATCGATGTCTCCGCCGCCGGCTCCTCGTCGACGAGGCAGTTCCCTTGGACGATCGAGTAGGACTTGCCATCGACGTAATAGGATTCGAGTACTTCGCCGTCGCCCAACACCGTACGGGTGTAGTGGTCGCCGTCGTGGAGCGTCTGGGTAATCTCGGGCGTTCCAGCCTCGTGAAGGGTTATCTCCGCGATGTAGGAGGTGCCGTACCTGATCTGGGTCTCGCCGGAGTCGCCACCGCCATCGTGTTCGGCACCGTCGGTCGTGTCCGTGGTTCCGTTCTGGTCGCCGGTTTCGGTTTCGCTCCCTACGTCACTGCCGGTACAGCCCGATAGCCCGGTAGCGACGCCGACGCCGCAGACGGCCAGCAATCGACGCCGAGTCACACGATCGCTCATCGGTTTTCCTCCCTGGATCCCCGCCGAGCCAGCAGATACGAGACGCTGCCGAGAGCCCCAAGCGTGCCCACGACGCCGGGTCCAGGCAACCCGTCGGCCTCGGCGGTCCCTCCACCCGAGCCGCCGGTACCGCCGGCCGTGCCGTCGTCACTGTCGCCGGAGCGATCGTTCGACTCGCGTTCCTGTTCGATCTCGTCGAGCGACGGCCGATCACCGGCCGCCGCGGTGTCGGCCCAGACATCGTGGTGGCCGAGCGTTCCGAGTTGCATTCGCGTCCCCTCGCTAGAACCGGAGACCCCGGCCTCGAGCGCGTAGACGGTGTTTCCGTTCACGAAGTAGACGATCCCGTCGACGACCGTCGGCGAGGGCTGGTGGTGGACGATACCGACGGGGTTTCCGGTGTCGAACGCCCATCGTTCGTCCCCACTGGTCGCGTCGATCGCGTAGCAATGGCCGTCGTCGCTGACGACGAAGACGGTCGCACCCGCGACGGTCGGCGACGACCGCACGTTGTCCTCGGTTTCGAAGGTCCACAACTCGTCACCGCTGTCAGCGTCGACGGCTACGACGTTCCCCTCCCAGTCGCCGACGAAGACAGTCCCGTCGGAGACGGTCGGCGAGGAACTGACGGATCCTGCTGTGTCGAACTGCCACTCGCTTTGCCCCGAGCCGGCGTCGACCGCCAGCAACCGGTTCGCCGACTCGCCGACGTAGACCGTGCCGTCGTGGACGGTCGGTGAGGACCGGATCGGACCGTTGGCCGCAAACGCCCACTCCTCGTCGCCTGTTTCGGCGTCGATAGCGTACAGGTGTTCGTCGTTACAGCCGACGTAAATCGTTCCGCTATCCAGGACCGGGGACGAATCGACGTCGTCGTCGGTCTCGAACGTCCACTCTCGCTGCGCCGTCCACGCGTCCAGCGCGTAGACGAGGCCGTCGCCGCTCCCGACGTAGATCGTCCCGTCGAACACGGTTGGCTGTGTGTTCGGTGCGTTCTCCATATCAACGCTGTAGAGGCGGTCGTAAGTCGTCGCGTCGTAGGCCTCGATCGCCGCGTCACCGCCATCCTGGGCGACGAAAATGATCCCGTTGACGACGCTCACCTCGCGTATCGGACGTCCCTGAAATATCTCTTCGAGGGGGTCGCCGGTCGCGGCGTCAATCGCGTGCAGCCGGTGAGAGGGTTGATCGGACATCCCCGTATAGACGACGCCGTCGACGACTGTCGGCGACGTTCGTGCCCGTTGGTCCGTTTCGTACGTCCACTCGAGCGAGCCACCGCTGGCTGTCGCAGTTGTGGTCCCGACACCGAGTGAACCTATCACGGACAGTCCTGCTACCGCAGCCGTTTGCAGTACACGACGGCGGTTCATCGTCTTCTCGGGTTGCAATCCCATACGCTCTGCGTGAATCCCACCTACTTGTCCTTCAGCTAACCGCCGTGTAAGTGAGTCAGTACGTCGAAAGTGACCGCCGTGCCTGGGACGAAGCGAAACGAACGAGACGGACAGGTGTCGTCTGTGTAACCAGTTTCGCGTCAAACGGTCGGTGTCGGTCGACCCAAAGAACATTCACGGTCAGGTAAGAACGGATAGGAAACGACCAGCATGAGTGTCTTGGCGTCCGTCCAGTTACTCGGTGCGGTGGTGGCGATCTGGCTCGGGGTGTACGCGTACCGACGGCGAGAGCGCCCTGGCATGATCTGGCTCGTGGCGGTTCTCTTTGGCGATACGGTCTGGATGGTTGCAGCCGGTGTCAACTACGCCAGTCACTCACTCGTCGTTTCGACGGCGATGCTCCAGATCCGGTACGTGGGGATCACCGTCATCCCGATCGCGTTACTGTTTTTCGCCCTTTCCTACACCGGATACGACGAGTGGCTGACGCCGTGGCACCGGGGATTGATCGCACTGCCGGCTCTCGGGGCGCTCCTGCTGGCGCTCACCGATTCGTTCCACGGCCTCTTCTATGCAAGCGTCACGCCGGCGTCGAACCCCCAACACGTCGCCTACGAGTACGGACTCGTCGCCGCCCCCTGGATCGCCTACGCGTTTGTGATCGTGGTCGTTGCCACTGCAGCGTTCGTCCGATACGCCATTGTCGCCGAAGATGTCTACCGGTGGCAGACGTGTACACTGGCCGGAGCGGTCTCGACGAGTGTCGTTGCCGACGCGCTGTTTTTCCTCCCGGTGCCGCCGAATGGATTCGCGATCACGCCGCTTGCGATCCTCGTCTCGAGTGCCATTGCCGTCGCAATCATCTCCCGCTTTGACTTCGGTCGACTCGTTCCGGCAACCCGGGAACTCGGTCGCAAGGAACTCATTGAACAGATGGAACTGGGGATGGTGGTACGCAACGCCGACGGACTGGTCGTGGATGTCAACCCGGCTGCGGCACGCATTCTCGGGTACGACACCGACGAACTACTGGGTGAGCAGGCGCCCGAGGCACTCCCCAATTCGGACGACCCGGACGTCGTCCAGCGGCTGTTCACCGTCGACGGTGTCGACCGAAACGTCGAAGTCCGGACGATTCAGGTAGGAAAGACGTCGGGGACAACGGTAATTACGTTCCACCAGATGGAAGATTTCACGGAAATCGTCTCACACGACTTGCAGGGACCACTGATGGAGATTCGTGGCAGTGCGGATCTAGCGATGTCGTCGGGGGACATAACGCACATCGAGCACGTTCTCGACGCTGCAAATCGGATCGACGAACTCGTCAGCGATGTCCTCGAACTCTCGCGTATCGGTCCGCAACTCGAGACGCACGAATCGGTCGATCTGGCCGATTGTGCGGACACTGCATGGAGGCACGTCTGGACGCCGACGGGCGAGCTCGTCGTCGAAACCGACCAGACGGTGATGGGCGACCCCAGTCGAATACAACAGTTGTTCGAGAATTTATTTCGAAATAGTGTCGAGCACAGTTCGAGCGCCGTTGGGCAACCGGCCGACACGCGTTCACGTGGTCGGGACGGGCAGCGGTTCTCCGCACCGAGCGAGGGTGCAGACGAGCGCGTCCGCGTCACAGTCGGGCCTCTGCCCGAGGGATTTTACGTCGAAGACACTGGTCCAGGAATTGCGCCCGAAGACCAGGAGCGTATCTTCGAAAAGGGATACACAAACTCACCGACAGGAACGGGATTAGGGCTCAGTATCGTCCGACAGATCGCCGTCGCTCATGGCTGGTCGATTCGGGTCACCGAGGGACGGGAGGGTGGTGCCCGATTCGAAATCTCGGACGCCGAGTTCGGCGGGGAACCAAATCCCGACGACACCCCCGGGTAGCCGTCACCAGTCCTCGTGGAAGGCGTCTGTCCCGCTACTGGCTCGGATGTTGGCACTCGAGTAGCGTCGGAATCGTTGCAGTTGTGACAGAAAATAAAGCGCATGCCCCCGCCTTCAGGCGGGGATCGAGCGGTAGGCACTGCCGAACAATCGCCGACTACTGGCCGTCTGGGGTCTCCTCGCGGACGCGCTTCTCGCCTTCAAGGAGCAAACCCTTCCACGTCAGCCCGTGGTGTTGCTTCAGTTCCTTCAACCGCTCGTACTGTTCATCGTCGTCGAACTCAATTCGGATCTCAACCATACACCATCACACAAACCACACAGTTATGTGTCTTGCGCCACAAGAGATAGTTGATGAAGCGGACCAATCAGTTCGTCGTTCGCCCCCGATCCGAACAGAACCGGGAGCTACTGCACGAACTGTTGGACGCTTCTGCTAGTCTCTGGAACGAACTCACCTACGAACGACGCCAGCAATACTTCGACGGCGAAAGCGTCTGGGACACCGCCGACTACCGCAAACAGTACGTCGGCGTTCTCGGAAGTGCAACCGCCCAGCAGCTCATCCGAAAGAGCAAGAGCGCGTGGAACTCATTCTTCTCACTCAAAGAAGACGGCGAGAAGTGTTCCCCGCCCGGCTACTGGGGCAACGAGGACGACGGTCGAACATTGCGGACCTACATTCGAAACGACCAGTACACACTGGAAATGGGCGACCGCTCTCGACTCGAGATTCCCGTCGGGAAGAAACTCAAGGAAAAGTACGGCCTCGGACACACCGAGCGTCTTCGCCTCGAAGTTGCAGGCGATCCGAAGTGGGACGGCAAACAGGGCCGGTTGGAACTGTACTACGACGAGTCTTCGGACCAATTCAGGGCCTTTCAGCCAGTCAGCGTCGATCATTCTCGACTGGATTCACCACTGGCGGACGAGACACTTCGTGTCTCGTCAACGGCACGAAACAGACGTACCACGGCCGATGGCACGGCCCGTGCGATTCGAGTGGGACGACCACGGATGGTCGGGGAAACCACACCCTCACGAACGTCCCAAAGAAGCGCGCACAAACCAGAGTATCCTACAATCGGCGTAGGGGAAAGTCGCTCGCGTGGTGGTTCGGCATGAGCCGAGACCCCCAATGTGAGGATTCCCGCGCCTTTAGGCGCGTGGAGGATGTCAATATGGCGTCTCGAGCGGTTCCTGATACTGTCGGACAGAAGTCAATAACGTGCCTCGTTCCGACAGATGCTGTTAACCCGTTGCAGTCCAACCATTCTGCAGATGGTGTATGTTTGATGCCTTCGTTGAGGCGGTATTTACCGTCCTCCTGTATATCGGCCTCCCTGCCCTCTTCGTGTTTTTCGTCTTGAAGGGCGCATTCATCGGGAAACCGCTCCCGACATCGGTGATCCTCCCCGGATACGTGCTGGCCATCTCTGCGGACTCCGTCGAAACCGCGATCGTCATCCTCGTTTCGAGCACCGGCTACGTCGCCGGGCAAGTGGTTATTTACTATCTCGCGCGCCGCGAGGGACTGTCGGCGCTCCAATCGTCGCCACGGATCCACATTCCGTCCAAGCGGATTGAGCAGTCGGAGCGCTGGCTCGAGGAGTACGGCGGTATCGGCGTGTTCGTCACGAATTTCGTGCCGTACCTCCGCGGGCTGATCATCATTCCGGCGGGGATAACGCAGTATCCCGTTTCGCGCCTCGTGTTTTTTTCGTCCACCTCGACGCTGATCTACCACACGGTGATCGTCGTCGTCGCGGTCGGTGCAGTCCAGACGATATTTTGACAGCCACCGGTTGCCGGTATCGAACGTGCATCGGTCGGTGATATCGGACGTGCAGAGCTACCCCCGCCCGGTCGGCGAGGGGCCAACGATTATGCCACTCCCGCCAGTACCACGCGTGTGAGCAGCGATTCGATCACGAACGAGAGCGAGACGTTCGATATCGGCGCAACGACCGTCCACCGACTCGGGTTCGGTGCGATGCGCCTCTGTGGCGCGGACATCATCGGGCCGCCCGAGGACGAGAACCAGGCTCGAGCGGTCCTCGAACGGGCCCTCGAGTGTGGCGTCGATTTCGTCGATACGGCCGACTCCTACGGACCGGGTGTGAGCGAACGGCTCATCGGGGAGGTAATCGGGGACGCCGACGACGTTCTCGTGGCGACCAAAGCCGGGATCCTCCGAAATCGTGCGGGAGAGTGGCTTGCCCACGGCGATCCGGACTACATTCGAAATCAGGTGTTGACGTCGCTCGACCGGCTGCGAACCGACACGATCGACTGCTATCAGTTCCACCGCCCCGATCCCGACACACCCTACGCGGACTCCATTCAGGCGTTCGCCGAACTACAGGACGATGGACTGATCGAGCAGGTCGGCGTCAGCAACGTCTCCGTCGAGCAACTCGAGACTGCGCGCGAACACGTCGACGTCGCCACCGTCCAGAACCGGTACAACGTAGACGATCGCTCGAGTGCGGACGTCCTCGAAGTGTGCGAGAACAACGGTATCGGGTTCATCCCGTGGGCACCGATCGATGCGGCCGACCTCGAGGCTCACAGCGACCTGTTAGACGAGATCGGTGCCGCCCACGACGCGACGCGTCGACAGGTCGCACTGGCGTGGCTTCTCGAGCGCTCGGACGTGACGCTCCCGATTCCGGGGACGTCGGATCCGGACCACCTCGAGTCGAATCTCGCCGCGTCGGCGCTCTCGCTGGAAGCCGAGGAGATCGACCGGCTGACCCAGGCGGCGGACTGACCGAGGTGCCAAACCGATCCGATCCCGGATTCGTCCACGATACGACCTACGACCGTCACAGTGGACGCGACTCGAGCCCTGCTCCGCCGTGGCGAGAGCCGAATACCCGCCGACGGGTGACACGGACCGAGAGCCGGGCTATGGCTGCCCTGGTCTGTCTTGGCTGCATTGGTAGGGGTGGTGGGTATATCCTTCTGGGCCCTACGACTACTATGAGGCTTGCTCACGTAACACAGTTAGAAGATTTCGGCACGCGTTCGCTCGCAGTTCACGGGATCATGGTACTCGCGTTCGTCAATGCGATCCTGGCGGGACTGTTCGTCGGCGGACAGCTTGGTGTGGTGTCGTTCGTCGCGTTACTCAATTTCACCGCCGGGCTGTGGGTTGCCCACTCGATTCACTCGCTCGGAAACGTGACGAGCGACGACGATTACAGCGGCGTATTAAACGAACTGTTCGACACCGGTGAGGCCGATTCGACTGACGGGTTCGATAGCGGCCGGTTCGGTCGCTTGCTCGCGTTGATCGCCGTCGTGACGGGGGCCTCGCTGTTGACCTCGGCACAGGCGCTATCGGAGGCGGTGCTTTCGGTCGCGGTCGTCGCCGTCGGTGCGATCGCCATACTGACTGCCGGCGTCGGTTTCATGATCGCACTCGGTGCCTCCTACGACGCATCCGAGGCCCAGCGACTCGAGACGATGCGTCAGCGCGGGGACGCCGTCGAGACGGACGGCCAACACGCCGACGATCGATAGCAGGACCCACTCCCACAATCAGAAGCTGCCAATCTACCATCGAGTTACTAATATATCTATCATGTCTGATTTACCTAGAAAGCTATAATATATTGTATTTCAAGAATGTATGCATGGCCGCAGAGAACACGCTCAGAGAGGCCGAAGAAGAGATGAAACGGGCGGAGCCGTCTCGGGGATTGAAAAACCAGGTCCCACCGGACGAAGAGATACAGTGGGTCGCCAAGCAGGACTTGCGGACGGCGTGGTTCAGTCTGATCTTACACAAACTAAAAGTGATGGTGATGATGCTCGTCGCTGGTTTCGTCGCCGCAATCTTTGCAATAGGGGTTGGCGGTCCACTGTTAGGATTGCTGACGTTCCTCGTGGTTGGAATCGGTGCTCCGGCCGGATATATTGTCTATAAATACAACTATTTGCAAAACACCACTATCGAGTATGCGGCGACGGATGAACAGTTCATCAAATACAAAGAGACGCCATCGACGACGAGGAGTGAAAGTCTTCCCATCAATCGTGCCAAAACCGCCAAATTTAGACAGGACCGATGGGACAAGATGCTCGATACGGGAGACATCCATATCCAGGGGATAGGCAGGGCTGGAAATCTATCTATCAACGACGTACCGAACTCAGAGGCGGTACATCGAATGGCCCAGCAACAGATTGCGGGGGCCGAACAGGTCGACGACGTCGGCGGTATGCAACAGGGCAGGGTCCAACAAGGCACGGTCGGCCGGTAACGCGAGTAACGAGGTGCCTTGGTCCGTAGGCCAACATTTTCTCCGGCTCACGACGAACAACAGGTCGCACCAGCGGAGCAAGTCGTAATCTGGATGCCTGGTGACCGGGGAGTCTAGCAAGGAAGCACACGCCCCTACCACGTGTCCATCGTCTCGAGCGGCCTGTGATACGGACCGCTGTACCGGTCTACCGGCGCAACTACGACTCGAGCTGACGTTGGATCGGTACTGCTCGAGACGGTCTGTTGTTTGACAGTGACAGCGTCTCCAATTTTGGTAGCCACTGCAAGTCGCTGCACATCCGATCGTACGAGGGCTGTGCGATCAGTGTGCAAATCGTTGCAGTTGTTACTCTATAACCGTCGCAATTCTCTCTGCATGATCGCACGCGGCTCGTCGTTCTGGGAAACTCGTCCTTCCACCGATGATAGAGTATGGTGATACTATCCGATGTATATATTATAACGAAATCTGATAAGAAATGCAGAAGCGGTCCCTATCGCCCAGGAGACCGCCTGCCAGCGAACGCGATTCTGCCTGGAGACGGTGAAGATAGCGGTGTAGCGCCGCCGACCACTCGCGCGGGCGGCTGTCGGGTTGCTCTGACGCAATCGCGAGCCGTCTCGTGGGTGGATTGGAACGTGGGGACGGTGAACCGGTTGAGAGCCGGCCGGCCCGTTCGCATCAATCCCATTGTCTTGGATACGGGTACTGGCGTGCAATAATAGTCAGGCAACTGTGACATGAGTGGGGCAGTTACCAGGAGGTAAGTCCCAGGGTCGGACTGTCGGGGCTATGCACCCGCATCCCGAACGCTCTCGAGAAGGCGCATACTTCTAAGAAGTGTTACTTGATCGCCTCGGCGAGAACCTCGACCGGTGTCGGCGGTTCGTCGCGGGCACCGGGTCGGTCACCGAGTTGGGCGCGACAGGATGCGCCGGGGGCGACGACGCGGTCGCCGGGACTCTCGTCGACTTGTTCGTAGAGCACAGAGCCGATCGCCTTGCTCATCGAGTAGTGTTCGGCCTCGTAGCCGAAGCTGCCCGCCATGCCACAGCACGTCGAGTCCAGCGGATCGACGGCATAGCCCGCCCGACGGAGGACCCCGACGGCGTGGTGATCCTTCGCGTGGGCTTTCTGGTGACAGTGGCCGTGATAGGCCAGGTGTACCTGGGGCGCGTCGAAGGTGATGCCGCCGTCGAGGCCGAATCGGTCGAGGTACTCACAGACGCCGTAGGTGTTGGCCGCGACTCGTTCGGTCGCCTCGTTACTGTGTAGCTCGAGAGCGTCGGCCTGGAGCATGACTGCATCGGACGGTTCGAGCAGGAGGATATCCCACCCTTCCTCGACGTACGGTTCGAGGGCGTCGACGGTGTCGCGAACCCGGCTGGCGGCGTCGTCGAGCAGCCCCTTCGAGAAGGCGGGCCGGCCGACGTCGCGTGGCTCGGCCACCTCGACGTGGACGCCCGCGGCCTCGAGCACGTCGAGGGCGGCCTCACCGGCCGCGGGATACTCGTGGTTGGTGTAGATATCGGGAACGAAGACGGCCCGCCGGACGGCGTCCTCGAGCGCCACAGCAGGGTCGTGGTCGGCGACGCGGTCGGCGAAGGTTCGGCGGTGGAAGGTCGGGAGGTCTCGGTCGCGAGCGATGCCGAGGGTTTTCTCCGCGAGGAAGCCGGAGCCGGGGAGGTTCGCGAGCCAGTTCGAGACGGGGGCGGTCGCGCTCCCGAGTTTTGCGAGGCGTTCGAAGTCGGTAAAGAGCCGGTCGCGAAGCGAGGTGCCGTGGCGTTCGTGGTGCTGGTGGGAGAGCTCGGCCTTGAGTTTCGCGAGGTCGACCCCGCTTGGACAGTCGTGTTTACAGCCCTTGCAGCCGATACAGAGGTCGAGAACTTCCTCGACGAACTCGTCGTCGGTGGGGTCGTCGGGCAGGTCACCGCTCATGGCCTGGCGGAGCATGTTCGCCCGGCCGCGCGTCGAGAGGATCTCCTCGTCGACCGCCCGGAAGGTCGGACACATGACACCGCCGGTAGTCTCTTGTTCGCCGCGACAGCCCCCACAGCCGTGACAGAGTTCGGTCATCCCCTGGAAGCCGTTGTCGTTCTCCCACTCGAGGGTGGGCTCGAAGCCGGGATCGAACGCGTAGTCGGGACCGTAGCGGAGGTGCTCGGTCATATCGGTCGGGTCGTCGTCGCGGAAGACGACCTGGCCGGGGTTGAGCAGCCAGTCGGGATCGAAGGCGGTCTTGAGCGCCTGGAAGGTCGTCCAGAGCTGCTCGCCGTAGAGTTTGCGGTTCCACTGGGTGCGGGCTCGCCCGTCGCCGTGCTCGCCCGAGACGGAGCCGTCGTACTCGACGACGAGGTCCGTCGCGGCGTCGGTGATCGCCTCCATCTGTTCGATGCCCGCCTCGGTCTTCGTGTTGACGAGCGGCCGAATGTGAAGCACGCCGGGGCCGGCGTGGGCGTAGAAGCTCGTGTAGGTGTCGTACTCCTCGAGCATCGCCTGGAAGTCGGCGACGAACTCGCGGAGATTCGCCGGCGGGACGGCCGCGTCCTCGATGAACGCGACGTGTTTCTCGTCGGTCGTCCGCGAGAGCAAGATCGGGAGGCCGGACTTGCGTAGCTTCCAGATCTCCGTGCGGCGTTGCTCGTCGTAGGCCTCGAGGGCGTCGAAAGCGACGATATCGGCGTCGGTGGTGGTCCGCTCGTCCTCGTCGTCGGGCTCACCGGCGGGATCGACAGCGGGACAGCGATCGGCAAGCAGGTTCGCGACCTTGCACTGGCCTTCCGAGACATCGTCGGCGTAGAACTCGACGAGCAAGACCGCGGCCGTCCCGTCGGGGAGCATCTCCGTGACGGGACCGAACTCGGGCGTGTCACGCGCAAGGTCGATCAGCACGTCGTCGATCACCTCGACGGCGGCTGCGTCGTGCTCGACGATCGGCGCCACGTCGCTCATCGCGTCGAGGACGCTGTCGTATGCGAGCAAGGCCATACTCTTCTCGGCTGGCACGGACTCGAGCGAGACCGTCGCTTCGGTGACGATCGCGAGGGTGCCCTCGCTGCCACAGAGCAGTTTCGCGAGATTTACCGTCCCGCCGTCGGCGTCGGGTTCGCCGATTCCCCGCTTGGCACCGCGGGCGTCCTCGACGAGCCAATCGAGGTTGTAGCCCGAGACGTTGCGTTTGAGGTCTGGGTAGCTCTCCTCGATCAGGTCGCCTTGCTCGTCCAAAATGCGAGCGACTTCGGCGTAGATATCGGCCTCGAGGCCGTCGCCATCGGCGAGGTCCGGGAGATCTTCGAGGGCGACTTCGCCGAAGGTCGTGACGGTGCCATCCGCGAGGACGACCTCACACTCCTCGACGTAGGCGTCGGTCTTGCCGTACTGCAGGGAGTGGGCGCCCGTGGAGTTGTTGCCGATCGCACCGCCCAGCGCGCTCTTGTCGCCCCAGGCTGGGTCGGGCGCGAACTTCAGGTCGTGGGGGGCGAGTGCCTCGTTGAGTGTCTCGAGGTAGACGCCGACCTCGGCCGTGGCCCGTCGTTCGTCGGGATCGATCGAGCGGACGTCGTCCATGTCGGTCGTGAAATCGAGGACGACGGCCTCGTTGACCGACTGGCCGGCAAGACTCGTCCCGCCGCCGCGGGGAAGGACCGGAATTCCCCGATCGGCACAGTAGGAAACGACCGCGGCGACGTCGTCGGTCGAAGTCGGAAAGACGACGCCGATCGGCGTCATTTCGTAGATACTCGCGTCCGTCGCGTACAGTTCTCGAGAGTACGAGTCAAATCTGACCTCTCCCTCGACGAGACGTTCCAAATCGTCGACGAGTGCCGGTCGGTCGACGTCGTCGCTTTGATAGTCGTAGGTCGCTGCTGGGTCGGTCGCGGGGTCTGGTCGGTCCGGTGGTGTGGTCGTCATTGGGTAGCGCTCGCGATCAGTTTGTGAAGCAGTTGGGACTCACGGCTGGTCAATGTATGGATACGCTTCGCGGAACCGGGTCGGCTGCAGATAGTGGCTCGTGTCGCGCTGGGGTGCGTGTCGCCGGCGAATCCGGCGACGACCGAATCCGAACCCGTCCCGTCTCGAATACAGTGTTCGATACGACCGGCGACTCCGGTAGTGGGACCGACGCCGTTACTGGCTCAATTCGTCCCAGGGCGTCGTTTCGGCCTCGGTGAACTCGAAAAGGTCCTCGAAGTCGTCGGGAAGCTGTCGGTCGACGTTCGCGAGTTTGCCCCCTGGCACCAGTTCGCTCACCAGCGCGACAACGGCTTTGCTCCGGTAGACCACGTCGGCGTCGTCGACGGCTGCGGGCCCACCGTACCCGGTCTCGAGCTCGAGGTCGTCGTAATTCAACCGGTCGCCGACGCGGTCGACGAACGCGTCGTAGTCGAACTGCTGGCCGTGGTCGACCGCGAGGAGGTACCGATCGATCTCCATCGGAAGCGGGCTCGCGATGTCCGTCGCCCCGCCTTCGTCGACCCGTTCACCGAGGGTCTCGAGGACGGCACGCGTCGTTCGGGCCGCCTCGCCCTGGGTGTCGGCTTCGATGCGGTGCTGTACTTCGCCGAGAAACTCCGTGTAGCTCGTCCCCATGGTGACTCAGTGCTCGCGTCGGTACGACGGTCGTCCATCGCATAGACCCTGTACCGGAACTCGCAAGCGTCGATCCGTCCGGTCGTCGCTTCGTTGATCACGAGTCGAGTAGTGGTCGGGTGGCGTTCAGACCGACGAGCGTCGCCGTCAGTCCGGCCGCGACGGCGACGAACAGCGGGTTCAACAGCCCGGCGAGGGCGACGGGGACAAGCACCACGTTGTAGCCAAGCGCCAGCCCGAGGCTCTGCCGGGTTCGGTCTCGAGCGGCGCGTGCGAGAGTGAACGCGTCTTCGACCGCCGCAAGGTCATCGTCGACGATGGCGAGATCGGCAGCGTCGGCGGCCAGCGCCGTCCCGCCGCCAAGCGAGATGCCGAGGTCGGCGTCGGCGAGTGCTGGGGCGTCGTTCGTGCCGTCACCGACCATCGCGACCGTCCCCGACGCTCGCAGCCGACCGATCGCCGCGGTCTTGCCGGCCGGCGAGACGCCCGCGAAGACGTGATCGACGCCCGAGTGGGCTTCGCAAAACGCCGCCGCCGACGCCTCGTCGCCCGTCAGGACGACGACCGACACACCGTCGTCCTCGAGACTCGAGACCGTCGCCTCCCAGTTCGGTCGCGGCTCGTCGCCCAGCACGACCACGCCCGCCGCGGTGCCGTCCCGGCCGACGACGACCGGCAGCTGTCCTCGCTCTCGCACGTGATCGACGCGCTGCTCGAGCCGGTCCTCGAGTTCCCACCCTCGTTCTCGGAACAGATCTGGATGGCCGACGAGTATCTCCCCACCGTCGACGACGCCGGAGACGCCGGTCGCGTGGCTGTGAAACGCCTCGACCGTCGGCGCGGTTTCCGTTCCCGCGGTCGCTCCAGTGCCCCCATCCTCGGTTGTCTCTCCCGTCGCCACCTCCTCGGTTGTCGCTTCCGTGTCCGCTCTCTCGTCGGCTGGCGGTTCCTCGTCGGTCCCGCCGTCAGTCGTCGCCCGGTCGTTCGTGTCACCGACAGCTGTCCCGTCGCCGTCGACCGCCGCCGCGATAGCCGTCGCAGCCGGATGTGATCCACGGCGCTCGAGCGCCCCAGCAGCCTCGAGCAGGTCGTCGGGAACCGTGGCCTCGTGGATGGTCATCGCGCCGGCGGTGAGCGTCCCCGTCTTGTCGAAGACGACGGTATCGACGGCGCGAAGCCGCTCGAAGACGGTCTCGTCGAAGACGACGATGCCGCGCTCGCCCGCCTCGCGAATGGACTCGGCGACGGAGAGTTGCGGTGCGAACGCGAGCGCCCACGGGCTCGCGACGACGACCGTCAGAAGCGTCGCCATAGTGACCGTCGTCCACGCACTGCCGGTGGCGTACTGGGCGATTCCGACGACGAGGATGGCACCGACGACGGCCGGCGCGATCCTGGTCGCGAGTGCGTCGGCCCGCCGGCCGACGCCGTGATCGACGCTCTGGAGGTCCCAGACGCGTTCGGTGAGCCGAGCAATGGTACTGGTCGCGTCCGCGCCGACCTCGACGACCGCCGCGTCGCCGGTCACCACGGCACCGCCGATCACCGGGTCGCCGGGCGCTTTCGGAACCGGGAGCGACTCGCCCGTCACGACCGCTTCGTCGACCGTGCAGCCGTCCTCCCGGAGGACGCCGTCGACCGGGATTCGTTCGCCCGCTCGCACGAGAATGCGGTCGCCGGCCTCGAGGTCGTCGACCGGGACCGTCCGCGTCGAGCCGTCGGCCTCGTAGACGCGGGCCTCGGCCACCTGGGAGGCGGTGAGATCGGTGAGGCGCTCGCTCGCCCGGCGCTTGCACGTCGATTCGTGGAAGATCGCACCGACGACCAGCGCCGCGACGACGATCGTCAGATCGTAGTAGACGTCGGTCCGCCCGAGCGCGAGCGCAAGCGTGCCGTAGACGTACGCACTGACGATCGTCCACGCCGCGAGGACGTGGGTGTTCACCCGCCGCAGCCGCAGGCTGATGTAAGCACCGCGAAGCAGGGGCATCCCGGCCAGATAGAGCACGACGCCAGTCACGACGAACGACAGCGGGAGAAAGAGGAAGCCATCGAAGTCGGCGAAGGTCTCGCCGTACAGGCCGAGCATCCCCCAGTCGGAAAATGCGGCGAGATGAACCGGGTAGAAGACCGTCACGTACGGCACCAGGAGGAAGGTCCCGAAGACGACGCCGACGATGTACCGTATCTCGAGGGTGTCCTCCGAGCGCCGTTTGCGAAGGCCGGACATCTCTCGAGCGCGTCGCGTCCCGCCCGCGTCCTCGTCGCCGGTATCGGCCTGATCGCGCCGATACGCCGTGTAGCCGGTCGTCGTCAGTGCGTCCTCCAAGTCAGCTGCCGAGCACCGGTCGGGATCGTGATCGACGCGAACGGCTTCGGTGACGTAGCTTGCAGTCGCCTCGACGACGCCGTCTCGTGATTCGGCGACGGCCTCGAGGAACGCCTCACAGGTCGCTGCGTACATGCCGTCGATCCGGAAGAACGTCCGCTCGAGGTCGTCGTCGGAAGACGAGCGGGCGTCGACGGGCGGCGTTTCCTCGACGTCCACCGACGCCGACCCGTCGGGGAGCGGTAGCTCCCGCGCGACATGTCGGCAGCCGTCCGAGCAGAACGTGTCGCCGACACGGTCGACGGCCCGGTCGGGAAGCTGCTCGCCGCAGAGTGCACACTGGTCGGCTGTCTCCGGATCGTGTGCCACAGTGGCAGTGCGCGCTCGAGGCTAATAACGATGTCCGGCGAGTTGGTGGGCGTGTCGGCGGTCGTCACTCCGCCATCGTCTCGCTCTCGCTGGAATCGCCGATCTCGTCGGCGTCGGCGCTCGCTTCGGGACCACCACTCGAGTCGGAACCGTCAGCGTCGTCCTCGAGGAGCGACGCCTTCCAGGTGCCACGCGTAAACCAGGCGACGGCGGCGATCGCGCCGACGATGTCGCCGATGAGGACGCCGGCCCAAATCCCGGTCGTCCCCCAGTCCGCGACGACGATCAGGGCGAGGGTGACGGGGACGCGGACGAGCCAGAGCCCGAAGACGGCGAAGGCGAGCGCGGTTTTCGTGTTGCCGGCACCGCGAAACGCGCCCAGAATGACCTGCATAACGCCCATGAAGACGAAGCCGACGGCGGCGAACTGGAGGTAGGTGGTGCCGTAGGCGATCGTCGCCGCCCGGCCCTCGGCCTCGGCGGTGAGAAAGACCGAGACGAACGGCTCAGGGAAGACGAACGCGATCGCACCCGCGACGGCCATGATGGCGCCGATGACCCCCGCGCCGATCCACGTCGCCGAGGCCGCCCGATCGGGTTTGTCCGCACCCAGATTCTGCCCGACGATCGAGTCCATCGCCTGGCCCATCCCCATCGCCGGCAGGAACGCCAGCGAGATGAGCCGATTCCCGAGGCCGTAGGCCGCGACGACCGCCGACGGAAACGTGACGACGATGGCCGTCATCGCGACCATCGCCAGCGCCGTCATCGACTGCTCGAACGCCGTCGGGACGCCCAATCGTACGATCTCGCCGACGTACTCCAGCCGCGGCCGGAGGTGCTCGGCGTCGATCGTGGGCCCGACGTCGGTGTAGTACAGCAGGTAGAACCCGAGGGCCGTCGCGATCCCGCGGGAGATGACCGTCGCGACGGCTGCACCGGCGACCTCGAGGCGGGGCAGCGGGCCGACGCCGAAGATGAGCAGCGGGTCGATCGCGAGGTTGATGAGGACGCTTATGGCCATCACGCGCATCGGCATGCGGGTGCTGCCGTAGCCTCGCATGAGCGCGACGAAGACGTAGAAGCCGAAGACGAAGGGGAGCCCGAGAAAGAACACCCGCAGGTAGTCGGCTGCAAGCGGGATGATCGCGGCCTCGGTGTCGGGGTCGGCCGGCAGGGCCGCGAGCATCGGATCGGTTACGAGATAGCCGACGATCCCGAGAACGATAGCGAGCAGCGAGATGAACGAGAGCGTCTGGCCGGCGATCAGCCCACCCTTGCCGCTGTCGGCACCCGTATGCTGGGCAATCAAGATCGCGCCGGCCGTCGTAAAGCCGCTCCCGACGGCGATCAGCAGGAATAGTAAGGGAAACGCGAGACTCACCGCTCCCACTGCGTCGGGCGAGAGCGCACCGAGCCAGAAGGTGTCGCCGACGTTGTACGCGACCTGCAGGAGCTGAATGACCACGAGCGGCCAGGCCAACTTGAACATCGGCCCCAGGAGCGATCCCTCGGTGAGATCGCTCTCGGCCGGTTGCGAAGCGGCGGGCACGTTCACACCGTAGAGCCAGACCTACTTGATCGCTAGTGATATGTGGTATCGCCAACCAATATTGTCGGACGCGTATCGACTCCGCACCGATCACGAGCGTTCGAACTCGCGGTTATGGTCGTCGCGATCCACACTCGAGTCGGCCTCGTCACGTCGTTCCTCCGTGAGTTCGATTCGATCGCGAGGATCGTCCAGACAGTGCGGACAGTAGACGTTCTCGCCGGACTCGAGGACGGCGATCGTGGTCCCGAAGAGAACACGACGCTGCTCGTATCGGCGAGACTCGCCGCCTTTGGCGCGACGACCGCACTCGTCGCAGTCGATGTCGGGGTCTTCGACCGTGCCGGTCCGAACGTCGCGTTTCGTGCCGACCGTCGTAACCGAATCGTGGGAAGCGTCCGCGGCCTGCCAGCAGACGACGAGTCCGAGCACGAACAGCACTGTGCCGACCCACCAGTAGCCCAACCAGGTAGGGACAAAGAAGACGGAGACGAGAATCCAGCACCACAGCAGAGCGAACCCGGCGTAATCCGCCACGCGGACCAACCCGTCGGCGGCGCTCGAGTGACGGCGGGGTCGTGCCATTTGGGTGTCAATTCACGCGAGTCCAGAATAGGTCTTTCGCTGCGAGCGGGCCGCCGACGCCGTGGGTCCGTCGGCGCTCCACGACGCCTTCCGATACGGTTTTGGACGGGCACAAAGAAGCCACAGGCGATGATCGACCGGACCTATCTGCGCGAGCACCCCGAGGAAGTACGCGAGGCCCTCGACAATCGGGGCGCAGACGTAGATCTCGACGGCATTCTCGAGTTGGACGAACGATGGCGCGAACTGAAAGCCCGCGGCGACTCGCTGCGTCACGACCGCAACCGGATCAACGAGAAGATCGGGAAACTCGTCGGCAAGGACAACGAGGACGAGCGCGAGGAAGCCATCGAGCGCTCGCGGGAACTCAAGTCCGAACTCGTCGAGGTCGAGGAGGAAGCCAACGCGAAAAAGGACGAACTCGACCGGCGCCTGCTCGAGATCCCCCAAATTCCCCACGAGAGCGTTCCGCTTGGCGTCGACGAGCGCCACAACGTCGAGGATCGCCGCTGGGGATTCGACGACGACCACGAGCTGCCCGAGACGGTCGTCCCCCACTACGAACTCGGGGAAGACCTGGATATCATCGACGAGAGCCGCGGCGCGAAGACCACCGGCGCCGGCTTCTACTTCCTCAAGGGTGACGGCGCGCGACTCGAGCATGCGCTGATCCAGTTCATGCTCGATCTCCACCGCGAGCAGGAGTACGTCGATGTCTTCCCGCCGGTTCCCGTCTCGAGCGAGTCGATGCGTGGCACCGGCCAATTGCCGAAGTTCGCGGACGATGCCTACCGACTCGGCGGCGACAACGAACGCTACGACGACGACGATCTCTGGCTCTGTCCGACCGCGGAGGTCCCCGTCACCAACATGTACGCCGACGAGATCCTGTTAGACGACGACCTCCCGCTGAAACACCAGGCCTACACCCCGAACTTCCGGCGTGAGGCCGGCGAGCACGGTACCGAGACGCGGGGTATCGTCCGCGTCCACCAGTTCAACAAGGTCGAACTCGTCAACTTCGTCGAACCCGAGGAGAGCTACGACCGCCTCGCGGGACTGCTCGACGAAGCCGAGGAAGTGCTCCGACGCCTCGGGCTTCCCTACCGCATTCTCGAGCTCTGTACCGGCGATCTGACCTTCGCCTCGGCCAAGACCTACGATATCGAGGTCTGGGCGCCCGGCGACGATATGGAGGACGGTCCCGACGAGGGCGGGCGCTGGCTCGAGGTCTCCTCGGCCTCGAACTTCGAGGACTTCCAGGCGCGTCGCGCCGGCCTGCGCTACCGACCCGAACGCCACGAATCGGCCGAGTATCTGCACACCCTGAACGCCTCGGGCGTCGCCTTGCCCCGCGTGATGGTCGCCATCCTCGAGTACTACCAGAACGAGGACGGCACGGTGACGATTCCCGAGCCACTGCGACCGTACATGGACGGCCAGGAGGTTATCGAGGGCCACGAGAAGGTCGGCGAGAGCGCACTCGGTGCGGGCGAGCGCGAGTAGCACCAGCAGCCCCGCATCGACGGGACGATACCGCCAGTCTGTATCGTCCGACAGTTCGGTCTGGCAGGTTGCCGTTGCCCACACTCGTCGTGAGAGGGCTCTTTCTCCCGTTGGTTGTCATAGTGGGCCGCTCGTAGCGTTCCGTGGACGGGTTTCGACCGCCGTTCGCACTCCGGGATGGACCGACGACTGACTAGTTATTTAAACAGAATGTTTTTTATACTGTCTAGTCGATGCCGTAACTCGCCACATGAGTGGAACGCTACCCACCATACGGTCCCTATTCGAGACGGTCGCACGGTCGTACGTGACGATCGTCGTCGTTGCCCTTCTCGTCGGCGCCGCGATCGCTCCGGTCGCCTGGGGCGCAGCGAGCGGGCCGGATGGGACGGTTGCCGTGATCGAGATGGATAGTTCGATAACCGAACCGACCGCCGAGGCCGTCACCGACGACCTCCGGGAGGCCCGTCAGAACGAGTCGATCGACGCGGTCGTGCTCGTCGTGGATAGTCCGGGTGGTGGCGTCACCGCCAGTGAAAGCCTCTATCTCGCCGTCGAACGGACGGCCCAGGAGATGCCCGTCGTCACCAGCGTCCAGTCGATGGGCGCCTCCGGGGGCTACTACATGAGCGCCCCCAGCGACAAAATCTACGTCAATCCCGGTTCGATGATCGGCAGCATCGGCGTGGTCGCGACCCACGTCGACCAGCCGACGACCGACCAACAGATCACGACCGGGCCGGACAAAGCCGGGCCGACGAAAGCCCACGCGACGGCCCAGGCCGAGACGATGAAAGCGGCCTTCCTCGGTGCCGTCCTCGAGCACCGCGGTGACGAACTGACGATTACCGAGGACGAACTCGCCCACGCAAACACCTATACCGGCATCGACGGCGTCGAAAACGGTCTCGCCGACGAGATCGGTGACACCGACGTCGCGATCGGCACCGCTGCGGAGAAGGCCGGCCTCGACGACTACGAGGTCGAGGAGTTAAGCGACGACCAGCCACCCCAGGCGGGTGCCATCCTCATCGAGGAGGGCGGCGAGCCACTCGAGGATCCACACGCCCACCCCCAGACGTTCGGTGACTACGGCGAGATCCAGACGGTCGCGTTCCTCGCGATGTACGGCTCGGTCGGCGGCGAACCGATCGCCGATACGCGCGAGCCGCCATCCGCAACCGCGACGCACGAAGCCACGGCCACCGAACACGAGGATACCGACGAGCCGACGGGCGACGAACCGGCCACCGAGTCGACGCGCGACGAACCGGCCACCGAGAACGGAGGTGCGTCGCCGTGAATCGCGACGATGTCCAGTCCCGACTCGTACTGTTCGGCGTCATCGTCGTGGTGACCGTCGCCGCGGTCGCCGCGGCCGGCATCGTCACGAACCAGGGATCGACCGACCGTCCGTCCGTCGACCACGCTCACTTCCAGCCCGAGACCGTCGAGGGCCACGACCTCGAGCGCGGCGGCGAGATCACCGTCGATGCCGCCGGTTCGCAGACGGTTCTGATCGACGCCGCCCACGCTAACGACATCTCGAAAGCCGATCTCCAGCCGGTCGTCTCGGCGCTGACCGCCAGCGGTCACACCGTCGAGTACCTCGATCCGCCGAACCAGGATCCGAACGCGCCCGCCGAGG
Source organism: Salinadaptatus halalkaliphilus (assembly GCF_006543045.1). Taxonomy (GTDB): domain Archaea; phylum Halobacteriota; class Halobacteria; order Halobacteriales; family Natrialbaceae; genus Salinadaptatus; species Salinadaptatus halalkaliphilus. The sequence goes on along the minus strand of NZ_RBZW01000003.1, from coordinate 132,565 downwards.
AACGCGAGCAAGCGCTTTCGGACGCGCTCGAGGGCGCCGACGCCTTCGTCGTCGTCGAACCCGAGATACGGTACACACCCGGCGAAGCCGACGCCGTTTCGGACTTTGCTGGCGGCGACGGCCGAGTCCTGTTCGCCGGCGGTCCGGACACTGCCGGCGACACACTCCTGGCGCCGACGACGCAGCCAGCCGGGACGAGTACGCCGACCGACAACGGTGAGTTCGCCTCGGTCACCTCCCAGTTCGCCATCGGATACGATACCGGCTACGTCTACGATATGGAATCGGACAACAACTATCGCACCATCGAAGCGACGCCCGACGCGGAGAGCCCGCTCACCGAGGGCGTCGACAGCGTCGTCTTCGACACGCCGACGCAGGTCGCGACGGCAGGCCAGTCGCTACTGACGACGAGCGCGTCGGCCGAACACTCCGAGAGCCGCGAGGCCGGCGTCTACCCCGTCGCCGTCGAAAACGACGATGCCGTCGCCGTCGGCGACGTCGGATTCATGACCAGCGAGCACTACAACCGCGCCGACAACGAGGCCTTCATCGGCAACCTCCTCGAGTTCCTCGTCGGTGCCGAAACCGCGCCCGCCGGAACCCCGACGGACGATACCGGAGCCGACACGGCTGTCGACGAGGAGATTCCCGACGAACTGGCTGACGAACTCGACGAAGCCGACGGCGATGGCAGTGCGGACGACGCGACGACAGACGCGGACGAAGAATCCGTCGACGACAGTCAGGAGGAAACCGACTGATCTGCGCCACCGACCGGCGACGGTCGGTCACTCCAGATGCCGGCTCGAGTACAGCCACAACAGCCCACAGAGCACGGTAACGGCGACTCCGACGACCGCGATGGCGGGTATCGACAGCACGTCGGCGTCGACGCTCTGCTGTGAACCGTCGGTCTCGGAGTGAGTCGTCTCGGTATCGCGTTCCGTAGCCGGCTCCGACGAGGTCGTTGCGTTCTGTGCCGGCGGATCCGGCGGCTCCGCGAGTGCGACCGCGAGTCGCTCGACCGACGCGACCGTCGCGTCGAACCGAAGTGTACCGTCCTCGGCGGTGTAGACCTCGAGTGATACCTCGGCCCAGCCGTCGCCGTCGGCCTCGTAGAGGACGAAATCGTCCGCTTCGAGGCTCTCTTTGCCGGTCGCGTCCTCGAGTTCGACAGCGTCGACGCTAAACGAGAGGGTTCCGCTGGCCCCGTGGGCGCCGTCGACGGCGAGCGACGAGAGTGCGTCGCGGTCGTCCGGCAGCGCCGGCAGGTCGTCAACCGGATCGATGTCGGCGCGGATCGGTTCGGCGGGGCCGACATCCGCCAGTTCCAGCCGCTCGAACTGGACGGCGTCGCTCGAGTGGGGCGACGAGTTGCTGTCGTTGGCGCCGTTGCCCGCAGCGTCGTCGAATCTGTCGATCGTCGCCGAGATACCGTCGGCGGTTCGATCGTACGTGACCGCCGGTCCGTCACAGGTACCGGTTCGAATCGTCACCGGTTCCGCGAGCGAGAGCGTCGTTCGCTCCGGGTCCTCGATGTCGCCGGAGAGGACCTCCCAGCGTTCGATGCGGCCGTCGTCGTGCCAGTCCGGGTCGTGGAGGTCGGGGTTGTCGTGGAAGGCCGAGTGTTCGTTGAACCCGGGATGGATCGTCAGGGCGAACTCCTCGGAGAGGCCGCCGTTAATCGCGCCACCGTCGGTTCGGCCGTCGGCCCAGATCCAGGACGCCCCCAGCCAGCCCTCACCGCCGTACCACTCGGCCATGTTGGTTTCGCCTTCGTAGGCGTCGTCTCTGACCACCCAGTCGGCCTCGGGCGGGACGCCAACGACATCGAACGAGACCATGCCGCCAGCCGTCTGGCCCTCGAGACGGTCGTGGACCACGACGAGGCTGGTCCCGTCGGTTCCCTCGTGAAGCATGAGGATGCTGGTGTCGTCCGCCTGCAGGTGCTGTGTACCGTAGGAACTGTAGAGATTGTCGTCGCTGTCGGGATGGGTCTCGTGATTCCGGTAATCGTAGAGCGAGCCGACCGTCCCGTCGGTCTCGAGGGCCTCGATCGGCTGACAGATGTCGCCTTGTTCAACGACGTAGCTATCGACAGCGTCCGGTGGTGGGCTCGACTGGGCCGCTACACCGTGGCTCGTACCGCCCGCGACGGCACCGACGACGAGCACGGCGACGAGCAGGACTGTCCTCACACGCACCGCTGCTCAACTCCGTTCGCTCGAGCTGGAGGGCTGGTCACGTCCGACTGCACCGCCACTGGGCCGATAGTAAATGACTGCGATACCGACAGTAACGTGTCAGAAATCCAACTTCGTGGCGGCAATCCGTCTCAATCCGCACTCGACTCGAGTAACTCCGCGTTCGACTCGAGCACACGTCGATACCGGTTTCCGGCCCCGTCGTCGGCCGTCAACGCCGCACGGATCGTCGGGGAGAGCCACTCGCGATCGCTCGCGTCGTCGGGACTCGTCCCCTCGGCGGGTACGCCCTCGAAGTCGTCGGTACGCATCTCTGCCGGGAAGAATCGCTCGTAGACCGGCAGTCGCTCGCCCAGTGGGACGCCCGCGTGATCGGCGATCCCCTCGAGTTCCCGGAGGGCGGGCCACGAGTAGTCGGGGTTGATGTGATCGGCGGTGACCGGCGAGACGCCGCCGAGATCGTCGACACCGCAATCGATCAACTCGCGAGCGGGTGCGAGATTCGGCGGCACCTGCACCGAAATCTCCTCGGGCAAGGCCGCACGCGCCATCGCCGTCACCCGGCGCATCGTCTCGAGGTCCGGCGAGCCATCGTCCCAGCGCTCGTTGTTCACGACCGGCTGGACGATCACCTCCTGGACGTGGTCGTAGCGGTCGTGCATCTCGGCGATCGCGAGCAGACTCTCGGCGCGGTCGCGCCAGGACTCGCCGATGCCGACGAGGATGCCTGTCGTGAACGCCACGTCGAGTTCGCCCGCGTTCTCGATCGTTCGCAGCCGTTGACCCGGCTCCTTCCGGCGCGGCCCTGCGTGGGCGTCGACCGCGGCCGTCGACTCGAGCATCACGCCCATGCTGGCGTTGACGTCGGCGACTTCGGCCATCTGCTCGCGAGTCTGGTCGCCCGGGTTCGCGTGGGGCAACAGTCCCTCTTCGAGGGCGACCTCGCAGGCCTCTCTGAGGTAGGTGTGAATCGAGTCGTGGCCCCACTCCGCAAGCTGGTCGTACAGTTCCGTGTAGCGCTCGTCTGGGTCATCGCCGAACGTAAACAGCGCCTCCGTGCAGCCGGCGTCGGCACCCTGTCGGCAGATCTCACGGACTTCCTCGAGCGAGAGCAGCGAGGCCTGACCCGGCGGATCGAAGTAGGTGCAGTAGGTGCAGGTGTAGCGACACGCGGTCGTCAGCGGCACGAAGACGTTGCGCGCGAACGTCAACGCCGGCGGCGCCTCCACGTCCGCGGGCTCGACCGAAAGCAGGTCGTCGATGGCGTCGTCCGCGACCGCGATGTCGACGCCGTACTCGCTCGCGCCGGGAATCATATCACCGTGTGTCGTCCGGCCGCACATAAGGGCTTCAGTTCCGGTACGTATCGTCATCGATCCACGACGGCTCGTCTCGTCCTCACGACTCCTCGAGCGGGTCGACCTGGACCGTCCGCTGGGCCGTATCGGTCTTGCCGGCGTCGTCGACGACCGTGACGCGCAGTTCGGTCTCGCCGGGCTCGAGTTCGTGACGAATGCGCGCTTCGTCGGTCGTCCGATCGATCGAGCCGTCGCCGTCGAGATCCCAGCGATACGCCGCGACGCCTGCGGGGACATCGCTGTCGCCCGCATCGAGCGTCACCGGCGTTCCCTCGAGCATCCAGTTACGGTTCGTCTCGAGGGCGGCCTCGGGCGGCTCCGTCTCGAGGACGACCGTCGGCTCCGGGCTGTCGCCGACCGTACGGTTCGCCCGATACGCGCCCTGGACGTAGGGCCCGTCCTCGGGCGGGATAACCGTGAGGCCGATCGATCCGGCCATCGATAACCCGCTACGATCGGCGTCTGCCGCCTGGAGCCGCCCGTCGTCGTTCGATTCGCCGGCGACATCGACGGTGACGTTGTCGCCGCGGTGCTCGAGTTCGACGCGCGCACCCGAGACGGGCTCGCCGCGCTCGTCGACGACGTGCGGGTCGAATGGCTCGGCCGCCGGCAGCGTTCGCTCGAGTGCGACGTCCTCGTCCCCGACGGTAACCCCTTCGAGGGCCGCCAGTGCGGGCCGATCGTCCTCGAGGGAGGCGTTGAGCCGCCAGGGTTCTCCCCGGCGGTACTCGAGATCGTAGGTCTCGTCTCTGGGCACCTCGAGGGCGAACGCGCCGTCGGCGTCGGTTCGAGTGACCGTCGGCGAGTCGCCGTCGACGGGCGTCGCGAGGACGCTGTCGTTGGCGACTGGCGTCCCGTCGGCGCCCTGGAGGTGGCCCTCGATCGTCCGCGTGGACGTGTTCGGGGCCGCACCCGCATAGAAGGCGTCGGTCGTCAGCAGGCGCGTGCGGTCGCCGTGGGCCTCAAGTTCCGCCGCCAGGCTCACGGTAGCTGCGTCCTCGGGGACCTCGAGCGTCGCCAGGAGCTGGCCGTCAGCGTAGCCCGTCAACGCGGTGTTCCAGCCCGTCGGGTCCGCCCAGGGAGCCGTCTCCCGATCCTCGGTCGTGTACCAGACGATCGGTTCGAAGACCGACCGGAGTTCCGTCGCGTCGATCGCGACGGTCGTCTCGCCCGGCCCGGCCGCGTTTGTTGTATCCGCGTCGACGTCGACGTCGCTGACGAGCGGCGCTCGATGGGGGCGCTCGGGATCGTACTCGTCGATTCTCACTTCGGTCACCGTCCGTGTCGACAGTCGCCCGTCAGAGTTGTTGCCCTCGAGTCGGGCGGTGACCGACTCGCCCGGCTCGACCGGGGCCTCGGCCACGAGCTCGAGGGCGTCGGTCTCGCGCTCGGTGACGATTTCGTCGTCGATGGCGAGTGACACGGCGTGGGCCCGGCCCGGATCGAACGCCGTTCCGGCGCCGTCGGCGAGCGGTTCTCCCTCGACCGTCGCGGTGCCGTCGGTCACCGAGAGCGATTCGACCTGTGCGATCATGGGGTGGGCGAGGATGTCGACCGACGCGGCGTCGCGATCGTCGACGACGGCCTGCCAGCCGTCCCCACGGACGCGACGCTCGTGACTGGCGCGATCGGTGTTGCGGTGGACGTGCTGAACGTCTTGCGTGCCGGCGTCGAACCAGTACCGCGCCGGATTGTTCCAGACCGTCGCCGTCACCGTCCGGTCCTGAACTTCCGGACCGATGTCGGCCGTCGTTCGGTGGAGGCGGTGTTCGGTCGTCTCGAGATCCGCGGGCTCGACCGTCACCGGAGAACTCCAGCCCGCGCTGGGTGCCTCGTGAGAGAGTTGGAACACGTCTCCGGCCTCGAGTCTGCCCGCGCCGCCGGGGTCGGTCGTGAGCAAGTACGTGGTCGCGATCGAGCTACTCGGCTCCGAGGAGACGCGAACGGTTCGGTTGTCGGCGTCGAGTACCGTCCGTGAGAGTTCCATCCGCTGATCGCCGGACGTTGCGCTCATCGAGACCGCGATGGTGTGGTTCTCGAGCGGCCCGTACGCCTCGACAAGCGGGCCGGCGTCGACGCCGATCGGATCCGTCTCGGCCTCGTCGAGGACGACGCGTTCGGTCCCGTCGACGTCGATTCGCTCGGAGACGAAAATTATCGAGCCAGTTTCCTGGTCGACGCCTCGCGTCCAGAGCACGTAGGTCCCGCTGCCAGCGACGAACGACGTCTCGCCGTCCTCGAAGTCCTGAATGCCCGAATGCGTCCCCTCCTCGGTGAAGAAAAACAGCGGGTCACCGTCGATCCGATCGTCGTCCGAGAACGGCCGCTTCTCGACGGTCAGCGTCCCGCCACGGACGAACCCGACCGGCGCCGTCCGTGCCTCGCCGTCGACCGTATACGCGAGCGCTCCCGAGTAGACGCCCGACGACGTGTCAGCATCGGCCGTCAGCGCGATATCGGCCGTCTCGCCGGGATCGAGTGAGAGGTCGGTACGATTCGCCGAGAGCGTCTCGCCGGTAGCAGGGCCTGCCGGGCCGTCGGCGTCGAGATTTTCGATGGATGTCTCGAGCGTGAGTTCGTGGGGCCGGTCGTCGCGGTTCTCGACCGTCACCGTTCGTTCGACCGGCGCGTCGTCCTCGAGTAAGCCAAAGTCGAGGACGCCATCGTGGACGACGATACCCGGCTCGAGCGCGCGATCGACGTCGAGTTCGCCGCCGCCGGCCGCGAAGACGTCGGCATCCGGGATCGGCCGAGCGGTCGTCACGAGTCGGCTCTCGACTGCGGCGGGCGGCAGCTCCGGCTCGGCCTCGAGGACGAGTGCGGCCGCGCCGGCGACCTGGGGCGCGGCGAGACTCGTGCCGGTTCGGGTCGTATACTCGGTCCCGGTTCCGGCGTCCGGCCCGGGGATTCGTTGGCCGGGGGCGACGAGCTCGGGCTTGAGATGGCCTTCCTCGGTCGGTCCACGTGAAGAGTGTGAAAGCACCGAGCCGTTCTCGGCAGTCGCGCCGACGGTAATCATCTCTGGCGTGCGCCCGGGTGTCGTAATCGAGCGCGTCGCGCCCGTGTTGCCCGCCGAGGCGACGACGACGGCGCCCTGGTCGGTCGCTCGAGCGACGCTTTCGTCGATCGGTTCGTCGTCGACGCCCGCGACGTTGAGACTCAACAGCACGATATCGGCGTCGGCCTCCTCGACGGCGTAAGTGATTCCCTCCGCGATCCGTTCGGCGTCGCCTTCGCCTTCCTCGCTCAGAACCCGGACATCGACGAGATCGGCACCGGGAGCGACGCCCGGTTGTGCTCCGTCCACGTCCTGTCCGGCCACGACGCCTGCAACGTGGGTGCCGTGGCCGTGCTTGTCGACGCCACCCTCAGCGTCGGCGCCGTCGTCCGTCAGATCGATGCGGTCGACGACCTGCCCCTCGAGCGCCGCGTGGCTGTCGTCGATGCCGGTATCGACGACGGCGACGGTGATGCTGTCACCGGTCGGTCGAGGGTCGTCAGCGGGTGTGGTATCGTCGATGTCGTCATCCGAGACGGCGACCCCATTGGCGTTCCCGCTCGGCATAGCGGCGAAACCACCGACCACGAGGAGGGCCACGATGACTGCACCGACGAGCAGTGCAGACTGCCTGGAGGGCATGTAACCGTTCGAGTATATCCAGTGAACACATATAAGCGCTCGTTTCGCTTGCAGCCTACTGAGATCATCCCTCGCAGAACGGCTACGTCACTCCTCAGGTCGTCGGTTTCGGGACCTGTACCTGCCCGGTCAGCTCCGGCGGCTCGACAGCAGCGAGCCAGTCGGCGACCGTGACCGTTCGGTCCTGACCCTGCTCGCGTGGCTCCGTATACGGAACGACGCCACAGAGCGTCTCCGACGGCCCCACGTCGTCGTACACCGCGAGTGCCACGACCGGCACCCGGAGGCGACCGTGGAGCTCGTCGCCCTCGAGTGGCGAGGAGAGCGACTCCCGTCGGCGAAACGCCGGCTCGAGCGTGACCTCGCTGCGGTCGGCCCACCGTTCGAACGTCCGCACCAGTTCGTCTCGCGTCGGCTCGCTGACCGAGTACTCAAGGTGGCGATGTACTGGCGGCCAGTCGACCACCCGAAACGAGTCGAGGCGGTCGTGGTCGCGAAGTCGCCTGAGCCGCCCGACGATCGTGTTGGCCCGCTCGGCGACCGGTCCGGGGAGTTGCGAGCGAACGTAGCACTCGACGTGGACCGACTCCCGTGCCTCGAGGGCCATCGGCAGCCTCGCACGACCGTTATCGGCGGACATAGCGTCCCTCCTGTCGCTGGATGAAACCGGCGTCGACGAGCGACCAGAGTATCGGAAGCAACGTCAGTTTCGAGAGATCGAGCAGGCGGTGGAGTCTCGAGACTGTCGCCGTCTCGATCACGGTAATCGCCACGTACACGAGCTTGGTTGCGGGTGAGTCGATAGTATCCGGTACCGTGACTTGGTGTTCGGGTGTTGACAACAACCACCAACATCGCCAACGGATGGGCGCATAAATGTTGGATGAGCCATGTGTTCATATCGCATGAAGATAGGAGGGTGTAATTATCGGCGGGGATTCGACGGCGAACAACTGGATTTGCCAGCGCGAGAGACAGAGGTGGTGGCGGTTGGGCACGTAGCAAGTCCCCGGCCGAGAAACGGTGAGCGACGGGAACCAGTATCGCGCTCCGCCCTCACAGTTCGAACTCGAGACTGTCACCCACCTGGACATCGCGATCGGCGGTCCACTCGTAGACGACTTCCAACACGTACTGTCCCTCGCCGTAGTAGATCTGCTCGGTGCCGTCTTCGCGTGGCGCAGGCGCTCGAGCGCGGTAGATGCTCGTGATGACGCCCGCGTCGTCGGCGAAGAGAATGTCGATCGGAAACGCCATCTCCGGCATCGAAAACGTCAGTTCCTCGACCGAGTCGTAGACGAACAGCATTCCTCGGTTCTCGGGGAGCGTTTCGGTGTCGCTCAACCCGGTTCGTTGTAACTCCGACGTATCGGCGATCGCCGCCGTCACTTCGCCCAACTCGTCGCCATCGGGATCTGTCACGCGAACGTCGGTCGATTCGTACTCCGCGTGGGCCGGTGGCTCGGCGTCGTCGGCATCCGAATCCGCTATCGTCGCTTCGTCACCGTCAGAGATTCCGGTACAGCCAGCCACTGCCGTGAGACCGAGGCCAGTCGAAAGCCCAGCGAGCATCGTCCGACGGTCCGTTCGTAGGTAGCGCTGTGACGTCATCCTCCGATCCGTGTGACCACAACGCCGATAAAAAGTGTTTGTGAGTGTTCTCGTGAGTTCCCTCGAGTGCGACGAGACAGCAACACTCGAACCCAGACGACGCTGCGGCGAGAAGGATGGGCCGACTCGGATTTGAACCGAGAGCCTCCACCTTATCAGAGTGGCGCTCAACCTAATTGAGCTATCGGCCCGCGTCTGCACTCGATAGTTGCCGGGTGGTATGTTTAAACGTTTCTTTCCGAGAATGGCGTGGGAACTGCTACCGCGGGAACCGATCGCCGTCGTCGGGATCGTCGGACGATTGTGGGTCGTCCTCGCCGAAGTCGATCGTGTAGCTATCCGCACTCGAGCTATCGCCGGTATCGACGGTGTAGGCGTCCTCGCCGAGGTCGTACGTGCCGTCCCCACTCGAGGCAGCATCGCTGCGACCGGCGTTGGACGACCCGCCGGCACCGGCCTCGTCGGGGAAACCGTAGGTCCAGACGGCGCCGCTTGCGAAGCCGTCGGTTTTCTTGTCGGCGTAGGGGACGATGACCCAGCGTTTGAGCGCGGCCCGGATCGGGATGCGACTCAGCGGGACGACCAACAGAAAGCCGATGGCGTCGGTCACGAGCCCCGGCGTCAGCAGGAACGCGCCCGAGGCGATCAACAGGCCGCCATCGAGTAACTCGTTGGTCGGGGGCTCACCCTGGGCTAACGAGCGTTGCATCTTCCGCAAGGTGCGCCGTCCCTCTGCGCGAACGAGGAGCATGCCGACCAGTCCAGTGAGGACGACCAACAGCACCATCCCGACCCAGCCGATGGCACCGGTCTGGCTGACGACGACCGCGAGCAAGACGGCGTCGAGAAACGGAATGAGCAACAGCGCGAAGATCCACCGGAGCATACCCCGATATAGCCGGTGGAGGGTGAAAACGCTTTACTCTCGTCGCACGTCGGCGACGCAGACGGTTCACGGACCGTTCGTAGACGAGCCACGGTGACAGGGACGGGACCGCCTCAAACGAACGCGACGCCGAACAGCGCCAGCAGAATAACTAACAGCGCGCCGGGGATGCCGCCGATAGCGACGACCGCGAGCGCGATCGGCGTGACGGTTACCGAGAGTCCGAAGACCGCATTAGCGAGAAACAACACGACCAGACCGACGACGGCGTTGACGAGAAACGGCCTGACCGTCTCGATGAGCGTCGACGCGCCCAATACGGCGGCGAGGACCAGAATCAACAGCAGGATCTCGAGTCCTGTACCCATAGTTGAGAGACGCTTGCGAGAGACAAAACCCTTCGGCACGGAACGAAACCCTTTAACTAATCCACCCGAAAGGAGTAGGTACGGGATCGTGGGTTAGCTTGGTATACTTCGGGCCTTGGGTGCCCGTGACCCCGGTTCAAATCCGGGCGATCCCATACTTTTGTGGCGCACAACGGCACGAGCCGCACATATCGGTTCGTTCGAGTGTCCTCGATCGGAGCGGGCTCGTTGCTGTGGACCACCGTGTTCCAGCAACCCGATTCCCACCACCGAGCGAGCAAGCGCGCCTTTCATAATCGCCGGCGCGATAGCTCGAGTATGGATCCCGCGGTACTCCGAGAGGATATGGTCGACGGCCTCGAGTCCCCACCGAAGGAGGTGGTAAGCGACGAGGGCGTCGCCGTCGCGATGCGGGAGGTACCCCGTCACGAGTTTCTACCTGACGAGCGTGGAGCCTACGCCGACCGCGATCACGAGGTACTCGGGACGCGCGCGCTCGCTCCGAGTACGGCAGCCCAGTTGCTCGAGGCGTTGGCACTCGAGGACGACGAGACGGTGCTCGTCGTCGGTGTCGGAATCGGCTACACGGCGGCCGTCGCGGCCGAACTCGTCGACGAGATGAACGTCCACGCCATCGACATCGCACGGCCGCTCGTCTTCGAAGCGCGAACGAACCTCGAGGCGGCGGGGTACGACGGCATCCTCGTCGATTGTCGCGACGGTGCCGACGGGCTGCCGGAGTACGCACCCTTTGATCGCATCCTGCTCGAGGCTGCAGTCGTCGAGCCGCCACAAGCCCTCCTCGAGCAGTTACACGAGGATGGGCGACTCGTCTACCCTCGTGGGAGCCAGATCCAGCAACTCGAGGCGATCTCGGCCGGGGGCGACCGCGTCCAGTTCGATAGCGTGGCGCTCGATCCGTTGCTCGTCGAGGGTGAACAGCCCGGCGCAGTCGAACGAAACCGGATGACTCGCGAAGATCGGGAACACGCGCGTCGACGTGCCCAGAGCCGTCGTGGTTGGGAACAGGAGTGGATCGAGTGGGACGACGCCAGGGAAGCGCCGTCGCGATATCCACGTTCCTGAGTGGCGTCCCATCCCTGCACTGCTGGGTCGAATCCGTCGGGTGGACGGGACGCTGTATAGCAGCCCGTCGCTGTGCTCTCGAGTGGCGACGACGCGTGCCGGTCACGGATCGGCCGTGGTGTATCGGTACTGCGCGTTCGACGGGCTGTGTGTATCGGTACTGCGCGTTCGACGAGGTAGCACCTCCCGAGACATAATCGGTCGTCACGAAAGTGGGGGTGGGGGATTGGGGGTGGCGACAGTCTATCGAAGATCGCCATTTCAGCGTATGGCTGGGATGTGAATAAATATGTCCTCTAACTGTTTAGTGATGGTTTTGAGAGAGTTCTAATTGTTTAGATGGTTCTCGGGAGTGGTGGCGATCCACTCGAGAAACAGGGGCGCGGTCACTCGAAGACGAGGGAAACGAGCTTGCGTTCGGCCGCTCGCAGGTGGTAGTGATACGTCGGCGCAGAGATATCGAGGGCGTCGGCGAGATCCTCGCCGGTGCTCTCGCGTGGCCACTCGAAGAAGCCGCCGTAGTGGGCCGCCTGCAGGGCGGCAAACTGCTTATCGGTCAATCGCTCCTCGAGGTAGGTATCGAGTTGGTGGGCCGACCGCGTCCGTTCCGTTTCGCGACGTGCGACCAGTTCCGTCGCCGGAAACTCCGCTTTGATGGCTTCGACGAGCGAGCGAGTTTCGGTCGGCTGGGGCACGTCGAGGACGAGCGTCGCGGCGCCGTCGACTGCGGTCGCTGTTCGCAATCGGACGTTGTGGCTCCGAAGTACCGACCAGAGCGGCATCGACGTCAGGGTCAGTTCGAACAGGCGTTCGTCCTCGCCCGACGAAACAAGGGTCGTCGCCTCGACAGTCGCGCGTTCGTCGGCGAGAGCGGAGAGATCGGCCGTCACCGGCGTACTGACGAAGACGCTGGGGTCGCCATCGCGGTCGACGACCCCCTCGACCGTGATCTCACCGTCGACGAATTCGGCGAGCCGGTTGAGCAGCAGCCGCTCGTCTCGACAGACGAGTTCGAGCTCGAGGTGGCTGTCGGTGAGCATCGCCTGCGTCCGCTCGACCGATCGGATCGCGTAACCGATCGTCTCGCCGAGTTCCGCGAAGACGTCTCGTCCGCTATCGCCGATCGCGTCGACGCCGTCGACGTGGACGAACAAGACGCCGAACTGGTGGTCCTGGGCCGACAGTGGGACGGCGACGATCGTCTGAAAGCCGTAGGTCAACGCCTCGGTTCGTCGACGATCCCAGCCATCGGCCTCGAGGACGTTCTCGACGATCTGGACGCAGCCGCGCTCGAGTGTTCGCTCGGCCAGTGTCGTTTCGGGCGCCCGGTCGTCGTTGCGGATGCGATCGACGTAGCTCGCATCGATGCCGTCCCAGGTGTCCGGACCGCTCGCGTCGTCGTCAGTCGTGGCGATCCAGGCGAACCGATAGCGGTCGGTGTCGGCCAGTCGGTTACAGACCGTCGTTTCGATCTCCTCGCGGGTCGAAGCCTGCGCAATACCGTGATTGATCTCGCGGACGATCTCGTTGATGTGGTTGAGCCGCGTCAGTTCCTCGTTTTGATCGGTCAGCGTGCGGTCGTGTTCCCGGAGCAGCTGCTCGCGCTCGGCGCGGTCGAGTGCCGCTTCCGTGTTGGCTGCAAGTACCTGAAACAGCTCCGTCGTCGTCTCGTCGAACCCGTCGGTCGACGAGGTCCCCGCCGCGATGACGCCGTGTGCGCCGAGTGGGACGAGCAGTTCACGTCGGCTGACCGTCTCGTTGATCGTCACGCCGTCATCGGCATCGTGGGAGACAGACTCGCGTTCGCCAGCCGAAAACACGTCCCAGATCCGTCCGTCGCCGCGTTCGAACGATTCGACCGGATCGACCGGCTCGCGAGACGTTCGCGCCGACGCCGCGTGCTCGAGAACGCCACGACCGGGATCAAAGGCGTAGGCGACGGCGACCGTCGCCTCGAGGATGTCGCTGGCGACGTCGACCGCCTGCTGGTAGATATCGGTTTTCGTCTCGGCTCGCATCAGCCGTCGCGTCGCTTCGTGGAGGGTCGCGACGGTTCGTTCGTAGCGGCGCTCGCTCTCTCGCAGCGCCGTCTCGGTTCGGTATCGTGAGACGGCGTTCGTGATCTGGTTCGCTAGCAACGCGTACTGTTCGCTGCCGGATTCTTTCTGGAGATACTGGGTCACGCCGGCAGCGATCGCCTCGCTGGCGACGTCCTCGGACCCGCGACCGGTGAAGAGAATAAACGGTAGCTCCGGATCGCGCTCACGAACGCGCTCGAGCAACTCGAGTCCGGAGAGATCGGGCATTTCGTAGTCGCTGACGATACAATCGATCGGCTGTTCGTCGAGACGGGCAAGTGCGTCGGGACCGCTGGTCGCCGACTCGGCGGCGATGTCCTCGCGTTCGCGCTCGAGCATCTCGGCCGCGAGGTCGGCGAACCCGGGTTCGTTGTCGACGACGAGAACGGAAATCGGTTGAGACATGGATCGACTCGTTGTGGATCGAGATAGTCTGACAGCAGCGACGGTCAGCTACTGCGACGCGTGTCCGCAGTCCTGCTCGAATGTACTAAACGATTAGCATTCATACGGACCGCTGTCAGTCAATACCGGGAAACCACGACACCTCTCCGGTTTCCCGGTATACGGTTCCAGCAGACGGATCAGAACTCGAGTGGCTCGGCCTCGTCCCACTTCGGGGCGAACTCCTCGTGGACGCTCGCGGCGAATTCGGGATCCTTGAGATCGATCATACCGAAGGCATCGTCCGAAGAGAGAGGGTTCGGAACCTGGATACAAACCTCGACGCCGTCGATGATGTTGAACGAGCCGGTGTTGAACGAATCGGCTTCGTCCTCGTAGGTTCGGACGTTGTAATTCTCCCGGGATTGGAGGGTCGTCCGATAGCGTTTGCCGACCTTCTCCGAAAGCGACGACACCATCTTGCGCGTCATCAACACGTCGATCGAGACACCCCGGTCGAGTGCATCCTCGAGTTGGGCGTTGACCTCCTCGCTGACGGCCTGCATGTCCCGCTGGGGGATCGGATCGGCCGTCACCATCACGATGTGGTCGTCGGCGGCTGCTAATCGTTCTAACAGGAGGTCCAGTGTCTCGTCCGGACCGACGGCGGCGGTCCAAAACTGTTCTTCGACCGGCTCGGCAGCGTCGAGTTCGTTCGCCAGGTCGTCGACGATCGACTCGTACTGTTCGGCCTTCTCCTCGAGTTCCCGTTTCTTGTCGTCGAGCAACCGATCCAGCGCAGTCGAGGGCTCGACGGCGACGTACTTTTTCGGCCGACTCGCCGTCTGGCTCCGCACGAGATTGTACTGTTCGATGCTGTTTAGCACGTCGTAGATCCGTCCCATCGGAACGTCGCTCGCTCGAGACAACTCCTTGGCGGTTGTGGGGCCCGTATTCAGCAGCGCGCGATAGGCTCTTGCTTCGTACTCCGAGAGCCCGAGATCCCTGAGACTGGCCATGTACGTGTCTGGCAACCGAAGAAACATAAACACTGTGGTAGTTGCTCACCAGGCCGAAATCACGACCGTTCCCGCCCAACGCTACTCGAGGGCAGCCTGAACACGCTGGCTCAACTGTTCGGGAGTTTCGGCTACGTCGGAGGCGAACTCGCCGCGTTCGACCCGCGCTTGCTCGGCCGACAGTACATCGGTCGCCCCCGGAACGACTACCTTCTCGTGATCGGCCATCCGGAGCGCCGCGCGGTGGAGGTCACTTCCCGCCCCGTCACCGACCCGAATCACGAGCGGCCCTTCGAGCAGCCGCGAGGTCGCGGTCGCGTAGCGAGCGACCTGGGGGCCAAACCGATCGCTCGCGCCGGCGAAGGACTCGAGCGTCTCACGAGCGTACGTTCTGTACTCGTCGTCGCCGGTAAGAACCGCAAGGTCGGCCAGCGCCTCGGCAGCGGCGACGTTCGAATCGAGCGGTCGCAGCGGTTGTGCTACCAGGCCGACGCCCGCCGCCGGCCCATCGAGGAACGACCGCTCGTCACGCAGGCGGTCGACCGTCGCGTCCGCAACCGCTCGCGCGTCCGCGAGTAGGCCGGGCTCGAGCGTGCTCGCAGCCGTCGTCAGCGCCTCGAGCGTCCGGGCCTGGGTAGAGAGCAGCGGAATCGGTTCGCTCTCGGGACCGAGCGTGGTCTCCTGGCTATGGGCGACGACGCCGTCGACGAGAAAGTCGGTTCGAAGCGTCTCGAGGGCACGCTCGGCGTACCGGCGGGCGCGCTCGTCGTCGGTGTAGCCGTAATAGGTCAGGAGCCCGTCGATGGCGAGTGCGTTCGGCCCGGCGAAAACGCCGTCGTCGACGGGCGGTTCGTCCGCGAGTTCGCGATCGGTCGCGTCGATCCCGTGGGCCTCGAGCTCGCCCGGGGCCTGACTGTTGGCGAAGGCGTCGGCGTCGTCGTTCCACAGCGTCGTCGTCAGGAATTCGATCGTCTTTGCGGCTGGCTCGCGATACTCGTCGCTACCCGTATGCAGGTAGGCGTTGGCAAACGCCCGGACGAGCGCGGCGTTCGAATCTAACAGTTTCTCGTACTGCAGTCCCGACCAGTCCTGATCGGTCGCGAACCGGTAGAACCCACCGTCGTACTCGTCCAGCAAGTTCGCACTCACCGCGTCGAACGATCGCAGCGCCATCTCCCGGTCGCGTTTCAGCGCGAACTCGAGGGCGTCGGGGAGGGGAAACTTCGGCTCGGTCCCCCAGCCGCCGGCGACCTCGTCGTAGCTCTCGGTTAGCTGGCCGAGCATCGCGGCCTCGACGTCGTCGGTCAGCTCGCCGGCTGGCGGGTTATCCTCGCGTAGCGGACGCGGCACCCGGCCGGCGCCGCTACCTTTGGTCTGCCACATCGTCCGGACGCTGTCGAGCACCTGGCGCATCCCGTCGGGGCCGAGATAGCCAGAGCCGGTCAGCAACTCGCCGTTGGGGGCGAGAAAGACCGTCGAGGGGAAGCCGCCCATGTTGTACCGATCCCGAACCCGCGGGTGGCGGTCGACGTCGACGCGAACCGGGACGAAGCTATCGTTGACGTTCGCCGCGATCCGGGGCTCGGAATACGTCTCCGCGTCCATCTCGTGACAGTGATCACACCACGTCGCGGTCAGCGAGAGCAAGACCGGGCACTCTGCCGCCGCCGCCTCGTCGAAGGCCGCCTGTCCCCACTCGCGCCACTCGACGCGCGTTGAATCGTCCATACTCGAGCGTCGCCGGCCGCGAGGGAAAGCCCTTCGTTCGCGCTTCGGGAGGCAGCGTACACGTATGCAGAATCAGGTCGTTCGACTACGTGCTAGCTCCTGCTTACAGCTCCGAATCCCGTTGCTCTATGTCCACGATCAGATCGTACGGATGAGCATCTTTTCGGATGCCATCCAGCAGCGTGAAGGCCGCACCGGGATCGAGGAAGTGCTCGGTGACGACCTGTCCCAGCGGCGTCGGTTCGAAGCCGTCGATGAACTCGTACTCGAGCAGTTTCCCGATGGCGTGTTTCGTGGGGACGTCGCCGAGCATGCGGTCGTTGAGCGCCTTGGCGGCCTTGCCGCCGACGGTGACATTCGCCAGGGTCTCCTCGATGGCGGCGGCCTCGTCGTAGTGGGTCATTACCGACTCCATCTCGCCTTTCAGGAGTTTGAACGCGACCTCGTCTTCGGTCATCTCCATCGAGTTGTGATACGAGCAGTCGGGCTCGACGAGGACGTACACCTTGCCTTCGTCGTGGTAGTCCGGTCGGCCTGCGCGGCCGAGCATTTGGTGGAACTCCTGGACCGAGAGCCACTCGATGCCCATCGCCAGCGAGTCGAAGACGACCTGCGAGGCCGGGAAGTCGACCCCCGCCGCCAGCGCCGCGGTCGTCACGACCGCCGCGAGATCCTGGTCGCCGAACTGGCGCTCGACGCGCTTGCGGCGTTTGTAATCCAGCCCGGCGTGATACGGCGCCGAGGAGTACTCGAGTTTCCGGCTGATTTCGTGACACCGGCGACGGGAGTTCGTGAAGATGATCGTCTGTCCGCGATACCCCTTCGAGGATTCGGTGTCGAACTCGCGTCTGACGAGCTTGTTCTCGACGTTTACCTTCTCCTGGCCGTCGGCGAAGGTGACGTGGCGCTCGATGGGGACCGGCCGTTCCTCGAACTCGATGAGCGTCGACTCGAGCGACGCTGCCAGATGCTCGGGGTTGCCGACGGTCGCGGAGAGGTAGACCCACTGCGCGCCGGAGTACTCGTCCCGACGCTTGGCCCGTTGTTCACACGTGTATTTGAGCCGAGAAATGAGCCCGTCCAGTCGGTGGCCTCGATCTTCCTCTTTCAGGGTGTGGACCTCGTCGATGACCACGGTCCCGATATCGCCCATCTCCTTGTTCGTCCGCAGGGCGTGGTCGATCCCCTCGTAGGTGCCGACGATGACGTCGGCGTTGGGATCGAACTGGTTGCCGTCGTCGTTGATCCGACTCGCGCCCACGCGGATGGAGACGTCGACGAGGTGGCCGTACTCGTCCTGAAAGTCCTCGTACTTCTGGTTCGCGAGTGCGACGAGGGGGACGAGAAAGAGCATCGTCCCCTTCCCGTTCAACACGCGATCGAGTCCCGTCATCTCGCCGACGAGGGTCTTCCCGGTCGCCGTCGCCGAGACGACCATTTGATCCTCGTCACCAAAGAGGCCGTTTTCCACCGCGAGGCTCTGAACCGGCAGCAGGGTCTCGAAGCGATCCTCGAGCAGGTCCTGCAGATCGGGATGCAGATCCAGCGAGTCGGTACGGACGGGGTCGACCTCGTCGGTCGTCGCCGAGATCGTATCGAACTTCGTCAGATCGGGATCGAGTCGGCCCTTGAGCAGGTTGACGATCCGGTCCAGATCCTGGACCTCCATCATGAGCTCCTCGAGACGCTCTTTGGCCGCGCCCGTCACCTGTCCGCCGCCCGAGTAGGAGAGCTGACGCTCGAGTTCCTGGCGCGCACAGTCCCGACAGATCCAGTCTTCGTCGTCCTTGACCGCGGTCTCGGTCGTGATCGGCGAGTACCGCCCCGCGGAGGCGCAGTAGCGACAGGTCCGGA
The DNA here is from genome assembly GCF_006543045.1 of Salinadaptatus halalkaliphilus. Taxonomy (GTDB): domain Archaea; phylum Halobacteriota; class Halobacteria; order Halobacteriales; family Natrialbaceae; genus Salinadaptatus; species Salinadaptatus halalkaliphilus. The sequence goes on along the minus strand of NZ_RBZW01000003.1, from coordinate 114,346 downwards.
CGGCCTTCGCCTTGTCCTCGAGCTGGTAGCCGGCGAGCATGTCCATAACCTCGCGACGACCGGCGGGAGAGGTCTGTTCCGAGATGCGGATCCGCTTGGCTCGTCGGGCGAGCTCGACGAACTCGTCTGGCTGGCGTGGCTCCTCGCTCGAGCCGTCTTTCAGCCGGAACTTCGCCGGACGGGGGCCGGCCGACGTCTCGGAGAGACCGACCTTCGCACGGAACAGCCGCTTGCCATCACGCTCGACGACGACGAGGTAGTCCCCGCCGGTCTCGTGACAGAAGATCGTCTCGACCTCCTGAACCTGCTTCGACACGATATGCGGTACTCGGCTGGCCTACTTGAGCGATTCGGACTCGAGTTTTCCGGCGACGTACCAACGGCGGTGAACCGACGGTAATCGGTCGTCGCTGTGCTCGGGGATCGTGTGAAGGGTTCGCTGGATACGTTTAATTACCCGAAGCAGAATGTAGGTAGTCGAGATGGGACGAGGTCGGATCGGTCGGTACACAGAGCGAGTTCGCGGGGAGCTTCACGACGCCTTCCGCGAGGATTTCACGCCGCGGGAGCTCTCCGGCAGCTTCGCGATCGGGGCGTTCATCACGATGTTGCCGACGTTCGGGATCGGCCTGGTCGCGTTCGTGGCGATCGGGTACGTCTTCGGGTGGGTAAGCAAACTCGCGCTGTTTGCGTCGGTGCTCGTGTTCAATCCCGCGGTGAAATGGGGCGTCTACGCGGCGAGTTTCGCCCTGGGAACGATCCTGCTCGGTCCCGTCGAGGGCGTCTCGGCGGCCGGCGTCTCGTTCAGCGCCGGCCCCGACATCGTCGTCCGGTTGCTCGTCGGAAACCTGATTCTGGCGGTACTCGCGACGATCCTGAGCTACGTCGTCGTCTACCGGTTCGCGAGACGATACCAGTCGACTGCCGTCGCGGAAACGATCGACGAGACACTCGAGGAGATCGCCGAGACGACGCTGGATTCGGACTCGGAATCCGGTTGACGGTTTTGGACCGATCGATATCGCTACAGGTCGCCGGCGACGATATCGGCGACGCGCTCGCGATCGAACAGCGCCTCGTCGGCGTCGTAGAGTTGCTGGGCCCCGCGCTCGGTCAGGACGAGGTTTGCGATCGGCCCCTGGTACAACGGCCCGCCGCGGTAGACATCGTCGTTCTGAACGGCCGTCAACTGACTGGCGACGTTGTGTGACTGCATGTGCGAGACGACGGTGTCGCGGAAGTCGTCGACACTCTTGTCCTCGTTGGCCCGGAGCAACAACACGTCGGGATCGATCTCCAACAACAGTTCGTAGTCGACCCGATTACGACCAGCGTGGAAGTCCTCGAGATCCGTCGTCGCGAAGGCGTCCTCGACGCCCAGATCCCGCCACTGCTTGAAGCTCGTTCCCTCGTCGATGAGGTACGGCGAGAACTCCTCGGGTTCGTTGGTCGGCTGCGGCCACATGATGGCCACCGATGGCCGATCGGCTTCCGGCGGAACGATCTCCTCGAGATCGTTCTGGAACTCCGCGTGAAGCGCTTCGAACGCCTCGTAGCGCTCGCGTTCCTGAAACAGTTCCGCGAGGCTCTCGAAGGCCTCGTACAGCGTGAGGTAATCGTAATCGTGCCACTCGTAGCCCCGCGAGAAGCTACTGTTGCCGAAGAACGGCGTCCCCGTCGCCTCGATGGTCGCGATGTCGTCGTGGTCCCAGTGGTCGGTGCGGCCGACGATGAAGTTCGGATCCATGACGAACACGTCCACGTCTTCCGACAGCGACATGAACTCTTCCTGTGAGAGTTCGCCGCCCCAGAGTGCGTCCATGTCACTCTTGTCGACGCTCAGGCCGGGAATCTCGTCGTAGTACTGGGTGTGGTATCGGTCGGTGAGGTAGACTGCCTCGGGTGGCTCCTGTCCGAGTGCGATGCCCATATCCGCCCAACTGCCGTTGTTCGCGGCCCATCGCTCCGGAACCGCGTCGAACTCGAGGGTTCCGACAGGCTCCATCGTTACCGAGTAGCCGTCGCTTGAGGTACCGTCGTTGGCCCCGTCATCGATGCTGATCCCATCGTCTGACATGCAGCCAGCGAGCGTGCCGACGCTGGTGACTGCAGCGCTCGTTGCAAGAATCTGTCGTCTCGTCCACGTCGATCGGGCGACCATATTTTTAGGCCGACCTAAAAATTCAAAAGTCTTCCGAAAGTATCGGAGTCGGTGGCCGACCTCGAGACACGCCCTGGTGGAGGGTGCGGCTCACCGCGAGTCGTCCGGGAGGGCTCGCTTCGGTAGTACCTGCAGTTCGGGCTCGTACTGGACGGTCGCCTCGACGTTGAAGACATCGGCGAGCAGCTGTTCGGTGACGACCTCGTCGGGCGGCCCCCAGTCGTACAGCACCCCGTCGCGCATGGCGATCAGGTAGTCCGCGAAGCGGGCGGCCTGGGAGATGTCGTGTAACACGACGGCCACGGTGACGCCTTCGCGGGCGTTTCGCTCGCGTATCGTCTCGAGCACCCGAAACTGGTGGTAAACGTCCAGAAACGTCGTCGGCTCGTCGAGCAGGAGGACATCGGTCTCCTGGGCGAACACCATCGCGATCCAGGCCAGTTGCTTCTGTCCGCCACTCAATTGTCCGAGTTCGGCGTCCCGGAGATGCTCGATGCCCGTAAGCTCGAGCGCACGGTCGACCGCCCGTCGATCCTCGCGCGTGATGCTGTCGAAGAACCCTCGATGGGGATAGCGACCGTGATAGGCGAGGTCTTCGACCGTGATAGTGCCAAGCGAGTCGGTCTCCTGGAGGAGAACGCCGAGCTCGCGCGCGAGCGTCTTCCGGTCGAACGACTGGAGTGCGTCGCCATCGAGCCGGATCGTCCCGGTTTCGGGCTGGAGGTGATTCGAGAGCGACTTCAGGAGGGTGCTCTTGCCGCTGCCGTTCGGACCGACGAGCGCGGTTACCTCGCCTGCGGGGATGTCGATTCGGGAGCACTCGACGACCGGTTTCTCGCTGGTCGGGTAGCCGATCTCGAGGTCGTCGCCGACGAGTGCGCTCTCGACGGTGAGGGCGTCGTCGTCGGTGAGCTGGTTGCGTGATTCGTCGTCCGATTCGGGTCGGTCGGGGGTTGGGTCGACATCGGTTCCTGTCATCAGATTTCACCCATCGATTGGCGCGTGCGCATCAGATAGAGAAAGTAGGGGCCGCCGATCAGCCCCGTCACGACGCCGACGGGAAGCTGGGTACCACTGAGCGCCAGCCGCGCGCCGACGTCGGCGGTGACGAGCAACGCGGGGCCGGCGAACAGACAGCCGACGATCAACTGCCGGTAGTCGCTGCCGACGACGGTCCGGACGATGTGGGGGACAACGAGCCCGAAGAAGCTGACGATGCCGGCAACGGCGATGGCGGCGCTGGCGGCCAGAATCGCGACGCTAGAGAGGAGCAATCGCGTGCGCTCGACGCGCATCCCGAGCGCTCTGGCGGTGTCCTCGCCGAGCAACAGGACGTTGAGTTGGCGCGCGCCGGCGATCGCGATGGTGATCGCGACGACGGCCGGCAGGGACGCGATGCGAACCTCGTCCCAGCCGGTGCCGGTGAGCGACCCCGTCAGCCACGAGATGGCCGTCTGGGCGACGCCGATGTCGTCGACGAAAAAGAACAGTCCCTGCTGGAGGGACTGAAAGACCATGTTGACGATGACGCCGGCCAGTACGAGTCGAACCGGGCTCGTCCCGCCTTTCCAGGCGATTACGTAGACGATTACGAACGCGAGCGTCCCGCCGAGGGCTGCAAACAGCGGCAGGAACGGAGCGAGGCCGCCGAAGACGACCAGCGTCGCCAGCACGGCGAACCCGGCGCCGGAACTGACCCCGAGGACGAAGGGACTGGCCAACTCGTTTCGCGTTACCGCCTGAAAGATCGCCCCGGAGACTGCGAGAGTCGCACCAGCGATAGCGGCGACGAGCACCCGCGGCAGTCGCATATCCCAGACGACGATCGTGTGTTGGCTCAGTTCGGGGAGCTCACCACCCAATACGAAGGCCAGCCAGACCGCGGGCTCGAGTACGACTGCCGGGTCGGTCACCCCTGCCCAGGCCTCGGAACGTGTCATCGAGTACGCGCCAAACCGTACTTGCACGAAACCGGCGACGACGGTGACCAGGACACTCACCAGACAGAACGCCGCGAGCGTTCCGGTGAGCCAGCCGTCTCGCCCCGACCGACTCGTATCCACGTCGACTGCCCGCGATCTCGACATATGCGTTTAGGTCCACCTAAATAATAGTTAGGTGTTGCGATATTAGGTGGACCTAAATGGCGAGGGAACCCGCGGATGACAACCCACTCACTCGAGGAGTTCGATCTCGTCGTCGCCGTTGGGTACTGCACAGAGGAAGGCACCGTCCTCGTCGCTCTCGTTACGATACCAGTGGACGGCCCCGGCGGGGATCAACAGCGAGTCGCCGGCCTCGACATCGTACGCCTCGTCACCGATACCGACCGTGTACTCGCCCTCGAGGACGTACTGTTCGTGTTCGACTGCGTTCGTGTGCTCGGGGACCGCGCCGCCGGCCTCGAGGACGAACCGCCGAATCGCGACGTTCGGCGCACCGTGGTCGTCACCGATCAAGACGCCCTTCGACATCCCGTCCGCAGCGTCGACTGACTCGTACTCGATAGCCGCCGCCTGACGGACGATGGGTTCTGCGTCGCTCATGTGTGAGTGGACCTCCGTCGCCGACGATAAAAACGACTGCGACGACCGACGACCTTGAGCACCCGATGCAGGAACGGCGCTATGGAAAAAGTCCGGGTGCGAGAATCGAACCCGCGTCTCAGCCTCCACAAGGCTGAAGGATAACCACTACCCCAACCCGGACACGCTTGCAACCAATAGTAGGCCGGGTCGACCTGAAATACGTTACGACTCGAGTACGCGCCGTGTGATCTTCTCCCGCGAGATTTGCTATCGGTACCGATACTGCCGGACGGAACTATAGTAACACCTGCAACGATTTACACACTGATCGCGCAGCTGTCGCGCGATCAGGTGTGCATTGCATTGCAGTGGCTACTATAGTGAGCTTCGCCGCGCCCATCCAGCGAATTCGCTTCAGCGGCTGCTGTCCGACAGTAGATACAACGCGGCGGTTCCTCACGGGTCGGGACCGGGAGACTTTTCGCTCGCAGTCTCAAAGACACGCCCAACGCGTGGCTATCACCGACAAGATCTACGTCAAGAACCACCGGCAGTTGAGCTCCCAGCTCGAGACGAACATCCCAAAGGGTGCGTTCAAGGGGGCGACACTCGACGTGCTCTTTCAGGGCGAGGGGCTCGAGAAACTCGACGACGCCACCCGCGATCGCGTTCTCGATTTCACGGAGGACTTTCTGGACTGTGACTGTGACGACAATCCCTACTGTGGCTGTCCGGAACGGAAGTTCATGCGCTACCTCCTCGAGTTGCGCGCCCAGGGACTCGGCCCCGACGCCATCGTCGACGTGATGAGCGACGATTACATGGTGTATGCCTATCCGGGCGACGTGCTCTCGTTTCTGGACAACGGCGTGCGCACGCTCGAGGCAGCCGAAGGGCTCGCTCGCGTCGACGGCGAACCCGATCAGCAGGACGCGATTCGGGACGCAAAACGCGATCTCGCGAAGTAACGGGGCCGCCACCACAGCCGCCGGGAGCGCCGACTATCGTAGCTGATAGGATTCCTCGTCGTCGTCTAACTCGTCGAGCAACAGCACTTCGTCCTGTTCGTCCTCGAGACGGTCCTGAAGCTCGTTGACGTAGGATTTGTATTCGTCGAGTTGCTCGCGAAGGTGGTCGGCCTCGAGCTCGAGGCGTTCGTGCTCGCGAATGAAGCTCTTTGGCACCTCGACGGTCGGCGGGAAGGCGAGATCCGCTTCGTCGTCGGCTGCCGGCTGCTCGTGTTCTAAGTCGGCATCGGGAACGACCGAAATCTGGCCGTCGTGTTCGACGAGCTGGTCGACGTAATCCCGAAAGACCGCCGACAGCGAGATGTCGCGCTCCTCGGCGATATCCTGTAGGGCCGCGAAGGCGTCCTCGTTGACGCGAAACGAGATCGTCTTGTTCTTGTTGCCCATTCGTCACTGTACTTACCGTTGGTCGCACTTAACAGTTCGTCAGACGGGCACAAATCGTCGGTGGGGCGAGAAGTCAACTGATACGGATCGTCGTAGCGTTTTACGGGTGAGTGCTGCCCTGTTCGAACGATCACCGGTACCGAACGACAACGGACCGCGTGACCGGACGGGCTATCCGTCGCAATACCGTAAGCACTGCCATGCCCACGGACCCACGGGGAATCCACCACGTAACGGGACTCGTCGGCGACCCCCAACAGACCGTCGACGTCTACGCCGGGATCCTCGGACTGCATCTCGGAACGGTCACCGTGAACTTCGAGGACATCCTTCAGTATCACCTCTACGTCGGCGACACGAGGGGGACGCCCGGCAGCGTCTTCACGGCCTTTCCCGATCCGCATGCACAACCGGGCCGAATCGGGAGTCCACAGCCGGCCGCGGTCGCCTTCGCCGTCCCCGACCGATCGCTCGAGTACTGGCGTGACCGACTCGAGGAGCACGATATCGCCGTCGAGGGGCCGGTCACGCGATTCGACGATCGGCTGTTGCGGTTCGAAGATCCCGTCGGGACCCGCCTCGAACTCGTGGCCAGATCGCCCGACACGATCGACTCCGCGATCGAACCCCCATCTTCGGGACCGGTTCCGATCGAACACGCCATCCGCGGTCTCGACGGCGTCTCGATACTCCCCGTCGATCCGTACGCGACCGCGAGAACGCTCGAGCTGTTCGGACTCGAGTACGACGACGAACGCGTGGGCCGAGTTCGCTACCGGACGCCGGGAACGCAAGCGACGATCGTCGACGTTCTCGATCTCGAGGCCGAGTTCGGTCGGGAAGGACCGGGGACGATCCACCACGTCGCACTACGAGTCTCGGACGAAGCCGCACTCGTCGAGTGGCGCGAGCGGTTGGACGACCGCGGGTACGATGTCTCTCGAGTCAAGGATCGACACTTCTTTCACTCGCTGTACGTCCGCGAACCGGGGGGAATCCTCTTGGAGTTGGCGACCGAGACGGACGGCGTCGCCGTCCGCGATCCCGAATCGACCGAGGATCCGTCGATCTATCTGCCCGACTGGTTCGAGCCGGACCGCGAGCTGATCGAGAGCCAGTTGCCGGCGCTCAGACGACCGACGGACCGACACGAATCACCAGCGTCGAGTCGGGGTGGCGCCGACCCGTGACGGCCACCGACAGACGGCTGCCCGACGTCTCCGGCCCCCACGGCGACCAGCCGCTGATAACCGCCGGCGCACCGGCTCGAGGGGCCGATGTCGCGGTCGTCGCCTGTCACGGTCGCGGCGCGACCGCCCAGGGAGTCATCAACCTGTTCGATCCCGTCTACCGCCACGGCATCGCCTTCCTCGCCCCGCAGGCAGCGGGCAGTAGCTGGTACCCTCGACCCGCGAGCGCTCCCCGTGGGGACAACGAGCCCTGGCTCACCTCGAGCGTCGACGCCGTCGGGGCCACACTCGAAGCTGCACGGGCGATAGCCATCCCGCCGGAACGAACGCTTCTCGCCGGATTTTCCCAGGGGGCCAGCGTCGTCGCAGAATACTGTCGCCGGAAGCCGGCGCGCTACGGCGGCGTCTGTCTCCTCTCCGGCCATCTTCCCGGCGGGAGCGACGACGACCGATCGATCGACGGGCAGCTCGAGCGAACGCCCGTACTCGTCGGATACGGCGACGCCGACGCGCAACTCGATTCGGCTCGCGTTACCGAGACGGCGCGGGCGTTCGAGCAGGCAGGAGCCGTCGTCGACGAGCGTTCCTATCCTGATGTCGGTCACGAGGTGACCGACGACGAGTTCGACGCGATACGAACGATGTGTATGGATCTGCTCGAGGACTGACTCGGGATCCGTATCCGATAGCTATCGTACCGCTTGTACGTCGAGACGAACGGGAGTGCTCGGCGAAAACTGTTTTGAGGTAGTACCAGTTAGTTAGCACTATCTAATTTTTACCAGTAAATGTATATTTCTGTAGCCAGACTACTTTTCAGATGGAACTCTTCAAAAACGTTTATATTTGGGATTGTATACAGCATTAATAAAATAGATCTACCCCGTACGAATCAAAATGCTGGCTTTGACCAGAATGACGACACGGTACTAGATATACTGTCAGCTACTTGTATCTGATCGTTGGACCGAGTATATTCGGCCTGCTCCCGGAATTCGTCTAATCTCTGGAACGGCCAAGATTTGCTGATTCCAATAGTCTTCGTAGACACATTATAGTATATCCAATATAAATTTACGATACTATGGATAATCTGGTTAACGTACTACTATGTGAATCAGACATGTTTTATAACCGTAACGTACGTCCGCGAGCTCCACACGGTCGCTACATCCGCTCGAGAACAGACGCAAAACGAGGAGTCGGCGTCCAATCTCGGCCCCTACTGTACTTGTTGTGTGGATTGGGTAATCGCGACTGAATCCGTTCCGTCCACGACGATATCGTAGCCCTGATACGAAAACCGGACGTGAAGCGAGGAATTGCTGGCCGCCGACTGAGAGAGGCGATTGAGCGCTTCGGTGTCGACAGCATCCCACAGCGGTGGCAATTCGGTTGGATCAACACCCTCGCGGGCCGCGATCGTCGTAATGATTTCAATTGTGACACCGTCACTCATTGTTGGACGATTCGTCCACGAACGGGTTCATAAGTCTGCTGGCATTAGATAGTTATCGCCATCGACTATAGTGATCGCTGTATGTCACTGCACACCTGATCGCACGACAACGGTGGGACCAGCGTGTGTGTATGGACCAGCGTATGTGTCTGTGTGGAATAGTGGTAATCAATCCTATAACGCGTTGTTCGAGAATGGCGATTGACGACTGTGCCACTTGCAGCAGTAGGTCGGTAGCGAGGTAAAAACTCAGTCGCTGTAGCGATGTGGTGGTCAACGCGTTACCGGATCCATACCGAGTTCGTCAGCAATTCGTTCCCGAAGATCCGTTTTTTGAATCTTTCCGCTTCCCGTCCGCGGGAACGTCTCGACGAGCTCGAGTCGCTCGGGATACTTCTGTGTCGCCATGTCGTAGGACTCGAGGTGGGCAATCATCTCGTCGAACGAAAAGGAATCGTCGGGATGGGGACGAACGTACGCACAACCCTTCTCCTGCATCGCCTCGTCGGGCATCGCGACGATAGCGACCTCGTCGACGGCCGAATGCTCGTAGAGGACATCCTCGACTTCTTTGACCGGAATGTTCTCGCCGCCACGGACGATGACGTCCTTTTTACGCCCGGTTATCGTCAGGTAACCGTCCTCGTCGAGACGACCGATATCGCCCGTCTCGAACCACTTGCCGTCGAACGCCGCCTCGTTGTGGTCCTCGTTTAGGTAGCCGACCATCAGGTTCGGGCCGGAAACGAGGATTTCTCCCTCCTCACCGATCGGCCGTTCCTCGTCCGTGTGCACGTCCGTAATCTTCACCGTCGTTCCGCGTTGGAGCTTGCCGTCCGTCTCGGCGCACTTTGCAGGGGGTGCAGTGAGCGGCGTCTTGGTCATTCCCGGATACTCCGTCAGTCCGTAGACCCGATAGACGCGACAGTCGAGTTTCGACCGCGCTTCGCGGACGAGTTCCGGCGAGACGTAGGCACCGCCACAGGCGACGACCTCGAGCGGGCTATCCCAGTCCTCGGGTGCTTCCTTCATCAGTCCCTGTAGGAACGGCGTCGCGCCGGCCGTTCGAGTACATTCCTCCTCGCGAATGATCTCGATAGCCTCCCCGGGATCCCACTCGTCCATCAAGACGAACTCCATACCGACCAGAAACGGCATCTCCAGTGCGTTGACGACGCCAGTGTTGTGCGTGACCGGCGACGCGTGGAACGGTTTCGTCTCCGGGGTGTACTCGAGCCGATCGATCATCAAAATCTCGTCGGCGCCGAGCGTGTTGTGGGTGTGGACGACGCCCTTCGGATCGCCGGTCGTCCCGCTGGTGTACATGATCACGTAGGGATCGTCGGGCGAGATATCGGGGTCGATTTCCGTCGGCTCGCTGGCGGCGAGGTCGTCGTAGGCGACGCAGTTCGCGGGCGCGTCGCCGACCACGATCGTCTCCTCGAGCGACGGCACGTCGTCGGCGATGTCGTCGATCATCTGTGGATAGGCGAAGCCGTCGTACACGTCCGGCACGACGATCGCCGACGCCTCGACGTCGTTCAGGATGAATTCGAACTCGCGGTGGCGATAGATCGGAACGATCGGCGCCGCGATCGCACCGATCGAGGCGATAGCGAGGTAGACGGCGCTCGTGGTCACCCAGTTGGGAAGCGAGTACGCGATGATGTCGCCCGGCCCGAACCCGCGCGCCTCGAGTCCTGCCGCGACGCGTCTGGCCTCGTCACCGAGCGACGCGAACGTTTCCGTTCGATTGGGCCCGATCGCTCGTTTCTCGGGGTAATCCGCGATCGTCTCGAACGCCCGTTCCGGAAACGTGGTGTTCGGCCAGTAATCCGCATCGATCCACTCCTCGCGGCGGTCGCCGTACAGCGCTTCATAGCGCTCGAGGGCGGTAGCAATCGCTTTTGAACCCATAGAGACTGATGGGCGATACCGTCACTTAGTGTTTGCCGTCGTGTCAGTACAGGTGTCGAAACACTCTTTCGCGGCGAAAGAGGCTCGCATCGGAACGGGAGATCGTTCCCGGACAGCAGTGTGGAGCCGTGTTATACGGGGCTCGGTGCGGGCGTCATCGGCCTGCCGGGCGTCACTGGGCGAGTCCGTCGAATCGATCGTCCGTGATCGTCTCGGCAATAGTGTTTCGCTGGATTTCGGCTGTGCCACCGGCGATCCGGCGCGCACGCGCCCGCCGGTACAGGTACTCGATCGGATGGCCTTGCTGAAACCCGTTCGCACCGTGGATCTGGAGGGCCTCGTCGACGATGTCGTCGACCATCTCTGCGGCGAACAGCTTCGCCAGGGAGGTGTCGAGTCGATCCGGCACCCGATCGTTCGCCAGCGCTCGCTGTGCTGTCCGATAGGTGAGCGCCCTCGAGGCCTCGATCTGCGTGGCCATATCGGCGAGTTTCCACTGGATTCCCTGGAACTCGCCGATCGGCTGGTCGAACTGGGTTCGGTCTTGGGCGTACTCGAGCGTGCGTTCGAAGGCACACAGGGCCGTCGAATTTGCGAGGACGGCACCGCCGACGCGTTCCCAGTTGAGCGCGTTGAGTTGCTCTTTGAACGCCGATCGACCGCGGACGAGGACATCGTCTTCGTCGATCCGAACGTCGTTCAGGTAGTACTGGGTCTGTGTCTTCCCGGCCATGTTGGTGTGGTGCTCGGCGATTTCGACGCCCGGATCGTCGAAATCGACGACGACCGTGCCGAGTCCGTCCTCGAACTGGACCCAGGTGACCGCCGCCGTACAGTAAGGGACATCAGTCACCCAGGTCTTCTCGCCGTCGAGCACGTAGCCGTCGCCCTCTGCCTCAGCCGTGGTGGTCATCGCGGCGACGTCCGATCCCGCCTGCGGTTCCGAGATGGCGATCGCGATCTGTTCGTCGCCCTCGATCACCGGCGGGAGGTACCGGGACTTGGCCGCCTCGCTGCCGAACATGTAGATCGCCCGCGGGGCGACGAAGTGCGTCGACATCACCGCCATCGCCGTATCGGGACAGACGCGGCCGATCGACTCGACGAGCAACATCGCCTCGAACTCGGACAACCCACCGCCGCCGTACGCCGTCGGAAAGTTGATCCCTAAAAATCCGCGGTCGGCGAGTAGTTGCAGGTTCTCCCACGGAAAGTCACCCTCCCAGGTAAACGCGGTATCGGCGAACTCGGTTTCGGCGAGTTCCGTGACGGCGTCGACGATCATTTGCTGCTCGTCGGTAAGCGTCGGTGTTGACATGGCTACGTACCTGTCATGCGGAACGACCGTATACGTTTGGTTCGGCCACCCACTAGCGAGATTCGATAGTCGCGAACGTATTCCCCCGGCTTCACGACATGATCACGACGGCCGTCCGGGCGTAGTCGCTTCGTCGTGACGGTCACGAGTCGTCGCCATCGAGCCGGCGACTGCGAGATGCGGGATCTCGCGAGCCGTTCGATGATACCAAACGTGGACGATCGGTCCCACAACCCGCCGAACGCCCGCCAAACGTCAGATACTCGGCGTCGTGTCTCATACTGTCGGACAGAAGTCAGTGAAACGTCGGTCGCGAATTCGCGGCCGTCCTTACGGTGGCGGCCGCAGTACTGCGACCGATCGTTGAATAGTTCTGTCCAACAGTATCAGTAGGTCAACTCGCGGCTCCAACGAACCGATACGAGAAGCGTGGCTGCGTGCGACCACCACTCGGGTACTCCGCGGGCGTTTACGTATGTATGCCTGTATACGCAAGCGTACGGCCCGTCGCACGGTCGCTGCCATTCGTCGTTGTCGAATGTGATCGAGTGGTCCCACACCGGTGGTGGGAATAATTAAATGGACGAGTGCGAAACGATGGGTGTGATGAGCGATCACACGCCGAATCGGCCGATCAAAGCAACGAAGACGACGTTCGAGATCGTCGATGTCGTGGCAGACCGCGGAACCGTCGGCGTACTCGAGCTGGCCGAGGAACTGGATCGGTCGAAGAGTACGATCCACAGCCACCTTTCGACGCTCGAGTCGCTCGGCTACCTGATCAACGACGAGGGCCGGTACCGTCTCAGCCTCAAGTGGTTCGATCACGGGATTCGCGCGCGAAACGAACGGACGGTGTTCGATGTCGCCACCAAAGAAATTCGAGCGCTCGCGGAAACAATCGACGAGCCGGTCTGGCTGTACACTGAGGACCACGGCAGGGCCGTCGTCGTCGATGCAGCAAACCTCGACGGTGGCGACGATTATAAGGTCGCTCGCGTCGGCTGGCGGACGTATCTGCACTGTACGTCCTCCGGAAAGACGATCCTCGCTCATCTCCCCGACGAGACCGTCGACGAAATTATCGCGCGACACGGACTCCCCGCAGAAACGGACAATACGATCACCTCGAGGGCAGAACTCGAGCGAGAACTGGTGACGATCCGCGAGCAGGGGTACGCGACAAACGACGAGGAGACGGCCGATGGTATTTACGCACTCAGCGTCCCGATCGTCCTCGACGAACGAGTCTTCGGCGCTGTCTGTATCTCTGGACCGGCCTATCGACTGTCGAAACCCGACGTGCAAGCATCGTTGCTCGACTCGCTGTTCGAAACGGTAAACCGGATCGAACTCACTTATAAATACTGATAGTAAATATATCTATTACACTATTTGATAATATTGTGTATGTGATATATTACTATTTCTTTCGGGCCGGTATCGGCAACGGTCGGACGAACCGAAAGCGACAGTGAGAACGACGTATGGCTTCTCCAGAACCTGAAATCCCACTGACGAGTACGAACATCGTCCAGCGACCATCTGTGTCTCCCACTGACTCGATATACAAAATACACAGTCGGCATGCGTATCTCAGAGTGACCCCCAAGAGCTACCGTGACGTAGCCGTCAGTGTGTTGGATCCGCAAATCGTTGCAGTTGGTCCGTAGTACACGTCGATAGCTCGGTCGACTATCGTCGGCTCCGCGAAGTGACATTATATACCTAAATCGTCAACATATGTATACCCTCCGATACACAATTATTTATTTTTAATCATATGATGGATGGGTATCATATCCTGTCTCAATATCGTTTTGATACTTACATCGGACCACCGCTAGAACGATAGCCTTCCCGGATGAGGTTCGACGGAACACTGGAGACGCCGGCAAAAATGGTTCGGTGGTGTGTCGAGGGGCGATTACGCCGTCGCTTCGACGTCGTCCGTCTCTTCGAGTTGCTCGAGGGCAGCGATTACGTCGTTGCGGTAGTTGATGACGGGTGAGTCGTAGCGCTCGTGGGCCATCTGAGCGTACTCGTTGGTGGGTGCAGTCGAACCGCTTTCGGGCGCCTCTTGCTCGGCTTCCCACTCTTCGAATGCCTCGATGCGATCGAGGGTTCGTTCGGCACACTCGACGACCCAGCGGTCGCGGGTGGCGGCGTCGACGACCGCGATCGATTCGGGTCGGACGGAGACGTTGACGGTGCCGTCGTCGGTCTCGTAGGTACGGGGTTTCCCGACGATTGCGACGTACGCAGGTGGCTCCGTATCGCGAAGTACGGCAGCAGCTTCGGGCTGGTACTGGCCGGCGTAGACGAAGAACGTGCCGGTCGGATCGACGACGCGGCCACGCCAGTACTCGCTGTCGTCGCCGACGTCCTCGGTCTCGGTGAGGGTGCCGGCGATGAAGACACGGTTGGCGCGGTCGCCCGTCGGCAGGAGGGCGTAGTTTGGCGCGCGCTCGTCGTCGCTCTCTTTGAACGTGTACGTCGAATCGTTGAATTCCGAGGCGAAGACGCGACGGGCGACTTCGCGGGTGAGTTCTGTCTGACTCATCTCACATCGACCTCGCTCTGATCAGCAGTTGTTCTGCATCGGCCGGCCCGTCGAGTTCGGCGACCTCGTCGGCCAGCACGTAGCGGCCGAAGGTCGGTCCTTCGATGCGGTAGTAGGTGCCGACGATATCGTCCATGATCTCGTCGGCGACGATGGTCGTATCGAGTGCGTCCATCGCCATCTCCTTTGCCTCCTCGAGGCTGAGTCCGGTCAGATCCTCGGTGGCGTCCTTGTCGAAGATGACCTCGTGGGCGTCGATACCGTCGTCGACGACGGCCTTGATCCGGAGGTCGAACTCGCCTTCGACCTCGCCGTGTTCGTTACAGCGGCCGTTCTGGAGGACGCGCGTACAGTCTTCCTTCGGACAGCGCTTGATGAGTCCGCTGCCCCGTTGCATGTCGACGAGTGCGCCTTCGACCTCGCTGGTGTCGTCGCCGACTTCGAGCTCTTCGTCGCGTTCCTCGACGACCGTGGTCGAGTTGAGTTTGACCGAGTACCGGCCCTGATACTCGTCGGTGACGACGTTACGAAGATCGTAGACGCCGCCTTCCTCGAGTGCGGGGAGGTCGGATTTGGCCCACTTGGTGAACTTGATCGTCCCCGTCGGATCGCCCAGCAGGCCGACCTGGGCGACGGAGTCGCTACGGGGGTCCCAGAGTTCGATGACCTTCGCGGTGATGTCGATCCACTGCTCGGGTTCGTCGACGTCCTCGATATTGGCGGCCTCGCTGCCGCCCTGGGAGATGTCGTCGCGCTCCAAGCCAGCCTCCTCCAGGTAGTGGTTGGTAACGCTTCGTCTGGCTTCGTCGATGGGTACTTTATACTCGTCGACGAGCGTCGTCAGGCGCTCCTCGACGTCCTCGAGCGAGAGCTCGAGGTGGTCCGAAAACTGCTCGTGAATGTCGTCTGCGTGCTGTCGTACGTCGCTCATTGTCTCACGCCTCCTCTTTGCTTTCAGTGGGAGGCATACGCCTGTTCGCGCCCGATAGTATTTAAAATACCGCCACCGGAGTGAAAGTGATCAGTGAGTTAGGTGGGGTAGTCGTCGTCCCACGGCCGCTGGCGCTCGAAGGCCCCACTGGCGGCGATGACGGCATCGTCGGCGTGTCGCTGTCCGGCGAGCTGAAGCCCGACGGGCAGTCCGTCGCTGAGTCCGGCCGGAATCGAGGCCGCGGGATGGCCGGTGAGGTTATAGGGCTGGGTGAGCACCCAGCCTCGCAGCGGTTCGATCTCGGTGCCGTCGATCGTTTCGGGTTCTTCGCCGTGGGGAAACGCCGTCGTGGCCAGTGTCGCGGTCGCCAGAAGATCGTACTCCGCAAAGAGGTCCTGCAAGCCGTCGAAGACGTTCGTTCGAACCACGTCTGCGCGCTTGGCCTCCGGCGTCGTCGGCGTCTCGGCCTCGAGGATGAGGTCGACGAGATACGGCCGGAGCCGGTCGCGGTCGCTTCCGCGCGGGTCGAATCCCTGATCCTCCAGTTCGTCGAACAGCGACTGCCAGCGGACGGTCGCCATCGTGTAGAAGGCATCCATGATCTCGGTCTGGTCGTGACCGAGTTCGGGGTCGACCGTGTCGACGGTCGCGCCGGCCCGTTCGAACGCCGCAATCGCGTCGTCGAGCACGTCGCGAACCGCGGGCTCGACGGGATAGATACCCATGTCCGGACTGTAGGCGATTTTTAGCTCGTCGATCGGCCGGGAGACGGCCTCGCGGTAGGACTCCTGTGCCGGCACCGAGAACGGATCGCGCGGGTGGGGACCAGCCATCACGTCCAGCGCGAGCGCCGCGTCTTCGACTGACCGGGCCATCGGTCCCTTGTGCGAAAACGGCGTATGGCTGGCGAACCCGTTGGGCCGGCTCACGTTCGGAATCAGTCCGTAGGTCGGTTTCAACCCGTACACGCCACAGAGACTCGCCGGAATGCGAATCGAGCCGCCGGCGTCCGATCCTGGCGCCAGCGGCACCAGCATGTCGCCGAGCGCCGCCGCGGCACCCCCCGAGGAGCCCCCCGAGACGCGGTCGGGATCGAACGGCGTTCCCGTCGGTCCGGCGACGCGGTTGTCCGTCGTCGTCCCCAGGCCGAACTCGGGCGTGTTGGTCTTGCCGACCACGATCGCACCAGCCGCCTCGAGTCGGGCGACGAACGGCGAGTGGTCGTCGGCGATTCGGTCCTCGAACAGCAGCGATCCGGACGTCGTCCGACAGCCCGCGACGTCGTCCAGATCTTTGATCGCGACGGGAACGCCGTGTAGCGGGCCGAGTACCTCGCCGTCCGCGAGCGCACGTTCGGCCGCCTCGGCCCGCTCGCGAGCGTACTCCTCGGTGACGGTAACGAAGGCGTTCGTCCGGTCGTTTCGCTCGTGGATCCGCTCGAGAAACGTTTCGGTAACGGCCGTCGGCGAGTGCTCCCCGTCCCGGATCCGTCGCGCGAGAGCGGCGGCGGTCAAGCGCGTCAGCGGTTGGGTCATGGTAGCATCTCCGTGTCCGGCGAGAAAAAGCTACGTCCCCCGGCGATCGGTTTCGACGGTAGACAGCGGACTCGAGTGGGCGCCAACGCGCACCGAGTGGGGGCTGTGGCTTCGCGGACAGCGCGTCGGACGCATTCGATCGCGAACCGTCGGGCGCTACCGGCGGAGCAGGCCGCGGTGTTTACAAAAGAAGTTACTCGTCGTTCTCGTAGGCCGACAGCGATTGGTCGGTCACGTCGGTGCGGTGGCGCGTCGCCAGTCCCGCAAGGTGGGGCGCTTCGGGAACGATGAGTTGCTCGCAGGCCGTCTGGCAGGCGCCGGTGCTGCCCGGGATACAGAAGACCGGCGTGTCGACGGCGATACCTGCCGTCGCCCTCGAGGCGATCGCCCGCGTGCCGATTTCGTCCCACGACAGCGCGCGAAAGCGCTCGCCGAAGCCGGGGAGGTCACGCTCGAACAGCGACGAGGTGGCCTCGGGCGAGACATCGTCGGCGGTGACACCGGTGCCGCCCGTCGTGAGGACGACGTCGATGTCTCGACGGGCGACGAGACCCCTGACGGCCGTCCGAATCGCCGAGTAGTCGTCCCGGACGAGCAGACGCTCCCGTATCTCGTGGCCCTCGGCTTCGAAGCACTCCTGGATGGTATCCCCGCCCGGGTCGTCGGGGTCAGATTGCGCTGCGCGAGAACTCGAGACGGTCACGATGCCAACGTAGAGCGGATCGATGAGCTCGTGGCCGTGGTCGTCGGTGCTGCGTCGGTCGTTGCGATCAGTTGCCATGTGTGTCGACCAACGCCCGAGGGCGACAATAGCGTACCGACTGGGAGTGTTGGGGAGACTCGAGCGAGTACAGCCCGATCCGAAACAGCCGCCTCCGAACGCCGGCGACTTATAATGTCAGCGGTTCATCTCCTCGTATGAGCTCGGCAGACGGATGCACGTTTTGTTCGATTATCGACGACAGAGACGGGGTGGAGACGCTTCTCGAATCGGAGTCGTATCTCTGTATCCTCGATGCATACCCCGTCAACGAGGGCCACGCACTCGTGATCCCGAAGACTCACGTGCGCTATCTCGAAGACGTCTGCGATACACAGATGTTCGAGTTCCTGCAGAAAGCGCTCGCGAAGGTAAACGCTATCTACGAACCGGATGCGACCACTATCGGGGTCAACAACGGCACGGACGCTGGGCAGACGATACCGACCTCCACTGGCACATTATCCCGCGATACGAAGGGGACGTAGACGATCCGACCGGTGGGATTCGCGGGGTCATCCCGGGCGAACAAACGTACTGAGCGACGTCCACCAGTCGGTTCACGGCCGAACGGCGCAACCGCGTCACCACGGGAGAGCGACGACCCCACCCTAGCTCGAATCGGTGCCTGTCGAAACGACGGTACTCTCACCCGACGACGTCGGTGCGGGGTTGTCGACCGACGACCAGTCGCCCTCGAGTTCGGCGTCGGTACAGAGACAGTCGTCCAGGCGCGCGGTTAGGGCCTCGAGATCCAGATCGCGACCGATCAGTGCGAGTCGCGTCTCACGGTCGCCCCACCGCTGGTCCCACTCGAGATCGGGCTGGCCCTGCCGGTACGTCTCCTGGCGCTGCTCGGAGAAGCTGGCGATCCAGCGGCCCGTCACCTCGAGGGTCGTCTCGGTCCCGGCGTAGCTCATCGTGATCGCCTGGCGCTCCCGGCCGCCAATCCAGCACAGCCCCTTCGCTCGGATCAGTTCGGCCGGCAAGTCCTCAAGCAGGGCGGCGAATCGCTCGGGGTGGAGCGGCCGTCGTCGGTGGTAGCTGTCGACGACGATGCCGTACTGCTCGGGTGGGTGTGCGTGGTTGTGATCACCGTCGTGTGCGTGATCGTGACTGTCAACGTCGTCCTGACTGTGCTCGTGACCGTCGTGATCACCGTGGCTGTGGTCGTGCTCGTCCGCCGACTCCTCGCCCTCGAGCGCTCGTTTCCACCCTGCTGCGTCGGTCGCTTCCTCGAGGTCGAACCGCTGGACCTCGAGGATCGTTTCGGGCTCGAGTACGCCGTGCTCGGTCGCCACGATATCTGCGGCGGGCTGGAGCGTCTCGAGGATCGCCACGACGCGGTCGCGTTCGGCGTCGGTGACGAGGTCGCACTTGTTGACGATCAGCAGGTCACAGAACTCGACCTGCTCGAGGACGAGGTCGGCGAGCGGTTTCGTCCCCGTCTCGTCGGCTCCCTGGCGGCTGGGTGCGGTGTCGGTTTCGTCCGCTGGTGGTGTCGTGGACGGCGGCCCGGAGCTGCCGGCAGCCGCGCTCGGACCGTCGGCGAAGCGATCGTGGAACCGGGGGGCGTCGACGACTGTGATGACGCTCGAGAGGTCGTAGGGACCCGCGGCGGGGCCGCGGACGAACTGGCGGGCGATCGGCTCGGGTTCGCCGACGCCGGAGGCCTCGATAACGAGGTGGTCGAAGGCGTGTTCGCGGTGGAGCCGAACCACCGAGCGGGAGAGTTCGCCGCCGAGGCTACAGCAGATACAGCCGTTCTCGAGGGCGACGACCTCCTCGCCGGTCGCGAGGTCGGTACGCGCTTCGACGAGGTCGGCGTCGACGTTGACCGCGCCGACATCGTTGACGAGCACGGCGACATCGCGATCGGTCGATTCGAGCAGGCCCGACAGCAGGGTCGTCTTTCCCGCGCCGAGTTCGCCACAGAGGACGGTAACCGGAGTCAGCATCTATCGACTCGAGAGCGCGAGTTCACGTCGGTCTTCCGGTTCGAAGGGATCGGCGTAGCGGCCCCAGTCCTCGTCCATCTCGGTATCGGAGAGCACGCAGTCGTCGAGGCGCTCGATCAGCGGCTCGTCGTCGAACTCGCGGCCGATGAAGACGAGGCGGGTCATTCGGTCGCCCCACTCCTCGTCCCAGTCGTCTTTGAGTCCGGGTCGGGCGGCGAAGTACTGTTCGCGCTGGGCTTTCGGGAGGTTCGCGAGCCACTGGCCCGAGGGGCCAGCGCGCACGGAAGTCCCAGCTTTGTCGATGCCCATCGCGACGTCTTCCCGACCCGCACTCCAGAAGAACCCCTTCGCGCGGATGAGTTCGTCCGGAAGGTCCGCAAGCAACGCGGCGATCCGTTCGGGGTGGAACGGCCGGTCGCGCTGGTAGACGAAAGAGGTGACGCCGTGTTCCTCCTGGGGATCGTGGTAGTGATCGTGTTTGAGTTCGTGTTTCCAGCCCGCGGAGCTCTGGGCGCGTTCGAAGTCGAAGCGGTCGGTCCCGAGAATGTCGTCGGGGGCGACATCGCCGAACTCGGTTCGGACGATCTCGGCGCGGGGCTGGAGGCGCTCGAGGACGGTTTCGATCTCCTCGAGGTCGTCGTCGGGGACGAGATCGCACTTGTTCAACAGCAACACGTCGCAGAACTCGATCTGATCGAGCAGGACTTCCTCGGGGACACGCCCGGAGTCGTCGTCGAGTTCCTGCTCGGTCAGGGCCGAGCCGGAGTCGAAGGACTCCCAGAAGCTGTGGGCGTTGACGACCGTCACCATCGTATCCAGTTCGTAGGTGTCGGTCGGATCGAAGTCGGCGTCTTCGAACCCCATCGCAAACGTCTGTGCGACCGGAATCGGCTCGGAGATGCCCGACGATTCGACCAGCAGGTAGTCGAACTCGCGTCGGTCGGCGAGGCGGCCAACCTCTTCGAGCATGTCGCCGCGCAGGCGACAACAGATACAGCCGTTTGACATCTCGATGATCTCCTGGTCGCCGCCCAGATCGGACTGCTGGGTGACGTGTTCGGCGTCGACGTTGACCTCGCCCATGTCGTTGACCACGACGGCGACCTCGAGGCCGTGGTCGGCAGTCAGGACGTGGTTGAGCACGGTCGTCTTTCCCGCACCGAGGGGACCACTGAGGACTGTCACTGGAATGCGATCGCTGACCATAACGAGTTGTGAATACCACTCGGGCCCTTGTTAATGTTAGTTATTACGTTTGAGGGACGGCAAGAATAATAATATCTATTACCCGAGAGGACTATCTTCATATATGCCCGTCGTTAGCGTCTCGATGCCCGCCGAATTGATCGACCAACTCGACGCCGTCGTCACCGATCACGACTACACCGGCCGTAGCGAGGTCGTCCGCGAAGGCGCCCGGACGTTGTTATCGGAGTTCGACGACGACCGACTCGAGGGACGACCGTTGACCGGTATCGTCGGTATCTTCTACGCGTACGGCAACCAGCGGATCGAACGGGAGTTGACTGCCCTGCGCCACGATCACGGCGACATCGTCGCCTCGACCGATCACAGCCACGTCGGGGACGACGACTGCTGTCCATCGGTCGCCCCGAGCGCTGACGGCTCGGATCAGTCAGCACACGCGTACTGTCTCGACGTGTTCGTCCTCGAGGGTTTGCTCGAGGAGGTCTCAACGTTCGTCGGTGGCTGTCGAGCGATCGACGGGGTCGAAACGGTCGAATACTCGCTGGTGCCACTGGACGGCGTCGGTCAGCTACGGACGGAATGACGGCCGTGTCGGGGTGAACGCCGAGATTCAGGGGCGATCGGGGAGAGAGCGAGCAACATATACCGCAGTCTCGAATAGTCGTGACTATGCTCACCGGCGCGTGGCCCGTACTCGTTTTGCTGGCGGGGGTCCTCGCGCTATACGTCGGCGCGGAGTTGCTCGTGGCCGGCGCCGGTCGGCTGGCCGTTGGCGTCGGTCTCCGAGCGGCAACCGTCGGCGTGACGGTGATCGCGTTCGCGACGACCGCACCGGAGCTGTTCGTCGCGATCGTCGGCTCGCTCGGCGTCTCGACCGATACAGGGCTGGGGACGGTGTTAGGATCGAACATCGCCAACATCGGGCTCGTCCTCGGCCTCACGGCGCTCGTCAGGCCGCTGTCGGTCGGCGACGCCGTGATGAAGCGCCACGTCCCGTTCATGGTTTTTGCGGCACTCTTGCTCGTGGTGTCTAGCCTCGACGGGACCATCGGTCGGCTCGAGGGCGGGATCTTTCTGTTGACACTCGCCGGATTCTCTGCCTATATGGTGTATAACGCGGCCGTCGATCCTTCATCAAATGTCGACGAACCGGCTGCGCGTTCGGGTATCGAGGCGCGAGACATCGCACTGGTACTCGGCGGTCTCCTCGCGCTGGTACTTGGCTCGCGCTGGCTCGTGGACGGCGGTTCGACGCTGTTGCTCGAGCTGGGCTTTTCGGAACTGTTCGTCGGGCTGACGGTGCTGGCGCTTGGCACCTCGTTGCCGGAGCTAGCAGCGTCGGTCGTCGGGGCGGTTCGGAACGAAACGGGGTTCGCGATCGGCAACGTCGTCGGGTCGAATATCTACAACGTGCTTGCGGTCCTCGGTATCGTCGCGCTGGTGACGCCGATCTCGGTTTCGCGGGAGACGCTGTTGTTCGAACTGCCGGTTCTCGTCACGTTTACCGTCCTCGTCGTCGCGATGATGGGGTACGACCAGCGGCTTTCCCGGCTCGACGGTGCCGGACTCGTGATCGGTTACGGCGCGTTCATCTACCTGCTCGTCCCCTAACACGGCCTGCTGGTCCGATCTACTGGCGAAGCGAAACCCGACGATCCGTGGTTTCGCCACCGACGAGTGATACGGACTGCTGCACCCGTCCGGTCGGGGGCTACATCGGCAGCGATCGCGTCCCGTCGATCCCGTCGGCCTCGAGGTGGTCGCTTTTGAGACGATCCAGTCGTGGCCCGACCTGTTCGCGGACGAGCGACACCAGCACGTTCGTCTCTCCCTCGCCGGTGATCGCGGTCGCATAGGTTCGATCGTCCGGATCGGTCTCCTCGGCCGTTACGAGCATGACACAGTCCCGATCCGAGAAGATCACTCGGCCGTGGTGGATACAGTCGGCGGGAAAGTTGAGCCAGTCGAGCTGGGGTTCACAGACGGTCGCGCTCGGAACCGCCTCGCGCACGATCTCACGAACTTCGGGTGAGCGCGAGCCGACGAAGACGTCGACGCCACGATCGGCAGCCGCCTTCCAGCGCTCGAGACAACGCTGCTGGAGGAACCCGTCGTCCGAAACGGTGACGAAGAGTTCGTCGTCGGTTCCGTCGGCGATCTCGTGGCCTCTGTTGACGATGTTCTCGGTTCCCTCGATCGTCCGGCAGGTACCTGCCTGCGAGGACGGCGTCTCATCCGCGGCGGCCGGCGCCTCGCTCGAGAGACCGAGCTGCTCTGGAATGTCGCCAAGCGGGCTCGCTTGCAGCCAATCGGCCCGCCACTGGGGCGCATCCGTCCGGAGTTCGGCCGTTCGCTCCGGCCGGTCGTACGCGACGAGACCGGCGTCGGCAAGGGCCGGGAGATGGCTGTGTGCCAGATCCGTCGCAACCGTCCGGGCCGTCGTCTCGGCAACCTCGAGCAGTCCCGTGTTCCCCTCTCGAGCGGCGACCGATACGGCGAGATCCTCGAGGGAGACGGTGTCACGCCGGCGCGCGAGGAGGTGACAGATCTGGCGCCTGCGCGATGATCGCAACACCTCGAGGGTTCTGTCGAGAACGTCTTCGTCTTCGATCGCGCCGCCGGTCGGGTCCGACAGCAGCGATTGCACCCAGCCGGCCTGGAGTAGCGGGTGCGAACACAGCACGACGATCGTGGTCTCCTCGCGCTCGACGCGTCGAACGAGACCGTGGTCCTCGAGGAGCGGTAGATGGGCGTGCTCGAGCGAGTCTCGTGTGTTGGTCCACTGCTCGTCCGTGACGATCGGATGCGCGTAAACGCTGCTCGCGACCGCGATCGCAAGCGTCTCGAGGGGGACTGGGCCGTCCATCGACGCCGGTGAAGTCACTGGCTCGACGTCATCGGAGAGCACGGCGAGAAGATGTCGGCGCTCCGATTTGGCGAGGGCTGCAGTTGCAACGTCGAGTGATTCCTCGGCGGCGGAAGGCTGGGACATTATCGGGAGAAAGCGCCCGAAGACGGGAAAGCGGTGTACCAGCGTAGTCTGGTATTCCTCAGTCGTGACACCGAGTATATCGGCTCCGATCGACCGACTGGGAGCCGGTTACCGAGCTACGACTGCGAGTCGAAGTAGGCGGCAAAGAGCTTCTCCTGTGCGACCCGGAGGTGCTGGTGGAACGTCTGGCGGGCGATACCCAGCCGATCGGCGATGTCGCCGGCGTCGATGGTACGGGTCGGCCAATCGAAGTACCCGCCGTAGTAGGCCGTCTCGAGAGCCAGACGCTGTTTGTCGGTGAGTTTTGCGTCGACCATCTGGTGAAAGTCCCGTGTGGTTGTCGCCGGCCGTTCGGTGGTCCGTTTCGATCGCAGCGACGTCTCGGGATAGGCCGTCGTCACCGCGTCGACGAGTTCGCGGACATCGATATCGGGACTGGCTTCGACGATGGTATTCGACGAGCCACTGTCGGCGATCTTCGATCGGACTCGAGCGCCGTGGTCGGCTAACAGACTCGGTATGGACGCCCCCTGGACGACGAGCTCCCAGTGGGTCTCCTCGCCGTCGACCTCGAGCGCGCGACAGTTGTCGATTTGGGGATGGGCAGCCGCCAGATCACGAATGTGCTCGGGACTGGCACCGGCGATAGTCAGGTAGTAGACGAATTCCTCGTCGGTGAGCGGCAGAACGTGCTCGAGTATCAGTCGGCAGTCGGCCTGGGCCGTGAGATCGGTACAGATGTCTTGTTGGTCCGTGGATTCGAACTCGAGTTCGACGACGGAGTCGACGTAGAGCAGTCGTTTGACGGCCATCGCGTTGATCGCGTGGCCGATCGTGCCGCCGAACTCCTGGAGAACTTCGCGTTCGCGGTCGTTAAACGCCGCCGACTCGGCCGCACCGATCACGAGGACGCCGAACCGACGCTCACTCGCAACGATCGGAACGACCGCGACGGCCTCGTGTCCCAGTTCGGCAGCGTGTGCCTGCCAGCGCTCGACCGAGCTCGACGCGAGATTCCGATACCGAGAGACGGTGTCGGTTTCGAGTACCGACTGACCGGGTGCTTCAGCCGGTGGATCGACGAACGAAGTGAGCACGTCGTCGGCCGTCGACTCGTCGATCTCCGCCCAGGCGCGTGGCTCCCAGCGAGACTCCGGCGAGCCCCCATCCGCCGCCCGGCCGAAGATGGCAAATCGGTACGGTTCGGCCGCCGCGAACGTCTCGACGACGGTGCGTTCGATCGCCTCGCGCGTCTCGGCCGCGACCATCGTCTCGTCGACCGTTCGAACGACCGCGTTGAGGCGCTCGAGGCGCTCGAGTTCGCGTTCGCGGGCTTTGCGGTCGCTAATATCGCGACCGATGCCGGTAAAGCCGAGGACGGTACCGTCGTCGTCGATGATCCGAGCGCTGTTGAACTCGTAGGGTATCCGCGTCCCGTCTTTGGTGAGCACCCGGCCTTCGGCGGTGATTCGTTCACCGGCGGTCAGGATCCGATCGATAGCGTCGCCGAGACGATCGCGGTCCTCGGGCGCGATAAACGAAAGCGGACTCATCCCGGCGAGCTCGTCGGTCTCGTAGCCGATCTCTTGCTCGAATCGATCGTTCCAGTGGGTCAGATTGCCGTCGGCATCGTAGGCGTAGAGGATGTCCGGTTGCGCCTCGATGATGCTCTCGAGGATCGCCGTCTCCTCGCGGCGTTGCTGTCTGCGCTCGCGTTCGGCGGTCCGGTCGTGAACGAACCAGCCATATCCAAGGAGATCGATGCCGTCGGTATCGACGGCGCCGACCGCGCCGCTTTGCCAGATCGGTGCGAGCACCTCGTGGACCCACAGCTGGCTCCCGTCGCGACGAACGAGCCACCTGTCGTCGCTGGCTCGACCGTCGGCGCGTGCCGCCTCGAGGAATCGATCTGGCCGGCCCCCCTCGCGTTCGGCCTCCCGAAAGAAAACGCGGTAGTGCGTGCCGATAGCCGACTCCTCGTCGTAGCCGGTCACCTGTCTTGCGCCCTCGTTCCACCTCGCAACGCGGCCATCGGCGTCGAACAGTGCAACGGCGTGATCGCTAACGAGGGCGGTCAGTTCGCCAATCTCGAGCGTGACATCGGAAACCGAACCGAGGCCTGCATCGCTCCCAGCGCCGTTCGGTACCGGCTCTGTATCGTTGTTTTCCATTGACACGGTCGAACGCTGTCTGTTGTCGCGGTACTGGGTGTTGTTACCATGTCCCAAGACAAACCATTTGGGGCACAAATTTCCGACGCAATCGAGCCCGACCGATTACCGCCGTCGACAACCGATTGCGAAGCGATGGTGGCGCCGAAAGAACGGATGGAGACGAATCCGGCGAGTTAACTGTCTTGGCCGTTCGAGAGCCAGTATGACCGACCTGGCTATCGTCGAGAGCCGCGCCGACCGCGCGTCGGTCCACATCTGCGACCAGCTTCGGGGCCTGCTCGAGTGGACGATCCGGGAGGATAGCGATCGAGCCGACGGCGACGGGGGTGGGACGTACTACCGAACGGATGGGATTGAACTTCGAACCTTCGAGGAGCTCCACCTCGAGCTCGAGTACCCCGCCGAGGCCTTCGACTGCGATCCGGAGCTGCTTGTCTTCGCCTCGCGACACTCGGGCGAGACGGGGGCGCTGTTGACCGCCCACCACACCGGAAATTTCGGCCCGGCCGAGTTCGGCGGCGAGGACTACGCCCTCGCCGAGGCCGCACCGAACGCGCTCGCTCGATTGCTCGCAGCCTTCGAGGCGTACGCACCCGACGGCTACGATGTCGGCCTCGAGTGTACCCACCACGGCCCCACCGATGTCGGCTGCCCGTCGCTGTTTGCGGAACTGGGGAGCGACGACGAGCAGTGGGACGATCCGGCGGGTGCCGAGGCCGTCGCCCGCGCCATCCTCGAGCTTCGAGATGTCTCTCCCGATCGCGAACGAACCGTCGTCGGGTTCGGCGGCAACCACTACGCGCCTCGCTTCGAGCGTATCGTCCGCGACACGTCCTGGTCGGTCGGCCACGTCGCCGCCGACTGGGCACTCGAGGCGATGGGCCATCCGGACCCCCATCGAGACGTCCTCGAGCGGGCGTTCGACGCGAGCGGTGCCGACGTCGCCGTTATCGACGGCGAGTGGCCGGTCCTCGAGGAGACGCTAGCCGAGATGGAGTACCGCGTCGTCAGCGAAACTTGGCTTCGCGAGACGGACGACCGCCCGCTCGAACTCGTCGAGGTGGTCGAGTCAGCGCTTGGACCGATCGCGGACGGCACTCGGTTCGGCGACCGCGCCGACGGATCGATCACCGTCCGCGACTTGCCGAACGCCCTCCTCGAGACCGCCCAGGGGGTCGATCCCGACCGCGTTCGCAAAATTATCACCACCGACACCGTCGCATTCGAGACGACCAACGGCGGGAGTCGAGTCGGCACACGGGCGGCCTTTCCCGAGGACGACCTCGAGGCGTCGCGGCGGTCGATCGTCGACTCGCTGGCGACCGTGCTCGAGGAATCGTATGACAGCGTGACCGTCGCCGAGGGTGTCGTCGTCGCCGAGGAGACGGCGTTCGATCCGGCACTGGCTCGAGATGCCGGCGTTCCCGACGGCCCAAAGTTCGGCACGCTCGCGGACGGCGACCCGGTCACCGTCGACGGCGAGACGATCGATCCGGATCGCGTTCACACCCGACGAACCCACAGGTTTCCTATCTGAGTGGTCAGGAAGGCAACGGTAATGGGACCATACTACCAGCATCCGGGGCTATCGCATGACTATATTGTCTGATATGTACTGATCCATTACTATGTCTGACGCGTGGCAGACAAACAGGGGAAAGGTAATTACGCTCCGTCGTATAGAAGGGCCCAAGAATGGATTCACTCATCGACGACGCCATCGACGAGGCCGAAGACGGGGAGCCCCCTGAAGCCCCCGCCGACGGCCAGTCAACCGAGGGGTCATCGAGTAGCCCCACGACGGGAACGATGACGGACGAAGAACTCGAGGATGTCCTCCAAGACCTCCAGACCGATATCACCGTCGTCGGCTGTGGCGGTGCCGGCGGCAACACGATCGACCGAATGGACGAAGAGGGCATCCACGGCGCGAAACTCGTCGCCGCCAACACCGATGTCCAGCACTTAGTCGAGATCGAAGCCGACACCAAGATCCTGATGGGCGAGGAGAAAACCGGCGGCCGCGGTGCCGGCTCGCTCCCACAAGTCGGCGAGGAAGCCGCCCTCGAGAGCCAGCAGGACATCTACGACGCCATCGACGGCTCGGATATGGTCTTCGTCACGGCCGGCCTTGGCGGTGGCACCGGTACCGGCTCCGCGCCCGTCGTCGCCAAGGCCGCCCGCGAGGCCGGCGCACTGACGATCTCGATCGTCACGACGCCTTTTACCGCCGAGGGCGAGGTCCGGCGAACGAACGCCGAGGCCGGCTTAGAGCGCCTGCGCGATGTCTCGGATACCGTCATCGTCGTCCCGAACGACCGCCTGCTCGATTCCGTCGGCAAGCTTCCCGTCCGCCAGGCGTTCAAGGTGAGCGACGAGGTGCTGATGCGCTCGGTGAAAGGCATCACGGAACTCATCACGAAACCCGGTCTCGTGAACCTGGACTTCGCCGACGTTCGAACCGTCATGGAACGTGGCGGCGTCGCCATGATCGGCCTCGGCGAAGCCGACTCCGAGGCGAAAGCCGAAGACTCCGTCAAGACCGCCTTGCGCTCCCCGCTGCTCGATGTCGACATCTCCGGGGCCAACTCCGCGCTGGTCAACGTCACCGGCGGCAACGACATGTCCATCGAGGAAGCCGAAGGCGTCGTCGAAGAAATCTACGACCGGATCGACCCCGACGCCCGTATCATCTGGGGAACCTCTATCGACGAAACGCTCGAGGGCAGCATGCGCACGATGATCGTCGTCACGGGCGTCCAGTCGCCACAGATCTACGGTCAGCCAGACGGCGAGTCCGTCCAGCCCGAGATGGGCGACGACATCGACTTCGTCGACTGATACGGATTGCACGCTCGTCGATCGCGACGCAGCGCCGGTGTGGGGTTCGTTCGATTCCTGCGTGGTCGTTTCCCGCGTAGTCAAGCGTGCCGTCGTCGCTGCTCCTCGAGTGCTGTCACCATTCCCGCCGACCGTCTAGCCCTCATCGGGCATAGAAGCGGCTGCTGGCGACTCGAGTCGCCACAACACGACCCGACGCCACGGGTGATCTGGGGACTACTCGGAAGAAGAGTCCACCACGAACCCGTGGCCAGCGGCTCATACGGATTACTGTACCGATGTACCGTCCCAGCCGCCGCCCGGGTCGCGGCTGGGCCGGAACTGACGGACAGTAAACCGTATCAGTCAGGAGAGTTGATCGGCAACGATGTCGTCGGCGCGGGCGACGAACTCGTCTTCGTGTCCGCTCGGAACCGTCGCCCCCGCCGCGACATCGTGGCCGCCGCCGTCGCCGCCGACCGCTTGCGAGGCCTCGCTCATCACGTGGGAAAGGTCAAGTCCCTGTCCCACGAGGCTGTGGGTGCCACGCGCTGAGACCTTGCACTCCTCGTCGTTCTTCTCGGCGAAAGCGATGATCGGCTTCGAGCGGCTGATTCCCGCGTTGCCCATTGCCATCCCGGCGACGATGCCGACGATGGTCTCGCGGATGCGGTCGCCGGCGTGAAACCACTGGACGTGCTCCTCGGTGGTGACGCCCTCCCGGGTCACGAGATCGATCCCCTCCGAGAGGTTGCGACGGTGCGATCGAAGCAGCGTCCGGGCCTGCTCGAGCGCCTCCCCTCGGTCACCGAGACAGACCCCGAGGCCGACATCCGCACGCTCGTAGCGCGCGGTCGCGTTGAGCAGCGTCGAGAACTCGCTGGCGTCGCGCAGTTCGGTGCCGACGGGTTCCTCGCACAGGACGTAGCTCGTCCCCACGAGCTGGTCGATCTTTGACGCGGGGACGCCCCGCGAGACGGCCCGCTTGACCAGCGCGCTGGCGACGGTCTGTTTCTCTTCGCTCGTCAGTTCGGCCCAGCGGCGCCACGCCCCGTCGCGTTGCAACTCGAGGTCCAGATCCTCGAGAAAGGACAGGGCACCGGCTTCGTCGCTCGAGATACCCGGAATGCGAACGTCGGTCGCGTACTCGAGTAGCTTCGGCAGTGGTCGCGTCTGTTTGCCATAGAGGGCGAGATCGGTGCCGGTCTCGAGGACGCCGGCCTCGACGCCTTCCTCGACGATACCCGCGTTCGCACCGTGGAGTTCGCCACCGGACGCTTGCATGTCGCCGACGGCACCGACGATGGCTAGCGCGGCCAGATCGCGATTGTCCGCGCGGGCAGTCGTTTCGTCGGCAGCCTCGAGAGTGCCGCCGTCGGCCGCGGCTGCAGCACCGCCGTCCTGGGCGTCCGCGAGCGCTCGAGCAAGCACGTAGCTCGCGCCGGCACCCGACAGCTCCGAGGCGCCGTCGATGCCAAACAGGAGCGGGTTGAGGTGGTACTCGGTCTCGCGATCGGCGGGCTGGTGGTGGTCGGCGATGATCGGCGTTAGCTTGCCCGCATCCTCGTACTCGCCGATAACGTCGAGCTGGCCGCTCCCGAAGTCGGTAAAGAGGACGGTCTCGTACGCGGTGTCGGCGATCGCCGCGATGGCGTCTTCGTCGAGTTGTTTCTTGAAGACCGTCTCGAACGGAATGTCCGCACGCTCGAGAGCCTGTGCGGCGATCGCAGCGCTCGTCAGCCCGTCGGCGTCGATGTGGGAGGCAAGCAGGACGTGATCGGCCTCGAGCAGACGGTTGGCACACGCAGTCGCTCGCTCCGCGAGTTCGGGAACCGGCCCTGTCATCGGTCGATGATGAGTCGGCATCGGGGATAAACCTCCGGTCACGAACGCGCGCCGACCGTTACAGCACGGGTACGAACAGGTCCGGAAGCGTCTCGCCGAGGAGTAACAACAACACGTTGTTCGTAGCGAGGAGGAAATACAGCAACACCATGATCGCCACGAAGAGGCTGTCGAACGGCTTCGAGAGGACGTGCCCGATGACGACGATGACCGCGGCGTAACTTGCGGCCGCGAGCACGACGCCCGGTAGTCCAAACACCTGATAGAAGAGGACGGTGACCGGATTCAGCTCGGTCGCGTACGGGACGAGAAAGAACAGCGTGGCGGCGATCGCGTCGATTCCCCAGAGGATGGCGAAGGCGACGCGAAGAGTCACCGGATCGGGTGGATCGACTCGTCGTTCGAGTGGTGCTTCGACTGTCACAGTGTCCGGAGAGAGGGGACTCGCGAGAGTAGGAATTGGCCTTGCGATCTCGGGTTGAAACGGATTCACACGGTCGGTATCGTCAGTTTCAGTGAGTTACTCCTCGCCGTCGCGCACGGCCGCGAGCGTCTCGCGAGCGAGCGCCTCGAACGTCGCTTCGGCCGGAACGACGTCGACCTCGAGCCCGTGTTCGGCGGCGGTGTCGGCCGTTGGCTCCCCGATGACGCCGACCGTCGCATCCGCCAGTCCGGCGAGGGCGTCCTCGCGAACACCGCGCTCGTCAGCGGCGTCGAGGAAGTGTTCGACGGTCAGCGACGAGGTGAAACAGGCGGCCGCGAGCTCGCCGTCGGCGGCCCGCTCGACCGATCGACCGCTTCCCTCCGGTCGGACGAGACGGTAGAGGATCGTCTCGTGGACGTACGCGCCCGCGCCTTCGAACCCCTCGAGCAACACCGGACTGCCGTGATCGCTGCGGGCGACTTCGACGCGCTGGCCGTCGATATCGTCCGCGAGAGCCTCGACGAGCCCGCTCGAGGTGTACTCCTCGGGGACGACATCGACCGCGTATCCTTCGTCGCGGAGGGCCTCGGCCGTCGCGGGGCCGATCGCACAGACGGTCGCCTCGCCGGGTTCCCAGCCGGCCGCGGCGACGAGTTCCACACCGGTTTTGCTCGTCAGGACGACGGCGTCGGCGTCGGTACGGGGCGTCGCGTCGGTCGGTTCGACGGCGAGCATCGGATCGGGGACGGGCTCGGCCTCGAGCGACTCGAGCAGCGAGATGGCAGCCGTGAGACGGTCGTCGTCGGGCCGAAACACGGCGACTGCGGGGGAGTCAGTCATCGGTATTCTCGTCGGAGTGTTGGTCCGACGGCGTGTAATCGTTGCGAAGGAACTCGACGACGGACTCGCGCGTACCAGCGACGCCGCCGATGACCGTCACGGCCGGCGGCGAGATGTCGACCTCGTCTCTGGCCTCGACGATCGTCTCGAGGGTGCCCGTCGCGACCTGCTGGCCGGGCCAGGTGGCCCGTTCGACGAGCGCGACCGGCGTGTCGGGATCCATCCCGGCCTCGCGAAGCGCCTCGGTATAGAGCGGCAGCCGCGTCACGCCCATCAGCACGACGATGGTGCCACCGGTGGCAGCCAGGGCCCCCCAGTCGACCGCCGACTCGGGTTTGGTCGGATCCTCGTGGCCGGTCACGAACGAGACCGAGGAGGCGTGATCGCGGTGAGTGACGGGGATGCCGGCGACGGCTGGGGCGGCGACCGCCGACGTTACTGCTGGGACGACCTCGAACGGGACGCCGTGCTCGGCGAGATACGTCGCCTCCTCGCCGCCGCGGCCGAAGACGAACGAGTCCCCGCCTTTCAGTCGGACGACGCTTTTGCCTTCGCGGGCAAGTTCGACGAGTCGTTCGTTGATCTCCCACTGGGGGGTCCGATCGCCGTGGGCGCGTTTCCCGACATCGATACAGCCGTCGTCGGGGAGCATGTCGATAATTTTCGGTCCCGGAAGCTTGTCGTGAAGGACGATGTCCGCGTCCTCGAGCAATCGCTTCGCTTTGAGTGTGAGTAGTTCGGGATCGCCGGGCCCGCTGCCGACGAGATAGACGGTTCCGTCGGCCGGCTGGGTGTCGTCTGTGGCCATCTCCTACCTGCTACCTATGTCCCCTGTGGTTTATCTTCCTCGGCGACGGCACCATTTTCGTCGTCGGCCGCCTCGCGCGCACGTTCGATCAGCGTTGCTGCGCCCCGATCGGCCAGGTCGTCGGCGAATGCGCGTGCTGCGTCGGCGTGAGTCTCGACTGGCAGATCCCGCGTCGCAGTCACCGACTCCTCGCCGTCGCGATCGAAGACGCTGACCGCGGTGTGAACGTACTCCCCCTGAATCACGGCGTAGACGCCGATCGGTGCGATACAGCCGCCCCCGAGCGTCGCGAGAATCGTCCGCTCGACCGTCGTCTCGACGCGACTCCGGGGGTGGTCGATCGCCGACTGGATCTCGCGCGCGGTCTCGCCGTCGGTCGCCGTCACCGCGAGTGCTCCCTGTCCCGGCGCGGGGACGAACGTCCCGGTTGGAAGTTGCTCGTAGTCGACGTGGTGGGTGAGTCCGCTTCGCTCGAGGCCGGCCTCGGCCAGCACGATCGCGTCGTACTCGGTTGCGACCTCGCGGCCCAGCGCCTGGCGCTCGAGCTCTGAGAGTTGGTCGAACCACTCCTCGACGGTGCGGTCGTACTCGGGTTCGAAGTTCTCGTTGCCGGTGTTTCCTTTCCGCTCCTTGTCGGCCTCCGACCGCTCCTGATGTTCGGCCTGCAACGCGGGCGCGAGCAACTTCTCGAGGCGCGTATCGACGTTGCCCCGCAACGGCTCGACCGACAGGTCCGACCGCTCGGCCTGCAGTTGGGCCCCACGGCGCAGACTCGAGGTGCCGACGGTCGCGCCATCGGGCAACTCCGAGAGCGTCGATCCCTCGGGTGTCACGAGGACGTCGCCCGGTCGCCCGCGCTCGGGAACGGCGGCGGTGACGAGGTCGTCGGGCTGTTCGGTGGGCATATCCTTCATCGAGTGGATCGCACCGTCGAGATCGCCCTCGAGGACGCGTTCGTCCAGTTCGCGGACGAACGCACCCGTCTTGCCGAGTCGGTGGATCAACTCGTCGGTGATCTGATCGCCCGTCGTCTCGACGGTGACGAGTTCGACCTCGTAGCGTCTGTCCTCGAGTGCCGATTTGACCAGCCCGGCCTGTCGCCGAGCGAGCGTCGACCCCCGTGTCGCCAGCCGCAGCGTCCCGCGCGTTCTCATAGGAAGCAGTCGTCGCCTGGGGTATGAAAACCGCACGCTTGTCGGACGGAACCGCAGCGATTCGCTTGTGCGTGACTGTCACTCGGCGACGATTGGACTGGGCGCCACGAATTCGGGGCCCTCGGCGTCGACGACGCGGATCGGGAAGCTGTCCTGTCCGAGTTCGGGGGGTACGAGGAGATGATCGTCACGGCTGCAGATTGAGGCGGCTGCCGTTGTCCGCCGAACTCGAGATTGTGCGGCGTGGATCAACTCCGCCGCGAGAGCACGATCTGTCGACGCCGCCAGAGATAGTACCCCGCAAGTAATGGCTGTAACGGGGCCAGCGAGAGGCTTGCGAAGGCGAGCCCGAGGTAGAGCCCCGGATTGGGGCGCCAGGAGTCGCTGTAGGTGCTGACGTAGGCGGCATCCTGATGGATTGCGATCGGGAACGCGCCGAACGCGATCGCGCCGGCGAGCCCGAGTGCCGTACCGAACAGGCCAGGGACCGCAAAGACGACGGCGACAATCGCGGCGAGGAGTCCGATCACGCTCGTCGACAGCGAGACGGCAACGACGAGCCACCAGCCCGACCAGCCGGGCGGCGTCCCGAACCGTTTGTGTCGACGGTACAGGTAGAACACGCCCGCAAGCGGCGCCCAAAGCAGTGCGAACAGGCCGTTGAGCCAGGGGTTCGGGCGCCAATTCCCACTCGCCCCAGTCCGTCGGCGAACGCGTCTCGCATCGGCAAAGAGCGCGACCGCGAGTCCGACCGTCAACAGCGTGTAGCCGAAGGTACCGATCACAACCAACCCCACCTCGAGCGCGACCACGTCGGGATCGGCCTCCTGAAGGACACCGACGATCCCGACACCGACGACCGGCGGGACACAGTACAGCAGCCGCTCGACGAGCCGCGCCCACTCGAGTCCACCAACGACAGTCAGGACTCGAGCCATGTTGCGGTCAGCGTCGGCGACGCCGTCGGTCGTCGTGTACGCTCCTCACAGTGCGTGTTTGTACGCCTCGAGCGTCTCCTCGACATCGGCGTCGGTGTGGCCGTAACTGACGAACTGACACTCGAACTGATTCTGGGAGAGGAAGATATCTTGGTCTTTCATTTTCCCCCAGAAGATGCGCCGCCAGCGGTCGGTTTCGGCGTTTTTGACGTCGCCGGCGTGTTTCGGACAGCTATCGTACCGCGGACAGGTCGGGTTCTGTCGGCAGCCGGACGAACACTGTTCCTCGAGCGATTCCGGGCCTGGGCCGTCACGCGTGAAGATCACCTTGAACATGCTATCGGTGCCGGTGACGGTATAGCTGGGGGCTTGATCGGCGACGATGTCTGTCAGGCCGCTGCGAAGGTCGTCGCCGAGGGAATTGACGTGGTCGTAGACGTCGTTTTCGGCGGCAAATTGCAGCGTCTCGAGGCCGGCGGCCATCGTGACGGGGTGGCCGGAGAAGGTACCGGCCTGGAAGACGGGTCCGGACGGCGCAAACTGCTCGATGATTTCGGCGCGACCGCCGATGGCGCCGACGGGGAAGCCGCCGCCGATGATCTTGCCGAACGTGGTGAGATCGGGGGTGACGCCGAACTCGCTTTGTGCACAGCCGAGGCCGCCGACGCGGAAGCCGGTGATGACTTCGTCGAAGATCAGCAGCGAGCCGTGGTCGTCGGTGATCTCGCGAAGGAACTCGTGGTAACCGTCTTCGGGGTAGACGATGCCGTAGTTGCCAAGAATCGGCTCGGTGAGGATGGCCGCGATGTCGTCACCGTGTTTCTCGAAGACGTCTCGCACAGCGTCCTCGTCGTTGAACGGTACCGGGATCGTGTGTTCGGCAAAGGATTGCGGAATGCCCGCCGAGGACGGTTTCGGATTCTCGGCGTCGCCCTCG
Organism: Salinadaptatus halalkaliphilus; assembly: GCF_006543045.1. Lineage (GTDB taxonomy): Archaea > Halobacteriota > Halobacteria > Halobacteriales > Natrialbaceae > Salinadaptatus > Salinadaptatus halalkaliphilus. The sequence continues at coordinate 78,470 of NZ_RBZW01000003.1, read as the reverse complement.
ACTAGCGTCGACTCTTGGGCGCCGTGGTAGCCGCCCTGGTTGACGACGATCTTGTTCCGGCCGGTGTAGCCACGCGCGAGCCTGACCGCGGAGGTCGTCGCTTCGGTGCCGGAGTTTACGAAGCGGATCTTCTCGACGCTTGGCACGTGGCGCACGACGAACTCCGCGAGGTCGACTTCGATCTCGGTTGGAGTGCCGTACATCGGCCCCTCGCTTGCTTTCTGCTGGATGCCCGCCTGAACGGGTTCGGGGAGATCGTGCCCGAGCAACAGGGGACCGAGCCCCATCACCCAGTCGATGTAGCGATTGCCGTCCGCGTCGATGACGTGCCCGCCGTCGCCTTTCTGGACGAAGAACGGATACGGTTCGATCGCCGCGCGAACGGCGGAGTTGACGCCACCTGGCATCACGGACAGCGCCCGATCGTAAAGAGCACGGGAGTTGTCGTCGGTCATGCGCGAAGCGTTCGCGTTGGGACGGCAAAGTAGTACCGAGGTCGACTCACGACCAACCGACTCGGTGATCGTCAGTACACAAAATGAGCCCCGATAGCTCGCCCGGAGACCAATATCGGCGAGACCGCCAGACAAGAAGTGGTGGTTCGCTCGAGCGGCGTTAAACCGCGTCCTCTCCGCTTTTGCCGGTTCGAATCTGGTAGGCGCTTTCGACGGGCAGGACGAAGATCTTGCCGTCGCCGGGTTCGCCGGTGTTGGCGCCATCGGCGATCGCGTCGACGACATCTTGAGCGGGGATGTCGGCGACGACACACTCGATTTTGACCTTCTGGTGGAGGTCGACGGTGTACTCCTCGCCACGCCACTGTCCCTTCTTCGCGGGCTGAGAGCCGCGTCCGGAGACGTTAGTGACGGTCAGCGACGGGGCACCGGTTTCGGCGAGTGCCTTCTTGACTGCGCCGAGGCGGTCCGGACGGATGATCGCCGTGACCATCTTGATCTCGCCGTCGTTTGGTTCCTCGCCGCCGTCAGCGCGAAGCTCCGACGAGGATCGTGATTCTTCGAACCGCTCACCGCCGTCGGTACGAAGCTCCGAGACGGGACGCGTCTCGTCGACTGGTTCGCCGCCGTCAGTACGAATAATTCGCTCCTCGGACTGATCGCCGTCTATCTGGCCACCGTCGGTCGCGACGTCTGGGCCGCCGAACTCTGGGTAGGTGTCGACGCCGTGCTCGGCGAGGTCCAGACCGTCACGCTCGTGGTCGGGGGTGACACGTGCCTGGCCGGCCGCCTTGAGGCCGCCCCAGACGGCTGCGGTCGCGAGCACCGTCCAGACCGTGATTACGGCGACGCCGAGGATCTGCGGTCCGAACGCGGCCGGTTCGATCGAGAGGATGCCGCCAGCGATGACGCCGCCGCCGATCGCCGTTCCCTCGATCGACCAGAGCGGGTAGAGGATCAGACCGAGCATCCCCGCACTGCCGTGAACGGGGAAGACCGCACAGACATCGTCGATTTTGAGCGTCTGTTCGACGAATCGGAACACGAGTGGGAGCTGTGCGCCGGCGAGGAAGCCGATCGCGATCGCACCCATCGGGGTGATGAGGTCCGTCGGACCCGTGACACCGACAAGACCTGCAAGCATCCCGTTGGCAACGTACAGCGTGTCGACCTTCCCGTTGAGGACGATCGAAAGGGTCGACGCGCCGATCGCACCGAGTCCCATCCCCAGGGCGGTGACCATCGCGACGCTACCGACGTAATCGAAGTCGGCGAGCTCGAACGTCCCCGGATCGATGACCGTCGCGGCCGTTCCGACGTTGAATCCGAACCAGCCGAAACAGAGGATCAGCGTCCCCAGTACGGCGAAAGTCAGCGAGTGACCGGGAATGATGTTGACGCTGCCGTCGTCGTTGTACTTGTCCATCCGGGAGCCCAGAATCCAGGCGGCGGTCAGCCCGGCGACGCCGCCGACGCCGTGGACGACCATCCCGCCCGCGAAGTCAGCGAAGCCAAACGCCGCGAGGATTGGCTCACCACCAGGTGCGTACCAGACCATCGCCGCGACGACCGGGTAGATGACCGCCGCGAGCAAGAACGTGTAGAGCACGTACGCGCGGAGTTTCGCGCGGCCAGCGACAGCACCGGAGACGATCGTGGCCGCGGTCATCGCGAACACCGCGCTGAACAGCCACATCACCCAGTCGAACGATCCTTCACCGAACATCGTCAGCGGCGACGATTCGCCGCCGCCAAGCGCCGCCCCGACGTTGTTCGAGATCCCCATCCCGATAATGAAGAACACGAAAATACCAACCGCCCAGGTCAGCATGTTCTTCGTCAACTGGTTCGCGACGTTCTTCGAGCGGACCTGCCCCGCCTCGAGCATCGCGAAGCCGGCGTGCATGAAGAAGATGAGGAACGTGACCGTCAGCGCCCACATCAGGTTCATTCCCGTCGCGAGCTGTTCTAGGTCCGCGGCGGTGGCCTCGAGGACGACCGGGTCGATCATTCCCATCCCTCCGTGGATCCTATCGATCCACCACATATCGGTAGACATACGTCCATACTACTACTGCAAACCGTTTCGTTTGTGTTCTGAGTCACGTGTAACTGGCATGGACTTGCCTAATATAAGGGTTAGCGTTCCCAATCGTTCAAAATGCGCCCGTAATAGGAAAGAAGCTACAGATCTAAAGGGAATGTAATGTGTATAATGGTATTGAAATCTGTGGTCGTTTCCTTCGATAGTAATATACTGGACGATCGTCAACCCACAATCAGTTAGCTAACTGATGGTAATCAGTCGCACGCGAGCGAAACCCACGCGGTTCGGCTCGCGCGCGGCAGGTATTGCCGGTCTGGTGAGCGGTCACGAACGCGAATGAACGGTCGTCAACAATCAGTCCAGTCGACGTGCGACATCTTCGGCGAAATACGTCAAAATGAGATCCGCACCGGCCCGTTTGATCGATAGCAGTGACTCGTGTGCGACGGCCTCGAGGTCGAGCCAGCCCTTCTCCGCGGCGGCGTGGAGCATGGCGTACTCGCCGGAGACGTTGTAGGCGGCGACGGGGTGGTCGAACTCCCGACGAACGGCGCTGACAATATCGAGGTACGGCAGTGCCGGTTTGATCATCATTACGTCGGCACCCTGCTGGGCGTCCAGCCTGACTTCTCGCAACGCCTCGCGTGCGTTCGCGGGGTCCATCTGGTAGTGTCGCCGGTTGCCAAAGGAGGGTGCACCGTCGGCAGCGTCCCGAAACGGCCCGTAGAACGCGCTCTCGTACTTCGCCGCGTAGCTCATGATCGGCACGTGCTCGTAGCCCTCGCGATCGAGCGCCTGGCGAATCGCATCGACCATCCCGTCCATCATTCCGCTTGGCGCGACCATGTCCGCCCCTGCCGCGGCGTGAGAGACGACGATACGGTCGAGCGCCTCGAGCGTCGCGTCGTTGTCCACCGTCGTCGTGGGATCGTGGTCGCAGATCGGCCCGTGTCCGTGACCGTTCTCGCCACGGAGTCTCGCCTCGAGTGGCCCGCAGTGACCGTGGTCCGTGTACTCGCAGAGACAGACGTCAGTGATGACGTAGGCGTCGGTTTCGGCGGTGATCCGCCGCGTCGCTTCCTGGACGACGCCGTCGTCGGCCCACGCGCGGGTCCCCTCGGGATCCTTGGATTCGGGAATCCCAAAGAGCATGACGGCCTCGACGCCGGTCTCGAGGATTGTGTCGACGCGAGCGACGGCTTCGTCGATCGGCACGCGTTCGTGACCGGGCATCGACTCGATCGGCACGCGCTCCTCGGTCGTCGCATCGACGAACACCGGCGCGATGAGATCCGACGCCTCGAGGCTCGTTTCGCTGACGAGCCCGCGAACGCCATCCTGGCGAAGCCGGCGTGGGCGATGTGTAAGATCCATACGCGGGCATTCGGGGGGAGGCGCAAAAACGATGCGCTCGAGCCCTGGCGAGGCGCCCGCTCGAGACAACCGCAGTGATAGCTGCTAACGCGTCCCTCGAGGCGGCGACTGCCGGGAGCAACACCCTCATTTGTCCCGGACAGTGACGGATAGCTAACTGTCGTGTCGGCTCGCGAGTCGTCGGTGGCTGGTGAGCTGGTACAGGTCGGGAATACGATGCGCTGGCGCTACCGAGAAACGGTGTTGACGCTGTGTACGCTCGCCTTCTTCGCGACGATGGTCGGCCGACTGGCGATCAGTCCCGTCGTGCCGCTGATCATCGATGAGTTTACCGTCTCGAATACGGTCGTCGGCATCGCGCTGACGGGCATGTGGATGGCGTACTTCGCCGCACAGTTCCCGAGCGGGATCCTCGCGGATCGGTTCGGCGAGCGCCCGATCATTCTGATCGCCGTCGGCGGGACGGCCATCGCGAGCGTTTTTCTCGCGATTGCGCCGGTATTTGCCCTCTTTCTGTTCGGGACGCTCGTCCTCGGCGGCGTCGCGGGACTGCACTACAGCGTCGCGACGACGCTTTTGAGCCGGACCTACGACGACATCGGCACCGCGATCGGCGTTCACAACAGCGGTGGCCCGCTCGCCGGACTCGTCGCGCCGCCGATCGCCGCTTGGATCGGCGTCCGCTATGGCTGGCGACCGGCCGTCGCGATCGGTGCCGCGATGGCCGTTCCCATCTTCGTCCTCTTTGTCTGGCGCGTCCGGCCGACGGAGCCGCGCCGACCGGACCAGGCGATGGCCGAACGGTTCGAACTCGAGCCGCTCGTCGAACTGCTTTCGCGACCGGAGATCGCCTTTCCCGTCTGCCTGTCGATCGGCGCTGCGTTCGTCTGGCAGGCAACCTCGTCGTTCTTCCCGACGTTTCTGGTCGAACACCGCGGCCACTCGACCGAACTCGCCGGCGTCGTCTTCGCGAGCTATTTCGTCGTGCAGGCGATCACTCAAGTCGGCGTCGGCGCGGTATCGGATCGGATCGGGCGTGACTTCGCGACGGCGGGCTGTATGGTGTTGTCGGTCATCGGAATCGCCCTCCTAATCGCCGTTCCCGGCCCCGTCTCGCTCGTCGTTGCGGTCCTCCTCGTCGGCACCGGCCTCGGCTGGGGCGCCGCGCTGTTACCCCGATTCATGGATGTCCTCACGGACGCCGAACGCGGGGCCGGCTTCGGGCTCGTTAGGACGGTGTATGGCTTTATCGGCGCGCTGGGATCGGTCGGGACGGGTCTGCTCGCGGATCTGTTCGGCTGGGGCGTCGCCTTCGCCATTCTCGGCGCCATACTCGCAGGCGTGTTCGTCGCAATCGTCGTCAACTGGGCGCTCTCGCTGGGATATTGACGGCTTCGCTCGAGTGCGTCACTCTTGCCGTGCCGGCGGCGTACAGCTGACGAGGCGACCGAACACGTCTCGACGGTCGGCAACCTCCCGATAGAGCGACTCTCGAGTCGTCTCGCGGTTCGGGAGCTGTCGAAACGCCTGTGCCAGCAGCCGGGAGGGCGTTTCGACGCGAGCCAGCGTCTCCTCGACGGCTTCGCCACAGGAGTAGACCGCCTCGTCGGTCAGCAGGTGGGTACACTCCTCGTAGTCGTCGGGTAGTCTAGCCAACTGATCGGGCGAGAGATCCGAAAAGCCGACGAGTTCGAACTCGCCGCGTTTGGCCGCGAAGACGGCACACCAGGTACAGAACCCACAGACGTCGTCGAAGACCAACCGCGGCGGATACGACTGTCCCGGCCCTGACGCGTCCTTACGCATACTGGAGCCTCATTCGGGTGACGGTAGGATATCCACCCTGAAAAGTCGCCCCCTCCTACGACCGCGTAACTCGGCCCCGGTGGAACCGACGATTGCCCGCGCTTTCGATGTCACATCGGGACCAGAGACCGTCTCACCTCACGGTTGTCCACCCGCGACGATCGGTGTACCGAGTCCGTACTTTTAAGTGCGCATCGACCGTTTGCATCTGCTAGCAATGGCCATAGACCCACAATTCCACGAGAACCGAGAGCAGGTCGGCGAAGAGAACGGCGTCTCAGTCTGGGGGCCCGTCGACGAACCCGAGGAACTTGGCATCCGCGGAACCCACGTTGCCGTCGATTTCGACCTCTGTATCGCCGATGGAGCCTGTCTCGAGGACTGCCCCGTCGACGTCTTCGAATGGGTGGATACACCCGGCCATCCCGAAAGCGAGAAAAAGGCCGAACCGACCCACGAAGCCCAGTGTATCGACTGTATGCTCTGTGTCGATGTCTGTCCGGTCGACGCGATCGACGTCGATGCAGGCCGAACCGCTTAGAAACGACGCTTACTCCGCGCGGTCGACATCTACCTTCTCTTTCAAGGTCTCGAGACCGTCGGCTTCGGCGAGTTCCTGCAGACGCTCGCGGAAGTGTTCCTCACAGAGACCGACTTTGAGGCCCTCAGACTCGGCTGCAAAGGCGGCCTCGCGGTCGCAGTAGTGGCAGTTCATGCTCGCCCGTACGAACCGGGACACATTGAACCCTCCGCTCCCGGATAATGAAACGAGCGAGACGGTCCAACAAGTGAGGCGGGCAGTCGGACCGATTTGGGGTTTCACCGGTCCCACAACGGCCCTCCGAAGCGCGCTACTCGAGGAGGTCCGCGACCATCTCGCCGACGACTTCGAGTTCGTCCTCGTTGACGCCGTGGCCCATCCCCTCGTAGAGGCGTTTCGTGACGTCGGCGTTCATCGCCTCGAGGGCGTCGGCGGTGTCGTGGACGCGCGTTTCGGGGATGTGTGGATCGACGTCGCTACAGCCCAAGAAGACTGGTGTTCCCTCGAGGTCGCCCGGATACGTATCGTCGAGGTCCTCGCCGATAAGACCGCCGCTCAAGGCCGCGAGTCCGCCGTAACGCTGCGGATTGCGAGCGACGTACTCGCTGGCGAGACAGCCTCCTTGCGAAAAGCCAACAAGCATCGTGCGATCCGTCGGGATGCCAGCGGCTGCCGCCTCGTCGATGGCGTCCGTGATGGCTTGCAGTCCCGACGACCGGCCTGGCTCGTTGCGCTCGACGGGTGCGAGAAACGAGTTCGGGTACCAGGTGTTTCGCGCGGCCTGCGGGGCAAGGAGGGCGAGTCCTTCCTGGTGGACCTCACTGCCCATCTGGACGATGCTGCGAGCCGTCGCACCGCGGCCGTGGGTGAGGATCATCGCCGCCTCGGCCTCGGGAAGTGGTGTCCCGTCAGTGACGAGGGGCTGGTCCTGGTGCGGTCCGTCGATCGGATCGGCCCCGCTCATCAGAGGCCACCGGTCCCCGAACTCGCCTCCGGCAGATCGTGTTCGACGACCTCGAGGCCGAGCGCCTCGATTGCACCCCGGAGGTGCTCGTCCTTGGCGTAGTCGGCGCCGTCGTCCTCGCGCAGTTGCTGGGCTTTCGCGAGGATCTCACCGCGTCGGTCGTTGGGAATCTCGTACTTGTCGGCCGAGAGTTCGATCACCAGCCCGTTGTTGTCCCGCGTGTAGATCGAGTGGAAGATTCCCCGATCGAAGATGTTGTACTGGTAGCCCGCGTCCTCGAGAGCCTGCATCGTCTCCTCGTACTCGTCGGGATCGACGCTGAAACAGAGGTGATGAACGGCACCGACGCCGCCGCGTTGTCCCTTCGCGGAGGGGCGATCGTCGCTGACGAAAAAGGTTAGGATCCGTCCGTCACCCGTATCGAAAAACAGGTGGGTCTGGGACGGATCGTCGAGGTTTGGCTGGCGAAGCACCAGCGGCATGCCGAGCAGATCGCGGTAGAACTCGATCGTGTCTGCGGCATTGCTCCCCCAGATGGTGATGTGGTCGGTACCCGTCATGTGGACGGGGCTGTCGGGCAATTCGGGCGTAACCGGGTGAGTGGATTCGTCGGACATGGTGGTGACGTTACTCCGCGACTGCCTCCCCGAAGACCTGCGTCGCGTCCTCGGGGACGTCGAAGTCGTGGTAGTACTCTCCCTTTACGCTCGAGAGGATGTTGAGTGTGGCGGCGGCCCCGTCGCCGACGGCGATGGCGGCCTGCCACTCCTCGGGTCGGACCATCGCGCCAGTGGCGTAGACGCCGGCGACGCTGGTCTCCATATCGACGTCGACATCGACGACCTCCTCGTCGGTGAACGCACAGCCGAGTTCCGAGGCCAGGTCGCGGTTCGCGCCCGTCGCCAGCACGACGTAGTCCGCGTCGTAGGTGTCGTCGTCGGTCTCGACGGCGAAGCCGTCGTCCGACTCGCTGACGCCGGTCACGGCCTCGCCCTGGCGCCGGTCGGCACCGAGGTCGTCGACCTGCTGGCGCGCCGTCGCCATGAACTCGGTACCCCCGACCGAGCCGATACCGAGGTAGTTGAACAGATGGGCCTTGTGCATCCACGTCTCGTCGGTGTCGAACACCGTCGTCTCGAGGCCGTTTTTCGCGGCGAACAGCGCCGCGCTCAGGCCGGCGGGGCCGCCCCCGACGACAATAATCGATGGGCTTTGCTCGGACTCGTCCGCAGTCGGTTGGTCGCTCATCGTAGTTACACTATGTTACCATAGCCGTATGAACCCAGCAGAAACCCCGGAGCCACCACGTGACACTAGTGTTAGTGGCCGGTCCTACACCGCCAGCGAGAGCTACGGCGGCCGGACGCCCCAACAGCGCCCGTAAGGTGCGATTACCGTTCCGTTCGTATCGCCTGTGATTCGCTCTCGTGACCAAAATCGGCGCTCTCACTGTGTGTGCTGGTCACAAACACGGAATCTATCCCCTGCGTACGCAGGCTCAATGGCTTCAGATAGCACCACCCTACGATACGATCGATAGCAAAGCGGCGGGAGATGCCGCCGGCCGACGCGAGTTCGGTCGCCGGCAACTACTCCGCACGAAGATGGCCCTATGACAACTCGCTCGAGGGCCGCCCCCTCTATCCACGGACCAATCCATATGAATACGAGCCTCGAGGTCGAGTACTGGGTTATCGACGATGACGGTGAGTTAGTCTCACCGGGACCACTGCTCGACGTTTCCGAACAGATCGATCCCGAGTTCGTCGAGCCCATGCTCGAACTCAAGACGACACCGTGTTCGTCGCTGACCGAACTCCGGGAGGAGTTTCTCGACCTCGTCGGCGAGGTCGTCAGCGCTGCCCACGACCACGACAAACGACTCGTCCCGCTGGCGACGCCGCTGTACGCGTCGCCGGCCGACGTACCGTACCGCGACAAGCGCGGCACGGAGCTCCAGCGACAGATCGTCGGCCCGACGTTCGACGACGCCCGCGTCTGTGCCGGCACCCACATTCACTTCGAACAATCGAACGTCGTCGACCAGCTAAACACGCTGACGGCGCTCGATCCAGCCTTCGCGCTCGTCGCAAGTTCCTCACACTACCGCGGGGAACCGATCCTCGAATGTGCCCGGTCACACCTTTACCGGCGTTCCTGTTACAGCGCCTGCCCCGAACAGGGACAGCTCTGGCCCTACGTCGACAGCGTCGCCGAGTGGGAACGACGACTCGAGGACGCCTACGACTGCTTCCGCGAGCGCGCCCTCGAACGCGGCGTCGATCCGGCCGAATTCGACGACGAGTTCGATCCCTACGATGCGGTCTGGACGCCCGTCCGACTCCGCCAGGCGATGCCGACCGTCGAGTGGCGCTCGCCAGACGCCGCGCTCCCGAGTCACGTGCTCCAGCTCGCAGCGACCGTTCGATCGACCGTCATGCGAGCGGACGCGAACGGGACGGTCGTCGGCGACGCGACCGGCGGGGCCATCGGGAGCGATACCGAACGCATCGCTGGCTCCGCTCCCTCGAGACGCCCGCTCGAGTCGGCCGCCGAGGATCCCGTCTTCCTCCCCGCGTTCGACACCGTCGAGGAGATCACGACGGCCGCGATCACCGACGGCTGCTCGGACGGCCGCGTCCGCAGCTACCTCCGGGGACTCGGCTTCGAGCCGTCGGCGTACGACCCACTCACGAATCGGCTGCCTGACTCGCGGCTGACGAAACGGGAGGCAAAGGAGTACCGACTCGAGGCGGCGTCGTGGCTCGAGGCCGACGTGTCACAGCGCCGACTTCGCGCCTGACTAGCTGCTTCGACGCGTCGTCTTCGATCTGATACTGTTGGACCTACGTGAAGCCGACCTTGGAGACTGCGTCGGCCTTTCGACGATCCCCGTCAGTTGTCGCCCGCGGTCTCGACTGTAGCCGCCGAGTGATGGGCTTGTTCACAGGTCGCGTCGAGACACCGCGTGCCGGTCTGGGTATCGAACGTCGGCAGCCCGCAGCTACACTCGCCGTCGACGACGCCGGCGGGAATCGCGAAGCCGGTATCGCAGTCGGGGTAGTGCTCGCAGCCGGCGATTAACGCGCCACGTCGTAGGATCTGCAACTCGCCGTCGCAGTCGGCGGCGGGACAGTCCCACTCGCGGTCGAACGCCTCGGTGACCGCCTCGTCGAGCGACTCACACGCGCGATCGAGACAGACGTTGAACGCGAGGCCGCGTTCGACGCGTATCCGCGGTAGTCCGCAGTCACAGTGACTGCCATCCGTGTGAACCGTCGCGTCCGCCGGCACGCCGTATCGTGTCCCACAGTCGATACAGTGGACGCCGGAAGCGCGCACGAGCGCGCCGCCACAGTCCGGGCAGTCGCCGATGGGCTCGCCCGCTTGGGACGATGGATAGTGGGCGAAGCCGTCCTGGTCGTGGGCGGCGATCCGTACAGTCTGGGTGTCTTTCTTCGCGACGAGCGTGAAGTCGTTGGCGCGGTCGCTCGAGACGCTGTCGGCGCGGGTGAGCCACGCGACGGGCTGGTAGCCGTCGATGTCGTGGACGAGAACGGTGTTGTCGGGCTTGACCAACGTCGTTACCCGACCGCGGTACTCCGATCGGTCCTGGCCCTCGGCGATGACGGTACAGTCGCCCGCGAGGACGCGAATCGCGTCGTCGATCATGCCACCGTTGGCCGCGTGTTAGTATTTAAATCCGCGGCGAAGTCGACGGCTCGCCGCAGCACTCGATCGGCGATGCGATCCGGGTTCGAGCGGATCGGCGAGTCACGGCGTATATGCCGCCGTCGTTCCTACGGAAGCGTAATGACAACTGACCGAGTCGCCGTCGCAGTAGACGCAGCGAAACGCGGTGCCGATGTCGCCCTCGAGGGGTTTCGATCCGCGATCGACGTCGAGACGAAAGACGGGAAGACAGACGTGGTCACGCAGGCGGATTACGACGCTCAGCGTCGCGCGACGGCCACGATCCGCGAGGCGTTTCCCGACGACCCGATCGTCGGCGAGGAGGAAGACGCGCTCAAATCCGTCCCCTCGAGCGGGCCGGCCTGGGTGATCGATCCGATCGACGGGACGAACAACTTCGTGCGCGACGTTCGGTTTTGGGCGACGAGTGTCGCTGCAGTGGCCGACGGCGAGCCGGTGGCGGCGGCGAACGTCCTCCCGGCGCTGGGTGACGTCTTCGTCGCGGACGCCGACGGCGTCAGACGAAACGGTGAACCGGTGACGGTGAGCGACCGCACGGATCCCGAGACGTTTACGGTCGCGCCGACGATCTGGTGGGGGCGCGACCGGCGCAACGAGTACGCCGCGGCCTGTCGTGAGATCGTCACCCGATTCGGCGATCTCGGCCGGTATGGCTCGGCCCAGGGGACGCTCTCGCTCATCGCCTCGGGCTCGATCGACGGGGCGATTACCAACGTCGAGACGAACCCGTGGGACACCATCGCCGGCGTCTATCTCGTACGCCGGGCCGGCGGCGTCGTGACCGACCTCGAGGGCGAGCGCTGGAGCCACGACAGCACCGGTCTCGTCGCGTCCAACGGTGGGGCCCACGACGAGCTACTCGCCGCCGCGCGTGCAGTTGCAAACACCGAGTCGTGAGAGCGAAGTCGGTACGTGATACCGACTATTTGAGCGCCGACTCGGCCATCCGCCGTGGGAACCCTTTCAAGAGTTCGATGAACCCTGTTGGCTCGTCGCCCCGGATCCGGGCGCGGAGCCGCTGGGAGAACAGCTCCACGGAGATGATGAGAACGAGGATGACGAGGATGGTCGCCATCATGTTCGTGTACGCGAACAGCCCCTCCTGGACGACGAGTACCTGTCCGAGTCCGCCCCCACCGATGATCCCCAGCGTGACGGCGATCCGGACGTTGATCTCGAAGACGTATAGCGTCCAGGCGATAAACGGCGTCGAGACCTGTGAGAGCATCCCGAACGTAACGACCTGTCGTTTGTCCCCACCAGCGGTCTCGATCGCCTCGATCGGGCCGTCCTCGATCTCCTCGAGTTCGTCGGTGTAGAGGCGACCGAGGTTCCCGATCGTGTCCGTCGCGATCGCGAGGGTGGCGGTCGTCGCGCCGATGCCGCCGAGTGGGACGAAGATGAGTGCCCAGATGAGTGCGGGGATGGCGCGGATCGCGGACATCGTGCCCCGGAAGATGAAGTTAAAGGGGAACCGCGTCACGCGGCCGGAGCCGAGCACGCCGAACAGCAACGCAAACGGCAGGCCCATGAGCGTCCCCGCGATACCCATCGCCAGGGTTTCTCCGGCAACGCCCAGAACACCGAGTGGACCCCCGGGGCCGGTCAGGAGGGTAATCGGGTAATCGACCAGACTGGTCGCGTCCGCGAAGAACTCGTCGTCGTAGATGAGGTTTTGTTCGGTGATGAACGCCCAGTACTGGCCGAAGCCCGACCAGTCGATCCAGATAAAGGGAAATCCGTCCAGGATGACGAGAAACGGGAAGAAATCCCGTAGTGCCTCCGCGAACGTCGGGAGATACTGCGTGAGGTTCGCATCGAACCACTCGACCGCTTGGAGCGCGTTGATGAACATGTAGCCGACGACCGCGACGACCGCGGAGATGCCGATCCAGCGCCGTCGGCGGCTTTTCGCGATCCGATCGAATCGGGTCTGGACATCGTCGGAGACGGTCTCCGATCGCGGGGCGGTGTCAGCCGTTCCCCCATCGGTGCGCGTTCGGTCGTCGGATCGATCCGCCGTCCCAGCCCCCTCGCTCATACGGCGGACCCTCCCTTCGTCGCTCGCTTTCCGGTCTCGGTCTCGTTCGTGTCGGCACCATCCTCCGCGACGATACCGTCGATGTCGATGTCACCGTAAATCTCGTCGATGATGTCGATCGTAAAGTCCTCGCTGTAGCCGTCGAAGACTTTCTTGCCGTCGCGCAGACCGATGAACCGTTCCCCGAACTTTCGGGCGAGATTCACTTCGTGGAGGCTGATCATCGTCGTCAGGTCGCGATCGACCGACGCCTCGAGCAGGTACTGCATGACCTGCTGGGAGCTTCCCGGATCGAGACTCGCAACCGGCTCGTCGGCTAACATGACCCGGGGCTCCTGGACGAGCGCGCGGGCAATGCCGACGCGCTGTTGCTGGCCGCCGGACATGTTTCGGGCCTTCGACTGTGCCTCCTCGAGCAACCCAACCGTCTCGAGTGCTTCCAGCGCACGGTATTTCTCCGCCGAATCCTGTAGCTGGAACACGCTTTCGACGAAGTCGGATCGAGAGAGGGACCCGGAGAGCGCATTCGAGTAGGCGGTCATCTGCCCGATGATGTTGTGCTGCTGGAAGATCATCGCGATGTCGTCGTGGGTCTGTGTTACTTCGTCGCCATCGATCTCGATCGTTCCCTCGGTCGGCGACGTAAGCGAACTGAGACACCGCAGGAGCGTCGATTTCCCCGAGCCGGAGACGCCGAGTACGATCACGAACTCACCCTCGTCGATCTCGAACGAAACGTCGTCGAGGGCGATGGTGTCATCCCCGTAGACTTTCGTTAGATTGGTTACAGCTATTCTGCTCATCTGTGGATATGATTTGAGACGGTTTCGACTCGTGGCCGGACTTTATTCAAGGTCTTCGAATTCGAGTCCGAGTTCGTCCATGACGTCTTGGATCGGGTCGTAGTCGTCGACCGTCGCGGGTTCGACGCCGCTGAACCACAGTTCCTCGACCCCGTCGGGTGCCTGGAAGACATCTTCGGGGGCGTCGAGTAGCGCTTCCTCGATGTCCTCTCGGATCGGATCGTTCCAGTCGCTTCGCGAGACAAGTGGTGCGCGCGGAAGTGGATTCGAGACATCGACGAGTTCGAACTCCATCTCGTCGAGGTCGGCGCCGACGTTGTCGGGGTACTCCGCGGAGATGTCGCGAAACTCCTCGTAGTCGTCGAACGCCGACTCCGGAAGATGCGGCGCGCCAGCGAAGGCACCGACGCCCGCGGCAGCGACATCGTCGCGGTTGTACATCTGGTTGACGGCCGTCGTGTGATCGGACCACTCGGCCTCGAAATCGACCGGGTCGCCGTCGGGTGCGGTGCCAGTATCGAGGCCGGCCTCCGCGAGCATCGTCAGCGGCACGAGTGAGCCAGATACCGACAGAATATCGCTGAAAGCGACCGTTTCGCCACCGAGATCGGAGAGCTCCTCGATACCACTGTCCGGCGTCGTGACGACCGTCGTGAAGTACTGGGCCGCTCCGAAGGCCAGTCGCATGCCGATGATGTCGACGATGTCGGTGCCGGCGAGGACGGCCGACGGCGAGATGTCCGCGATTTCACCGTGTCCGTCCCGCATGGCCGTCAGCGTCTCGGTGTACGATTCGGTCCGCGTCGACTCGATTGTCGCACCCGTCTCTTCCTCGAGATAGTCGAAGATGGGCGAGTACTGTTCTTCGATCGCGACGTCGGCTTCGGCCGGATTCAGAATGAACTCGACGGTCTGGTCACCGTCTCCGTTTCCGCCGTTCCCATCGTCGCTGCTGGTACCGTTGCCGTTGCCGTTGCCGTTCCCAGTACCACCGAGACAACCGGCGATGGCGGTTGTGACTGCGACCCCGCCGGATGCTTTCAAAAACGTTCGTCGCGAACTGTCCCCACAGTCTGACTGTCGGACCATACGTACAACCATAATTGATTCATTATAAATTCACTGATAGCAGGTCAATTGGGCACTAAATCACAATATACAGCTACATACGTCTCGGAGATACCCCCACACGAATCGTTTGGACACGGCGGTCGGGTCCGTCCGTCGGTTCAACAGACCGACAGAGTCGCTGGTCCGTCCACAACCGCCGAGGACGACGTTCCGTGCAAATGTGAACGTTGAGGTCTTCCACGGCTACAAGGTCGTACTCCCGAGCGTAGTACGCCGAAAGTTTGTGCAAGAAGTCTCGGCGCTTCCGTACGATGCGAGCGTGGATTCGAGCCGCGCGACGGCGTTGCTCGTGCCAATTCTGCGATCCTTCCTCTTTGCGGCTCAACGCCCGTTGCTCGCGTTCAAGCCGCTCGTACTCGTCTTCGAGGTCGAGACTGCCGACCATCGTGCTGTCGGTGTCGTGGGCGTACTTGATGATGCCCACGTCAATGCCGACCATATCCTCGCGGTCAACCGCATCCAGTGCGGGTTTCTCGGGTGCGTCGTCTTCGGTTTCGATGCCGAAGGTGGCGTACCACTCGCCCGTTTCCTCTTGCTTGACCGTGACCTGTTTCACATGAACATCGTCAGGGATGTCGCGGTGGAAGTGTATCGGCATCTCGCCTATCTTGGAAAGTTCAAGGATGGTCTGGTCACTCGTGTTCTTGAGTTCGAAACCAGACTGGTTGTAGGTGAGGCTCCGATACTCTCGCGGTGGCTTCCACTTGAGCATCCCGACCTTGCGCCCGTTCTCCTTCTTTTCTTTGATACGGACCGTTGTAGTTCTTTACCGGTGATCATCGACCCCGTCCGGGTGATCACCGGTAAAACGCTACAACAATCCGTATGAGACGGTCGAGGTTATCGCTGACGCGGCGGGCAACCATCTGCAACACCTTCGAGTACACGTCGTTCAATTCGTCCCACCAGTCTTTCAGGTCGGGGACCATATTCTGGATCGCCGTGTACGAGAGGTACTCGTCGGTGTTGCTGAGTTCGTACAGGAAGTGGTTGTAGAGTTGTCTACAGGTATCGCTATGCCGTTCTAACGCGGCTTCGACGGCTTCGCTCGGCTCGATGCGATACCTGTAGTTGTAGTTCACCGTGTCACTCTTCGTCGTCGGTTTCGTCGGGGTCGCTGACGCGGATGACTTTCACGTCCGCACCACGCCAGTCTTTGGGAACGGTGACGTGGGCACTCCCACCGAACTCTTTCGCTTCGCGGTCGAGGATTTCTTCGCCTTCTAATTCGAACGTGCCCATACACGACTATATATTCAGTATATATTTGGTCTTTTCGGTGGAGAGTGGCGATAGCGTACGGCTGTATCCCCGCCCTACTGCGTCCTCAGAAATATTTGATTTCTGATGTGCGAACGAGGGATCCGCTCTCGTTAACGCTACTCACTCGCTGCGCTCGTTGCGTTGCCCCTTGAGGACGGGGACTTAGCCTGTAAGAGTTAAGAGGAATCCCCGCAATGACCAGCCGTGGACCGTCCATCGTTGTTCGTCTACTGCGGGCTTCCCGGCGTCGGCAAATCGGTCGCATCGGCCTACACGGCTGAGAAACTGGCTGTGAAACGGTATCGAAGCGACGAGATTCGTAAAGAGCTGTTTCCCGAGCCCGAATACACGGCCGCCGAAACTGACGCCACCTACGAGGAGTTACTCGAGCGCGCTCGATCCGAGCTCGAGGCTGGCTCGAGCGTCGTCCTCGATGCGACCTTTCGGACGCGGGCGTTGCGCTCGCGGGGAGCGACCCTCGCCCGCGAGACGGACGCGGACCGCCAGTTCGTTCACGTCACGTGTGACGTCGACGTCGTCGAGCGCCGCCTCGCCGAGCGGACCGACTCCGTCAGCGACGCCGATCGTCGGGTGTATCACCTCGTCAAGGACTCCTTCGAGTCCTTCGAGCGCGATCACGTCGAAATCGACAACTCCGGGAGCCTCGAGGCGACCTACCGACAGCTCGACCGCGCGATCGTCGAGCCCAGACTCGAGCGAGACCACCGCGGCTAAGACGACTTGTCGAGGAGATGTACTATGACCACGATCAAGGACAGTGTCCACGATTACATCGAGCTCGACGAGACTGCGGCCGCGCTGCTCGATACCCCCGAGATGCAGCGCTTGCGCGACGTCCGCCAGTTGAGCACCGTCCAGCTCGTCTATCCGTCTGCGAATCACACTCGCTTCGAACACAGTCTCGGCGTCTACCATCTCGCCTGCGAGGCCGTCGAGAAACTCGAGGTCGAGGGCGAACTCGCCGACCGGCTGCGAGCGGCGGCGCTGGTCCACGACGTCGGCCACGGTCCCTTCGGCCACCAGACCGAGGCTGCGATCGAGCGCCACCTCGGTCGCCACCACGACGAGATCGAGTGGCTCCTCGCCGAGACCGACCTCGGTTCGGTCCTCGAGTCACAGGGCCTCGAACCCGACGCGGTCGCGGCGACTGTCGACGGTCGCGGGCCCCTGGGCGAACTCGTCTCCGGCGCGTTAGACGTCGATCGGATGGACTACCTCGTCCGGGACGCCCACCACACCGGCGTTCCCTACGGCACGATCGATCACGCCCGTCTGCTGTACGCCCTGCGGATCGTCGACGGTGAACTCGCCCTCGAGGAAGACACCGTCGCGACCGCCGAGAGCGCGCTGATCGCCCGGACGCTGATGAACGCGACCGTCTATCGCCACCACGTCTCCCGGATCGCGGGGGCGCTGCTGGATCGCGCCAGCGAGCGGCTGCTCGCGGACGGCCACGTTTCCCCCGAGCGCTTCGCTCGGCTGACCGACGCGCAGTTGCTCGCGACCTTCGCCGACTACGAGCCGACCGCCGATGTCGCGAGTCGACTCCGCGAACGCCGGCTGTACAAGCGAGCAATCTGGGCTCGACGCCGGACGGTCCCCGACCGCTTCGTCGGCCTCGAGTACGACCGCGTCCGGTCCCTCGAGCGTGAAATCGCCGCGATCGCCGGCGTCGATCCCGCGGTCGTCGTCGTCGACAGCCCCTCCGAACCCAGTTCGCCCGAATCGCGGGCTCGAATCGTCGTCGACGGCGATGTTCGACGGCTCGAGGAACGGTCCTCGCTCGTCGCCGGGTTGGACGCCTGTGCCCGCGAGATGTGGCGCCTCGGCGTCTACGCGCCGGACGACGAGCTCGAAGCCGTCGGCGAGGCCGCGGCGTCGGTGCTCAAGATTGAGGTCTGACTGGTGGTGGGAGCGGTTCGCAGGGCATTCGTCGACTACGCCCGCCTCGTAAGTCGATTTTGGCCGCGTGCGACGACGACCCAGTGGTCGTACCGAAGCGTCGTCTCAGGCGGGAGAGACGTCGATCGGTTCGTTTCGGTCGTCGAATCAGCGTCGATACGGATCCCGATATCGTCCGCACCACCTGCCTGTGATGGCGCGGAGGCGCTCTCGACGTCGAGGACCTGGCCGTTCCTGAAAAAGAAGCTCTTAGTGACTCCGCCACCGCTACCTTACAATGACCGCCGACGATCCGTTCATGCAGGAGTCACAGACGTCGGAGAGCGGTGTTCCCACCAGAGGAAAGGTCGTCCCCGATCGGTTCTCCTCCGACGAACTGTTTCAACGGATCGTCGCCGACGCGGATCACGAGGTCACCAGCGGCACGCGTGAATTGTTCTTTAGCGGGCTGGCAGCGGGCTTTGCGATCACGATCACGTTCCTGCTCTATGTCTCGATGTCAGCCACGACCGACAGCACTGTCGCCGCCGCGTTGCTGTATCCGCTCGGGTTCATCTACATCATCATCGGCGGCTACCAGCTGTTCACCGAGAACACGCTGCCGCCGGTCGCACTCACGTTAGAACGGCTCGCCTCGATTCCGACGCTGCTTCGCCACTGGCTGATCGTCCTCGCGGGGAACTTCGCGGGGGGGACCATCGGTGCGGTCGTCCTCGCGTACGGCGGCGTCTTCAGCCCGGAGGCCGCCGTCTACGCGGCAGATATCGCCCAGGCTGGCGTCGATACGTCGCCCTGGAGTCTCTTTTTCAAGGCGGCCTTCGCGGGGCTGATCGTTGCCGGCGTCGTCTGGATGGACTTCGCTGCCCAGGATACGATCTCGCGTATTGTCGTGGTCTATCTCGCCTTCCTGGCGATTCCACTGGGAGAGCTCTTCCACGTCGTGGTCTCGTTTACCGAGGCAGTGTACCTTATGCTCGTCGCCGATCTAGCGGTCCAGACGGCGATGTTTGGCTTTATTCTCCCGGTCCTGTTGGGGAACACGATTGGGGGCGTGCTCTTGGTCACCGTCGTCAACTACTACCAGACCAGCGAGCGCCGGCTCGAAGTCGATCAGTTCGAGGGGGTCCGTCGGCTCTCCGTCCGCGAGATGCTGCTCGGTAACCTCGCCGGGCGTTCTTACGTCCCCGTCCTCGATACCGTCGAGGAGTTCGTCCGGGATTCCGAGAGATATCGCGTGCTGGTCCCGATCTCGAACCCGCGGACGGAAGCCCCGCTCGTCGAACTCGCCTGCAGGATCGCAAGCGAGCGCGAGAAGGGGACGGTCCACGTCGTGCACATCGTCCAGGCACGCAAAGAACTTATCCTCGAGGCGGAACACGGCCAGCGCGACCGGATTACGGCAGAGTCCAAACGTACCATGGCCGACCTCGAAGCGACCGGCGCGGAGTACGACGTCGAGTTCGAGACCTCGACGATCGTCTCGCCGCGGTCGTTCGAGGAGATTTTCGACCGCGCGAGACGTACCCGACCTAACCTCGTGGTAATGGGATGGGGAGACGACCAGATATGGTCTTCCGCCCGCGCCGAGCGGCCGATCGACGAACTGGCGAACAAGCTTCCGTGCGACTTCGTCATCGCGAAAGATCGCGGCCTCGACCCATCGCGGATCCTGCTGCCCACCGCCGGCGGGCCAGACTCCACCCTCAGCGCAGAGCTCGCTTGCACGCTCCAGGCGAGTGCAGGCGCGGACGTCGAGTTGCTCCACGTCGTCGACAGTGCCGACGACCGGGACGCCGGCGAGCGGTTCCTCGAGGAGTGGGCGCGGGAACACAACCTCGAGGGCGCCACGTGCACCGTCGATGATTCTGGCAACATCGAGGCGGCTATCAAACGCGAAGCCGCCGACAACACGCTGGTATTGATCGGCGCGACCGAAAAGGGACTTCTCTCGCGACTCGTCTCCGGCTCGCTACATATGCAAGTCACCAGCGAAATCGACGCTTCCGTACTGCTCACGGAACGGCCCTCGGATCGGACGTTCTTCGAGCGGCTGTTCGGACGCGGAAGCCGGAACAAAATCGCGGACAGACGGTCCAGTGGCGGCGCTGGAAGCAAATTCGAGGACGGTGCCGACGAGATCGAAACACAGCCGTAACAGCCTCAAGTAGAGGGGGGACGCGGTCGTAGCGAACGTTCGGTGTCAAGGGAACCGCGGCACTACTGTCCCGATCCCGGTGAATCGCCGTCCTCGAGCCTCGATTCGTACTTCGTCAGCGCCTCCTGCAACGCGTCGTCGCCGTCGATCTCGAGCGCGTCCGCGAGCGCAAAAGTGGCGAACAGAACGTCGCCGAGTTCGTCAGTGTTGATCTCGAGATCCGCGGGCGCGGCCCCGTAATCGGTCGATTCGTTGGCATCCTTCGCGAGTTCGCCGACCTCGCTGGCGAGGTCGAGCAGGCGGTACGCCGGCGGCGTCTCGAGGTCGTGTCGCTCGACGAACTCCGCGATGCGCTGTTGGGAATCGTCCATACCGTCGTCCTCGATCCGTCAGCCGAAAAGGAAATCGAAATAGCACCGCGCCGCCATTTCGGGATATGGAGACGCTCGCGACGCTCGAGCGGACGGCGATCGAGGCGTGTACGGCCGGCGGGAGCACCCTCCGAGACGCCTACCGAGCCGGCGATACCGAGGCCG
Organism: Salinadaptatus halalkaliphilus; assembly: GCF_006543045.1. Taxonomy (GTDB): domain Archaea; phylum Halobacteriota; class Halobacteria; order Halobacteriales; family Natrialbaceae; genus Salinadaptatus; species Salinadaptatus halalkaliphilus. The sequence continues at coordinate 57,717 of NZ_RBZW01000003.1, read as the reverse complement.
ACCGGCTCGCACACGACGTGAAATCGAGCGCGGATACGGGCTCGGAAGCGCAGCTGCTCGAGGTGATCCGCTCGCAGTATCCCGACCACCGAATCGACGCCGAGGAGTCAGGCGTCCACGAGGGCGACGGTCCCTACGAGTGGATCGTCGACCCGCTCGACGGGACGAACAACTTCGAGGCCGGCCTGCCGTCGTTTGCGACGGCCGTGACGGTCCTCGAGCGCGCCGGAGCGGCGAACCCGAGCGACTCGATACCAGTTCTGGGCGTCGTCTACGTGCCGATGCTCGACGATCTGTACGTCGGGCGCCGCGACGGTGGCGTTCGCTACAACGGCCAGCCCGTTCGCACCGACGACGGTCCCGGCGGGGAGCCGGCGACGGCAACGGTCGTCTCCGTGATCGGCCACGACGTAAAGCGCCAGCCCGAGTCCGCCGCCGTCTCCGAATCGATCAACCGCGCGATCGAAGAGCGGTGCAAACGCCGCCTCGAGAGCTGGAGTCCAACGGTCCACTGGGGACTGCTCGCGCGAGGGACGCTGGACGGCGTCGTCTGTTATCGACCGGATCGCGAGGAGCAGCGTCTCGGCGAACTGTTCGCCGCCGAAAGCGGACTGCAGCGTGCTCGCGGCGAGGACTGGTTCGTCGGCGCGCGGTCGGCGTCGCTGCTCGAGTCGCTTCGCGAACTCACCGTCTCGCGGGTCTAACGTATCACGCCGTGACGACATCTCGCCTGTCGTTTCCGGGGAAACGCCTTTTCGGGCTCCGGGCGACTACCGTACATGGTCGATACCACTGCCGAAATCGTGCTGTTCGACGGCTTCGACGAACTCGATGCCATTGGCCCCTACGAGGTCCTGGAAAACGGCGCTCAGGCCGGTGCATCGCTCGAGACGGATCTCGTCACGCTCGAGGAGACGGACATCGTCACCGCGAGTCACGACCTCCGCGTCGAGCCACACGGAACGCTTGGCCAACCCGACGTCCTGATCGTCCCCGGGGGCGGCTGGACGACGGCGAACGAGGGCGTGCGAGCCGCCGTCGACGACGGCGCGCTAGCCGATGCCGTCGACGGCCGTTTCACCGCGGGTGCGACGGTCGCCTCGGTCTGTACCGGTGCGATGGTGCTTTCCGAAGCGGGCCTGCTCGAGGGGCGCCCCGCGGCGACGCACCCGGTCGCGGTCGACGACCTCGAGGCCACGTCGGCAAACGTGGTCGACGAACGCGTCGTCGACGACGGCGACGTTCTGACCGCGGGCGGCGTCACCTCGGGTATCGACCTGGCGCTGTGGCTGCTCGAGCGGGAGTTCGGCGAGGAAATCGCGAACGAGGTCAGCGAGCAGATGGCCCACGAGCGCCGCGGCGAGGTCTTTGGGTAGGATGGACGCAGTCCTGTTCGACATGGACGGCGTCCTCGTCGATAGCGAGGAGTACTGGGTGACCTTCGAACGCGAGGCGCTCTTCCCCGACGCCGTCCCCGACGAGACGGTCGATCTCGCCGAAACGAGTGGCATGAACTATCGCGACACGTACGACTACCTCGCGACGACGTACGAGACTGCGATCTCCCGCGAGGAGTTCGTTTGTCGGTTCGAGGCGGCTGCCGAGGAGATCTACACCGAGCGCGTGGCGGTGCTGGACGGACTGCACGAACTGCTCGCCGAACTCGACGACCGAGGCGTCTCTCGGGCACTCGTCTCGTCCTCTCCCCACGAGTGGATCGAGTTGGTCCTCGATCGATTCGACCTCGAGGGCGAGTTCGATCACGTCGTCAGCGCAGACGACATCGAGGCACACAGTAAACCCGAACCCGATGTCTTCGAGTACGCCGCCGAGAAGGCTGGCGTCCCGCCGGATACCTGCGTCGTCGTCGAAGACTCCGAAAACGGCATCGAAGCGGGCGATCGAGCCGGGACAACGGTCGTCGCCTACCGGATCGACGCCCACGGCGACATCGATCTGTCGCCGGCCGACACGATCGTCGATTCGGCCGACGAACTTCGAGCGACGGTGCTCGAGCTGGTCGACTAAGACGGATTACTGTAACGATGTACCGGCGGTGAGTCGAACTGTGTGAGACGAGCCTCGGTTGCGGAGCGAAGCGAATCAACCGGTGCACCCGCCGCTCGGGTCGCGGATGCGACGGTAATGACTTACAGTAAACCGTATAAGACGTATCAGTGCTACCCAGCACGTCCGTCCTGGGTGTCGTCGATGTAGTTGAGGAAATTCTCGAACAGCCGTGTGACCTCGCAGGCGGCGCGATACTGCTCGGGACGGATGCCCTCGAGTACCTGTTCGATGCGCTCGTCGGAGAGTTCGTCTCGTTTCCCCGTCGTGACGGTTCGAGCAGTGGCCATGTCGTACTCCGGGTGAAACTGGACAGCGAAGACGTGGTCCTTGCGAAAGCCGTGGATACCGTACTCGTTTTTCGCGAGGATCGTCGCTCCGGGCGGTGCCTCGACGACGTGATCAGAGTGACTCGTAAAGACGGTCATCGTGTCGTCGATTCCGTCGAGGAGGAGGTTCTCGCCGTCCTGTTCGACGGTTCGGTACCCGAGTTCGTATTCGCCCATCCCCTCGACACGACCGCCCATGACGTCTGCCAGCAGTTGGTGTCCATAACAGACCCCGAGGGCGGGCAGACCGGCCTGGACTGCGTCACCGACCCAGGTCTTGAGTCGACCGATCCACTCCCGATCCCAGTAAACCGACGCACGTGAGCCGCTCACGACGAATCCGTCGTAGGTGAAGTCGTCGGGAAACTCACCGTCTGGACAGTGAAACTCGACGAGTTCGGCGTCCAGTTCGCGCCGGAAGTTTCGTCGGGTATCTGTCGGCTCGTGAGCGGCGTTCAACAGCGCCAGCCGGGGTCGTTCCATTCGGTACCATAACACATCCACTACGTGAAAAAGCGAACGTGAATTGATGATATTTGCCGCAAATAGGCGACCAATAGTCCGCCTTTATCGGCACATCTATGCAAATTGTTCGTCAATATTCGACACACCGTTACGAACGTCCGACTCGAGGCGGTCGGCGTACTGGGTTCGGATGCGACGTGCCGCCGAGACCGAGACGTCGCGTCTGCCGTCGATCGCTGCCGTTACCGGCTCGTAGGCATCGACGTCGAACCCCATTCGCTCGAGGTAGGATCGAACCGGCGGCGTGAGGCCGTCCCGGATCGCCGCATCGACGTAGTCACAGACGGCATCGAACGTCGGAAGGACGATGGCGTCGTCGGTGACGACGCCTCGCTCGCCCTCGATACGGACCTCGCAGTCGACGAGTCGTTCGACGATCGTCGCGAGCCGATCGGCCACCCGAACGATCTGGCTCGGCAGCGTGGCGTCGGGTGAACGCCACTCGACGGTCGAAAACTCCGCGCGGAGCTGAACCGGCGTCCAGACGGCACTTTCGGGATCGAAGTGTTTCTCGACGGCTGTCCGATCGACGCCCGCCTCGAGGGCTGCAGTGAGAAATTCCTCGTAGCGTTGCTCGAGGCGTCGGTCCCAGTCGTCGACAGCGTCGACGTAGGGCCACAGCTGGCCCTGGTGTTCGAGATCCGCGTAGGCCATCCGCCGGTACAGTTCGGATCTCGCACCGGCCGTGACACGTCGGCCACGAAAGTACGGCGACGAGTTCACGAGCGCGAGCGCAGGGTCGAGTGCGATAAACGTGTTCAACTGGTCGACTACGTGGCCCGGCTGCTGTTCGACGTGGATGTGCGTTCCCGCACAGTGTCGCACGTACTCGAAGTTCTCGCCGATGGCGCGGTTTTGGATCTGCGTTCGTTCGCTCTCCAGTTCCCGAATCTCCTCGTGATTGATCGGCGTTGCGAGCGGAACGAGTCCCATCCCCGTCTCGTCGGCTCGCTCGAGGACCTGGTGAAGCCGATCGAACAGCTCTGTGCGGAGTTGGGCCGTCGACTCGCAGGGAGTCGTCTTGATCTCGAGGACCGGTTCGACGAACTCGCGTTCGACACCCGGTGCTGCGTCGACGAGCGGCCCAGGGTCGGTGAGTCGACCCGCTTCGTCGACGACCCAGTATTCGACCTCGATACTCCGACGGATCGGTTCAGATTCGTTTGGTGGCACGGATATCCTCGCTTGATTCGACGGCTGTGGCTGTCGAGAGAGAGTGTATTCACTGTCTCACTGTGTTCCGTCGTGACGGGTTCATGGGTGTTATTGCCCACCACGATATTGGCGTGCCCGTCCCAGTTCATAAACGTGTGGGTACCGGATCTTGTACGCTCCAAATACACGTTATAGATTACTAATGGGCGAGGGACAACACATCCGTCCAGTCGTCGGTGTATTTGAAGACGACGTAACAATTTCAGCGTGGGCGACGGAGACCGCGTCAGCGCCGACAGCGAACTGTCGCCCTACAGAACGTCGACGGTTCGCGAGTCCGTCACGGGTAGCAGCGGCTCCTCGGGGAAGGCAACGCTGACGCTAAACTCGAGACCGTCTTCGTCGGCACCGAAGACGCCGACGGGTACCGTCTCCTCGCTGCGGAGATAGGTGGCCGTCCTCGTCATCTCGACATCGTTGACCGTTACACGAATGCCCGCCCGAGCGGGTTCGCCGACGTTGCGAACGGTAACCTCACAGACCTCGTTCTCGCCGGTGGCGATGCGCTCGGGGAACGAACCCCACTCGAGGTCGATCGCGGGCAGGGACTGGGCACCCTCGTAAACGCGTTCGGCGACCCCCTCCGAGAGGCCGGCGTCGACGAGTCCTGCGACGCCGGCGTCGACGACATCGCCAGGAGTCGCTAATCCGTCCTTCGAGAGGTTGCTCGCCCGACCGGGGCCGACGCCGTCGATCGCCGTCAGCCCGACGGCGTCCTCGGCGACGCCGTTCTCGATGCGGGCCTCGACTCGCCGGGCGAGGTTTGCGGCGTGAGGGCCGACGAACCGATCGAGGAACGCCCCGAGCGCGGACACGAGGCGACTCGCATTGCGCTGGATGACCCAGGCGTCGCTTCGTAACTCCGTGGGGAGTCGGCCGTCGGCCGCGCTGCGAAGAATTGCGAGGACCTTCCGCTCGCCCGCGTCGAGATCCTCGGTGTCGACGCCGACCAGTACCGCACTGATCGCGTCGCGTTCGTCCTGGCGGGCCGACACCGAGTCGAACTCGCCGGCGGTCGCGACCGCCTCGAGGATGTCACCAGTCTCGAGGGCTGTGTCTCCATCGCCGACACGGTCACAGAGATCGGCGAACGTCGCCGCCGTCTCGAGTCGCAGATAGTATTTCGAGGCGAGCACGCCACGGGCTGTCGCCTCGATCGAGAGGTCCTCGCCGGTCTCGACGAAACCGCGATCGACCAGCCCCTCGAGACAGTCCCGGACGCGCTGGCGCAGGTTCGGAAAGTCGTAGGCCTCGGGTTTCGACTGGCCGCGAACGTAGTAAAACGTCGTCTCGAGCCAGTCCATCACGTCTTCTAAGTCGGTGATCGTCCCCATCGCGATCTCGGCGTTGAGGTGGGTCTCTAAGCTCTCGGCCAGCCGGGACTCGATCTCTTTGCCCTCTTGAAGCAACCGGCGGTACTTGTCGGCCTCGGCCCCGTCGCAGACGACCCAGCCGTAGCCGATGTCGTCGTAGCCGGGCCGGCCCGCCCGCCCGAGCATCTGGAGGACGTCCAGCGGACTCATGTCGACTTCGCCCTCGAGGGGATCGTGCAGTTTCGTGTCGCGGATGACGACACAGCGGGCGGGCAGGTTGACGCCCCAGGCCAGCGTCGATGTCGAAAAGAGGAGTTCGACGTGGCCTTCCTTGAACCACTCCTCGACCAGGTCGCGATCGTTCTTCGAGAGGCCGGCGTGGTGAAAGGCCACGCCGTCGAGGACCGATTGGCGAAGGGTGTCGTTCTCGAGGTCACTGGCGTCGGTGTGAAAGTCGTAGTCGCCTCGAGCGCCGATCGGGATGTCTCGCTCGGCGATCTCGTCTCTGGCTTTCTTGGCCGCGCGGACGGTGTCTTGTCGGGAGGAGACGAACACGAGCGTCTGGCCGTCCTCCCGGAGGTGGGGTTCGGCGATGTCGAGTGCCCGATACAGTCGGCGGTACTTGTCGGCAAAGGAGTTCTCCCCGTGCGTATACGTTTTCACGCCAGCGTTGAGGTCGACGGGCCGGTACTCCTCGCCGAACTCAAAGGTCGTCTCCGCGGGGGCGTCGAGCCACGCCGCGACATCGTCGACGTTGGGCATCGTCGCCGACAACGCGACGACCCGGGGCTTACAGAGCCGGCGCAGCCGGGAGATCGTCACCTCGAGCACCGAGCCCCGGCGGTCGGCGTCGAGCAGGTGAACTTCGTCGATGACACAGACGTCGATGTCGGTGACGAAGTCGTAGCGTCGCGAATCGTGTTTGCGGGTCGCCGAATCGAGCTTCTCGGGGGTCATCACGAGGATATCGGCCCGGCGCGCGCGTCGTGAGTTCAGCTCGCGTTCGCCCGTGACGACGTAGACCGAGTAGTCAAGCGCCTCGAACCGGTCCCAGTCGTCTTCTTTCTCGTTGGTCAGGGCTCGCATCGGCGCGATAAACAGCGCCGTACCGCCCTCGGCGAGCGTCTTACAGATCGCGAGTTCGGCCAGTGCCGTCTTCCCCGAGGCCGTCGGCGCGCTCGCGACGACGTTGTCCTCGCGCTCGAGCAGTGCGGGGACGGCCTCGCGTTGCATCCGATTGAACTCCTCGAAGGCGAAGGCGTCGGCGAACTCGGGTAGAACCTCGGCGACCTCCATCTGGCTGAAAGCGGGGGGCGATGGGACAAAGGCGTTTCCTTCGCGGCCCGTGGTGGGACGGATCACTCGAGGCGTGGCGGACGATCACGTGGTCCGATCAGAGGCCGGCCATCGCACCGGTCTGGCGGGTTCGACCACGGCTGGTTTGCTTTGCGAACGCGAGGCCGAACAGTCGGAAGATGACCATGTACGCGTAGAACGACACGAAGGGAACGAGCACGATGCCAACGACGGTCATCCCGAGGATGAATCCAACGATGTTCAACACGACGCCGATGACGAACGGAATCAAGATGGCGATGACGTAGTCGCTGCTGAGCAAGACCGGCTTCAGCGTGTCGACGTCGAAGGCCGCGCCGACGCTGCCGGTGCTTGCAAAGCTCGCAAGGGCCGCTGGGACGAGGTAGTAGATTAGCAACATCAGCGGCAACACGAGCAACATCGACACGAGACCGAGGCCAGTGAGGAGACCACCGCCGTCACCGCCGATTGCGCCGCCGGCACCGACCAGGCCGAACACGACGACGCCCCAGAGGAGAAACGGCACGAACGAGTAGACAAATGCGATGACCGTGGCCTTGAGTCCGTCGACGAAAAGTCCACCCCACTCGGTGAATTCCGGCGGATCGGCGTCGCCGTTTGTCGTCGCCTCGAGTACTCGGACGTAGTACCCCATCACCAAAAAGAGGGGGAACAACAGGACACCGAGCGCTGTCAGTACGCCACCGATCAGTATACGACCAATCCAATCGTTGCGGACGGGATACGAGAGGCTGTCTTCGATCATGACTGACACTACACAACCATAGTATATTTGTGCAACATAAATATATTGAACAGACAGGAGCGGCGTCGTCGCCGCGTTCTGGACGGCGACCGGAGTGTCCGCAAAGTAATCAAATAGTTGTTATGGATCTCGCATAACGGTCACCAGAACGCTTCCGACGGGAGCGAACACGAGCGGGTACAGCAAGCCAGCGAGGACGATGGCGGGAAGGAGTTCCGGCGACATCGAGCCCGACGCCTCGATACCGAAGAACGAGCCTTCGGAACTCGTCTCGGCGACGACGGCACCGATGGTCATGACGAGGACGTATCCGATCGTCACCGGCACACCGACGATGACGGCCCCACCGAGGTCGGTCACGCCCAGCTGGTAGGCCAACAGCGCGCCGACGCCGACGAGTACGAGCGGCGGCACGGCATACAGCAACACCGTTCGTGTACTCTCGGATTCGGCGAGGAAATCGACGGTCGTCGTCCCACCGAGACCGCCGAACTCGCCGGTGGTCTCGATTTCGACTAAGTGTGCGTTGTAGTAGAACCAGGCGACGCCGATCCACTCCGGGACGCTGTCACTGACGACCTCACGGACCTGGCTTGCGGCAAGGACGTACGTGAGGAGATAGCCGACGACGGCAGCGATCACTCCCAGTCCCGCACTCGCGGCGACGCTCGAGGCGCGCGATACCGACCGGTCCGTGGCTGCGAGTCGCTGTTGTGACATTGTACAGTGGCCGACCGGCGTTGATGTAATAGGTTTTGTGTTTTGAAGGAGTGATTGTCGCCGCCTCGACACTCACGGCTCCGGACTCGAGACCTTCCCCAGTTGCGTACTGAGTATGCTCGAGGCGTGTTCGGGCCGGGGGACGCGCTCGAACGTCAACTCGGGGTCGCCCGAGCCGGCAGTGTAGACGGTCAGATCACCGTAGCCGAGCGCCCGGCCGGTCATCGATTGCTTGAGGCTGGTGTTTTGGACGCGCTCGAGTCGAAACTGGGTAACGTCCCGCGAGACGACGCCGTGTTTCTTGTAGAGTTCGCTCGAGGTGATCACGTAGCGGGTGTTCGTCCAGAAGAGGTACCGAACGCCGACGAGAGCCGCGCCGCCGAGCAGACAGACCAGTCCCAGTACCGTCAACAGGGCACTCCCCTCGGTCAGTCCCCAACCGGCCAGCCCCAGACCGGTAAACGCCAGCACGCCCCCGACCGGGACGCCGGCCCCCAGTTCGATCGGGTGTGGCCGGCTCTCCCAGACGATTTCCTCGTCGTCGCTGATGTGAAACCAGTCGGGGGTGGTGCTAAACGCCATCGACCGTCGCTACTCCATTCGGTCGCCTAAAGCTGTCGCCCGTACGGAGGGGTTACGGCGAGTGCGCGCCGGTCGATCCCGATCACTGATCGACCGCATCGAGGCGCTGTTCGAACAGACGCTCCCCGCTCTCCTCGCAGGTCACCGCGATGACGTCGTGAGAACTACAGCAGGATTCGACGACCTCCTCGCCCATCTCGACGTCGCCCCCGGTCGGACAGCGCTCGAGGAACATCCGCAACGCGTTGCAGATCCGGCCCCTGGTATCGGCATCGACAGTCTCCCAGTCGTTGACCCACGTTTCGAGGGCACGACTCGCGGCGACATCGGCAAGAATTGCCGCTCGAGAGGGCCAACGGCCCGCCATCCCTCGTTTCGAGACGAGAAGGACGGCGTCCTCGCGGTACTCGAGCGAGAATTCCTCGGCCTCGACGTCGAAGCCGAAGGCCTCGATGGCCGTCGGCGCATCGAGATCCGACGCCTCGAGTGCATCGATTTCCGCGAACCACGCCCGCTCGAAATCGGCGGTCACACAGAGGTCGTCCCGATCGGCACAGGGCTCGAGAACGTCTCGGTCGAGAAAGTACGTCTCGAGGTCGGTGATCGGTGCCGACTCGGGTTCGGGATCGGTAGCCGGCGTCTCCTCGGTCTCGGGAGCGTCGACAGCGTGCTCGTCGGGTGGCGTCTCCGACTGTGGGACCGTCGGTTCCTCGGTCGTCGACTCGGCCGCGGACTCGGCGACGAGTTCCTGCCCGTCGAACCCGGTCGCCGTCTCGAGGTCGGGATCCTTGCCGAACCAGCGCAGGACTGCCGGCGGCAGATAGCGTTTCGTCAGCGTCGGTGTGCCGGGGACGAGATAGCCCCGCAGATAGATGAGCGCGAGGGACACGCCCACGGCGAGTACACCGCCGATTCTGGATCGGCGGGCGACGAGCGATCCGGCGACGACGGCGATCGCGACGTTCACGATCGTACACGGTTCACACCGGTTCTCGCCGGTGTATTCCGGTTGTTTGAGTTCCTCGACGATGTCGATATCCATGTCGTCTCGAGACTAGCACCGCAGGTATGTATTTTTCGGGGTCGAGCGACTCGAATACGAGACTATCCTGTCACCTTGAGTGTGGCGGTACGCGAAACCGACGAACGACTACTCGAGACCGACGAGGTCGGCTTTCTGCGCGCGCGTCAGTTGTTTGATCTCGTACTCGCGGGACATCGCCGCCGATCGGGTATCGTATCGCTCGTGATACCGAAGTTCGACCGGCGTCCGTCCGCGGGTGTACTTCGCGCCGCGACCGGCGTCGTGTTCGGCGACGCGACGCTCGAGATCGGTCGTATAACCGGTGTAGAGGCTTCCATCTGCACACTCGAGGACGTAGACGACGTGATCGCCGCTCATCGTGAGCGGATACGAATAGGGGTCCAAAAAGGGCCTCGACTGCACAGCCTCAGTGGCGCCGGTTCTATGCGCTGCGAGCTCGCTCTTTGGCAGCTTCAGCGATACCTGCGTTCGCCGAACAGTTGGTACACGCGTGAATCTCCCCGTTTTCGTCCGCGAAGACGCGCGCAAAGCGCTCGGAAACGTGTCCATTGCAGTGATTGCACGTGGGCATTGGTCACACCGGCCGGGGCCGGTACCAAAATCTACCCGCCGATAGCTTAAAAGCGCTTTGCCAAACGCGCCCTGATTTTGTGGTAGCGAAAGAATTTGTTTTCGAGACGCGTACCAACTCAGTTCCGGGCGGCGTCGATTGCGCGAGCAATCAGCGTCGCCTGTCCGCCGGCGACGAAGCCGGCGTCGACGTTGACGACCGACAGCACCGTACACGATTGGAGCATGCCGGCCAGCGCCGCCTCGCCATCGCCGCCGTGACCGTAGCCACTCGAGACCGGGAGGCCGATAACGGGCGTATCGACGAGGCCGGCGACGACGGTCGGAAGTGCGCCCTCGCGGCCGGCAGCGACGATCAGGACGTCCGCCTCGCGAAGCCGGTCGACCTGGTCCAGCGTGCGATCGAGCGCTGCGACGCCGATGTCGTCGACGCGATCGATCGTCGCACCCGCGTCCGCACAGACGACGTGGGCCTCGTCGGCGACCCCTTCGTCGACCGCTCCCGCAGTGACGATCCCGACCGTCGCCTCGAGCGTCGGTGGCTCGTGGGCTGGCGTGTAGACACGAACCGTCGATCCGCGTCGCTCGAGGGTCGCGTCGGGAGCCGACTCCTCGAGACTCGACGCGAGTGTGCGGTACTGTCGGTCCGAGATACGAGTGAGCAACGCTCGATCGGTGGTTTCGAGGGCGGTTTCGGCCAGTGTGACGACCTGTTCGACCGACTTGCCTTCGGCGAGGATCGCTTCGGGAATGCCACGACGATCGTGACGGGCCGCGTCGAACCGACCCGCATCGTCGGTCACGTACCCCTGTAACTGTGCCTGTGCCTGTGCCGGCGAAAGCGAGCCATCGGCGACGGCCTCGAGGAGTTCGCGCATACCCGTTCTCCGGGTCGATCGTACTCGAATCCGTCGACCGGCGGGCGCGGTTGTAATCCCGAACTGGTCCGGATCGAACCGACAGAACGGGCGCTAGTGGCCCACACACCGCGCGCGAGCCCGATTTACCGATTCAATCGGGGAAACGATCCGTTCGATCGCTCATTAGCCATATACTTTCCGGTGGCGACCCCCATCGAATCGGTCGAATCAACCGCTGTGGCCCCCGTATTTCCATCCATAACCACAACACTTATATCATGGAAGGAGGAACGAATACACCGTATGGCAGACCTTATCGTCAAAGCCGCCGTGAAAGAAGCGCTCGATGACAAGAACGTCGCCTCCGACTTCTACGACGCACTCGACGAGGAAGTCGACGAGCTGCTCGAAGACGCCGCCCGACGCGCGGAAGCCAACGACCGGAAGACGGTCCAGCCGCGCGACCTGTAAGGAACGCCACTCGAGACAGTTTTTTACGCGATACACTCGGTAGTTGCGACGCTGTGCTCGAATCGACGTACCGAGGAGCGCCACTACGACGCGAACTCGTCGCGGTTGACACGAACCGCTATCGCTGATCGAGGTACTCGCGTGTCCGCCCGAGACAGACGTAGTCTGCCGTCTTGAGATCGGTGACCGATTCCGAGCCGGTGACGAACATCGCCGTCCGTAACTCGAGCATAATCGTCTCGATGAGATCGACGACGGCATCGGTGCCCTTGCCGGCAGGACCCAGGAACGGTTTTGCCAGGCCGCCAGCACGTGCCCCGAGTGCGATCGCTTTTGCGATGTCTAGTCCGGAGCGGACGCCGCCGCTCGCGATGACGCAGTCGTGTTCGCCGGCGGCCTCGAGCGTGCTGACTGCGGTCGGGACGCCCCAGGCGCGAAATAGTTGTCCGATCTGTGCCTGGCGGTCGGCACCGACCGCGGCGGCCCGGTGGGACTCGATACCGGACCACGTCGTCCCGCCCTGCCCGGCGACATCGATGGCGTCGACGCCCGCATCGGCGAGTCGCCGGGCGGTGTCTCGCGAGATTCCGTTGCCGGTCTCCTTGACGACGACGGGAACCGACAACCGATCGGCAACGTGTTCGATCTCGGCGAGACAACCCCGCGCGTCGACGTCACCTTCCGGCTGGACCGCCTCTTGGAGGAAGTTCAGGTGGACCGCCATCGCGTCGGCGTCGATCATATCGACGGCCGCCTCGACATCACCGATGTCGTACTCGAGTAACTGGGCTGCGCCGACGTTGCCGTACAGGAAGGCGTCGGGTGCGGCCTCCCGAACGACTGTGTAGGACTCCAGAACGGCGTCGTCCTCGAGGTCGAGGCCGGCGCGCTGGCTGCCGACGCCCATGGCGACGCCCGTCTCCTGGGCGGCCGCCGCGAGCGCGCGGTTGAGTTTGGTCGTGTTGGGGTGGCCGCCGGTCATGCTCTCGATGACGATGGGGGCTTCGAGTTCGTGCCCGAACAGCGTCGTCGACGTGTCGATCTCGTCACGATGGATTTCGGGGAGTGCCTCGTGGACGAGCTCGACCTCGGCAAACCCCGTTCCGGAGGTCTCGACGTCCTCGTCTTCGATGATTCGAATGTGATCGTCTTTCCGGTCGGATGTCTCGGGCATCGAATCTCTCACTCGGAACGTCGTCCAACACCATTGAAAAGGTGTCCATTGACGGCTCGTACCGGTCCAACCGTCGGCCGATGCGTGAAATCGATGACGTGTGCCCGATTTCACCCTCCAATCATCCCTGTTAGGCAGCGATGGGTCGCTCGAGAGACGACCCACACACGTACCGAGAGGGAACTCGAGTTTTTTGCCCCCTGACACCGTACCACGTCACGATGCTCAGACCACTACTGATCGCGTTCGGGCTCCTCGAGGTCGCCAAACCGAAACCGGTCATCGAGGCCTGCGAACGTATCGGCCTCGCAACCCCCGAAAACGCGGACCGCCGCCCGCTCGTGCTATGGGGTGCTCGAGTCGAAGGGGTGCTGTTCGTCTGGCTGCTCGCGCGGCGAGAATCAGGATCGCGGCTCGTCAGCGGGCTCCTCGGCGTCGCCGGCGTCGTGATCGTCCTCGTTCCACAGCCGATCATCCAACTCAGCCAGTCGCTGGTCTACACGAACGCGGACGATCTCGAGTTGAAGCCGTGGGTGACACCCGCGGCTCGCCTGCTGGGCGGGGTGTACCTGCTCGTCGTCGGGCTCTCGATGCGATCGACCGACGACGAGAGGGGAGCATCAGTCGACGGTACCGGGACGGACGCCCCCGACACAACGGTGGTCCGATGAACCGAGCACTCGGCCTCTGCGTCGGACTCATCTGGGTTGTCGTTCCGGGACGGATCGTCGAGATGGCGGAACGGTTCGCGTTCGAGAACCCCGACGACGGGCAACTTCGACGGATTACGCTCCCGATTGCGCGACTCGAGGGGCTGGCTTTCTGTGGACTCGTTCTCCGGGGTGGGTTGCCAAAGCCCCTCCAGGCACCGTTTGCACTGCTGGGAATCCTGCTCGCGACGGTTCCGCGACGGATGCTTGCCGCCGGGCTCGCGATCGCTTACGAGAACCCGCTCGACCTCGAGGCCAAGCCCTGGCTGCTCCCGGCAACTCGAGTGATCGGGGTGTTGTACGTGGTACTCGGGTTGGCTCCCGGTCTCGTCGATGCGCCGACGGACGACCACGACCACGTTGATGAACCAGCGACACCCGACTGACCGATCAGTACTCCCGAACGTCGACGCCGTCCTCGAGACCGACGTAGATCGTATCCGCCAAATCGACGAACAGCCCGTGTTCGACGACGCCGGGGATTCCCGAGAGCGTCGCTGCTAGGTGCCCGGGATCGTCTATCGGGTCGAACTCACAATCGAGCACCAGATTCCCGTTGTCGGTGACGACTGGCCCGTCCTTATGCTTGGCCGAGCGCAGCGTCGGCTCGCCCTCGAGATCGCGAACTCGATCGGCGACGACGGTGTAGGCGTCGGGGAGGACTTCGACCGGTACCGACCGATCGAAGCGGGCGGTCAACTTCGAGGGATCGACGACGACGACGAACCGCTCGGCCGTCGCATCGACCAACTTCTCGCGCGCGTGAGCGCCGCCGCCGCCCTTGATCAGCGCACCGTGGGCATCGGCGCCGGGATCGTCGACGACCTGATCTGCACCGTCGATCGCGAGGTCGACGCGGTCGACGGCGTCGAGACTCGTCAGCGCAATCCCGGCCTCGAGGGCGCGCTGTCGGGACTGAAACGAGGTCGGAATGCCCCGAACGTCGAGTCCGTCGGCGACGGCGGCACCGATCGCGTCGATCGCGTAGGCGGCCGTCGAGCCGGTGCCGAGTCCGACGACGAAGTCGTCTTCGACGGCCGTAGCTGCCCGTTCGCCCGCTCGCCGTTTCGCGGCCGCGGTTCCACCGTCGGTTTTCATGCTCAGGTTCCGTGGTCCCAGCTGTCCATGTACTCGCGCTGGGTGTCCGAAAGCGAGTCGTATTCGACGCCTTCGGCCTCGAGTTTGATCTCGGCGATCTCCTGGTCGAGTTCGTCGGGAACGTCGTGGACGCCCGCGTCGTAGGCGTCGGAATTGGCCAAAATCTCCCGGACACAGACGGCCTGAATGCCGAAGCTCTGGTCCATGACCTCGACAGGGTGACCGAGCGAGATCGGTGCCGCGAGGTTGACGAGACGGCCCTCGGCGATGACGTTCAGCTTGCGGCCGTCGTCCATCTCGTAGGCTTCGACGCCGTCTCTGGCCTCGTACCGATCCACGGCAAGGTCGTCGAGGGCCTCGAGGTCGACCTCGATGTCGAAGTGGCCGGCGTTCGAGAGCAAGACGCCGTCTTGCATCCGCTCGAAGTGGTCCTCGACGATGACGTCACGGTTGCCCGTCGTCGTGATGAAGACGTCGCCGACCTCGGCGGCCTCGGCCATCGGCATCACGTCGTAGCCCTCCATGTGGGCCTCGAGCGCGCGTCGGGGCTCGACTTCGGTGACGATGACGTTCGCGTTCTGGCCGGCGGCCTTCTTCGCGACGCCCTTGCCACAGTAGCCATAGCCCGCGACGACAACCGTCTTGCCAGCCCACGAGAGGTTGGTCGTCATGGCGATAGAAGCAAGCGACGACTCGCCGGTGCCGTGGATATTGTCGAACAGCCGCTTCATCGGCGTATCGTTGACCGCGAAGACGGGGTACTCGAGGGCGTCGTCGGCGTCCATCGCGCGCAGTCGGTGGACGCCCGTCGTCGTCTCCTCGGCGCCGCCGACGATGCCGTCGATCAGTTCGGGGTAGTCCTCGTGGATGGCGGCGACGAGGTCCATCCCGTCGTCGACGGTGACGGTCGGCTCGTGAGCGATGACGGCCTCGATGGCCTCGTAGTACTCCTCGTCGTCGACGCCGCGTTTGGCGTAGCTGGTAATCGACTCGTGGGCGTCGAGTGCCGCCGAGATGTCGTCGTGGGTCGACAGCGGGTTACAGCCCGTGAGGGCGACATCGGCACCGCCCTCGGCGAGCGTCTCGACGAGTACGGCGGTCTTTGCTTCGACGTGCATCGCCATCCCGATTCGTTCGCCCGCGAAGGGCTGGTCGGCAATGAACTCCTCGCGGACGGCCTCGAGGATGGGCATGTGCTGGGTCGCCCAGTCCATCTTCCGACGGCCCTCCTCGCGTGCGGATTCGACGTCGTCCAGTTGGCTACTGATCGACGGGTACGCAGATTCGGTCATGACTCGACAAAGCACGAGAGGCGCCAAAACCCTACCGAAGCGGGCCGAAGCGAAAACCGATCCGACCGCCGGCGGTCGGCACTCGGATCGGCGGGGGACGCGTCGACGAAATCGTATCGCAGCGCCGATCGATTTGGGCAGCGCAGTGGGCCGTATCGGTCGGTCGCGGAGAGACGTCTCGTAGACGCCAACCGATTGTACACGACCGACCAGCACCGTGGCGTCCCATCACCGCAAACGGAGACGGACAGGGCCACAATCGAACCCGACGCCGGCGACGAGCCGTGCCTCTGACAGCAAACCGATCGTGTCGTCGTCCGGCGTCAGTGTCGCGGATGAACAGGCATCGATCGCTACGGGCCAGCGTGGTCCGGCGGTCCACCGCCGCTGTCGTCAGTTCCGGAACTGCCGTTCGGTCCGGCGTGATCCGGCGGACCCTGCTGGCTCTCCTCACCGTCGCCGTCGGTAGCGTTGCTCGACGGGCCTGCGTGGTCCGGTGGGCCCTGTTGGCCATCGGTTCCGTTGCTCGCGTTCGACTGGCCAGCATCGGCCGACGAATCACCAGGGTTGTTCGCGGTGACGAAGTCAGCGATGATCTGTCCGGGCGGCCCGTCGGTCTGGACGCTCTGTACGAACGCCGAGACTATCGAGCCAAACGGCTCGAACGACTCGTCGTCTTTGTCGTCCTCGTCGTCCTCGGCGGGCTCGAGAACGGTCTCCAGCGTGACGCTGTCGGCGGTCGTCGACGCGGTAATCGTGACCGTCACCGAGTTGTCGGGGTCGGGAAGGTCGACATCGCCGTCATCGTCGGTCGAGTAGTTACCCGTGCCCGCATACGTTCCATCGGCGGCCGATACCTCGACGGTCGCGTTCTCGACGGCGGTGCCGTTCGATGTCACCGTCACGACGCCGTCGTCGGATACCACGAGCGACAGCCCGTCGTCGTCCGGCTGGGCCGCGACCGCACCGGCAGGGGCGAGCGCGGCGAGTACCATCAGGATAGCCATCGTCACTGCGAGGGTGCTGTGCCTGAACATCCGGTCGAGACTTTCACGGATCCGTGAATAAACCCCCGCGGCAGTTTGTGACGGTTCGGTTCCAGTAAAACCATTCGAAAACCGTTCAGAGCGTTTATCGATCGTTTTGAGGATTTAAAAACCGTTCACACAACCTGATACGAATCGTTCGAAACGACGGTTCGCCCTCAGGATTCGGCTCGAGTGACCAGCGCCTCGGCCGCCTCGCCGGCTCGCTCCAGAACGGCATCCTCGTCGAGAGTCAGCACCTCGCGGTCGCGCATGAGCACCCGGCCGTCACAGACAGTGTGGCGAACGTCCGACGCGGCGGCTGCGTAGGTCAGGTGGCTGACGAGGTCGTGGGCCGGCGTGAGATGGGGCGCCTCGAGGTCGATGACGGCGAGGTCTCCGGGCGCGCCGGGCTCGAGGCGCCCCGTCTCGAACCCGATCGCGTTGGCGCTGGCGCTGGTGAGCAGTTCGACAACCGCTTCGGCGTCGACGGCGCTCGCGTCCTCGGCCGCGAGCTTGCCGAGCATGGCCGCGTCGCGGGCCTCGTCTAACATCGAGAGGTCGTTGTTCGAGGCCGCGCCGTCGGTGCCCAGCCCGACGGTGACGCCGGCATCGCGCAGGCGCTGGACGGGCGCCATTCCGCTGGCGAGTTTCATGTTCGAGGCTGGACAGTGGATCACGCTCGTCTCGGCCGCCGCGAGCAAGCCGATCTCGCTCTCGTCGACGTGGACGCCGTGGGCGATAAAGTCGCCGGCCTCGAGCATCCCCTTCTCGGCGGCGTAGACGAGCGGTCGGACGCCGTGTTCGTCGACGATCGGCGTCACTTCGTCACGGGTCTCGTTTGCGTGGTAGTGGATCGGGACGCCCAAATCGCGGGCTTTCGGGACGTATTCCTCGAGGTACTGGCCGTCGACGGTCGTCAGCGAGTGGGGCATGAAGGCGGTCCGGATCCGGCCGTCGGCCATCCCGTCCAGTTCCTTGGCGACCTGAAGGCCTTCGCGAGCGTCTTCGTGGACCGTCGCCTCGTCCTTGCCGACGGAGATCACACCGTGGCCGAGCCGAGCGCGCAGCCCCGCCTCCTCGACGACGTCCGCGATCGTCGGTACGAAGAAGTACATGTCCGCGAACGACGTCGTCCCGGATTTGATGAACTCGAGGACGCCGAGTTCGGTGCCGGCCCGGATCGTCTCGGCCGTGAGTTCGGCCTCGACGGGCCAGATATCTTCCTGCAGCCAGGCGTCGAGGGGCTTGTCGTCGGCGTAGCCCCGAAGCAGGCTCATCGCGACGTGCGTGTGGCCGTTGACGAACCCCGGCGTGACGAGCCCGCCCGTCGCATCGAGCGTTTCGTCGCCCGCGAGATCGGGGCCGATCTCGAGGATCTCGCCGCTGTCCTGATCGATCAGTACGTCCGCGCGCGTGACCGTCAAGTCGGGCTCGAGGACCTGCCCGCCGGCCACCGAAAGCGTCGTCATGACAGCGAATTTGCTACGATCGGCCTTATACTGTCGGATATGGTGCGGTCACTCGATTCGAAGGCAAACGGGAATAAGAGTGCTATGTGTGATCGAAGCAGTAGGTAATTGCAACGATCCAGATCAGGCGGTCTCAAACTCGAGGCTCCATCCACGGGGTGCGTCGATGTCGAACCAGAGTTGCCCTTCGAGTGTCATCTCCGTCTCGACGATATTCTGCCCGGACTCGCTTATGGTAAAAATCAACTCGTCTCGACCATGCCGTTCTTCAACTGCTCGTACCTGGACGGGATCATCGCCGTAAAACTCGCCGGTGACCGTGACCGGTTCCGCAACCTCCACTGCGCCAGTGATCGAGGACCCCTGCCCGGTAACCGTTGCCGGTGGAGTCGGCGGCTCTGGGTGTGGGTACTGGAGTGAGGCGACGTGGACCCGCCAGTGTGTGGGCGCGGACATAAGCAATCGCCACTCTCCGTCGCGGCCGACGATCGTCGACCCAGTGGTCGGCTCTATCTCGTTTACGACCAGCGTATTTCGATCCGCACCGCTATAGAGAATTCGGTGGTTGTCACTCGCGTCGGCCGTTTCCGGGTCACCGCCGACAGCAGCTTCACCCTCTAATGCTTCCTCGTCGAACTCGAATGAATCCGGACCGGTATCGAACTCGAGTGCATCTTCGATCACCTGCTCACCGAAGTCGTCCTCCTCGTATTCGGTTGGGTCGAATCCACCGTCCTCGAGTTCAAAGGCGTCTTCGAAATTCTCCAGCATGTCTTCCTTACCGCGGTTGTAATCGATATCCTCCTCACCGGCGAACTCGAAGATGATGCCCAGTAGACCACCGTACTTGATTTGCTCGGTAAGCATCATTCCGGCCCCATAGAAGGTGACCAGTTCGTTGTTACCCCAGGGCGAGGAGATCGAGTCGCTTCTGTAGGTATCGAGCCCGTCCGAGAACGATATCGTCTCCCGCAGAGTCACGAGGGTGTCAGGCTCTTGTTGCTCCCCGACGAGTTCGCTGGCGTCGTCGAGACAGCCGGCGAGAACGCCCACCGCGACCGGAGCCGTGTACCGCAAATACGCCCTCCGACTGGATCGCCATGAGTCCGGCATACACTCTCAATGTGAGTACACAAAAAAATACTTATTGCCCATCTTGGTCCGTCGCGAGAACGTCTCGAGATCGTATTTGGTATTCGAGATCGTGGTGTTGAACAGTACCGGGTACCAGACTGCCATCAGAATTTAAACCCTGTTGGAGCAAAATGGCGTAATGCCATATTGTCCGAACTGTGGGGAGCAAGTGCCAGCAAGCGATTCCTTTTGTTCATCGTGTGGTACCGCTCTCGAGGACGGTGGCGGAGACGGGAGAGGGCGGAACACGTCTCGAGAGGGACCAAAACAGAGTCGAATCACACTCAATCTCGGGGCCGGGAAAAATCGACACTACAATCTCGAGGCCATCTCGTATTTCGAGATTGTCGACACTCATCTCCGACGTAGTTTCAAACTGTTTCTTGCGATGCTATTACTCAGTGCAATCTTGTTCGGACTACTCGTTGGCGGCTTTCGGCTCGTCCTTCTCGTCTTCGTGATCCTTGGCGCCGTATGGCTCGTCCTCAGCCCGAGAAACGGTCTCTCGATCGGGACGCTCGGCGGTCGCGACGATTTGACGACCGACGACCCGGCTCGGCTTGAGTCGGAGTTCACCTCGAAGACACCGACCAATATCAGCATGAGCGGCTCGGTCAATACGTCGCTGTATGCAGTTAACTACACCTATCATTTCGTCAAAGCGAACGTCGTCAGCGTCGAACAGCGCGCCTCGCTGTACTCTCGGAAGGCAGTCGTCGGTGTTTCTCTCGGTGTCATCCTCTCCGCAATTGGGTTCGCACAAACCGTCGATGGCTCCGCACAAGCCGTCGGACTCGTCTATTTCGGTGGGCTGGTGCTACTTATCGGCGGTAGTTATCCAATACTCAAATTCCGGACACTGCTAAATCTGTTTGATAGCGTTCGCAGCGCCATTACTGTGACATTTCTGTTGACTTATTACAGCGGTATTCTGATCGGGGTCTCGCGGCTGCTCAGTGCCGAACAGGGGATTTCTCGAGCGTCCGCTATCAGTGATACGGCGTCACTCGTCTCGGGCTGGTTCGTACTCCTCGGGTTGTTGATGACGATTTATCTGTATGCCCTACCGCGAGAAGGATTGCTTGTCTCCCTTCCGAACGGTGAACGACTCAGTTTCCAGGTGACACCGGAGGATGCGAAACGAGCCGTCAACGAATTCCGCAAGCGTTGACACCCCCACGTGGCTGCACAGTAGTTGCTGACGTGGCCAGACGACGATCCTCGTCGCGGCCGGTCTCTCGAGACGAGCGAGCCAACGCAGGTGGCCGTGGGGCGTCGCCACTACTGTTTCCCGAACTCGAGTTCGGGCAGGACGTTCTCCCCAAACGCCTCGATGAACGCTTCCTGATTCGTCGTGACGTTGTGGACGAAGACGCGGTCGACCTCGAGCGCGAGGTCGGTCTCGAGCCACTCGACGTGGTCCTCGAGGCTACTCGAGACGCGGACGTTGGCCTCGACCTCGCCGTAGTCGACCGTTTCTCGAAGCTGATCGTACTGCTCGGGCGTCCGGAGTTCCTGGGTCACCGGCCCCGGAATGCAGTTGGTGCTCCACTGGTCGTGGGCCTCCTCGAGGGCGGCGTCTTCGTCGGCCTCGTAGGCGTGTTGAGCCTTGAGGTACACCGGTTTGTCGGGAGCGTGTTCCCGAAAGGCCTCGACGCGGGCGGCGTCGGCCTCGTGGTCGGGTGTCGCGATGGTGATCATCCCGTCGGCCCACTCAGCGAGCCAGGCGGCGGTGGCTTCCGAGAGCGCGGCGCCGATCAGCGGCGGGGGCGTCTCGGGGCGGGAGTAGAGTTGGGCCTGCTCGACGGTGACCCGTCCGTGATGGGTTACCTCCTCGCCGCTCCAGAGTCGCCGCATGACGTCGGCACACGCTTCGAGGCGGGCGTTTCGTTCGTCCTTGATCGGCCAGTCGGTGCCGGTGATCCCCTCGTTGAGCAACTGACCGCTGCCGACGGCGAGCCAGAAACGCTCGGGGTACATCTCCCGCAGCGTCGCGGCTCCCTGGGCGATGATCGCGGGGTGATAGCGATAGCCCGGCGCGTTGACGGTCCCGAAGGTCAGGTCGGTCGCTTCCAGCGCCGAGCCGAGCCAGGACCAGACCAGTCCCGACTCGCCCTGGTTCTCGCTCCAGGGGTGGAAGTGATCCGAGGCGAGCGCGTGATCGAAGCCCGCCTCGTCGGCGAGGCGGACGTACTCGAGGAGGTCACTCGGTGCGAACTGCTCGTGAGAGGCGTGGTAGCCAAGCTGTGTCATCGGTACTGACTCCGGTGGCGGCGATACGGTTGCAGACACCGACCCGATACTTCAACGCTGGGCGCGCGTGTGCCAGAGGTGCGGGCTTCTTCCCACGAGAGACCCGTCGAGTCGTTAGCAGCTTTCGTTCTGGTTGGTGGGATAGTTTCTGTCGTCGTAACTGCGTAGTTATGTTGGTTGAGAACGTGGTGACAACTAATGGGGATCACTTCACCTCGAGTCGACGATACGTTTTTCGAGGACGTGACGAGAGTCGTCTCCGAGTGTGTCCTCAGTTACGAAGACGATGGCGCGATTCTCTTTACGAACCGAGCCGCGGCGGAGCTGCTCGGCTACGGGCCCGGCGAATTGCTCGAGTCGTCGATCGACGACCTGGTGCCGGCCGATCAGCAGCCGACGTTCGTCCGCCTCCAACGGCGCGCAGTCGAAGAGACAGCAGTCACCACTGACGTTACGCTCGTTCGGGAAGACGACCGAGAGATACCCGTCGCGATCGCCATCACATAGACCACTCACGGCGACGAGTCGATGTCTGCGGCCCACCTCGAGTTCGTCGACGTGCTCGCAAAGACCGTGTGTGCCGCCCTCGATCGACTCGAGCACGAACAGTTGATTCGTTACACGGGCGCGATGGGATTAGAACCCACGACCATCGGATTAGAAGTCCGACGCTCTGTCCAGACTGAGCTACGCGCCCTCGAGTACGAGTGAACGACCGAACATTATAAGCGATGCGGGTTTCCGGACGGATCCTCGCCAGTCGTCGGTCTCTAGTACCAACTGCAACGATTTACACAGTGATCGCGCAGCCGTCGCGCGATCAGGTGTGCATTGCATTGCAGTGGCTACTATCGCTATCCGTGGAAACGGTACAGCGACGTGACGTAGGGAAGGCGGTTCGCGAGCCAAACGGCAACGGGTAGCCCGACGATCGTCACGGCCAGGAACGCAGCTAGGTTCGCCCAGAGGAAGCTCAGCCACCAGCCCACGAGCACGAAGTAGAGCGCCCGAACCACGAGCGAGTATTGTTCGCGGCCCAGGTTCGGGTCCGAGAGCGACCGCGGTGCAGCCAGCGTCAACACTGTCGGCACGAGGTTGACCAGTTTGATCCCGACCGGGGCCAGGATGACGGTCACGGTCAACGCCCACGCGAGGTTGACGACGATGGGCGTCAGCCACCAGCCGACGAGGACGAACCAGATCGCACGGACGAACAGGGACCGCTGTGTCATGGCCGTACTGGGGCTCGAGGTGGGGATAGGCCTTGTGGACCGCCACGGTCTGGCGGCTGTATCAGACCGTATCACAAATCCATGAATCGGAGGAAGAGACCGACAACCAGCAGGGCAAAGCCGATAGCAGCTCCGACCAGCGGCGGCAGGATCGGGATCGGGATCACGATCAGCAGGACAGCGACGACGAGGACTTTCGTGGAGAGGCGCATATCGAACGATCCACCTCGAGGACCAAAGTGGTGCAGGGGTGGTGTGGTCGAACAGGTCACTCCCCGCGTCTCAGGCGGCGTCGACGGTTCCGTCCGGACGAACGGTCACGACGGGAACGGGCGCCGTTCGAACGACTTTGTTCGTGACGCTGCCGACGACCATGCGTTCGAACCCGCTGCGGCCCGCGGTTCCCATGACGATCATGTCGGCATCGATCGCCTCGGCGTAGTCGGCGATCTCCTCGGCGGGAATCCCGGATCGAACCACGGCCTCGGCCTCGAGACCGGCCGCTTCGGCGTCGTCGACGAGGTCGTCGGCCCACTCGGCGGCGATTTCGGCGACGTCGTCTACGGTTTTCGGCGGGGGACCGCCGACCGACGAGAGGTGGGTGAGGTTCGTGTCTCCGACAGCCAACGCGTGGACGGTCGCATCCATTCGCTCCGCAATCTCGAATCCGTTTTTGGCTGCATTTTCGGCATATTCGCTCCCATCCGTCGGGATAACTATTTTGCTAGTCGTCATCTGTTTCCTACGATCTTTCTTTGTGTAACAATCGCATAGTCTTTGCCACTGGCGTATATTTTTCGGCTCGATTCACCACGTTGCGGTAGCTGCCACGCCGCGCGCGTCAGTCTCCGTTTTCCCACAGTATCGGTACCCGATACTCGGCGCGAGACACAGTCCTTAAGCGCCTCTCAGTGTTACCTCGAGTCGATGCACGTCATCGGAACGGTGGGGCTGCCCGGCAGCGGGAAGAGCGAGGCCGCCACCGTCGCGCGCGAGGAGGGACTGCCCGTGGTGACGATGGGCGACGTCGTCCGCCAGGAGACGACCGACCGCGGCCTCGATCCGGCGAAAGATCACGGGACGGTCGCCCAGGCGCTGCGCGAGGAAAACGGCCCGGCGGCGATCGCCGAGCGCTCGCTCCCGATGATCGAAGATCGCCTCGAGCGAACCGACGCCGTCCTGGTCGACGGCATCCGCTCGGATACCGAGGTCGATGTCTTCGAGGACCGGTTCGGCGAGGCGTTCACGCTGGTGAGCATCGAAGCGCCGTTCGAGGTTCGCGCCGAGCGAATCGACACTCGCGGCCGCGATGCCAGCACCGAAGACGGCGGCGAGGGACTTGCCGCCCGCGACGAGCGCGAACGCGGGTTCGGGATGGACGACGCGATGGATCGCGCCGACGTGGTCCTCGAGAACACCGACTCGCTCGAGGCCTTTCACGACCGCGTCCGGGCGATCGTCCGCGAGGACCGGGAGGTGTCCCAGCCGTGACCGACATCTATCGCGTCGACATCGAGATCACGGCCCCAGTCTACGACACCGAGGTGACGAGCCGGGTCGCCGACGCCGTCGCCAATATCTTCCCCAACGCCGACCTCGAGGAGTCCTTCGGCGAGATCCACGGGGAAGCCCACTCGATGGATCACGTCTCGGAGCTGCTACACCGCCAGGAGATCCTCGACACCGCCCGCGGCGAGTTCTTCTCGAATCGCGAGGGCGACACGTTCACCTTCGCGCTGAAAAAACAGGCGGCCTTCGAGGATCGGATCAACTTCTCGGTCGGCGAACCCGACGAACTCGGCGAGATCGCCGTCCGCGTTCGCGTCCTCGAGCCGACTCTCGAGGAATACGTCGACCACGTCGCGCCGCCGACCGAAGACGGCCGGCCGATCGACGATTGATCGTCGGTATCCGGAAGTAGACGCCCTGGTAAGACTCAAAATCGAATTTGAGCCATCGTGAGTACTTACTCCGGTGACAGCCAACGAGTAACTGCTATGGCAATAGTCCCTGCGTTCAAAGACGGCGTATCGGTCCTCCGATCGAATCCCGTAATACTGCTTGCTGGACTCCTCTTTGCGTTCGTCTCGCAAGTCGCAGCCGCCGGCGAGATCGTCGACTCCCTGGCCGTCGCCGGGGTCGGCGCGCTCGTCGCGTTCCTCCTCGGCCCGTTCTTCGTCGGCGGGCTGATCGGCATGGCGCTCGAGGCGCTCGAGGGATCGACGACATCGCTCGACCAACTCGTCCAGTCGGGGACGACGTTCTACGTCACGTTGCTGGCGGCGACGATCCTGTTTGCCGTGGTCACGTTCGGCATCGTCTTCGTGAGCATGATCGTAGTCGTCTTCGGTGCCGGTGCGGTCATCGCAGCGGTCGGTAGCGAAACGGGCGCAGTGGCCGGCATCGGAGTGGTACTGCTCGCGTTCCTCGCGATCATGCTGTTCATGTTTCTCGTCTACCTCTTCTTGCAGTTTTTCAACACGGCGATCGTCGTCGACGGGACGGGGGCGATCGAGGCGTTCTCCCACAGCCTCGGCCTCGTCCGTGCGAACCTCCTGAACGTCGTCGGCTACTCGCTGCTGTGGTTCGTGGTCTGGTCCGTCGCCTTCATGCCACTGGTCGGGCTCGAGCTCGTCCTCGTCGAACCGGGGCTCGTGGACGTAGACCAAACGATCGGACAGGCTCTCTCGCTACTGGCGGCCGCCGTCGTGACCGGAATCGGCTACGCGTACCTGTTCGCGGTCCACACGTCGTACTACACCCGTCTCGAAGCTACCGACGGTGAGTCCGGCGACAGCTCCGCGGCTACCCCAGCTACGGCTGCCTAACACGGATACGGTGGCCGGCTCACTGCCGTTCGAACCGGTGACGGACAACCTCACTGTCGTCGTCCCACTCGAAATTGTCGTGAGCCCGCTCGAGCAGTCGTCGATACCCCTCGAGATCGTCCATGCCTTCGGCCTGGGCGTCTTCGTCGGTCAGATCGCCGAGCGTCCGCTCGGTCACGTCGGTGAGTTCGAACGTCTCGCCGTCGATGTCGAAGGTGTCGCCCGCGTCGGCGTACTGGTGACCGCGGTGGATCTGTGTCACGTCGCCCGCGAGGGCCTGCTGTTGCATCCGTTCGTTCGGTAGCAACTCGCCGGGATCGAGTTCGCTCATGGGATGTCGTACGGGTGCGAGGGCGGAAGTCGTTTCCGCCTCCGATGGAAGGGAAGATTCTTCCGACTGCCCGCCGGAGTGAACGCCATGAGTCAATTTACGGTCACCGGCCGGTTCAAGAGCCGCGACGGGTTCGCGGACTTCGAGACGACGATCGACGCCGAAAACGAAAACGTCGCCCGCGAACACGCCCTTTCCCAACTCGGCAGCCAGCACGGGCTCAAGCGAACGGAGATCGACCTCGAGGAGGTCTCCGCACAATGAGCCAGCAGCAACTGCAGCAGCTCTCCCAGGAACTGCAGGAACTCGAACAACAGATCGAAGCCCTCGAAGCCGAAGTCGAAGAGGTTAGACAGGAGAAAGACGAGGTCGACGAGGCCATCGAGGCGCTCGAGACGCTCGAATCGGGCTCGACCGTGCAGGTCCCACTCGGCGGCGGCGCGTACCTCCGGGCGACGATCGAAGACATCGACGAAGCGATCGTCGAACTCGGCGCCGACTACGCTGCCGAGTTCGAGCAGGACGGCGCCGTCACCGCCCTCGACAACAAGAAGGACAACCTCGACGACCGCATCGACGAACTCACCGACGAGATCGACGACCTCGAGTCCGAGAGCTCGGAGCTCGAACAGCAGGCTCAACAGCTCCAACAGCAGGCGATGCAACAGCAGATGCAGGGCATGGGCCAGGGCCCCGACGAATAAGCCGGGGCGCTACCGATAGCCATGTTTGACAACCTAAAAGAAAAACTCGGAAGCTTCCGCAAAGACGCCGAAGAAGCCGCCGACGCGAAGGTCGAAGATGTCGACGAGGACGACGACCTCGAGGCGGCTGCGGAAACCGATCTCGCCGACGACGCGGCCGCTACCGACGCGACGAGCGACGCGGCGACGGCGGGTACCGAACCATCGACGGCAGACACTGACGTGTCGGCCGAGCCGTCGGAGACGGACTCGCCAGCCGCCGGTCAATCCCCGGCGGACTCGGCGACGACACTCGAGTCCGCTGACGACGCGGCCGAGACGGATGTCGACGACGCGGTCGAGAGCGACGCCGAGGCCGACGACGACGCCCAGGCGGATGCTGAGGACGGCAACTCGACCGGGTTCGGCCGCAAGGCCAAATCCCTCGTCAAAGGGAAGTTCGTCATCGAAGAAGAGGATCTCGAGGGGCCGCTGCACGAACTCGAGATGGCGCTGCTCTCGAGTGACGTGGAGATGGGTGTCGCCGAAGAGATCCTCGAGAACATCCGCGAGGAGTTAGTCGGCGAGACGCGGACGTTTACGACCTCGACGGGCGCGGTCGTCGAGGAAGCGCTGCGGGACGCAATCTACGACGTGATCAGCGTCGGCCAGTTCGACTTCGACGAGCGCATCGCGATCGAGGACAAGCCGGTCACGATCGTCTTTACCGGCGTCAACGGCGTCGGCAAGACCACCTCGATCGCCAAGCTGAGTCGCTACTTCGAAGAGCGTGGCTACTCGACGGTGATGGCAAACGGCGACACCTATCGGGCGGGTGCCAACGAGCAGATCCAGGAACACGCGGACACGCTGGACACGAAACTCATCACCCACGAACAGGGTGGCGACCCCGCTGCCGTCCTCTACGACGCCGTCGAGTACGCCGAAGCCAACGACGTCGACGTCGTCCTCGGGGATACTGCCGGACGGCTCCACACCGACGAGGGGCTGATGGACCAACTCGAGAAGATCGATCGGGTCGTCGATCCCGACATGACCCTGTTTGTCGACGAGGCCGTCGCCGGCCAGGACGCGGTCAACCGCGCCCGCGAATTCGACGACGCCGCCGAGATCGACGGCGCGATCCTGACGAAAGCCGACGCCGACTCCAACGGCGGGGCGGCGATCTCGGTCGCCCACGTCACCGGGAAGCCGATCCTGTTCCTCGGCGTCGGCCAGGGCTACGACGACGTCGAGCGGTTCGATCCCGACGAGATGGTGGATCGGCTGCTCGAGGACGAGTAGGCCACGGCCATCCGTTCCGACCAGCGATGGAACGCGGACAGGCGTTGCGTCTGCCCGTGGTAGCTTCTTGATCCCCGTCGTCGAAGCGACGACCGTGAACCGAGAGACAATTCTGGTCGTCGGCGCGACCGGAACCCAAGGCGGCGCAGTCGCCAGACACCTCCTCGAGCGCGACGTCCAGGTACTGGCCCTGACCCGAAATACGACGAAACACGAGTCCCACCAGCTGGTCGAACAGGGTGGGACCCTCGTCGAGGGGAACATCGCGGAGCGAAACACGATCGAACCGCTGCTCGAGGACGCCGACGGCGTCTTCCTGGTGACGAACTTCTGGGAACACGGCTACGACGACGAGGTCGAGCAGGGAACGAACGTCGTCGAACTCGCGGCCGAGGGTGGTATCGACCACCTCGTCTTCTCCTCGGTCGGCGGCGCGGAGCGCAACACCGGCATCTCCCATTTCGAGTCGAAGTGGGAGATCGAACAGCGTCTCGCCGACCTCGAGTTGCCGACGACCGTCGTTCGGCCGGTCTTTTTCGCACAGAACCTCGAGGGCTTTCGCGACTCGATCGAAGACGGGACGCTCGCGATGGGCCTCGAGCCCCGCTCGCCGCTGCAGATCCTCGACATCGAGGATTTGGGAGCGTTCGTCGCCGAAGTGTTCGCCAACCCGGACCGCTACCTCAGCGAGGCCTACGAACTCGCGAGCGACGAACTCCCCCTCCGGGCGATGGCCGCTAGATTCGCGGACGAACTCGGGATCGACGTTCGTGCCCAGCACCTGTCGATCGACGAGGTCGAGTCGAGTCAGGGCGAGGAGTTCGCCGACATGTTCGCCTGGTTCAACGAGCACGGCTACGACTCCCCTATCGACGACCTCCGAGCCGATCACGACGTCCCGTTCAACCGCTTCGAGACCTACCTCGAGCGAGCGTGGTAGCTCGTGACTGATACGGTTTACCGGTGCAACCGTAGGACGGGACGGATTGTACCGGAAACGACTTACAGTAAACCGTATGAAGCTACGACGAATCGGTCGCTCAGTGCCCAGAACGTCAGCTGATCGACCTATCACAACGAGTCACAGGGCACCCCATCGGAGATACTTGCCGAGACCGATGACGATCGTACGACGGCCGGTTCAGAAACCGCTGCGTTCGAACGTGTTCGGACCGATCGCCAGTTTCCCGCGTGAGATCGAGCGATAGTCGAGGCAATACTAACCGGATAAAGGGACCGTCGTCAGCTTTCGCCACATTACGGAGAGGTATACTTGTGGGGTGTTTGTATCCGCTAAACAATGGGCTTTGAAGGCAGTTCTACGGATCGATCCCCGAACCGAGACCTCGAGCCACGGTGGTCTCGATGAACACGACCGAACAGTACAAACAGAACAAACACCCCCTCGACGTGATCGACGACGTGTACGAGTACGCCGAGGGTGGGCTCTCTTTCGAGGAGATCGAGGAGCGCGCCGGGGGCGGCGAGTGGGAACGGCTGAAGTGGGCCGGTATGTACGCCCAGAAACAGGAGGGCTACTTCATGATCCGGACCAAGGTGCCGGGCGGGAAGCTCACGCCCGAACAGGCCGAGGTTATCGGCGAGGTCACCGACGACCTGGCCGTCGCTCCCGAGGAGTACGGCGGCACGGAACAGAACGAACTCTGGGGCGACGCCTATCTCGACATCACGACCCGCCAGGACATTCAGAAACACTGGATTCGCGTCGAAGACGTTCCCGAGATGTGGGAGCGCTACGACGAGGTCGGCCTGACGACGGTCCAGGGGTGTGGTGACTCCGCCCGGAACGTTCTCGGTTGCCCCGCAGCCGGCATCAGCGACCACGAGTGTTTCAACGCCCAGCCGGTCATCGAAGCCGTCTCCGACTACTTCACCGGCAATCGCGAGTACGCAAACCTCCCGCGGAAGTTCAAGATGACCATCACGGGCTGTGCCCACGACTGCGCCCAGTCCCAGATCAACGACGTTGGCCTCGTCCCAGCGAAAAAAGAAATCGAGGGGGAGTACTACTACGGCTTCCACGCCCGCGTCGGCGGCGGCCTCTCAGACGGTCCGCGAATGGCCTCCGAACTCGACGTCTTCATCCCGCCGGAAGACGCCGTCGAGTTCTGTCGCGCCGTCGCCCAGACGTTCAAGGAGATCGGCGACCGCAACAACCGCGGCGTCTGTCGCATGCGCTATCTCGTCGAACAGCTCGGCCCCGAGAAGTTCGAGGAGGCGATCCGCGACCGCCTGACGATCGAACTCCCGACCGGCGGCGAGAACCTGACCGTCGGCTACCAGGGCGACCACGTCGGCGTCCACGAGCAGAAACAGGACGGCCTCAACTACGTCGGCTTCAACGTCATCGCCGGTCGCATGGGCGGCGACGAGTTCGCCGCGGCCGCCCGCGCCGCCAAGCAGTACGGCACCGAGGACGCCTCCGTCCGCTTGGCGACCGACCAGAACTTCCTCGTCACCCACATTCCCGACGAGAACCTCGAGGATCTGCTCGCCGAACCGTTCGCCCAGGAGTACCAGCCCGATCCGGGCGCATTCTCCCGGGGCGCCGTCGGCTGTACGGGCAACGAGTTCTGTAACTACGCGATCATCGAGACGAAAAAGCGGACCAAGCGCTGGGCTCGCGAACTCGACGAGCGCATTGATGTCCCCGACGATATCGAGGCAATCCGGATGCACATGTCCGGCTGCTCGGCCTCGTGTGCCCAGCCCCAGATCGCCGACATCGGCTTCCGGGGCGAGACCGTCAAGCTGTCCGAAGACGAGGCACCCGACCACATCGACGCACCGAACGAGGAAGGCGAGGATCTCGTCGAAGGGATGGACTTCGGCCTTGGCGGCTCGCTCGGGGCGGACAACGAGTTCCTCGATTGGATCGAAAGCGCCGTCCCGGCCCACGCCGTGATCCCCGCACTCGAGCAACTCTTCGACGCCTACGCCGACGACCGTCACGACGGCGAACGCTTCTACGCGTGGTGTCGCCGCGTCGACAACGAGCGGCTACGAACGATTATGCAAGGTGCCGAAGCTCCCGTCGCCGGAGGTGTTGCCCATGGGGACTGACGGCAAGGACGAGCGCGTCTTCCCCGGTGTCCCCGAGTCGAACACGGATGACGATGCGGCCGTGATGGTCCCCGAGGGTGCTGGTGCGCAGTCTCGAGACGAGACGAACCACGGCCGCGAGGGCGCCATCGAGACCAACGGCGGTAACGCGGAGGACGACAGCTGCTCGCCCAATACCTGCACCTGCGGCGAAAAGACGGCCGAACCGGCCGCGTCCGCAGGCTTGGCCGACACCGACGACAAGCGCGTCGCCACCGGCGGTGGTGAGGGAACCGACGGTGAGCGCGAGCAAAGCAAGCGCGATCCAGAGTGGGACGCAGAACGTTCCGATGGAGGTTCGCGATCCTCGTCGACGCTTCGTGCCGACGGTGCGGGCGTCGCCAACGTCGACGAGACCGGCGACCTCGGCGACCTCGAGTTCACCGAGCCCGCTGAAGACGTCAGTCAGGATGTCTACGACGACGCACCCGATACGCGCGTCGGGATTCCGGATGGTGTCGACCTCGACACCCCCGAGTACTCGATTCGGTCGCAGATGAACGACATCGAGACGCCGGACGAGAAGACCTGGTTCATGGAACTCGACGAGGCGGTCATCGACGACGGCCGCTGTATCCAGTGTGGGACCTGCGTCGCCGCCTGTCCGTCCGACTCGATCGGCATCGGCGACGACGGCGAGCCGGAACTCGTCAAGATGTGTACCGGCTGTTCGCTCTGTTGGGACTTCTGTCCCCGGGGCGGCCTGCGCTACGAGCGCCAGTGGAAGATCACCGGCGGCGAGGACAACGTCAAGGGTGCTGGCGACCCGATCACGGAGTTCTCCGCGAAGGTCGACGACGACTGGACTGACCAGGCCCAGGACGGCGGCGTCGTCACCGGTATCCTCTCGACGCTGCTCGAGGAGGGCAAGATCGACGGCGCGCTCGTCGCGACCGAGAGCGACGAACAAGAGTGGAAAGCCGAGAGCTACCTCGCGACGACGACCGAGGAACTCATCGAAAACGCCGGCACCGTCTACAACCAGACGATGGCGCTCGGCAACCTCGACCTCGGGCAGTGGGAGCACAAGCTTCCGGACAAGTCCTGGGACGAACTCAGTATCGCAATCGTCGGCACGCCGTGTGAGATCGAGGGCATCCGCGCGCTCCAGGATTTCGACTGGGACTATCAGGCCCAGAACGAGGGCATCCAGGCCGTCGAGTACACGATCGCGCTGATGTGTACGAAGAACTTCAACTACCACAGCCTCATGGGCGAGCAACTGGAGGAACAGCGCGGCATATCGCCGTCCGAAATCGGCAAGATGGATGTCCTCAACGGGAAGATGATGGTCTACGATCACGACGGCGAGATGATCGTCGAGGAAGACATCGAGAACTTCCACGACGCCGCCTTGAAAGGCTGTGACGAGTGTGCCGACTTCACCGGCTTCTGTTCGGACATCACCGTCGGCTCCGTCGGCTCTTCCGACGAGTATTCGAGCGTCATCCTCCGGACTGAGACGGGCGTCGACGCCTGGGAACTCACCGAGCCGAAACTCGATTACCACGATCTCGAGGATAAGTCCGCGATCGGTAAGCTTCAGGGCTGGGACAAGAAGAAGGCCTTCGAAAGTCTCGAGCGACCGTTCGAGCCGGACGCGCCGCGATTCATCGAGTACACCGACCACGCCGAGAACTACGGGACGGCGCTGAACCCCCACGATCAGGGTCACTAAGCCCTTTTCGGCGGCTGATACGGATTACTGTACCGAGTTACCGGCACACCCCCGCCCGGGTCGCGGCTGGGCCGGAAATAACGTACAGTACACCGTATGAATCCGCTCGATCCCCCACTCGAGACACGACCCCCCGGCCATCGTTTCTTTAAGTGCTTCTGGTCACAAAGTAGAGCTATGACGGGGAGTCACTCTCGGTGGTGTTCTGGAGTCGCAGTCGTTCCGAACTGTCACAGCCATCCCGAGTTGATCGTTTGTCCATCGACGACGCGAGGTAGCACTGTCGAGTGATCGTTCCGGCAGTTTTTACCAGCCACTCGTACAGAGATACCTTTTTATCACCCCTCTCACTGTGATCAGGTATCGTGAAGAACGCTATCAATCGGCGGTCGCTGCTGGCGGGGATGGGTACAGCGGCTACAGCCGGCGTCGCCGGCTGTCTCAGCAGTGACGACGTCGAACCGGATGCGAGAGTGGGCGTCCTGCAGTCGATCACCGGCGATCTGAGTTCGGTCGGCGGTCCGATTCGGGACGGCGCAATCTTGCCCCAGGCGCAACTACAGGACGCGGGCGCCGAGTTCGAACTCGACGTACGGGTCGAGGACACGGAGACAGATCCCGAGGCAGGGATCACCGCGGCCGGATCGCTGGTCGACGCGGGTTATCCGGCGATCAACGGCGCACTCTCCTCGGGCGTGACGATCGCCGTCGCGGAGGACGTCCTCTTTCCGAACGACGTCGTCGGCATCTCGCCGGCCAGCACGACCCCGTCGATTACCGAGATGGACGGCGACTATCTGCTTCGAACCTGTCCGAGCGACGCCTGGCAGGGCGAGGTAATGGCCGAAATCGCCGTCGAAGAGCGCGGCGTCGACACCATCTCGACGCTCTATCTCAACGACGACTACGGGCAAGGACTGGCCGACACGTTCGTCGAGAGTTTCGAGGACCTGGGCGGCGAGATCTACGACGAACTCGCGTTCGAGTCCGAGCAGCCGTCCTACGACTCCGAACTCGAGACGGCACTGGCCAGCGAGCCGGAGATGCTGCTCGTCGTCGGCTATCCCGACAGCGGTGAACAGATCTTTCGGGACTTCTACTCGGAGTTCGACGACGGCACGGAGATCCTCGTTCCCGACGGCCTCATCGATAACGACCTGCCGGGTGCCGTCGACAACCCGCTCGAGAACGTCGTCGGCACGGCTCCCTCCGGCGCTGGGCCGGGTCACGACACGTTTACCGACCTGTACGAGGCCGAGTACGACAGTTCACCGAGCGTCTTCAACGCCGAAGCCTACGACGCGACGGCAGTGCTCTTGCTCGCAAACGTCGCGGCCGACGAGTTGACCGGCTCCGCGGTGAGCGACCAGATTCGCGAAGTCGCAAACCCCGACGGCGAGGTCGTGACGCCCGACACGCTCAAGGAGGGCCTCGAGATGGCTGCCGCCGGTGAATCCGTCCAGTATCAGGGCGCCTCCGGCGACATCGTTTTCGACGAGAACGGCGACCTCGAGGCCGTCGTCTACGACATCTACGAGTACGACATGGACGGCTACACGGTCGTCGACGGCTACGAGTTCTAAAGCACCCCCGATCGCCGCGTTCCTTTAAGTGCTTCTGGTCACAAGGTAGAGCTATGACGGGAGACCGCTGGTCGTCACGTTTTCGGGAGTAGTACTCTTCTATCGAGTAGCCTGTCTTTCACCGACGCCGTACTGTCACCGAAACCTGTTACTCAAGGAAAATATTTATGCTCGAGTCGACTCTCTTTCTGTATGGCCGTACCAATTCGCAATACAATTCCGTTCCTCCTCGTGATCGCCGTCGTAATCGGTGGCGTGCTTACGTACTTCGAGTTGGTCGGTCTCCTCCTGGGACCCGCTCCGTAAACCCACATATTCCGGAAGCAATGTTTGTTCGTATCACGATAGCCACCATGAGTCTTCATACGGTCCCACCACGTCGTGTCGAACAGGCGTGTTTCTTTAAGTGCTTCTGGTCATAAGGTGGTGCTATACAGGGAGTTCTTTCGCTCTATTTCCCATCTCGCTAGCATCCGATGACTCTCTTGCCATTATCCGATGACTTGATCTTGAACAGAGCCTACGACTAGCGAGGTCCACAGGTTACACGCGAAATGCGAGGTGCATAATTGCCCGGTCAAGAGTAAGACATATTCTATGACACGCTGTACCGAAGCTACGTCTTGCAGGGTTGCGCTGGTGCTGGACACACTTTTCGCACCCTGCTGCTTCGTACGTGACGCTTTCTATGACACGCTCGTTGTTACTATAGTTCTCGAGTCGAGACCGATAGGCAGTGATGGGGACAGCGTCATCGACCCGAATTCGAGTTGCCGAACCAGCCGACGCGGCCGCCGCCCGCGAGATCTACGCACCGTTCTGTAGGTCGACGGCAGTCACCTTCGAAGAGACGCCGCCGACCGAATCCGAACTCGCAGACCGCATCGAGTCGACGCTCGAGACCTATCCGTGGCTCGTCTGTGAACACGACGGACAGGCCGTCGGCTACGCCTACGCGAGTTCGTTGCGAAAGCGCCGGGCCTACCAGTGGGTCGCCGAACTCTCGGTATACGTGGCCGACGACGCTCGAGGATCCGGCGTCGGTCGCGGTCTCTACGAGTCGCTGTTCGCGATCCTCGAGCGCCAGGGTATCTGTGACGTCTATGCCGTTACGACGGTGCCCAACCCCGAGACCGTCGCCTTTCACGAGCGGCTCGGATTCGATCGACTGGTCGACTTCCCGGCGATCGGCTACAGCGACGACGACTGGCGAGACGTCGCCTGGTGGCGCCGATCGATCGGCGAAAAATCCGCCGATCCCGAGCCGATCACGCCGTTTGTCGATCTGCAGTCGACTGTCGACACCGACCTCGAGTCGGTCGTCCGAACCGGCGAAGACGCGATCGAAGTCGCTTAGTAGCTCTCTCCCACCGTATCGAGTATGATTGCCGATCACTGGCAGACCTACCTTGTCACCCAGGCGTCGATCTCGGCGGGCCGATCGACCCTCGAGATCGTCCGGGAGGCGATCGCCGGCGGCATCGACGTCGTGCAACTGCGCGAGAAAGAGACCGACACCCGCTGGCGGTACGAACTCGGCCTCGAACTCCGGGAACTCACGGCCGAGGCGGGCGTCGATCTGATCGTCAACGACCGCGTCGATATCGCCGAGGCGATCGACGCCGACGGCGTCCACGTCGGCCAGACGGACCTCCCGGTCGCCGTCGCGCGCGAGTTACTCGGCCCCGACGCGATCGTCGGCTGTTCGGCGAGCACGCTCGAGGAGGCGCGAGCGGCCGAGGCCGACGGCGCGGATTATCTGGGTGTGGGGACCATCTATGGAACGTCCTCGAAGGACGTCGAAGCGTACAAAGACGGCGTCGGCCCCGAACGCGTCGCCGATATTGCCGACGCGGTGTCGATCCCAGTGGTCGGGATCGGTGGTGTGACGGCCGACAACGCCGCGCCGGTCGTCGACGCTGGAGCCGTCGGCGTCGCCGTCGTCTCCGAGATCACCGCGGCCGACGATCCGCGTGCAGCGACCGAAGCGCTCGCCGAAGCCGTCGAAACTGGGATGACCGATGACGGCGAACAACAGGACCGATGACCGATCCAGTCAATCCATCCGGCGACGACCTCGCCGACTCGCTGCGGACGATCGCCGAGTCCAAGCCGCTCGTCCAGTCGCTGACCAACACGGTGACGATCAACGATGTCGCGAACCTGGTGTTGCACTGGGGCGCGCTCCCGGTGATGGCCGACTCGCCGGGCGACGCCGGGGAGATGGCCCAGGGCGCGTCCGGCTTGCTCATCAATATCGGCCAGGTACCCGACGGTCGCGTCGAGGCCATGCACGAGGCCGGCCGAACCGCGAACGAACGCGAGATTCCCGTCGTCCTCGATCCGGTCGGCGTCGGCTCGACCCCGACCCGCGAGTCGGTCGCCGAAACCCTCCTCGAGGACCTCGAGTTCTCGATTATCAAGGGCAACTACGGCGAGATCAGCGCCCTCGCGGGCGTCGAAGCCGAGGTCGAGGGCGTCGAATCGGTCGGCGAGTACGACGAGATCGAACACACTGCTACGGCAGTGGCCGAGTCGACCGACGCGGTCGTCGTCGCCTCGGGCGTAGAGGATATCGTCGCGGACGCGGATGGGTCCTACCGCGTATCGGCCGGCGACGAGATGCTCGCGGCCGTCGTCGGCACCGGTTGTATGCTCGGGGCCTCCCTCGCGGCGTTCGACGCGGCGCTTTCGGACGATCTGACTGCTGCGCTCTACGGGACGCTCGCGTTCGGTATCGCCGGCGAGCGCGCCGCCGAGATGGCCCACGATGGCCCGGCGAGCTACCGCCGGAACTTCCACGACGCCGTGGCCGGACTGGCTGGCGAGGACGCCGACACGTTCGACCTCGAGGACCGGATCGAACGGATCACCTGAAACTGTTTTGAGCGCCGGTAGCCAAAGGACACACATGACGCGAGACCAGCTCACAGCAGCAGCCAACACACTGCAGAGTGCAGCCGGCGAAGCCACCGACGAGGAGACGCGTGATCGGCTCCAGACGCAATCAGCACAGTTCGCGGCGCTTGCCGACGCCGAACGCGGACCGGACCACGGGAAACTCGCCCGCCACGAGCACGTACTCACCGAAATCGCCGACGATACCGGCGGCGAGGTCGAAGCGGCGATCGAGGACGCTCTCGAGTCGATTCGCGCCTACCGGGAGACGGTCGAAGGCGTCTGATACGGTTTACTGTCAGTCAGTTCCGGCGCACCCGCAACCCGGGCGGCGGCTGGGCCGGTAAATCGTTACAGTAATCCGTATGAAACGCACACCGAACGGGCCACCTGATCGTCCGCGGGTCGTCAACAGACCGGTTTCGGATTCGCGCCCATCGCTTCCAGATTCTCGACGTACTCGCCGTAGGCCGCCTCGATCGCCCCCGTCGCGGCCTCGAGCGCTCGCTCGCGGTCGTCGTCACTCGCACAGACGGTCTCGAGTAGCTCGCTGGCTCGCTCGAGTTGGACGTCCAGATCGTCGCCGAACTCGCGGAAGACGCCGGCAGTTTGGGGGTCGGCGTCGCCGACGAAGTAGCCGACGACCTGTTCTTTCGAGCGTTTGCTCGCGAGGAGACGGCCCACGAACGCGCCGACGCGTTCGACCGTCGACTCGCGCTCGCGGAGGTACTCGTGGAGGGCGGGCACCGTTTCGGGCTCGTAGTCGTCGGTCTCGAGGCGGTCACAGACCGTCTCGAAGTGTTCGCGTTCCTCCGCGGCGGTGGTCTCGAAGGCCGTGCTCGCGTCGGCGTGGTCCTCGTCGTCGGCCCACGCGCTAAACGTCTGGCAAGCGGCGTATTCGGCGTCTGCCGTCGCCTCGAGGACGGGTTCGGTGTCGATGTCGCCGCCGGTGTCGGCGTAGAGCGATTTCGAGGACCCGAGTCGTGAGAGGGCGGTCTGGTTCTGATCGCGGACGGTCTCGAGAAATGCGTCGGCGTCGGTCATACCCGAGTGTTCGACCGCACTCGAGTTAGGCCTGTCGTCAGCCGTCGACGGGTCGTGCCGGGACGCCGGCGACGGTCCTCCCGGCTTCGATGTCGTCGGTGAGAACCGATCCCGCACCGACGGTCGCGCCGTCGCCGACCGTGATGGCGCCCAGTAGCGTCGCGTTGGCACCGATCGTGACCTCGTCGCCGAGTGTCGGATGGCGTTTGACCGGCTCGTTCGTGTCCCCGCCGAGCGTGACGCCGTGATACATGTGGACATCGTCGCCGATCTCGGCCGTCTCACCGATGACGACGCCCATCCCGTGATCGATCGTCACGCGCCGACCGATCGTCGCCCCCGGGTGGATTTCGACGCCGGTCAGAAAGCGAACAAGTTGGGAAAGCAAGCGGGCGAGTAACTGAAAGCCGGCGTTCCAGCACCGATGGGCGAGGCGGTGACCCCACACGGCGTGGACGCCCGAGTAACAGAGCGCGACCTCGAGACAGCCCGTCGCGGCGGGGTCTCGATCGCACATCGCCCGGGTATCTTCACGCAGCCGACTGAGCATCTGTCCTCCGGGGTGAGATGGCAAGAGGTCGTGCGTGGGTCCCGTCGCCTGTCGACGGGCAACACGAACACCGGTACGGAGCGTGCGCTGGTCGGTTCCACTCGGTACACGCGGTGTAACCGGTGACTCTCATGCCAGGGACTTCTTGGCTAGGTCGTCTAAAAGGGTTCGTTCCCGGTGCGCCCCGGCGGCGACACGCGCGACGCTCGTCTCGCCCGCTGACGAGGTCACTTGCCCTGCTCGAGTCGGGTGCCGATCCGAGTCGGCAAGCCCGCCTCGGCGACCCCTTTCTGGACGGCCGCGATATCGTACTCGACGCGGTGGGTGTCGACGGTGATCGCCTCGAGGTCGAGGACCGCGTAGCTCGCCCGCGGATCGCCGTCGCGCGGTTGGCCGACGCTGCCAGGGTTGACGACGATACCCTCGTCGTACTCGCGAACGCACTGGACGTGCGTATGACCGAGTACCAGGATGTCCTCCTCGCCGAGTAACTCGGGCGAAAACTGTCGCGGATACGTATACGTGGTGTAGCGCTTCGGGTCGTCCGGGTTCCCGTGTACGAGTTTCAGCCGACCGTCACACAGCAGTCGTTCTGCGGGGAGGTCGGCCAGCCACGCGAGTTGCTCGCTCGAGAGTTCCGCCCTGGCGTGTTCGACACCCGCCCGCGCCATGCCGTTGAACTGAAAGGCAGTCTCGTCGGCGGTGGCAACATCGTGATTCCCCATCACCGTCGGTACCTCCCGGTCGCGGAGTTCGTCGACG
Organism: Salinadaptatus halalkaliphilus; assembly: GCF_006543045.1. Lineage (GTDB taxonomy): Archaea > Halobacteriota > Halobacteria > Halobacteriales > Natrialbaceae > Salinadaptatus > Salinadaptatus halalkaliphilus. The sequence continues at coordinate 17,762 of NZ_RBZW01000003.1, read as the reverse complement.
CAGTCGGCTGGCCAAGGGTTGTAGCCGACGACGTCGCCCGCACAGCACAGCCGATCGACCGGCGGCATGTCCGCGAGAACGGCCTCGAGGGCGACCCGGTTACCGTGGACGTCCGAAATGAGTCCGATTTTCATGCTCGAAGCTAGTCGGCGCGAGTGATTTGTAGGTTGGCCGCGGCCTGTGCTGGTCGAGTCCGACCATCGGCCCGTCACCGGAGGAGGGTAGCGACCACGACCGCGCCGATACCGAGGAGTCCGCCGGCGCCGAACCCGGCCGTCGCGGCCACCGGAAGCACCGAACCTGCCAGTACTCCCCAGATCACGGTTGCGACGAGAACGACGACAGCGCCCCGACCCACGACCCCGATCGCCCGAAACCAAGCACCGAATCGCTGACCGACCGGCGAAGATGCGCCGAGTCCGATCCCGACGGCGAACACGACGAACCCGGCGAGAACCCAACTCCAGACGACCGTGTCGGCGGTTGCGAGGATCCAGACTGCCCACAGCGAGGTCACGGCTGCGACCAGCAGTTCCCAGCGGGTCGGTGACTCGTCACCAGTCTCGGTCTGGTGGTCGGACACGGATTCTTCGACCATCGGTAATACGGTCGGCGTCCAGTCGAATAAAACGGTCGGCAGCGAGGCGTTCACTCCCCGTTCTCGATCGCCGTTTCGAAGCCGTCGGCGGTCCGGGCGACGCCGGCAGCACAGACCGCGTGTTCGAACTCGAGGCCGTAGGCCTCGCTCGCGGCGTCGGCTGCGTTCTCAGCGTCGAACGCGTACGATTCGGGGGCGTCCTTCTCGTAGGTCGCCACGAGCGTCGGCTCGTCGACGGTTTCGACTAGCAGTGCGTCCTTGCGAACGGTAGCGATCATCGCCTCGCCGTCGCCGCCGATGGTCGCTGCGATGCGGGGCGTATCGTAGTCGTCTTTCTCGTAATCGAGTGCCAGCAAACACTCCGCGAGCGCGTCGCGAGCTGGATAGCCCAACTCGAGTTTCTCCGCGATCGGATCGACGTGCGAGCCGTTACCGAAGGCGGCCGTCTCGCCCGTCGGCGTTTCGACGACGCGCAGGCAGTTGTAGGAGACGTAAGGGTTGTCCGTCTCGGGGGCATCTTCGGTGGGTCCCACGGTCAGAGCCTCGTCTCGAGCCGTGATTTCGCGGTTGGGAAACGAGCGTGAGGAGACGCGGTAGGCGCCCACTTCGGGACCGACGACGACGAATCGTCCGACGTACATACTCGTCGGTGCGCGCGAACGGGAAAAAGGGATGTCGGTTCCGACTCGAGGCTCGTGGCTGGACTCACGTGGGCTCTGACCACGGATTTATACGGGAAAGCGCGGCGAAGACCGGTGTGACGACGGAAGGCGAGTGTCTCGAGGCGTTGCAACGGGCGGCGGACGAACTCGGCGAGTCGCCGACGAAAGCACAGTACGAGGAACTCGGGTTGACGCCGGCATCCGCGACGATCATCCGAACGTGTGGCGGCTGGAACGACGCGAAGGAAAAGGCAGGATTGGAAACGGCGTACTCGAGGGGTTCCCGCGTCGGGCCGAAACCGGACGATGTCGAACTTCCGGCGGGAACGTCCTGGGACGAATTGACAGTCGACCAGCGGTGGCATTACCGAAACGTCGAGTGGAATACGGAACGGACATTACGTCGTCGGTCCCGGCTTCGGTGCTGGCTGTACGATCAGAAGTCCGGAGAAGCGTGTTCCCGATGTGGGACCGATACTGTTGCCTGCCTGGACTTCCATCACGTCGAAGACGAAGAGAAACTACTGGCAGTCGGACGAATGGTGACGTACGGATACGGGACGGAGGCGATTCGTACCGAAATCGAGAAATGCGAAATACTGTGTGCAAATTGTCATCGGAAAACTCATCGTTCGCCACCGGAGAGTGAACTCCGACGCTGGGTATACGGCCGCAAGCGAGACGCTGGTGGCTGTGATCGCTGCTCAGAATCGGATCCTAGCTGTTTAGACTTTCACCACACCACAGACGAAAAGGATGCGACCATCGCGGAACTGACCGCCAACAACAAATCGAAGCAGCGCATTCGTTCTGAGATGGAACGATGCACCGTGCCCTGTGCGAACTGCCATCGGGCCGAACACTACACGGCACCGACGAACTGATACTGTTGGACAGAACGACGTGAAGCCAATCGGTCTGCTGGGATCGTCACCGTCGGCGACAACCCCGAATTCACGATCGGCTTCGTATTGACTGCTGTCCGATAGTATGACTTCCCCGCCTTCTCCTCCACTCTCGTACGAGTTCGTAACACTCTAATACGAACGCCGAGTACGGATGAGTACGTCGGTAATGGAGGCCGACTGAACGTGTCAAGTCCATTAGGGTAGCGGCCAATCCTTCGAGCTTCTGGGGCTCGAGACGCTGGTTCGAATCCAGCATGGACTACTTCTTCGGTTCGTTCGACTCGAGGCTATTCCCTACGCCCTCTCCGGGTTTCCACTCGAAATGAAGGGGGTTCGACACTCGAGTCGTCGTCCGACTGCTGGCCGTCTTCGATCGAATTCCACGACTGTCGATACTATTATAATTCATTGGATACTGTATCAAAATATGAATCGGCGGACGGTACTGTCGGCGGTCGGGACAGCAAGTATCAGCGCCGTCGCCGGCTGTTTCGGCTCCGACTCGAGCGACGGCGAGAACCCCACGTCGGGCGAGTTCGAGGAGCCAGACGAGTACGAGACGGAGAGTTTCGGAGAACGATCGGTACCGTTCGTTCCCCTCGAGACCGTCTACGACTGGTGGAACGAAGATGCGGTACAGCTCGTCGACGCTCGAACCGAACCACAGTATAACGAAGCCCACATCGACGGCGCAGTCTTCAGCCCGGCGCCGGACGGCCTCGAGGCGGACGACCCCGTCGCAGCGTGGAGCACGGAGACCCCGATCGTCACCTACTGCGTCTGTCCGATCGCGCAGGCGGGCCAACGAGGGGCAACGTTGCTCGAGGAGGGATATACGAACGTCTACGGCCTCGCAGGTGGATTCAATCCGTGGCGGGAAAACGGCTACGCGACCGAGAGCAACGTCGACGCCGAGTTGACGTCCTACGAGATTCGAGGGCAGACGGATTCGGTCCACGCCGGCGAGACGGTCCTCGTTCGAGAGCCCGAAACCGGCCAGCGCGAAGCCTCGCGGATCGGCGACGACGGCCGATACGAACTCTCGTTGCACTTCGTCGACACCCCGACCGACGCCGTCGTCGAACTCAAGACGCCCGAGGAAACGCGGAAAGGGTCGCTCGAGGAGTTTACGGACGACGTGGTCCGTGCGTAACTCGATACAGGAATCCGTATCACTCGGTTTCGTAGGCCCCTGCCCGCTCGAGCTCGCCGCGGTTACCTAGTACGGCGGGCGTCCGACAGATCCCCGGCGCACCCGTTACCTGTGGGACGGTGCAGTTGTTACAGCTCTCACAGAGCGCCCGCGTGTCGGCGGTATCGGCCTCGAGCAGTCGAGCCGCGAGTCGTGGTTCGGCGTAGAACGGCCGAGCCATACCGACCATGTCGCATGCTGGCGTCGAATCGGTCGCCACGTTCGCATCGTCGCTCGAGCCGATTCCGGCCGACGCCGTCGCGTCGGCGTTCGGATCGCACCCCAGCAGCCGATCCATCTCGGTGCGCGCTCGAATGCCGCCCTCGGCGAGGACGGGAACGGACACCTGCTCGCGAACCCGCCGACAGAAGTCCTCGTTCCAGGCCGGCTCGTGGTCGTATTGCAGCGACTGCAGTTTGTTGCCCAGCGCGACGAGTCGCTTGCGCCACGGGCCGCCGAAGGCGGCGTCGTAGCCGTCCTGCAGTGTGGCGTTGTCCCAGGCGCGGTCGGGGTACTCGCCGCGGACGATGCTCATATCCCAGACGACCGAGGTCTGGACGGGAACGAGACCGTCGTAGCCGATCCGTTCGAGTCGGCGTGCGATCTCGATGCCGTCGTCGAGCGAGAGTTTGTGGCTGACGATCGGTGCAGGCGGCGCTGGCGTCTCGGCGGGAACTTTCGTTATCAACGGCACGTCGCCCACTCGATCCCGAATCTCGTCGTGGACGAGCGCGAGGAACTCGAGGCGGGCTTCGGGGGAGCCGCCGAACTCGTCGTCACGGCGGTTGTAAAACGGCGAGAGAAACTGCTGGACGATCCCCATGTTCGCCCCGGCGAGGTGAATCCCATCGTAGCCCGCCTCGACGGCCAGCGCAGCCGAGCGACCGAAATCGGCCGCGAGATCGTACACTTCATCGTTCGAGAGAACGCGGGGATCGAACGACAGTGCGCCGACCCGATCGAGCAGGCGCAACTGCCAGGGCAACGACGAAACGGCGAGTTGCTCGAGGTCGGGATGGCGGCTGCGGTACTGGGCGTGCCAGGTTTCCATACTTCGCAGGCCGCCGTGCTCGAGCTGGAGGAAGATTCGGCTCCCGTGGTCGTGAATCCGATCGGGCAGCCGCGAGAGTCGCGAGACGAACGCGGGGTCGTGGACGCGGGTCATCCCCGGCGCGGCACAGCCGCCCTCGCCGCGGACGATCGTCGCCCCCTGACAGACGAGCCCGACGCCGGATTCAGCGGCCGGCTCGAGGTCGTCGATCAACGCGTCGACGGCGTCGGGTCCGTTGCCTGCACACTCGAGCAGCGGCGCGCGGTAGAGTCGGTTTGGAACCGTCACGCCGCCGATCTCGATCGGCTTTTCGAGGGTGGCCATATCGGGATTATCACGGGACCGCACAAGAGATTGCCGTCCAGCCAGGTCAGGGCCGATCGAGGTCACACCGGTTCCCGTAGCTCTTTTTGTCGCCCTGTCCTCTCCACGGGCATGGCACCAGTTACGCGACTCGTTCTCGACGTGTTGAAACCCCACGATCCGAGCGTCGTCACGTTCACGAGGCAACTAAGCGATCTCGAGGGTATCGATGGCGCGACTGCAACGGTTATCGAAGTCGACGAGAGCGTCAAGACCCTCCGGGTGACGATCGCAGGCAGCGACCTCGATCTCGAGAGCGTTCGTGCCGAAATCGAGGATCTGAGCGCGTCGATCCACTCGGTCGATCAGGTTGCCTGCGGCTCACAAATCGTCGAGGATCCCTTGCTCGGGCGCTGACAATGGGTGCTCGACTCGACCGACTCCGGCGCGTCCTCGAGAAAGAACAGGTCCGTTCGATCTCGCGGCGGTACTTCATCGCCAACGGGTTCGACGGGACGCTCACGAGCATCGGCGTCGTCGTCGGCGCGTATCTCTCGGGCATCGGCGAGGGACTCACCGCGGTCGCGATCGGTCTCGGCGCGGCCGTCGGGCTCGGAACCTCGGGCGTCTGGAGCGTCTGGGAGATCGAACGCGCCGAAGCGCTTGCCGACCAACAACGCCTCGAACGGGCGATGCTCACCGACCTCAAGGACACCCGCGTCCAGCGCGAGAATCGGGCGGCTCAGATCGTTCACGCGATCGCGAGTGCGACGGGTCCACTCCTTGCAATCGGGCTCACGCTCGTCCCGCTGACACTCGAGGGAATCGTCTTCTCGATGCTCCAGGCCGTCCTCGCCTCGATCGCCGTCGGCGTCTTGCTTCTGGCGACGTTTGGCATCTACCTGGCGTCGATCTCGCGCCAGCGGTGGTACGTCGCGGCCGTGCGGATGGGACTGGCCGGTATCGTCGTCGCCGGGATCAACGTCCTCTTGCCGGGGTAGGGTCGCGTTCTCGAGCGCCCAGTAGAAACAGATTCGATCAGTTCTCGAGCGCGAGCGACGCCAGCAGCGCCTCGAGCTGGAGCCGCTCGTTCGCGCCCTCCGTGATGCGATAATCGGCCTCGCCGAGTCGCTCGAGCAGTCGCACCGTCTCTTTCTCGGGGATGTCGAACGACCAGGCCGACCGGTGCAGTTGATCGATGACATCACCGCCGGCGAGTCCGCGATCGGTCAGCAGTTCCTCCAAGGCGGCTCTCGCGGCCGTAAAGTCGCCGCCGATGGCGTGTTCGACCATCGCCTCGACTTCTTCGGGGCGGGCGGTCGCGGTGATCGCGAAGACAGTCTCCTCGTCGACCGTTTCGCCCATCACGGCGGCGGCTTGGAGTGCGTTGATCGCCTTGCGCATGTCGCCGTCGGCGGCGTAGACGAGGGCATCGATGCCGTCGTCGGTGACCGTGATTCCTTCGATCTCGGCGATCTCGCGGATCTGGGCTTCGATCGCTGCCTCGCCGAGTTCCGTAAAGCGAAAGACCGCACACCGGGACTGGATCGGATCGATGATCTGACTCGAGTAGTTACACGAGAGGATAAAGCGGGTGTTGTTCGAGAACTGCTCCATCGTGCGACGCAGCGCTGACTGGGCGTCGCTCGTGAGGGCGTCGGCCTCGTCGAGGAAAATAACCCGATGATCGTAGCCGCCGAACGACGACCGCGCGAAGTCCTTGATCCGGTCGCGGACGACGTCGATCCCCCGCTGGTCGGAGGCGTTGAGCTCGAGGAAGTTCTCGCGCCAGTCGTCGCCGTAGACTTCGCGAGCGATGGCCTGTGAACTGGCCGTCTTTCCGACACCCGCCGGCCCCGAAAACATGAGGTGGGGGAGGTCGTCTTGCTCGACGTAGCGCTGGAGTCGCGGGACGATATCCTCGTGGCCTTTGATCTCGTCGAGTCGCTCCGGCCGATACTTCTCGATCCAGACTTCGGTCTTGCCGGGGGTTGGCTCCGCCGCCTCGGCGTCGGCCTCGCTCATACCGGGCCAAGGGTGGGCCGGAAGATAAATCGACCGAAGGTGATCGTTGATCCGTAACGCGGGTCGTCCCCAGTATTAGTCGCTGGTCATCACGGTGACCGGGCGATCTGACTCGAGGAGGACGCGCTGGGCGACGCTGCCGAAGATCGCTTTCCCGGTTGGGGATCGCCGTCTCCCGGCGATTGCGATCGTATCGGCGTCGGCCTCGTTGCTCACCCGGAGAATCTCCTCGACCGGATCGCCGTGTTCGCGTCGGACCGTGACATCGACATCGTGGTCCTCGAGGTACTCGGCGACTTCCGTCACGCTGTTTGGCACAGTCGCGTCCTCGTAGAGGTCTTTCGAGCGGACAACGCCCGTCTCGTCGGTAACTTCGAACTCCTCGAAGACGTTGAGGACGATGACCTCGACATCGGTTTCACTGTCTGGCAGTCCAGCGACGTACGCTGCTGTGTCGAGACTCCGATCGGATTTGACCGGCATAACGACCGTATACATGGCTACTCAATTCCGCTGCGACCGTATAGGAGTTTGGGACGGTAGTGTCATACGAACGGAGTGTAAGGGCGGCTGTTACGAGAGGCACGTTTTTGTCACTGCTCGTGCGGAGTCGCCTATGTGACCCGATTCGCGCGGGGAAGTTGTTAACCGAGGTCTTCGTCGCGTTCGGATTCGCGGAGGATGAACGGTCCCATCGCCAGCGTTCGCTTCGCGACGGTCGCGATCCGGAGGATGTAGGTGATGAAGACGACGAACGGCGAGATGCCGACGACGAAGCCGGCGCTCGTCAGCCAGACCAGGTAGTCGACCCCGAGCGCCGATCCGGGCAACGCGCTTCCGTCGACGTACATGATCATGAACGCCATCAGGGTCAGGGCGGGCACCGAAATGTACAACAGCGCCCGCGAGAGGTTGATCAGTTCCCACTGGAAGTACAGCGTCTTGAAGTGTTCGCGGGCCGGGCTGAACAGTTTCAGCGTGTCGATCATGTGGTCGATTTTCTCGCTTGCCTCCTCGGAGAAGGAGTCGCCGTAATCGGCACGGATCTTGCGGGCGTCGTAGATTTTCCGCGAGTAGTTGAAGTTCAGCGCCGCCCAGAGCACGTCGAAGCTGCCAAACTGGGCGTTCTCGAGCTCGCTCTTGACGCTTTCGGCGTTTTCGTCGACGTCGGCGACGTAGTCGGCGATCTTCTCGCGGAGCTCCTTGTCGCGCTCGTCTTCCATGACGTTCTCGAGCTCGGTCGCTCGCTCCTGGACGCCATCGACGAGCTCGAAGAGGAAGGCTGCGGGTTCGGGCGGACTCGCATCCTCGTCGATCGTGTCCTCGACGTCCTGTCGGAACGCCATCGCATCCTGCATCCGGTCGCGTTGTTCGCCGACCGCACCCAACTCCTGGGAGAGCACCAGCTGGTTGATCGTGACGACGATCGAGGTGCCGGTGATGATCGCGCCGATAAAGGCCGAAAAGAGGAATTCGAGACCGTCCTGGTTCTCGACAATCTCCCGAAGCGGCGTCAACTCGAGAAAGCTGAGCGCGACGAGTACGACGAAGACGCCGGACAAAACGACACCCGTGAGGATCCACCGGTTGAGTTGCAGTAGTATCCACAGTCGCGGCCCGCCCAACCGATCCTGCTCGCTCGAGTCGTCGTCCGAATCACTCACGACTGTCAGCACACATCACGTCGATTGATAAAATACCTCCCCCGGAATGATCTAGTCGCCGGGGGTTCGTCCCCTCGACGCCGTCGATATCAGTCCGATCCCGTCGGCGTTTGGGATCCCGGCTCCGCGCCGTAGCTGACGTCGAAGGGGCCTTCGTCGGGATCTTTCTTCGGGAGCATCGGGCCGACCGACGCGGTCCGCCGCGTGACGGTGGCCGTTCGGAGGATAAACGACGCGAGCAACGAAAGCGGCGAAACGACGACGGCGATCAACGCACTGACGACGTAGGGTAGATAATCCAGACTGATCGAGGCTCCGCCGAGGTCGGCGTACAGAAAGCCGATGAGCATCGCCGATAGAATCGCCGGCATGCCACAGTAGATCGTCAACTGCGAGAATCGCGTGAGTTCGCGTTGGAGGTACGTGGTCTTGAAGTGTTCGCGGGCGACGCTGAATAGCTGTAAGGTGTCGATGAGCCCCTCGAGCGCGTCCGTCCCCTCTCTGGGGAGTCCATCGCCGTAGCGCCCGCGCAGATGTTTGGCGGCGTACAGCTGCCAGGCGTTGTCGTAGCCGATCGCGGCCGAGACGGCGCGAAACGTGCCGAACTTCGTGTGTTCGAGGGTCTCGTCGACTCGCTCGGTACTCTCTTGGACGTGGTTGGTGTACGCGGTTATCTGCTCCGTCGCGTCCGGATCATCGTGATCGGCGACTGCAGCTGCCAACGTCTCCGACCGGTCGTGAATCGCTTCGACGAGCAACTCGAGTATCCGCGTCGGTGAGGCTGGCGTCGCCGGCACCCCGACTGCGTCGGCGGTATCCGATCGAAACGACATGACGCCCTGGATCTGGTCTTCGGATTCGCCGGCGGCGGCGAACTCCCGGGAGAGGATGAGCTGGTTGATCGAGACGACGAGGGTGACCAGCGAGAAGGTGCCGGCGATCATGCCGCCGGCCAGTCGCGTGATCGAATCGTCGTTGACGAACGAGATGATCCCGACCGCATGCAACCCCAGAAAGAGGAGAAACACAACCACCGAGATGACCGTCGACACGAACAACCGATCGGCTTCCACGAGCACCCAGTCCCGTAGTCGGGACAGCGACCGCTTCCGTTTGCCGATATCGGTCCCGTAGGACTCGAGCGTCTCCTCGCTATCTGCGGACCCCATATCCTCTCACGCATCTTCCACGACCGATAAGGTCCCCCTTGCACATCCCGCTGTATATCCGCGCGATCTGACGCGTATCCGGCGTTCGAGCCTGCAGGGCCCAGACTCAAATGCGTCCATGCCATCCTCTCGTCCATGATCAGCCACAGCAACCGCCAGCCCGCCCCAATTCGGTGGCGATGAGTCGGCACCGGTCGACGACCCGCCGTCGACTGCTCACAGTGTCCGGACTCGGTGTCGTCTCGACGCTTTCCGGCTGTGCCGGCGTCGGCGGCAAGGAATCGCCTGCCTACGAAGACGGCACCGCCGAGGATGTCGACGGCGATGACCGCACACCCGAAGAGATGACGGCGGCGGAAGCGCTGGCCGAACAGGAGATTCACGAGAGCGTCACGCCGCTCGAGGCGCTTACGATCGTCGATCACGAGTTCGTTCTCGAGGACGGTTTCAACGGGCCGACCGTCCAAGGAACGGTCGAAAACACGGGCGACGATCGCATCCAGTTCGTCGAGCTCCGCGTTCGGCTCTACGACGCGGACGACGCTCAACTGGGCCGATACCTCGATACGACGGGCGACCTCGAGGGTAGCGACGAGTGGTCGTTCGAGGTGATTTTGCTCGAGTCGCCCGCGGACATCGCCAGCTACGACGTGACCGTTCTGGGAACGCCGACGTGACCGATAGGACACCCGCTCGGGACGGCTCACCGTGCGTCCTCCGGTTCGATACCGTAACTGTCCTGGATACGTTCGACGACGATGTCGTGAAATCCAACCAGTAGCATCACCGCGACGATGATGACGAGGCCCTCCGGGACCGTCGACATCAGCCCAAGCGCGACGATCAACGTCGTCGCACAGGCCGCTGCGTGATTCGTATCGGACCAGAGCATGCCGACGGTCGTCAGGACCATCGCGACGATCGCGCTGACGACCAGCCTGGCGACTTCCGTCGCGAACGGCTCACCGTTACATTACCCTGGTCGAACGCGTCGACGACGAGCAGTCCGTCGGCGATCGTGAGATAGGCCACGAGTCCACAGACCGTCGCGATCGCGTGGCCGCCGACCACGTGGTAGGCCCCTTCCGCCCGCGGTTGCTCGCCGGTCGCCATGAGATAGGCCGACGGGCCGAGACTCGGGAACAGAAATGGCTGACCCATCGCCCAGGCGAGTCCCCCGAGAAAGAGGAAGTGCAAAATAAACGCCGCGGCGACAACCAGTGCTTACAGCGCCCAGACGGGGACTTACAGCGCCCACTCGGCGAGATCGTCGTCGACGCCCTCGAGTATCACGTCGATGCCGACCGCGAGCGTATACGACGGGCGACCTTTCCCGGTCGGGGAGGTCCCGTCGGTCTCGACTTCCTCGACGACGTCCGTCGCCTCGAGGGTGTACAGCGATCGCATGACGTCGGCCTCCGAGAGCGTGCCGACGAGATCGGTCTCACCCGTCTCGAGGCTGGATCGACAGAGCCGGCGCAGGTCGTGAGTCTGGACCGGCGTCAGTTCCTCTCGGTGGGCGTATGCGACGCCGAGGAGGACCACCTGCTCAGTTCGGGATAACGTATCCTCGATCGAATTGACTGCCATACAGGACTATCGTTCTCAAGTGTGGTAATCCTTGTCCTCGGTGCCACGTGCCGAATCGACCGTGCGGGCGAACCAATCGCGTTCCGAGACGCCGCGTCAGGAGGACCGTTCCTCGTCCTGCAGCTCCGCGAGTTCGGCTTCGACCTCGCTATCCTCGACGTCGGCCTCGAGGTCCTCGAGTTCGGATTCGTCGATGTCTCCTTCGACCTCCGTCTCCGCCGGCGGTTCGGGCTCGGTCTCGCCGTCGCCGCCCTCGGCACCGACGTCGGATTTCAGCGTCTCGAGTTCGGCTTCGACGCCGCTGCCAGCCGACAGCTCCTCGAGTTCGCGATCGATGTTGTCCTTGTCCGACATCACGTCGTCGAAGGCGCCGGTCTCGTGGAGTTCGTCCAGCGCCGCGGCGCGAGCCTCCATATCTTCGGTCTGTTCTTCGGCGCGTTCGATGGCGCGACCGACATCCTCGAACTCCTCGCCAGTAGCCGTCATCGCTTCCGAGACGGTCGAACTCGCTTCGGCGGCCTCGTAGCGGGCCTTCATCGTCTCCTTTTTGGTGCGGAACTCCTCGATGCGGGTCTGGAGTTCGTCTTTTTGCTCGATCAACTGATCTTGCTGGCTCTGGAGTTCCGAAATCTGGCGCTCGAGGTCCTCGATCTGGTTCATCTTCGTCTTCTTCTTCTCGAGGGCGCGTCGCGCCAGGTCCTCGCGGTCCTGCTGGACCGCCGTGCGGGCCTGTTCGTTGTGTTTCTCGACGTTGTCCTCGAGGCGGCGTTTCTGCATCTCGAGGCGCTTTTTCTGCGTGGTGAGATCGGCGATGCCGCGTTTGACCTCCTGGAGTTGGTCGCGCATCTGCTCGTAGGAGTAGTCGAGCGTCTGCGTCGGGTCCTCGGCCCGGTTGAGCAGCGAGTTGATCTTCGACCGGATGACGTAGGAGGTCCGAGAGAGGATGCCCATACTCGTATGTAACGCTGGGCACCCTTAAAAACATCACATCAACGACAGTCACCGACGAAAGGATTGCAATGGATCGGGTCCAACGAGCGCGCATGAGCGTGGTGATCCCCGGAAATCGCGATGTCCGTGCGACGCATGCACAGCCAGGAACCGAGACGAATGTGATCGTCGTCGCTGCCCCACCCCATCCCCAACACGGCGGCTCGAGACACGACGGTCGGCTCGTCACGCTCGCGGAGACGCTGACCGACTCGGGCATCGCCTGCCTGCGCTTCGATTACGGCGCGTGGGACGAGGGCTACGGCGAGTGCGAGGACGTTTGCAGCGCCGTATGGTGGGCCGCCGAGCGATACGAACGGGTTGGACTCTTCGGCTATAGCTTCGGTGCGACGCTTGCGCTACTGGCCGCGGCCGACCTCGAAACCGATGGCGAGATCGACGCCGTCTCGGCGCTCGCCCCGACCGCCCGACTGGCGGCCGATTTGGACGCTCTCGAGGCCCTCGAGGTGCTCGAGGTGCCGGTACAGATTCAGTACGGCGAGCGCGATACGAGCGTCGAGTGGGAACCGATCGTCGACCGCGCGACCGACCGGGGCGACGACGTCAGCGAGCGGTCGGCCGGCCACTTCTTCGCTGGACAGGAAGCGCCGGTCGCCGACGCGGCCCAGGAGTTCTTCGAGCGGACGCTGATGGACTGAGACGAGTCGTCCTATGGATCAAAAACCAGAAACCGACGGACAGCTACCGACAGCGCGGCGACCGCGACGACGTTATTCGAGACTGATATCCGAGGACTGTTCGGCGGGTTCGAAGACGACCTCGAGAACGCCGTTGTTGTAGGTCGCGGCGGCGGTGTGTTCGTTGACCCGGGTCGGCAGGGAGACGCGTTCGTCGTACTGGCGTCGGTCGCTGCCGGCGGAGATGGTCAACACGGTGCCGTCACACTCGAGTTCGATGTGGTCTTTTTCGACCCCGGGGAGGTCGGCGATAACGCGAACTTCGTCGTCGGTCTCGTGAATATCTACGTGAGTGTCCATGCCGAATCCGTTCTCAGCGCCGTGTTGGGAGTCGAAGTCGACGTTTCGGTCGGCACCGTTCATCATTTCGTTCATCATGCGCTCGATCTCACGAAAGAGGTCGTCGAAGGGCTCGTCGCGGTCGTCTCGTCGCATAGGGTGACCTTGGGGGCCACGTGGCAAAAACTTTCTGACGGCTGTAGAATTGTGGATCAGGTTCGCTGTCGAAGGCGGGAACACGTTTGCTGATCGGATCGCCGTCGATCCCTCTCAGTTCACCACGGGGAGGATATCACCTCGAGTGGCTCTTCGACCTCGGTGTAGAGGCCATCAACGTCGAGTCGATCTTGACGACCTCCGACGGCGTTTCGGACGCGCTACTCGAGCGGTTCCGTGAGGGGTCGTCGGGTGCGGGCAGCGGGTACGCTACAGGCCGATGCCCATTGTTTCGTTGGTCCGCTCGATGCTCTCGGCGGCGTCGGCTTCGCCCAGTACGGCACGGATCGCGTCGACGTTTTCGGGAACGACATCCGATTCTTGGTGGATGCCCTGGAAGAGGTAGAGATCGTCTTCAACGGTCGAGATCGACTCTTCCCAGATGCAGTTCTCCCAGATGTCCGCGCGCGGACGGCCTACGTCCATCGCGTACTCCTTGAGTTTGCCGCTGCCGTCGATGGCCATCCGCTCGGGGATGATAAAGAGTCGCGATTCGTCTGCAAGCAGTTCGCGGACCTCGGCCGCGTCTGGCTCGGCCTCGAGGGTGACATTTAAGCTGTGCATGTGCATCAGCGTGGCGGGGACCTTCATCCCGAGCGTGTCGATGTCCAGATCGGCGAAGATGGTCTCGACATCGGGGCCGTGGTGTGAGGGAATCGTCACCGGGTTCGGGAGGATGTCGTTGATCGGGCCGCGATCGGTCTGGCCGGGATCGCCGCCGCGACGGACGAGCGTCGCACGGACCTTTTCGACGCCGTATTCCTCCCGTAGCGGCGCGATAACCCGCGAGAGGCCGGTCGTATTACAGGAGACGACGCGGACGTGATCCGCGCCCGTCGCGTCGTCGAAGTTCGAGCGAGCGTTGAAACTGGTGTCGACGAGGTCGGCATCCTCGCCGCCCTGGTAGAGCGCGGGGGTGTCGTGGGCCTCGTACATCGACTTATTCTGGGCGCCGATGCCGGAGGGTGTGGCGTCGACGACGATGTCGGCTTCGTCGACGAGGTCCTCGACGGGCCCCGCGATCTCGAGGCCGGCTTCGGCGAACTGGTCGGCGCGTTCCTCGATGGCCGCATAGAGGGCAAAATCCTTCTCGAGGGCGGTCTCGGCTTCGAAGTTCGGACGGGTCTTGGCGACGCCCAAGACGTCCATATCCGGCTGTTGCCGGACGGCGTCCGCGACCCGTTTGCCGATCGTTCCGTAGCCGTTGATCGCGACCTGAATCATGTAGTCGGATGTGCAGTACCGACGCTGATAATCGTTTCGAGGTGTTTCAGCCGAGATTTACTCGCCGCAGAGTTCTTTCGGACGGCAGCCGGTATCCAGACGTGGTCCGCGCCTCGACCGGACGACGGCCGTCCCGTTTCACCGATCGAGTGCGACGCCGAGCCGACAGCAAGACCTATCGGCCTCCTCGAGGGAACCGTAGGTATGTCCAACCTTCGTCCGGCCGCCGAGACGGCCGTCGAGCAGTGTCTGGCTCTCGGGGCCGACGAGTCGTGTGTGATCGTCACCGACGACAAGCGCGAACCCATCGGCGAGGTGCTCTACGACGTCGCGAGCGAGATCACCGACGATGTCGCTATCGTGCGGTACCCGCCGGGCGACCAGCACGGCGAAGAACCGCCGGCCCCCGTCGCAGCTGCCCTCGAGGGCGCCGACGCCTTCCTCGCGCCGACGACCAAGAGCTTGAGTCACACGCGGGCCCGCTCTGACGCGACCGAGGCCGGCGCCCGGGGCGCGACGCTGCCGGGCATCACCGAGGCGGTGTTCGTCACCGGCCTTGAGACCGACTACGATCGTATCCTCACAGAATGCCAGCGCACCCTCGAGCGCGTCGCCGACGCCGAGGAGATTCGGGTCACGACCGACCGTGGCACCGACATCACGTTTACCATCGGCGACCGCGAGTGGCACGACGATACCGGCGACGTGAGCGAACCCGGCTCCTTTTCGAACCTCCCTGCCGGCGAGGTCTTCGTCAGCCCGAAATCCGCCGACGGCACCTACGTCGTCGACGGGACGATGCGACCCCACGGCCTGCTCGAGGAGGGACAGGAACTCGAGTTCGTCGTCGAGGGCGGCTACGTCACCGAAATCTCCGACGACGAGATCAGAGAGCAAGTCGAGGCGGGAGCCGAAACGGTCGGCGACGCCGCCTACAACCTCGCCGAACTCGGCATCGGGACGAACGTCGGCGTCACCGAACTGATTGGGTCGGTGCTGTTAGACGAGAAAGCTGCCGGCACCGTCCACATCGCTATCGGCGACAACGCCGGCATCGGCGGCGAGACGGAGGCACCCCTGCACCTCGACGGAATCGTCCGGGAGCCGACCGTGCTCGTCGACGGCGAGGAACTCGAGTTGCCCTCGGTTTGAGGGGTTCTCGAGCGGATTTTCTCGAGGTGTTGCGGAAACGGCCAGTGGCGATAGTGGCAACGACAACAACGAACACACTCGAGGAGGGGGAGATCGGTTTCGCGAATCCGGATCCCAGTACGTGGGTACGTAGAACGAACCGGAAAGAGAGGGTCACCGACAGTTAGTAGTACACCGATAACATAGTACAACCTAACATGTCGAGTAGCACCCGTAACCCAGAAGTTGTACGTATTTCACAGAAGGGGCAGGCGACGATCCCGAAGGCGTTACGAGAGAAGTTTGGGATCGACACCCCAGGAGAGGTGTTCATTTACGAAGAAGACGAGCGAATCATCGTCGAACCGATCCCGTCACTCGAGGAGTTGGGTGGGATTCACGCTGATACTGACCGCGAGCGTGGCGATGTACTCGAACGAGTTCGTGAACTGAAACACGAGGAACGACGGCGTGAAGATGCCCGTGGTGATCGACTCCGGCCGACCGATACGGAGGATGAATGAGCGACCAGTACGTCTTCGACACCGAAGCGATCATCGCATATCTCTACGACGAGCCGGGTCGAAACGTCGTCGAACGGTTTCTTGGAGATGTTCGGGACGGGACTGTCGACGGATTGCTGGCAGAGACAAACGCCGGTGAAGTGCTCTATCTCGTTGCTCGCTTCGAAGGGATCGACGACGAGCCAACGATGGACTCACTTCGCACTGCGGATCGCGATCTCCGTGCGCTCGAGCGGTGGGGGATCCACATCGAGCGAGCGGATTGGCGGCTTGCCGCGGAGGTGAAGGCAGATGGTCACATCTCGTTTGCGGACGCCCACGGCGTTGCACTCGCCCACGAGACGGATGCGACACTCGTCGCCGGCGGTGATGACGACTTCGAGACGCTCCCAATCGACGTCGACGTGGTTCGTTTTCGTGAGGAGGGGGTCTATAGTAACCACTGATACGGACCGTTGTAGTTCTTTACCGGTGATCAGCCGGACGGAGTCGGTGATCACCGGTAAAACGCTACAACAATCCGTATGAGACGGTCTGCTGTAACGATTTCGAGAGTGAACTCGAGGCGACACACAGCAGCACGAAGGAGCGAAACACCCACCGTTTCGACCAGTCCGACGTGGAGAAAGTACTTGGCTGCCGAACCATCTGTTGGAAATATGAACAGACGGGGCTGCCTCGCGCTCGCGGGATCTGGAGCGACGATCGGCCTTTCTGGATGCGTCTTCGACGACAGTGCAGCGGACGACACGACCGACAACTCGAGTGTGTCAGCCACCAACGAGACGAATGGCCGAGCAGACAGTGACGAGGCGGACACGCCACGGGAGTGTCCAGTGACGCAGGACCTCGAGGTCACCCCGCCAGCGCAAGTCGACGAAAACGCAGTCGACTCGTTCCTCGAGGAGTACGAATCGGAATACGTGCTGGCAGACATCGAAGCGTCCTACGACGGCTGGGACATTCCCGCTCCCCCGAACACGTCGGTCGACGATCTCGAAGAGGAGGGGACGGGGCTCGTCGCGGAGACGCAGTCAATCTGGTCGGCGAATACCAGAAAAGACGTCACGATCAGCGCCGAACCGCGAGAAGAGGTTCCGGACGATGTCGAGCCGATCGACGGAGACGACCTTCCGGACGACGCCGCACTCGCTGCCGAAACCGCAGCCGAAGCGGTCGACGAAGACCAGCTACAGCGGTGGCGAGACCGCGATCAGAACTACTCTCTGCTGACCGATCCCCTCGAGTCTACCCGAGGTGAGGACGACGAGTATTACGTGACCGTCGACGAGACTTTCGTGGCCCTGGAAGTGACCCCGAACACCGGAGAGATCATCGACGGGAACACGATCGCCTGGTACTACGTCGACGACGTCGTCGCCAGACGGACGGAAGAGGAGGACGTCGATCCCGCAGACGCCACCATCGTGGAATGTTTTACTGGTATGAGTTTACCCCGAAGTCTCGACAGCCGGTACAGCGTGAGTCCGTGAGATCATCTCATTGTTGTTGACGACTCGGCGAAGTTCTTCGTAGGG
>NZ_RBZW01000032.1:94633-117596 GCF_006543045.1 Salinadaptatus halalkaliphilus | reverse complement strand
GAGAATCGTATCCGATGTCTGCTGCCTGTTCATATCGCGTCCGTTGAACGCTTCCTACGAGAGAGTACCGAAATCAGCCCGGGCTAAACACATACACGAAAATATTGTTCGAGAGCGACTCGCGTTCAGGTGGACACGTGGCCACGCGTCCAGCCGGGATCGTGGCCAGTGCAGTCTATGAGATCGGAGCGACACGCCGGACAGTAGTCAGGGGTGACGGATTCGTTTCGAGGAACGTACACCGCGCCGCTACACTTCACGCATGCATCCGCGACGATGGTCGCACAGTCCGCACAAATGTTGAAGTCGTCAGCCGTGAGTTCGCGCAGAGGTTCGAGTTGTTTATCGAGGAGATACTCGTCGATGTCCGTCTGGCAGCTCTGGCACGGTTTCATGGCGATGCATGTCTTACCTCGTGACCGCCCGGTAAATACCTGGGTCTCCGGAACCGAACGCACTGCCCAAATCCGAACGAGCTGTACGCACATCCATCCGTCCGTTTTCGATCAGGAGCCGCGGTACCGCGACTCGCGGAAGTGTTATCCGTGTTCTGGCCGTACGCTTGTTTGTAATGGCAAACGGAAAGGTTGATTTCTTCAACGACACTGGCGGTTACGGTTTCATTTCGACTGACGACGGCGATCTCGACGACGACGAAGACGTTTTCTTCCACATGGAGGATGTAGGCGGGGAGGACCTGACGGAAGGGACTGAGGTCGAGTTCGACATTGAGTCCTCACCGAAGGGGCCTCGCGCCGCGAACGTCGTCCGACTATAATACCGAGGCACACTCGTCGCTTACAGCGACAACCAACACCCTCGATTTTTCAGACGATCACCCGTTGCAGCTGAGGCTATCTGTCCGATCCAGAAACACCGACACTGAGAACGTTGCGGGACCGACACGCGCTCTGTATTCATCAGTGTAAATCTGTCACCCTCTGAATAGCACTAGCGCAATACTATGGACTATTCTGCTACTCTTTCAGTTGGTTCGGAATATCGGGGACGAACGCCCACGATGTAGTCGTGAGCGGATGTCACCATAGCGCTACACTTTTAGGAAGCAGTGGCATCGATGGCGGTGTGGGACGCTACCAGCCAGGACAACACGACTCGTTTATCAAGTGCGACGAACCGCGATGCGGTGCGAGCAACGCCCCGGAAGGATCCCCGGAGTACGATGCTGATTGCTGGCGTTGCGGGGAGTCCCTTGGTGGAAAACCCGAGCCCGGCGATCGGGTAACTGTCGACATCGTCGACGAGCAAGCCGACGGGACGCTCGTCTGCAAGACCGACAGCGGATTCGTCCTTTTTCTCGAGGCGGATATCGCGGCGATCGAAGCCACCGTCCGTGTCACGTCGGTCGACGAGACCTACGGGGAGGCAGAGCTCGTCGACGCTGGACCGTAGGTCGCGGCGGCTGGGTCGAGCCGAGCAACTCGCGAAACGAACTGCATCTCCTCGATTGCACCAACCTGGCCGATAGAGCAATTCCCCGACCAGGCCGACGAGGCTCCGAACTCGACGCCACCGAATTCGAAGCGACGAATTGCGTCGATACGATCGTCGAGAACCGCGAGGTCACAATCCACGACGCCGTTTCCGGTCGACGGTCGTAACCGCAGTATCGTGGAAGCGGCCACGATTGTCGATCGCTCCGAACGGGTTTTCATCACGATGTCGCCGACAATAATTTACAACAACTACAATATGGTGGATTCAGGAGCCAACGATCTTCCCGGTCTATGTTATCATCGGTAGATCGTCAGTGCCCACAATATATGACAATATAAATAGTGTATTGACTATATATCGACAATAAGGTATATTCAGTAGTGGACGATCTTGTCAGAGCGGCCGTGGTTTGTGATTCCAAACAATCGCTCGAGGGAGTGTTCGCCAGGTGATCGAGATATTTCCAAACGGTCGGAATCGGCCCTGCAAAGTCGTTCGAATCGATCGGAGTGCGTTCCAAACGTCGACTGTACGGATCCAGTAACGGACTCGATTCGACCTCGCAGTCTCGGCTTCGGACGCCATTATACTAACACTTGAACTATTCACACACTACTCGTCCGGATATCGTCCGGCCAGGTATGCGGTGATTTGGAGGGTACTATAGATAGGGCAGACCGAGTTACTGGACGAGGCGGCGATTTCGATTGATCGGTTCGAATTACGATATATATGCTACTCTATATGAAATTATTTCGTATATTTGTGGCCACCAATCGGTAAGTCCCCGTCACTTGTCCTCAGATGCCAGCCTCGTACGTCTATCGAAACCACGTCAAGATTGCAAATAGATTGCAATATGGCTGCAGAGTTCCACACCGTCTCGTGTATCGGTTTCGGACGAGTTATTTCCCTCGGATGTCTCGCTGTCGGCTCACGTGCGCTGATCGCGGAGATCGGTCGTCGGTCAGGAGTAGGTCAGGTTCAACTCGAGTTCGTTGACAGCACTCTGCATGAAGTCGGGAATCTCGTCTTCGAACCACTCACCGCGCATTCGATGGCTCGGACCGGCGACCGCGAACGCCCCGAGAACGTTACCGTCGGGGCCCGTGAGTGGAACGCCGACGGCGTGCAATCCATCCGTACTTTCGTCGCGATTGAACGCGTAGCCGCGGCTCCGGATCGCCTCGAGTTCGTCGAACAGCCGCGATTCGTTCGTTATCGTCGACTCGGTTGCTGCCGGCAGTCCGTGTCGATCGATAATCTCTCGAACCCGCCGTTCGGGGACGTTTGCCAGCACGGCCTTCCCACCAGCGATCTGATGCATGTAGAATCGCTTCCCGAGCCGAGCGCGGCTACACACACCTTGCGTGCCTACTTCCCGTTTCAAGACGATCGATCGGCCTCGAGACTCGGTCGAAAACTGAACCGTTTCCCCCGTCAGTTCTGCGAGTTCTCTGATTTTCGGTTCGATGTGGGAGATGCCCCTGAACTGGTGTAACGCGTAGCCGCCGACATCTAAAAACTGCGGTCCGATGTGGTAGCTCCCGTCGTCTTTACGGACGTAGTCGTGCTCGAGCAACGTTACCAGATGCTTGTGCGCCGTCCCCTTCGAAACGCCGATAGCCGACGCGAGCTCCGAGACGCCTGCTCCGTCCTGGCGTTTCAACTCCTCGATTATCTCGAGTGACCTTTCGACACTTTGTATCCGCGGCGTCGTCGATTCGACGCGTCGGTCGTCACTTACACGTTTGGCCATCATCCGCTGTATGTACTGCAACGCCAAAAGGTTCACTACAGCGAAACGGATGGCGCGTTCGTTTCGGCGATTGCAACAGATCCTCGCTCGTGGGGCCGAAGGCCTGCGGTGGCCGACGGCGCCCTCGGATTCCCGCTGGGAAGCCGGTCGTCGCCGACAGCGAAGAAAACGTTGGAACGAGTGGGTTCTCATACGGACGACGGTACGTCGGTACCGGCGCGACCGCGATCGTCCTGCGATCGCCCGGTAAAACGGTACGCAGACCCCCTCAATCGGACGTTGGCGCAGATGTTCGTCTCCAGGCCGATGTCTGAGCGAGATACAACACCGTTCCGAGCGCGAGCGCGCCCACTTGCACCAGTCGAACTGGCGCGACCATCGCGATCGTTCCAAGCGCGACGAAGACGACTCTGATACCGGCGTTCGTGGCGCGCCCGGTGGCGAATGCGCGCTCGTAGTAGTTCAGCCCGTGGATGATATAGACCGCGCCAAGCAGCGCCAGTGCACCCGAGAACATCGTTGCAGTCGTGAATCCGCCGACGACGATTTCGGGGTTGTAGACGAACGCGAACGGCAACACGTACAGCGGTGCAGCCAGCTTGATCGCCTCGAGACACGTGGTCCAGAAGTTAGACTCGGCGATACCGGCTGTCACCACGACGGCGATCGCGATTGGTGGTGTAATACCCGAGAGAATCGCCGCATAGAGGACGAAGTAGTGTGCTGCCAGATCCGGGATTGCGAACTCGGTGATCAGCGTCGGCGCGATGAGCAAGGCGACGAGCGAGTAGGCCGCAACCGTCGGCATCCCCAACCCGAGCAGGATACAGATGACCATCGCGAGGACGACGGCGACGACCATGACGCCCCCGGAGAGATCCATAAGCATGAGCGAGAGAATGCCGGGAATACCGGTCGAGACCAGCACGTCGACGATACCGTTGACGGCTGCGATAATGATCGCGATCGGCGCGAGGATGACGGCTCCGTACCGGAAGCCTTCGACGGTCTCGACGGCTTTCGTCTTGAGAGTGCCTGCCACTGTCTGAGAGTCACGCAGTGTGGCCGAGACGACGGGCACACCCACACCGAAGGCGATCATCGTGATGACGGTATAGAGCGCGGACGTCATGACTGTCCACTGGAGCACGCCCAACAACACGATGAGGACGACCAGCGGCACGGCAAACGTAAACCCCTCGACGAGCAGTTGCGATTGCGATTTCACCTCGTCGACGTGGTCCGTAACGTCGAGATCCGATTCGCCACTCTGTGCGATCCACGTGTAGTGAACGCCCGCAGCGACAGAGAGGAAAAAGATAGCCGCCGGTACGAGTCCGGCGATGACGACATCGATATACGCGATGCCGAGCAACGATGCCATCACGAACGCAGCGGCACCCATGACCGGCGGCATAATCTGGCCGCCAGTCGATGCGACGGACTCGACACCGCCTGCCGTTTCAGATTTCAATCCACTACTTTTCATCAGCGGGATCGTAAACGACCCCGTCATCGCGGCATTCGCCGTTTGCGACCCGTTGATCGACCCGATAACCAGACTCGCGACGACGGCCGACTGGGCGACGCCGGACTTGACGAGCGTCGCCGTTCTGAACGCTGCACGGATAATCAAATCGAACGCACCGTAGGCTTTCAGTAGGCCCGCATAGAGCAGAAACAGTGCGACCCAGGCAGCGATGATCTCCGATAGCTCGCCGTAGAAGCCGTTGATCTCGAGCACCATGATGTTCAGAATTCGCGTCGTGGAGAACCCGCCGTGAACCAGAACGCCCGGGAAATAGTTCCCGAAGTAGCCGTACACGATCGCAAACAGCAACACGGACACGAACGCGAGCCCGAACGATCGGTAGGTGAGATAGATCATTCCGATCGTAAAGACCGCCGCCAACGCCTCCTCGTAGTACAGCGCGTAACCCACTCGAGTCGTGACGAGCGTGTTGTAGTTGCCGTACAGATAGACCGTCGTGACGATCGTGACGACGGCAAGCACCGACAAACCGGCCATCTGAAGCAACTGTCGATCGTCCGCCTCGAGTTCGGTGTACTCGTGAAGGAGATAGACGAGCACCGAGAGTCCAACGAACGCGATCGTATACTGTGCGCGGGGTAGCCACTGGAACCACGCGTAGGCGACGACCCACGCCCAGAACGCAACCGTCAGAACGGTCAATGCGAACCGCGATGATTTGATGTCCATAAGGAGTCCTCAGTACGGGAACCGCCGGTTAGTCACCCCGGGTAAGCGAATCGTCCCACGCACCTTGCTCTTCGAAGAAATCGGCTGCTCCAGGATGGACCGGGACGTCTTCCATGAAGCCACCGGTCATGTTGTCGAGGTCGGAGTGATCGAGGTACGCTGGCTGTGCATCGCGAGCGTCCTCCCAGTGTTCGTGACTGAGTTCCGCGATGTCGTAGACGATGTCAGCCTCGAGATCCTCCGAGAAGAAAAACTGGAAGGTCTCCTGCCACGAGAAGACCGAGTCCGCCCCGAGATCCTGATCGTAGCCGTAGACGTCGATATCCAACGTATTGACGCCATCAGTCTGTGCTGCGCCCTCGCGGAACGTCTCGGTCGCTTCGACGGCGTACAGATCCGAACGAGCGTCGACCTCGGTCGCCCAACCGGGCAGGTTGATGCCGTTGGCACCGTACGAGACCAGCGCATCCACGTCGCCCTCGTCGATCCGACCCGCGATGTCACCAGTGTCGGCGTCGATCGAGTTCTCCTCGAGTTCGTCGTGAATACCGATACTCTGGTGGACGGTGTCGGTCAGTTGTCGAAGGCCCCATCCAGGCGGCAGCATCCAGACACTGACATCGTCGTCAAGCAGGTCGTCAGTCGTTTCGATTCCCGAGCCGTCCAGTGCAAGCCAGTGGAGGTCGAGGGCCCCGATCTGGAACCCCTGATACGCGATCCCATCGACCGGATCTTCGCCGAACGGCTCGGTATCGGTCAGTGCGTTCGTCGAGATGAAATTGCTCGCGGAGTAACCGTCGATCTCGTCGTTATTGTAGAGACGAACGCTCGCCGGATCGCCACCCGTATCTTCGACGTCGAGTCGAAGCTCCTCCGCCTTATCCTGGGCGACCGCCTGCAGCGCCTGCGTCGTTTGTCCCGTCGTCGACGAGTCGCCAGGGACACCGATCGATACTGCTTGTACGTCGCCGCTGAGACAGCCAGCTAGAGCGGCGACGCTTACACCACCGGATACTTTGAGGAATGATCGTCGGTCAATAGACATTGTAGCCACACCCCACAGTAGGGAAAACCCCTCAAATAAGCATTGCCATTTAGACGCTCGGCGACCGTAGCGATCGGCGCAATGTGCTCGACCAATGATACTAGCTCACGGCGGGAACAAGTTCCAAGATACTTCTCTAGAGGCCATCTAAGTCCATTATTTTTCACAACCGCGCTGAGGAATGGCGTACATTCTGAGGAAACAATACTGTCCCACTCGCTAGCTGCGTTTCGCTTTGTGATACGTTTTAAATAGCGGTTCGGGAAGCGAAACAGCGTCGGGCTCGAATTCTCAACACTCCAGACAAGGACGCAAAACCGTCGACAGTACTATCGGCGATCGTCTTTTCGCAAAGAGTATGATGAAGAGCGGTGGTAGCTATGGCTTCCAGTGAAAAGAAGCCGATCGCGGAGAGGCACTGTTCTCTCTCTTTATCTGACTGTTAGACTGTCTAACGACCTCTCGGCCATCGTAAAGCCAATTCCAATCCAAACTCAAGAAGATCTTTGGAGAAACCAGATACAAACAATATATATCACGACTGTTCTAGCTGGTACTATACACACATACTAATGTAAACCGTGGGCGCGATCGGCAGATCGAAACCGCTATTCATTCGTTGTCACCGGCAGACGGTTTGGGTGACGCCCCCTGCAACGGTGTTTCGAGTGGCGAAACAAAGGCCTGCTACATGAGATCGACGAAAGACGAAGACACCCGACATCCGAGCGGAATAGACGCCATAGTAGATGGATACTGTGTCTCGGCGTTGTCTCGAAAACGCTACTCGTGACCAGCGTGGCGATATCCGTTTCGACAGACGAAATAACTCTCGAGCTCTCGAGAGTGAACGACGATCGATATCGACGACGTCCGGCCGCTGTGGGTACGACATCGAAAAGATCTTTCGTCAGGTTGTAACCAAGAGAACTATTTCAACCGACGGTTATCGTAATATTACTTCTCAAGGCGATCGGCGTTTCCAACCGTTCCCAATCCACTGTTTATTCTACTTGTATTCTTGTACGAAGGGGGACTACTCATCCACGACTCGGACCGATACCCACTAGTAATATTGTATAAATAGAACATGTATTGTGGCAAAGTACCCCATACACATCAACAATTGGTTATGCAGAACCCATACTGACACTTTATGAATTCTAGAATATGTCGGTGAGATTTGGTAGAGGACAGAGAGATAATACAAATAGAATTTTATTGTAGAACATATGTGTATGAATTATATATTGGGGGTCGAGAATATCGCCGAAAGGTGCTAGACACCCTCGGCATAGATGTGAAGACTATTTCCAATATAGTACAATCTAATTACCGAGGCGTTCCTGCTCGACATACCGATGAACGAATTTCCAGCGTACCGGTAGTACCGAGCTGGTCACCGACACCGAGCCGATGGAACCGACCACGAATCGTCGACAGATGGTCGAACCGACCCGGACAGCGATACTATAGTAACAACTGCAACGATTTACACACTGATCGCACAGCCGTCGCGCGATCAGGTGTGCATTGAATTGCAGTGGCTACTATAGCCACTGAACCGCAATCGTCCCGTGTTCACAATAGACACTGTTATGCATCTCGACCCGTACGCTATTCCCATGGAACAGGTCCGTCTCAGTGACGTCGACACGTGGATGAGTCCAGCACGGAACAAACGGTCGCTCTCCAATGCACTGGGGGCAGAGAATCTCGCGATGAATCACTACGTTCTCGATCCCGGCGAGAGTTTCGGGTTTGGCTATCACCGCCACGGCGATCAGGAGGAAATTTTCTACGTCCTCGAGGGAACGGCGACATTCGAGACGGAGACGGGTGACGTGGCGGTCAGCGAACAAGAGGCCATCCGATTTGCGCCCGGCGAGTGGCAACGTGGACGCAACGAGACGGATGGCCGAGTCGTTGCACTTGCACTCGGTGCCCCAGCTGATAGCGACGATATCGACATTCGTCGTTCGTGTCCAGACTGCGGGAATCGCCAGTCCGTTCGCATCGAACCGACGGCTGATCGAGACGCACTCGTCGCGATCTGTGAGAGTTGTGGTGCAGAGACAGTACGACACGCTTGATAGTCATTGCACTTCGAGAGACAGTCTGCTCGAGAATTTCGTATAGCTATGTCTGCTTTGATACTGGTCCCCTGGCGAGAATCGGTGGTAGGCTTTGGTGGGGCGACTCCTTCCCGTTGGAGTGTCGACGCAACCGTCATTAGATACGACTATTATCGCAGTCAAACGGACCGTTCAATTTCATTTGTATTAGACAGTACCTAACAACGAATTATATATTCTCAGCCGCTCTGAGTACGAGTAGCGCCACGAGCGAAGATTGGGAGGGCGGTGGGTAACAAACGCTCCAGTCGGCTACCACGCAATCGGTAGTACCCCCTACACCTCTTTTCGACCGGTAGCAGGTGCTGCTGATGAACTAATGCACACAACACGTAATCGTACCACACTAACCGAGACCGACGACGAACGAGCGGTATCGCCTGTTATTGGTGTTATCTTGATGGTTGCTATCACAGTGATACTGGCTGCTGTTATCGCCGCGTTCGTGATGGACATGGGTAACATGAACGAGTCAGCAAACGCTGGCATCGATTTCAGCGTATCAGGAGACACTGTCACTGTGCAGGTGATTAGCGAGGGCAATACCGATGCAATCTACGTCGAATACGACGACGGGACCGATGTAGAACCCATTGCTCCGGACGGTAGTCACGCCCGAAACCCGTGGACAGTAGGCGATTCAGCCGAGATTGCAGCCCCGGAATCGATCACCGTCTACGGTGAACTTGGTGGCGACGAGCAGGTTATCGCCAACTGGAACGAATAACGAATCCAATGACACTGCACGACGAACACGATCCCGACGTGTTCTGGACGATTCTGGCCGGTAACGATCTCGATGTCTCGAGTGATCGCGTTCGTCGCGCCCAGGAGCGATCGAGGATATTCGCGCCGAGTACGGCCACGAGTTCGTCGAACGGGCGGCCGAGGAGTGTCACCGTGAGCGTCGGCCAGCTCCCGAACCGCTCGAGCCGGTGCAGTTCGAACGGGACGCACAAACTGACTGGTTCACGCTACCGAACCCGCAACCAGATCCCGTGCCTGGCGTCGATCGACCGGCTGACACTGGTTTGTTCGTCACCCGGGACCGTGGTCCTACCAATGTGGGACGAGGAGACGAGACCGGGCGGTTTTGGCCGAACGGTTCGCTGTTTTGATCTCGAGAACACACTGGTTACGATCGGTTGCGTACCCCAATATTAAGTACAGAAAAGAAAGTCACTGAACCAATATGCGGTCGTAGTCGTATTTACAAGATATATAGTTATATTTCCTGAATAATTGGAAGAAGAGAAGGCACCGTTAGGAGCTTTGTGTGACCGAGCGATACTGTGCGATTGCACCACCAGCTAGACCCGTTATCGGAATAGTGATCAAAGAGGCCGCACCTGTGAACAAGAAAGCGAATACGGCCAGTATTGGTTGGTCAGTGAAGAGGAGGGACAGCGGAAGAAACCCTAGTCCATACCCGGCAACCGCGGTAATACACAACCAGACAGCGAACCGACCATATGCAGCAGGAATGTCCGCTCGATTTGCCCACCAGTATCCGGTAACGAAGACGCCGATTGTAGCCGCCAACGCGAGCAGAGATAGTACACTCATGAGGAGGCCAATCGCGTCGATAGAGAGTTCGAATTCCGTGATCAGTTGCGCCTCTACGAGATCGGCAGTGGTCGCGTCCAGACCGCCGCGAAGAAAACCCGCTACCGTAGCGAACGCGATCACGACAACGAATTGCGGACTGTCCCTGCTCATGAAATGTCAAACGTAAAACCGTGCTATATATCTATTCCTGCAATTCACAGACGCGTCGTGTATCCACAAATTTCTGCCTACAGTCTACTAATCGAAGGTTTCAGCGTGATGGATCCTCATATATACTGCCCTATTATTTAATATTTCACCGTGGAACAAATGGGGCCGCCGTGCTGGATTCATTCTCGACATGTTGCACGCTATTTTTGCCAGCTACTCGGTAGTTCGGTCAGAGTCTGCTGAATCCATAGCGCGACTGTGGCACAAAAGCTGGCTTGATTTGCGATGATGATTCACAGTCCAGGACGTCTACATTCCAAATAGCTCGCGCTGTTACAGTCGTGAAAAACCGTCTTTCCCGGCAGAGTATCTTTAATATCTCAGCTAAAGGACTGCTTGACATTGTGCCTGTAGTTTGAGAAAAGACTATGATTGCCATCCGTCAATCTCTTTCCATGGGAGTTAATGATACACAGGGCAGGTTGAAGGTTCGATATGACCCCGCATCTTGGCTTATAACCGCTATTGGTGTGGTATTGGGCATTGCTGGACTCATGTACCTCGTCACCCACCCGGAACCGCTGGTAGTCTGGATGACTGAACTGGCGCTCGTCGGCGGCCCAGCAGCGGCGATTGTGTATGGCGGCTACTGGCTCGCGGCACATCAACTGCCAGATGGGGACGGATGGAATATCGCGAAGTGGTGTCTCGTCGGAACGAGCGTCGCAGCGTTGCTCCTACTCGGCTATGTCAGTGCCGAACAGTTCGGTGGTGAGGCCGTAATCAACCCCGAATTGCTCGTCATTCTCGGGGCACTGAGCGGAGGAGTTGTGTCGTTGTTTGGGACGATCTCGAACGAACGCCAGCATCTGGATATTGCTCTTGATACCGGGGATAAGAAGCGATTAGCCAAAGAAGGGATTGACCCATTTTCCGACGACGCTCAGGCATTTGCCACCCTAGCAACGGATACGCGATCATGGTACGTAATTCGTGCAGTTACATTAGCAGAGGAGCCCCTCGGCGCTGAAACAATCGCTAACCAGATTGCGACGAGAGAAGAAACCGATACTCAAGAGGTGTACATCGATCTAATCCATCACCGCCTTCCGAAACTGGCAGGTGAAGGGCTGATCCACTATGAACCCGATGTAAACGTCATATGGCCCGGTGATAGACTTCCCGCTGTGGTAACCGCGAGTGAAGAACTCTCGGTCGCAGGGGAACAGTTTACGACTTCCGAACAATAACAGATGTCGGTTTCTCCAATTCAGTTCGCATCTGCAGTGAACGTCTTTCCCAGTGTTCTTTTCACGACCCACCTTACGTCGAGGGCACATACATTTTAGCCCAGAACGGGCGCTCGCGATGCGTAGAGCGCCCGCAGGCCCGGAATGGTTGGTCACGAGCGAAGCGAGGCGCGACCACCGGGAGCGCCTCGAGGCGAACGGTGAACGGAGTGAGTCGTGAGCAAGCGGAGGGCGGAACCGGCGAGTGGGGCGAGCCGTAACAACGAACCTGTTCAACCGGGCTCGACGCTCATACTGTTGGACAGAACTATTCAACGATCGGTCGCAGTACTGCGGCCGTCACCGTAAGGACGGCCGCGAATTCGCGACCGACGTTTTACTGACTTCTGTCCGACAGTATCAGTGACCCAGCCGGTCTCCTGGTGGACTCAGAAAGGGTGAGGCCATCTCGGTCATCCCCCGACTCCGTAAGCACCGCAGGCAAGAGGAGCGCAGCGGCGTTCTCGTGAGCGCAGCGAACGAGAGCCAGCGAGACGCAGTCTCGCGCGGTCGCGGGATGTCGAGCGGCCGAGGGCTTTCACTCTGTACGTTCCTGTCTCGACTGAGCCAGCTGGGTGTTGCAAAATACCGAAGTCATTTATATATAGGTTCGCTTGTATGCAACAATATGCTCACAGAAGGTGAGGTTCGCGCCCTTACTGCCCTCCACGGTGAGCAGACGGTCTCTGAACTCGCAACGAATCTTGATCGGAGTCTCAGCTACACCCCCGAACTCGTTGAACGGCTCGAAATAGCTGGCCTCGTCGAGGCACGCCGACAGGGGAAAACAAAGCGGGTTCGACTGTCGGACGCAAAGACACTCGAGTTACTCACGGACCTCACGTAGCAGTATTCACACATCGACTGGCCGGAGCTGTTGTCAGGGGCTGCCCTCCGTGTTTGTTACTCCCTTGATACTCCACAGACTGTGACCGATCTCGCACGTCACGCTCACGTCCACAGAAGCACCGTCCACCGTGCGCTTCCCCCGCTTCAGCATCGCGGAACCGTCTACCAGACCGACGACGGTGCGTACGCACTGAATGACGGCTTCGAACAGCTGAGTGCATTCGCTCGTGAGCTTGCCCACCACGTCCACCGCCAGACTGTCCAAGAGCAGGCCGACACGTACACGATCCTCTGGGAATCCCTCGACGAGTTCCTTGTTCAGACAACGACTGAGATCACCGAGGAGCACTTCATTCTGACAGGGCCAGACCAATTCCAGCGATTTGGCCTCCCACTCTTGGCACGTGACCGTCGATACTACCTTTACTCGGAGACGACGAATGAGTTCCCTCCGGAGATGTTGTGCTGCCACATGCTCCTTATCGATTCGGGCGCACGGGCTCAGTCATACTGTCTGCTCTTGCTCAGTCACGTCGACATCGACCGCGACGTGCTCCGAGTCCAAGCCACCAAGTACAGCGTCGACGACCTCGTCGACGAGCTTTGCACGTATCTCGACACCAGTGGTGACCAGCGGACGGCTCGCCTTCCCGAGTGGGAGGACTTGCAGGAACTGGCTGAAGAGTACGAGGTGACGTTGTGAGGGCGCGATTCGATAGCTCATACATTCGCTCAGAGCTCGAGCGCATTGGCCAGCAGCTTGACAACCCGCTCACCGTCTTCTTGATTGGCGGTGGGTCGATGGCGTTTCGCGGACTTAAAGAGACGACCAAAGATATCGACCTCATCGTCTCCTCCGGTGACGATCTGAGTCAGCTACAAGCGGTGCTCCTTGAGCTAGGATACGATATCGTCCGGGAACCGGACGAAGAGTACGAAAAACTCGGTGCCCAGCGCATCCTCGAGAACGATGATGGATGTCGCATCGACATCTTCAACCAGCAGGTGATCGGTAAACTGATTCTGTCCCCAGGCATTCGTGAGCGGAGCGAACGGTATCTCGATCCTGGGAATCTCGTGGTCGATCTCGTGAGTCCAGAAGACATCTTCCTGTTCAAAGCGGTCGCTGGTCGAGTGGACGATATCGAGGATATGTTCTCGTTGATGCAGACCGGCCTCGAGATCGCGGTCGGGATGGTCGATCTCGGAACTCAAGGTCGGCCACCTCCCCCAGCCAGTCGATCGATCTGGGCCTGTCTCGCGCACTCTCGAGACCACATGTCGATTTTGATGCACCCGTAGACGACTAGCGGGATCAGCAGGAGCCTGAACATCCTACTTCTCCTCCGTACCGGGTTCGCGACCAGTACCCGTGCGTAGTGAACGGGACAGCACCTGTTCGGAAGGGGTACAGCCATATTCGATCCCGTGGTATTCCACCGTATGCGTAAGTTCGAACTCCATGCTGACGATACCGGGACGGTCGAACTCGTCTGCGAACGTACCGATAGAGATGCATCCGCTCCGCGCGTCCGGTCGTTCGCGGGACGTGACGAGTTCGGGCTGCTCGTCGACGATCTGACGCCTGGCGAACGGGTGACACTGTTCGTCGACGACGCAATAACCGAGGAGTAGATTTGACCTGATTTCCAACTCGGGAAACGCTCGTAGACGATCAGTCCCGCCGCTACAGTTCTCGCTCACTGTCGCTCACCCCCGTCAGTCGCTACCGCTGGACCATCGGAAGGTCGCCTGGACGTGGGCCGGAAAGTCCTCGTAACACTCGTTGAACCGAGATGGGTTCTCGAGCGGGTCAGCGATCGAAATGTCTTGCCCTGCAGCGCTCCCATCGGTCAGACGCGTGTAGGTGTCGCAGTCGGGACAGCGATGGGCGCGATCGTCACCATCGCCGTAGCCACGTCGGAACTGCGGGGTGACGTGTGATCCACAGCAGAGACACTTCGATAGGTCGCTGCTGTTCTCGAGACGGATCATGGCCGACACACCCGGTCGTCTTTCGCGGCGCACTGCTGGCCTGTATCTTCGATTTCGAAGCCACAGAACCGGCAGTTGTGCACCGCCGGAGGGAGGTCCTCAGCGTCGACGCTCATGCGGACCACCTCCTACTTAAACGACGGGTTTGTTCCACCCGGATTTGGGCTGTAGTTTGGGGCTACAGGCGCTCAGCGTGCAGTAATACCGATCCGAGTTGATTTCGAGTGGGACCGCTGAGGTTCTAGTCAGGAATCCGGCGTACTCCATTGTGCGTGACAGCGTCGGGTTCGCGATCGTTTCTATCTGTTTTAGTATCATTCTGAACCACCTGAGTTGTCGTCGAGCTTGTCGAGATGATGCCGTCTCCCAGCACCCCGAACCAGCTTCTCGGGCTGGTCGTAGACGCTTTTGATCAGTTCCTCGCCAGCGTTGGCCTTGTCCGACAGATCGGAGATCGGCCAGCCCTGGTCGCGATGCCACGTGATCGACCCGGTCCGGAGCTTGTGCGGACTTCGGGAACTCGGACACTTTGACCCATGGCCGTGTTCTCGAGCCTCGCAGGTCTCGGGATCGCGGTCGTGAGGACAGTCGCCGCCGAACTCGCAGGGCTGCGTGTAGACATAGATCCAGTTACGCATCGAGGATTTTGCGAGCCGCCTGTTGCCCTTCCGCGTCGTCAACAGCGGTTTGCGACCATGCTCGTCGGTCTGATCGGCTCGATTCACGTCGATGTAGTCACGGATCGTCTCAGCAACCCAGTCGGCGATGTTGATCACTCGCTCGCCGAGATCGCCGTTCTTCAATCGCGTTCCAGTTTCCGGACGGTTCCGTGGGAAGATGAACGGCAGCTGGGCTTCCTCGAGTATGTCGTCGACGACATCGGCCGAGTACCCACTCTCTCTGAGGTACAGCCGCAACCGTTCGCGATCGCCGTCGTCCAGGTAGACATCCTCGAGATCGAGCGCGTAGATCGTCCCGATGCGAGCGGTCGTCCGCCAGAGCAACAGAAATAGGACGTGCTCGCGTGAGGCGTACTGAAACCGCTCCATCTGGTCAATAATCGTCTGGGATCGCTCTGCAACCAGCTTCTCAGTGTTCACGCGATCCTCTTTGGTGAGGTCCGGGACATCAAGCGAGAGCAACACCTCTTCGCTGATCGCGTCGATGTCCTCGCAGTAACTCAAGAACTGCTTGAGCGTCCCAAACTGGTTGTTGATCGTTTGTCGCTGCAATCCGGACGCCCGTCGTTCGGCTTCGAACTCCTTGATTTTGCGCGATGTGAGCTGATCGAGCGTGGTAATATTCTCGTCGCAAAACTCGAGGAACGGTTTGATCCGGTACTCGTAACTCTGCAGTGTTGACTCGGCTCGATCGAGTTGCTGCATCCAGAGGTCGAACGCCTCTTGAGGATCAGTCGGCTCGAGGTCGGCAGACTCATCGAGTCGGTCGGCGAGCTTGTCGACGATCTCGTCTACATCATCGCTCATGTTTCCGGCTCGCCCTCCGTACCGGACTCGCGTTCACTTCCCGTCTGTAGTGTGCGGCTTTTCCCTCCGTCAGCGACCGTAACTAACTTCTCCTCGGGTCGGGCGAAACGCTCCTCGTCCCAGTGTGGTCCATCGGTCATCCGGTCGCGGCACGACTCGCAGACGTACGGGTGGAGGTCGCCGTGGTCGAGATCATCCTGCTCGGGGTCCAGAACTCGGGAGAAATCCTCCCCCATCCAGTAGGCGAACTCGGACTCTCGGCCACACAAGCGATCGGTACACTCCGTCACGGCGATTCACCTCCGATTCTATCCGGATCAGCCGCCCGTATCTCGTGGCCGCAGCGCCGACACACGTAGATGTGCGCGCCGTAGTAATCGCGCGTCCCGGCAGGCCCGACGTAATCGCAGTCGTCGGCCGGGCACTCGTA
This sequence comes from Salinadaptatus halalkaliphilus, assembly GCF_006543045.1. Taxonomy (GTDB): domain Archaea; phylum Halobacteriota; class Halobacteria; order Halobacteriales; family Natrialbaceae; genus Salinadaptatus; species Salinadaptatus halalkaliphilus. The sequence goes on along the minus strand of NZ_RBZW01000032.1, from coordinate 101,209 downwards.
CTCGTCGCCGGATCGTTCAGTATCGTCGCTGTAGTGTTCGCTCATGTGTCTGAGTTCTCCTTGTTCTCGGCCATGTACTCGTCCCAGGCTTCGTGGTGATGTTCTCGGTAGAGGCGGTTTCCGTTCGGACCAGTCATCAGCCGGATGCGATCGTGTTTCAGCCATCTCAATGGCCGCTCTTCCCGACATCGAACGCATTTGATTCGGCTTCCAACGAGCGGCATTGTCCTACTTGTCCCCCGTACCGGCCATTCGCTTCCCGAATCGAATTAGGTACGCGAGGGCAGCACTACCGGCGATCGCGACGACGCACCCCCACAACAGGAGTGCGACCGGTTCGGCCATGTCTCACTTGCCCTCCGTAGCGGTCTCGGCGACCGGTCGGGTGAATCGGATGTCGAATCCCGCGAGTCGATCGCTGGTCCGTTTGGTAGTAAGAGCCGATGCTTCCGTCCGTTCGGGAGTTTCAAGGCCCCCGGATTCATTGCCTGTCATGGCTTGCGTACCTCAGCTACGCGAGCCGCGCGGACCCGGTGCCCAAACACCGGACCGCATTTCTGTAACGGACCGTGACAGTCAGGTCCGCGTGAAACTCGCGCTGACACACAGTCTATACTGAAGTATCTTATAATCTTCGCAGATGCAAAGCTCAATAGTTGGTTATGCGCATACGGTACTTTTCTATTGTGCAAATGCGCAGGAACTATGTCAAATGGCGTGGATTGATACGCAAACCGCTCCCCTACCGTATTATGCGGGAGCGGGCACAATGGATGAAGCCAACTGATGATGCAATCCTCGAGTACGTTCGAGACGCTCGAGAAGTTCCGCCCGCAGTAATTGGTAGAAACATTGATTCCCATCCGAATTACGTTGGACAGAGATGCCGAATCCTTTCTGAAAATGGACTTCTGAACCGAGCTGAAGATGGTTATTACTCTCTGACGGAACTTGGAAAGCGATATTTGGATGAAGAAATTGATCCCGATGAACTCGAGATCGACGAAGACTGACCCCCTCACGCATCGATCCCCTCGAGCCAACCGAGAATTGATGTGCTCGGTGTGGAGCGAACCCTTATCACTGCCTTTCCCCTACGTGAACGTATATGGCGAGTGCGAGCCGAAACGAGCGAGACGAAGGCGTCGAATTCTATTACGAGAGCGACGGCACCGTCACCGCGAAAGACCTCGAGACGGGGCTGGCCCGAGGCGGTGAGACACGCGCGGAAGCGCTCGCACAGCTCGCAGAAGTGATCGAACTCCACGAGGGTGGCGGCGAGTCGATCGACGATCCCGATGCGTTCCTCGAGGAGGAACTGGGGATCGATCCGGACGAGATCGAGGAAGTGCCGCCCGAAGACCACCCCGAATTCATGAAGTAACGGATGGTAAGGACGACGTTTTCCGGCCGGGAAGTAGTGAAAGTTCTGCGGTCGATGGGCTACAAGCCGGTCAGTCGACACGGAAGCCACGTCCGTCTCCGATACGAACACCCGGAGACAGGCGAAGTTCGGCTGGTGGATGTCCCCCAACACGACGAGATCGCGATTGGGACGCTCCGTTCGATCGCCGATCAGTGTGGGGCCGATGACTTCTACGATTGGTGCCGGTGGATCGACGAGAACCGTTGAGTTCACGCTTCGACCCCCTCAAGTCCGATGCGCTGCAACGTCGGTTCGATCCAGGTCGGCAGCACGTCCACATCGATTCGACTCCCGATTTCGTTCAGCGCCATCACCAGGACAGCCACGTTCTCTTGGACGGCGAACACCCACCGACGCCCGCCGTCTACCTCGACATCGATCCGACGCTTGTTCTGCGGTGAGCCCGTAATCTCGATCTCGACCTCACGGCCGTCCTCGAGTTCGGTCTTCAACCGCGGTTCGTCGGGGCCGCTCCTGTCACCAATTCTGACGGACATGATTCGATGATCGTCTGAATATGGGATAAGAGTCGACCGGCGATGGGCAGAAGTCGACCCAAAACGCTCAGCGGCATCGAAAACCGGTCAGAGAAAGGCTCTATTGCGGTGGGCAGAAGATGGGCAGAATGGGCAGAAGTCTCAAATCTCGGTGACGGCGTAGGTCTTCCCGCGGCCGTTCCCTGATGACGTAATCAGCCCGTAGTTGTTCTCGAGAGCGTTCAGATACCGCCCACGCGACGTATCCCCTCGCGGGTTCTGTGCGCGCTGTTCGTAGGTCTCTCGCAGCTCGACTGACGAAATCTTCCCAGCACGCTCGATGATATCGTAGAGGAGTCGCTTGTGTGTCCCCAACTCGTCGATCAGGTCTTGGCGCTTCTCCTCGCGTGCACCAGTCTCAACAGAGTCTACGTCGCCGGCCGTAATCTCAGACTGCTCGTTGTGGTACGCCCGCATGGTGGCCCGGCGTAGGAGGATGATCGCTTCCCGAGCGTCACCAGCTGCCTTGTTACAGATGTACTCGACGACATATTCGTCGATCACGCCGGGCTTCAACCCCGCGCGGATCCGCGCCCAGATGATGTCCTCGAGCTCAGTATGACTGTACCGCCGTAGCGGGAGCATCTCGCAGTGCTGGAACCGAGATTTGACCCGCCCATCAAATCGCGGATCGCTGAAAAAGTCGTTCTCGTCGATCGTGATCATGATCAGCGTCACGTTCTCGATCTCCGACAGCGCGATCAGCGTGGTCTCGTCGTCGATCACGTCGACCTCATCGATGATCGCGACGATGTGCTCGTCGGTATCCCGAAGGCTCTCGATGTAGCGACCCGACTCGATCCCGCCTTTCGGGATGTGCTTACCGAGGCCCGCGTCGTCGACGAGACTTCGTAACACGCCGCTTTTCGAGGACGCAGACATACAGTTGTGGTAGGCTTCACGAACACCGAACGCCTCCGTCTGGAGCTTCCGAACGACGAACTTCGCGAGCGTAGTCTTCCCGGTACCGCTCGGACCGAAAATGAACGAATGCTCACCTGAGAGCCCGTGTGTGATCGGTTTGAGTTCACCGACAAGTTGGTCGATCTGCCCCTCTCGATGCTCGAGGTCCTGCGGAACGTGGCGCGTCTCGAGCGCTCGAGCGTCCTTGATCATAACCTGTCGTCAGTAGCGACTGTCTATAAATCGGATCCGTCCGGAGTGAAAGTGAAGCTACAAAACCCGAGACATTTGTTTTTCAAAGCCACGCCACTTTGCCGCGCTCTCGCTGCTGCGCTTCCGGACTAAACGAGCCTCGGTAGTGCTCGAGGAAGGTCTCGAGATCGTTCCACCCGCCCCAGTCACAGACCAGTAGCGGATCGACATCCTCACTCGCAAGCGCGGTCGCCCAGGTCCGACGGAGATCGTGAAAGCCGAGGTGATCCCACCCGGCGTTGCCAGTCTCGTCGTACAGCTCGTCTGCAACCGATCGAACCCAGCGACGCAACGAGCGCGTCGACGAGATCTCGACGAGCGATGCGCTCGAGGGATCGTCTCGATAGCCGTCGACCGTCTCGATCGTCGTCGCCAGGTCGGGTGGGACGGGCGTCTCACGGAATTTGTCGCCTTTCCCGTGCCACACTCGGAGCATCGTCCCGGCGTCGGTGTCGACGATATTCTCCGGTGCAACGTCAAGTACTTCGTGCGATCGGAGTCCGCAATGCGCTCCGAGCGCGAATGCGATTCGTTGCTGTGGACTACCGGCCGCCTCGAGCAACTGGTCAACTTCGGCCTGGCTGAGCCAGACCTTCATGTCGTCTCGGTTCTCGTGCTGTTGGAGATTCATAACCGGAAAGCGAGTTACGCGGACACTCTCGCAGAAACATACTAGTCTTTTCGGTCGTTCACACCCGATTTCCGGTGTGTCCGTGCGGCGATCGCGACGGTCGGCGTCCGACTTTAGAGGAACTCTCGGACGGGCGAGCGGTAGCTGCCAATGTATCTGACAGACACCGATACCGATACCGTTAGATAATTTCTATTAGTTCTCATAACTTATATTGTCATCCCACATTTTACGGAGGAATATGGCGGACCTCAGTAATCAGTGTAAAGACCATCTTGAGTCGGCGTTGGAGATAAATGAAGCATCTGAGAAAGATTTCCATATTCGACAAGTGCTACAAGCGGATGCTATCGAGGATTTTCCTGATGAACCAACGGCGCAATAATCATCACCCATACTAATCGAGATATTTACGTCCAACTTCGGGGGGAGGTTCTCGGAGAGCCGACCCGAACACGTAGAGCGGGAGTGCGTACAGACTGGTGAGTCAGACATACATACGATACGATAGCCAATGGATTTATTTAGACAAATGGATATATCCAGATAGCGGGGAGCGGCGGTCTGTCGTTGCCATGCGGCTTCGCCACACGGGACATCACCTTTCCCCGCTACGAACTCATCACCGCATCCGATCGTAGCCGGCTGACAGGGGGTATGGTCTCACCCAGGGACCATGTCACAGCCGGCATACGTATTCACACCCACGCAGAGTTGTAGCTTTCCAATCATTTATGTGGGAGAACTACTAACAGGCAATCGGCGGGGGATGGGGGAGTTCGTCAATAGCCTTTGGCCGCTCTCGTGACCCCCGCTGCACGATCACTGTCCGCTTTGCCTCTCATACAGCAAGCGGAGAACACTGCCCCTCATTCAGTGTTCTCGAGTTGGTCTATACCTGTCTGAGAACCCTCTCTATCATCGAACAGAAGATTCTCGAGCAGTCACCGACACGGATTTTTGAGGCGTGCAACCCCATCGCCTTCATCGCACTGCCACAACACCGGCTCGCCCGCTTCGAGCCCGAGTTCTTTGGCGATCGGCTTCGGGATGGTCGTCGACACGGTATCGTCGGCCTCCCGTCCCTGAACCGTCGTCGTATTCGCGTAGGTTTCGTGGATCGACATGAACGCTCCCTCAAGCCTGTCCCTGTTAAATCTATCTTCTATGAAGTCGGTAGATAGGACCTTCATAGATTCGTGATAATTAGGCACGCTACCGCTGGCGTGCTGGTATGGATCGTTGCATAACCTGTGGATCGCCAGTCTCACGCCAGTACGTCCGCGTCTGTGGCAACAACCAGGGCAACGTCGACGAGTGTCCGAACTGTTCAGGGCGGACATCTGACTCGCATCTCCAACACACGGCCCCGCCGCGTCTGTAACTATGAATCGGTCGCGACGCCTGCGACCTCGAGTGCCTCCTCCCACGTTCCCCACCGAGTGAGATACGGCGATGCTGAGTACTCGCCGCGATCGTTCATTTCGGCTTTCGACGGCGGCCGACCCAACTCGAGCGCCAACTCCTGCACAGCATCGATCAGCGCGTCTGCGTCGACGCGCCGGCCGGGACGAACGTCGTCGGCCTCGAGCCCGGCTTGGTCGCGGGCGTCGAACCACGAGTCAAAACGGCCGTAGTAGGTCGACGGATCGTAGTTCCCGTGTTCCTCAACGTCCTCGATACGGACTGGGTGGCCGTGTTCGTCGGCAATCCGCCGGAGATCCGCGAGTAGGTCGTCCTCTGAGACGTACTCGTGATTCGGCTCGAGCCCAGCGGCCTCGAGTGCCCCGTTCCACGAGTCCCACCGATTGTAGTACGGCGTTGAGGAATGCGGGCCATCCTCGTTCATTTCGGGACGCGTCGGCGTCTTGCCCAGCTCGGCGGCAAATTCGCGTAGATCTTCGAGATACTGTTCGTCGGTCGGCATTTAGACCTCGATACCCAGGCCGGCAACAAATTCCTTATCGATGCTAATCGAATCCTCGTGGATCTCAGTGTCGGCGCCGAGCCACGAAAAGAAGTGTGCGAGGCTCTTTCGATAGGCGTCGGTCCGATTCTGGTGTTCGATCACCCACCGATCGGTGAACCCCCAGTACTCGCTCCGCAAGTCGAGATACGTGCGAGCGAAGGCGCGACGGCGCTCCACAGAGACGGTCCCGAGATAGGTCGGGACGCTTGTCGGCCGTTCGTCGTCGGTTGGTGCCTCGAGACAGGTAAGGAGACGGCCCAAGACAGCGCCGTCGTCACGAACCGTGCGTTCGGTACTTCGGTGGGCGTCATCGGTTCGGTGTTCCATCGATTCGACGCCGAGGGCATCGAGTAAGTGCTCGAGGCGATCGCGATCGTCGTCACCATCAACGCGGTAGTACGGGCTGTAGGTGTCTGCCTTGATCGTCCCCTGGGCGAGCGCCCAGGCGACGAGTCGGTTGAATGGGTCGAACACGTCGCTTGCTTCGGTAAGTGGAATCCAGCCGTGGCCTTCGGCCGTTTGAATGCCACGAACTGGGTGGGGGATTGCGCCGTCATCGATCCACGGCCGAACACGGCCACGCGGGAGATCGAGACTCGCGGCGACCTTGCCGGCACTCGCGTTCGGATTCCGCCCGGTGTACTCGAGGACCCGTTGGTAATCCTCAACCGCAGTCCACGGATCGTCGTAGGCCTCCCCCTGGTAGGTACGGGCGAGGTCGATCGGTGAAACCAGCGTATCCGGGTCGTTCACAGTCATTCCACTATGTGGACATCGTATACGTGTTTCCGTCCGATAGGACTGGATGAAACCGACAGACAGCGACGCTTCAAGGGGGTGCTGTACCGATCCAACAAGG
>NZ_RBZW01000032.1:0-94410 GCF_006543045.1 Salinadaptatus halalkaliphilus | reverse complement strand
GGAGGATGGTTTCAACCCCCAATCCATCCGCACCTACACGGTATCACACCGCGTGGGATAATCGTTCCGACCGTTCACGGTGCTGTGCAAAGGATAAACATGTTCGACGGAAAACAAATCACGAACAAACTGGTCGGATCGGACGATGAACGTGCGGTATCACCCGTTATAGGTGTCATATTGATGGTAGCTATCACAGTAATTTTGGCCGCTGTGATTGCTGCGTTTGTGATGGACCTCGGTGATATGAGCGGGTCCGCGAATGCCGGGATCGACTTCGACGAGTCTGGAGATCACGTTACTACCCAGGTAATTGATGAAGGGAACACTGACGCAATTTACGTTGAAGTGACAGAAGACGGAGGTTCCTCTGAATACGTAACCGATGAGGCCGAAGGTTCTGCTGATCCTGATTCTACATGGAGTGTCGGGACTTCGGTTGAATTGAATAGTGATGATCTTGGTACTGACGACGATATTGACGATATTGATAATGATTTCGACACTCTTTCCGGTGGCGATGAAATCAACGAAATTACCGTTTACGGCGAGATAGATGGCGATCTTCAAGTTGTCGCTAGCTGGGACAACTAACTGACCACACCCGTTCTTTCTATTCCACACATGCCTCGAGAACAGCATGGCCAGCGAGCGGTATCGCCAGTCATCGGCATCATCCTACTCGTAGCAGTCACCGTCATCCTCGCTGCCGTGGTCGCCGGGTTCGCAATGGACATCGATCCCGGGGGCGACGATATCCAGGCCGGTATAACGATCGACGTGGAAGACACGACGAACACAATCGTCGTCGACATCATTACGCTCGGGAACGCCGACCACGTCACCATCATCGGCGATCCGGCGGGTAACCTCGAGTCGCCACCGACTGGCTCGCTCGAGGACGACGATCTCGAGGAACTCGATGTCGGTGATACGCTTCGGATCAGTGACGATGACCTCGAGTCCGGTGCCGAATCCGGTCGAATAACAGTGATTGGAGTCCAAAATGGTGACGAGACGGTCGTCAACAGCGAAGACTACGACCTCAGTTAGAGAGGACCGGCCGGACATCACCAGGGCTCGGTATCGTCAGTACGAGCCAGCCAAGCAGAACGTAGAGGTCGACGAGCCCAAACCAGACTGGCCAGCCAACGACTGCCACCACGATCGCCGCGATCGCGTAGCCGACGATCGTCGGCGCGAGTCCAACTACGGCCAGGACGGACCGACTCGAGTCCTCGAATACGATGGACGCTTGAGGCGGGTAGATCGATACCGCTATGCTGTCACTCCAGGGAAGTGCCGCGACCGCGTGACTCGCCTCGTGCAGTAGTACCCATGGGAACAACAGCGAAATCGAGACGACCTGCAGCCAGTCGATACCGACCGATACCGACCGCCGAACGACTCTCATCGAAGGCCCCCACTGGTTCGCATCCACCACGCCGAGAACAGCGCGACGGCCATCCCGATGATAATCAGGTCCTCGAGGAGCCCGACGAGTTGCCACGGCAGCACCGTCACCAACAGCCCCGACAGCACGATGCCGACGACGATCGGCAACGAAATGTCGCCGGCCCAGATCCACAGCATCGTGAAGATCCCGCCGATCAGCACGACCGCGAACACCGGGCCAAGCACGTCGAGATACGGCGACAGCACTAACTCGATGATCTCGCCCTCGACCAGCTGCTCGAGGCCGTCCGCGCCCTCGGGAAGATCCTCCGGACCAGCGCCCGGCATCCCGTCGTCACCTACTGGATCGTCAGTCATCGGAGCCGGTCACCTCGAGCGAACTCGATCAGTGAGAGCCCGACGACGACGTACACCGGCGCGGAAACGAACGTCGCGGCGGCCAGCGGAAGCCCCAGGTTGTGCAACACCTGGGGAAGGAAGAAGATCATCCCGGCCACGTCCTGAAGCACGCCCATCGCACCGTAGGTCAACGCCAGCAGTCCGTCGTCGGATCGATCCTCGTCGCTTGGACCAGCGTCTCGAAGCTCCTCTTCGGTCTGGTTGACCTGCTCTTCGATGCCGACCTCCTGGTCGCCGATCACCTCGCTGAAGCCGACCGCCGAGACGAACGCCGAACTCGCGGCCAGACAGACCAGAAAGACCGCCAGCGCACGGGTCGACATCATGTGGTATCACCTACGTAGAACATCACCGAGACGACCAGCGCGACGACGATCGCCGACCACGGCACCGGCAGCCACCCCATGACGGCCAGTAGCCCCGCGAATATCGCGACGAGCACCGCGCCGATCCCCGACAGCGCCCCGCCGACGATCCCCGCGACGACGACCACGGCCACAGCCGAAATCGCCGCCATCGTTTTCTCGCCAAGCGGCGGCTCGACGTCCATATCCGTCGGGCCGACGATCTGTGTCAGTTCGACGGTCTCCCCATCTCGAGTAGCTTCGGCTGTGACCTCGTAGGTCCGGTCGTCGCTGACGTTGACCGTCTCTGCGTAGTGTCCGATGAGCGACGCCTCGTAATCTCTGTGGACGGTGTATCCTTCTTCGTAGTCCGTGACCGTAATCTCGAGCGGGCGAGTGAGTTCGTCCTCGTCGATCCAGCGAATCTCGAGATTGCCGTCCTCGCTCAACCGCGCGTCGAACTCGTAGCCCTCTTCGCGGGGGACTGGCCAGGAAAGATCGCCGACATCGAGTTCGACGACCTCCGATTCTGACGCCGTGAACCCACCCATGCCACGGACACCGCCGTCGTCGCTCTCGATCTCGAGGTCGTATCGATCGTCTCGAGTCAGCGTCACGTCGACGCGATTGATCGATCCGAATGTCTCGCTGTGTGCGAGCTGTGACTCGTTATCGACCTGTTCGGTAACACGGAGTAGCGTCTCGTCCGGGTCGAAATCGCCGGTCCGATCGTTCAATTCGAACCGAACCAGAACCGTATCTTCGTCGTCTTCGTGATCCGGCGTGTCGTCGGGATCGTCCTCGTCGTCGGGTGGATCTGCTTCCCAGTCGGGACCGCGCTCGAGGAAGACCGTTTCACCGCCGACAGTCGACCGTAGTTCGACGGTTCGTGGGTAGTAGTCCATCGCACTGATCTCGAAGCGAACGGTTTCGTCCTGGCTGTCGAGCTGCGAGATATCGAAGATCCCGTCCGAGACCTCGGTCGTGAAACTCTCGTCCGGGGCGGTCACGTCGATCTCGACAGATCGATCGTCGACCAGCTCGCCAGTTACTGCATCACGCACCTCGAGGTCGCCGGCCATCCCGAACGAGAAGATGTCGGAAAAGACGACGTGACCCGCGTCACTCTCGGCGACGACGTACCACTCCAGCGTCTCGCCGTCGACGGCCCACGGCGTCCTGGCCGTGTCGTTGCTCTCGAGCGTATCCGAGCCGATCAGTTCGTCGACCTCCGGATCGCCGCTATCGTACTCGTAGAACTCGACGGTGACTCCGTCCTCGGGGAAGCCGTGATGTTCCACGTCGACCTCGAGGTCGACATCGCCAGTCACGACCTCGTCGTCCGGCGAGGCCGTTGCGCCGCGGATGATTGGCGCGTCACTGTCGATTTCGAACGTCAGCGTCCCGGTTTCGGCGATTGCCGTCGAGTTGTACATATCGCCAGCGACGGCAGCCCACTCGTAGACGCCTTGCTCGTTCGCGGCCGGCCAGGTCGTCGACACACGCTCGCTATCTGGTGCATCGAGATGGACTGTCTCGTTGCCGATCGGGATGTAGTCGCCGTTTGAGACGGCGTAAAACTCGACGAACACCTCGCTCGTGGGGAAGTCATCGTCCGCGACGGTGACCTCGAGTTCAGTTCCCTGCCCGATAGCGGGCACTGAGTAGTCGCCGTCCGGTTCCGGCTCGAGCAGTTCTGGATCGGACATCTCGACTGCGAAGGTCCCCAGGTGGTCGCCGGCTTCGGGATAGTACGCCTGTGGCTCCGAGTCAAACCGCTTGTTCGGGCCGATATTGACTTCGACGGTAATGAGGGTCTCTGCAACGTCCTCTTCGTCGAATTCGAAGAGACCTGTTTCGTCAGTGAGTGCCGTATCGATTATCTGCCCATCGTCGTCGACTGCGAGCACGGTTGCGTTCGGAACCGGGACTCGTTCGTCCTCGTTCTCGTGTTCATCGACGATCTGGCCGGTGATGGCAGTCGAAATATCGAAGACACCGAGATCGTCCCCTGGCTCCGGTTCGAACGTCTCTGGCGATTCGTAGACCGGCTCCTGGTCGATGAGAATTTCGACTGTGATCTCCTCACTACCGACAGCATTCCCGTCGAACTCGAACTCGCCGTTCTCATCGGTCACGACGGATTCAATGATGACATCGTCTTGATCGACAGCGCGGACGGTCGCGCCGTCAACCTGATCAACTTGGTCGCCGGATTGATCGACGACTTGGCCAGTGATTGGGTCTGACTCTGCTATGACGCTACCCCCTGCCGTTATATCAACTACTGAATCCTGGTCTCCAACCGGATATATAAACCAATCTTCGGAGCCATCAGACGAGTCTATAGATCCTAAGCCGTTGTCAAATCCTCCGACATACACAAATGATCCATCGGTAGACGGTGCCGTGGCTTCTGCAGATGTGTCATTATATACCCAATCATGGGACCCATCATATATGTCAATAGCTGTTGTTTCGTCAGTCGTAGCGTAGGCAGTTGACTCAGTTGGATTTATTGATATATCGTCTACATTTGAAGATCCAGAGAGGTCCTCAGAGGTCCATTGAGCAATATGATCTCCGTCAATACGGTCATACCTCACCACCTCGCTTGATCCTGTCCCGATTAATATTGTATCTCCGTCTGCATCCACAGAATACAATGAAGGCTGATCATCATCCCTGATTATATCTAAACCTCTCGTGTCAAGATCAAAGCGGGAAAATTCGCCAGTCGATGATGACCCGTATATCGATCCGTCAGCATAACTTATTGAGTTCCATCCCCAAGTGAGATGATCAATATTTTCTTCCCAAAGTATTGACCCGTCGTCAGTGTCAACAGCAGTTAAAGTAGGTTCGCTATATAAAAATAAAGTGCCACCATCTGGAGTGATTTCGACGTGATATGATTCTATATCTATTGACCATATTTCTTCCCCATCAGATGCATCTAATGCCCTAACTCTATCATCAACGTCCTGTTCTGCTACATACAAGATACTGTCATCTGGACTCAGTTGGACTGCCTCAGATTCAAATCCAGTATCCCACAGATCTGATCCGTCAGACGAGTCAACAGCACCAGCAGTATCCTGCGATGCATAGAAAACTCTTTCAGACTCATTCTCTGCGGCCACTGTCCCATTATTTCCCATTCCGCCCGTAAACGCGATACTCATCACCGGTAGGCTCGCGACCATCAAAAACACCAGCGCGATCGTCCGGTACTGTCCTCGAGTGAGCGACAGCACAGACAAACTAATCGCCGTCATCGGACCACCGCCTCGCTGATGAACGTGTACGCGAGCGCCCAGAGCACGAACCCGATGCCGAGCCCGATCGGCATCCAGATCAGGATCGCGTCGGTGACGATCTCGACCGGGACGAAGTCGTTGCCCATCGCCTCGAGGGCGGGGAACAGATCGCCGACAAGCATGCCGGCCATCCAGACTACCACGAACAGGATGACGAAGACGACCATCACGAGCATCCAGGCGAGTGCGGGATGACTCACAGCGGACCACCTCGCTCGGAAACCGCTCGTAGCAGTCCCCAGGCGACGAATGAGCCCAGCGCCATCGCGGGGATGAACGTCCAGAATCGGAGTAACCAGCCCGTCGAGTAATCGACGCGATCGGCTGTGTAGCTGGGCACATCGGTGGTCTCAGCGAGGATGTGCTGGACGAAGATATCCAGAATCACCCAGAGGAAGCCGACGAGCAGGACCGACGTGACCACGATAATGACGGCCCACGCCAGCTCGTACTCGACTGTGGTCGTCTCGGTCATCGTGGACCACCCAGCATCTCGGAGAGACGATCGACTGGATCGTCCGCCTGATCACCAGCGCTCGATTCCGAACTGGCGACCTCTGCCGGGCTCCACATCGGGTTTTCCCATTCTGCGAACCCGAGCTCGTCGAATTCTACCGGATACTGTTCTTCGCTGTCCTCGAGGTCGAACCGTGGCAACCGCGGCGGCTGCCGTGGCTGTGGAGATTGCTGCGGACCGGCGTGACCTGGCCCCGTCGGATACCCCGGACTCTCCCAGTTTTGCGGCGCCGGCTGTTCTGGATACGTCGCTGGCTGTTGTGCTGGTTGCTGGTCCAACTGCAGCGCTAACTGTTGCTCGAGTCCGATCGCCTGCGACTGATCGAGAGGTTGGTCCTGGGGTTGCCCCTGATCTTGCGGGTGCCACTGGTGTTGAGGCTGCTCTTGGTGCTGGTCCTGCTGTTGGCGTTCGTCCGGATCGTGTGTGAGTTCCTCGAGTTCGACATCGATCTGCGACGTAGTGGTATCCTCAAACCCACTCACACGTGGCTCGGTAGCCGGCCCCATGAGCGTCGCCGTGAGATGCTCGCTACCCAGCTCTCGCTGCTGCGGTTGCTGGGTCCGCTCGCTTCCCGTCTCCTCTGTCTGGGTACCTTCGGGCCTCCAGAACCACTCCCGTTCGTTAGTGTGTTCGTCGGTCTCGTCCCACTCTTCGCGTGCCTGCTCGAGCCGTTCGCGTTCGACTTCCTCAGGCGACAGAATCTCGTCTCTCGAGATGACGATCTCGTCATCCGTGTGTTCTTCCCGACCGATTTGCTCGCCCAGCCCGCCGACGCGAGCGACCTCGTCGGCGCGATCGGGAACACGAACCTCTGGCCGATCGGCCGTTGGAGCAGACGGCACGAGTTCGTTGCGGTGGGCCGTCGGCTGCTCCGGCGCTGGAATCTCACCCGGCTCTGTCTGCTCGGCTGGCGTTTCGATCTCCGTCTGATGGGTCGTTTCTGGGACGGTGAGTTCGGAACGCCCAAGGTCGTGTTGCCTGGCCTGATCGATACCGACTGCACCGGCCAACGCTGCGCCACCAACGGCGATGTCAGATCCAAGCTCAGCCTCTCGAGCACGGCCGACGACGCTTCTCCCACGTCCAACGACCTGTGACCCGGCTCGAACAGTCCGGCCACGACCAAGCCCCGCGTGAGGGACGACACCCGTCGTCGTTTCGTCTCTGACCTGCCGTGAGTCTTCGCGGTAGTCATCGATCTGTGACCGAACCGCCTGACGGTCGGGCACACTGTCGACGCCGTCCTCGACGCGACCTCGAGCGTCGGTCGTCGTCTCGGTAACTCGCTCGCGTGCAGTTGCGGCCCCACCGCCGGCTCGCTCACGGGCAGCATCCGCGCGATCAGTCGCGTGATCGGTACCGCTGCGAACGCGGTCTGTTGCATCATCGACCGCGTCGGTTACTCGATCGGCACCCGTTTCGACGCGATCTCGAATCCGATCCGGCGTCCCGAGTGCCGCCTCGAATCCAGATCGAAGGGCACCGCGAAGGCGATCGTCGGCCATCGGATCACCCCACCAGCCCCAGGCCGGCCATCAGTGAGAGCGTCGATCCGCCGTCGCTACCGGTCGTGAAGTACACGAGCAGCGCCCCGGCGAGCAACCCGAGCATGAGCGTCCCGATGATCAGCGCGTAGCTGGGCATCGAACTCTCCTCTTTCGCGAAGAGATAGCCCCGCTGTTCGGCTTTCACCAGGTCCTCGGGATCGTACTTGTGCGGCGCGGCTTTCATCACATTCCCGAGTTTGACGCCGGCTGTCTCGAGGGGAACCTCGAGCTCCGTCTCGGGATCAGCGTCGTCGATCGTTCCACCGTCAGTGACCGCCGGCACCTCACGAGAGGCTCGAGCGTTCGCCACGCTCGAGAGGGCACCGAGTCGCCGGTAGGCGAGTGCGAGCCCGCCGCCACAGAACGAGCCGACACCACCCTCGCCGTCGAGCTTGAACTTGTGCTCGTCACCGCCCCACTCACAGACGACGGCGTTCATCTCGGGATCGTACTCGCCCTTGTAGAGCGAGTACTGGTTGTCGTCGTCTTCGACCAGGACGGCCGTCCCGATCGTCGACATCGCCCGTCTCATATGCCAGTTCGCCAGTCGTTCGCGTAGGTTCAGACTCATCGTATTTCACCCGAAAATCTTCTCTTTGAGCGATCGTCCGCCCTGACTCTCCGTTTTCGAGACCGACAGCACGCCGTCGAACTTGTCCTGCTGCCAACCCCGCTCGCCACGGGTCATGCGGGCGACGATCCGACGCAGGTACGACTGCAAGAGGTACAGGTCGTCAGCACCGACCGATTCCTTCTGGTCGCCGACGAACCCTTCGCGGATTTCGCCCTGCATGGCCGACTCCTCCGGCGGATGGCTCTTCCGAAACATGTCCATCCGGTTCAGCACCAGCAACTCCTCGTCCTCGGCGTGACCGCCGGGGTACTTCGCCAGCGGGAAGTCCTTCGAAAAGTCCGTCTCGAGCCAGGACTGCCAGCGCTCGTGAATCGCGTCGGCTTCGACGATCGTGTCGACGTACTCGCTGTCTTTCGATCCGAGCGACTCCGGTTTCGATCGAGAACGGCGGGCGACGCCTTGGGTCGGACTCTGTCCGTTCGCTTTCGCGCTCGATGCAGCTCGCGACTGATCAGTATTCGTACTCATGGTTATCAGGTTCGTGATCAATTGCATCGCCGTCCGTCGGCACGCGATCGGCGACGACAAGCAGTATCCAGATGAGCATGCCAACGACGCCGAAGAGACCGATCGCCGTCAGGCCGGGTTCACCGACCTCCTCGAGGGAGCTGCCGACGGCGACCTCGATCGACGTCGACGAGAACGCGACGCCGAGCCAGCAGAGAAACGACAGCCCACCGAACAGCAACTCGGCTTCGCGACGGACGACAGAGACGTACGCAGCGCCCAGGCCAGCCCAGAATAGCGAGAGGAAGATCGGCCAGATCATCGGCCGCGCCCCCCGTAGATGCTGTTCTTCGACGTGATTGCGATCGAGACAACGAACACGACGAATAGCAACAGGATCAACGCGACAAACAGCGGACCAGCAACGGTATCGAGCGTCTCGAACAACGCCGTTTCGACGCCTGTCGCGTCCGCTTCGCCAGCGTAAAAGCCGGCTGCGGCGACGGTCGTTGCAACTCCCAGGATAGCGACGAGTGTCAGCGATGCAAGTGTTCCCGTGGTATTCATAAAAGGTTAAACCGCCGTTAGCGCCGTCCTCGAGACATTCCGCCACCGTTGCCCATGAAGCCGCCGAACGACCCCATGAGCAACGCCACAACGCCGGCGACGATCGGGACGACCAGCGAGATCGCTGCCAGTCCGAGCGCGGTCCCGAGCGGATCGGTGAGTTCCTCCTGCGAGATGAACCCGTCGCTGGGCATGATCTCGACGAAGTCCGTAATGATCACCCCCGCAAGCGTCAGGAGAATCCCGCCGATCAGGACGGTCATGATGCCCTGCACCAGCACGTTGTTGAACTGCTGGGTTGCGACATCCTCGGCGTGCTCGTTCGCCGCAATCGCCGCGTCTGCAGGTCCGCGGTTGAACCCGGTCGTCGCAACGTCTGCGACTCGTTCTCTGAGACTCTGCTCCTCGTTCGCGTCTGGTGCCACCTCGACCTCGATCTCGGCGGCCTGGCTGGATGCAGCCATGCTCGCCGTGTGGTCAAATAGGCTATCTTAAAAGTACCGGAGCGATGGATTATCGACGCCCGCCGAAGCCACCCCCGCCGCCGTTGCCCATGAACCCGCCGAACGAGCCCATCAGCAACGCGACGACCCCCGCGACGATCGGCACGACCAGCGAGATCGCCGCCAGTCCGAGCGCCGTCGCAAGCGGCGACGTAATATCCTCTCGAGGGATCAGCGCTGGATCCGTGTCGGTCCCCTCGGGCATGATCTCGACGAAATCGGTGATGATCACCCCCGCCAACGTGAGGAGAATCCCACCGATGAGCACGGTCATGATCCCCCGAACCAGCACGTTGTTGAACTGCTGCGTCGCTACGTCTTCGGCGTGTTCGTTCGCCGCAATCGCCGCGTCTGCTGGTCCCGAACAGGAGCCAACAGTCGCAACGTTCGCGATCCGGCGTTTGAAACTCGGTGCCCCTCCGTTCGATCCCGCTCCCGACTCGGTCTCGAGTTCGACAGCGGCCTGGCTGGATGTAGCCATGCGGAGCGTGTGGTCAACCAGACTGTCTTAATTCTTACCCCAGAGTATAAGACAGCCAATTTGACAGCAACGCCCTATGCAGAGTGCCGATAACGGTGCGATGGTTGTACAGGACGTTCACCAAGCCTCTCGAGAAGCGCGACAGGCGCTTCGGACGGTCAATCAAGTTTTGGCTGGATCGTATGACGACGATACTATCGACCAATCGAAAACGTCGCTTCACGTCGCCACAACGCACTATTACGTCACGCTTCGACCGTGGGCGATTACGTCGGCCTACTATTGGGATGAAGTCCCGTTATACAAGGACGATGACGGCGATTGGATCAAGGGACTGAAAAACCTCGATCCGTGGGTCTACTCGGTCGAAAAACAAGAAATCCGATCAGAGGATGCGGTCGAAGGCGAATCAATCAAAACCGAAGAGGTTTCGCGGATCATGCCCCCGGAGATCGCAGCCAGGGCGGTGATGGTTCTCGATCAGTTGTTCCGCGATTCGCCGTTTTCACCCGGACAAGGCGCAGCACCGGAACGCAAACGGATAGATCAGAGCCAAGTCGAAACGAACGATGCAGAACCGGATGTGGCGGTGAGTGACGAATGAGCGTCGACTCGACGTTCGACCCGACGATCGATCCTGCCGAAGAGGGACCTGTAACGCTGTCCTCGCCATCGATCGAGCAACAGCGTACGCTCGAGGTTCGCGAGCTGCCAGTCGAGGACTTCGATCCCTACCGATCGACGTTCGATATTCACGACTTCATCGAGAAACGCTGGCGAAATGAGCGAGATATCCGGATCATCTGGACCGGTCGAAACGCGGGGGTCGGACTCGGAAAAACAAGCGGGGCAATATCGGTGGCGAAGGCCCACCATTCGAACTTCTGTGCGGAAGACCACGCCGCGATGGATGCGAAGACAGCCATCCACCTGCTTCGAACGGCACCGTTCCAGAGTGCGCCGATTTTGGATGAAGTCGGCGTCATCGCGGACAACCGCCGAAGCAACTCGACAGCGAACGTCGAACTAACGCAACTCTTCCAGATGTGTCGGTACCGCCAGTACCTCTTGCAGGCAACGCTCCCGTCGATCTCCGCGCTCGATGTCCGACTGATCGAGATGTCCGACCTCCGGATCCACGTCACCGATCAGGGCGAAGCCAAGGTCTACCGATACGATCAACCCGACTCGGCAACGCAGCGGAAACTCCAGCCCAAGATTCTCCAATACCTCGAGTGGGACCCGATCGACAACGATCCGGATTATCAGTATCTCTCGGATCTGAAGGACGATCGGTACGAGGGGCTCGAGGAGTCGAATCTGCTCTGGCGAGACGAGCACGAGGAAATCGTCGAGCGAGCGGTTGAAGACGCCGAAAAAGAGGTGAAACAAGAGATTCTCGAGGGAGTCTACGAGAACACGGAACTGACGCAGAATGACATCGGGAAGGCCATCGGACTCAGTGGCTCTCGAGTTGGTCAGATTATCCGAGACAATTAAAAACGACCAGAATCGCAAGACAGCGCCCTAATTCCGAGATAGAGACTATCGTAAAGATACGCCGAATTTCGGAATCACTCAAAGAAAACCGCAAGAGGGCGAAAGGATCGAAGGGGTTGATCCTGCAAGAAGAAAGAAGGGCAGAATAGTATATCATGGAGTAGGACCGGTGAAAATCGCCGATCGATTTGTGAGACCGGGACCTTCCCGCGAACGGACGTTTCCCGTCTGTGCGTCGCGCTCGTGCTACGCCTGCCCACTCGAGCGAGAGCAACAGTTTTCACACCGGGTTTGACACACCGCCACCGATGACACAGACCAATAACGGCGGCTGGTTCGATGACCGAGCACAGCAGGCGACGCTCGAGGTCGGCGACGCTGCCCAACGCACGGCACGACGTGAGCAACGAGAGAGCGAGACCGTCGGCTCCGAGGCGTTCGTCGATACGAGTGCAGCCGGCGGCGACACTGGCGAACAGGCGGCGCTGGTCGAGACGACCGAGACGATCGATGGGCAAGCGTCCCTGGGTGGCGGCGAGGCGACGATCGTCGACACGCCCGAGTGGGAAGAGCCGACAGTCGATCCGGTCCCGATCGACCAGAACATCGCGGCCGCCGACCAGGCGGGCGTCCTCGAGCCGACCGGACCGAACGGCGACCAGGAGCACGCGCCGGCCGACGTCTTCGAACCGGACCCGATCGAGATCGAGTTTCACTCGCTCGACGCGGCGAACGCCGCTCGAGATCGTTATCCTGACGCACTCGATTCGACGGACACCCGCCGAGAGAAGACGGTTCGCGTCTGGGGCGACGCGCCGGACGACGTGATCGATGCGATCGCCCTCGAGGCCGCCGAGAGTCGCGCCCACCGAGCCGACCAGTTCGGCCAGGCCGAGCTGACTCGGTCCGAGCGATCACAGCTCGAGTCGCGAATCGATTGGGACGGGCGGTTACTCTTTCACGCCCAGTCCGCGAAAGCAGTCCTCCAGGGCAGCGGCGTCGACGACTGGCTCGCCTACTACGATCCGCAGCTGACCGTCGACGAACATCGGTCGATCGCCGAGCAAGCTCGTCGCGATGAACGCGGGGCTCGAATGGACGAGCACGCACGCGAGGGTGCGTTCGATGCGATGGCTGCCGGCGCTGTCGGGGCTCCGGTTCAGCAACGCGAGCGAGCGGCCGACGAAGTGATCGAACTCTGTATGGAGCTGAGCGACGAACACGATCCCGACGTGTTCCGGGCGATTCTGGCTGGTGAGGATCCCAGCGTCTCGAGTGCTCGTGTTCGTCGTGCCCAGGAGACGATCGCGGATATTCGCGCCGAGTACGGTCACGAGTTCGTCGAACGGGCTGCTGAAGAGTGTCATCGCGAACGACGGGCAGCCCCCGAGCCAGTCGATCCGGTGCAGTTCGAACGGGATGCACGGACGGGGTGGTTCACGCCATCGAACCCGCAACCGGATCCGGTTCGAGGCGTCGATCGGTCGGCTGACACCGGCCTATTTGTCACGCAGGATCGAGTTCCGGCGAATGTTGGTCGTGGTGGTGACACCGGACAATTTTGGCCGTTCTAAAAATCGAGAATTTTCGCGCGCCGCCCTTCGGGCGGGGTACGTTTCGACTGTTTCCTCTGCAACAGCTGACCGAGCAGCCGCCGCGGTTTTTTTGAAGTTGTGCCCTTAGGCACACGCCCTAAGGGGGGATGCCCAAAGACCGGGACATACCAGATTAGTGATGTACTTCGAGCGGCCGGGATGGATGTCTCTCGTCACCCCGAATGAAACTGTGTTTGTATAACTCAGAAAAACGCGAAACTCAGGTTGTAGAAAAGAAGTGCCAGAACCGTGTTGCCACTAACCAACTCTATTCCGCGGCGTTCCCGAGACAGAACAGGCGATCGCCAACGTAGTGGAACGGCTCCTGGTTCTCGCGGCGATCACCGCCGAGCCGGTAACTGAACGTGCCGTCGACGAACCGCGCTCGAGTTTTCGCACCGGTCTTCTCCGCAGCTTTCAGCCCGGATCGAAGTAGCTTCTGCAGTTCGTACTTCGAATAGCTTCCATTGAGTTCGACCTCGAGTTCGTCGTAGCGCTCGGCAAAGACAGCGCCGTGTCGTCGCGCCCACTTCGCGAGCGGCGAGTCGTCGGCGATCTCCTCGCTGCCGTCAACGATCGCGTCGATACCGTCCTCGACCCACTCAGTGACATCCTCGAGCGCGGCGAATACGTCTTCGATCTTCTCGCGAACAACGTCATCAGCCATGTCGTACGTACCACGACCGACCTTCTCGACGAGCGAGCCCCACTTATCGATCGACCGGTAGACGCTACTGCTTGAGGTCTCGGTCTTCTCGACGAGTTGCTCGTAGTGCTGGGGTCCACCGTCAGCCAACGCTTGGATAAAGGCACGATCAGTAGCAGTCAGATCGTCACGGGCGAACTGGGCTCGAGTCAGATCTTCTTCGGCTTCTTTCAGTTGCTCGGTCGGATCGGTGTGGACCGTGATATCGCGGTCGGACTCGGTGACATTCCAGTATTCGTCGGCGACGTACACGCTCGGATCCGCTCGCAGCGGCAACTCCGCGGCGTTCAGCGCGAACATCAGATGCGTATCGAGTTCGTCGCGAAGATCGTCGAAATCGTAGCCGTCTGGATCGTTCCAGGGGACGGCGTTGCCACCGAGATAATCGCTGTACTCCTTGTTCCACTGCACTTCGATCTTCGGCTCGGCAGTCGGACCACCCTGCTTCTCGGGATTTTTCATCAGGTAGCTCTTCAATAACTTCCCGATCTCGTGGTCGCCGTAGAGCTTCTCGAGCGAGGTATCGTTCATCGCGACCGCGTGACGGTGGCCGATGATCTCCTCGTTGTCCCACTCGTATTTACCGCGACCGCGTCGGATACTCGAGAACTGAGACAGCCGATCGAGCAGCGCGTTCGTCTCGATGACCTGCTGCTCGACGATCTCGCGAACGGCGCGGACGTACAACTCGAGACCGGTCACTCGCGAGTGCTCATGCAGGTTCTCGATTTTGAAGTACTCCGGATCGACATCGATCTCGACCATGAGGTCTTGCAGCACGTCGAAGATCTCGTCGGGTTCGACGTTCGCGCTCTCGACCTGGACACGAATGCCCTCGGGGAGATCCGCCGGCATCGACTGGATTCGATCGCCACTCTTGGCGTTCATCGCCTCGGGAAGTGACGGCCGAAACTGGAAGTTGATCCGTTTCCGACCAACAGCATCGTCGGCCACGACACCGATCTGGTACTCGTAGTACGCGTCGCCCGAGTCGCCTGGACGAGTCTCGATCTGCCCCTGCCAGTACTTGACCTTGTCTTCGTCGTGGTTGAGTTCCCAGGTATCGCCAGCACTTTCGAAGGTTCCGACGCCGTCCTCACCGTTCTCGCCTTGCAGGCAGCGCTCGTCAAACTGCGAAACGATCCCGAAGAACGGTGCAAGCCCATCTTGACCGCCACGGAGATCGCCGAGGCCAGGAACGAACAGGAAATGAGCGCCGAACTTGTGTAGCTGGGGATCGATCAGCGGCCGGCCGTCCGGACGGAACGCTGGTGAGCCTTCCTTACAGCGGTCCTCGGAGTGGTGTCGCCGTTCGGAAACTCGGTTGTTAAACTCGGTCTGGCAGAACCGACACACCGCTCGAGGACCGGACTCATCGGCGTCGTCCTTGTCCTCGTCGAACTCGAGTTCGACGCCGTCGATCTCGTCGGCCCCGGTAGTTCGGACTTCGGTCTGCTCGATCGAGGTCTCGATCTCGTCGTCCGCTCCCGACAGTGTCTCGGCCCCCTCGAGAACATCGAACGCGTCGTCGGTAGCGTTCTCGAGGTCGTCCCGATCAGGCTCGCGGCTCATCCTCATCACCGTCAGACTCGATCAGCCCGGTAAGAACGGCGACGGGATTCCACCACGTCGCGCTCCCGCAGGGGTGACAGACGTGCTTGAACGAGGTGCAATCGGTCGCCTCGAGCGCCATTGGATCGATCTGGGGGTGCTGCCCCATCTCCTCTGGTTCAGCACGTTTGACCCGAACCCGGCCGCAGCCGGTACATACGGCATCGATAGGAATCCCCGACTGTCCCGCACGCGGACTCTCGAGTTCGGCCTCGAGATCGCGGTCCGTGTCGGTGCTCATGGCTGGATCTCCTCGGGATCGAAGACTCGCGACCAACTGAACTGGACATACTCCTCGCTGCGGCCGTCACCGGCCGAACGCCAGCCGTTCGTAACGACATCGATCAGGTGATCCATCTGCGTCGCCGGCACGACCTTCGCCGCGATCAACTCACGATCGTGCGGAGTACAGACGGCGAACAGGTAGACACCACCCATGGCGAGCAGCGTCTCGTGCTGACTGCGCCGGGGTTGAAACCGCCCGCGTCGCTGACGCTCGCCGTAGACGACCGAGACACTCTTGATCTCGACCGGCGTCCCGGACTCGAGGACGACGATACCGACGAACGGGAGGCGTTCGGTCGCGCCGATGGTTCGCTCGGCGATCGCATCGTAGTGGGGCGACTCGGTATCGGGAACGTATCGAAGCGCGTCGACGTACTCGAGGACGACCGATTCGGATCGATCACCGGCCTGTCTCGAGGCAGCGAGTCGAGACTGCTGCGGTCGACTCATGGAATCACCCCGCTGACCACGAGCGCAATCCAGACCGTGTTGTTCGCGACGACGAGAGCCGACGGAACGATTCCGGCAGCGAGAACCCAGTGCTGATTTCGGTCGACCTGGCGGACGACCAGCCAGGCGGCCGTGATGTAGACGAGCTGGGAGAGTGGGACACCGAGCAATCCGACGGCGTCGATCGCTGCGACGATGACGGGGTTCGCTTCCGGAAGGCCGAGCGATAGCGCGACGAGCGTCGTGATCGCGTCTCCGGCTGCGAGCCCAACGAGTGTCACCCAGAGGCGGTCCACAGCCTCACTCATCGCTCGAGACACCTCCGGTAGACAGCCGATCGATCTGGGCCTGTCTCGCACGCTCTCGAGACCACAGGTCGATCTTGATGCACGCGTAGACGACCACTGGAATCAGCAGGAGCCCGAGCATCCTACTTCCCCTCCGTACCGGCCTCGCGGCTAGTCCCCCTGGGCGTACCGCCGTTACCGCCGTCTGTGGCTGCAACTAAGGTCTGCTGACTCGTCGTCGCGTCGACGAACACCGGGCCCGTGTTCGGCTCGTAGTTGAGGAACAGGCGTTCCGTCCTGTCCTCGTTCTGCTCACCCGCTGAGCGGTTGTAAGTGCGCTCAACGACAGTCGTCGCGAGGTCCTCGAGACCTTTGGGAGGTTCTTGATAGGAAACGATCCAGTAGCCGTCGACATTGGCGAGATTTTCTACGAACGCTTGGTGATTGAATTCGGGGCCGCGGTAGTAATCGGACTTCGCTTCGGTGTACGGTGGATCGCAGTAGTACAGCGTGTCGATATCCTTGTCGTCGTACCTCCCCAGAATCTCGCTGTAGTCTAAGCACTCGATCGCGACACCTCGGAATCGGTTGCGTATCTCGACGATACGCTCCGGCATCTGCTGCCAAATTCGAGACTTCTGCGGCCCACCGCGTGGCGTATCGGTTGCAAATCCGGCCCGCTGTCCGTAGCGACCGGAGAAACTGGCGTATCGAAGATATACCCAGCGTGCAGCCCGTTCTACAGGATCGTCAGGCCATCCTTCACCCTCACGGAATGATCGCGAACACTCCTCGTAGAATGCCCTCGAGAACGGGATGTTACGCACACGCTCGGCGAGTTCCGTAGGGTGTTCGCGGCAGGCACGGAAGAACTCAATAATGTGCTCGTCGCGATCGTTGAATATCTCGCAGCTCGAGCGCGGCTTGTTGAGCATTACGCCAGCAGCGCCGCCGAACGGGACAACGAAATTATCGTGCGCTCGAAGGTGGTCAACGATCCACGGTGCGAGGTACGTCTTTGAGCCGATATAGGGGAACGCAGAGAAGGTCTTACTTCGGTCGCCCCCAGATCGTTCCATTCCGTCCGTGCAGTGACCGCGATCACTCACGGTCCTCACCCCCGTCGGTCGCGACTGCTCGAGATTCGATCACCGACCGGACCTGCGTTGGTAGATCCTCGAGCGTCGAGTTGAACCGAGATGGGTCCTCGAGCGGGTCAGGGAGCGGAACGTGCTGACCGGCTGCACTGCCCTCTGCGAGTCGCTCGTAGTTATCGCACGTCGGACAGCGGTGTGCACGATCATTTTCGTCGCCGTAGCCACGTCGGAACTGCGGCGTGACGTGACTCCCACAGGTCAGACACCGAGTCCCGTTCGGTGCCTGCTCGAGGCGCATCATGGGCGACACACCCCGTCGTCTTTGGCGGCACAGTCCTGATCTGCAGCCTCGATTTCGAAGCCACAGAAACGACACATGTGGACCGCTGGCGGCAGCTCCTCAGCCTCGGAACTCATGCCGCCCACCCCGTACTTAAAGAAGGGTGTTTATCACATGACGGCCCGGATAGTAATTTGGAACTGCAGCGGCTAAGCGTGCAGTAATATTGATCCGGGATAATTTCAAGTGGGACCGCCGAGAATTGAACTCGGGTCCTACGGACCCCATCCGCAGAGGATACCACTACCCCACGGTCCCGCATGTCAACCGAGGGCTGTCTGCCGTTTAAGCGTGTCGTTTCAGCTTGGTTGTCTGTGGATGTCGAGTACCGGTCCACAGCATGCGGTCAGACGAGGACGCGCTCGAGGTCGACGACGACGCCCGAGTCGGCGTCGGGATCACCGACCAACCGGCCGAGGCAGACGGCCGATCCGTTGTCGATGACGCAGGCGACCAGATCACCGGTAGTCACACCCGCGTCTACCGCAAGGACGCCCGGTGCGTAGACCGGGGCACCGTGTGCGACCTCGGCGGCTGCTGTCTCGGCGATTTCGACGTGAGGTAGGTCCTCGAGGATACGTTCGGCCGGATCGACGATCCCGGAGAGTGGCTCGGGATCGTCGTCCTCGAGCCAGAAGCTGAGGGCGTCGACGAACTCGGTGGCGGTGTCGAGATCGGAGTCGTCGAACGGCGTCGTCGCGGTGCGTCGGAGATGGCCCATATGACCACCCGTACCGAGTGCGAGTCCGAGGTCGTGGCAGAGTTTGCGGACGTAGGTCCCACTTTCACAGCGAATGCGCAGGAGAAGTTGTCGGTCAGCCTGCTCGAGCACTTCGAGATCGTAGATTTCGCGTACGCGGAGCCGGCGAGAAACTGCGCTCTTTCGCGGCGGCTTCTGATAGATCGGCCCCTCGAACGCCGCGACGATAGAGGTAGCATCGTCAGGTACCTTGCCGTGACACTCGAGGACGGCGACGTACTCTTTCGAGCCTTCGAGAAAGACCGGTGCGAGCCGTGTTGCGTCCCCGAGCATAACGGGGAGACAGCCGGTGACCTTGGGATCGAGCGTCCCGGCGTGGGCTGCTTGGTCGATCGTTCTGTCGACATCGCGCTCGGAGAGCGTCTCCGAGACGGCATCACGGAGCCAGCCGCTCACCTGATGCGAGGATGGGCCCGGCGGTTTGTCGAGGTTGACGACGCCAAACGTAAGCAACTCGGCAGGCGATCGCTCGTCAGGTGGGCCACGTAGTGTCATCCGTTAGAATTCGGCATCGAGATCGATACGTGTCTGTCCTTCGTCGCCGGCTGGCTCGTACTCGCCGACGGCGGTGACGAGCATGTCGAGGACGGCGTCGGGCTCCCACCGCGCCGTATTGATCGACAGATCGTAGATCGTCAGATCTCGAATGTCGATCCCGTAGTATTCCTCGTACCGTTGTGCTTCGCTGGCCTCGCGTGCCTGGGTTTCTTCCGTTGCACGCGCTGGATCTTTCTCCTCCCGATCGGCGATTCGCTCGCCGCGAACGCGTACTGGAGCGTCCAGCCAGAACCGAAAGTCGGCCTGCCCGCCTGCCAACCAGCCGGCGAGCCGTGACTCGATCACGAGGTCGTCTTCCTCGAGGGCAATCTCGTAGAGTCGCTGGTCGAGATCGCGGTCGATTTCGTCGTTTTCCTCGGCGAGTTTGTTGAACTCGAGGGGGGTGTAGCCGCGTTCGTCGGCTAAGTCCCTGAAGATGTCACCGCCGCTGACGTGGTCGAGATCGAAGGTGTCGGCGAGCAACTCCGCAGTCGTGCTCTTCCCGCTTCCCGGTGGGCCGGAGACGGTGAGTAACATATCCGATCTGCGACGGGGCAGGTAAAAGGGGTTTTGAATTAGGTGCCCGTCGGCGTCATGTCGATGTTCAGGGCCTTCCGGAGCAGTTGCGTAAAGCCCATCGAACAGAGGAAGTACCAGACGATCCAGGCCCACATCGGTCCAAGCAGTCCTTCGTTGAGTGCGACTTCACCGATGATCGGCATAATCATCGTCATTTCGGTCTGACTGACGTGACCGCCGAGGATCTTCCAATACATCCAGAGGAACAGCGGGATGGTAAACAGCATGATCCAGACCATCGGACGGAACTGCTCTTTGAACATCCCGATGTTCTCGGCCATCGCCTCCATCTGCTCTTCGCGGACCTCCTCCATTTCGTTTTCGAGACGCTCGATCTCGGCGTCACTCGCGCCGCGTTCTTCGGCTTCTTGTTTGCGCTCGCGGACGTCTTTCTGTTTGTCCTGCATCGACTTCATCCGCTGTTGATACTTGCCGATAACCTCCGGATTCATCAGATTCGCCTGCAACAGCGTCGAGTACAGACCTGTCAATAGCGCAACCGCGAGAATTACGGCATAAAACGGCAATGCGGCATCGAGTGGGGCCATCACCATATCGATGGTGCCACCGACGGTCTCACGAACCGACTCGAGCCAGTAGCCGATCATCAAAAGGACCGAACCGACGGCTGCGAGTTTGTCCCACTGTGACCACTGGGTTTGCTCTTCGTCGATATCAACGTCGGCGGCGATCGAGTCGGGGTCGTCGTCGAGTGCCTCGTCGTAGGCGTCCCGATCGGCGATTTCGAACCCCTCGTCGCCGTCGATCAGTACGCCCTTCTCGATGAGTCGGCCCCACTGGCCGCTCGTCAGCTCGTCGCTGACATCACCCCACTGGACCTCGCCGCCGTTCTCGTCGGCCGTCTGGCGGATCGCCTCGAGGGCGTCGACCATCGAGCCATCTTCGCGCACGAGGGCGTTGATCTTCTCGGCTGTACGCGTCATCTGGTTGTCCTAGCAGGCGTCCAGTATACAAGTGTTTATCTTCGCGCGTGTCAGCGGTTTCGGCCGACTATCGTTTTGCGGTAGTCGCTACTCCCTGTTCGCACGATGACTGTGTAATGGCTGTCTACGTCACTGCAGTTGGTACGATAGTGTGTCACATAGATCGTCGAGAACATCCACAAACTGCTTTAGTATTCCTATTAGTTTAACATATATCTGTCAATCCCATATGTTCTAAATACATCAAATCTCTTATCAACCAAAAGAAGATTGGAAACTTTAATTATGCCTGCCTGCAGCTTCTAGAAGAATTTTCCACCACATCTAGTTATTATACAGTACTAAACATCAGAATTACAACCACTAGCCAGAACAGTAATACATATAAAAATCGATATCACCATCTGATGAGAAGCGATGGTGAAAGAGGGCACCACCACAGCGACAGAGGGGTGACACCAACGGTCGGATTCGTCTTGTTAGTCGGACTCGTCGCAGTTGGTGCAACCGTCACCGTCATCGCTGGTTGGTATGTGATCGACTCGCTCGAGGCCGAAACAGAGGCTGAACTCACGTACGCGGCTGCCGAGTCGACGAGTCACGAAATCACGACGACTGCTCGAACGGGCCAATCGACATCGGCCACACTCGAGGGCGCCACGGTTACAGAGACAGGAACTGTCACCGTCAAGTGGACCGATGCGTCGGGCGATATCCACCCAGATTCCCACGTCGACGAGGAACCCCTCGGTGCGATCGAATACGGTGCTGGCGACCGAACAGTCGTCTATCAGGGCGGCGGGATCTGGGAGCAACGAGACGGGACGTACCGAACGCATTCAGCGCCGGCGATTACCGACGATGGCTCCACACTCGAGGTTCGACTCGTGTCCCTCGACGGGTCGGATTATGGAACCGGCGAGCGAACGATTCGAGCGGTCGAAGATACCGACGATCGACTCGACGATCGACCCGACGCGTACGACAATCTCTCGGTCATCATCGAAAGCGAGCACCGCGATGCGTGGTACCAGTATCTCGAGGCGACGGTACCGGCGAGCGAACACGAGGCGTTTACCGTCGAGCGCGAGGGAGACGACACCGTCACCGTGACCGTCACCAACGTCTCCGAGACGCGATCGGCGGCCAGCGTGACCGTCGACGCGGTTCGGTTGCTCGAATAACCGGTATTCTTGCCAGGGACGATTGTTCGCAGAGTCAAGTCTGTCGTAGAGAAATCGTCAAAAGATTGCCTTTTTGGTTATGGATGGCATTTCGGGTACAGGATCGAATCGACAATAACCGAACCCAACATTTAATATATCGAAGTAAAAACACCTATGAAATAATGAGGGGCAGAGACTGTGGAGAGGAAACACGCGGTGTCACCCCACAGGTGGGATTCGTCTTGCTTATCGGGCTGGTCGTCACGGCTGTCGCCATTATTTTCATTATCGCCAGTGGCATGCTTGCCGGGTTGGAAGGCGATATCGATCGAGAACAGCTCCGGTCGACAATCGACGTCGTCGACAGCGATATTTCGACTGTTGCATTCGGTGGTGGCTCCCGTGAGTTACCCGAATACGGGCATATCGAAGCGACCAACGAGAGTACGATCGCTGTCACGTGGCACGGCGAGGATGATCCGGGTGACCTCAGTGAGGCTGACTTTGACAATGAAACGGACGTCGGTGAGCTCCATCTCTATCCCGAGGAATCGCGATCGGATAACCTTCGATATCTCTATCAGGCCGGCGGCATCTGGGAAATCACCGACTCCGGGACGATTCTTCGAACGGAACCCGATATCGGGTTCACTGCAGACGATTCGCTGCGGTTGAACATCGTTCAGATCGATCCCGGCGAAATTGGCGGAACACCCTCGAGAGTCTCCGGCGTCGAGACGGCCATGACGGAGAACGAAGAGCTGGCACGGATTGCAAACAATCCCGAGGACGAACACTTTGCGATCAGAATCGAGACCGAGTACGCTGACGAGTGGTACGACCACCTCGAAAATGAGGAGGCAGATACTGAACTAGACGTTGACATTAGTGAGCCAGAAAATGGTGCAGTAGTGCTAACAATTGATAATATCAGTAAACCTCAAGATGGCCCGAATTTCATCATCGACGAGTATCACGGAATGGAGTCGGACGCCGGAACCCCACTTGAGGGAGATGACAGAATCGTCGAGAAAGGTGAGCACTTCTACGTGAATACGACGATAAAAAACATCGGCAACGAATCTGACATTGCAGATGTCGAAATCGAAATTTCAAACGAAACCTGGACGAACTCTACAACCGTAACGTCCGACGATGAAATCGACGAAGACGAAACGATCAACACGACGAACAACGGCAACTGGAGCGAGGCTCCACAAATTGATCCCGAAGAGTTAGGGCTCTCACCAGGCGCGGTCTACGAGTACGACGTTGATACGGGAGATGAGAGCCTCGATACGAGAGGCTCGTTCGTCTACGCCACAGATGAGTTCGATACGTCGGTCGAGGATCTCGAGGTAGAGACGACCGACGAAACCGTCAACATCACTGCAGCGATTCAAAACACTGGAAATGATGATGGTGAGACGAACGTCACAGTCGATATTCATAACTCGTCGATGGATATGACGCATGAAAATCTGTCTCTCGGAGAGACCGAAAGCAAAAACGTCTCCTGGACGATTCCTGCAGAAGACTGGCCGAATGACGAGTACGAGTTCACCGTTCGTACCGACGAGGACGAGGATGGAAAATTGGGTGAGTTCACCATCGAGGATGGCTATGAACCGAACCTCCTGGTTACTGACGACCTCGGCATCGACGGTGGCAACGAAGTCCAGCCATCCGACAGCGTCACGATCGGCGCGAATATAACCAATACGCACGTCCTCGACCAGAACGAGACGGTCGATCTCGAGTTTTTCCACAACCAAACGGGTGAAGCGGCCGGTGGAAATGGGACGACAGTCGAGGTCCCGGGAGCTACCACCAAGACGGCTAATCTCACCGTCCCACCTGCAAACCACTCCCTCTCCGTCGACGGGGACGAAACGGTCTACGACTACGACATTATCACCCTTCCTGACGACCCCGACGCTGGCGACAGTCTCGAGGAACGCGGCTCGTTCCTCGTCGTCGGCGGCCCCGAAACGACCGTCGAGATCGAGTCGGTCGACGACCCGGTCAAACCGGGCGAGGAACTCGCGGTCACTGCCACCATCGACAACTACGGCAACGCTGGCAGCCAGTATCTCTGGCTCGAGGGCTTCGACGACAATATCGTCGATGTCGGACAGGTCGAACTCGAGGAAGGCGAGGAGACGACGGAGACGTTCGTCTGGGACGAAGTCGCACCGCCGTCGGGCGACGATTCAGCTGTTACCGTCCACACGCCAAACGACGATGCGTCTGAAGAGGTTGGAATCGATCCGGTGCTCGAAGTAACCGACGTCTCCGTTAGCGACGATCCAGCCGAATACGGTGACTGGGTCACCGTTAGTGCCGACCTCGAGAGCGTTGGCGGGCAAGCCAGCCAGACCGTCGTCCTCGAGGGCCTCGAGAGCGAAACGACGACTCGATCCGTCGATGTCTCCGGAAGCGAGGAGATCATATTCGAGTACGAGGTGCCAGACGGTGCGATGACGGATCGAGTGACAGTCAGTACGGACGACGACCAGAT
Source organism: Salinadaptatus halalkaliphilus (assembly GCF_006543045.1). Classification (GTDB taxonomy): domain Archaea; phylum Halobacteriota; class Halobacteria; order Halobacteriales; family Natrialbaceae; genus Salinadaptatus; species Salinadaptatus halalkaliphilus. The sequence goes on along the minus strand of NZ_RBZW01000032.1, from coordinate 69,857 downwards.
GGACGAAGTCGTCGTCGTCGAGCGTGACGGGCCGATCTGCGGCCAGGTGAGTTACGACGGGAGTGGGACCAGTTCGAACCCCTACCAGATCCACAACGTCGACGAACTGCAGTGTATCAACGAACACGATCTCGACGCCCATTACGAACTGGCTGGCGATATCGACGCACACGGGACCGAATACTGGAACGGCGGGGCCGGTTTCGAGCCGATCGGACCTGAGGGCCACAACTACCCGAATACGTACGTACAGAGTGACAGATATTGGGAACTAGGTCACGAACCCTTTAGCGGGAGCTTCGATGGGAATGGACACGTCATCGACGGGCTCACAATTGATCGTCCGAACGAAGACTTCGTCGGACTGTTCGGCGCGACGAGCTACACGCAGGACTTTCATCCAGACAACGGAAACTGGGTCGAGCCCGGAGATGGATCGCTTATCGAAAACGTTCGGCTGACAAACGTGAGTGTGGTCGGGAACCAACACGTCGGTGGACTGGCGGGCCAAGCAGGCGGGACCGTACTCAACGCGAGAAGCGACGGATACGTCGAAGGACAGGAGCAACTCGTCGGTGGCCTCATCGGTGACGGCGCCCACGCGGATATGGATAACAGACTCGTCGCTGCTGGAACGGTCGAGGGTGGTGAAATCGACCCCGATGAGAACCATTATAATGCGCAGTTGAATCACGAAGGAATCGGTGGTTTAGTCGGACGTGCCACCTGGAATACGCGCGTTTCGGTCGCCTACACGCAGACGGACGTAACCGGTGACAAGTACGTCGGTGCGGTTATCGGCACATCCTCATATATAGATTCGGAGTTCGAACAGCTGTACACGAGCGGGACCGCCACTGCCGATAGCTCGGACGGCGGTGCAATCGTGGGGACGGTGCTATCAGAGGGCGACGAATTCGAGGATAGCGTCTACTGGGACGAAACGGTCGAATCGTCTGCGTACGGGGAAGCGGGGAACTGGTACACGGATGTCAATATCAACTGGGTTCAGACCGACTGGAACGGACGGGACACGGAGCAAATGACCGGCCTCGAGGTAAATCAGGGCGGTCGAATGGGTAATCTCGAGTTCGAAGAGGACGGTGGCGAATGGGTCGCAATCCCCGAGGACTATCCACGATTCGCCTGGGAACTCGAGGCCGAGGGTGCATTCGAAGTGGAGATTGACGATGTCGATAACGCAACTGCCGGGGAGTTCGTCGAAGTCAACGTGACGGTCACGAGCCTCTACCGAGACAGCGAGGAAGCCGACATCACACAGAATATCGTTCTCACCGATCCCGACGGCCAGACGGTCGATTCCCAGCCGGTAACGCTTTCGAGCACGCTCGACGAGGACGAAACGGACAAGCTCACACTCGTCTGGGAAACCGACGAAAGCGACGTCGGCACCGGGACCGTCGTCGCCTCGAGCGAAGACGACGAGGATACGGCACTGGCCGAAGTCACAGAGCCGGAGTACGATCATGGGACTGGAGAGCCAAGCGACGACCCTACAGAATTGCCCGATCTCCCTGGTGAGGAGGACCCCAGCGACGGTGAACCGGTAGGTCCCGGCGATGCACAGGGTCCCGACGGCGACACGCCGATCGATATCGGATTCGATCCGATCGTCGTCGAGTAACGTCGTTCCAGAACACGTCTTGCTCGGAGTGTTTCGATCGGATCTGTGTCGTCGTATCGAGCTCGAACCTGGCTCGAGCGGCTTACGGTGAACTACCCCACCCTACCGCGCTCAGGCTTACCCAGCCCTCGCTTGTTGAGGGTGGGGCTTCCTGTTTCTGTGTCGGAACTTGCAGGAACAGATCCCACAGCGTCCAGAAGAACGGGGTTCTTCTGCGGCCCATCAGAACTGAGGGTTCTGAGGATGGTTCCAGACTCCGCAGGCGATTTCCCTTCACAGGCGGTTCGGAGTGTCCCACTCCTACCGATTCGACACTCGACCACAACCGACGATGCACGCTTCTTGTCGTCGTTCGAAAGACGAAATCTTTCGTGATGACGAAAATCGAAGATTTTCGAACCACGTTTGAACACCGCCGGAAGCGTGGTGAGCATCTTACTACCCTTTTCAACCGCCGAGGTAGTAAGGATACCGACTCACGCGAAAACAAGACGTGCGGGCGCTGTATCCCCTCCCTGCTCGCGTCTTCTGCGCTCGCTGAGGAAGGGGAATTAGCGCCCCCAATTACAGTTAAGGGAGCCAACCGGGACGACGCGGCTACTTACGTGGCGTTCTCGATCGTCGTCCGCAGTTCCTCCCAGACTTCTTCAGGCGCCTGCTCACCGTCGACGCGCTCGAGGAGGCCCTCGTCGTCGTAGTGATCGATAACTGGCTCGGTATTTTCCTTGAACACGCGCAGCCGTTCGTTGACGGTCGCTTCGGTGTCGTCGTCGCGTTGCTCGAGGCGGGCCTCGACCTCGGGGTCTTCCGGTGGGTTGTATTCGACGTGGTAGATATCGCCGGTCTCGGGGTCGAGTCGCCGGCCCGTCAGTCGATGGACGAGTTCGTCGTCGCTGACATCGAGGTAGAGGGCAGCGTCCAAGTCGGTCATCCCCTCGAGTTCTTCGGCCTGCTCTAGGTTGCGGGGATAGCCGTCGAGGACGAAGCCATCGGCCTGGGAAAGCGCTTCGTCGACGATAGCGTTGACGACATCGTCAGGGACGAGTTCGCCCTGGTCCATGTACTCGCCCGGCGTATCGTACTCCGTCTCCATCTCGGAGATGTCCATCCCCTTGTTCGAGCGGAGCGCGTCACCGGTCGTGATGTGATCGATGTCGAATTCCTCGGTGATCTTTGCGCTCTGGGTCCCCTTTCCCGCCCCTGGGGCACCCAGGATCAGCAGTCGTGGCTGTGCCATAGTGACTCGTTCACCGCCACCACATAAAGGCTTAAAGAAACGAGCCTGTCCATACTGGTATGACCCGCTTCGACGCAGCCGACCCGGCAGAACGACGCCAGCTCTACGCCGACGCGATCACTGCCCACCGAACGCGCGGGAGTGCGTATCTGACACTGGAGGTCGACGAATCCGAACTCGATGAGGAGACGAACACGGGCATTGCTGCGGACGACCCACGTGCCAACGGCGAAAACGTGGACGAGATCGATGAGTCCGATTCCGACCTCGGCGTTCCGTGGATCCAATTCGGCGACGGGATCGTCAACCTCGACTGTACCGAATCCGAACTCGAGACCGTAAAGGCGGTGCTCGAGGAGTTTCCAGCGTTCTCGATCGATGCGCTGACGTGGCCGGAAAACGCAGACGGCGTGAACGTGCGAGTGAGTGCGAGAGCCGATCCCAATCGGGTCGCACAGTTTTTCGACGCGGTGTTTCAGCGCGTTTACGACTGTCCACAGACTTACCGCGTGTGGGTCGTGGAGTTGTAGCTTCGGGGCTTCGCTAATCGATTCGAAGGTCGCCGCTCCCACTACCGCTCTCATTTCCATTTTCGTCCCACTCGAGTTCGAACTCGATGCTGAACTCGCCCGGGCCTCCTGAGCTCGGCGTTTCGTGTTCAGCTTTGATTTCGAACGTGGGTCGAGCAGGCGGTTCCATCGTCACCGACTCGTCGCCGGCCTCGAGGGTAATCGAATCGCCCGCTTCGAGAGTATCGGCGACCGTTCGAAGGTATGCTGCGATGTCGTCGGTGTTCATTTCGCGTTCGAATTTGAACAAGACTTTTTCTGGCATACTGGTCGTTCGTCCTCGATGGTATAGATACTGTCGGCTGTTCCCGTCGCCAACGAGCGAGCCGCGGGCGACCGGACGCGTTCTCGCGAGGCGCGAACACGGCGTCTCGCGTTTAGGCGGTAACTCGCCGTTTCGGCCCGAACACCTTCGCCTGGTGTCCGATGGAAGCGGTTGATCGATTGATTACGACCAAGTCATCGGTGAAACGCCGATAGACAAAAGACGGAGGAACCCTACGAAAATCGAGAGGAACGTAATGACGGGAGCAACGCCAGTGTGGAATCGATTTCACAGCCCGAGCGGACGGCTGCCGTCGGCCCGTTTCCAAATAGATAAGTGTCCCCGGCAACCATCGACCGACATATAGACGGACTGCAATAGAGGTGAATACAATCTTCAACGAACTCACAATCCCGATGGAGGTGCAGACACGCGTCGACGTGTTCGAGGATATCTTCCTAGTGTTCCTCGCACTCGGTGCGCTCGTCGGTATCGTCGTTATCGCGTATACGTTGTACAACGCGTACAAATACCGCGATAGTGGCGACCGCAAAGCGGCGGAAGATGCACCAACCCTTGGGGAACTACCGACAGGCGGATCGGGCGGTAAAAAACTATTTCTCTCCTTTGGCCTGAGTGCCATCATCGTCATCTCGTTGGTCGTCTGGACCTACGGCATGCTGCTGTACGTCGAGGACGGCCCCGACCAGAATCCAGAAGATGGTATCGAAATGGAGGTCGAAGGATGGGCATTCGGTTGGGACTTCTTCTACGAAAACGGCGTCGAAACGAGCGGCGAGATGGTCGTACCGGCTGATACACCCGTCTGGCTCGAGGTGACATCAACCGATGTCTGGCATACGTTTGGCATCTCGGATTTACGGGTGAAAGCTGACGCAATTCCCGGTGAGGTCGACGAGACCTGGTTCATGGCCGAAGAACCCGGCGAACACACTGCCGAGTGTTTCGAACTCTGTGGATTTGGCCACTCTGATATGGATGCAACCGTCGAAGTCCTGCCGCCCGAGGAGTTCGACGCGTGGATGGACGAACAACTAACCATGGAGATTACCCTCGAAGACGAGAACGAAGAGCGCGTCACCGACGGCTTCGAACTCGAACTCGAGCACGAGAACAACGACGAGTTCGACGAGGATCTCCAGTTCACCTACAGCGACAACGAGTTCGAGAACGGCTCGATCACGATCGACGAGATCGAACAGGGTGGACCGTACGAACTCGTTATCACGGCTGATGACTACGAGGATGTCGAAGACAGTATCAGCTTCACCGGCCCGGTCGACGAAACCTACGAACTCGTCGATCCGGACGCTGAAGACGAAGACGAGGAAGACGAGGAAGACGAGGAAGACGAGGACGACGATGCCAACGACGAAGACGAGGATGGAGGTGACGACGAATGAGTGACCTTCCGCCGATGACCTCGGTCAAGCGCTGGCTGGTCACGACCAACCACAAAGATGTCGGTATCCTCTATCTCGGGACGGCGTTGTTCTTCCTCCTGCTTGGTGGAATACTCGCATTACTATTCCGTGCCCATCTCTGGGAGTCCGGTGGAACCGGCCTCCTGACGGGCAACGAGTTTAACCAGGCCGTCACGACTCACGGACTGTTGATGGTCTTTTGGTTCCTGTCGCCGTTTGCAGCCGGCTTCGCGAACTACTTCGTGCCACTACAGATCGGTGCGAAAGATCTCGCGTTCCCTCGACTAAACGCCCTAAGTTACTGGTTCTACCTATTCTCGGGGATCCTACTGGGGATTTCGTTCTTCCAGGGCGGTTCGCTCGCCGGCGGGTGGACGATGTACGCACCGCTGAACGTCCCGACCTATACGCCAGCCATGGAAGCGACGAGCGGCGGTAATGCAGCGGTACTTGGTCTCGCGCTGTTCGTTATCTCGATCACGATCGGGACCGTCAACTTCCTGGTAACGATCCATCGCTCGCGTGCGGAAGGCCTTGGCCTCTGGAACATGCCGCTGTTTACCTGGTCGTGGCTGCTGACGGTCTGGATGATGCTCTTTGCGTTTGCGGCCTTGCTCGCCGCAGCGCTGTTGTTGCTCTCCGACCGGCTCTTCCTGACCCAGTACTTCGCGAGCGAACAGGGATCGGGACTGTTGTGGGCCCACCTGTTCTGGTTCTTCGGCCACCCCGAGGTCTACATCGTCTTTTTCCCCGCCTTGGGGATCATGTTCGAGACGTTCCAGACCTTTACCGGCCGGCGCCTCGTGGGCCGCAAGTGGGTCATTATCTCGATGGTGCTCGTGGCCGTCCAGTCGTTCCTCGTCTGGATGCACCACATGTTCCTGACGACCATCAATCTCGAGATCACGACGCTGATGATGGCGACGACCATCGGGATTTCGTTACCGTTCGACTTGATGGTCTTTGCGCTGATCTACACGATGGTCAAGGGACGGGTCCGGTTTACGACGCCGTTCCTGTTTAGCCTCGGTGCGCTCGTCCTGTTCATTCTGGGGGGGATCACCGGCGTCTTCCTCGGTGCCGTCGTGCTGGACTACGAGTTCCGTGGCACCTACTGGGTCGTCGCCCACTTCCACTACGTGATGGTCTCGGGGGCGACTGCGTTGATCGGCGGTCTCTACTACTGGTGGCCAAAGATCACCGGCAAGATGTATTCCGAGACGCTCGGCAAGCTCAACTTCGCCGTCTTCTTCGTCGGCTTCAATCTGCTTTACTTCCCGCAGTTCCTCGCCTGGGAGACCCCACGACGCGTCTTCCACTTCGCAGACGGCATGCAGATCTACCATCAGATTTCGACGGTCGGTGCGTTCGTCTTCGGGGCGTCGTTCCTGATCATGTTCGCGACGCTCGTCCACAGCCTGTTGTACGGTCCCGACGCTCCGGACAATCCGTGGGAGTTCTCACGGACTGCCGAGTGGGCGATTCCATCGCCACCGCCGCTGGAGAACTGGGATGGCCGCCCATCCTATGCCAGCGGCCGACTCGAGTTTGCGAACGATTCGGCTGCGGCGACCGACGGCGGCGTCGCCCACAGTGAAGCAAGTGCAACCGCACACGAAGAAGAACACGCCGATCACGCCAGTATCTGGCCGTTCGGTATCGGCGTCGCGACGTTCGTGTTCTTTATCGGCCTCTCGGGGATCACCTCCTACGTCTTCGAGTACGCCCAGGAACGCTCGGAGACGCTCGGACAGCCGCTCAACGCGGCACCCGAACCGAGCGTCATCTATCCGATCCTGACCGGACTCGGGCTCGTGTTGCTCGCTGTCACGCTGTTTAAGTTCGGCGTCGAAGAGTTCAACGCCCCCGAAATGCCCGTAGCCGAACGCTGGCCGTTCGAGGGCGTCGGAAACACGAAGTTCGGCGTCTGGGTGTTCCTGGCATCCGACGTCGTCGTCTTCGGTGCGATCATCGGTGCATACATCTTCATGCGCCTGCACACCGGTTGGACCGAGTGGACTACCGTACCGTTTGCCTCCTGGCCCGGGCTGCTCAACACGTACGTGCTGTTGACCTCGAGTTTCACCGTCATCCTCGCACTCGTGTTCGCCGAACGCCAGAGTAAGAAAGGGTTACTCGGTGCCATGGGTGCGACGCTGTTGCTCGCACTGACGTTCATGGGTGTGAAGGCCTACGAGTACGGCGTCAAGTTCTCCCAGGGAGAGTACTGGTGGACCGGTATCGAGTACTCCATCTACTTCGTGACCACCGGGCTACACGCCCTACACGTCATCATCGGGGTCCTCATCGCCATGTTCATGATCTACCGTATCGTGAGCATCGACGCCTACCTCGAGGACCACCGACCAGTGGAGTTCTTCGGCCTCTACTGGCACTTCGTCGACATCGTCTGGGTCTTCCTGTTCCCGCTGTTCTACCTGATGTAGAACGGTTTCGCCGGGATTTGTTTTTTACCGCGCTCGTCGCCACGCGAAGGCAGCGATTGCCACGCCGATACCACCGGCGGTCGCACCGATACCGAGATGTGGTGAGACGGCAATCGAATCGGCTCGCTCGTCGTTGTCAGCCTCGCTAGCGGCCGGATCGACAGTCGACTCGGGATGTGCCACCGCGTCAGCGGCGGCTTTCGCATCGACGATTCCGTGTCCGTAATGGCTCGCTCGCTCGTGGTCACCGTCGGGTTTTTGTGCCGTTTCAACGAGTGCTGCCTCGAGGTCTTCGGGGTCGCTGTCGGGTGCGATCGCAGAGAGCAAGGCAATCGTCCCCGTAACGTGTGGCGTCGCCATCGAGGTCCCCGGTTGGCGTGCATAGCCCGCCGGGACGGTGCTTTTGATGTCGACGCCTGGTGCGACGACCGTCGGAACGTCGTAGGCGTCCGGCCAGTCTCCCGGTGTGTCTTCCCATGCAGTGCGCTCGAGGCGTTCCCCGCCGGAAAACGGCGCGACCTCGCCGTCGTGGTCGACGGCGCCGACGCTAACTGCTTCGTAGACGTTTCCCGGCGAACCGGACGTTTCCGGTCCGTCGTTACCGATTGCCCCAACGACCACGACATCGCTCTCGACCGCGTGACGAACCGGATCGATCAGTTCGGGATACGTGCCGGTCGTCCCGAGGCTCAGATTGATCACGTCGGCGTCTTGTTCGAGTGCCCACTCGAGGCCAGCAACGACCTGCGCGAAGGTCGCACCCTCGTCGGTCAACACCTGTCCGTGGAGCAATTCGACGTCGGGAGCAACACCCAGTTGCGTTCCGCTCGCGTTGCCACCAGCGATGGTGCCGCTGACGTGGGTGCCGTGCGTGCCGGCGTCGTGGGGCGTCGATCCCTCGATCGGTTCGCCATCCTCGTCGAACGCCGCCCATCCGCCTGGAGAGGTCGGGTCCGACGGATCGTCGGTGTACAACTCGAGGTCGGGATGGTCGGCATCGACACCGGTATCGAGCACCGCGACTCGGACGCCGCCGCCACGGGTGTCGTACTCGTCCCAAACGGCGGGCACGTCGAGCGAATCGATCGCATCGGTCGTCCGATCCGGCGACGACTCGGGCGCCGCCTGTGGGGCCGGTGGTTCCGGCGCTGGGAGTTCGAAATTCCGATGAACCGACTCGACGTTCGCGATAGCTTCCAGCTCTTCGAGGTCAACTCGGTCCGTATCGACCTCGAGAACGACAGCGTTCGTCACCCAGAACGATTCTCGTACGTCGACACCCGCCGTTTCGTGGGCGTACTCGAGTAGTGGTGCCTGCGTTTCGTTGGCGTGGTCTTCGAGGTGTTGCTCGGCCGCTGATCCGCTCTCGACATCTACAAGGGTCGTTTCCTCGAGACGGACGACGACATCGACCGACGCGTTGCTCTCGAATCGATCGTCACCGAGGAACGTGTCGTCTCCCTCGGAACGGTTTGGGTCGTCCGTCGTCCCGCCGTCGGTTCCGGCGATGACAGCGGTTGGCACAAGCGCCATCCCAACACAGAGACAGAGACAGAGGACGAAAATCCGGTACCAAAGCGATCTCGTCGAACTCATATCTCACCGTAACCCCCACGAAACAAAGAGATTGTGGACGACAGAGATACCACAGGCGCCAACACGTCCAGAACGGATTGCTGGCCGCTGGTCGTCGGCTATCTCGAGCCCAATCACGCACGATATGAGGAAGCTATAAGTGACCGTCACCCCCAGTTGGTAGCAATGGCTGACGTTCGAACCTACACCCTCATTTACGTCGTACTGTTGGTGCTGGGGACGGGCAAATTCGCGTTTTTCGAGTTTACCCCGTACAACATCGCACTCACGGCGACGTTCCTACTTGCAATCGTAAAGTCACTGTTGATCGCCGGCTACTACCAGCACCTCCTCGAGGAGCCACGCTCGATCACCTATATGATGGGTATTGCGGTGTTTATGGTCCTGTTGCTCACCATCGCCGCTGGCTACTCGATCCAGTAACACAGCGCTCGAGGCATTTTCCGACGGACCGTTCACAGAGCGGATACTGCGCGTGGGCCGCTCGGAATCGAGTGATCTCAGCGTTCTCCTGACCCGAATCAGTAACCGGTACGGTCGAACTGTCCTGCCGTAACGGTTTATCGGTCTAACTACGACCATCCTGTCGTTGTACCGACGCTGATACGGTCTGCTGTAACGGTTTCCCGGAACGACCGCAGGACAGCTCGCGGTCGTTCCGGGAACGACGTACAGCAGTCCGTCTGAGACAGTAGTCCGTTCGAGACGACTAGCTTGCAGGGACCACAATGTGAAGTGGACAACGAGATATCTCGTCGTTATCGTGCAGTTGACGGTCGTGAACGAACGGCGAGCGAAGAAACGGAACCGGAATGCGGGAGGGAGTAGAGTCGTGGGCGACTACTCTTTGCCGAACATCTGGCGCATCATCGGGTGCATCTCCATCATCTGCTCTTCGGCGATCTCCTCGTAGAGCTTGTAGGTGATAGAGACAGCCAGCAGCAGGCCAGTCCCGGTGACGGCCCCGATGGTGCCGAGCATGTTCGCCCAGACGGCGAGCAGGCCGACGAGTGCACCGCCGATGACGGTCACTTGCGGGATGTACCGTTCCATGACCTTCTCGACGACGCTGACGTTCTGCCGGAAGCCGGGGATCTGCATCCCGGAGTTTTGAATCTGCTGGGCCGTCGCTTTCGGCCCCATGTTCGTCGTTTCGACCCAGAAGATGGCGAAGATGGCGCCACCGATGATCATGAACGTCAGGTCGACCGAAACCCGAACCATGACCATCCAGGCTTCCTGGGTTACTTCACCGGTCCACCACATCCAGTCGTCCGGTGAGTAAATCGGGGCGAAGTAGTAGAAGAATCCACTCACCGGTTGGCCCTGTGCGTCGTAGACGCCGAGCCACGGCAGTTCGTTGCCAAACAGCGCAATCGTGGACGCGTCCCCAGTCTGTCGGTTGAGGATCTGACCCATGAACTGAATGTTCGCCTGCAGCGCGCGAACGAGGATCATTGGCAGGACGCTCGCGTAGATGAGCTTCACGGGGAAGCGACCACGAGCACCCTTGACACGGGCGTGGCTCAGCGGAATCTCGACGCGAACCGACTCCGCGTAGACGACGATTGCGAAGATCAGCACCGTCGTCAGCAGGGCGATGATATCACCCTGTCCGAGCAACAGCGTGTAGAGTCCGTCACCACCGACGATCGAACCGACTTCGATCTGGCCGGTGAGGATCAGATACCAGCTGTAGAAGAACCCTTCCTCGGAGGGCGAGACGAATCCGGCGACGAGCATCTGACTCACACCAGCGATGATGAACAGGCCGATACCGCTGCCGATCCCCCACTTGCTGACGACCTCGTCCATGTAGAGGATGAGGACGCCACCAGCGAAGATCTGCAGGAACATCAACGCCTGGATCTGCGTCTGATCGAACGTAAATCCGCCAAGCTGCAGCGCCGGTTCGACTGGCAGGAAGCCGCCAGCGAACACCATCGGTAGGGCGGTCAACGCCGTCATCACGATGACGAGCAGTTTCTGGAGGCCCTGATAGAGGACCTGATCTCGGGGATCATCGGTGTCGAGCCCGAGCAAATTCGCCCCACCGAGCAACTGCATGACGATGCTCCCCGTGACGATCGGTCCGATACCGACCTGCAACAGCGAGCCGTGTTCACCGGCGAGTATCGCACGGAACTCTCCGAAGAGGTCCTCACTTGCGGCGGCATCGATACCGAGCAGTTGGATGTTCGTCAGGAAAAAGTACAACACGAGGATACCAGCCGTCCACGCGAGCTTTCGCTTGAACGGAACGTGCTTTTGTGGCCGTTGCACTGCTGGCATCCGCGTTAGCACCGGTTCGGCGGCTTCCTTCCATCCCATCGTTATTCCTCGTTCTGTTCGTCGTCGGCTTCAGACGCCTGGGCCCGCTCGGTACGCAGCGCCTCACCGCCCGCTGCCTCGAGTTTCTCCTCGGCAGCGTCCGAGAAAGCATCCGCCGTTATCTCGAGTGCGTTCCGGACCTGCCCGGACCCAAGCACTTTGACGACGTCGACTTCGTGCCCGTCTTCGACGACGTCTCGAGCGTCGATCGCGTAGCCGTCGTTGGTCTCCTCGGCGTCGCCGTCGGCGACGTAGAGGATGGCGTCCTCGTCTAACTTCTGGACGTCGATCTCGGCGACGGATTCACGGATATCCTGGGGTCGTTTGAAGCCGTGTTTCTTCTTTGGTTCGTAGTTGTGGAACTCGTGTTTGCTACGTCCGGCACGGCCGCGGCCACCGCGGTGGCCCGCACCACGTCGGTTCTTGTGGGAACCGCCGCTGTGAGTGCGCGATCCGCGCTGGCGTCGTTTTTTACTCGTCATGGTTATCGCATCGATTCTAACAGGTCGTTAATCTCGTCCGTTGTATGCTTTCCGAGTTGGCCGCCTTCAGCAGTCGGCTTTTTGATACCGTCGTGACCGCCCCGTGGCGGGTGCAGACGGAGCGTCGGCGAGAGTCCCGCCTCTCGGAGCGTCGTCTCCTCGTCGAGCAAGCCCTCGGCCAGGTCGGCGAACGAATCGTACTCGGTGTTGTCGGCTAGCCAGTCCTCGTCGACATCGGACTGATCGCCTTCGAGCGGTTCGGCTCGCTTTGCGAGCAGCGTCTCGAGGACGGCAGCGTCGGGCTCGCCGTGGGCAACGTAGTCGTTGACTTTGTTGACCATCCCGACGTACGTGTCGGTCTCGGGGACGAGCGCACAGTGGTTGACGCTGTGGATGTTGAGCATCTCCAGGGTATCCTGGACATCCTGCTGGCGGTTTACCTCCCCTCGAACCTGTACGATGGCCTTCATTGGTCGGCCACCTCGGCTTCCTCACGGTCGGTCGTACGCGATTGTGGATGACGCGACTGCGAAGCGTTCTCGAGCGCGTTGAACGTCGCCTTCGCGAGGTTGACGGTCGTTCGCGTGTTGCCGTGGCTTTTCGTCCAGGCGTTCTCGAGGCCGGCCAGTTCGAGGACGTGACGGACGGTGTCACTCGCAGCCAGTCCGAGCCCTTCGGGGGCAGGGATGACCTCGACCTCGACGGAGCCGGCTTTGCCGGTCGTCTTTCGGGTCAGCGAGTGCGGTCGATCCGAGCGGTCCTCCCAGGAGCCGGAGCCACGTGGCACCTGGATCATGTTCAGCTTCGCGATACCGATCGCCTTCTGGATGGCGGAGCCGACCTGATCGTCTCGACCTTCCGCGTAGCCGACGTAGCCGTCGCGATTGCCCACGACGACGACACACCGGAACTTCACGCGGCGGCCGGAGTCGGTCATGCGCTGGACCATGTTGATGTCCAGCACTTCATCGTCCAGTCCCGGCAGGAGCTGGTCGACGAGCTCGGGTTCCTTCAGCGGCAGTCCCGAGTTGAGGGCAGCCTCCATCGTGTCGATCTCGCCCTCCTGGACCTTGCGGCCGAGACGGGTAACGGGATCCCATCCGTCGTCGTTGTAGTTGTTTCCACTCATTCGAGAATCGCCTCTCGTACCGTATCGAAGTGTTCTGGCAGTTCGGTTGCGTCGAACTCACCACTGTACAGCGGCTCGTCTAACTGCTCGGCGTACTCGGCAACGTGTTCGCCCCGCGTACGCGACCAGTCTGCAAGCACGCTGTCACTGTGTGGAATCTCGAGGCCGGCGTCGATGGCCCCTTCCTGTACTGCAAACACCTTGTTGCCGGGCGTCGCCGTGTTGAGGCCGATGTCCAGCACCGCTTCTTCGAGACCGGCTTCGACGGCGCGAGTGCCCGCGAGCAGTCCCGTGAGATAGGCTGCGGAGATGTTCCCCGTTGGAGCCTCCCAGCCGTACGCTTCGAGATCGCTCGAGTGTGCGCTTGCAAGTGTCTCGTCGCCGTGGGGACCCGGAGAGATCAGCTGCGCCGTAGTGTGCTTGTTGCTCTTTCGAGCGACGAGACGGGGCTTACCCGACTTCAGCAGGCGCAACCTCTGGTGGTAGTCCGTCCGGACCTCGCGGCGACGACGCATCGGTACCTTGTATCGTGGTCCTGTCGCCATTATTGCTCACCGTAGTTGTCGTCGATATAGTTCAACAGGTACCGGACGCTACGGAACTCCCCACCGCCAGCCTTCTTGTAGAGTTGGCGGTACTGCGTTGGCGTAATCTCGCCCTTATCACGGAGTTCGCGTAGTTTCCGTCGCTGTGCACGAATCTGGTTCTGCCACTGCTCTTTCTCGTTCTGGCGTGCGCCCTTCTTGCCTTTGCGCTTGCCCGGCCCCTTCTGGTGGCCGTAGGCGCGTTTGGCGTTGCGTTCGCGGGCGCGACCGCGGGAGTTACCCGAGGCGCTCTCGGCCTGGATGAGACCGTCTGCGACGAGTTCCCGGATCTCGTCGCGTGTGATCGCTTCCGCGATTTCGCCCTGGGCCTCGGGGTCGAGCCAGATACGGTTCTCGCCGACGTCCATGACGTCTGCAGCGAGTCGTTTCTGTGCGCCAAGATCAGTCATTGGTCCACCTCGACTTCCTCGTAGGTCGGGTTCAGGACGCGAACGCCCTGTTGCTCTGCTTGTTCTTCGATCCGCTCGCGTTTACGTGCGCCAACGGACGAGGCGATACGAACGGCCTCGCGGTCACCATCGACGCCCTCGAGGTCGTCCGTGTTCTCGACGTAGACTTCCTCGAAGCCGCTCGGATGCTTGCCGCGAACCGTTGTCGGCGTTCGGAAGCCGGCTTCGACCGTCGGGCCCTTGCCCTTGATACCGCGGCGCTGTTTCGACAGCGTGCCGCGTGGTCGGCGCCAGGATTCCGGCGTGCGCTTTTTCTTGTGGTAGTCCTGTCGATTGAACTGCGGTTTGCCCTCGCTCTTGCGGCGGTCGAGAAGTCGTTCTTCCTCCTCGGAGAGCTCCGGGGTCTTTTCGGTCAGTCCACGTGGCTGCAGTTCGGTCTCGACGTCTTCCTCGGGTTCTTCCTCGACGCCCTCGTCTTCGATCTCCGCCTCGGTCTCGTCGGAGACTTCGAGGTCGCCGACGTCGGCCTTGATTCGGGCTGCGAGCGCGTTACCGATGCCGTCGGCCTCGGCGAGGTCGTCCTGGTCGGCTTCTTTGACGTCCTGGATGGACTCGAAGCCGGCCTCGCGAAGCGCGTCGGCCTTGCTCGCGCCGACGCCGCTGATATCCTCGAGGTCCTGCGGTTCGTCGTCGGCCGCGTTTTCGGGTTCGTCTGCCATCTATCAGGCACCTCCTTTCGCGGGTTTCTCGGTGATGTAGACGCCGTCTTGGAAGATGCGGGTGTCTTTGCCGCTGACGCGTGTCAGCTGCTCGATATCTGCTGCCGTCTGACCGACGTCCTCCTTGTTCGGACCGGAGAGGACGAGTTTCTCGTCGTCGACGGCAACCTTCGTGTCACCGTGGATGTTCGTTCGTCGCGGTGCCTTTTCGCCGAGGAAGTTCTCGATGACGACTTCGTCGCCTTCGGCGCGGACCTGCATCGGGAAGTGAGAGTAGAAGACTTCCATCTTGTACTCCCAGCCCTCGGTCACGCCGTGGAAGGCGTTCGAAACGTGGCTCTCGAAGGTGCCGACGGTCGCGTTCGTCTTCGCGTCCTCGGCCTCACTTTCGATGACCACGGTGTCGTCTTCTACGTCGACGCTCACGTCGGGGTACCAGAGACGCCGGGTTACGGCGCCTTCCGGACCGTCGACGGTCACGTCGAGGTGATCGATCTCGACGGTTACGTTGTCGGGGATGTCCAGTTCGACTCGCATGGTTAGTAGACGTATGCGATCACCTGGCCACCGATCCCCTGCTGTCGTGCTTCGTAGTGGCTCATGATGCCACTGCTCGTCGTGACGACGAGCGCGCCGAAGTCTCGAGCCGGGAGGAATCGCTTCTCCCACTTCTCGAAGTCTTCGGCGGTTGCACTGTAGCGGGGCTTGACGGGGCCACACTCGTTGATCGCTCCTTTCAATTCGACCTCGAACTGACCGGCTTTGCCGTCGTCGACGTACTCGAAGCCGTCGATGTACCCGCGGTCGTAGAAGACCTCGAGTACGCTGCCGATCTCGTTCGAGGCGGGCGTTACCTCGTGGGTGAGATGCCCCACGCTCTCGGCGTTGTCGAGTCCCGAAAGCGCGTTGCTGAGTGGATCGTTTCCAGTCATGTTATCGATACTTCTTGAATCCCATATCGCGAGCGATTTCACGGAAGCACTGCCGGCAGAGATTGATGTCGTACTTGCCGACGAGTCCCTGCTTGCGGCCACAGCGCTGGCACTGCTCGAGCTGGCCGGTGCGTTTGGCGGCGTGCTCGCCAGTCTGCTCGCGGTCGTGGTCTGTTTCGCTTTCACTCATCGTCCGCGTCCTCCACGGTGACGTCGTAGCTGCTCTCGAGGAATCGAATCGCGTCCTCGGGCGTCAGGCGGTGTTTCGAGGGGATCGACCGGGTGGCCTTGTCTCGCTTGGAGACGCGATAGCCGGGACGCACCAGGTTGACGGTAACGTCCAGCCCGAAGATCCCGACGTTCGGATCGTACTCCTGGCTCGGGAACGCCGTGTGTTCCTCGATACCGAAGCTAAAGTTGCCGGTGTCGTCGAACTGCTTCGACGCCAGATCGGCGATCGGCAGCGCCGTCTCGAGGAAGTCGGCAGCGTCCTCGCCACGAAGGGTGACCTTCGTGCCGATCGGGTCGCCCTGGCGAATGCCGAAGTCGGGCTCGGTCTTTTTCGCCTGGGTACGGACGCTCTCCTGTTCGGTGACCTCCTCGATGATGTCTTCGGCGTGGCCAAGTTCACGGCCACCCTGACCGACGCCCATGTGGACGACGACCTTCTCGATGCGTGGTTCGCGCATCTCGTGGAACTCGCCGGATTCGGCCTCGCTCATTCGTCATCACCTTCATCGCTTGTGAAATTTTCGTCGATGACGACGACGTACTCCTCGACGGTCTCGAACTCGCCGTCGTCGGTCGAGACGGTGACGATGTTCGAGCCGCTGGATGGCGTGACGTCGATCGACTCGAGCGTGCCGATCTTGCCGCCGTGGTTGCCACGGATGGCAGTGACGAGTGCGCCTTCCTCGTAGGGGAAGTGTGCGACGATCGACTTGTCGTCGTTGTCGACGACGATCGAGTCGTCGGCGCTGTACTCGTCCTCGACGAGGACGTTGGTGCCGTCGTGCAGCGTCAACTGCGTGTCGCCACCGGGAACCTGCTGTTTGCCCTCGATCTTGCCGAGACGGCTGCCAGCGGATTCCTCGTCGATTTCGGTCAATGCAAGGCGCCCACCCTCGTCGGGGAAGACGCGGTAGTACTCTTCGCGGCCGGGGAACGCGATGATGTCGAAGATGCCGATCGGTCGCTGCTCGTCGTTGATCGGCTGCCCGTTGACGAGGATCGAGTCCTCGGAGAGGGCGTATCGCGCTTCCTTCGTCGAGTCGACGTAGCCAAGCACGTCCCGCAACAAGACGACGAGCGGAACGCCCTCTTCGCCGTGGGGTCCGGCGCCCGCTTTGACCGTGAAGGTATCGGTCTTTCGCTCGACCGGCCAGGACTTTGGAACTGAAAGTCGTTTCTGATGGTTCGTCATTCGCTATCACCTTCGAGACGTGCCTCGCGACGGTCGTCCGAGAGGTCCAGAGCCGTAATACGGACGTTCGACGGGTCGAGCGGTCGTGGCACCTCTTCGCCGTCTGCCGTCTCGACCGTGACCTCTTCGACGTGGACGACGCCGTCCTCGAGATCCGCACGCAGCACCTCGCCGTTTTCGCCGGCGTGGTCGCCACGCATGACCTCGACGGTGTCGCCCGCGTTGACGCGGGTTCGGCGCGTGTCGTACTCCTCGCGGAGATCGTCGGCGAGCGTCGCGTGAAGCTGCTTCTGTCGCTTGTGCAGCGGTGCACGCTCGGTTCGCGTTCGCTGTTTGTGTGGTTGTTCGGTCATATCTATACGATCATCGTGGCTGTCGAGGCGATTGCTCCGAAGCGCTCTGCGACTTCGCGGGCGATCGGCCCCTTGATTTCGGTCCCGCGGGGCTCTTCGTTCTCGTCGATGATGACCGCCGCGTTGTCCTCGAACTTCAGGCGCGTGCCGTCCGGTCGGCGGATCGATTTCCGCTGACGGACGACGACGGCCTCGAGAACCTGCCGGCGCATCTCGGGGGTACCCTTGGTCACGGAGACCGTGATCTTGTCACCGAGACCCGCCTTCGGCTGGCGGTTCTTGGTGCCGTGGTAGCCCGCAACGCTGATGACTTTGAGCTCGCGTGCGCCGGTGTTGTCGGCACACGTGATCAGCGAACCTTTCTTCAGGCCCTGCGTGACGTCGGCTTTCATCGCCTCCATCAGGCATCACCTTCGTCTTCAGCCTCGTCGTCGCCGAGATCGTCGGCCGACAGCTGTGGGTCCGGCTCGCTCTCACCGGTCAGTTCCGCGACGTCTTCGGCAGTCGCCTCTTCGGTTACTTCGACGACCACGTGCGATTTCGTCTTCGACAGTGGTCGGGTCTCTGCGATCTTGACCGTGTCACCGACCGAGAGCGGCTCGAGCACGCCCGGCACGTGAGCCGGGATGCGCGAGCGTCGCTTCATGTAGCGGTCGTACTTCGGAACCGCTACGTCGTACTCTCGTTCGACGACTACGGTCTTGTCCATGTCCGTCGAGACGATGGTTCCCTCGAGGATCTGCCCTCGAACGGGAAGCTCACCGTAGAACGGACACTTCTCGTAGTCGTATTCCTCCGGGTTTGCTGGTTCCGGAGGGGTTTCAACGTCTAATCCTATTGCCATGGTGAATCACCATTCGTTTCCGTGCGTCGGGCGGGTCGTGAGAGCAATCGCGAGCCATCGACCGTAACGTAGGCTACGTTCTCGCCGGCAGCGTGGCGGTGGTCGGTCGGACCATCGCCACGACAGCTGGCGATGTCGTCGCCAGCTCGGTCCGACTCGTCCGCGGTGGACGAGTCGGGTTGAGTGTCGGCCAGTTTGGACGTAGTCCCCGACGCCTTCGCGGCGTCGGCGGCGTCATCTGTGATCGCGAATTCGAACACCGAGCCCGATTTCGGCACCGTAACCACCCGAGTATCCCCACCCTCGCGAATCTCTACCGAGAGCGTGTTCGTCGTCTCGATGACGACGCGACCCTCGAGGCCGACCCGCGAGGCGTCGGTACTCTCGACGACCCGCACGGGGAGGCCGTTGAGTTCGTGTCGTGGGAGCGTTTCGGGTGTCAGTGTCATTAATTGCTTATTCGCCGTCGAGATCGCCTTCCTCACGGGCATGGCCCGTTCGGATACTGGATCTCATTCGAGATCCCCTTCTTCCTGCTGGATCGTCTTGATCCGCGCGATAGTGCGACTCAGTTCGCCGATTCGGCCCGGATTCTCCGGGGCACCACCGGCTGCGAGGACGGACTTCGAGTTCAGGAGTTCCGTCTCCAGTTCCTCGAGTTCCTCTGCGCGTTCGGCGGGCGTCATGTCACGAATCTCTTCGACGTGGAGAATCGCCATCAGGCGTCACCTCCCTCGTCAGCGTCCTCGTCTTCCATCTCCGCGACGAGTTCCTCGGCTTCGGCCTCGACATCTTCTTCGAGTTCCTCAAGTTCTTCCTCGACAGCCTCGTCGCCGGGGACGTCGACCTCGTCGAACTCCTCGGCACCGTCGTCGGCGTCGGCCTCGACCTCTTCCTCGATGACTTCCTCGACGACCTCTTCGT
This sequence comes from Salinadaptatus halalkaliphilus, assembly GCF_006543045.1. Taxonomy (GTDB): domain Archaea; phylum Halobacteriota; class Halobacteria; order Halobacteriales; family Natrialbaceae; genus Salinadaptatus; species Salinadaptatus halalkaliphilus. The sequence continues at coordinate 50,522 of NZ_RBZW01000032.1, read as the reverse complement.
CGAGGTCGGCCTCATCGTCGGTCGGGGTTTCGACGGTCTCCTCGGCGGCTGCCTCCGCGCCCTCCTCGGTCGCGTCGGCGTCCTCGGGTTCACCCTCGAGCAGCTCTTCGACGCCTTCGGCCTCGTTGGCCTCGACGGCGTCGGGGACGATCTCTTCGGGATCCATCTCTTCGTGAACGCCGAAGTCATCGGGGAGCTCGGCACCCGGCGGGATGATCTTGACGTCGACCCCGATGGTTCCGAGCTTCATGACGGCGACGCCCTGGCCGTGGTCGACAACCTCCTCGGCGGGTTCGCCGTTGTGCTTGATGTAGCCGCGGTTGAACTTCTCGACGCGCGAGCGGGCGCCCGTGACCTTCCCCGAGAGGACGATCTCGGCACCCAGCGCACCGGCTTCCATGATCCGGTCGATCGTCGTGTGACCGGCTTTCCGGAAGTACCAGCCACGCTCGAGTGCGTTGGCCAGTCGATCCGCGACGATTCGGGCGTTGAGGTCCGGTTCCTCGACTTCCTGGACATCGATCTGCGGGTCCTCGAGGTTGAATCGGTCCTCGAGGGCCGTCGTGACCTTCCGGATGTTCTCGCCGCCTTTGCCGATGACCATCCCGGGCTTTTCGGCCTTGAGGACGATTTGGGTTCCCATCGGCGTCTTGGCGACGTCCATGCCACCGTAGCCTGCGCGGCCGAGCTCTTCTTCGAAGAACTCGTCGATTTGGGACCGCTGCAGGCCGTTCTCGATGAATTGATGTTCGTCAGCCATTAGTTGTCACCATCCTCGTCCTCGGTGTCGTCCGTGGCGGTCGCGGTGTCGTCGACATCTTCGACGACGATCTCGACATCGACCTCCGGCGTGTTCCAGGCGGATGCCCGTCCCATCGCGCGGGGTTTGCGACCGGCCGATTCGCCGACCTTGTGAGCGGCGACGTGTGCGATCGCCATCGACTCACCGTCGAAACCTTGGTGGTCCGCGTTTGCCGCGACGTTCTCGAGCAACTCGAGAAACGCCGTGGAGACCTTTTCGGGGTACTTGCCAGCGTCCCAGCCGTCGATATCGGATCGGTGGCCGGCGCCGGTGTTGTGCGATCGGAACGGCACCGACTGCTCGCCGTCGATCACTGCCTGCAGGTACTCCTGGGCGTCGGCGACGGTTCGACCCTTGAGCTCGCGGGCGACCTCCTTGCTGTGCTTGTGGCTCATCGGACGCTCCCGGAGCATCGCTTTCGCGGTCTCGTCTGGATCTGCGTCGACTGAGTAGTTGATTCCCATACGTTGATCACTTCAGTGGGACGAACTTCGACGATCGGGTCGCACCGATACCAGCCTGCCCGTGTTCGACCGAGGTGCGGGTCAGCTGGAACTCGCCGAGATAGTGGCCGATCATCTCGGGCTCGACGCGGACGCGCTCGAAAGCCTGACCGTTGTACACTTCGAAGGTCAGTCCGACGAACTCCGGCAGGATCGGCATATCCCGCAGGTGCGTCCGAATCGGTGCGTTCGCGGTCTCCTCCTCTTCGGCATTGCGAGCCTTCTCGAGGAGTTTCTCCTTTTCGATGGAGAGGCCGCGTTCGATACTTCGCCGCTGGCGAGCGGGCAGCAGTTCCGCAACCGCTTCGAGCTCCAGTTCCTGCAGCTCGTCGAGCGTGTGGCCGCGGTAGGTAAACTCACCTTCACGGCCGGTTCTGTACTCCTGACTCATTTGTCTCCACCTCGACCGGTACGGCGCGAGGAGATGTCACCGACCTTCCGTCCCGGCGGGGCATCCCGCGAGACGGACTTCGGTTTGCCGGGGTGCTGGCGGCCGCCACCACCGAACGGGTGGTCGACGGCGTTCATCGCGACACCGCGGACGCGAGGCCACTTGGAGCCTCGAGCTTTCATTTTGTGGTACTTGTTGCCTGCCTTGACCATCGGCTTCTCCGTGCGACCCCCACCGGCGACGACGCCGATAGTGGCGCGACACTGCGGATCGAGGCGCTTGACCTCGCCGCTTGGCAGCTGGACGACCGCGGCGTTGCGGTCGTGGGTGATCAGATCTGCGTTGACGCCGGAGGCTCGAGCGAACTTGCCGCCGTCGCCCTGGTTTGCCTCGACGTTACAGACCGGAACACCTTCGGGAATCTCCGCGAGCGGGAGCGTGTTGCCCGGCTTGATCTCCGCGGAGACGCCGACCTGAATCTCCTCGCCGACGCTGATACCTTCGGGCGCGAGGACGAGTCGCTGATCGCCGTCCTCGAACTCGATAGCTGCGACCGGCGCGGATCGGGCGGGGTCGTGTTCGATGTCGACGACGGTACCGGAAACGACGCCGTCGTCTTCGGACTTCTTGTGATCGAGCTTCGCCTTGTATCGGTGCGACGGGGCACGGAACGTGGAGGTCCCGCGACCGCGTCGTTGTCCGAAAATGCGTCGTCCCATTCTCAGAACACCCCGATTCGCGAGGCGACTTCCTGTGCGTCGTCGTCCTCGGAGAGTTCGACGGTTGCTTTCTTCTTGCCTTTCATCGTCAGTTGCGTGTTGACGCCGGCGACGCCGACATCGAAGCGACTCTCGACTGCATCGGCGATCTCCGGCTTGCTCGCGTCCGGATTGACGACGAACTGGAGCTTGTTCTCGAAGTCCATGTCGTTCATCGCCTTCTCGGTCACCAGCGGGTGTTCGATGATCGAGCTCATCGGTCAGCCACCTCCTCGAGAGCACTTTCGGTCCAGACGGTGAGTCGACCCGGCTGTGCACCCGGGGCGAGATCCTCCGCGTTGACCTCCGCAGCAGTCGTCACGTCCGCGCCGGCGAGATTCCGGGCCGCACGGGACGGACCCGAGTCGTTCGAGGTGACAAAGAGGATCGATTTCGGCGTCTTGTACTTCCGGCCACGGAGTTTCCCCTGCCCGGAACGGACGCTTCGACCCTCGTCTGCGCGCTCGATGTCGTCGGCGAGGCCGGCAGACTCGAGGAACGAGACGACTTCTTTCGTCTTTTCGAGGTCTTCGAACTCGTCGTCGACGACGACCGGAATCTCGGCGTCGTCGTCGAACTGGTGGCCACGATCGGCGACCAGTTCGGCGTCGGTCGTCGCAGCGATCGCGCTGCGGACGGCCAGTTTCTTTGCTTTCGTGTTGATCGATTCGGACTGGTCTTTCTCGGCCTTCGGCGGGTGGGCCTTTCGTCCTTTGATAGCCTGGGGAACGCGTCGTGCGCGCCCATCCTGGCGTGGAACGTGAGCCATGCCGCGGCCGCTACCGAACGATTCCGCGGGCGTGCGCTTGCCGGCGAACTCGTCGGCACCGTAGTCCTGTTTTCGGTTTGCCTGGGCGACGTTGACGGCGCGAGCGATCAGATCCGGGCGGTAGGTGGTCTCGAAGACCGACGGAAGATCGACCGTGGCCGCTTCGTCGCCGTCCAGGTTGCGTACTGTTGCCTGCATGTGTTATCCCTGGTTGGATGCGGTGGAGACGTACCGAACCTCGGGATCGAGGCGTGGCTGGTCTCCGGGTCGGATCGCCGGGCGGAAGCGTACGAGACGCTTCTGTGGCCCGGGGAGCGAGCCCTTGATCAACGCGTGCGGACCGTCGACTTCGCCGTAGTTGACGAAGCCGCCGTCGACCGTCGCGTCAGCACCCTCGCCGATGTCGACGAGGCGCTTGTTCAGTTCGGTTCGCTGGTGGTAGCCCGTCTGGCCCTGCTGTGGAACCGTCGAGCGAACGCGGCTCGGGTTCCACGGGCCGAGGTTACCGATGCGGCGGCGCCATCCCTGCCGGGCGTGCTTGCCCTTTCGTTTCTGGACGCCCCAGCGTTTGACGGGACCCTGGGTCCCTTTCCCTTTCGTGACGCCGCTCGCGTCGACGTACTCGCCGGCACGAAACACGTCGTTCATGACGTGTTCGCCACCCTCGGCGATCGTCTCGAGGGCGAACTCGACGCGGTCCTCGATGGAACCGCCGCCGACCCGAGTCTCCATCACGTCCGGTTTCTTCTTTGGCACCGACTGGATCGAGCCAGGCACCGTGTGGGTGATGACGCGAACGTCGTGGACGCGACCGTTCTCGAGCAGTCCGCGGAGCTCGTCTTCGGCGGCGTCGGTGTCGTAGTCGTCACCGGGAAGGTCGAGTACACGATCGAGTTCTGGGACGAACTCGTCGGTCCAGACCTCGGTGACCGGCTTCTGTCCATATGGTGTGTCCTCGTACGCACGCAGGGCGACGGCGCGCATTGGCGGCGTCTCCACGATCGTGACGGGGACGGTCTCTTCCATCCCCTCGGTCGGCGAATTCGCTTTGTCGTCGACCATCACGACGTGGGTCATGCCAGCCTTGTAGCCGGCAAAGCCCTGGAGCGTCGGCTGTCCGTCGTCGTCCGGCCACGAGTTAAAACGCGGGACTTCGCTGTCCGCACGCGTCCGTGGACCGAACCCGAGTGAGCCTTTGCGTGGTGTATTTGCTTGTGGCATGCAATCACTCTCTGAGTGAGAGGGGAGCGAGAGTGGCGAACAGAGCCTCTTCCGTTCGCACCACCTCGCTTCCCTGGTTCGGAACCGTGTTTAGCCAGAGGTCGAACCCCGGATCGGCTGTGGGTTCGACTCCGTCATCCCCGTTGCCGTCCACACCGCGTGTATCGGCGACAGCGGATGCCTCGATTCCGAGGATGTCCGGCAGCCCTCTCTCGGGTGCACCGAACGCGACGGTGAGCCCGTCGCGGTCGATCTGCCCGGCCAGCGTCCCGAGCCGCCCGACGGTGAGTTGCTCACCGAATCGAGAGGCGGCGATACGGACGCCAGCGTCCTCACGGCCGAGTGCTGCCGATAGGTCCGTCCGCTCGATCGAAAGCCCCGGAAGGGGTCTGTCCTCGAGTTTCGCCCGGACCGGTCGTCGCGAAGAGATCCTGATGGTCACGCGCTCGCCCTCGGCGACCTCCATGGATGGAGGCACGTTGAGGGCGATCGGGTGTTGCAAGCCGCAATTGACCCGCACGCGTTGATCAGGTCCGACCTCGGTCACGATCCCTTGTCTTAACGACCCCGAACCGTTCGATTCGGAGCCGGTCTGTGACGCGGCACGGAGCGGTGGCAGGATGCCCGCATACTCCAGTTCGTCTCGTTTGCCCCACACCTCGTTTCGGAGGTATGGCGGCGTCGCAGCGTACCGCAAAACGGTACTGACGAACCCGCCGTCGAATCGTCCCGTCTCGCCATCCCGATCGGGATAGACGATCAGGCGATCAACCCGGTAAACCGTCGCCGCGCGGGCGACGTATCCGAGCTTGCGAGTTGCCTCGCGTTTGTCCTCGGCTTCCCGGGAGAGCGACGACGGCACGAGCACGCTGACAGTCATGCCAGAACGCTTCGGTGCCGCGTCACTAGACTGTAGCGATGTGTTGCCGATACCATCTTAAAAGGATAGCGGATTCGATTGCGGCTGTGACGCTCTCACACCCCCGAATTCGTGGTGAACGAGCACACACTCTCGATCGCTGATCGGTAGTCGGCATCCAGCCTCGCGACGAACGTGTGGTTCGGAGCGAGCGCGGTTCGGGACAACACTGGAAAAGGGTTGACGTGGTATTTCGCCTGTGCAGCCGTGAAGGTCGATCGTAACGTCGGTACAGACAGGTAACAGCCGTTGTTTCCGAAATTCTCGAAAAGGTCGTTGCTGGTGGCATCTGACTCCAAGTTTCGGCGGGAGTAGAGACGTGATTTGGCGAGTCCGTTGCGAGCCGTGGATGTCACGTCGAGGGTTCGCCATGAGCGAGTTGGCATGTTTGTACCTCATACGGACCGTTGTAGTTCTTTACCGGTGATCACCCGGACGGGGTCGGTGATCACCGGTAAAACGCTACAACAATTCGTATCAATGGTGGTGGCGCCTCCGCTCGATCTGCGTTGGTGGAGATTGTATTGTGGGGGCGGCCTTTATCCGGGTTGGCGGTGTACGCTCACTACCAGTGACACGGCCACCCACACCGATCGAAACCGAGGCGGGCGTTCGATTCGAACTCAGGCGGCGGTTAGCCGTCGTCTACGCGAGCGCGGAATTCCTATTTGAAGATCTCGAGGGAGAACTGACCCACGAGCAACGCGAGGCGGTAGAAGCGATTATTTCGGCCTCGAGCGAGCTTTCGGCGCTCGTCGCCCACGGGCCCGAACCGACCGATCCCACACTGACTGCTGACGAATATGCCAGTGCGACCACGTCGACGCCAGCGGTGAGTGATTCGACCCCTTTTGCGATCGTTCTCGCGATCGAACCCGGACCGTTCGCCACGGCGCTTACCGAACAGTTCGAACGGTCCGGCTACGACGTGGACATCGTCTCGGACATCTACGCGATCGACTCGAGCGACGATGACTCCGGCGCGGCCGACACGGCGCGGTACGTGGTGCTCGATGTCGGGATCCTTCCGGATCCGCCAACCGAGAGCCTGAATACCGTGAGCGAACGAGTAAAGGATCCCAGTTCGTTGATCCTCGTATCGACGATCGACGATCGGACGCTTCCCACACCGTTTATGGGAATATCTGGGTTCCTCTCACCCCGAGCAACACGGGAGACGGTCGCCACGGTGTTCGAGACCCAGCACGTGGATCTGGCTGACTCCCCGCGGGTCGTAGTCGCAACGGCTCCAGGGGAAGATCCCGGCGACGGGGCACTCCTCGAACGACTCGAGTCTCTCGGCTGTATCGTCGAGACCGCGTCCGTTACCGGCATCGACGAGTACGCGGCGCTCCACGATATCGACTGCGTCTTCCTCTCCGAAGCCGGACTCGCGGTGCTCGACGAATCGGATCTGGTGGCACTCCGAACGCCGGCTTCGGGTCCACCGCTCCCGGTCGTCGCCGTCGGTCGAACGGCGATGGACACGGAGTGGGTCCCGGTCTGTGGCTACCAGCAGTTCACTCGTCGGTCGCTCTCGGCCGTCGAACTCGCCGGCGAGATACGCCTCGCGATCGATCCGGAGGGACCATGAGCCAAGAGGTACTCGTCGTCGAGGACGACGAACAGATCTCGGAGATACTCAGCTATCGCCTCGAGATCGAGGGATACGACGTCACCGCGATTGGGGACGGTGACGACTGCTGGGAGTATCTCGAGTCGGCTGATGAGCTTCCGGACGCGCTGTTGCTCGACATCATGTTGCCCGGAGTCAATGGGTTCGGACTGCTCCGGCGGTTCGAGAAGGACGACCGCTACGACGACCTCCCAATTATTCTCATCAGCGGTCGCGGTCTCGAAGACGATGTCGTCGAGGGGTTCACCCTCGGTGCCGACGATTACGTCGTGAAACCGTTCAGTCCATCGGAGGTCGTCGTCAGGCTCGACCGTCTCCTCCAATGACCGCTTGGCTCAGTGATGTCGCCATTGCCATCGTCGGTATCTGTCTACTCGTCGCAGCTATCACGCTCTGTATCGCGGTGGTTCGGTACAGTATCGACACCCGACGCGAGACGATCCGTCACGAACTCGTGCCCGAACTGTTCGCCCGGATCGATCGATCCGATCCTGACTGGGAGCACTGGTACGAGAGCCACTCCCGGCTCGAGCGGTACGTCATCCGCCGCGTGGTCGCACAGTATCTCCGTCAGCTTCGCGGACGCGAACGGGAGCAGCTACTGGCGCTTGCGACTGCGGTGGGTATCGACGACCGTGCGATCCGCTCGCTCGAGTCGAGGCGATTGACGACGCGACTCCGCGGCCTCATCTGGCTGACGCTGCTCGAGCAGCCGGTGTCGGTCGACCGGTTGCGAGCGACGTCGCTCGGCCACCCCTCGACACGCGCGGCAGCTGCACGACTGCTACTCGTCTGTCGCGGCTCGAACGCGAACGAAGAAGCGACATCGCTGTTGCTCTGGCAGAACGAGGAACGTCTCTCGGTGTTCGCCCTGGATACGCTGTACCGGCTCAATCAGACGGATGCCTCGGCACTGACGTCGAAGCTGACCGTCGACGGTCAGTGGTGGGACGAGGAGTTGCTGTTGCAGTGTCTGCTCGTCCTCGGCCACTGTCGGCTCGAGCGTCGACCTGCACTGTTCGAGTGGCTCGGGGAGTTGCTCGAGCACGACTCGCCATCCGTTCGGGCCGCTGCGCTGTCCACCTTCGAGCGGCAGGGGTGGCAGCCGGCGGTTCGTCAGTACGTCGACATCGAGCGGATCATTTCCGATCCCGCTCCGGGGGTCCGAATTACGTGTTACGCCCTGCTCGGTCGGTGGGGTGATCCGACGTCGGTCGAGTGGCTCCAGTACGCCGTCGTCACGGATCCGAACGATCGGTGCCGGGTAACGGCGGCGCGCACGCTTATCAGGATCGGTGCGTCGGTACCGGTGATCGAATCCGAAGCCGCTCGCGCGGCCGATGTCGAGGGAGCCGCGGAATCCGCCGCTGCGATCGCGTGGGCGAACACCGAACGGAATCCGCCACGGAGGGGTGCCGCCGGATGGGTCTGAGTAGCCTGCTGTGGCCGATCAGCGTCTTTTTCGTGGCCTACTTCCTGCTGGTCAACGGGAGCTACCTCTTCATCCACCTCGTCTCGTTTGTCGTCCTCCGATGGAACGTCCGCGACTGGCTGTTCAAGCCGACGTACGACCCGTATCGATCGCCGTTCCTGCCCGGGATCGCCGTCGTGGTTCCGGCGTACAACGAGGAGGCCGTCATCGTCGACTCCGTCCGCTCACTACTCAACCTCGAGTACCCCCAGGTCGAAGTGGTCGTCGTCAACGACGGCTCCACCGACGGGACGCTCGATACGATCAGGGACGGTTTCGATCTCGATCGGATCGACGCCCCCGTTCCGTACGATCTCCCCTGCGAGTCGGTTCACGACATCTATCAGTCGTCCGAGCGGAACCTCGTCGTGATCGACAAGGACAACGGCGGGAAGGCGGACGCGCTCAACGCGGGCGTGTTCTTCACTGATCAGCCGCTGTTCTGTGCCATCGACGCCGACAGCATGGTCGAGCGAACTGCGCTTCTCGAGGTCGCAGAGCCGTTCCTCAGACGGCCGACACAGACGGTCGCGACGGGCGGAGCCGTCCGCGTCGTCAACGGCTGTTCGACGTCCCGCGGTATCGTCACCGACGTCGGTCTTTCAGGAAGTCGGTTGGCCAACATTCAGGTCGTCGAGTATCTCCGAGCGTTTCTCTCGGGCCGCGTCGGACTGAGCGGTCTCGGAAGCCTCCTCATCATCTCCGGTGCGTTCGGTCTGTTTCGAACGAGCGCCGTCCGAGAAGTGGGTGGCTACTCGACGGAGACGATCACCGAAGACATGGAACTCGTCGTGCGACTGCACCGCCACTTCGCCGGCACCGACTACCAAGTAGAGTTCGTCCCTTACCCCGTCGTCTGGACCGAGGTACCGTCGAGACGGAACGTGCTCGGTCGCCAGCGGATGCGCTGGTTCCAGGGCCTGCTCGAGACGCTGTGGATCCACCGGTCGATGGTTGGTCGCCGGAAGTACGGCGCGATCGGCCTGTTTGCGCTCCCGTTTTTCCTGCTGGTCGAAGCGATCGGGCCGCTCATCGAGGGACTCGGCTACGTCATCGTTCCGGTCGCGTTCCTCCTAGGCGTCTTGAACGTCCCGTTTTTCCTCCTCTTTCTGTCGATCGCGATCGGGATCGGAACCCTCCTCTCCTGGCTGAGCGTTCTCAACGAGGTGCTCAGCTTCCAGCGGTACCGAACGCCAAGAGACATCGCTCTGTTGCTCGGGTACGCGATGCTCGAGCACTTCCCGTACCGACAGTGGAAGTCCGCGATCTCGTGGCTCGCGCTCGTTCGATACGTCCGTGGAAACGCGGAGTGGGGCGAGATGGTTCGGTCCGGGTTCGACTGATCACTCGGCTTCCGTCGGGGTTTCGAGGGACAGGCGAACGGTGGCTCCCGACCCCTCGTTCGTCCCCGCTTCGATCTCCAGACGGCCGTCGTAGCGGTCGACGAACGTTCGAATGAGGTAGTCTCCGACATCTGAATCGGATCCGTTCGCGGTGTGGTCGCGGTCGGCCACCCGATCACGGCTCGCCGGTTGACGTTCGGCATCGGTATCGAACACCGCCAGTTCGACGGGCCGATCCGCGCCGCGGTCGCACCGAACCGAGACTGTCACCTCGCCGTCCGATTTGTCGTCCGAATCGACCGCACTGGTCAGTAGGGCCCGGACCAAGATATTGAGGAACCGATCGGCCAGCGTCGGAATCGCACCGGCCGGCCGATCGAGCGTGACCTTGCAGCCGTCGTACCGTCGCTCGAGTCGCTCGATCTCTTCCTCGAGAACGGAACCGAGATCCACCGACGTGAGCGCCGACTGTGACGCCTCGAGGGCCTGTACCGTCGCACCGACGAACTCGGTGAGTTCGACGATCCGTTCGGCCGCCTCGACGATTCGCGAGACGGTTCGAATCTCGTCGGATCCCGACGGTTCGAGCTCCGACGCCCACCCGAGAACGATGGTCGCGTCGTCCCTGATCTCCTGACGAACCAGCCAGTGTAACACCGCGAGCTCCCGGCGCTGGCGATCGAGTTCGCCGGTCCGCCTGCGCCGTTCGATGGCGTAGGTAACGGTCTGTGACAGCAGCCGTGGCGTGACGTGCTCTTTCATCAGGTAGTCCTGTGCCCCGCGCTCGACCGCTTCCCGGCCAACCGTGGCACCGCTAATGCCGGTCAGCACGACGACCGGCGTCTCCTCGACGACCTCGAGTACCGCGTTCAGCGTTTCGAGTCCGGCCGAGTCCGGCAGGTTCAAATCGAGCAAGACAGCGGCGAACGGCTCAGACGCATCCTCGAGGGCACTTAATCCGCCTTCGAGCGTATCGGCCGTCTCGACGGTGGCCGGTTGCTCGTCCGAATCGTTGGTCGAGTGCTCACTCCAGTTGTCGGTCTGCTGGTGGAGCATCGTTCGGTACAGCCGCGCCTGCAACTCGTCGTCCTCGACGAGTAATAACCGTTTTTCGTCGGCCGCTCCCGTCGTCATAGCATCCCCACCACGTGGAGTCGCAAAACAGCTTGGCCCCGTTTCGACACCGGTGGCCGCTATCTCCGGTCGTCCGTCGTCGACGCTGTCTCGTCTTCCCGCTCGAGGAGCCCTCGCCACGGCTCTCGAGCCGCCGTCGCCGCCGCCCGCTCGGTCTCGATATCGTTCAGTTCTTTCCTGGCCCGTCGGTACGGCTCGGTCGATTTGACGGCCGAACCGAGGTGCGTCTCGACGAACGCGAGCCGATGAGCGCGCGCCTCAACCTCGCGGGCGACCGGCGCGATGGTCGGCAGTCGGTTCAGTTCCGCGATCACGTCGATCAGTTCGTCCTTCGTGATCGGCTTTCGCAACAGCCGATCGGCCGGCACCGAGACATCGTTCGGTGACACCTGTTTCGCCGTGAGTATTGCGATCGGCGTTTGCTGGCCGGCGTCCGCGACGGCCGTCAGGACCTCCTCGCCGGACAGGTCCGGCATCGCCCGATCGAGGATCGCGACATCGATCGACTCGTTGAGCAGGGCCAGCGCCTCGCGGCCGTCCGCGGCCGTCACGACATCGTAGTCGGCCGCGAGCCACACCGAGTAGATTTCGAGGAGTTGCTGCTGGTCGTCGGCCAGCAACACCGTCGGCGCGCCGGTTCCGACGACGTAGGTCGCGTCCCAGTCAGCCATCGACTCGAGGATCGTGTACAGTTCTCGACCGGCAGCGGTGAGTTCGTACTCGACGCGACGGGGCTGTTCCTGGAGGACGTCCCGCGAAACCACGCCGTATTCTCGCAACTCCTCGAGGTTGTTCGAGAGCACCTTGTTCGAAATCCCCTCGAGTTCGCGTTTACACTCGCCGAATCCCAGCCGCCTCTCTGGCGCGAGCGCGACGATCAACCGTGGTTTCCACTTGGTGCCGAGGATCGAGCCCGCGATCGACTGTGCCGGATTCGGTGTCTCTGTCATGGTGGCCTGTCGTCTCTCGTGACCACTGTTTCTAGCATGGCCACGAGGATAAACGGGACGTTCGGACGGCTCTCCTACCGACGGTAACCTCGAGGTACCCCCGCCCGGTTACTCTCAGCTCGCTGCCAGTATTGGTAGTCACTGGTCCTCTACTCGGTAATGACCGAGCCACACCCGGTCCCCTGTCCGCACTGCGGGTCCCAGTCGTTCGTCGACGAACGCATCGTCGAACACGAGTGCGGGCACGTCGCCTCGCTCGAGGCTGTTTCCGACGGCTGCGAGAAGTGCGGTCGGTCGGCGGTCGACGAGGAGCTCTCACCGCTCCAGACGATCGACCGCTGTCTCGACTGCGGTCACCGGTTGGCATGGGCCGAGGCCGAGTCGACCGGCCCGTTGCCGTCGGTTACGTTTCCGACACTGCCGACGCCGGAAGACAACCTGAACTGGGTCCCCGCGCGATTCGTCCCGGAATCCCGGCGCGCGCGACAGTTCTTCAGCACCGCACTCGTCGTGATGGTGCTTGTCGCTGGAATCGCCGGTGCGGTGTCGGTGACGCCCATGATCGACGGCGAATCGGTCGGGCCCGGCGAGGTCGACACCTCGTGGGAGGAGTACGACTCGATCGTCGTCTTCAGAAACGACGACATCCAGCCGTGGTACAACCAGGAGGAACTGCGCGCGGTGAACCAAGTGTTCCTCGACGAGGCGGTGCCGGTCACGCTCGGAATCATCCCCGACACGGCCGGTGAGACACCACTATCCGACGACCCGGAACTCTGTTCGTACCTGCGATCGCTCGAGGCTGACGCGCCTGGCCAGTTCGAGATGGCCCTCCACGGCTACACGCACGAACAGGAGACCGATTTCTACGACGGGAGCGAGTTCGGCGACCTCTCCCGCGAGGAACAACGCGAGCGACTGGCCGACGGCGAGGCGCTGCTGGCCGACTGCGTCGAGTCGCCGTCTTCGACGTTCATCCCGCCGATGAACACGTACGACGCGACGACGGTCGAGGCCCTCGACGAGGCGAACTACACGACCGTCTCCGGCGGCCAGTGGTTCACCGACCAGTACTACGACAGCCCGAACTCGACGGTCTTCGAGGCTGGGGGTCTCACCCACGTCCCAGAGACACAAGCGTTCGAGGACTGGAGCGCGTACGGCGAGTCGGACGCTGACGAGGAGGATGTCCCCTTTCACGACTTCGAGACGCTCACCGACTCGTTCGACGATGCCCACGCCGAGGGCGATATTCACGTGGTCATGCTCCACTACCAGTACTTCACGACCGAGGAGCGACTCGACCAGCTCGAGTCGCTGATCCAGCATATGAACGACGAGGGTGACGTCGCCTTCGTGACGGTCGAACAGCTCTCGGTCGGTCTCGAGACCGGCGCGATCGAGGAGACCGACGACGGCTGGCGCGTCCTCGAGCCGATTGCCGAGGTAACGCGATGAGCGTCGGCGAGTCGGTTTCGGTCACGGTTTCGGTCGCGGTCGGGATCTGGCAGACGGTGTGGCGCGGGGTTTGGGCCGTCAAGTGGCGATCGGTCGCCCTGTTCCTCTCGGCGCTGGTGCCGTTCGGGCTGCTCGTCGACATCATGCCCGCCGGGACGCGCTACGCGGTCGGGCTTCTGGGTGGGCTGTTGGCCATCTATCTCGGCTGGTCGTACTACGTCGTCGAGCGTGCACCACAGTACGGTGGCCTGTTCGGTGCACGAGCGCTGGCGGTCGGCGTGGTCGGCTACGTCGTCGTCATCATCGCTCTGGGCTGGCTCGTGCCGTCGCCGATCGCGCTGGTTCACCTGGGCGCCGTCGTGTTGATCTTCATCTACTACTGGTTCATCGCGTTCATCGCGTTCTTCCACGATCAGATCGGCCGCTCGAAGTACGAGCCCGAGCCGCCGTACCCGAGTCTTACCGTCTTGATCCCCGCCTACAACGAGGAAGGCTACGTCGGTCGGACGATTCAGGCGCTCCTCGACGCCGACTACCCGACCGACTCGGTCGAGATCGTCGCGATCGATGACGGCAGCACCGACGAGACGTTCGCCGAGGCGAGCGCGTACGCCGCGGCGTTCGAGCGGGTCTCCGTCGTCACCAAGGCCAACGGTGGCAAGTACTCCGCGCTGAACTACGGCCTGTTGTTCGCGGACGGCGACGTGATCATCACCGTCGACGCGGACAGCATCGTCGACCGCGACGCGCTGAAGTACATCGTCGCGCCGTTCGATGCCGACGAAACGATCGGCGCCGTCGCGAGCAACGTCACCATCTGGAACCGCAATTCGCTCGTGACGCGGTGTCAGCAACTCGAGTACACGATCGGCGTGAACATCTACCGTCGGGCGCTCGATTACTTCGGAATCGTGATGGTCGTCCCCGGCTGCCTGGGTGCCTACCGCCGGGAGGTGCTGACCGAGGTGTTCGCGTACGATCCCGACACGCTGACGGAGGATTTCGACGTCACGATGAAAGTCCTGCGCGCCGGCTACCGGGTTTCGGTTAGTGACGCACGGGTCTACACGGAAGCGCCTGCGACCTGGAGCGACCTCTACCACCAGCGGCTGCGCTGGTACCGTGGCAACTACATGACCATCCTCAAACACTGGCCGATCGTCACCGATCCGTCCTACGGCTACCTGAACCGGATCGCGCTGCCGTTCCGGCTGGTCGAGATGTTCTTCCTCCCGTTCGCGAGCTTCGTAGTTCTCGCGTACATCGGCTGGCTCGTCCTCGCGGGCCACCTGCTCACCGTGCTCGCGGTGTTCGTCTTCTTTACGAGCATCGTCTTCCTGATCGCCGCCCTGGGGATTCAGATCGAGGGCGAGGACTGGCGGCTGCTCGTCTACGCACCGCTGCTGGTCGTCGGCTACAAGCAGTACCACGACGCGCTCAATGTCAAGTGCCTGATTGATGTCCTGACCGACCACGATCTCGTCTGGACGAGCGCGAAACGGGTCGAGCAGACCCAACCGACGGAGTCGGAGACGGCTCCGGTCTCGGACGCCACCTCGGACTGATACAGTACATTGCATCAGTCCGAGTCGAACGAACCGAAACAGTTCGGTATTCAGAGATATACGGTCGGAAACCCCGTATTTCCGTGTGAACGACCAGCAGCTGTTTGACTTCGGGGCGCCCCTGTTACCTAATGACTCCAGACCCCCCCTCGATCTCCGTCCTCTGTGTCGACGACGATACAGCGATGGTCGATCTCACCGCTGTGGCTCTCGAGCGAGCGGTCGAGGGGCTGTCGGTGACAACCGCGACGAGTGCGCAAGCGGGGCTACGGCTCATCGAGGAGACGACGTTCGATTGTATCGTCAGCGATTACGATATGCCGCGGATGGACGGTCTCGAGTTCCTTCGGATCATTCGATCGGAGCAACCCCGTTTTCCCTTCATCCTGTTCACCGGGCACGGATCCGAACGGATCGCGAGTGAGGCGATCGGGGCCGGCGTGACGGATTACATGCCAAAGGGAACTGAACCAGACCAGTATCGGGTTCTCGCTCGGCGGATACGGAACGCCGTCGAACAGGACCGAAGTCACCACGAAGCCACGGAGTCGGAGTCGCGTACCGGAACGATCCTCTCGGTGTCTCCCGACGCGATCGTCGGGATCGTTCAGGGGAAGTGTGTCTACGCTAATCCGGCGGCCGTCGAACTGTTCGCACTCGAGGACGAAGCGGCGATTCACGGCCGGGAGATTGCAGAATTTCTCCAGTACAGCGGTGAACTCGCGGAAGGCGGGCGATCGACTCGAGGCACGGGTGCTCCGACCCTCGAACGAGAACGACGAGCCGTGAGGAGCTCCGAGGGGAACTCTGTTTCTGCCGGGATCGCCACCGGCCAGAGTGTCAGTGACGGTGCGGACGGCGTAGTCACAATCGTTCGCGATGTCTCCCGCCACGGGGGGCGCGAACGAGAACTCAACTACCGGGAGTCGCTTATCGAGTCCCTCTTCGAAACCAGCCCCGACGGCATCCTCGTCACCGACGAGAAGAAAGAAATCCTCGTCACTAACGAGACGTTCGCCGACCTGTGGGACGTTCCCGACGGCGTCATACAGGGAACAAGCGACGAAACCCCGCTGGAGTACGCGGTAACTCGCGTCGAAGACCCGGAGAGCTTCGTTCGAAACGTCGAGAAGCAGTACGAACGGCCACACGAGCCCCACCGACACGACGTTCGCCTCTGCGACGGGACGGTCCTCGATCAGTTCTCGAACACCGTTCGTGACGACCATGGTGCTCTCGAATACGTCTGGTTCTACCGAGATGTAACCGAATTGAAAACGCCCGATCGAACGCACCAGTAGTTGCAGCGTGTGATCCAAACGAGTTCGAACGACACGCCGACACTCATGAACGATTGAACGCAACTATTTCTGTGACCAGATCCAATAATCGACAGTGAACGTCTTGCAGAACACGCCCAGTGTTTTATTGTTCGGGAATGTATTTCTCTTCAGCGTCGCTGCAGTCGTGTGTTTTGTCAGTTTACGTCGAGTGGATCGTATCGAGGATCCCGGCTCACAACGCGGCCTCCGTGCACTGTTGGTGTTATCCGGGTTGTGGGCAGTCGCTCACGTTGGCTATATCGCCGCCCCGACATCCCAACTGCAGTACTGGTTTTACGTTGGTGGCCTCGTCGTCGGTCTCGCTACCGTCGGCCCGTGGCTCTACTTCTGTTCTGCGTATACCGGTCGATCGCTTCACCGGAACACACGTATCCGACAGTCGGCAGTCGGGGTCTATCTCCTCATCGTTACGCTCAAAGTTACGAATCCGATCCACGGACAGTATTTTACCGTCAGTCCGTCTGCCATCCCCTTTCCACATCTGATGGTCCAACACGAACCGTTGCACTGGATCATAATGGGGTTGGCGTACGCACTCGCCTTTATCGGATTTTTCATGCTCTACGAACTGTTCGTCGAAGTGAACTACGACACCGTGGCACTTTTCGGTATCGTCTCGCTCTCTGGGTTGCCAGTCCTGTTGGACGTGGGTAGCATGACAACCCATCAACTTGTCGAATTCACGTATCAGCCCCTCGGGGTCGCCGCGTTCGCCATCGGCGTCTTCTACATCTATATCGATCGATTCCAAACGATCAACCTGACCGGAGAAACCAGCAGTCCAATGATCCTTGTCGACGAAGACGATCGCATCAGGGACTACAATCGAGCGGCTCGATCGCTCTTTCCCGCGTTACGCGGGGCCAACGATGTCCCGATCGAATCGGTTCTGCCCTCGATTCTCGAGGCGCTGGAGACACCAGACAGAATACTCGAATCCGAACGAGACGGAAATACGACGTACTACCGTCTCACGACGAACCCCTTCTCGTCCGACCAAAAGCAACTCGGCCGGATGATCACGTTGGCAGATGTCACACGACGCGAGCAGTACAGACGCCGATTAGAGCAGCAAAACGATCGGCTGGAGGAGTTCGCGAGCATTATCTCGCACGATTTGCGAAATCCGATGATGGTGGCGAAAGCGAGAATCGAATTCGCAGTCGAAGAAGGCGACATCTCCCACCTGCAGTCGGCCGACGAAGCACTCGATCGGATGGACGAACTGATCGAGGACATCCTGCAACTCGCTCGAGAGGGCCAGGAAATCGGCGAAACGGTGCCAGTGGACATCGCGTCAGTCGCGGAGAACAGCTGGCAGATGGTTGATACGGCCGACGCATCACTGCGGCTCGAAGAGCCGCTCGATCGAACTGTCGACGCGGACCCGGAGCGTCTACAGCAACTGTTCGAAAATCTGTTTCGGAACGCCCTGGAACATGGTTCCACAAGCCCTCGCTCACACGCTCACGAGGACACTGTGGAACATGGTTCCACAAGCCATGCAGAACCTGACGATTCTGTAGACGCTGTGGAACATGGTTCGGCGAGCCCTGCGTCGTCCACTCGGCGAGACGCTGTCGAACACGGTGGTGACGAGCTGTCGGTTACCGTCGGCACGTTACCGTCGGGAACCGGCTTTTATATCGAGGATACCGGCACGGGAATTCCGGCAGATATTCGAGACGAGATTTTCGAACCCGGATTTACAACCAACGAAGCCGGGACGGGGTTTGGGTTGTCGATCGTGAACGAGGTCGTGGAGGCACACGGGTGGGACATTCGGGCGACCGACGGAACGACTGGTGGGGCACGGTTCGAGATTCAGACTGCAACCAACTAGTGAGCAGGGACCACGTTGACGTTCGAGACCTCGAGACGGACACCGCTGGTTTCTGCATCCGTAATACGGACGTCCCAGCCGTGGACATCAACGATCTCCCGGATGATCAGAAGCCCGTAGCCGCTTCCCGTATCGGACGTGGAGTAGCCCGCCTCGAACACCTCCTCCTGTTCGGCTTCGGGAATGCCCTCCCCGTCGTCGGCGATATAAAAGCCGTTTTGCTCGTCGAGCAACCCGACCTGGACCGTGACATCCTGGGAACCGTGTTCCAGGGCGTCTTCGGACCCGCCAGGGTCCGAATGGCTCGTGGCGCCATGCTCCAGGGCGTTCCGAAACGCGTTCTCGAAGAGCTGACCGAGGAGACTCCGACTGGCCTCGATCGTCCCGAGATCGTCCATCTCCACGAGGTAACCCCGATCCTCGCCCGTTATCTGCCAGGCGCCGCTGGCGGTTTCCGCGAGATCGACGGATTCACTCGTTTCAGCCATTTTTCCGATCCGAGAGAGGGCCAACACGTCCGAGATGATCTCTTCGATTCGAGTGAGCGACTGTCCGACCGCGTCGAGGTACCAGTGACTGAATTCGTCCGTGACGAGCTCGAGGTACCCTCGTGCGGCGGTCAGCGGGCCGCGAAGATCGTGAGAGAGAACGTTGGCGAACCGTTCGAGGCGCTCGTTCTGTCGCTCGAGTTCGAGTTCGGTGCGTTTCCGATCCGTGATGTCGATCGTGACGCCGACCACTTCGGGGGCCTCACCCGGGCCACTCTCGAGTGGGAAAATACGCGTTTCGACCCACCGGACCTCGCCATCGGGCTGGACGATACGATGTTCTTCCCGGACGGACTCCCCGTTCCGGATGCGCTCGTCGGCACCCGCCATCATCTTCGCGACCATCTCACGATCGTCGGGGTGAGTGGACTCGATAACGACGGACATTTCCTCCATAACGGCTTCGACGGGACGGCCATAGATCTCTTCGAACGCGGGACTCATGTAATCGAATCCGGATACGTCTCCCGACCAGACGACGACGCTCTCGAGCCGGTCGACGAACTCGTGGAAATCAGTCCGTTCCGTTAACTGCTGGTGCTGGATGGGGTCTGGCATATGACTACTTATTGTATCTCAGCTGAGGTAACTCTGACGGTAGAAATATGTCGAAATGAGTATCAAGAGCCCAAATGAGGAATTTGCTTAATAATTACATATTCTCTATTACAATAGTCTCGTTTGCGAGAATACCCGTTCGTCGACCTGGACGGTCTCAGGCGGAACAGGTCGAGTGCCCGAGGTCGTTCCGACGCGTCTCTTCTGTGAGAGCGAAGCGGCACGGTGGGAGAGAGGGTCCTACCGAGTCGGCTTGACGGACACCCCGCCAGTCTCTGCGATATCGTCGACGTACGGTCCTTCGAACAGTCACCGGTCGTTCGTGATCTGGCGAACCCTTCGGTTTCGCTGACTCGCGGGATCGAAGATCCCTCGCTGTCCGCGAGAGCGACGGCCCTACTCGATGCCGTGACACAGACGCCGTCTCGTACCACGCGGCCTCAACCACGACCGCTCGAGACGGTCACGCGTACTCCGGGTCGTCCGTCACGTTGCCGAAGGCCGCCTGCATCACGTCGTAGGACTCCTTGAGTCGCTCCTCGTACGCTGGCTCCTCCCACGTCTCCCACTCGAACCTGGCGGACGTGTCGAAGACGAGTTCGTCACCGTCGATGTTCGAGAGCGAGTCGGTGACGTTCGTGGCGGACTCGAGATCGGTTGCCTCCCCGCCGGCGTCCGGAACGAACGTCACTGCAGAGATCGAGATTCCCTCGATGAGCGCTCCCACGAACGAACCCATCTCGAACTCCTCGTCCCAGAGGTCGCCGATGACCTCGCGCTGACTCGGGTCGCCGAAGTTCAGGAGCAGCCACGGGAGGCGGAGCTCGATTACGTTCTGTTCGGGCGTGACACAGACGTCTGCCAAGGAATCGTACCGCTCGTGTTCCGGATCACCGACTCCGAAATTCAGCTTTCCGGTCTCGTAGCTCTCGAACTCGATCGTCTCCTCCAGACTCGGAATGTACAGCGCTCGGCTCAACGCGAGTTCGATCTCGTGGAACTCACCGCTATCGCGTTGCCCCGCATACCCGACTTCGGGGATCATCTCGAGATCCTCCCCGTAGTGGTGGTAGAAGGTATCGTAGTAGCTATCGACGAGCACTCGAGAGTCGTCGGGCCCCGCGAGGTGGACGAGGAAGTCGACGCCGCGGTTCGTCCGTACCTCCGTGTCGTACGGAATCGTAGTGTT
Organism: Salinadaptatus halalkaliphilus; assembly: GCF_006543045.1. Lineage (GTDB taxonomy): Archaea > Halobacteriota > Halobacteria > Halobacteriales > Natrialbaceae > Salinadaptatus > Salinadaptatus halalkaliphilus. The sequence goes on along the minus strand of NZ_RBZW01000032.1, from coordinate 30,121 downwards.
TCCCTGGCCGGGTTTCGTATCGAGGGCGATGACCGTGTTGGTTCGCTCCCAGTCGACCGCCGATCCGAGGTCGTCGTACGACAGCTTGAGATGCAGATAGCGGGGGTCGACCGTCGCCTCGAGTCCGGTGAGCGTTCGCGATCCGTCCTGTCCGTCGTCGAGACGCACCAGGGGGTCAGTGCTGGCGTCGGGGTATAACTCGGTTGCACCTTCCCACTCCGAGAGGGTTCCGGAGAGGGTGAGACTGCGCTCTCCCTTCGGATCGAAACTCAGCAGACCGAAAGACTGCTCGCAGGTCTGGGTGTCCGACCAGAACGGCCGGCGATCCGGATTCATGTAGTCCATCGTGTTCCAGACTCGCTTGAACCACTCATCCTGCCAGGCGAACACCGCCCCGCCGAGCGAATCAGCCTCGACGATCTGCTCGTAGAGTGCAGCGTTTATTTCGCCTTGCTCGCGTTCGGTGTGGTGGCCCTGATCGAATCCGTGGACGTGTCTGTGGGTCAAGCCCCGCGAGTCCGGGACGCCGAACTCCCCGATGAAGACCGGATGATCGCTCGCATCGAGGAGATCCTCGAGATAACCACGGTAGCTACTCCGCTCACCGGTCTCGGTTTCGTAGTCGACGTACTCGGGTTCGTGGTTCAGAAAATCGGGATAGTAGGGGTAGACGTGGTACGTCGCGAAGAGTCCTCGCGTGAACTCGTCGGTCGGCAACACGTGGTTGAGTGTGACGCTTGCGAGCTCTTCCGTTGCTATTGGCTCTGCAGGCTGCTCGAGGTGATCCGTCGTCGGCCAGTTAGTTGCACTCAACGGCCGAAGCGTGTCGTACTGTTCGTGTTCGTAGGTTGCCGCGTCATCGAACCGCGCTGCCAGCCAGTGTTCGAACGGCGTCGCGTCTTCAGTCGTAAAATAGGTTCCATCGTATTCGTCGAGGCCGTCGTGTTTCTCGTCGGTCGCGTCGACGACTTCCGGGTCCCACTCGATGCCGAGAACGTATCCGAGGACGTACGGCGAGACGTCCGCTCGAAACGTTCCGCTCGCGTGGCCCGGTTTATCGGGTACTGAGAGGTTTCCATGCACTGCATCGATGACGTTTTCCACCCCTTCTTCGTGGGTTTCCAACACCGCCGAATCGAACACGTCACCCGTTTCAATCATCACTTCCTCGTCGATCCAGTTCCCTTGCAAGAGCAGTAACGGGTCGTCACGGTCGACGTTGTGCTCGGCGAGCGCATCGTAGAACGCTGGCGGATGAAGGGTATACGTTCGGATAACGTTCGCGTTCATCTCCGAGATCTGTCTCAGCCACCGACTGTACTCGGCTTTCGTGATTGCTGCCTCTCCCGGAAAGAAGCCCGGTTTTGCCATTCCGAGATTGACGCCACGGGCCAGCAGATCGGTCCACTCTCCGCCGTCTCGCCTCGTTTGAAACCGGTCGTCGGTGACGTTGCTCTCGAGAGCCTGTGGTTCAGGAGGGTGACGATATTGGGCGCACCCAGCGATCGTAGATCCGGCTGTCGCTGCTCCAATCGCTGCCAATAATTGTCTCCTATCCATCAGTTGTAACTGGTTCTAGGGCCCGAAGGGAGATAGTGTTGCCTAGTCAACAAATGTGATCTACAGGCTGGAGGGGATGTCGATGGTGAACAAAACGGTCGATCGGCGACTGTTCTATCGAATCTACCGACTGCATCGGAATAAGACAGTAGGCTGATTGAATGTGATCGACGAGAAACGTCGTCTCCGAGAGATCGTATGTACTGCCGTATCGTAGACAGTACCTGAAAATTAATCCTGGTATTACTCGTGGTTGATTTCCAGTATAATCAATGGGCGTGGTATTCCCCGACTTTCCGAACCTGTACCGTCGGTGGATAAAAATAGTCTATTCACAAGGCGGCCACTATGAACACCGCGATTGTCTTGGCTGCTGGGGAGGGTACTCGACTGCGTCCACTAACCCGTCATCGACCAAAACCAATGCTCCCAGTCCTCTCGAAAACGATCCTCGAGCACGTCTTCAACGCACTCATCGAATCAGGGGTCACGGAAATCATCGTCGTGGTCGGGTACAAACGAAATCGCATTCAGTCCCACTTCGGATCGTCCCATAGAAACGTTCCGTTGACGTACGTTGTACAGGAACGCCAGCTAGGGACAGGACATGCACTCTTGAAGACCAGGTCTCATATCGACGAGACCTGTGTCGTCATTAATGGCGATCAGATCGTCGGGACGGAACTCATCGATGACGTCGTTGAGACTCATCAGACAACCGACGCCGTCGCGACGCTGGGGCTGCTGAATCGCACTGAAATCGGCGAATATGGCGGCGTGTTGCTCGAAGATAACTCCGTTTCGGAGATCATCGAGGGGCCACAAGATGACCGAAACTATCGGCTCAACACCGGCGTCTACGCTCTCGAGCCGTCGGTCGTCGACACCATCGAGGCCACACCGCCGTCGAACGGTGAACACTTGTTGACCGACGCCTTTCGAAAGCTGGTCGAAGACGGTGAACCGGTGCGTGGAGTCGTCTCTGATGGTCTCTGGGTCGACGTAGCGTATCCATGGGATTTGCTGGACGCGACGGAGCGTCTCATCGACGATATCGACTGGACACACGACGGGAAATCAGCCGTCAACTCGTCGGCGATTCTTCACGAGACAGCGGTAATCTCTCCGTCCGCCATCATCGAAGCGAACTGTGAGATCGAACCTGGTGCCGTCATCGGTCCGAACGTGAGCCTCGGGCAGAACGTTACGGTCGGCACCAACGCGGTCGTCGAGCGAAGTGTCGTCGATACGGATGCCCGAATCGGCCAGAACGCAACGCTCGTCGACTGCATCGTGGGACAGGGCGCCAGGATCGGCGCCGGAACAGTGGCTCCCGGCGGTCCAAGTTCGGTTCAAATTCGTAATAGAGTGTACGAAGACGTCCAACTCGGGGCGCTACTCGCCGACCGTGTCTACGACGGTGGGGGATCAACGTACGTTCCGGGAACTGTAGTCGGGGCAGACGCGACGATTCACTCGGGTGCAACCATCAGTGGAACCATCGGAGCAGAAGCGGAGGTCTATCCGTAATGTGTGGCATTATCGGGTACGTCGGCTCGGGTGATGAAACGGCCGACATTCTGATGAGCGGTCTCTTCAACCTCGAATACCGCGGGTATGATTCGGCCGGAATCGCGCTCATCGAGCCCTCGCTCACGATGTACAAGAAAGCAGGTGAAGTGACCGAACTCGAACGCTCACTTCCGAGCGATACTGTTCGCGGAGCAGTCGGTATCGGTCACACGCGCTGGAGCACGCATGGTGCGCCGTCAGACGCAAACGCGCATCCACACACCGACTGTAACGGCGACGTCGCGGTAGTGCACAATGGAATCATCGAGAACTATCAGGAGCTTCGAGCGGAGTTGGCTGACTCTGGACACGAATTTGAGAGCGAGACGGACACCGAGGTTGTTCCGCACCTGATCGAATCGTTCCTCGAGACCGGTGCGAATCCAGAACACGCGTTTCGGTTAGCGATCGACCGGATCGACGGGAGTTATGCAATCGCGGCCGTCTTCGAGGACACAGAGGCAGTATACGCCGTCCGAAAACACTCGCCGCTCGTGCTCGGTCTCGGTGAGGACGGCAACTATCTCGCGAGCGACGTTCCTGCGTTCATCGCCCACACTGATCGGGTTATCTACCTCGAGGACGGGGAATTCGTTCGACTCACGGAAGATGAGGTCGTCGTGACAAATACAACGGGGGACGTACTGGAGAAGACCGTCGACACGATCGACTGGGACCCACAAGACGCTGGCAAGAGTGGATACGGCCACTACATGCTCAAGGAAATTAACGAGCAGCCACAGGCGATCCGACAGTGCTTGCAGGGACGCACGAGCGAACACCAGCAGTCCGTCCTCCTCGAAGAATTGGCCGACCTCGATCACGATGGTCTCGTCCAGCTCGTTGCATGCGGCACGTCCTATCACGCAGCGATGTACGGTGAACAGCTCCTGCAGGAACGCGGAATGCAAGCGCAGTCATTCTTCGCGAGCGAATACGATGCCGATCGGATCGCCGTCGACAACGAGACGCTCGTTATCGGAGTCACGCAGAGCGGTGAGACGGCCGACACTCTCAGCGCGCTTCGAGAGGCAAACCGAGCCGGTGCGGCAACGCTCGCGGTGACGAACGTCGTGGGAAGTTCGGCCGCCCGTGAGTGCGAGTACGTCGTCTACATCCGTGCGGGTCCCGAGATCAGCGTCGCGGCGACGAAGAGCTTCGTCAGCCAGCAGATCACGCTCGCGTTGATCGCGAGTACGCTCGCCGACGTCTCGCTCCCTCGCTTTCTCAGAGCACTGCAGCGCCTTCCAGATCACATTCAACGGGTACTCGACCGGACGACCACGCCGGCGGTCGCTTCGGAGATCGCCGACAGCGAGGCATACTTCTTTATCGGACGGGGAACCCACGTCCCGGTCGCACTCGAGGGAGCGCTCAAGATGAAAGAGATCACGTACAAGCACGCGGAGGGGTTTCCTTCCGGTGAGCTGAAACACGGCCCGCTCGCGCTTCTGACGCCGAATACCCCCGTTATTGCGCTCGTGACAAACGGCGGCGAAACCGCGACGAAAACGATCGGAAACGTCAACGAGGTAGCCGCCCGCGACGCGCCGGTAATCGCAGTAACAGATGCGAGAGAGTCGGTCGAAGGAGTGTCCGACACCGTCCTCGAGGTTCCTCGAACGCATCCGTGGCTCGCACCGGTGCTGGCGAACGTCCAGTTGCAGTTACTTTCCTACTGGGTCGCAACCCGACTCGGACGACCGATCGACAAACCGAGACATCTGGCCAAGACCGTGACGGTCGAATGAATCCGACCCGCGTTCGTTTCTTCGGAGCGCTCGCCGCCGGATGTGGTGCGTTATCAGGCCGGGCGATGTTGGACTATCCCTCGAGGGGAGGGGGGTTGGCCACACGTGAACGTAAGTGCTGGTACGTATTGCGTACGGACACACCTGATCGCCGTTTCAGGATCAGGCCAGATCTTTATCCTCAGTGCTTGCGGACTAGTCACAATGGGAACGCAACGGCAGATTCAATTCGTCCACTTACAGGTCACGTGGATGCTCGGAGCGATTCTATTGCTCGCGTTACTCGACACCGCCTCACTGGAGGTGTTCGTCTTTCTCTCGATGATCGGGCTCCTCGTCGTCTTCGAATACACGGCACCGGTCAACGTGGTTCCCAGTTGGCGGCGTCGGGTCCGATGGCTGATCCTGTTGGTGGCATCCGTGTTCGCGTACTTTGTCCTTCGAATCGTTTTCGAGGTCGACGGAGTGTTGCCCGTGGGGGTATCCACGTGAAACACGCTATCGTCCGACCGGACGAGATGGGTCTGGCTTCGAAAGACGACCGGAGAGAGCAATGATACTGTTCGAGTGGGTCTCCGATGGCCGAAACAGGTGGCCACAGCTACTCGTCGTCGGGTACGGAATCGTCGTCAGTATCGCGATCCTGATCGCGCTCGTGACCTCGACCGCGACGTTCGGACCGTACAACTACGGCTGGGACGGGACGTCGGAGTTTCGAGGGCAGGTGGAAGCATCTCCTGATACCGAACTCGAATTTGTCCACGAGACCGACCGGTACGGTGATGTCCCAGAAACCGAGACCGTTGCGTTCGTTATCGCCCCGGAAACGTCCTATGCCGAGGACGACGCCGAACGGATCGGTCGGTTTGTCGAGGCGGGTGGGACACTCGTCGTGCTCGAGAACTTCGGCCCACACTCGGACGAATTACTGGGCGAAATCGGCGCTGATTCGCGAATCGATGGGCAGCTCCTCAGGGACGACATCAGTTACGACGGTGGACCGACCATGCCAATCGCGACGGACATCGAGGACGGGACGCACACGTCGAGCGTCGACCAGTTGACACTCAATCACGCGACGGCGATCGAACCGGGAGACGCGACAGTACTCGTCAGGACCAGCGAGTTCGCATACCTCGTCGAGGACGGAGGCGAAGAACTGAGCGAGAACGTCCAGTTCGAAACGTCGCCGGTGGTAACGAGCGAAGCAATCGGTGACGGGACCGTGGTCGTCGTCGGCGATCCGAGTCTTCTGATCAACACGATGCTCGAGCGGCCGGACAACGCCAGGTTCGTCGAAAATCTTCACGCCGACAAATCAGTGGTGATTCTCGATGTCACCCACACGGAAGAGATTCCACCGCTCATCGAACTGCTCTTTACTATCCGCGAGCACGTCCCGCTACAGATTGCCGCCGGACTCGTCGGTATCGGTCTCATCGGCGTCCTCTCGAGGCGAGCGGGCGACTCGAGTAGCGGGTTCACACGGTGAGAAGAAATGACAAATCAAACGACAGACAACAGTCCGAATCCGCTGGCGCCACGCGAACTGTACAACCGTTTGTCCGCCGAAATCGGTCGCGGGCTGGTCGGCAACGAGACGGTGCTCGAACGGCTCACTATCGCAGTTCTTACCGGTGGTAACGTCCTGATCGAAGGGAAACCGGGTGTCGCAAAAACGACGATGGCGAAACTCTTCGGGGGAGCGATCGGGTTCAGTTACAGCCGGATACAGATGACACCCGACATGCTTCCGGCGGATATCACTGGCACGCACGTGTATCGGGAGGACACTGGCGAGTTCGAACTCCACCGAGGACCGATCTTTGCCAATCTCGTTCTCGCCGACGAAATCAATCGGACGACCCCCAAAACCCAGAGTGCGCTGCTCGAGGCGATGCAAGAACGGCAGGTGACGATCGAGGGAGAGACGCTCCCCTTACCGGATCCGTTCGTACTCGTCGCAACGCAGAATCCGATCGAGGTCGAGGGAATATTCGAGCTTCCGATCGCCCAGCGGGATCGGCTTCAGCTGAAGTTGACGATCGATGCACCCAGTCGGACGGCAGAACGCGAACTCCTCGAGCGAATCAACGAGAACCCGGACCTCGCCGACCCCAGCGTGAGCCAGGTTGCGTCCACCGAAGACGTCCTCGAGGCCCGCAAGGCCGTCTGGGATGTCTATCTGGCGGACGAAATAATCGAATACGTCCTCGATATCGTCGAAGCGACCGAGACGCATCCGGACGTTCGATACGGCGCATCCCCTCGAGCCAGCATCGCGTTTCTCAACGCATCGAAGGCAGCTGCGGCGCTTGCAGGCCGCGATTATGTCGTTCCCGACGATGTCAAAGCACTCGCAAAGTCGGTACTCACCCACAGGCTCGTGTTGAGCCCCGGTGCAGATCTGGGTGGGGTTACTCCCGAAGACGTCGTCGACGAGATCGTGAACGCGACCGATCCGGTGGGTGTGAACACGGATCAGCTAATGGGCGACGGTGAGTAACCGAGTTCGGCGAAACGGCTATCTGAGATGGTCACTCTTCGCGGTCCCACCGACAGGTTACCAGCCAGTCGAATCGCGATCCGCCATCGGTTACCTCGAGTGATACCGGTTCGTCGAGACCGACTGCAAGACCACAGGCGAGAAAGGACGCGATCGGATGCTCGAGTCGATCGACGTCACCGAAGACGTTGCCGACGACTCCGACTGTCACCTGCCCCTCGTCGGGAGTGACGTTCGGTTCGGCAGCTCTAGCCAGTTCGAACTGCTCGACGATCCCATCCGAGAGCTGCACAGCGAGCGGCTCCGGGGCCGTTTCGAGATCGTCAGCGAGGACCTGAGTGAACTCTTCGAAGAGTCTGCCACCGGTCGGCTGCAAAACCAGCCCACGACTGTCCTGGTCGACGACGATCGGACCACTCCGAGGTGGTGGGAGTTCGTGATCCGTTTCGCCAGGAATGTACAGCCGAACGGGAACGATCGAATCGCGGACCGGAACGTACAACCGATCCTCTCGAAGCCCCAGCTCGGTCGCAATCGCGCCCAGATTGTCTGCGAGCGGCGTATAGATGTGTTCGCCCGTCTCCGCGGTGACGACCTGGTCCACCAAGAGATAGTGGATGAGGACGCCAGCGAACAGCCCCGTCCCAGCGAGTGCAAAGAGGACGCCTCGAGCGTCTTCGAAGAGGACTCCAGCGAGGCCGGAGAGCACTCCGAGTACCGCGAGCGCGACCGCCGCGCGGCGGAAGGACGTTCGCTTGGCACGGGCGTGTTCGTCTCTGAGTCGCCGGTTTTCGTCGCTCAGACGATCCACCCGGTCTTCGGCCTCGAGGAGTTTCGCCCGGATATCGCTCTCGTCGTCCGTTCCCCTGTCGGTAGCGGTCCCCTCGTCGTGGTTCGTCTTCGATTCGTCGAGGCTCATCGACGATCACCGACGTCGGGACGTCCGCTCGAACGGCTGGCGCTGGTGTCGCCAGTGACACCAGCGGTGGATGATGGAGACGCCGAACGCTCGTCCGAAACGAGCCCCAGACGAACCAGTTCGTAGCGGTGCAGTCCGTACGCCAAGAGTCCGAGCACTGCGAGCCCACCGCCCGCGGCGATCCAGAGTGTCCACACGGTGAGTAACCACCACGCAAGTCCGCCGAGAACCGCAATCATCGTGAGCGCGAAGCCGAGTATTCGAAGCCACGATCGAGATCCGGTTGCGGCGGAACAGACGAAGACAACCATAACGCCCCCCGTGATTCCGAACGAAACGGGATCTATCCCATCGGGAAAGAGTCCGAGAAGGAGGACGTATCCGACGGCGATTGCGTAGGGGATCCCGAACCCGTACCAGATTGCGGCGATCGCGACGCCAGCGAGTCCACCGGACAGTCCGGCGACCCCGGCGAACGCGACGACGAGGAGACCGACCGCAAAGTAACCCGCCAACGGGCGCTTCGGACTGATTTCCCGCCCTCGGAGAATCCCGTTTCTTCGCTGGGTTGTTGATCGATCCCCAGTCATTGTACGACCCCATCACGACGCCGCTGGCCCCGGATGGAAGCGAGGAGGATGTTGAACCGGTCCGTTGGACCTACTTCGATCGCATCGACCCGGTCGAGTTCTGCGAGCGAACGACGATACTCTTCGAACGCCGTGTAGCGATCGTACACCGTTCTGGCGTCCGGATCGGTCCAGGTTTCGAAGAGTACGGTCGGCGTGAGAACCACCAGCACGTGAGTCGACCCTCGACGAGCGATTTTGACGGCCTGATAGAGTTCGACTGGATAGCTGTCGTCCGTAAAGAACACCGTCCAGTTCGGGGTCACCCCCTGGATCAGCATCGACTTCACGGCTGCAACGATCGGATCGTCACTGAATCGTTCCTCGTAGGTCAGTTGTCGTTCGTAGTACGGAACGAGCGTGCTGGCGAACGCATCGCCAGCCTCGTTTCGTTCGAGTTCCTCGATCCGCCGTCGAAGATCCGTATCCGTCCGTTCCGGGCCCGTCCAGGTGCCGATCGAAAGGTGTGGAACGTGGTCGGTCGCCGTCGTCGGCTCAATCGAAAGTAACTGCTTCCGGATCGTTTCGTACTGCTCCTGGGAAGACCGAGTCGAAAGTTGTGTCGTCAGACCGCCGTCCCCGACCGTCAGTAACCCGATCGCATCGCCGGCGTTTTGCAGGTCGTCGTTCGTTGCCAACGCGACTTCGCAGAGGTAGTCCAGTTTCGTGTTCGTCGGCCCTCCGTCGGAGAGCGTGGCCCGATGATCGACGACGAGCGTCGTTCGTCGCGTCGTCCCGGACTCGTAATCGCGGATGTGCAGGTTTCCGAGCCGAGCCGTGACGTTCCAGTCGATCCGACTCGGCGTATCACCCCAGGTGTACTGACGGAGTTCGTTCGGTTCGAAACCGGACTCGCGTCGGTACGCATCGCTTGTCTCCATCGTGACCGCCACTCGATCGACGGCCGCGGTTATTTCTGATATTCGTGACATGTACCCGCTGACGGTCATCGTCGGCGTTGAACCCGTCGTGATCGTTTCGCTGAACAGTTCGTCGGCCGCGACGACCGACGCCCCAGTGAACCGGTGTGTCCCGGATACCGGCCACTGGACGGACATTTCCGCTGTACCCGTGCGCTCCCGTCGATCGATCGAAACCGTGAGCGGGCGTTCCACGTTCGCTGCTACCGGTAGTCCTGCAACCGCCTCGAGGGCGAGTGCTGGCGACTGATCGACCGTGACCTCGAGTGTGACCGGAACGGATCCGTTCGGAGCCACGGTCTCGGTCTCGAGCGTCTGGTCGACCGCGATCGAGTCGTCGATCGTCGACACTGCCGAAACGAAACGATACTGGCGGAGCAACAGCCAGGTTCCGATAAGCAACGCACCCGCCAGTAACAGTGGCCGCGCAAGAACGACCGCAAGCGACGCGAGGAAAACGACGAGAACACCGGTCGTGATCGCTCGTCGTCGTGGGCGCATAGGTCGCTTACAGTAAGGACGCTGTTGAACCTAGCCATCGTTTCACAGTGTGGAACGTCACGGGACGGAGAACGAGCCCGGTTTCGGTAGTGATCGAAGCGAACGTCACAACTGGAGAGAAAACAAATCTTCAGGTTCTACGGCGCTCGGAATTGAAGAGCCTTCGGACACTGGTTGTGAATCCGAACAGTGAGCAGGTTTTTCCGCCATCGGCGGCTCTAGAACAGCAGTGGTATCCCCCCGTGTAGCCGCACTTGTCATCGTTCTGGCCCTCGTCCCAGTAGCGATGACGGTCGGCGCGGGGACCAACACTCCAAACGGGGATTTCCAGACGGCGATCGACGACTCGAGCGGCGAAAACGAGACGATACTCCATCAGGATCCCGAAACTATCGCCGAGGACGGCGATCTAGCGGCCGTCGACGCCTGGCTCCTCGACAGATTGAACGAGCTACTGGCGGACCGTTCGAACGCGCTTGCCGACGGCGAGTACGATCGTGCGACTGAATACGGCGAGGAGTATCAGCTTCGACTCGAGCAACTCGACGACGTTTCGGCCTACGCTGACACCGACGAACGAGTGGCGCTGTACGAGCAACTCGGTCTCGAGCAGACGGAGTTGCACGAACGACTCGAGACCTACGACGACCTCGAAGCCGAATACGAGGCGGCACGTGACGCAGGTGACGACGAGCGCGCACGCGAACTCGCACGCGACCTCTCAGATCTGTCGGAAACGATCTCAGAAACGACGACCTCGCTAGAGGAGACGTACGAAATAGCGTCGGACGCTCCTGGCGTGAATATGCGCGATGAGCGTCGGACAGCGAGAGCGATCGACGAAGCGATCGTCGACGCCGACGAAACGCGCACCCAAGAGTTCGACGCGACCGAACTAACGGTCGAGGCGAACGAAGAGATTTCGTTTCTGGAGCCACTCGAAGGTGAAGGGAATCTGACGACGGCCGACGGCGATCCGATCGGTAACGGCTCCCTCGAGCTCATCGTGGCGAACGAACGCATCGAGGCCGAACTCGAGAATGGAACCGTCGAGTTCGAGTATCGGCCGACCGACCTCCCGCTTCGAACGGACTCGGTACCGATCGAGTACGCTCCATCACCGAGTTCGACCTACGCCGGGAGCGAAACGTCGGTTCCGGTTTCGATTCAGCAAGTCGAGCCGACGCTATCGATAACGGAGTCTCCGACGGCGCTCGCCTACAACGACACTGTTGCGATCGAGGCCGAACTCGAGGCCGACGGTGAATCGATAGACGATGTTCCGATCGATGCGGCGGTGGACGAAACCGAGATAGGGACGGAGCAAACGTCGAACGGATCAGTCACGATCGAGTACACCGTTCCATCGGATATTCCGGACGGCGAGGGCGACCTCGTCGTCGATGTTCCCTACGAAGACCAGGCGATCGCCGGCGTCGAATCCCAGGTGGTCATCGACGTGCTCGAGACGGAGACCGACCTCGAACTGGAACTCGAGCACGAAACGGGCCGCGAACTGGCCGTCAACGGGACGCTCTCGTCGGATGACGGCGACGGCGTCGGCGGCCAGACCGTCGAGTTGTTCGTCGATGGTGATTCGGTGGGGGCGGCGACGACCCAGTCGACCGGTGATTTTAGCGAACCCGTCGTGGTCCCGGACGACGCCGGGTCTGGGATGGTGGAGGTGACGGCACTGTACGACGGAGCCGAGACGAATCTAGCCGACGAGACGACGACATCGTCGGTTCGGCTTCCATCTGAGCCGGTCATCGATACGACCGCGCTCGCCGACCGCTGGCTCGAGATTGCGGTCCTTTCGCTCGTCGTACTCCTCGCCGTACTGTACCGATGGCGGCATCGTCGACGAGAACCGACGGCGGAGTATCCAGGCGAACAGTCGCCTGCGACCGACGACGATACAGTGTCGATCGCAGTCGAACCGATGGTGGTACACGCAGCCACGCAACTGTCGAACGGGCGCGCTAACGCCGCCGTCCAGACGTGTTACGGGGCCGTCTCTGACGTTCTCGGGGACCAAATATCAGCCTCACAATCACCAACTCCCCGAGAACTTCTCCACGCGGGTACTACCGACGATTCGTTCACTCGATCGGACCAACTACGGTCGGTCGTCGACGGCTACGAGCGAGCGACGTACCGTCAGACCGATGTTTCACTCGAAGAAGCTGAACGGATACTCGAGCAAACCATGGATCTGTGTGGAATCGACGATTCGGCGTAGATGATGATCGCAGTCATCGGACCGGTCAGTGCAAGGGGGTTCGATCCGAACGGGTCACGTTGACATCCTCTCCGCCCTGAAGGGACGAGGCTTTCTCCTTGATTCCCCGTAAGGGCCGCTCGAGACGCATGTCATTTATACCGATCCCCGGTGTAACACTCTCGAATGGTCGACGCCAGATCCCTCTGGCTCGCTCTGCCCCGGCAAATTCGAGCGTTGCCGATAGATCTGGCTACGCTCCTCCTGCTCGTCGTTGCAGTTAACGCAGCGATGTTCGCCCCCGTTTTTCGGGAGACACAACTCCGAATTCCGCTCGGTCTCGTGTTCGTCCTCTTTCTTCCCGGGTACGCGTTCGTCGCCGCTCTCTTTCCGGAATCGAGCGGCGAAACCGCCGCTGAGGAGGTGCCGAACCGATCGTCGGGTCTCGAAGTCGATTCGGACGACACCGACGCCGGTTCGTTCGTCCTCGCACGATCTGGAATCGACGGCGTCGAACGAATCGCGCTCTCGTTCGGTCTGAGCGTCGTTATCGTTCCGCTGATTGCTCTGGCGCTCAACTACACACCGTGGGGGATCGGACTGTTACCAATCGTGATCGTGACCAGTACGTTCGTCGTCCTCTGGACGATCGTTGGGGTGATTCGACGGTGGACCGTTCCACCGGAGGACCGTTTTTCGGTGCCGTACCGCGCCTGGATCGAATCCGGGCGGACGACGCTCCTCGAGCCCGATACGCGCACTGATGCGGTGTTGAACGTCATACTGGTCGCTTCAGTTCTCCTTGCCCTTGGGGCGGTCAGCTTTGCCGTTGCCGTTCCACCAGCGGGCGAGCAGTTCTCATCAGTCTACATCGTGACCGAAGATGACGACAGTGAACTCGTCGCCGATGCGTATCCAACCGAGTTTGAAGAAGGGGATAGCCGAGAGATCGTCTTCGGCATCGACAATCACGAACACCGGGTCGTCCACTATACGACGATCCTCGCGGTACAAGACGTCGAAAGCGAGGGCGACGAACTCGTCGTTCTCGAACAAGACCAACTCGATCGCTTCGATACCACACTCGAGCACGATGAGACGTGGCATCACGACCACGAGATCGAACCGACGATGACTGGCGAGGAGCTCCGGGTGGTGTGGCTCGTGTACCTCGACGGGGACGTGCCGGACGAACCGACGCTCGAGAACGCAGCGTACGCCGTCGATCTCGAGATCGAAGTCGACGGCTGATACGGACGAGTGGTGGGGGATCGCCGAGACAATCGTGACCTGTCCTGCGGTTGCGGAACATCGCTACAGCAACCTATCAAAAATATGGGAAAGGCATCGACCGACACCCACCGATTCCACGGCGTACCGACGGTTCCTCGAGCGGACTCCGGAACACATCATCGTTCTTGAAATTCACGCTGCTCGGTCGTCGTGAGGTACACCCGATACTGTCCGTTCGAATAGATCCGGTCGGTTTCCTGTGCGAGCTGAGCCTCGTCTTCTGCCGTTAGCCGCGTTTGAATCCCCTGGATGTAATCGGCTCGAGAGATCTGGACGTACCTGTCCTCCCCTAACTCCTCGGTTATAAACACGTCTTCGTCGGTAGTGAGGCCTCCCGGAAGCGTCCCGTGTCGTTCGAAATCGCGCGGAAATTCCGATCGGCGATCCTCTCGTACCGTCTCGGGACCCAGAATGCTCTGTTCGTACCGATACGGCTCGAACCCGAGCATCGCGATATCCTCGTCTTTGTACTCGAGTGCCCATTCGACCCCTTCGAGTTCGTGGTCGGTCTGTTGTCCGCTGGCCCCCGTGGTGTGTGATCCGTCGTAGAACGAGGCCGCCTGCAGGGTGAACAGAAACACGATCAGGAGGACTAAAAGCGTGAGTATCACCCGTTTGTCGTGCTTTCGATATCTATCGTAGAGGAAGTATCCCGCGAACAGGGGTGCTGGTGCGAACACCATCGCGACGAATCGCAACGGCGGGAAGGTCGCCTCGGGGGCGACGATTCCGATGAAGAGATAGACGGCACTGAACACGAGCCACAGGAGTGCGGGAGCGAGGTACACGGCCCGTTTCGCGATCCTGTCGGATGTGAACGCTCGAAACACGAACAGGGCAACTCCGAACGCCGTGAGAATCGCGACGAACAGTTGCCCACCGAACTTGAGCAGGAGGAGCTCGAGCAGTTCCAGCGGAGTCAATACTTCGGTTCGAGTCCCCAGTTCCGCGGTCCTCGTTACGGGCTGGTCGATTCCGCGGACGAATTGGACGATGCTCTCGAAGAAATCCTGCCAGATGATCGTCACCGAGAGATACCACTCGACATAGATGAACGCGAAAAAGAGGGTAATAAAAACGTATTTTTCGACGAGATATTGACGGCTAAAAAGCGGCACGAACGCTGCCGATCGGAGACCAGCGAGATACAGCAGGACTGTCGTCGCCAGCAGAACGTGGATGAGCAGAAAACCGACGAGGGGATGGGCGATAACCATCGCAACCGTGATCGTTACGACTGCGATTCCCCACCGGGCGTCGGTAGTTGCCACCCAGCGAGCGAGAACGTACACGAGCGGAATGAACAGATACATCGCGATCCCGTTTGGCATCAGTTGGCTGCTGTACTCGTTGAACATCGGCAACAGTGCGAGAAAGACGGCGATGGAACCGTACGCGGCGTGGTCGGACAGTAATCGGGAGGTGAGATAGATGAACGCGACGTAAATCGAAACGATCGCCGGAAGATAGAGCGTGACGACGAGCGAATTCGGAAGCTCAGTGACGGCGGCGATACTCACCACGCCGAGATGTGTAAACGGATACGTGAGCATCCCTGGATCGAGCGACCCGGTCGCTTCGAGCACTCGTATCGTCCCGAGCTGTGCGAGGACGTCGCCTCGTCCATAGGGAAGCCCCGTTCGGATGTAGGGCAGGACAAACAGGACGAAAACGGCCATGAATCCGCCGCCAAAGGCGAGATACCTGAATGGTGTCGGATAGATCGAACAGACGAACAGACCCCCGAACGCGACGGCGAGACAGCCCCAGACGAGAACTGGGACGCCGTGGTAGATCGACGGAAGGAACCCCGGTGCAGGGGATCGATATAGCACGATCACTGCAGCAGAAATGAGGAAAAAACACACTGAAAGGAGAATTTTCAATTTCCGTTCAGAATTCCGGGGTGTCACTGTGGTTTTATGTACGCACTCAGTGTGGAAATAGCTATTCGTCAGATGTCACTACATGTCTGTTTCATCTCGAGCGGTGTGTACGGCTATTTCAATCCGGACCGAGCAACCCCGGGCGGTGGCCGCGAACGACAGCAGTATCTGCTCACGAAGGAACTCGCGAAGCGGGGATTTGACGTGTCGATCATTACGGACGACTACGGACAGCCCGAACCCGAGCGGTTCGGCGACATCACGTTCTGGAAGGGGTCCACATCGGAGATCGGGGTCAAGCAGTTTCCCCGACGGGTCGGAACGCTCGTCCGAAAACTGCATCAGGTGGACGCAGACGTGTTTTACATTCGCGGAAGCCCCACGCTCACCATCGCGACGGCACTGTACTGCAACGCGATGGGACGTTCGTTCGTTCACTGCGTATCAGGCGATATACTGGTCGACCCGGAGATGATCTCGGAGCGATTCTCGTCCGTTGGACAGGCCTTTCATCGCGTGTACATTCGCGCCGCGGCGAGTGCCGATCGCGTCGTGTCGCTGACGAACCACCAGCGACGGTTGTTAGCCACCGAGTATGGGATCACTGCACAGGTCGTGCCGGTCTGTTACGATTATCCGAACGAGTCGGAACTCGTCCCACACCGTGATCGCTCGTACGTCCTTTGGGTCGGGCGAATTTCTCAAATCAAACGGCCCTTGCAGTTCGTCGACGTTGCGGATGCCATGCCCGAGCGGGAGTTCGTCATGGTCGGCGGGGAGTCCGAAACGGAGCCCGAGTTGTACGCCGAGGTACGCTCACGAAGCGAGGAGATAGACAACTTTCGGGTCGAAGGCTACGTGTTGCCGAGCGAAATCGACGAGTATTACCGCAACGCGTCGGCCGTGATCCACACCACGGAGACACAGGGGATCGGAAACATCACGCTCGAAGCATGGCGATACGCCACGCCCGTCGTGTCACTATACTCGACACTGGACGGCTTCCTCCCGGAGACCGAGATTGGTCTGTACGCCGGCGGGTCGTTGGCACAGCTGAGCGACCAGATACGGTCAGTCACGAGCGATCCGACGCTGGCGGAAACCCTCGGGACGAACGGCCGTCAGCACCTGATCGAAAACTACTCGCTCGAGCACATTACTGACGTCTACGAGGATCTGTTCACCGCGATCGCATGACCTCCTGGGAGATTCTCCGGGGGTTTCTGTCGATCGCGTCTGGACGGGCAGGAGGCTTACTTCTCGCGGTTGTCATCACTCCCGTACTCGTTCGTCTGCTGGGGAGTGGAGGCTACGGCGAGTATGCGTTCGTTCTCTCCGCGTACGGGCTATTGATGGTGATCGTCAACGGCGGTGTCGACGCGGGGCTCAGAAAGTACATTATCGAAGAACACGCTGAGAGTCAGTGGCAACAATCCGTTTTTGGTTTCTTTGCTCGAGTCGCGTTCGCCCTGGCGATCACCGTTTCACTCGCACTGTTTGTGTTACTCGAACTCTCCGTTCTCGAGTCGGTTTTGGAGCCACCGTTCCGCGGGTACTTCTACCTTCTCTGTCTACTGATAGTAACGACGCAGTGGTACTACGTCGTCCGAAGCGGACTGATGGGACTGAAATTGGAGTACTACTCGGAACCGCTCGACGTCGCTCGAGAAGCGCTGTTCGGGCTCTCGGCGATCTCGCTCATTATCGTCGGCTACGGCGTCAGCGGAGCGCTCTACGGACACGTTATTGCCACAGCAGTGATCGGCACGGCTGGATTCGCGGTCCTTCGGCGACGAATCCCGTTGACAAGTGTGTTCAGTTCACCACCGGAGAGCATCCACAGGCGGGAACTCCTCTCGTTTAATCTGTTGAGCGTCGTGCTGACGCTGTTGATGGTCTCGTTGTACCACGTCGATATTCTTCTCGTCCAACTGATCGTTGGAAGCGAACAGACCGGCTACTACCGCGCAGCGCTCGTAATCGCCGAGTTTGTCTGGTTCTTCCCGATCGCGATCCAGATCCTGTTTTTTTACTCCTTCTCGGAGATGTGGTCGAAACAACAGTACCGGAGAATCACTGCCCTTTCGTCTCGAGTGACCCGATACACGCTGTTGCTTACCGTACTTCTCACCCTCGGACTCGCTGCGCTCGCGGATTCGTTCGTCCCGCTGTACTTCGGTCCGGAATTCTCTGCGGCAGTGACGCCGCTCCTGATTTTACTCCCGGGGGTGATCGGCTTCGCAGTCACGCGGCCGATGTTCGCGATCAGCCAGGGGAAAAATGAAGCGGCGGTTCGACTGCTGATCGGGGCGACGGGAGTCAGCGCCCTTCTCAACCTGGTGTTGAACCTGGTGTTGATCCCGCGGTACGGAATGGTGGGGGCAGCGGCGTCGACGAGTCTCGGGTACGGGTCGATGGTGTTTCTCCACACCGGTGTGGCGCGACGAATCGGGTTTGATCCGGTTGCAGATTTGCGGTTCGATCGAGTCCTCCTGACGGCAGCCATCGCTGCAGTTCCGATCTTCGGCCTCAGTGCCCTCATCGACTCCGATTTACTTTCCTTGCTCGTCGTGCCGCCCGTGGGACTGGCCGTCTACGCTGTAGCTGCGTTTCGATCCGGGGCGATATCCGTTTCGGAGGTGTCCGATATAATTGCCATTGTGCCCGATTCGCTTGGGAAGTAGACCAATCAGGGGGCGAGCCGGATCTCTCTGCGCGCAGTCACATACTTTTCCGCTCTGTTGAATCGCTGTGAGGCGGTGGATTTCACTGTTTGACGGCTCCGCTTGCTGTTGTAGATAGCACATATCAGATAGAGGTGTGTAACTCGTACTACCAAGTTCGCGCTCGCACGGCATAGTGATTCGTAGATGTTTTTGAGGATGCTACCGTAATAGATACTGTAATACGATCTACTCTAGCTCGTCTGCTCGCTTGGCGAGCATCTGAATCAACTGTTGTACGGTAATTTCCTCCTCTTGCACGAGCGTTGTATCAACAGCAGATTCGATCGGTTCGCCGTAACTTTGACACCCGTGTTCGGTCATAATCTGTGTGAGTTTTTCAGCTACCTCATCGCTGATTGTAACCGCTGTATACCCGTCAGGAGGCATATCTCTCTATTCGCCCGTATTCAGTACGTATTACGGTAAATCTCTCAAAATCTATCCTGATACGGACCGTTGTAGTTCTTTACCGGTGATCACCGACCCCGTCCGGGTGATCACCGGTAAAACGCTACAACAATCCGTATGAGTCACTAAACCCTCGATCCCCGGCATCGTGATCAACAGAAGCAGTTCCAGAGAAAGAGCCTTGAGTTGCCGGTTCGAAATGAATTCGTCCGGATCGGTGAGTACCTGCTTGAGTTGTGGGAGGTTCATCAGATACGGATCCGGATAGCGGATGAATCAGATTTCTGACTTACCTGCTCCCGACATTACTACGTGTTAGCCAGCTGGCCGCTTGGATTGAGTGGACAACTATCGATTATAGAGGGTGTTATAGAACGGTTCGTAAACCTTGCTCTGGTGACCTCGATAGGCGATAAGTACAGAGGACTTCGATTTGACTCTGCTGACGAGTTAGACGGGTTCGAAGTCACCGCTCAATACCGTGTCGTGCCCTGATACGGATTGCTGTAACGATTTACCGGCGTACCCGCCGCCCGGGTCGCGGGTGCGCCGGCAATGACTTACAGTAAACCGTATGAGATATCCGACCAAATCATTATTAGACGTTGAGTAATGGTCACCTCTATGTCGAGTGCCCATGCAAAACATCTAGCTAAGAAAAAAGCGATCAAACCCTTCTTGTCTCAATCTAATGCTGTACTTCATATCGGGTGCATCGGCTATGAGGACTATCTTTTCGATGATGATGTGTGGCTACATTCGTGGATAGACGATCATGCTGGAGATCTTGTCGGGATCGATCTCCTGGAGGAGCAAGTGGAGAGAGGGCAGGAGAACGGATATGAGATGTACGTGGAAGATGCTCAGGACTTCGACCTCGGACGCCAATTTGATGTTATTGTCGCTGGGAACGTGATTGAACACCTCCCAAATCCAGGGCTATTCTTGGACTGTTGTGAAAAACATTTGACCGATGATGGGGTCTTGCTGATTACAACCCCTCATCCAACCTATCTCCGGTCAGTATTGAATTACATTATAAAAGGAAAACACACCCCTTCAGGGAACCACACAATGTATTTCGAAGAGTCGACAATGAATCGAATCTGTGAATTATCAGACCTCTCTCTTGTCAAAAATGTTCCGTTGACCTATAATAAAACGCCCAAGTCTTTACCGGGATATATAATTAATAAATACGAGGCACTTTCCCGCCGGTTCGGGTTTTTAACCCACATGATCGCATATCAAATGCTGTATGTGATTCAAAAGGCCGAGGACTACTGAAGACCTACTGAGCAAGTGATTTACCTCGAACAGTCCTGAAACGAATAACCTTGTGAACTGCTCTATGACACCCTCATTATCGCTAGTTGTCCACTGTATCGATCACATCACGAATAGATTCGAGGAAATAGACGAGGTGTGGGGCAAAACCAGCGTATAACCTGAGTAGAAGACACCGCAACGAAGAGAACCTATCACGTTACATCTACTTTGTCGGGAATCAGGGGAATGAGAAAGATAGCTGATGCTAGCGGCCGTCCTCGCTTCGCCAGAAGCGAGGCGGCTTACCCAAGTCCGTGATCACATTCGACTGGCAATCCAACACCGTTCGTTCGATGCTTCCCTTTCCATCCCAGTTCGGTGTCTCATACCCGTTCGATCCCGTGGAGAAACGCATCTCCGAACGTAAACTCCACGGCCCACTGTAATACCAGCCACAACTGCTCTAACAAGAACCCGACACCCACGTAGAAGAGGCGAATTGTCGTTGGCGATGTTGTCGTCACTGCACGCGCCTCACGGAACTTCTCGTAGCTCTTTTCGATCTGCGACCGCTTGTTGTAGATCGTTGCAACCTGCGCTGGCGTCCGGTCTTTAGTACTCCGGAAAAGGTTTTGAGGAACGGGTGCTCAGAACAGCGGCCTTGGCGTCAGTAGCTGGACTCCTCCGATTGGATTCCTCAATAGCTTCCCTGGATCACTAAGCCGTGCGAGCGCTTGACGGCGGAGTCGACGGTTTTGGTCATCCCCGACACGGCTAGTGGTTCAACGTAGCCAAGATCTCTTCCCACGAACGAGACACTGCTTCGTACGACCCAGCGTCTTCGACCCACCGTGTTTTCGGTGACCGCTCGAGACGACAATCTTCGCCTCGAAGAACTCGTTCGATTCTGTCGGCGTACGCGCCGGGATTTCCGTCTGGAACCAGATATCCGTTCTCTCCGTCGTCGACGATGTCCGGAATACCACCCAATGGAGGAACGACGACTGGTATGCCAACCGTGATCGCCTCGATTACTGTTAGCGGCATCATCTCACGCGTCGACGTGAGGACGTAGACGCGAGAATTTCGGTAATACTCGAGTTGCTCGTCCGTCCACCCAGCCAGTTCGACGTGATCTTCGAGGCCCCGCCGACTGATCAGCGCTCGAATATCCGATTCTAACGGTCCGGATCCAACGAGAACGGCCGAAAACTCGACAGAACGGCGGTGAAGTTCGGTGAGCGTATCAATAAACAGGTACGGATCTTTTTCAGGGCTGATCCTCCCGAGCCACAGAATATCGTACTCTGGATCGGCTACTGGCGTACTCTCGCGGTAGGCGTCGTCGATGGGGTGAAACACCCTCCAAATCCGATCTGGATCAACGCCGTACTCAGCGAGTCGATCCGCGTAATCGTGACCCGCGACTGTCACCACGTCGAACCGCCTGAACCACCATTTAATCGCTGGTCCGTACCAGTTCTGAGCGTGCCCGTCAACGTCTCCGCCAATAATGCCGAGGTGTGTCGGCGTTCGCGTGACCGTTCCGATCACAAACGCGAATATTCCGTACGGTATTAGCGAGAACGAAACGATAAGGTCGTAGTCGTCTCGAACGGCGGTAGACAACCCGATGAGCAGTATAAGTAACACGTCGAGAATGCGAACACCGATCGTCGGGGCTCGTTTGTATCGAATGTGTGGGTCTGGCGATCCGGGGCTCGCACAGACAACGGTCGTATCCGCGGTCAGCGCGAGAGGCTTTACGTGGGTGTCGACCTTTTTTGGGAAGTTCACGAATCCGCACAGCACGAGTGTTTTGGTAGTCGTAGACATGATCTTTAGTCGGAGTTCGGTCCGGTCCCGATCCTTTCTTCGAGGATGGCAACTAGTTTTGCGGCGGTGTGGCCGTCGCCGTAGATGGGCGGGGCCGACTCCGGCCACGAGTCCGCTGCGATACCCTCAAGAATCGCCGTCCGATCGGCACCGACGAGCCGGTTCCATCCACATTCGACCGTCTCTCGCCACTCCGTCTCCTCGCGGAGCGTTACACAGGGGGTCTCGAGGTAGAACGCCTCCTTTTGCACCCCGCCCGAGTCGGTCACGACGCGTTCGGCACCCTCGAGCAGTCGAACGAAGTCGAGATAGCCGACGGGATCGATAACGGTGTGCGCTCGCGTCGTCTCCTCCCATAGTCCATACTCCCGTAGTGGGCCCGCTGTTCGCGGATGAATCGGGATGATAACCTGTTTCGGTGTCGCGGCGAGTGCCCCGAAAATCGCCTCGAGTCTCGCCGGATTATTGGTGTTTTTCGCCCGGTGAACCGTGCTCAACACGTATTCGCCCGGCTCGATCCCCAGCCGATCGAACACGTCGTCCACAGCCCGTTCTTTCGCCCAGCGAATGGCGTCGTATCCGACGTCGCCGACGACGTGGACGCCGTCCGTAATGCCTTCTTCTTCTTCGAGCATCGTCTTCGCCAGATCGCTCGGTGCGAACAGCAGATCGGAGACGTGATCCGTGAGGACTCGATTGATCTCCTCGATACCCTCGATCATCGCCGCGGTCTGTCGACCGTGCGTATCGGAGCCGACACCGAGGTTGTAGTCCGGATCCGGTATCGAGAGCTCTTCGAAAAAGACCGCCGACAGGTCGTCGCTGTAGTGTTGACCCGTGTGAACGAGGAGCTCCTCGTGATCGGGTTCGAGTCGGCGAGAGACCACGAACGCTTTGACGAACTGCGGGCGAGCACCGACGATGGAGACGATTTTCATGCGTCACCGCCGACGTCGTCGATCTGTTCGAGCATATACTCGGTGACGTCGATTTTCTCCTCGACGAGTCGCGCTCGCTTCGCCGACCATGTCTCCCGCAAATCAGGAGATTCGAGCAAGTCGCGGACGAGTTCGATCGTTTCCTCGGCGTCCGATCTGGAGTACAGGAGCCCGTACTCGTCCTCGAGTTCGACGAAGTTGCTCATGTCGGCCTCGCCGGCGAACGTATTCGAGCGAACCGCCGGCGTGCCGAGGACGGCGGCTTCGGTCGACATCGTCCCGGAGTCGCCGACGTACAGGTCGGCGTAGTACAGCAAGTCGTGCATCCGTTCGGGCGGGATCGGCAGGCGGTAGGATTCGAACTCCTCGGGGAGCGTTCGCTCGCTACTGATGTAGACCGCGCCGTACTCGTCGAGAAGCGATACCAGTTCGCGCTTGGACTCGTTCGAGAGGCTGCGCTGCCCGACATCGTGGTGTGCGCCCCAGGAAACGAACCGAACGACTGTGTACGGGTCGTCGGGTTCGATGCCGAACGCTCGGAGCGAATCCGGATCGGGAGTGAACCGATCCGGATGGAGATACGCGAGTTCGTGGTACCCGTCGTACGTCCGGTGTTTGTCGCCGTGATCGACGTCGAAGTTCGCCGGCGTACAGAGGCGATCGACGAACGGGAGCGTCAGCGACGACGCGAGTTTGACCGGCTCGGTGTCGTTGAACGCGATCACCGGACAGTCGAGCAATTGTCCGGCGTGTGCGGTCGCAGGATTCATGACGCAGAGCGCGACATCGGGTTCGAATCGCTTGACCATTCGAATCGTTCGAACTTCGCGCGCCAGCCACTCGGAGAGCAACGAGAGCTTCCGAGTCCCCATCCTCGAGATGGGGAGGTGGTCGATCTCCTCACTGTCGAGCAGTTGGATCGTGACGTCTTTCTCCCGGGAGAGCACCAGCACCTCGTGGCCGTCCGCCTCGAGCCCGCGAATGGCGTGTTTAAACAGGTGGACGTGTGCGGGGTGGCTGACGTCGAACAGTACTTTCATCGCGTATCGAATTTCGGTGGCTGGTCGTCGATTCCGACCGATTCGGAATCGGATCGAGTCGTCTCAATTCGGAGCTCTTTGTCCTCGTTGTGCTTCATATCGAACACCATCGCAAGCAGCATGAAGAGCCATCCCAGCGCGAACAACAGGAGGCTCGAGGCCGCCTTGAGGTGGGCCTGTTCGTCGCGGTCGGTCGCCGTGTAGAGCGTTCGGAGGCCGCTGAGTATGCCGCTCCCTGCCGTTGCCGCGCCGGCGTAGTACAACAGTGCAAGCGGGTGGAAATCCCGTACCAGATACCTGGCCTGTAACCGCCAGAGGAAACTCGAGAGTAACATGAGAGAGACCTTTCGGATGTACTTCGGGTACATGATCCCCGACTGTTCGGTGCCGTATATCGCAGGAATCGCCACGTCGGCGACCCGCATCTCCTGGACGTTCAACTTCACCAAGAGATGATTGCAGTAGCCGTAGTCCTCGTAGAGCCCCTCGATGTCGACCGCTTCGAGCGCGTCGCCGGAGATGGCCGTGTACCCGTTCTGCGGGTCGGTCGTCTTCCAGTAGCCGCTGGCGATCTTCGTGAGCACGGAGAGGATCGTATTCCCGACAAAGCGCCACGTTGACATCCCCTGGTGGAACTCTCGAGAGAGAAGTCGAGTGCCCTTCGCGTAGTCCGCTCGATCCTCGACGACCGGATCCAGCAGCCGTTCGAGGACGAGCGGATCCATCTGATCGTCGCCGGCCATGACGGTCACGATATCGAGTTCGTCGTCAAGCGCCGCCATGTACCCGGTTTTGATCGCGGCTCCGACACCGCGATTTCGGTCGTGTCGAATCGGTTGGATTCGCGGCTCGAGTGCGGCGCCGCCGTCGGTTCCCGTGGTTCGGTCGGCGTGAGCGGACTCCGTCTCGTTGAGGCGGTCGGCAGACCGCATCAGTACGTCCCACGTCGCGTCGGTCGAGCCGTCGTCGACCACGTACGCGCGGTCGACGAACGACGGCAGTCGCTCGAGAACCGAGCCGATGAACCCCGCTTCGTCGTGCGCAGGGATGACGACGCCTACAGTGTGTTCTCTATACACCGCGATCACCTCCGACACCGATCGTGTACAGTCGGTGGCCGGCGTCGGTGATCGCAGGGGCGTCGAGCGCGTCGCGTCCGTCGAGGACGAACAGCTGACCGCTCGAACGCTCGAGTTCGTCCCACTGTATCGATTCGAACTCCTCGTGGGGCGTGACGACGACGACAGCATCGAACGCTCGTTCCTCGATTTCGGGGAGAGAGAGCCGCTGAAGGTCGAACTCCGCGACGGATTCGAGCATCGGATCGACGCCGTACACCAACGCGTTCTGCGCTGACAGTTGTTCCGCGATAGCCAGCGACGGCGACGCCCGAATCTCCTCGACGCCCGGACGGTACGTCAGCCCCAGCAGGAGTATCGAGGCGTCCGAGAGCGCCATCCCCTCGGCCTCGAACTCCGCCCCGAGTTTCTCGACGACGAATCCTGGCATCGAATCGTTGACCGCTCGAGCGGTCTCGAGCAGGGGTGTCGGCGTCTCGAAGGGCGCGATCACGAAGTAGGGGTAGAAGGGGATGCAGTGGCCGCCGACGCCCGGCCCCGGCCGGTGGATGTCGCAGTAGGGCTGGGTGTTCGCAACCTCGATCGCCTCCAGAACGTCGATTCCCAGCTCCTCTGCCATCGTCGCCAGTTCGTTTGCGAGCGCGATGTTGACGTCGCGGTAGAGTCCCTCGAACACCTTCACGGCTTCCGCGGTCGTCGCATCCGAGACGCGAAGTACGTCCGCGTCGGTGAGTT
Source organism: Salinadaptatus halalkaliphilus (assembly GCF_006543045.1). Classification (GTDB taxonomy): domain Archaea; phylum Halobacteriota; class Halobacteria; order Halobacteriales; family Natrialbaceae; genus Salinadaptatus; species Salinadaptatus halalkaliphilus. The sequence goes on along the minus strand of NZ_RBZW01000032.1, from coordinate 4,332 downwards.
CGCCGTACACGAGCTCCGTCACGCGCGCACTTTCAGCGTCGATTCCGCCGACGACTTTCGGATACGCACCCCGGATGTCCCTGAGCGCGCGCCCACTCGAGGTTCGCTCGGGACAGACGGCGAGTCCGAACTCGCCGATCGACAGGCCGGATGCGGACTCGAGGGCGGGGCGGACGCGTTCGGCCGTCGTTCTCGGCGGGACGGTGCATTCGATGATGACGATGTCACCCGTCTCGAGTCCCGAACCGATATCGTCGGTGACGGCGTCGAGGATCGAGAGGTCGGGTTCGTGTTCGGCCGTGATCGGCGTCGGAACGATCACGACGTGGACGGTTCCGTATTCGGCGGCTTCGAGCGGGTCGGTCGTCGCCGAGAGCGCCCCGTTCGAGACGAGTTCCGCGACGAGTTCCGGGAGTTCCGGCTCTCCTTTGACGTGACAGTGACCCTCGTTGAGTTCCTCGACGACCGCGGAATCGATGTCGGCCCCGAGGACGTTTCCCGTCGTCTTCGCGTACATCGCTGCGAGCGGGAGCCCCATTTTCCCGAGTCCGTACACCGACACGGGAACGGAACCGGTTCGTAACGCTTCGATCTGGGACTCGACGGACTGCGCCGAATTGTACAACGACGCCCGTTCAGTTTCGGAGTGGTGGTTAGTCATCTGTGATCCATGACGGGGCAGGGAGATCCGTGCCGGTCTCGTCGATTTTCTGTGCGACCTCGAGCGCGTGGAGCCCGTCGCTGACGGTCACCGCCGGTTCGCCGTCCGAAGCGACGACCTCGAGGAACGATTCGAGTTCCCTGGCGAGTGGCTCCTCACCGTAAATCTGTGGCTGCTCGATGACAGTCATTTCGCGAAACAGCGCTCGCCCCTGCTCCTCGAGATATTCCGGCATCGAACTTCGGTGAATATCGATCGACTGGTCGTTGTAGTCCAGTTTGACGAGGCACTCCTCGGCGGTGATATCGAGGGTTCGCGCCGTTTGCTGTGTCAGCCGACTCGCCGTCAACGATGCCATCACGCCCGAATCGAACTCGAGCAGTCCCGTGGCGTGTCTGTTCCCGTAGACGCCCACACTCTGGATGGACGATGGCATTTCGTCAAGGAGCATGAGGACGATGTCGATGTCGTGGATCATCAGGTCGATCACGGCACTGTCCGCGATGTCGCGGTTCGGCGGCGGGCCAAGCCGCCTCGATGTGATATCGATCACGGTCAACTCGTCGAGAAATTCCTGGAGAGCGACGATCGCGGGATTGAATCGCTCGACGTGTCCGACCTGGACGACCTCCTTCGATTCCTTCGCCTTCTCGAGGAGTTTGTAGCCGACCTGGAGTTCGTCGACGACCGGCTTCTCGATCATGATCCCGATGTCCGTCTCGAGACACTGGACCGCGAGATCGTAGTGGTGAACAGTGGGGACGACGATGGAGGCCGCGTCGACGGAGTCGAGTAACTCCCCGAGACCCATCGCCTCCGTACTGTACTCGTCGGCGACCTCTTCGGCAAGCGCTTGGTCGTAGTCACAGATGCCGACGAGATTCGCTGACGGGAGGTTGTTGTACACTCGTGCGTGGTGTTGGCCCATACTGCCGACGCCGATAACACCGACGTCGATCGGGAGAGTCTCTGCTGTCATTGATGTTCGTGGTGAGGTCGGTAGTGCATCTCAGGTGAGATAGCGTGTGATTACCGTCGAGATCCGATCGATCCCTGCGTCCGTAACCGAGGGGTGGACGGGAAGCGAGAGCACGTCTCGCGCCGCTTGCTCTGCGAGCGGTGCGTCGGCGTCGATCTCGTCGTACGCAGGCTGGCCGTGAATGCAGGTGGGGTAGTAGACGCCGCTCTCGATATCGTGGTCGGCGAGGTGATCCGCGAGCCGGGTACGGTCGTGTGAGCGGACGCGAACAGTGTACTGGTGGAACGCGTGTTTCGCCGGGGGCGGTTCGACCGGAAGCACGAGATCCGTGTCCGAGAGTCCGGCCGAGAGTCGCGTGGCATTTTCCCGACGTCGCTCGACGAAGCCGGGAAGGCGCTCGAGTTGCACGCGACCGATCGCCGCTGCGAGGCTGGTCATGCGGAAATTGTGGCCGACGGTCGCGTGCTCGTACGTTCCGGTTCGACCGTGGTTGATAAACTGCCGAACGCGCTCCGCAACGTCGGCTCGATCCGTGACGACGATCCCGCCCTCGCCGGTTGTCATGTTCTTCGTCGGATAGAACGAGAAGCACGCGGCGTCGCCAAACGTTCCGACGGGACGCCCGTCGTAGGTCGCCCCGTGTGCCTGTGCAGCGTCCTCGACGAGCGCCACCTCGAGTTCGTCGGCGAGATCGACAAACGCGTCCATCTCCGTCGGCAGTCCGTAGAGGTGAACGACGACGATCGCGTCGATTTCGGCGTCGGCTGCGACCGCTCTGGCGGAGTCGGGGTCGAGGTTGTACGTCGTCGGATCGACGTCCGCGAACACCGGTTCGGCACCGACGTGTCTGATCGCGTTGGCCGTCGCGATGAACGAGAACGGCGTCGTCAGCACTCGGTCGCCGGATCCAATCCCGAGCCCGGACAGCGCAGCGTGAAGTGCGGTCGTGCCGTTCGACGTCGCGACGCCGTGAGCGGCGTCACAGTACGCCGCGAACTCGTGTTCGAAGTCGCGGACTTCGGGCCCGTCGGCGATCGTCCCGCTTTGGATAACGTCCGAAACGCGTTCGATCTCTGCTTCACCGAGAATCGGCTGTGCGATAGCGGTCATTCGATACGGTTTCCTCCGTGCAGTTGTTTGGGAAGCGGTTCGTGCGTGGCCGGCGCGCCGATCGCCAATCGCTCCGGGGGAACGTCCCGCGTGACGACCGCCCCAGCACCGACGAACGAACCTCGTCCGACCGTGACTCCGGGGAGAATAGTCGCGTTCGCGCCGACCGAACTATGCTCCTCGAGCGTTGGTCCACGGAGATCTCCCTCCGTACGCAGGGGAGCCGGATCGTTCGTCAGAACCGCGTGAGGCCCGACGAATACGTTGTCACCGATGGTCGTGTTCGTAGGTACGTAGACGCCCGTCTGTAGGCTCACATTCGAGCCGATGTCGGTATCACCGTCGATAACCGCGTTCGTCCCGACGAGGACGTTGTCCCCGAGGATGGTCCGTTCTCGAATAACCGCGTTATGTCCCGTCTTCAGTCCGTCACCGCTGACGACGTCGTCGTAGATGATCGTGCCGCTTCGAATCGTCGCGTCCGCGCCGAGAACTGGCGATCGCGAGTCCTGGCGGTACTCGTTTCCGATCGTTGCCTCTTCCATCTCGTGTGCAATCCCGCTGTAAACGGCCAATAAGTGAGGCGATCGTTCTACGACGTAATCTCACTAATACACCTTCCAGCGATCCAGTCTTCGCACCCGAGCGAACCAACGTGGCCTTTGGACGGTAATCCTCGAGCGTGACGTTCGACCACCGGGAGCGGGTCGTCGTTTCCGTCGAGCCTCCGTCCCGAGGGTAGGTAGTAATTCATCGTGAACTCGAGTCGGTGACGCGGACCGATGGCGGAGTCGGCGACGCCGCCGTTTGGCAGGACGTGATGGATTCACTCCGATGACAACAGCGTTTTTACCCACCATTACGATCCTCCCCACAGAATGAGAATGTCTGGCGTAGGCCGCAGGGGCGTCCCGGTTCGACATCCCCAAGCGATTAACTACCGGTTTGTGCCGACATCAACGGCGTCGAGCTCGGGCTCGTCAAACTCGAGTGCCTCCGCGACGGAGTCCGAAAGTTCCGGGCGTGGCGCCGACTCGTGGCGTTCGATTTCTCGGTTGCACGCGTGTTTTCGTAGATGGCGCGTGCGACCGGGAGTCCGGCGTCGATCAGTGTCTCCAGCTGGTCTTTGATTTGCACCACGGTCGTTTTGCTCACTCCGTTCGCTTTACTCCCTGATTCAAATCTTCCCAACGCAACGAATTTGCTGCTCGCGTATTTGCTCGCGGCAAAATTAGTGGGTTGGGGCAGGTAAGGTACGCAGTACGTACGAATCCTTCCCCCTCAGGACCGCGCGCGAGACGCCTTCTAACGGGCATCCGTGACAACTATGACCACGGACAAAGACGATCTCGAACCACTCGATCCGAGGACAGCGCAAGAACTCTTCCTCGATCACAAGGCGACGAACTGCACAGAATCAACCGTCCAGAATCATCGATACCGCACAAACCACTTCATCGACTGGTGCGACGAAGAAGGAATCGATATGCCTTGTTGAACGCAAGACGGCATCGGGGTGGGGTTGCTGATCTACAATTTCACGGCGTTAGAGACGGCTTTTCGACCTCAGAAGATGCAGTAG
>NZ_RBZW01000031.1 GCF_006543045.1 Salinadaptatus halalkaliphilus | reverse complement strand
CTACTGCATCTTCTGAGGTCGAAAAGCCGTCTCTAACGCCGTGAAATTGTAGATCAGCAACCCCACCCCGATGCCGTCTTGCGTTCAACAAGGCAAAAAGTGACGTAGTATTAGACGTGCTCGGTCGTCGAACACAGTGGGCCGGCTGTCGAAACCTGTTCGATTGCCGACTGCTGGCGGCGAGATCCCGTTCGAGCGAACGGGATCCAAACGCGGTCGTCGTCGGGTCTGTCCGGCGAAATTCCGTTGCTTTCACTTTACGAACGCCGGCCCCTCCGCCGACTCGTCTTCGGCCGACCGCCAGGTGTGTTCGGGTTCCCAGCCGAGTTCGCGACGGGCCTTCGCCGTCGAGTACGCCGACGACTCGCCTTCGAGGGTACAGCGGTCTGGACGCTCGCCGAAGACCGTCTCGATCGTCTCGGCCGTCGGTCGACCTAGGTAGTTGTTCTCGGCGACCGCGAGGTAGGATTCGTGTCCATCGATATCGGCCTCGAGGGCGGCCTCGATGAGCGAGGTCACGTCTCTAACGTCGACGTATGACCAGAAGTTTCCCGATCGGTCGGCAGTCTCGGGATCGAAGGACTCGCGAACGTCGGTGAGGGCGTACTCGCCGGGGTAGTTCACCCACGACGGGCGCAGTGAGACGACGGAGACGCCGTCCCGACGGACGATCATCTCGGCGAGTTCCTCGCCGACGAGTTTCGACGTGCCGTAGGGATCTTCCGGTCGGTAGGTATGGGACTCGTCGATCGGCAGATAGTCAGGCAGCCACACCTCCTCGGCGAATGGCGTCCCGTAGATACTTTCGCTCGAGGTCCAGACGATATCCGTGCCGACGCTGCCAGCGGCGACGAAGACGTTGTACGTACACTCGACGTTGATTCGAAACGTCTCGGGCCCGGTTCGAATGCCAACTTTCGGAATCGACGCACAGTGGACGACCGCGTCGGGCTCTTCGGTCTGGAACAGGTCTATCGCCTGGCCGTAGTCGGTGAGATCCGCTGCGTAGAACCGGGCGTTTGGCCGGTCTTCCGGCGGCCGCTCGAGGTCGACGCCGACGACGTCGTGGCCGGCGCTCGCGAGTCGGTCGACGGTCCAGCTGCCGATACCCCCGGTCGCGCCCGTGACGAGTAGTTTCATGGACTGGCTGGGGCGTATACTCATTTCACTCTGCCGATCTGTGGGTTTCTCGCCGTATCGGTGTTTCTCTCGACCCGTCGGCCGTCGCTCGTCGGGCTCTCACAGTGGCGACCGCGACCCGTCGGATCGAACGCCCTAAACGGTTAAGTGCCTTCCAGACACTGACCTAACTGGTAGCGATTCGAACTGGAAGCGGCGGTCCGCCTGTCGTCCATCTACCCACCCTCTATCCATGCACGGAGTCGTCCACAAGACCCTCAAAGAGTACGTCGTCGACCGAAGCGACGAAGCGACCTGGGAGGCGATTCTCGAGCGCACAGACGTCGAAGCGACGCTGTATCTCCCCGTCTCTACCTACGACGATCGCGACATCGACGTCATCCTCGAGACGCTCTCGACGATGGCGGTCCAAAACCGACGCCAGATCGAACGCGGCTTCGGACGCCGGCTCGCGCCGGAACTGCTCTCGACGTTCGGCGCCCACGTCGATACCGACTGGCCGCTTCCGACCCTCCTCGAGTGTCTCGGCACTGTCATCGATAACGTCGACGATGCGACCGCCGATACCGCGTTGCCAACGATCACGACTCGCCGCGACGGCGACGACATTCTCGTCACCTACCGATCGGACCGTGACTACTGTGGACTGGCCCATGGCGTTCTCGAAGGACTCGTCGGCGAAGACGAGACCACAACGACCGTCTCGAAACGCGACTGCGTCCACGACGGTGCCGAGGTCTGTTCGTTTCGAGTCACGATCGAAGACGGCGGCGAGTGAACCCAACTCGGCTCTCACGCGACGAATACGGTCTGTTGTGATTCGGTACCTGTGATCGCTCGACGGGGAACCGATCACCGGTAACCCATTCCAACGATCCGCCTCACACCTCGAGAACAACACACCGAAAGGGACCCCTCGCGTACTCACGTCAGAGATGGCTCTCGAGCTACCGGCGTCGATGGCTCAGTCGTGGCACCAGTGTGGCACCCGCACCGCCGAGACGAACGTCGCGATCGCAACAATTACGGCCGAGATGACGCTTTTCGAACCGCTCGAGCCGGCACTGCCGCAGCGAACGGCCAGCGCCGTTCCGGTCCGATCGCTGTTTACGGTCGACATTGATGTCGCCCCACCGCTATCGGCGGTCGAAATCGACCCTTCGTCCGCGCTGTCGATGGCTGCACCGACGGTCAAATCCCAGTTTGTTACCACCATCGAGGACGAAGGACTGGTCGTCGAGGCAACTCGCGATAGCCTCGAGTTCGAAGCCGCAAATGGAGCAGCTGGTGCTTGGTACGTCCTCGACATCGTGTATCCGATCCAGGACGAGGCTGGCGATCGATCGACGCTCGAGGCGGAAGCGAACGTCGCCATCTGGCCGACCGACTCGACGTTCGGGATCGCTGGCGGCATACTCCCGCTCGAGACTGCCAGAGACGCCACCGCAGGCTCGACTGTCGAACCGTCGCCGATTCCGACGCTCGAGGTCGATCCGACGGACGACCGCAAGACGATTTCGCAGGTAGTTCGAAGCCTCGATGTCGAAGACGGCGACGCCTAATGGCCGATCGGTGGACGAGAGCGTTACGATGCCAGTCGAGCCGGCCTCAGGATATCAGTTCCTGATCGTCCGTGACATATTCACACCTAGTGTTTTGTATCGGCGGTCCGCGATACTGTCGGACAGAAGCCACGATGAGAGTTCGCCGGACAGGGACGGCGAATGTTCACAATAGTTCTGTCCGGTCGTGCCACAGTTTCTCCACTCCACGGCCTCGATTCCACTGCGAAACGCGAGACAGTACAGGAAACCCACTGATGATGTGCACTCGACGGTCTGAAGACTGGTTCTTTATATAAACACCAGCCCGTTGTCTCCCGTATGCAAACCCACATCGTGCCGGTCGGTTTCGACTACGACCGGCTGATCGCGCCGCTGGTGCGCGATCAGATCGACGTCGACAGCGTCATCTTACTCGAGGGGGCCGTCGGCAGCGAGGCTAACGTCGAGTACTCGCGACACCTCTCGACGAAACTCGAGACGGACTTTCAGAACCTGTTGGGGGCCGAAACCGAGCGCTTCGTTCTCGAGGATGTCTACGACTACGACGAGGCCTTCGAACAGGCCTACGACCTCATTACGGCCGAGCTCGATGGCGGGAACGAGGTCTGGGTCAACGTCGCGGCGATGCCACGGACGGTAAGTTTCGCGTTCGCGACCGCGGCGAACTCGCTGATGGTCGAACGCGAGGACGATCGCGAACAGATCCATACCTACTACACCGCCCCGGAAAAGTACTTAGAGACCGAACTCGCCGAGGAACTACGCGAGCAGATCGCCCTGCTCGAGGACATCGAGCGCGGCACGCTCGATCTCGGGGACGGAACGGTCGACCGAGACGACGCGGGTCGGATCGCCGAGCGCCTCGAGAGCGCTCGCGGGTTGCTTTCGGAATTCGACGAACGCGGGACGACCATCGGCGCCAAGGAGATCGATGGCAGCCACATCGTCGAGTTGCCGGTGACGTCGTTTTCGAACGTCAAGCCCTTCGAAGAACTCATCCTGTTCAAACTCGGTGAGGACGGCGAGTTCGATTCGGTTTCGGAGCTGGCCGAGTCGCTGGCCCGCGAACTCAACGAGGAGTACACCGATAGCTTCCGCTCGAAAGTCATCTACAACGTCGACCGACTCGGGCCGGGCGGGAAGGGCTACATCGAACGCGAAGAACACGGCAAATCGTACCGAACACGTCTCTCCCGGATCGGCGAACTCTGGGTCAGATCCCACTCCGAGCGTGATCTCGAGGAAGAGTTGTAGCAAACACGGCACGTTTGTCGACCACCTCTGCCAGTAGCGGATTTGGTGATCCTGCGATCAGTACAGCTCACCAAGCAATGGATATTGTGAACCACCCCACCCTACTCGCTTACGGCTGACGCCGTTCGCTCCTTGAGGGTAGCGTAAGACCGGAGGTCTCACGGACCATGCAAACGGGCGCTTCGCGCCCGTGAGCAGATGGGGCTTCCTGTTTCCACGACGTTGTCAGACGTAATCTGACAGCCCGTGAGATTAAGTCTCCGATTTCTGGGGACGCTGTATCCCCTCCCTGCTCGCGCCTTCGACGCTCGCTGAGGAGGGGGCTTAGCGCCTCGATTCAGCTAAAACCATCTCCGGTCGGATTACGATCGCGATCTACCTGACAACAGTGACCGGAACGGTAGCACGCTCGATCACGTTTCGTGCCACGCTGCCCAAGAACTCAATACGTTGTTCCGACCGGCCCCGGTGACCAACGTAGAGTGCTTCGAACTCTCCTTTCTCAGCGTATTCCGGGAGTATCCTCGCCGGTTGGCCGTAGAGTAGTTCTCCGGACACGGTTTGTCCCCGTTGCGCTGCAAACTCGATCGCCTCGTCTATGATCGCTCGCCCGTGTTCCTCCGCGGCGTCGAGGCTATCGATGACCAGCCTGTCCCTTCGGTCGGACTCGGATATCGGTTCTTCACCACCTGTGTCATAGATCTCCGGTTCGATTGCGTGGATCAGCGTGATTGATCCGCCGGTCGCGTCAGCGATGTCCGTAGCGTATGCAAGCGCCCGATTGCTCTCTTCTGACCCATCGACTGCGACAAGTAATTCCATACCATCTTTTTGCCGCCAACCCAAGTAAACCGACCGTCCCGTCCGACGGCTCGAGAACGGTCTTCTGATTCTATGGTAGCAACCACTGATACGGATTACTGTACCGATGTACCGGCGGTGAGTCGAACTGTGTGAGACGAGCCTCGGTTGCGGAGCGAAGCGAATCAACCGGTGCACCCGCCGCCCGGGTCGCGGGTGGGCCGGCAATGACTTCCAGTAAACCGTATGAAACACGGTCCCAGAGCCACACACGCTGCTGGAACCGGCTACTCTGATACTCTCGAGTAGCAGTCAATACAGCGAATTCGACGGACGGGAGCGGCGAGTTCTCACAATCGTTCTGTTCGACAGTATGAACAATGCCCTCTCGTGCAAGCCCAGTACACTTGCCCACACCGGTATACGATCACAGACATGACTCGAGACTCTGGCCCTCGTCCGGCCACGGCCAGTGGTGATCGTCCAGCGACGGTGGTGGTCAGCCGTTCTCGATTACGTTCGACGATCGGTATCGATCGTACGATTCGATGACTGACACAGATAACCGGGACGGTGACGAGGGGTTTTTCGAGGAACTCGATCCCGTCGTCTTCGGCGTCGGCTTCGCGATCGCCGTCGCTGCCGTGGTCGCGTTCGTCGTCAGGCCGGCGACGGCAACGGAGTATATGGACATCGCGAACGACATCATCTGGACCGGGTTCGGGTGGTGGTATCTGATCGTGATGTTCGTTCTCGTCGCGTTCGTTATCTTCCTGACTTTCGGTCCCTGGGGGAACATCACACTCGGCGAGGAAGACGAAGAGCCGGAGTTCGCTTTTCCCTCCTACTTCGCGATGTTGTATTCGGCGGGGATCGCCGCCGGCATCGTCTTCTGGGGGCCGGCAGAGGCGGTGTCACACTACGACGACGTCTCGCCGTTTATCGGGGCTGAGTCACAGTCTTCTGTGGCCGCCGTCGGCGCGATTCAGTACACGTTCTTCCACTGGGGCGTCTCCGCGTGGACGGCGTACGTCGTCGTCGCCTTACCGATCGCCTACTGTGCGTACCGCTACGACGCACCGATGCGGATTTCGACGGTGCTCGCGCCGTGGATCGGCATCGACAACCTCGACACTCCCGTCGCGAAAGCCGTCGACATCCTGGCCGTGTTCGCGACGATCGGTGGGGTCGCGACGACCCTCGGACTGGTCGGAAGCCAGTTTCTGGTCGGTCTCGAGTGGACCATGGGCATCTCGGTCGGTGACCTGGGGACTATCCTCGTTATCACCGGGATGACCGTCGCGTTCACGGCGTCGGTTGCACTCGGAGTCCAGAAGGGGATTCGGCGGATATCGTACGTCAATCTGTCCCTGTTCGGACTGCTGACGGTCGTAACCTTCCTGCTCGGGCCGACGAACTACATCACAGCCCTCGGAACCGAAGCGCTTGGCACCTACATCAGCCAGTTCATCCCGATGAGTTTCTACACGGGAACCGCCGAGACCGGGAGCGGTGGCGTCTCCGGGTGGGTCGGGGACTGGACGATTTTCTACTGGGCGTGGTGGTTCTCCTGGACGCCGTTTGTCGGGTTGTTTATCGCGCGGATTTCACGCGGGCGAACCGTCCGTCAGGTCGCTGCGACGGGCGTTCTCGCCTCGACCGGCATTACGATCCCGTGGTTCGCGACGATGGGCGGAACGGCGATTTACCTGCAGGACGACGGCCAAGCCGACGTGCTCTCTGCGATCCAGACGTACGACGAGGCGGGTGCGGGCTACCCGCTCTTCGAGGCACTCCCACTCGGTGGGCTGTTGACGGCGCTGTTTCTCCTGCTCGTCCTTCTCTTTTTGATCACGTCTGCGGATTCGTCGACGCTCGCACTCGGCATGCTCACGACGGGCGGAGCACAACAACCCTCGACGGTCAACCGAGTCATCTGGGGTTTTCTCATCGGTGCGCTCGCCTCGTTGCTCATCGTCACGGGCGGTGTCGAAGCCCTGCAAGCAGCAGCGATCATCACCGGCGGGCCGTTTTCGATCATTACGCTGATCGCCGTCGCCTCGATGGCGCTTGCGTTCGGGACCCAACGATCGCTGTTCCTGCGAGAGGAAGACGAAGTCGACGTGCCGAGTTCGAGCGCGGTCGCCTCGAGTGATTCCAATTCCGGTCCGAAAACCGAAGACGACTGATACGGATTGTTGTAGCGTTTTACCGGTGATCACCCGGACGGGGTCGGTGATCACCGGTAAAGAACTACAACGGTCCGTATGATACCGCCGGACGGAACACTGTGACGACCGGTCGCGCTACTGTGGCCGTCACCCTGTGGACGGCCCCGAATTCGCGACCGATGTCTCACTGACTGCCCTCTACCAGTATGATCGTCGACTGCTCGCGTCCCCCGGCCGGACGATCCGTGCCAGTGGGACCGATCGATAGTACGGGTCACCAACGCGACCGTTTCACCGAACCGGGCTGGTCGCCGCTATATCGGATCGCCGTTCGAGAAATCCGACGGACACGTTTCGATACATACGGTTGAAAACAAACAACGATTCCGATCTCGTTACCACATTACCAACAACCCTACAGGAACAGTCGGAAGTAGTACGGACTCACGAAGCCCTCGATGAAGCCAGCAAGCGCCAGCAGGAGGCCGACGCCGATCAGCACCCAGAACGCCCGCTCGAGGGCGTCGGCGAACGATTCGCGGTCGGCGTGACCGCGGTAGGTGCGCCACCAGGCGAGCCCGAGCCAGATTCCGAGGGTGCTCGCGACGAAGATGGCCGGAATCTCGACGATCCCGTGGGGGATAATGAACGCTAGCAGTTCGATCGGTTCGGTCTCGAGGCGGGCGATCGCGCCGATGAAGACGCCGTTGAACACGAGCGAGACGAGCGCGGGGATGAGGAGTGCGATGCCGGCAAAGGCGGTCGTGATCGCGACGAACCAGTTGTTGCCGAAGAACTCGATAGCTGCTGCGGGCGGGATGTGGCTCTCGAGGCGGGCGTCGATCGAGGCGGGGAAGACGCCGGTGTAGGGATCGGCGGCCAGCCAGCCGCCGACGAACGAGACGACGCCGAGCGCGACGACGGCGACGTGCATCAGGGGAGTCTGGCGGACGAACGCGACCATTTCGGACCAGCCGCGACGACACCCCCGAGTGAACTGGGATCGAACGCTGCGCTCGGGCGTCGCGGGCGGTCGAAGCGAGCCGCGATACTGGCTGTAGAGGGCGGTCTTTAACAGATCCAGTGCCGGAAAGAGGACGACGATGGTGAGCAGCGAGACGGTCATCACGACGTCGACCAGCGCGAGGATCCCCGACACGGCGGAGATGGCGAGCAGCGAGCCGACCGACAGAGCGTAGTAGAAGGCCGCATCGATCGGTTGTCCGCGGACGAACCCGACGGTGTTCGACAGCGACTCGAGGGTCCGTGCGTCGTCGACGACGACGGCGACCGGAGCGAACGCAAACAGCGCTCTGATCGCGGCCAGAAGCAGGAGCATGAACAGCAATCCGAGGAAGACGACGGGGATCGCGAGCAGCGGCGACGCGGCACCAACGACGACCGCGACGACGAACGTCCCGATGCCGACCGTCGCGAACACGGCACTCCAGAGGGCAATCTCGAGGAGATAGAGTGCGAGAAACTGCAGGCCGTACTGTCGAAAGCCGGCGATGCCGGCGACCGACCCGCGCTCGTCACGCAGCGAGCCGTCACAGGCTGCGAGTTGGGTCGCGCTGACGAGCGCGTCGAGGACGACGTAGACGACGATAAACAGCAGAATCGAACTGACGAGTAACAGCCCGACGACCGGCGTCAGTATTTGTTCGAACGCCGTCGAGACCTCGAACAGCCAGTCGCCAAAGGCCTCTGGTTCGGTCTCGGGATCGGGCATCTCGGTTTCGATCGCGGTCAGTTCCTCGGTGAAGGCCTCAAGGCGACCGGTCGTCGCGAGATAGACGTACGACAGGGCGATCGCGACGAACGGAAAGACGCGAACGACGGCGGGAATCGCCGCCCCGAGGAAGTAAAACGGGAGGAAGTCGGCGGGCCGACGGCGGAAGGCGGCGCCCACGGCGGCGACGGAATCGGAGAGGCTCATAGTCGACCGTTCGGTCCCGTGTCAGTTAAACGAACTCATACGCACCGCGATGTGAATATGGGCCTCCCAACCCAGTACTGTCGAGTCGAATCCGGTGGTGTCGGCCGATTCGACCCTCAGTCGACGCCCGAGAGGTTGCTCCGTCGACCCCGATCCGGGTTAGTTGAAGGTCCGGTCGTCGAACCGGTCGGTCGTCTCGTCGTCGCTACCGCCGGACAGTCGCGGCGTAAAGCCGCCGGTGAGGATGACCGCGACGACGATCAGTGCCGCAGCGAGGACGACGTAGTCCGCGCTGGGATCGTAGCCGGCGAGTCCGGCACCGGTCGAGACGACGAAGATAGCCACCGCGAAGACGAGCGTTGCGACCACGCCGATGACGAGGATGCCCACGACGCTGGCGAAGAGCCCTCGCAGAAGGCGGCGAATCGATGACATCGTCGCCACGTTTACAGCGCGGGTATGTAGTGGTTGCGTACTGTCTCGTGGGCGTGTGTATCGATCGGTCACGAGAATCGCGGCTCGTGGCCCGACGTGGCGAGACTGGGAAAACCGAACAGAAGACACGACCGAACAGAAGACGCGACAAAAACCCAACAGCGGATATCGAGACAACCGAGTTGGGAACGGAGAGACGGCCTGGATCAGCCCAGGACGTACCGGAGTTTCGGGACGCGCTCGAGCAGCGGTTGTCCGCCGACCTCGAGGCGCTCGATGTAGCGGTCGAGCCCGAGGATGCGGCCGGCGCCGAAGGCCGCGATCGCCAGGAAGACGAGCAGGTAGACGAAGTCGCTGTTGACGAACCCGAGCGGGCCGGCCACGTCCCAGCTCCCCAGGTAGAACATCGCCATCTGCATCGCGCCACCTAGCGCAGCGAGGCGGACGAATGCGCCGGTGACCAGCGCCAGTCCGATCAGGAGCTGGGTCGCCGGGACGACGACGTTGACGACGTCCATCAGCACGGGACTGCCGGCCATCGTCGCGTACAGTCCCGCGACGGGACCTTCGGCGCCCATCAGGTAGCCGCTCGCGTCGAAGGCCTCGCCGGTGACTTTTCCAAGCCCGGCTCCCAGGAACGCCAGTCCCATCGTGAGCCGCAGGCCGACGACGAACCACGCACTCAGCGCGTGTGGCTCACCCTCGAGTGTGATGCCGCCGAGACGGCTTTCGAAGCGATTTACCGGAGTTGTTGGCATTGTCGGTCACCTCTTACAGTTGATCGTTGGCTTCCACTACACTTGTACTCGGTTTGTAGTTCCCATGTAGTAGGAACCGAGATGACAGATCTACCGGGTTACACAACTGTCTCCACGACGTTGGCCTAGCACCTACCCAGCGACACTTACGGTGCTTGCGACACTATTGAGGATATGGTCACCGCACTCTCGCCCGACCGCCTCGCGCAACTCCAGGATTCGGACGCCGAATACGCACTCGTCGATACGCGGCCCGAAGACAGCTACGAGTCCTGGCACGTCAGCGGGGCGATCCACTTTCCGTTCGGTCCCGAGGAGGAACTCGACGGGCGCCTCGAGGAGTTCCACGAGGCCGTCGGCGACGCCGAGCGGGTGATCACCATCTGTGCGAAGGCGATCTCCTCGAGCAATCTCGCGACGCGTCTCGAGTCGACGACCGACGAGTACGACGTCCAGGTCGTCGACGGCGGCATGAAAGGGTGGAGCGGCGTCTACGACCACGTCGAGGTCGACGCCGGCGAGAGCGTGACGATCGTGCAGGTCCAGCGCCGGGCGAAGGGCTGTCTGGGCTACGTCGTCGGCTGTGCGTCGACCGGCGAGGCTATCGTCGTCGATCCAACGGCCGACATCGACGAGTTCGAGGTCGCGGCGACGGAACGCGACCTTACGATCACAGGTGTCGTCGACACGCACGTCCACGCCGATCACGTCTCCGGCGGTCGCGAGCTGGCCGACAGTCTCGCGGTACCGTACTATTTGGGCGAACACGCGACCGACCGGGGCGTCGAGATCGAGTTCACGCCGCTGGAGCGCAACGAGGTCCTCGCCGTGGGCGACCTCGAGTGCAAGGCGCTGTACACGCCCGGCCACACGAGCGAGATGATTACCGTGCTGGTCGACGATCGCGCGCTGTTGACCGCGGATACGCTCCACGTCGCGTCGACGGGACGAACGGAACTCGAGTTCGGGGGCAGCGAGGCGCGTAGCGCCTCGGGGGGCACAAGCGGTGAAACCGCGAGCGACGACGGAGGCGAACGTGGCGCCCGGATGCTCTACGAGACGCTACACCGGACGATTCTGGCCGAACCCGAGGGGGTGCTCGTCCTCCCGGGTCACGTCACCGTCACCGCCGACGGCGAGTTCGAACACGGCGCGCCGGGCGACCCCATCACGACGACGATTCGTGCGGCCAGAACGGGCATCGATCTGCTCGACCTCGAGGAAGACGCGTTCGTCGACCGAATGGCCGACGCCGGCGAGAAGCCGTCGAATTACGAGGAAATCATCGAGCGAAACCGCGGCGCGCTCGATCTCCCACCCGAAGAGCGGGTCGAACTCGAGTTGGGGCCGAACAACTGTTCGGCCTGACGCGGTCACCTGCTCGTCGATGCCCATACTGGTGATCGCTGTCCCGGTAGCGATAACTGGTACCGAGCTACAACAGACCGTCTCAACCCGTAAAGACGCGCATGTCCGCCCAGTAACGCTCGTCAGCGTACGCGACGATGTACCACTCAGTTCCCCGTAGCGAACCGTTTTCCGGCACCGACTCCACGTGTACCCGCTCTTGATCTTCGAACTGCTCGACGACCTGTGACTCGGCATCCGACAGATCGTCCTCTCGAGGAACGGTGTAGGGCGGGTCCTCGATCGCGTCCTCGACGACCGCGGCCACCTCCTCGTCGAGCGGGCCGAGTTCGAACTCGACGGGCTCGCGGATCTCTCGGCCGTACTGTTCGATCGAGTCGGCGACGGCTTCGGCAGTGTATTCGTAGGTTTCCAGGGGCTGGTCCGTGTGGCCGTCGACCTCGAACCGACCCCGTCGTTCCGGCCAGACGATCACCTCGTACTCCGGATCGGGAACGAGGACGGATGCCTCGAGATCGTCCTCGAGATAGTGGACGGACGTGCTGTAGCCGAGAAACGGATCGGGCTCGTCCCAGCCGTACCGATCGAAGGCATCCTTGTCGACGTCGGGTAGCTCGTCGTACTCGATCGCGTCCGCGGAATCGACGCGCTCGTCGTCGTCGAGCGGGTTGATCGAGAAGCTGATCGACGTGCCGGGCGTCCGGTCGACGACCGTCGCGTCGGCCGTATAGACGGTCCCCTCGTACGCGTAGGGCGTCGCCAGCGGGAACGGTTCGCTGATGTCGGTGGCCGTGACCGAGTCGGATTCGACGGCGTCGATCCCGATTCGGTGGTCCTCGGAATCGGGCTCGAGGGCCATCGTCATCCGCTCGCCGATATCCCGGTCCGACGTTGCCTCCATCGCGAGATAGAGCGTCGGTGCCGTGGCACAGCCGACACAGCCACCGGCTGCGGCGGCCGCAAGCGTCCCACCGGTTGCGAGCAGCTGGCGACGTTCCATGGTACTTCTCGTTGCTCGAGTGACAAGTGCGTTTGGCTCCGGTGTTGCGATGGCCGGGACGGCGCGGGGTCGGTCACCGCGAGTAGGTCTCGAGGACCGCAATACGGTCGCCCTCGAGGTCGAAAAAATCCGCGTACTCGAACAGTTCCTCGCCGTCGTCGAGGACGCGCCCCCGTGTAGCGACCGTTTCGCCCTCGGCGACGACCGCGGCCAGTTCGTGGGTCGTGTCGGGATTGGGTCGCTCCTCGCGCATGAATTCGACGAACGCCTCGCGGCCCTCGAAGGTTCGATCGGGGCGGTGCTGAACGAACGCGGGGTCGAGGATCGACTCGAGCGTCTCGTAGTCGTGGGCATCCAGCGCGTCGTAATACTGGCGAACGAGAGCGACCGGTTCCATATCTCGATATTCCACTCGAGCGTGAAAAACGTACGAGTCGTTCGTCCCTCTTTCCGCCGCCGTGACCGATGTCGGGTGTAGGTCTTGCACGCTACTAAATGAACTACTGATTATGTCTACGATCTCTTCTCAAGAGAAGGTATTATTTTGAAAGCCCTCGGGAGGCTCGCGGCCGCTCCGGTAGATATCCTCCCGCCGGTCGGATAGCGCTACCGGAGCGACTGCTCTCCGACGCGACCCTCCCCCGCCCTTTCAGTCCACCAGGCAACCGCACCCACCTGCCATTCCCCGTAATCGGACGGCTCCACGCGATTGCGCGGAGCCGTCCGCTTGGCCACCTGACACACGCTGGTGACGGTGACAAACGTCGTGAGTGACGGCTGCAGCGAGTCTCCCGACTCGAGCACGTCGGGGGCGTTCGAAGCCACGAATTTGGCAGCAATATTTCAGTTTCAAATTATATCTCGAATTCAAATAATTCTCGACTCGTCGCGGTAGACCCACACCCGATATTAACCAGTCCTCGAGTGCGGGAGACGGAGCCCGCCCGATCGTATCGGCGGCTGTATCACGACGCTTTTCTCGCTGTATCTCCGAGAGGCCGCTGTGGAGTGTCACGTCTACTACGAGGGTGACGACGACCCCGAGAAGTGCACCGCCCGTCGACTCGAGCGCTTCGACGAGGCGATTCTCTACCGGCGGATGAAACAGGTCCCCTACGGCGTCGTCCTCAATCCACACGCAGACCAGGCCCTCTCGCCGGCCGACGCCGAGGCGGGACTAGGGACGCTCGTGGCACTCGATTGCTCCTGGGAGTCGGCCGAGGAAGCCGCCTTTCGGATGAACGGCGTCCACCGCGCACTCCCCTTTCTCGTCGCCGCGAACCCGGTCAATTACGGTCGGCCGTTCCGGCTGACGACCGTCGAGGCCCTCGCGGCTGGCTGCTGTATCTTCGACGAGTACGACCGTGCCGAGTCGCTGCTCGAGCCGTTTCGCTGGGGCGAGACGTTTCTGACGCTCAACGAGGAACCGCTACGTCGCTACAGCGAGTGTACGGACTCGACCGAGGTCGTCGCCGTTCAGGACGAGTATCTGGCCGACGAGGAGTGATCACGAGCCCTGGCCACTCTCGCGCCGCGTCGGATACCGATCACAGCGGTTAAATGCACGTCCCTCCAACGGAGCGATATGCCAAGCTTCGACGCCGCCGAACGCCGCTCGCTCGAGAAGATGATCTGCATGCGCTGTAACGCGCGCAACCCGCAAGACGCTGACAACTGCCGCAAATGTGGCTACGGGAACCTCCGTCCCAAGGCCAAAGAGCCCCGCGCGGCCTGATCGGTCGTTCGAACCGTTCGAGGTTCATTCTCCGTCGAGATCGGAACCAGCTGTCGAATTTGTTCTCGAGTCAGTTCTCTATCGGTGTCGAAAGCGTCACTGTCCACTATCGTCGGCGTCCGTATTACATATATCCTCGTACATTTAGAATAAAATCAAAAATATTATTTTGAATAAATCCGTCGTTCACGTATGCTCGTTTCCATCGACAGAACAGGTGACGCCACTGAGAGAGACGTGTTGTTACAGGGTGTTCGATGATGTATCCACTACTTGCCGACGGAATCCGAAATTCGATCCAGGGCGCGGTCGTTGACTTCGTCGATTTCCTCCCGGTACTGTTCGGTGCAGCGGTGATCGTCCTGTGCGGTGTCGCTATCGGCAACAAACTCCAGCCGATCGTTACGTCCGTTAGTCGACGGATCGAATTCGACGAGAAGGTCCATCAAACGCCGTTTGCGGCGTTGTTTTCCGACGAGCCAAACGCCGTCTCGAGAGCGTTTGCGCTGCTGGTCAAGTACTACGTCGTGCTAATCGCGTTCG
Source organism: Salinadaptatus halalkaliphilus (assembly GCF_006543045.1). Classification (GTDB taxonomy): domain Archaea; phylum Halobacteriota; class Halobacteria; order Halobacteriales; family Natrialbaceae; genus Salinadaptatus; species Salinadaptatus halalkaliphilus. Next base: position 46,056 of record NZ_RBZW01000031.1, on the reverse strand, counting down.
TTGTCGCCGTCGAGTGGACCGTCTCCAGGCACATCGGAACGTCCACGTGGTTTCTCCGGGACTGGGCACGAGAATTCCTCGGCGACATCCAGCCGATCGTTCTCGGCGTCATCGTCCTCTTTCTGGGCTTCTACCTGGCGAGTTACGCCGCCGATCAGGTTCGAGCGTCCGATGTCGCCCAGGGGTCGAGCTTTTCGCCACAGTTCGCCGGTGGGACGAAAGCGTTGCTGTATTTCGTCGTCCTCGTCATCGGCCTGGATACGATGGGCATCAATGTCGCCATCCTGCACACGTTCGCACAGGCGTTCGCCTACGGCATCGGTCTCGCCGCCGCGCTGGCGATCGGCATCGCGTTCGGCTGGGGCGGCAAAGACTACGTCGCCGACAACCTCGAGGGCTGGCTCGAGAACTCGAAAGCGGTCGCCGACGACGCGAAAGCAGCGCCGAGCGACGACTGATACGGATTGCTGTAACGATGTACCGGCGAAACCGCAGACGGGTCGCGGTTTCGGCGGTAACGACTTACAGTAAACCGTATGAGGCCCACCTTTTTGCGCTCGGGTTCGCTCGCGGTGCTCACTCATCCCTCGCGCAAAAATCTGTCTGGCGAGAGCAACGCTCTCGCTGACCGTCGCTTCACTTCGTTCAGCGAGAGATGAAAAAGCCGCTCGTTCGCCGTGCTCACTCGCGGTACTATTCGTCGGGATACTTCGGCTCGCGCTTCTCTGCCCGCTCGAGCGCCGTTTCGACGACATCGCGAACGTCACCCTCGAAGACGCCGCCGTGGCCGGCGTACATGGCCTCGACGCCGTCGGGCATGCGCTCGAGGAGGGTCTCGATGCTCTCGATGAGTCGCTCGCGGGATTGGCCGGCCATGTCGGTCCGGCCGAAGCTGCCGTAGTCGAACGCGCCGTCGTCGTGGACCACGACGTCGCCCGAGAACAGCGTCGTTTCGGAGACGAACGAGACGTGGTCGTCGGCGTGACCGGGCGTGTAGACGACCTCGAACGTCTCGCTGCCGATCGCCACCGTGTTGCCGTCGTCGATCGCGTGCGTTCGCGTCGGATGGTCCCCGTAGGCGTAGACGTCGGGGTCGAAGGCGTCGACGACGGCCTCGAGTTGAGCGACGTGGTCGCCGTGTTGGTGGGTCATGACGACGGCATCGATATCGTCGACGTGGTTTCGAATCGCCTCGAGAATCCCGTCCCAGGCGCCGGCGTCGACGAGGGTCGTCTCCTCGCCGACGGCGAGAAAGGCGTTGCAGGTGAACGTGTCGGCATCGTCGGTGACGTGGTGGACAGCCATACCCTGCTATTCGCAGACCACAGTGAAAAACGATGGCGGTCAGCGATTATTTCGCACGGGAGCTGCTGATTCGAACGACCCGGGATTTTTTCACTGCCAGGCCCGTAGTCGTACCTGTATGGGATTCGGGAGCTACGACGAATCCGAGCAACAAGACGTAGACGCTGATTTTGACGACGATGACGCAGTCGAGTCCGAACAGAACAGCCACCAGGGATCGATCGAGTTCGAGAACGGCGCCTCGAGCGACGAACTCCTCGATCGACTCCAGGAGATCAAAGACGACGACGGCTGATGAAACCCGGGGCGCGGGCGCTTGGCATCGCCGAGTCCTACGGCGACGGCGCTGATCGCAGCACGCTCGCGGGTGCCGTCGTGCGTGCGGACGGCGTTCTCGACGGACTCGGCTACGAAGAGTGTACGGTCGGTGGGACCGACGCGACCGACGCCGTCGGTTCGATACTCGAGGCCGTCTGTCGGCCTGATGTCCGCTTCGTCCTGCTTGGCGCCATCGCCCCCGCCTGGTACAATATTCTCGACCTGGATCACATCCACTCGGTAGTCGACCGTCCCGTCATCGCCGTCACCTTCGAGGCGAGTTCGGGACTCGAGGACGCACTCGAGGACGCCTTCGACGGCACGGAGCAGCGCGATCGCCTCGAGCGCTACCGATCGCTGCCCGCACGAGAGGAGCTTTCGGTCGGCGACGACACCGTCTACGTACGTTGTGTTGGCTGTGGACCCGACCGCGCCGCCGAGGTCGTCCGGGCGTTTACTCTCGAGGGCGGCCGTCCCGAACCGATCCGCGTCGCCAGCCTCGCGGCTCGAGCCGCGGATTCGTACGCCCACGCGTCCGGATAAGCGTTGGTCAGCGAGCGAGTCGCGGCCGGACGGATGACCAGCACGTGCGACCCGAAAGAGGTAGAAAGCCGACCGCGGATCTATCGGTATGGGCGAGATGGAGGATCTTTGTGTGACGGAGTGTACGCGCTGTCCGGCACTGGTCGACTCCCGGAGTCGGATCGTCAACGGCACCGGTCCCAAGGGCGCCGACTTGCTATTCGTCGGCGAAGGACCGGGCGCGCAGGAGGACGACCAGGGCGAGCCCTTCGTCGGCCGCAGTGGCTCCGTCCTGGACGACGGGCTTCGGGCGGTCGGCCTCGAGCGCGAGGCCGTTCGCATCACCAACTGCGTCCGCTGTCGACCGCCGGCAAACCGAGATCCGACCGACGACGAACTCGCGAACTGTCGCGGCTACCTCGAGGCCGAAATTGACCAACTCGACCCCGAAGTGATCGTCACGCTCGGCAAGGTACCGACCGAACACCTCCTCGAGCGATCGGTCGCAGTCACCAAGGAGGCGGGCACTCTCGAGGACGTTCGCATCGGCGGCGAGCCACGACGACTGCTCGTCTGTGTTCACCCTGCTGCCACGCTGTATGACCGTAGCCAGGAGGAGACGTTCCGGACGACCCTCGAGCGGGCGGCCGAGCTTGCGGATATCGACGGTACTGAGGGTGGCCAGACGCGTCTCGACGGCTACTAAATCGATGTCGAGTGGATGCCTGTCGAGTGCGGTCACTCGTCTCGTCGCTTTCGCCGCCGCCGACTCGATCTGAGGTCGCGTCGAACGCCGCGTGCGACGGTGCCGATCGGGACAGCTACGACCGACACCCCGGCAAGCACGAGCAAGAACGATAGTGGCGGAAGCAACGGGACCAATCCGTCGACCGACGGTCCCGAATCTACGAGCGTTTGCATTTCGTCGGGATTGCTGGCAAACGCGACGAGAAGGATCATGAACACGTACATGATAACGATCGAGCCGACCGTCCGAATCGGGCTGGTTGCTACTCGATAACTGTGATGTCGAACCGAGGCGACGAACGCGTCCGGGTGGCGTAACGCACGACGAAACAGACTCGATTTGGAACCCATCCCTGACCATTCGGGGTATCCATTATATGTGTTTCCTTGATAGCACCCACCACGGCCCGGCAGCTGTAGCTCGAGCGCCGATCCGAAGGCGGCTCGGGAAAAGACCCTCGTCACAAGGGGCTCGGAGGGGGTAACACGTCGTCACGGCCGCCAACCGTCGGTTGTCTCCCGACGGGTTTCGGTCTGTCGCTTCCGGCTGGCTGTTACCCGTCCCGCCAGGACTCGAGGGCGGCCAGTTCGCCCACCAGCGATTCGATCCCGTCGGGAGCCAGCGTGTCGCGTTCGGTGACGATGTCGGCCACACAATCGGCTGGCGTCACGTCGAAGGTCGGGTTCATTACGTCGAGGTTGGCGTCACCGTCGTAGACCTGTTCGCGTGGCCCGGACTCGAGGTTGACCGCCTCGCGGGTCGAGACTTTGTCGGTGGCGGCGACGACGGTGACGGGGACGCCGGCTCGCTCGGCGGCGATTGCCGTCGACCGCGTCCCGGTCTTGTTCACCACCGAGCCATCCGGCAGGATCGTGTCTGCCCCGACGAGCACCCGGTCGACGCCCTCGCGCTCGAGGACGTGAGCGACGGCGGCGTCGGTCACTACCGTGATCGGACACTCGAACGCCGGATCGTCGGCCAGTCGCGCCGCGACGTCGATTCCCTCTCGATCCGGCCGCGACTCGGCGACGAAGAGCCGAGACGGCTCGCCGCGGCCAAGCGCCTCGAAGACGGTTCCCGAGCGCGAGAGGGTCAGGACGCGGCCCCCGAGCAACTCGCTCGCGTTCGCCGCGGCATCGGCATCGACCTCGAGCGCGCGCTCGATACCGGCGATCGTCGACTCGAGGACGGCGACTGCCCCAGTCGAGTTGCCGGCTGTACCGTCCCGTTTCTCATCGTCGGCTGGATCGTCTTGACCGTCACCGTCGGTTTCTCCGGCGCGTTCGGTTCCGATCGCGTCGGCCATCGCTCTGTTCACGCGATTGCGAAGCACGGCCATCGACGGCCGCGCCTCGAGCACGCGGTCGGCGAGCGCCGACAGCTCCGCCCACTCGTCCCCAACGGTCGTCTCGTCGACGGGCAACTCGCCGTCTGCGGGGATCTCGCCGGCCGTCGTGTCGCTCTCGCGTTCGGAGACGAGCAGTCCCGCCCGGTCACGTACCACCTCGAGCGCGCGAATCGAGAGCGTCGCCGCACCGTGTTCGTCGTCGGCGGCGATCGATCGAACGGAAGGGCCAACGCGTTCGTACGCCGTCCACAACGCGGGAACGGTCTCGCGGTCGGCCCACGATTCGGCCCCATCGCCGTCCGAGGTCGCCTCGTCGCCATTAGGGACCGCTCCCGCGACGATGACGGTCGGCGGCGCCCACGCTGCAGCGTCGTGTTCGTCGCTCAATACGAGATCGCGGGTGTCGACATCGAACAGATACGGGTGGACGATCCACGTTCGTCCGAGATCGTCGTCGACGACCTCGAGGGGCCGTCCCGATCGGACGACCGACACGTCGTCGACTTCGAGGCCGGTTTCCTCGCGAATCTCGCGGCGAACCTGTTCGTCGGGGTCGCCCTCCGCAAACCCCGAGACGCCGCCCCAGTACCCCCGGTAGGAGCCGACGGCGTCACTGCGACGGAGCAGGGCTATCTCGCCTCGATGGCGCAAAAAGGCGGTGACAACGTGGTCTGCGTCCTCGCTCGTCCCGTCGGTCATACGTCGAGCCACGTCCGCATCGCAGGAATCACTTGCGTGTCAGAGGTATCCCAGATCGGCCAGCCGCTCTTTCGTGCCGGCTCGCATCTCGACCGACCCGTCCGCGCCCACGTCCTCGAGCGGGTCGAATCTCGCCTCGAGCCGACCGCGGAGGTCCCGCACGCGATCGGGGTCGTCGTCGGCGAGGTCGGTTCGCTCGTTCGGGTCGGCCTCGAGGTCGTGCAGCCGCTCGAAGCCGTCGTCGGCACGGACGTACTTGTACTCGCGCGTCCGGACGGCTCGCAGCCGCCGATCGAAACGTCGGACGCGGTCCGGTATCTCGCCGAACCGGTCTTCGAGGCGCTCGATCGAGGGCTGGGGGGAGACGTACTCGGCGAAGACGGCCTCGCGTGGCTCGGCGGCGGTCTGTGGATACATCGACCGCCCCGAGGACTGCCCGCGAAGCGCCGGGTCGTCGACGCCGGTGGCTTCGAGCAGCGTCTCGGGGAGGTCGAGCAACTGGACGAGATCGTCGCGGCGGCCGCGGCCGGTGAACGCCCCGCCGTGGGCGATCAGCGGAACGTGCAACAGCGTGTCGTAGAGGTTGTACTGGTGGCCGAAGAAGTCGCGCTCGCCGATGTGCTCGCCGTGGTCGCCACAGACGATCAGGAGGGTCTCCTCCCACTCGTCGGCGTCCTCGAGGGCGGTTCGAAGCGCGGCGAGCTGGTCGTCGACGTAGGCGAGTTCGGCGCGGTACAGCCCCCGCAGGAGCGCGAACTCCCGATCGGTGATCGCGTAGTCTTCACAGTCGTAGGCGCGAGGATCCTGCCGGATCGCGATCGCATCCTGGTAGTCGGCGTCCGCCGGGAGAAACCGGTCGGCGTACTCTCGGGGCGGGTCGTAGGTGACGTGGGGCTCGATGTAGTTACAGAACAGGAAAAACGGTCGGTCGTCGTCCCGGCTCGAGAGCCAGTCGGCGATCCAGGATGTCGATCGGTCGGCGCCGTCGTCGCCGGCCGGCTGGAGCAGTTCGCTGTAGCAGATGTTGGTCGCGTTGACCAGCGGGTTGCCATCGAAGAGTCGCTCGCGGGTCGCCTGAAGCTTTTCGCGGAGGTTTTCGCCGCGGACGACCGCGCCCATGTCGGCGTCGGACTGGATGTACTGCCAGCCTTTGCGCAGCGTCTCGAAGCCCCGGTCGAAGCCGAACTCCTCGGTGATCCAGGTGTTGTTCGAGACGCCGACGGTTTCGTAACCGGCGTCGGCGAACGCGCCGGGAAGCGTCCGCAGATCGTCGTCGAGATAGGTGTGCCCGCCGTGAGTCCCGTGTTCGGACGCGTACAGCCCGGTAAACAGCGATGCGTGTGATGGGAGCGTCCACGGTGCGGTCGCGAAGGCGTTCGAAAACGCCGTTCCCTCGTCGGCCAGTCGACACAGCGTCGGGGCCGTCGTCGGATCGACACTCCTGGCTCGAGCCGTATCCAGTACGACGAGTGCGACGTTCCGCGGATTCGTGTGTGGGTCGTTGTCACGTCCGTTGGGTTCCGCCATAGGGTTGACCTCGCCACTCGTGGGGAAGGCCACCAGCCCGGAGTATGCAGGTGATTCACGATATCGAGACGGACGTATCGCCGCGTATCTGTCTACGGATCGACCGATTTCGCAACGACCGGGTTATATACGCGCTTGCCCGCATACCAGCGACCGATGAGCGATGTCGTGAGTCTTGGCAGCGCCAACGTCGACCGAACGCGATATCTCGACACCGAGAGCATCCGGGCTCTCGAGTCTCGATACGACTGGTTTCCCGCGGCCGGCGAAACCGTCCGCGTCGAGGAGAGCCCGTCGCTGCCGACCCTCGAGGACGACGCGTATCGAAACGTCGTCGGCGGGAAAGGAGCGAATCAGGCCGTCGCCGCGGCACGTGGCGGGGCCGATAGCGCCTTTCTGGGCTGTGTCGGCACCGATCACACGGAGTACGGCGTCCTCGAAACGCTGGCCGACCGCGGCGTCGACGTCGGCGGCGTCCGAACCGCCGACTGCGAAACCGGGAAGGCCTACGTCTTCGTCGACGACACCGGCGAATCCTGGATCGGTATCGTCGACGGTGCGAACGAGGCGGTCGACCCGGACTACGCACGAGGCCAGTACGACCGCATTCTCGCGGCCGATGTCCTCCTCCTCCAGAACGAGATCCCCGTCGCGACGATGGACGCGGTGCTTGCCCGTCTGGCCGACGAATCCGAGCGCCCGACCGTGATCTGCAACCCCGCGCCCGCCGACGGCGCCGCCCCGCTGCTCGAGCGAGCCACGATCGACATCGTCGTCGTCAACCAGACCGAGTTCGCAGCTCTCGAGGACGCCCTTCAGTCGTTCGACGGGACGATCGTCCGGACCCAGGGCGGCGACGAGGTCGTCATCTCGGGCACGCGGTCCTACCGCCTGACGCCACCGGCGGCCGACCCTGTCGACACCACCGGCGCTGGCGACGTGTTCTGTGGCTACCTCGCAGCGATGCTCGCCGACGGCGCGCCCATCGAACGCGCGGCCGACGTCGCGACGACCGCCGGCTCGATCGCGACCGAAACTGAGGGCGTCCAGACGGCGATCCCGACGCGAGAGATGGTCTTCGACGCCCTCGAGAACGGGCCGGCGTCGACGGTTTGAGTGCCTATCGACTGTACTGTGATCGGGTGGCTATCCTACGGCGTGGGCTCGGCGACCGAGAGCGTGCGCTCGAGTGAGGCCGACAGCACCTCGTGGTAGCGTTCGTAGTCGGCCTCGAGGGCGACGGCGCCGTTTGGCTCCTCGCCGGTCACCCCGATCGCGTCACAGACGAGTTTCCCGCGGGCGATATCGGAGTCGGTACCGACGGTCATGTAATAGGGTTCGATCTCGAGGATCGACTCGTCGACGAGCCAGGCGATCGCCAGCGCGTCGTGGATCGCGGCGGTTTCGATGTCGTACCGGGCGAGCTGGTCCTCGTCGTAGTAGGTGGGCCACGCGGCGAGCGAGCGCTCGAGCGGGCCGTCGCGGGTGAGGCCGTCGACACGTTCCGGCGGCAGCGTCGCGTGGGTCGTGACGTCCAGCCCGATAATGGTGGGTTCGGCGTCGCGAACGGCCCGATAGGCCGCTTCGGGATCGGAGTGAAAGTTCGCCTCGGCCAGCGGCGTGACGTTGCCCGGATCGAAGGCGGCCCCGCCCATGACGACGAATTCCTCGAGCAAGTCGGGGAGGTCGGGTTCGATCGCCAGCGCGAGTGCGACGTTGGTCAACGGGCCGATCGCCGCCAGCGTCAGCTCGCCCGCGTGGCGTCTGGCCTGCTCGACGATAAACTGCGCGGCGTGGGCCTCGACGGGCTCGGTCGCCGCCGTCGGTGCCGGCAGGTCGCCGGTGATCCCGCCCTCGCCGTGTACGTGCTCGGCCGTATTGAGATCAGCCGTCAACGGTCGGTCGGCCCCGCGGGCGATCGGCACGTCCGTCCGACCGACCAGCTCGAGGATCGATCGTGCGTTCTCGGTCGTCGCCGCGACCGGTGCGTTTCCGTGAACCGTCGTCAGTCCGACGACCTCGAGAGCGGCGTGCTCGAGGGCGAGTGCGAGCGCAACGGCGTCGTCACAGCCCGGATCCGTATCGATCAGCAGTGGCCGTGTCATGCAGAGTGATCGGCCACTCGGGCACATAAAACGCCGGATCCGCTGTGTCGGAACCTGTAGCCGAATGGGAACGCCTGCGATCACTTGCCGGGCTCGGGAGTGACGGCCCGAACGATCATGCCAGACGATGTCGACGATCCGACCGGGGAACTGCCCGCGACCGCCGGCGAATTCGCCGAGCAGTACCCCGAGGTCTGGGAGGCCTACGCCGCCCTCGGCGACGCGAGTGCCGATGCCGGCCCAGTCGAGTTTGATCGCGGACCTGACCGACGAACAGTGACCGGCCGTCTCCGGCCGGCGCGAAGCCGACGGCCCTAACTCCCTGGCCCGACTCACTCGAGTCGATGCCACTGCGCGCGTTTCGGATCGCCTACGACGGCCGTCCCTACCACGGCTTTCAGCGCCAGCCCGACGTCGACACCGTCGAGGATCGACTTTTCGACGGCCTGCGTACACTCGAGGTACTCGAGGCAGATGCGTCCAAACCCGCGGGCTACGCCGCGGCCGGCCGAACCGACGCGGGCGTCTCCGCGCTGGCCCAGACGATCGCCCTCGAGGCACCCGAGTGGCTCACGCCGCGGGCGTTGAACGCCGAACTGCCCGGTGACGTACGGGCGTGGGCGGTCGCCGATCCGTCGGCCGACTTTCACGCGACCCACGATGCGGCCCGACGGACGTACACGTACCACCTGTACGCGTCCCCTGTCGAGGGACCGCAATCGGACTCGGCGACGCGAGACGACGCCACCGTCGACGACGACCGGTTTCGCACCGCCTGCGACGCGCTGTCGGGACCACACGACTTCCACAACCTCACGCCAGACGACCACAACACCGAGCGTGCGCCGACCCTCGAGGCGACGCGGGACGGCGACTACCTCGTCGTCACCGTCACCGCTGGTGGATTCGCCCGAGAACTCGTCCGTCGGCTGGTCTCGCTCGCGACGGCCGTCGCTACCGGCGAGTCGTCGCTCGAGGCGATCGACCGCGCGCTCGAGCCGGATCCGCTCCCCGGTCACGAGGGAATCGCTCCCGCGCCGCCGGAACCACTCGTGTTGACCGACGTCACGTATCCCGACCTCGAGTTCGAGGTCGACGCCGAGGCCGCCGAGAGCGCTCGTGCGGTCTTTCGGCGCCAAGCGATCGCCCGGCGGACGGGCGCTCGCGTCGCCCAACAGCTGACGACGGGGATCGCGGCGGACCGATAACGCCGGTTCGGCAGTGCTTCTGTACGGTCTGGTGTCGATCGTCGCCGGTGCAGCCGCGACCGTCCGGTGGTTGTACCGGCAAGCCGGTACAGTAAACCGTATTAGGGACAGCCGTACATCACGAGCCATGGAACTGTCGCCCGAGGAGTACGGTGCCTACTGGCGAGCGTCGATCTACGTCGCAGCGGGTATCCTGCTGGTCGCGCTCAGCTATCGGTTCGTGATCGTCGACCTCTTTGGGTTCGGGAACGCCGGCGCACTCATCATGGGGCTCGTGCTCTTTGGCGCCATCGTCTTTGCGGGGACCTTTCTCGTCATATTGGGTCTCGCTCGCCTCGTTCGAACCGCGATCGACGCCGAAATGCGGGGTTGACGAGATCGGCCCCCGCGTCGTCTCTCGGGGCGACGGAGCGACAGAAATATAGACATTCCAACCGTTACTCGAGTCATCGTCGTTCCTATGGTTCCCAACAGGAGATGCCGGATCGGTGAGCGGCCGTGAGTCGCGTTCGAACGATCGCTCGCGCCGACCTCGAGCGGTGTTTTCGGTCACGGACGGTCGTGGTCGCGACGGTGGTGTTCGTCGCCGTTGCGACTGTAACCTGGCTCCCGTGGCTGTTCTCGCCCCACGCCCAGGCTGACGATCGGCCGCTGTTGTTGGCGCTTCGTCAGGTCACCCTCTGGACGTCGCTTTTCGCGCTCGTCCTCGGTGCAGTGTCGCTAACGGATACCGCCGACTCGAGTCAGTTCCGAACGGATACGTCGCCCAGTGGCGCCGGGATACTCGAGGCCGTTCTCGGAACGCTACTCGGCCGGCTGATCTTTCTCGCGGGCGTCTGTACGATACTGGTCGCGGTGTTGGCCGCACTGATCGGGGTCTACCTCGAGTCCGTCGCCCCAGCATCGATCGTCGGTGGCCTCCTCGCGCTGGTGTTGTTTGGCGGGGCCTGGCTCGGGCTGACGGTCGGCCTCTCGGCGTGGCTCGAGACGGTGACCCGGACGGTCGGCGTCGCGATTGGCTGTCTCGTCGTGCTTGGCTTTCTGTGGCACCAGACCGCCGTCGCGCTCGTCTCGGTGCTTCTCACCGGCGGGTCGACGCCGCCCGTCGAGGGACCGACGCTACTCGCGAGCCTCGAGGAGCCGACCTGGTACCTGTACGCCACGCGCGTGAGTCCGTTCGACGCCGTCGAGGGGGCGATCTACTATCTACCGCGGACGCTCGAGGTCGCCGTCGGTGGCTCGACGACCGCGCCACACCTGCCGAACCTGTTCGGGCTCGCCGTGCTCGGACTGTGGACGATCGGACCTGTCCTCGTCGGACAGCGGCTGGCCAAGCGCTGAGCCGACAACGGGTGTCAGTTCTCGACCGGTAGCACGTCCGTGGCTGACGCCGATCGAATCGCCACCGGCCGATACCTATCGAACCGCGACCATCACACGCACGTTGTTGAACACGGCGTACAGCCCGACGAGCGCGATGCCGGCAGGAACGAGCAGTCGTGCTCGCGTCCCCTCGAGGGCGACGTAGCCCGCGTAACACACTGCAAGGAAGACGAGTTTGAAACAGCTGAATCGCCACCACGAGGGCGGCTCACCGAGGATCAGTTGCGCGCCGGCCTGTCCCTCCTCGAGATCGGGAGAGCGCAGGCCGACCATCGTCGTCACGAGATCGCCGACGCCGTAGGCCGCCACCGCGAGCAGCCAGAGCCCGGTGGCAAGCGACGACCAGCCGAGCGCGACCCCGACCACGACAGTCACCAGATAAATTCTTCGTTGGTCCCGGCGTCTGCGGGCGTGGCGGCTGTGCCGGCGTCGTCGCCTTCGCGTTCCCGCTCGGCTGCGACGGCCCGCGCCTGGAGGTCGTCGATCCGGGGCACCGTCGTGACGTTCGAGAGCAGGACGGTCGCCGTGATCGTCGACGACCGAGTCAAGGGCTCGTCACCCGCGAGGATCTCGACGGTGTCGGTCTCCTGCTCGAGCCAGTAGCGAGCGCTCTCGAACCCCTTCCGTGAGACCGCAGCGGGCGGCCCCGAGAGCACGACGAGCGCTCGATGGGTGCTCGCGACGTCACAGGGCAGTGTCAGCCGCGACTCGACGGCACTCCGGACGAGACGTTTGATCGCCGCCGCGTCGGTCTGGTTGTTCTCGATCTCGCCCTGGAGCCGCCGTGCGAGCGCGTCGGGGAGCCACGACGGGCGGGGCAACCAGGGCAGCGGGCCGTCCGTTCGCTCGAGTTCGAGCGTCGCCTGGCCGATCGTGGAGACGCCGCCCGTCTCGAGGGTGCGGGCGATATCGCTCGCGTCGATCCGGTTCTCCGCCAGGGTGGTCGACTCGAGTTCGTTGGCACCGAACAGCGAGTGGACGTGTCTCGCAGCGGCGTCGTCGATCTCGTCGTAGGGATCGGACGTGTCGTCTTCGTCTCGATCGTCGTCGACGGCGGTGTCGTCCCCGTCCTGGTCGTCGGCTGACTCGGTCGCGGCGTGTTCGTCATAGGTTACCGTCGAGCGCCAGCTCTCGTTGTCGAAACAGACGACGTTGTCCGCGATGGTGACGAACGATTGTAGCGACCGCATAGCGGTGTGTATCCGTCGGTCGGACTCGTCGTCGGTCGGGAGCAAGCCGACTGCGTACACCGGCTTCTCGAGCATCGTCTGGAGTTCTTCGAGGACGATCGCGCCGGCACCGCCGCCGGTACCGCCGCCCAGTCCCGCGACGACGAGGGCGGCGTCGACGTCGGTGAACGCGAGGTCGTCGAACGCGCGGCGGATCTCCTCGACGTCTTCTCGGGCGACCTCGGCGCCGAGGTCGGGATCACCCTCGAGGCCGTCGTCGCCGACGTTGGGGTGGATATCGCCGAACACCGATCGTCGCTCCTCGGGGACGAACTCGAGGGCCTCGAGCGTCGTCTCGGTGGTATCGAAGACGAGTGCGTTGCCATCACAGAGGGTGCGACCGGTCGCCGACTCGCGATCGACCAGCCGGTCGACGACCCGCGAGCCCCCGCGACCGACGCCGATGAGAGCGAGTTTCATAGCTGAGAGACACCTAGCATACCCTTCGCGCGGTCAGACGACCGGATCGAGTTCGTCGTCGTCGTCGGTGATCAGGTCGTTGATCTCCTCCTCGCGGACGGCCTCGAGCTCCGCGATCTTGTCCTGTGCGTCGACGGCCTGGTTCTGGATCTCGTCGACCCGCGGCGTCTCGGTCACGTTCGAGAGCAAGACGACCGCCGCAAGCTCCGGTGAGTTCGGTCGCGGATCGTCGCCCGCGAGAATGTCGACGGTGTCGGCCTCGGTCTCGAGCCACTGTCGGGCGCTCTCGATTCCCTTCCGGGAGATGAGTTCGGAGGGCCCCGAGAGGATGATCAGTGCCCGATCCGCACTCGAGACGGTACAGGGGATCGTCAGCCGGGAGTTGACCGCCCGACGAACCAGTCCCTTGATCTTCGCGGCGTCGGTCGACTCGTCGAGTGCCTCTCCCTCGTCGCGGAACCGATCGAGGAGGCCCCCGCCTTCCGTGCGGACGGTCGTCGAGGCGTAGCCGATCGAGGAGACGCCGCCCGTATCTAACGTTCGCATGATGTCACTCGAGTCCATCGCGTTCTCGGCGACCTCGGTTTCGTCGATCTCGCCGGCGGCCAGCAGGGTCACCAGCCGGATCGCGAGTTCGCGGTTCATCTGCTCGTAGCCTTCCTCGATGGTCTGGCCGCGGGAGCGCCAGGCGTCGTTGTCGAAGGCGACGAAGTTGTCCACCTTTTGGACGAACGACTGCAACGATCGTGCGGCGTTCAACGCCGGGCGGCCGCCTTCGTACTCGCCGGGGAGGATACCGAGGCCGTAGACCGGCTCGTCGTACATCTTCTGGAGTTCGTCGATGACGACCGGCCCCGCACCGCTGCCGGTCCCGCCGCCGAGTCCAGCGCCGACGAGAATCGCGTCGACCTCGTGGATGTCGATATCGTCGAACGCGCGCCGAATTTCGTCGATGTCGTGTTTGGCGACCTCCGCGCCGACCTCGACGTCGCCGCCGACGCCGTGGCCTTTGGCTTTCTGGTGGGTGTCGCCGATGAGGACGCGCCGGTCTTCGGGGACGTAGTCGGGCTTTGCGAGGTCGGTCCTGGCGGAGTTGATCACCAGGACGTGCCGACAGAGATTTCGACCGGTCTCCTGCTCGAACTCGAGCATCCGGTCGATGATCTTGCTGCCGGCGTTTCCAACACCAATTGTCGCGAGCTTCATACACCGCTCATACGAGTCCTAGGATAACTCATTTTTGCTTGTATGTGTACATTTCCGACAGGCGATCGGAGCCGGAATCGGCGTCGAGAGCGATAGTGAACCGACAAATCCGGCGACTGGGGACGAATTCTCACCACGTGTGTCATCGAATCTACTCGAGGCGGTACCGCAATAGCGCAGCGATCCCGCCGAGGTTCGACAGTTGCTGGCCGGGCGGGAACTCGCTCGAAAAGACGGTCACCTCCCCGCCTTTCTGTTCGGCCGTGCGGACGATGTCGTCGACGTCGACCGCCCAGTCGCCGTCAGGTCCACGCTCTTTGCGGAGGCGGTCGTCCAGGACGAGCAAGCGGTCGATCGCACCGAACTCGGCGGCTTGTTTCACTTCCTCGGGGCCGTAGGCCGCCTTCGCGCCGTCGGCGATTCGCCGCGTGAGTTCGTCGATGTACTCGGCCTCGCTCTCGATGCGAGTCTCCTGCTGGACATCGGCGACTGCGCCGCGTTTGAGGACTTCGTGGACCCCGCGATCGCCGACGGCCGCCGCATCGACCATCGTGATCTGCTCGGTGATTTCGGAATGGTTCTGCTCGAAGTACTTGTAGGCGTCCTGTTTCGTAAAACCGGGGCCCGCGAGGATGATCGCGTCGGCGTCCTGGCGCTCGAGGACCGTCCCGAGTTCGGCGAACAGCTCCGAGCGCCCGCGGGCGTACTCTCCCTTGCCCGTCGTGCCGGTGATCGTCGCCCGCTCCTCGGTACCGTACTGAGCCACCGTGTGGACGTGGGCTTGCCCCTCCTCGACGGTGGCGATCGCGACATCGGGATTTTCGGTGGCCTCCTCGGCCTCCTCGAGGCGGGCCTCCTGATCCGGTTTGAAGTACTTCTCGATCGATAGCTCCTCGCGTGCCTCGACGTTCAACGTATGGTGAAAGCCCAGCTGGTCCTCGCGCGAACAGGCGACGATCTCGCCGCCGACCCGCAGCCGGTTCGCGAACCGGTGAAATTCGATGTCGTCGACGGCAATGGCGACCCACATGTGCTCGCGCTCACCGCCCGTATCGCGCATCTGGTCGTCGTTGCGCTGAATCCGCCGGGTCGTATCGCCCGCGACGCGATCGCCGGGCTCGAGGACGTACTGCAAATGCCAGAGATCGTCGACGCTCTCGGGGACGACCGTCACCCGCTTGCGTCCGCCCTCGATCTGCTCCCGGTCTTTGATCTGCATAGCCGACGGTTTGGGCGGTGGCGATAAGTGGGCTGCGATCCCTCGAGGCCGCCGTCCAGACAGCCGCCACTGGCTATCGGTTCAGCAGTCGGGCGAATAATTCCTGCTCTGAATGGTAAAATGTTATTAAATACGGCCATCAATAGTCCCCGTATGGCAACTGAACAAAACGTTTCGGCGGTCGAACCGGCGGCCACGACGGATACCAGTCTCGGTCCGGATGGCAACGTCGTTGCACTGCTTGCCCACGTATTTACGCCCATTTCGGGGATCCTGGTTTACCTGCTCGAGGAGGACAACGAGTTCGCTCGGTATCACGCCGCCCACAGCGTCGTCTTCGGTATCGGCGTTATCGCAGTGTATGCGACGTTACAGGCGCTGTCGCTCGTGTTCAATACGCTGGCGGGATCCGTCCCCGTCATCGGCTTTCTGCTCGCGCTGTTCGTGACGATCATCGAGATATTCGTCTCGCTGGCGATCTGGCTCGTCGTCTTCGTCGCCTGGCTCTACCTGCTGATCACCGCCTATCAGGGCGAGGCGACGCGGTTGCCGGTCGTCAGTTCCCTCGCCGAAAAACACCTGCTGTAACGCGGTGGATCAGCGTTTCGGACGCTACTGTAGGTCGTCGAACGACTGGACTCGGTAATCGCCGAGCACGCACTGGCCGCGGCGTTCGTGGCCGACGCGTTCGACGTGAATCGCGTCGAGACCGGCGTTCCAGGCCGCACCGACATCGTTCGCGCCGTCGCCCGCGAGCACGCCCCGGTGGCCGTTGTGGGCGACCCCGAGGTCGGCCATCACGCGCTCGACGGGCGTCGGATCGGGCTTCCAGCCCGTCTCCTCGGTACAGCATAGCCGGGTGTCGAACCAGTCGTTGATACCGACGTTCTCTAAGACTGGTTCACAGAGAAACTCCTGGCAGTGGGTCACGAGCCCGACCGGTCCCTCGAGTTCGGCGACGAAGGCGGCGTCGTCGTGGAGGTAGGTCTGTTCGGCCCGGACCAGGGGATCTTCCTCGTCGTGAAACGCCTCCCAGAACGCCGCGGGATCGATCCCCCAGGCCTCGAGTTGGCGGTCGCGCGACCCGGTGAGCCCGCTCCAGATGATGTCGGCTTCTTGATCGGTAAACTCGCGACCGAGACGGTCGCCAACCCGGTCGAACACCTCTCGAGTGTAGGACCACTCGACATCGACGAGCGTCCCATCGAGGTCGAGCAGCCAGAAATCGTAGTCTGCGAGGGCGGCGGACTGCGGTGCCATCGGGAACGAGTACTACGTGGTTCTCGAGTATATGAGTGTTGGTTACGGGAGACGCTGTCGACTACGCCGAACGGACATGGATGCTCGAGCCGAGGTACTTCGAGAGCACCGCCGAGACGGTCTCGGCGTTGAATGCGTCGAGATCGGCGGCGATTTCGGTTTTCAGCGCCTCGAGGTAGGCCTCGTCGACCTGGAGTTCGCGGAAGTCGACGGCCGCCACCGGGAGCTCGAGCCACTCCTCGGCGAGATCACAGCCGTAGGCCTGATCGGCGATCTCGCCGCGCCAGAGCGTATTCCGGAAGAAGAGCCAGCCCTCGGTACCCGGCTCGGCGGCTTCCCGATAACACGTCACCGTCGGCTCGGCACTCGCGGGCTCGATCGAGACGCCTTCGACTGCTGGTTCGATCTGTAGCGTGACGCGAAAGACGTAGTTTCCCTCCATGGACCGTCGGATCGTCGAATCTGGCGCCGCTGCAACGGCGGTCGGCGACTCGAGCCGTCGTTGAGTCGGCGATCAGGCGTCGCGTTCCTCTCGCTCGGACTCGATCAGCTCGGCCATCTCGGTGTCGTCGTCGGTGATCCCGCCGGCCTCGTGGGAGGTGAGCCGGATCTCGACTTCCTTGTAGCCGATGATGATCTCGGGGTGGTGAAACTGGGATTCGGCGATCTCGCCGACCATCTGGGCGAAGTTGACGCCGTGAAGATAGTCGTCGAACTCGTAGGTACGGACGATCTCGTCGTCGTCGCGCGCCCAGGTCTCGGGCAGCCGTGTCTCGATCTCGTCGTCTGACAGTAAGTCGCCCATAGCTGATCGAACGGAGGCCACTCAAATAACGTTTGTGCCACCGTCGTTTTGGCAACAATTAACCGTTCGGTGGATCCCAGACGGACTGTTGGCCATCGTTGCTGGTGCAACCGCGATGTCCTGCGGTTGTACCGGGTGATCGTGACACCAATCCGCCTCATACGGATTACTGTACGTCGTTGCCGGCCCACCCGCGACTCGGGCGGCGGGTGGGCCGGTACATCGGTACAGTAAACCGTCTCAATCGTCGTCGGCAGTTTCGCTGTAAGGCTCGGCCTGCTGGCCGGTGCCGAACGTCGGCGCCAGTCGGCCGTCGTCGAACTCGGGGTTGAACAGCTGCAAGGCGGTGTTGATCGTGCTCCAGTCGTCTTCGGCGGCGGCCTCCCGCAAGCTCTTGGTCGGCGGCGCGAGCAACTGGTTGACGAGCGCGTCGGCCATCGATTCGACGACCTCGCGTTGCTCGTCGGTAATTCCCTCAGCCTCGAGTCGGGAGAGCGCCTGCTCGAGTTCGCGAGCTTTCATGCGTTCGGCGGATTCGTACATCGCAGCGATGGCCTCGTCGGCACGCGCGCGTTTGTACTGGTCACAGAGCAACTCGAACTCCCGGTCGACCATTCTTTCGACCTCGGCGGCGGCGTCGGCGCGTTGTTCGCGAGTTGCCTGCGTGATCGTCTCGAGGTCGTCCAGATCGTAGACGGTCACCGGCCCAAGCTCGTCGGCTGCCGGGTCGACGTCGCGTGGTTGTCCGAGATCGACGACCACTTGTCCGGGACCGTCTCGAGCGTCGTCGTTGTCGAGGTGACCGGGAGTGAGGACGGGGTCGTCGCTGCCGGTCGCGGTCACCACCACGTCGGCGGCGGCGGCGGTCGTCGCGAGGGCCTCGAGCGCAACGCCCTCGGCGTCGACAGGGAGTTCGCTCGCGAGATGGTCGGCGTGGGAGACGGTTCGGTTCGCGACGACGAGTTCGTCGACCCCGGCGTCGGCGAGGCTGCGGGCGGCGAGACGCCCCATCTCGCCGGCACCGACGACGAGGCCCGTCGCGTCCTCGAGACTGATCTCGTCGGCCGCGAGTCTGGTCGCGGCCGAGCCCAGCGAGACGACGCCATCGTTGATCGCCGTCTCGGTGCGGGCGCGTTCGCCCACGTGGATCGCCTTCGTCACGGCGGCCTCGAGCATCTCGTCGATGCCGCCGGCGTTGCGGGCGTCTTCGTAGGCCGTTCGAACCTGGCCGATGATCTGATCCTCGCCGAGCACGACTGATTCGAGGCCGGTCGCGACCGACAGCAGGTGGCGAAGGCTCTCGTCGTGGCCAGTGATGACGAGCGCCTGCATCTCGACCGTGTCGAAAAACTCGCGAATGGCTGCTTGCCCGATCGCCGGGTCCGGGGTGACCACGTAGGCCTCGACTCGGTTACACGTCGAGAGGACGTACGCCTCCTCGACCGACTGCAGCGAGCAGAGGGCCTCGACGCCGACCCGTTGATTGTCGGGACTCGCGGCCGCGAGATCGTCGACGCCACCGCTTTGGTGTGTTACGCGTCCAGCGGTGACGACGCCAGTCGACGTCACGAGTGCCCACCCCCAGCCAGTTCCTCGCCGAGCACGTCCTCGATCACTTGGCGAGTGTTTGCAGTACCGCTACGTAAAGCTGTCCAAACATCCGGAGAATTGACGACATCGGTGACGATCTCGCGTCGTCGGCTCGGCGCCACGTCCCGTGATTTGAGTTCGCTCCGAAGTTCATCACAAACGACGGCTACCTCGCCGGCACCCGCGAGCGTCTCCTCGAGTTCCTGGCGCAGGTACTTGCTCAGTGCCGGCGCGGTCCCACCGGTCGAAATCGAGACGACGACGGGATCGTCACGGACTGTCGCGGGAACGACGACGCTACCGGGATCGCGCTCGCCCGCTCGATCCGCGCGGTTGACGAGCACGCCCCGCGCTCGAGCGGCGCGCTCGGCGGCGTCGTTGATCGTGTCGTCGTCGGTCGCGGCGACGACCAGTTCGGGGTCGGTTCGCTCGAGCCAGCCGTCGATAGCTGCGGGATCGGGTGCAGTACGAATCAGTTCGGCCGACCCGAACTCGCGGTCGGCGAACTCAGGGCTGACGACGACGACGTCGGCCTCGCGGTCGAAGCGTCGGGCCTTGCGAGCACCGACGGGACCGCCGCCGAAGACGAGCACCGTCGCGTCCGTAAGGTCGTGCAGGAGCGGAATCATCTCGAGTGGGTCCGTTACTCGCCCGTAACGCCGGTTACCTCGTAACCGAGGTCCCGAACATCTTCGAGGATCGCCTCGTGATCCGCGCTGGCACGATAGTAGATGACGACGTCGAAACTGCCGTCCCGGAGCAGTTGCTGGCACTCCCAGACGAACGCCTCGTCCTCGAGGGTACGTCCCTGGTGCTGATTCGAGGAAAAGTCGGGATCGTCGTTGCCCGAGTGGACGTAGCAGTCAGTCGGCTCGTAGCCCGAGCGGTCGGCGATGATGTCGCCGATGTCGATCGTCGCCTGCATCATCTGGACGTCCTCGCTGCCGTCGTAGTCGGTGTGGACGATCGCGCCGTTGAGGTCGATCTCACCCGGCTCGAGCAGCGCCTTGGTTCGCTGGTAGAGGTCCTCGTCGATCGCGGTGGTCATTGTCGGAACGAGCAGGTCCGGACTGATAGCCATCACGGTTTGCTGAGGCGGCCGCCCCGTCGTTTGGCGGGACAATATTCCTTGGGACGGCCGCCGACCTGTATCCGTGATGACTTTTCTCAGTGACAGCGAGTTACACACAAGACACATATTCAGCGGTGTCGTCACTGCAACTAATGAAGCGGTGGCTCCGGCGACGGGTCGATGTCGTTTACGAGCGCGTCCTCTCGCGGGAACTCTCGGGCGCACCGACCCACGTCGCGGTGATCCAGGACGGAAACCGACGGTACGCCCGTCGTAGCGGCGGCTCTGCCCACGAGGGCCACCGCGCTGGCGTCGAGACGACCGAGCGCGTCCTCGAGTGGTGCCAGGATGTCGGTGTCGAGGAACTGACGCTGTATACGTTCTCGACGGAGAACTTCGATCGCCCCGACGAGGAGAACGAACAACTATTCGATCTACTCTGTGAGAAACTTCGGGAGTTCGCCGACGCCGACCGCGTCCACGACAACGAGGTCTGTATCCGCGCAATCGGCGAGACCGGGATGCTCCCCGACCGGGTCCAAGCGGCCGTCGACTACGCCCAGCGTCGCACGCGGGAGTACGACCGGTTCGTGCTCAACATCGCGCTGGCCTACGGCGGCCGCTCGCGTCTGCTCGAGGCCGCCAGGGGCGTCGCACGCGAGGTCGAATCGGGCGATATTTCCCCCGCCGAGATCGACGTCGAGGCGATCGAACACCGCCTCTACGACCGGCCGGTTCGGGACGTCGACCTGATCATCCGCACCGGCGGCGACGAGCGCACCTCGAACTTCCTGCCCTGGCACGCCAACGGGAACGAGGCCGCCGTCTTCTTTTGTACGCCCTACTGGCCGGAGTTCTCGAAAGCCGACTTCCTCCGTGCGGTTCGGACCTACGAACACCGCGAGGAATCCTGGCGACGAACGCGGGCCCGACGGGCGCTTGCCTTGCTCGGCGCGGTCGGCGACGCGGACCTCCCCGAAGCCCGATCGATCGTCGACCGGTTCCGGGACTCCCTGCCGACCGGCGAGCGACCCGAGGGCCGTCTCGAGCCACCAGCTGACGAGCCCGACGCGAACGGCACCGTCGAGAGTCTCGACTCGAGCGGATCGACCGCCGACTGATCCCGGGATATCTCGAGTACTGTTAGATCACAGTACCAGCAATAGCAGCCCGTAGGCGATCGATCCCGCCGCGAACGGCCAGAAGCGACTCTCTCGCGTTCGAGGAAGTTCGTCTTTGATCGCGTTGAAGACGATGCCGCCGGTCAACAGCGCCAACAGGAGGGCAAGCGTGACCGGGTCGATCGTGTAGACGACGCCGACGCCGGCGCCGACGAGGACCGCCCCGGTGAGTATCCAACGGCCGAGTCGCCGGTAGGCGTCGCGATGGTGGCCTTCGAGGCCGGTGTCGTTGCCGAACAGGTGTGCCGCCATCGCGATCGCAAACAGTGTCGTGTTGTCCGCACCGGTCTCTCCCTGGACCAGCGCGTAGCCGATGAAGGCGTTGTAGACGGCGAAGGCGCCGATGTGAACCCAGAAGACGGGCTCGGTCTGCCGTCCGCTACCGATGTCGTGCGTTCGGGTGATAATCGCGAGTCGCTCGAGACCGTAGAAGGCGGCGAGCCCAACGAATGCGACGGCATAGACGTGGTGGGCAGCCAGCGACCACTCGAGGACGGCCACCCCCTCGAGGGCCTGCTGGCGCTCGTCGAGTTCGGGGAAGAGGTGTACGAACGCGTAGACGATCGACACGCCCCCGGTGGCAGAGAGGACGTTGTGTCGCGAGACGGGGACGGAGATGGGCACCTCGTCGGGGAGGAGGTGGACGACGGCAACGATCGCTACGAGGAGCGCGACGAGAAGCGAGTCCGCGGTGACCGCCCACGCGAGCGACGCCATCGATGGTCGTTGCTCACGATCGGGACGGCTGTCACTTTCGTTGCGAGTGCCGGGTCGATGTCATCGAGTGCATATCGGGCCGTCACGATGAGGGGACCGATGCCGAGTTACCGACCGAAGCGCCGCGATCGGTTGCAGTACTCTCGTACTGCTCGCAGAAAGTCTCGCTTGCGGAAATCCCGCCAGTTGACGTCCGTGAAGTACAGTTCCGAGTAGACCGACTGCCAGATCATGAAATCCGAGAGCCGTTCGGCGCCGGTCTTGATGACGAGGTCCGGTTCCGCCGGGAAGACGAGGTGGTCTTCGACGTGTTCGTCGTCGATATCGTCGGGCTCGAGACCACCGCCGTCGACGGCTTCGGCCATCGTCTGGACGGCGCTCGTGAACTCGTGTTTGCCCCCGAGTCCGATCCCGATTCGAATCGGGGCGTCGGCCTGCGAGCGGTCGTCCGGGCCGCGGACGGCGATTTCGCGGGGTGCATCGATCGCCTCGAGTTCGCGCCGTAGTGCGGGGACGGCGCCGGTATCGAGGACGCTTACGTAGACGGTCACCTGCGAAGCGTACTCGACGGCCCACTCGAAGAAGTCCGTCAGCGTCTCGTAGGCGCCACGCTCTAACAGATCCCGCTCGGTGATGATCAGTGCGACGTGGTCGGGCGGGTCGCCGTCGTGGCGACGAATCCGACTCGCGAGATACCGTTCGTACAGTCCCACGGTAACTGGTTCGATAGCCGATACTATACCGGTTACGGGTTGTGTGCGTTTCGTCCGTTTGCAGTGCGAGAAACGGTCCACAGACGTTGATACGACCGATACCGTCGTGCCACTGGTTCGGGAACCTTCAAGTAACCGCCACAGAAAGAGTTCGATATCGTGACTACACCCGTTCGGCGAGCCGCCGTCTTCGCGATTCTCGCGACGCTCTCGCTCGCCGTGCCGCTGTTCGGGCCGGCCGTCGGGGCCACACTCGCCGCGATCGTATTGGTCGGGGCGTTCGTCCTCACCGACGGGCCGCTGTTCGATCTGCTCGCCTATCCAAGCGACTACGAGGACGGTCGACTCTACGGGCTTCTGACGTTCGTCCTTGCCGCCGTCGTACTCGGTCTCATCGCGGTGACAGCGTCCCTCTCGATCGCCGTCTTCGTCGGAACGGTCCTGTTGATCGGCTACGGCAACCTGGGTGAACGACTCGCCCGCTTGCGAACCGACACCGAGGTGGTCGTCGTGACCACCTTCTGTCTCGTTGCAACGCTCGCAGCGACTGCCGGCCAACTCGCCACGTTCTGGCTCACTGGGACGGCTATCGAACCGCTGCTTCCGACGGTTCTCTTTCTGGCAGCCAGCGGTACCCTGTTCGCCGCGTTGCTTCGTGACGTCCTCTTGCTCTACGACGATCCGATCGTCATGCTCTCGGTCGGTTTCCTGCTCTGGCTGCTGGTCGAACTCCAGCCGGCGATCGGTGCCGGCGAGATCGCCATCGCACTCGCAGTGACCGTCGCGCTCGGGTACGCCTCGTTTGCCCTCGGCACGGCGTCGATCGCCGGGATGCTAACGGGCGTTCTCCTCGGACTCGTGACGATCGTTCTCGGCGGCTACGGCTGGTTCGTCGTCCTCATCGCCTTCTTCGCGATCGGCGGCCTCTCGACGAAATACCGCTACGAGCGCAAGGAAGAACTCGGCGTCGCCGAGGCCAACGACGGCGCCCGCGGCAGTGGGAACGTACTCGGTAATGCCGCGGTCGCACTCGTCGCCGTGTTGGGCTATGCCGCCAGTTCGGCGGCGCTTCTGCCGGCCGATCCGAACCCCGCCCTCTTTCTGTTCGCCTTCGCCGGCTCCGTCGCCACCGCGATGAGCGACACCCTCTCGAGCGAGATCGGCAGCGTCTTCGAGCGACCGCGACTGATCACCACCCTCGAGCCCGTCAAGCCCGGCACCGACGGCGGCGTCACCTGGCAGGGGGAGGTCGCGGGGATCGCCGGCGGCGCCATCGTCGCGCTCATTTCCTACGTGCTCTTCCCGGAAGTCGACGCGGTCGGCGCGGCGATCATCGCCGCCGCCGGCTTCGTCGGGATGACCGTCGACAGCTTGCTCGGGGCGACGTTGGAGGGGTCCGTGCTGGGCAATCAGGGCGTCAACTTCCTCGCGACGCTACTGGGTGCGATCGTCTGTGCACTGCTGGTGTTTTCCGTCGGCGTACTCGGTTGAGACTTACGGATCGTCGGATTGCGGGACTGGAGGCGTTTTCGCGATATCGCTTGCGGCGTGTACGGCGACGCTGGTTGGTTTCTTGGTGAACTGCCCGAGCGATCTGGCGACGATCCGCTCGACGCCGCGATCGGCGGCCAGATCGAGTAGCCGCTGGCTGAGGATGCCGTCGAGGACGATCGTCACCGGGACCGTCTCGGCGTCCTCGAGCGCGTCGTAGGCGTCGCTCGCGTCGGCGCCCTCGAGTGTCTCGGATTCCTCGTCGAGAAATCGGACGGTATCGGACCCCTCGCGAATGACTGCGCTGGCGTGTTCGTAGACCGTCGCGGGCCCCGGTTGCGCGTGCTCGTCCTCGGCGTCGGCGGAACCGGCCGTCGCTGGCGATCGCGTGTCGTCGGCCGTCGCGGTGTCGGTCGAGGACTCCGTCTCGGTCGTCGCCGCTGCCGTTGCAGTTCCATCCAGTTCAGTCGACTCGGATGTCGCCGTGGCCTCGAGACCGTCGTCGCCAGCGTCGGTCACGTCGGGGTCGTCGACCGTCGGCGACGGCGGAGCGCTACGGGTGGGCGCGGGTGCCGGGGTCGAACTCCCGTCGGTCGCGGCGACGGCTTCGCGGGGTTCGTTCGCGCCGTCGATGATGTCGAAGGGCGTCTTGTTTCGCAGGGCGGCAAACAGCTGGTGGTGATCGAGTTCTTCGACGGACTCGCCCGAGGGCGCAAACGCCACGTAATCGATGTCGCCGACCTGGGCGAGTTCCTCGAGGATGAGGTCACCGCCGCGGTCGCCGTCGAGGAAGGCGGTGACGGTCCGATGGTGGGTGAGTTCGGCCACCGAGTCGGGGACATTGGTCCCTTCGACGGCGATCGCGTTTTTGACTCCGTACTTGAGGAGCGTGAGGACGTCCGAGCGACCTTCGACGACGATGATCGCATCGCTGTCCGTGACGCGGGGGCCGGCCGGGAGTCCCTCGTACTCGGTGATATCCTCGACGCGGACGTGTTCGCGGACTTCGGCGAGGATCTCTTCGGAGGACATGACGCTGTCGTCGAAGCCCGTCTGGAGGAGTTCCTTGGCACGCTCGACGACCGCCTTTCGCTTTGCAGCCCGAACGTCCTCGATCTCGTCGACTGCGAGGGTAGCTCGACAGGGGCCGACGCGGGTGATCGTCTCGAGGGAAGCCGCGAGCGTCGCGGTTTCGACCTTATCCAGACTGGTCGCGATCGTAACGCTGCCGTGGGATTGGCCTTGCGTACTGGCTATTTCGACATCGATACGGCCGACTTTCTGTGACTGGCGGAGATCGCGCAGATCGAGTTCGTCGCCGAGCAGGCCTTCGGTCTGGCCGAAGATGGCACCGACGACGTCGCTGCGCTCGACGACCCCGTCAGCCGTGACGTCCGCGTGAATGAGGTATTTCGAGGTGTCTTCCATGGGAGATCAGCCCCGGATAGGGCGGTGACGCGATAATCGCGTCGGGGGACCGGTTTATCTAGTCGTTGGACCGTGATGGGCAAATAGCTGTTGACCTGTGGAAGAAACCGTTGCCACGTCGTTCGGTCTCGAGCCATCCCGACCGACCGATCGACAGATCAGTACGCAGACCAGTTCGACGGATCAGTACGTCGGTCGATACCAGTACCAGTAGGCCGTAACCGCGAGCAAGACGACCAGGCCACCGAGGAAAAACAGCAGCCCGGGCGGCACGCTCGAGACGACAGCGTCGGCCGCCTCGGCACCGCCGTCGGCGGCGTAGTCGCCGGTCGGCTCGGTATCCAGCTGTTCGCCGGGGGTCGAGGCGTCGTCGTCGGGCACGTCCATCGCGTACTCGTCGTCGGGTTCGTCCATCGCCTCCTCTTCTTGGACTTCGGCGGGGCCGTCAGTATCCTCGACGGCGTCATCGACCGGTTCGTCCGCTTCCGTCTCGGCGTCTTCGGCATCGTCCTCGACCGACGCGATGCCAGCGTCATCGTCGGCGTCGTCGGGCACACTGTCGTCGATGTCACCCGTTGCGTCGGTATCGATGTCGTCGGACGTGCCGTCGTCACCGTCCGCACCAGCCGGCTCGTCGCCCCGCGCCTCGCGTTCGCCGTCGGGCGGCGGTGCTGCATCGCCCTCGTCTTCGGCAGATGGCATCGGCCCCTCGAGCGTCACCGGATCGCCGGCTCCCAGCCACTGCGTGACGCCGTACTGGACCAGCAGACTCCCGCCCGCGAGAGCCCCGATGCCGCCGATCAGCCTCGAGATGGCGGTCTTCAACTGCGAGCCCGTCGACTCATCGCTGGTGACGATCAACGGCCCGTCGGTCGTCCCGTAGACGCTCATCTCGTTGCCCCGCGAGGAGTACCAGGTGTCGACGACTTCGACGAGGCCGGCTTCCTCCAAGTTCTCGAGGTGGTAGCGGACGTTCTGAATCGAGGAGTCGATCGCGTCGGCGATGTCGCTTGGTGTCCCCGGTTCGTCGTCGAGTCGCGAATAAATCTGGCGAGCCGTCGTCGAGGAGAGCGCGCCAAACACCGCATCGGCGTCGTCGCCCTCGAGGTCGACGACGCGGGGTGTGCCATCCTGGGCGGGCGTCTCCGACCGGAAGGGAAACAGACGGGCCATATCGTCGTCGCTGTGATATCTCCTGTGGTGCCTTATACTCCTTTTCCTACGTGAAAAAGCGATTTTAGCCAGCAAAACCGGGATACAGCGCTCCGATCGAACCGATGACTCTCGGTCTTCAATCCAGCCGGTCGAAAGAAAGGCTTTACCCACGTCAGTCCACACCACGGACCATGCGACGTCTCGAGGTGTGGGGGTGGCTCGTCGTCGGGGTGGTACTCAGTGCGCTCGCGATCCCCTGGTTTCTGTGGGGAGACGCGATGACCGTCGTTGGCGTTCCGTTGTGGCTCTGGTGGCACGTCGGCTGGATGGGACTCGCCAGCGTCGTCTTCTGGCTGTTCGCCCAGCGAGCATGGGGTATCGGCATCGAAACGACCGGCGACTCGCGGGGTGATCGGTCGTGAGCGTCGCGCTCCAACTCGGTATCGTCGTCGGGTATCTCGTGATCGCTTTACTCGTCGGCCTGGTCGCCTACCGCGTCGCCGAACGGACGGCCGAAGACTTCTACCTCGCGAGCCGAACCTTCGGAACGGTCGTCTTGCTGTTTACCACCTTCGCAACCCTCCTCTCGGCGTTTACGTTCTTCGCCGGGCCGAACATCGCCTACGCGGAGGGCCCCGAGTGGGTACTGGTCATGGGCCTGATGGACGGCATCATCTTCGCGATCCTCTGGTACGTCATCGGCTACAAACAGTGGCTGCTCGGCCAGCGCTTTGACTACGTCACCCTCGGGGAGATGCTCGGCGACCGCTTCGCCTCGCGGCGGCTTCGCGGCCTCGTCGCGGGCATCAGCTTGCTGTATCTGTTCCCCTACGTCATGCTCCAGCAGGTCGGCGCCGGGACCGCACTCGAGGCCCTGACCGAGGGGTCGCTGCCCTACGCCGTCGGTGCCGGGCTGATCACGGCGTTTATGATCCTCTACGTCGTCATCGCGGGGATGCGCGGCATCGCCTGGACCGACACCCTCCAGGGGATCTTCATGCTTGTCACGACCTGGCTCGCGCTCATCTGGGTGCTCGCGGTCGTCGGCGGCCCCGTCGCGGCCACGTCGGCACTCGAGGCCGAGGCGGCCCACCACCTAGCACTCGGCAGCGACTTCTACACCCACCAGTGGATGCTCTCGACGGCGATTACGATCGGCTTCGGCGTCGCGATGTTTCCGCAGGTAAACCAACGATTCTTCGCCGCGGGTTCCAAAACCGTCCTCAAGCGCTCTTTCGCACTGTGGCCGATCCTCTGTGTCCTGCTGTTCGTCCCCTCGTTCTTGCTTGGCGCGTGGGCTCGCGGCCTCGACGTGACCGTCCCCGAGGGCGGCAACGTCCTGCCCGCGGTGCTTGCGGAGTTTACTCCCGTCTGGTTCGCCGCGCTCGTCATCGCCGGCGCGATGGCCGCGATGATGTCTTCCTCGGACTCCATGCTGCTGTCCGGATCGTCGTACTTCACGCGAGACCTCTACCGTCCGTTCCTCGAGCAAGATGTCTCCGAACGCCGAGAGGACCTGCTGGCCCGAATCGGCGTCGTCGTCTTCGCGACCGGCGCCTTCCTCGCCAGCCTCTGGAACCCCGCCACGCTGTTCGAACTCGGCGACGCGGCCTTCAGCGGCTTCGCTCAACTCGCGCTGCCCGTGATCGTCGCCCTCTACTGGCGACGGACGACTCGAGCCGGCATGACGGCGGGTATCCTGGCGAGTCAGCTGTTCTACCTCGGGAATCTCTTCGTCGGCTCGATCGTCGGCGCGATCGAGTTTTTCGGGCCGATCCTGGGCGACCTCGCACCGTTGCTCGTGTTGCTCGTCACTGGCGTCCTTCGGGGAACGTACATGGGCTGGACCGCCGGCATCGTCGGAATGGGCCTCGGATTGCTCGTCACCGTCGGTGTCTCCTGGCTGACCAGCCCAGCCCCCGACGAACGTCGCATGATCTACTTCGAGCGACTCGAAGCCGACTAATCGGACGCCTCCGCAGCCGCCAGCGCCTCGAGCGCGATCTCGATCGTCACACCCTCGACATCCCACTCCTTGCGGTGGGCGTCCTCTACATCGCGGAGGTCGTCGGCTCGCACTTCCTCGCGGACCAGCTCGAGGCGCTCGTCGACGAGCGACGCGACGCGGTCGTCGTCGATCGAGAGCTCGAGCGCGATGCGTTCCTCGACGTCTAACTCGAGGTCCTTGCGCATCTCCTGGACGCGGCGGATGACCTCGCGGGCGTAGCCCTCGCTTTCGATATCGTCGGTCAGGGAGGCGTCGACGTAGGTGACGCCGCGGTCGTCGCCGTCGAGTCCGAAGGCGGTGCCGGCGATGTCGTCGGGGGTCTGGGTGACGAACGAGACCATCGACTCGGTGATCTCTTCGCCGTCCTCGAGCACGTCTGAGACGGCCGCCTCGAGCGCCTCGAGCGATGGGTCGTCGATTCGGGCCTCGTTGAGCGCGTTCATGACCTGGCCGGCGCGGTCGCCGAAGGCTGGCCCGAGTTCGCTCATGTCGGCCTCGGCGCTGTAGTTCAGTTCGCCCCAGCGGTCCTCGGGCGCGACGAGTTCGATCTCGCGGGCGTTGAGCCGATCCTCGAGCAGCGGGGTGTGCCGGGCAACGGCGTCGACGACCCGCTGGTCGTCCGCCGCGACGACCACTCGCGGGACGGGCCAGCGCAGCTTGCGGCCGGCCTGCTGGCGGGCGTTTGCGCCGGCTTCCTCGATTGCTCGCAGGACGGCCACGTCGGTCTCGAGTTGGTCGTCGGCCCAGTACTCCTCGACGGCGGGCCAGTCTGCCATGTGGACCGTCGGATGGCCGGCGTCACCGGTGAGGGTGCCGTAAATCTCCTCGCTGACGAACGGCGCGTAGGGGGCCAGCAGAACGACGCTCTGCTCGAGGACGTGGTAGATCGTCGCGTAGGCGGCCAGCTTCGAAGCGCTGTCGTCTTCCTCCCACATCCGTTCGCGAACCGCCTGCACGTAGAACCGGGAGACGTCTTCGACAACGAACTCGAGCAGCGCGTCGACGGCCTTGTCCTGGCGGAAGTCTTTCAGGTGCTCGGTCATCTCGGCTTTGGTCGTCTGGAGCCGGGCGAGGATCCACTCGTCGACGAGCTCGAGGTCCTCGTCTACGTCTGCTAGTCCCGTCTTCTGGGGATCGAAGTCGTCCAACCGCATGTACGGCAGCGGGAACCGGAAGACGTTCCACAGGGTTCGGAGGTGGTTTTCCATCGTCTGCATCCCGTCCCAGGAGAAGCGCATGTCGTCGCCCTGCGGATTGTTCGACAGCAGGAACAGCCGCATCACGTCCCGGCCGTGACGGTCGATGGCCTCGTGGGGGTCGACCAGAATGTCCTTCGATTTGCTCATCGCGCGGCCGTCAGGCATGAGCGCGTGGCCGTGCATCAGGACCTGCTCGTAGGGACTCTCGCCGAGGGCGGCGGTCCCCATTCCCAGCTGCGACCAGAACCAGCCCCGGGTCTGGTCGTGGGCCTCGAGGATGAGGTCGGCGGGCCAGAGCTCGTCGAACTGGCTGTCGTCTTCGGGGTAGTTGAGCGTCCCCCAGGTCGCCACTGAGGAGTCCAGCCAGACGTCGAAGACGTCGGGAACGCGGGTGTAGGTGGTGCCGTCTTCGGTGATCGTGAAGTCGTCGACGGTGTCCTTGTGGAGGTCGACGGCCTCGGGATCGATCTCCTGATCGACGCGCTCGGCGAGTTCTTCTCGAGTCGAGACGACGATCGTATCCTCGTCATCGTCCCGATTTTCGGGTGTCCAGACTGGCAGCGGAATGCCCCAGTAGCGCTGGCGGGAGACGTTCCAGTCGGGGGCGTCCTCGACGAAGTCCCGGAAGCGGTTGTCGCGAGCCCAGTCGGGATGCCACTCGCTGTCCTCGATGTTGTCCAGGAGCTCGTCTTTGACGTCCGTAATCGTGATGAACCACTGGTCGGTGACGATCTGGATGATCCCCCTGTCACAGCGCCAACAGTGACCGTAGCTGTGCTGAACCGTGCCCGAGGCCAGCAGTGCACCGTTGCCCTCGAGGTCGGCGATGATCTCGTCGTCGGCCTCTTTGACGAACTGCCCCTCGTATTTGCCAGCCTCGTCGGTGTAGGTGCCGTCACTGCCGACGGGACAGAAGATCGGGAAGCCAAGTTCCTGGCCGCGTTCGAAGTCCTCCTCACCGTGGCCCGGTGCGGAGTGGACGAGCCCGGTACCGTCGCCGTGGGTGTCGACGTAGTCGGCGGCGTAGACTTCGTGGGTGCCTGCAGCATCGACGTGGTCGGGCACCGCCTCGGCCAGCGGGTGTTCGTAGGCCCAGCCGAGCAGGTCCTCGCCGGTGAGTTCCTCGACGACCTCGTAGTCGTCGTAGCGACCCTCCTTCAGCACTTCCTCGTGTTTGGCCTCGGCGAGGTACAACAGCTCTTCGTCGCCGTCCTTTTCGGCGCGAACACCGACGTAGTCGCCGTCTTCGTCGACGGCCGTGAAGGTGTTCGCCGGGATGGTCCAGGGCGTCGTCGTCCAGACGACGATCGACCCCTCACGATCCTCGAGGTCGAATTTGACGTAGATCGATGGGTCCTCGACGTCCTCGTACTCGACCTCGTTGTTCGCGATGGCCGTTTCACAGCGGGGACACTGCGAGATCGATCGATGTCCCTTCTCGACGAGGTCGCGGTCTGCTGCCTTCGCAAAGCCCCACCAGGCCGCTTCCATGTACTCCGGGGTGACCGTGCGGTAGGGGTCGTCCCAGTCCATCCAGACGCCGAAGTCCTGGAAATCGGATTGCAGGCCCTCGAGTTGCTCGTTGGCGTAGTCTTTGCACTCCTGGATGAAGTTCTCCTCGCCGAAGGCCTCGATGTCTTTCTTGTTCTCGAAGCCGAGCCGTTCCTCGACGCGGGTTTCGATCGGCAGCCCGTGCATGTCGTAGCCCGGCCGATCGGTCACGTCGTAACCCTGCATCCGAAGGAAACGCAGATAGACGTCTTTCAGGGACTTGTTCCAGGTGGTTCCCATGTGGGCCGAGCCCGAGGTGTACGGCGGGCCGTCGACGAAGAAGAAGTTCTCGCCGTCCGATCGGTGCTCGACGGTCCGCTCGTAGGCGTCGACGTCGTCCCAGTAGTCGAACACCCGCTGTTCCAAGGCGTCGGGGTCGTACTGGTCGTCGACCTCGTCGAATCTGCTCATACCGAACGTGATTCGCTCCGAGACTAAAGGAGAATCGGTCCGCGCGAGCCCGCCGGCCTGCACCCACAGTCGCCCTGGCAGTCACTGTCGGGGGACGAGCAGTGAGAGCAGCGCAGCAACGGCGGCGACGGCTGCGAGCAGAAAAAACGCCTCGTCGAAGTAGTCAGCGTCGGCGAGGACGCCAACGACGGTCGGACTCGCGGCACCGATCAGCATGTAACTGGTCCGTAGTGTGCCAAGCCCCGTCCCCTGTACGTCCTCGGGAAGCGAGTTGGTCAGGTAGGTCAGCGTGATGGTGCCGTAGCCGAGGATGCTGCTTGCGAGGGCAGTGACGGCCACGAGCATCGCAAGTCCCTCGGCAAAGGGTAGCACGAACATGGTCGCGGTGATCGCGAGCAACAGCACCGGGAGCGACCGCCGAAGCCCGTAGCTATCGTAGGCCGATCCAGCAATCGGCTTGACGAGCGTCCCGAGTGCGAAAAAGCCCCCAAAGAGGATCGTCGCCGTGGTTGGCTCGAGACCCTTACTCTCGACCAGATAGGTCGGATAAAAGCCGGTGAAGGCCTGCCAGACGCAGTAGCCAAGCGTCTGAATTGCCGCGACGGTCAGTACTGGTCGACGACGCATCGCTCCCGCAATCGTTCGAGCCGTCTCGGCAAAGCCGTCGCCGGATTCGGGTTCGCTCGAGGCGCTCGAGGCGGCCGATCCGCCGCCATCTCGGGGCAACACGACGAAGAGCCCGGCCGTCGCGACGAGAAAGAGGGGAATCGTGATGCCGAGACCGAATTCCCAGGCGATCGCGGCCGCGAGCGCGCCGGCGAGTGGCGGCAAGAGGGTGTTGCCGAGGTCGCCGGCGGCCATGGTCAACCCGATCGCCGTCCCGCCGTGGTCCGGATAGTTCGAGGCGAGGATGGTAAACCGGGCGATGCCGTACAGCGCGGTGGCGAAGCCGAACACGATCGTCGCCCCGAACAACACGCCGACCGAACCCGCGGTGACGACCAGGACCAGCGCGAGCGCCGAGATACCCGTGCTGGCGACGAGGACGGGTCCGCCACCGAACCGATCGTCAAGGATCCCACCCGGCAACTGCCCGAGCGCGTAGGCAACCCACAGTGCGGTGATCAGCAT
Organism: Salinadaptatus halalkaliphilus; assembly: GCF_006543045.1. Taxonomy (GTDB): domain Archaea; phylum Halobacteriota; class Halobacteria; order Halobacteriales; family Natrialbaceae; genus Salinadaptatus; species Salinadaptatus halalkaliphilus. The sequence continues at coordinate 13,107 of NZ_RBZW01000031.1, read as the reverse complement.
GCCAGCAAGCGTCAGGTCCATTCCGTAGGCGGCTCGCAACTGCGGCAGTATCGCGGGATAGATCATCCGGGCGCCAAGGGACAGAAACCAGCCGCCGGCGACTGCCAGTAGTATCGGGCCACGTCCCTCGCTCCAGAGTTCGGCTCCGAGTCGACGGAGCCGAGCACCGTACTTACTCCTGGGGATGGACACGTCGGAGACGAACGCTCCTCGAGGGTCAATGCATCGATAGCGGTGATCGCCGCCCTGACCGAGCCTGTCGGGATCTCAAACCGTCCGAGCGATCCCCAGAAGCACCCGCTCGTAGCCGAGTTTGTAGAGACCGCCATACAGCATGACCACGCCGATCGCGGCGAGCCACAGCGCAACGAGTTGCTCGCCCGCACCGAAGTGTTGGACGCTCGCGTACTCGGCGGCGAGACCGCCAACCGTGAGCACCACGGCGACGAGCGTATAGAGGAGTAGTGTGAGCGATTCGGCGAGGAGTTCGGGTGTAGCCGACGGCATTACTGCTCGAGAGTGGCTCGGTGATTGTAACTCTATCCCTCGAGCGCGACGGACGAACCGATCGACATACCACGCTCGAGTCCCTGCCCGCGAACGTGTCTTCGCCTCCATCCCAATCAGGTGCCGACGGCGACGGGGGGTCGTCCGAGCCCGCATTTCCAACCGACCGAACCGTCCTCGAGGCGGACTGCGATCGGTGTCCCGCACTCACTGACAGCCGTGAGTGTATCTCGTGGGGAACGGGTCCGCAGGATGCACGCGTCGTGGTCGTCGGCGAAGCACCCGGATACGGTGATCCCGATGCCGATCGCTGGCGGGGTGGCAACTGGACCGGGAAGGCCTACACCTCCCGGCATTCGGGTCGGCGAATCCGGCGCCTGCTCGAGACGGTGGGGTTCGGCGACGACGTCTACTACACGAACGCGGTCAAGTGCTTTCCCGCAAGCGAGGTGCCACGCACCTCGGATGCGAGCGGTGAAACCGCGAGCACCGATCCGGCCGATTCCCCGAGCAACCGCGAGCCGACGCCAGAAGAGCGCACGAACTGCCGGGAGCACCTACTGACCGAACTCGAGATCGTCGATCCGGACGTCGTCCTCGCGACCGGCAAACACGCCACGAAAACGATGCTCGCGGCCGAAAACCGATCGCTCGATGGCTTTCTCGAGACGGTCCTCGAGCCGATCGCCTGCGAGGAACTCGGCGTCTGGCTCGTCCCCATCTTTCATCCCTCGTATCAGGACGTCTGGATACCCCGAATCGATCACGATCCCGACTCCTACATCGAGGCCGTCGGCGAGACGCTCACGGCGTGTTGTGATCGCCCCCTCGAGTAGCTGGTCGAGCCTGTCTGGTGGCTCCTAGAGACACGCGGGAAGGCGGTTCGCGGGATTGACGATCGTAACTCAGACGACGGCAGTAAAGCCAACGTAGAGCAGCCAGAAGAACAGAAACCAGGCGATCGTCCGCAAGAAGAGTTTGCTGTAGATGTCTTTGATCGGTGCCAACTCGTGGAGTCGCCGCTCGGCCTCAAGTAGACTCTGGATGGGGCCGTTGGATTTTGTCGGGCTCATCGCTCGTTGCCGGTGCTACGGTCGCGACCACAGTAATCGTTCGGCTCGAGGGTGCGATTCAACGATCGGGTCAGTTCTGGTAAGTTTCTTACGGAGAGCGGACACAGTGGTGGGTATGAGCACGATCTTCAGCCAGATCGTCGAGGGGGAGATCCCCGCGCGAGTCGTCTACGAAGACGAGACCACGTTCGCCTTTCTCGACGCCAATCCGCTGTCGCCGGGACACACGTTGGTGATCCCGAAAGACGAGTACGAGCGGCTCAACGACCTTCCCGACGATGTCGCGACGGATCTCTACGCGACGGTTCAGCAGCTGGTGCCCGCCGTCGAGGACGCCGTCGACGCCGACGCCTCGACGGTCGCGTTCAACAACGGCGAGGCCGCCGGCCAAGAGGTGCCCCACGTCCACTGTCATATCGTCCCCCGGTTCGACGGCGACGACGGTGGCCCGATTCACGCCGCGATGGGCGGGTTCGCCGATCTCGGAGACGACGAACTCGACGAGATCGCCGCCGACATCGAATCGCGGGCCTGAGGATGGGCGGCCTCGTCGCCCAGTTTCGCGCCCACCCGGTCGCGACGACCCTCGAGGTCGGCAGCGTCTGTACCTGTATCGTGCTGTTCGTCGGGACAATCGCGTTGCTCGCGAGCGGGCCGCCGACGGGTACCGCGATTCCGTGGCTCGCGGTCGTCGCCGTCGGGGCGGCGTTCGTCCTCTTCTGGACGGCGCTGGTTCCGATCTACGAACGGGTTCGACCGGCGTAGGAGTGGGTCGCGCTCGAGGCGGGTCGTCATCGACGCGCTCGAGCAGCGTCGTTAGCGGTCGACCTCGCCCATGATACAATCGAGACTCCCAATCGCGGCGATGAGGTCGGGCACGTACTCGCCGCGGACGAGTTCGGGCAGTACCGAGAGGTTCGAAAACGACGGGCTCCGGATTTTGAATCGGGCGGGCGTCTCGGTCCCGTCCGCGCGAATGTAGATCCCAAGTTCGCCTTTCGCCCCCTCGACAGCACGATAAATCTCGATGTCGGCGTCGGGTTTGAGCGTTCGGGGGACGGTCGCCTGGAGGGTTCGCTCGGACTCAGGCCACGCCTCGAGCAGGTCGAGACACTGGTCGACGATTTTCGCGGACTGTTCGACCTCCCCCATCCTGACGAGCAATCGCGCGAAGTTGTCGCCCGCCGATTCGGTGACGACGTCCCACTCGAGGCGGTCGTAGACGCCGTAGGGGTCGTCTCGGCGGAGATCGTAGTCGACGCCGGAGCCGCGGGCGACGGGCCCCGTACAGCCGTAGGCCTTGGCGGTGTCGGCCTCGAGGACGCCGGTGTCGACACAGCGAAGCTGGACGACCTCGTTGGTCACCAGCAGGTCGTGGTACTCGTCGATCTTGGCGGGCAAATCAGCGAGGAAGTCTCGAACCTGCGCGACGAATTCCTCGCGGGGTTCTGGCAGGTCCCAGGCGACGCCGCCCAGACGGAGGTAGTTGAACATCATCCGCTGGCCGGTGAGTTCCTCGAGGATGTCCAGGACGAGTTCGCGGTCGCGCATGGCGTACTGGAACGTGGCTGTAAACTCGCCGACGACGTCGAGCGCGTAGGTGCCAAGCGCGATGAAGTGTGCGGCCATCCGGGATAGTTCGGCCCCCATCGTGCGAACGACCTGGGCGTACTCGGGCACCTCGATGTCCGCGAGGTCTTCGGCAGTACGGGCGTAGGCCCACTCGTTCAACAGGCCCGAGGAGACCCAGTCCCAGCGGTCGGGGTAGGGCATGATCTGGTGGCGGTAGGTTCCCTGTTGGCACAGTTGCTCTTCACAGCGGTGCATGTAGCCGATGTCCGGTTCGGCGTCGACGACGGTTTCGCCGTCGAGCACCACCTTGACGTGCATGACGCCGTGGGTCGCGGGGTGATGGGGGCCGATATTCAGAAACAGCGTCTCGCCCTCGGGATCGCGTTCGCTCCCCGCGATCGGGTTCGCGTGCTCGGCCAGTGTGACGATCTGGGGCTGTTGGCGGTCGTAGGCAAGCGACAGCGGGTGTCCCTGCCACGTCTCTGGCAGGAGGATGCGTCGCAGATCGGGGTGGTCCGCGTACTCGATGCCGACGAGGTCGTAGGCCTCGCGTTCGTGCCAGTTCGCCGTCTCGAAGACCGGGGCGGCGGACTCCTGTCTCGGCTCGTCGATCGGCGTCGGCACGACGACGCTCACCTCGCGACTCGCGTCGGCGTACGAACGGAGGTGATAGATCGTTTCGAACCGGTCGGGATACTGCTGGGCGGTGACACACGCACAGTGGTCGAATCCAGCCGCTTCGCGTAGCGTCCGAAGCACCGTCTGTACCTCGTCGGGCCGGATCACGAACGCCGGCGCGTGCCGGTGGTCGTCGCGGCCGATCGTGTACTCCTCGAGGAGGGTCTCGAGCGGTGTCTCGTCGTCTGTGTCCGGTCCGGCCGAGCGAAGAGTCTCGAGGTCCGACTGCGAAGGCATCCTACTCGATGGTTGCCACCGCTCTCGGGTGGACATTCTGCATCAGTGGCTAGGTCATTTATGCCAGGCGGACGAACGAGGACCGATGAAGTCGGTTCGGCTGACCCTACAGCACGGTCCCGAGAACGTCCATCCGATGCATCGGTTCGTCGCCGAGCACGACGCGTTTACGCGCTACTGGCTGGTCAACTGGAACCACGCCCACGACGGCTACAACGTCATGCTCTTTCACGTCCGGGGCGACCGAGAGGCCTACCGCGAACGCCTGCTCGAACTCGAGAACCCCACGACGATCGACGTCACCGACGGTGACGACGACGCGTTCTACGTCTACGTTCGCGAGGAGCCGGGCGAGTTGGGCGAACAGCTGGTGTCGGCGTTCGCCCGCGGCAGCCTCGTCCCGATTCCGCCGCTCGAGTATCGCATGGACTGGTCGGTCCGATTCGGCCTGGTCGGTGATCCCGCGGACATCCAGGCGGCACTCGAGACCGTCCCCGACGAGATGGAGACGACGGTCGAACGCGTCGGCGACTACCGCGGCGGCGACCGCACGCTCGAGGCGCTGACCGACCGCCAGCGCGAGGCCGTACGCGTCGCCCGCAACCTGGGCTACTTCGCGGTCCCCCGGGAGGCGGGCGTCGAGGCCGTCGCCGCGGAACTCGGCTGTGCCCCGGGGACCGCCGCCGAGCACCTGCGAAAGGCCGAACAATGCGTGATGGGGCGACTCGAGCTCTGAGCGCCCTCGTGGACGCGACGAGGCGGCGACTCGTCGCGAGCGTGCGTAAGGGGTGATGGACCTGTGGTGGGGCTCACAGATCAACGTCAGGGCTCGCAAAGGACGACCGGTTCCTCGCCCTCGCGCGGGAACGGATTCTCAAGGGCGCTCGAGCGGTTCCACTCCTCGTCGGTAACCAGACACTCGGTGAGCCGGGAACGTAGGTCACGTTCCTCGAGATCGGTTCCGATGACGACCAGTTCCGTCCGCCGATCGCCGTGATCGTCGTCCCACTCGAGGCCGGGACGGTTCGATCGGTAGAGTTCCTGGTCGATTTCGGGGAGGGCGTCGATCCACGGGCCGCGAACGCTTGCGCGGACGGACGGCCCCGCCTGGGCGATATCGATTTTCACGTCGCGATCGGCGACCCAGGCGGTGCCTTTCGAGCGGACGATGCCGTCGGGAAGATTACGGAGAACGGTCGTGAACCGCTCGGGGTGAAACGGCCGCTGTGCCCGGAAGACGAACGAGTCGACGCCGTAGACCTCGTCGGGGTGGCGATGGTCGTGATCGTGGTCGTCGTGTCTATCGTGACTGTGAGAATCGTCGTGGTCGGAGCCGTGCGCATCGTCGTGATCGTCCTCGAGCGCCCGCTGCCAACCGGCGAGTTCGCCGAGTCGGTCGGGGTCGAACTGGCCGACACCGAGGAGTCGACCGGGGTCGATCGCGCTGAACGCCGTTCGGATCGTCGTCGCGTCGGGCTGGAGGGCACGAACCAGTTCGGCTGCGACCTCGAGTTCGTCGGGGTCACACTGATCGGCCTTGTTCAGCAGGACGACGTTCGCGACCTCGAGTTGTTCGATCAGTAGATCCGAGAGGGGGCGGCGGTCGTCGCCATCGGCGGCATCGTCGTCGGGATCGTCGTCGCTGTCGGTGGGTTGGACCGCGCCCCGGCGCTCTGGCACCTCGTCGCCGGCGAAGGTATCGAGAAAGAGCCGGGTATCGAGGACGGTAACCAGCGCGTCGATCTCGTAGCGGGCGGCCACCCTCGAGGTCGTCGTGAACAGCCTGGCGACGGGTGCCGGCTCGGAGATGCCCGAGGATTCGACGAGGAGGTGATCGAAGTCCCGCTCACGCGCGAGGCGAACGACTGCGGTCTCTAAGTCGTCCTGGAGTTCACAGCAGATACAGCCGTTCGAGAGTTCGGCGACGCCGTCGTCGACCTCGAGGTCCGAGCCGTCGGCGACGAGATCGGCGTCGACGTTGACCGACCCGATGTCGTTGACGAGGACAGCGAGGTCCAGGTTGCCCGCGTTCCGAAGGAGGTGGTTCACGAGGGTCGTCTTTCCCGCGCCGAGACTACCCGAGAGGACGGTGACGGGGATATCGTCCGAATCGGCGTTCATACGGCGCTATTGGAGCCCCGGGGTCAAGAAGCGTCGTCTTCGGGACTGTCGCGGTTTGGAGTATAACGGGAAGTTATTTGTTGGTGGAGTATCAAGTCGGCTCGTATGCAACAGTGTCCCCGCCGTTCCCTCCTCGGTGGTCTCGCAGCGACGGCTTCCCTCGTCGCCGTCGGGACGACGAGTGCTGACGAATCGGACGATGCTACTCGTACGGGCGATGCCGACGCCGCATCGAACGCCGTCGCTATCGACGCCGAACTCGAGGCCCTCCCCGCCGCCGTCGCCGGCGAGTCGACGACCGTCTCCCACATCGACTACGACCGGTGGCTCGAGGCCGACCATCCCCACGACCCGCGGCCGACGAGAATGGCATTCGGCGTCGATGCCGACGCCATCGAGACGATGACGACCGCCTACAGCGTCGACGAGGATTTCGCCAGTACGGTCGTCGTACTCACTGGTGATGTCGACCTCGAGGGCGACCCAACAAGCCGGACGGTCGCTGGCGTCGACTACGACCGGCACGAAGCGCCGGACGAAGACGAACTCGCGGCCGTCGTCGACGACATCGTCGTCGTCGCTGACGACGCTGGAACGATCGAGCACGCCGTCGCCGCCAGCGCGGGCGAGGGCGAGCAACTGCTCGAGACCGATTCGCGCTTCGAGACGGCCTTCGAGCAGTTCGCCGGTGCGGACAACGTCACCGTCACGATCACGGACGACGACGATCACGTAGTTCCAGGCACGGACGACGCCACGGTGGCGTATACGGTACGGGCGATGACCGTCCTCGATGCGGATACGATCGAGACGGTCGTCGCGTTCGCATTCGACGACGATGGCGAGGTCACCGACGATATCGTCGAAGCGGTCGAAGGGGAACTGGCCTACATGGCGACCAGCGACGAGCCGACGGTCGAGGTCGACGGCTCGCTCGTCACTGCGACAGCCGAACGCGACCTCGCGGCCGAACGCGCCGCCCGCGAGCACGACAGCCCCGGCTCGTTGCGAGCCGACCGCGACATCGACCCGGACGACGAGTACCTCGAGATCGAGATCGGCCGCGGCGACCCGACGCCGATCGAGGATCTCACGCTCGAGCTCGACGACGAGGTGTACGACCGTGACATCTGGGCCGACGGTCACGGAACGCTCGAGGCGGGCGATACGATCGTCGTCGACATGGACGACGTCGAGCCAAACCTCTCGATCATGCTTCGACACGATCACGCAGCCGGCGGGAGTGGCTCGGGGACGACGATTCTCAACAACCTCACGTTCGAGTTCGACTACGACCACGACGACGACTCACTCGCGGTAACCTACGGGGACGAGTTCCCACTGGAGGGCGATCACATCACGCTCGCGGCCTACGACGAGCGCCCGTTCGTCGGGAGAAGCGAGGACGAGCCGGAACCCCACGCAACGGCCGACCCATGGACCGGTCAGACGGTCACCGACGGCGACGCGGGCGCTCTCGAGGACGTCTCGCCCGGCGATCACGTCGTCGTCGGCTGGCAGGGGCGGACCCACCGGGACGCAATCGGTTCCTATCGCGTTTCGCCCCCCGGCGACGTCGAGTTCGAGTACGAGTACGACGACCGCCAGCTCTCGGCGACGCTTTCCCTCGAGGACGAACGGCCGGCCGACGCGTACGAACTCCGGATCGACGACGACCCGAATGGGGCGCGGTGGGACGACGAGATCGACGGCGACCCAGCCGAGACGCAGTGGTCTGACGAGACCGACACCCTCTCTGGGGAGACGACCATCGACGTCACCGACGTGTCGGTCGGCGTGACCGTCGACGTCGTCTGGGTCGCGGACGACGCCCGCGTCGCCAGCACGCGAGCCCTGCCGTCGGTCCACCTCGAGTACGACGACGGGGCGATCGAACACGTCGGCGGCGACGAACTGCCAGTCTCGACCCTCGAGGTCCGGGTCTGGGGAGACGACGGTGACAGCGAATTCGCGCTCGAGGACGAACTCAGCGGCGAGTTCGAAGCCGGCGACAGGTTCGATGTCGACGTGGACGACTTTCGACATGCCACGCTCGTCTACGGCGACGACCACTCGGTCGGCTTCGTGGCTCCCGACCGATAGCGGATAGCGCGACCCGTCGCCGTCGACGACATCTTTTTGTCGTCGGCACCGAGCATGTCGGACGATGACACTCGCCGATCGGATCGCCACGTTCCGCGCCGCCCTCGAGGAGTGGCTTCGGGGCCTGTATCACGGGATGATCTCGCACCCGGCCTACGAGAAGATCGAGGCCGAAGCCGAGGACCTCGAAGACGAGTTCATGCTGTCGTGTTTCCCCGACGCGTTCGGCGTTCCCTCGCCGGTGTCGTACTACACGGCGGAACTGCTGCCCTATCTCGAGGACGAGTTCGAGGCCTGGGAGCGCCGGCTGTGGGATCGCGGTTCGCTCGTCGAGCGCAAAGGTCGCCAGTATCACTTCTGATGGATCGACACGTCTTCTTCGGCGGCAAAGGTGGAGTCGGGAAGACGACGGTTTCGGCGGCCTACGCCTACACGTGCGCTCAGGACGGTCTCGAGACGCTCGTCGTGTCGACGGATCCCGCTCACTCGCTTGGCGACCTCTTCGGGCAGTCGTTTGGCGACGAGCCTCGGTCGGTCGAGGGGGTCGAACACCTCTCGGCGATGGAGATCGATCCCGAGGAGGAAGTCTCCCGGCATCTTCAGGACGTCAAACGGAACCTCTCACAGCAGGTGTCGGCGGCGATGGTCAACGCGGTCGACAGACAGATCGAGATGGCCCACGGGACGCCCGGCGCCTACGAGGCCGCGCTGTTCGATCGCTTCGTCGATGTCATGCGCGAGGCCGACGACTTCGAGCGGATCGTCTTCGATACCTCCCCGACCGGCGGCACCCTCAGACTGCTTTCCTTGCCCGACTACCTCGAGGGGTGGATCGACCGGCTCATGGCCAAACGCCGCCGGAGTATCGATCGCTTCGAGAAGGCGGCGATCGGCAATCAGGAACCGCGGCGGGTACTCGAGGGCGATCCGGTGCTCGCGCACTTACAGGAGCGCAAGGAGTTCTTCGAGTACGCAGGCGAGACGCTCCGCGAGGACGCCGCGTTTTTCCTCGTGTTCAACCCGGATTCGCTCTCGATTCGAGAAACCGAGCGAGCGATCGCCGACCTCGACGAGCGAGAGCTCTCGGTTCGCGGTCTCGTCGCTAATCGACTCACGCCCGAACCCGACCCCGAGGAGGACGGCCGCGGTGCTCGCTACCTTCGCTCCCGGGTGGACACCGAACAAGAGCGCCTCGAGACCGCACGCGAGGTACTCTCACCGCCCGTCGTCGCGACGATCGAAACACAGGTCGAGGAGGTCAGACTGGATCGGCTGGCGACGGTCGCGGCGACACTCGAGATCGAGACCGCCGACGAGCGGTAGCCGACGACTGTCGGTCGATTTCGACCCGTGCCCCCTGGCACAGTCCCACATGATTTATGTGTGCGTACTCTAATCGAACGACTAGGAGTCATGACAGGGGTAATTTGGATCGTGGCGACGGTACTCGTACTGTTTACCGTCGGCTACGTGGGCTACGGCCGGTACCTCTCGCAGTTCGTCGAACTCGACGATTCCCGGGAGACGCCGGCACACAAGTATCAAGACGGTCAGGAGTACGTCCCGGCGAAGAAACCGGTGTTGCTCGGGCACCACTTCTCGAGCGTGGCCGGCGGTGCACCGATCGCCGGCCCGATCACGGCGGCGCTGGTCTGGGGCTGGCTCCCGGCCCTGCTGTGGGTCGCGATCGGCAACCCGCTGATGGGTGCCGTCCACGACTTTATGGCACTGTCCTCGAGCGTTCGACACGAGGGGAAGTCGATCGGCTACATCATCGGGGAGTACATCGGCGAGCGGGGGAAGAACATGTTCCTCTGGTTTGCCTTCCTCGTGATCATCCTCGTGGTCGCGGTGTTTTCCTTGCTGGTGGCGATCATCTTGGACGCCTATCCGCAGGCGGCGACGGCGAGTTTGATCTACATCGGGCTGGCGCTGGTGTTTGGCGCCTGGCTCTACCAGCTGGATCTGCCGTTCATTCCGGGCACGGTCGTCTTCGTCGCCGGCGTCTTTGCAAGCGTCTGGGTCGGTATTCAGTTCCCGATTGCGCTGTTCGAACCGAGCGGCTTCGCCGACCAGGCGTTTATCCTGTTATCGGGTGAGGGTGCCTGGGTGCCGGGATCGGGACTGTTCGGCGCGAACACGGCGATGTGGATCATCGTCGCGCTGGGGTATGCCTTCGCCGCGAGCATCCTCCCGGTCTGGGTGCTCTTACAGCCGCGGGACTACCTCTCGTCGTTCCTCCTCTACTCCGGGGTCGGCGGGACCCTGCTCGCGGTGATCGTCGGCACGTTCCTCGGCACGACACAGGGCGGTGCGAGCGCACTCGAGATTCAGTTGCCGGCCTACACGAGCTTCATGGGCGGCGACCTCGTCGGCGTGGCGATGCCGCTGTTCCCGCTGCTTTTCATCACCATCGCCTGCGGGACGATCAGCGGCTTCCACTCGCTGGTCTCCTCGGGAACGACCGCCAAACAGCTCAACCGGGAGAGCGATGCGCGTCTGATCGGCTACGGTGGCATGCTCGCCGAAGGGCTCCTCGCCGCGACCGCGCTCGCGGCCGTCTCCGTCATCGCGGTTACGGCCGAAGGCGTCAGCGGCATCGGCGCAGCGCTGCCGAACTTCGCGGAAGGTGGTGGGCTCATCCTCACTAGCTTCGGCATTCCGATGCTCACCGGCGAGGTGTTCATGGCGCTGGTCTTCGTCAGCTTCCTGTTGACCAGTCTCGACACCGGACTCCGACTCGGACGCTACATGATGGAAGAGCTGATCGGTACGCCCGACAGCGGCGTCCAGAACGCCGTCGCGAACAAGTACGTCAACACCGGCATCGCGACGTTCGCCGCTTTTCTGCTGGTCTCGAGCGGCCAGTGGGAACAGCTGTGGCCATTGTTCGGCGGTGCGAACCAACTACTCGCTGCACTCGCCTTGCTGACCGCGACCGTGTGGCTGGCCAACTGGAGCGACACCAAGCAGCTGCTGACTACCGGCATTCCCGTCATCGTGATGACCGTCATCACCGTCTGTGGACTGCTGTGGCTGGCGTTCGTGGAGAACTTCCAGCGAACGCTCCTCGATACCGCCTGGCGAGCCGAAGCGAGCGGGCTCGAGATTGCCTCGAGCGCGCTCCGGCTGGTGCTTGCGCTCGTGTTGATCGCCCTCGCGTTGTCGATAATCAAGATGGCCTACGAGAACCTCCAGACCGCACGCGACAGTCTGTTGTCGACCGACGAGCCGGCAGTCGGTTCCGACGACGACTGATCGCACTGCGGTCTCGACCACCGCGTCTCGGGGTGCGAGCAGTGTGTATCTAGTTGCAGGTGTTACTGTAGCAAAACAATCTCTGTAGAGCGGGTGGCTGTGTCTGGGCGAGGGTCAAGAAAGACAGATACAGCGTTGATTGGTTTGGACGCACTCATCCGCGATATGTCAGGCCCTGTATCCGACCTCGAGCGTCATCGGCGGAGTCGTACTGTTCGCTATCGGTCGATTCGAGCACCTCCGAGAGGGATTTCCACCCTTCCTGGGTTTCGATCTCCCGATCACCATGGGCCTCGATCAATTCGTCCGTCGTCGTTGGATAGTCGTGGTCGTCGAGCGCGTCATCGAGGTCACCAAGTCCCTCGCCAGCTTCGTTGTGTGCCGGTTCAGGTTCGTCGGTCCGGTCGCGCGCTTCCTCGAGCTCCCGCTCTCGCTGGCGTCGCTCTGTGTCATCCGCTTTCTTGTCTCGGCCTTTTTTATCGTCTGCCATTATCCGTTCTATGTGAGCGAGCGAAATAACCCTGTGTTCATTTCCATCTGAACGTTGCTACGTCGGAACGTACGAACGCTTACGCAAACAGCGGCTGTGTGCCGACTCACCGCGAGAGGAGACCGCGAACGCGCGAAAGGACGCCACCCTGTCGCTCGATCGGCTCCCAGAGTGCAAACGCCGCGTCGATCTCGGTGCGGTCGCTCGTGACGATTGCCTCGTGGTCGGGTGCGACGACACAGCAGTGGATCTCGTAGTGGCCGTGAAAGCCGTAGGATAGCAGCGTTCGATCCGAGAAGTTCGCGACGAACGAGGCCACCTCGTCGGGGATCTCCGGCACCACGAGCACGAAGGTAAACTCCGTCGCGCGGTGCTGGTCGCCGGGCTCGACGCGCTCGTCGGCGAGCTCGTGACCCAGATCGACCAGTCGCTCGAGGTCGGCGACGGTAACGCTCGAGCGCCGATCCGCGTAGAGATACTCTCGCATGTGGTGGTTGGCGTACTGGACCGACGGATGAAACAGGTGTTTGGAGCTCTCGACGCGGAGCTCGCCGTACAGATCGAAGGATTCGCTCCGGGCGCGAACGTCTTTGTCCAAATCGTAGGTGTGCATGAGTCGGTCGCTGACCCGGTCGAGGTACTCGTCGTCCCAGTCGGGAACGTTCTCGAGGACATCCTGGGGAAGGGTCTGTTCCTCGAGGTCGGCTTCGTGGCCTCCACTCCCAACTCGGTCCCCGTTTCCGCCGTCGGCTCCCGCTCGATCACTGCCCATGGGTGGTGATACCACGGCCGTAGTAAAAGGGCGTCGGCATCCGGCGACCTCCCGGAGCTGGTTTTGACGCCGGCGTGAACCCAGGAGACGCTCGAACAGCCTCGAGACCCACCGCGAGGGCTCCGACAGTATTACGTCTCGCCGGGCCGTATCGCCGGCTATGAGCTCGGATCGAGAAGCCTGTGGCCGCTGTGCGATGTCGACGATAATGATCAAGATAACTTTTGCAAATATGGACTGAGGAACTGGTCGATCCAGGACTTGGCAAATCCAAGTCGATCAGTAAGGGTGTTGAA
>NZ_RBZW01000030.1 GCF_006543045.1 Salinadaptatus halalkaliphilus | reverse complement strand
TCCTCCTCACTCAGATGACGAACGAGATCGCCTCGCCGGTCTCCTCCCATTACTCGCCCATCTCAGCCCATGCCCATAACTTCCGTCACTCATTAAGCCGAGCGTGCGCGAAGCTGGCATCTGGAGTTCCGCGAGATGGTGCTCAAATGAGCCGTCTATAATTTTCGCCGAACAGTCAGATATCCGTAGGACCAACCGCCGTGTCCCGGTTTCTCACTAGCGGCTAGATCAGTGGCGACACCGAAATCAAGCCTCGGCTAGCGATCCTACGAAGCCGACTGAAGTGGATAAGTTGCCTAAGTTAGTTGGTTGACGGAGACCATCCAACTCTCGACGAAGAACGCGCTCGCCATCGAGACGAAATCAAAGAAGCAAGCCATCCGGAGTCCGGTTACGCCAACTGAGGCCTCTGCATTCAGTACGTTTGAGGCGGCCGCTCCAAGATATCGAAGATTTCCTTCGCCCGGTATTCCTTGTTGCGCTGTTTGCCCGTGACCTCTTCTAAGACTCCTTCGTCTTCGAGATCGTCAATAGCACGGTAGGCTGTTGAACGCTCGATATCGAGCATATCAGCAACTGTTTTCGTCGTCACGTACGGTCGCTCGAAAAGTTTACACGCTAAGCGGTTTTTCGCATACTGGACTCCGCCGTATTCATCCTCATAGCGACGTCGAAGTTCATCCAATGCCAACGTCCGGTCAACAGACTCTTCGGCTTGCTGTGCCACACCTTCGACGAAAAACGAAAGCCAGCCTTCCCAGTCGCCGTGTGCTCGAACCCCCTCCATCCGATCAACATACGTCGCTTTGTTCCGATTGAAATACTCGCTCAGGTAGAGGTTGGGTCGTTCGAGCAACTCAGCATCGTATAGCTGGAGTGTGATGAGGAGCCGACCGAGCCGTCCATTCCCGTCACCATACGGGTGGATCGTTTCAAATTGGTAGTGGAAGAGTGCGATATCCACGAGCGGATGATAACTCCCGCCAGTTCGGTAGTACGTAACGAGTGCATCCATCAGTCCGTCAACTTCGATCGGAACTGGTGGTAGGAAGTCTCCTAGATGGTTTGGAACGGTCTTGTATGCACCAATTGTGTCCGTCTCTATGCGATCCTCTGGAACGTCCGTGAGCAGCGTTTTGTGAAGATCGTGAAGGAGTTCGACAGAAACCTCACCACCGCTGTCAAGTGTTTCAATTCCCTCCTCGATAGCCTGCTCGTAGTTGAGAACCTCTTGAGTGTCTTTTGTCTCTGCCTCGCTTGTGGTAGCATCGAGAGCGGGGTCATCTGTGTCCTCATCGAGGCTACGGGTTTCGAGGCTGTAGAGAGCATTATAGTCGACATCAGCACCTTCAATTTCGGCCGATTCCATCGCTTCTTTTCGGAGGAGAGACGTGTAGAGCACAGGCGGGAAGTCGATTTCGAGGCTAATACCGCTGAGTTTGCCGAGCCAGAATGTTGCCTCAGCAAGAACATCGTAAAACTCGTCATCAAGTGCGAGATCACTCGAAGGCGGAAGGGGTTCTGGCCGATAGTACGACTCTCTCCCGTAGGAGACGAGTTTTCCCGGCGCAGTATCTTCGATCTCTATGGACCTCATGCACGTAACTACTCTATGTGGTGGCAGTAAATGAATATGGCGACTCTATATGCAAAGATAGAGTCGAAATAACCCACTCCAGTGTATCTCAGAATCCAGACGCAAATTACAACAGAGATCTAGTCCACTCTTCCCACGTCCCGTGCATAGCTCAAATAACTCCAGTTTCGCAATTTGAGCCCACCTCTCCGATGTTCCTAGGTGACTATTCCCACTTGCGAATTGTAGACAAAATCCAATAGGACTTGTTGAGTGGAGTTGCCAGGAAACGGCCGGCGTCAGCTACCAATCCCTGAAGGGGTTGGCTTGTCAGTGGGACTCCCGAGTTTCGCGCTCCCGGCCCGAAAGTCCCACGTCCCTGACTCGACGCCGAATTCGTCCTCCCAGTCGCGGATCTGCGTCTTCATATCGACGAGACGGTCCGTGAGTTCCTCAATAGTGTGGCCGCTGTCTCGAAGCCGCATCGCCTCCTGTACTGCCTGGCGGCGGTGATCAGGGTAATACGTCGTATGAGTACCGCTTTCGTCACGATGGAGGATACCATCGTCGACGAGGCGTTCGAGGACACGCTTGGTCGGCTCGTGTGACCAGTCCGCTTCGGAAGCGATCCAATTGGCCGTTCGCGGCTCCGACAGCTGCCGGGCGGTCATCCGCACGCGGTCTTCACCTGTGGTCTGGCGTTCCATCAGACCCTCGGAGTTCGATTCGTCTTCGGTCATACAACACAGTTGGACTTTATCTTAATATGAGTTGAGTCTATTAGTTCTATATCGAATTTCATTCTTCATCATCATCCCAACCTCAGTACCTCACAAATCAGCCTCAGCTAACCGGCGCTGAAGTGTGATTTGTGAGGTACTGAGTCTCGCGTGTCGGCTTGTGTACCCCCAACGCAGAGGCCATCCGCTCTATCTCGCCGAGCGCCTGCTTAAGATTGCGGTCTTTTGAATCCCGTGTACGGAAGCGTTCGTTCCACGTCCGCAATCGCTGGAGTCGCTGGCGCTTTCGTGGCGACACTGGATTTCCGTATGTATCTTTGTTCTGCCAGCCGATATTTGTCGAAAGCCCCTTGTCGTGCATCAATTGTGTCGTCGGCGCACCAACGCGTGATTTCGCTGCCTTTTCAGCCGAATCGAAGGAACGCCATTCCGGACCACGGTCGATACGTTGCTCATCAAGGACCAATCCGCAGGCAGTACACACCTTCTCGGCCGTATCACTCTCTGTGAGTACGTCCTCGCCACACTCGGGGCATCGCTGCTCCTGTGCTTGCTCTGTTTTTGACTCTGCGGGTGGGGCAGTCGTCTTGCGAGTCTGGTAGTTCATATCCCCCCTTTCACCTCATCAACAGTAAACTTTTGTGATTACTAATAGTCCCCATATACTTCGAGAGAAACCTATTGTGGTTACAAATTGTAGTTTGAGTCCCCTAGCTTTATTCTCTCATACTACAAACCTCGATTGATGAGTTCCGATCAAGAGCACCTCCGCGAGACCGACACTGAAGACCGATTCGATTTCAGAAAAGAAGAAGCGGCTGCGTTCAAGGCTGACCAGGGGCTGACAGAGGAGACGATACGGCTCATTTCTGAGGATAAAGACGAGCCTGAGTGGATGTTGAAGCGACGACTACGTGCGTTGAACCTCTGGCAAGAGATGCCGATGCCAACTGGCTGGCCGGGACAGCCGGACCTCTCGGAGGTCGACGTCAACGAGATCGTGCCGTACATCCGCCCCGACGTCGACGTCCGCGCCGGCGTCGACGACTGGGAAGAGTTGCCCGAGGACATCAAGGATACATTCGACAAGCTCGGTATTCCGGAAGCCGAAAAGAATGCGCTCTCCGGCGTGGGCGCCCAGTACGAGTCCGAAGTCGTCTATCAGAATATGCAGGAGCGCTGGGAAGAGAAAGGCGTCATCTTCTGTAATATGGACGAGGCTGTTCAGGAACACGAAGACCTCGTCCGCGAGTACTTCATGACCAAGTGCGTGCCGCCGAGCGACAACAAGTTCGCGGCGCTACACGGGGCCATCTGGTCCGGCGGCTCGTTCGTCTACGTTCCCGAAGACGTCACCGTCGAGATGCCCGTCCAGGCGTATTTCCGGATGAATTCAGAGGGGATGGGACAGTTCGAACACACGCTCATCATCGCGGAGCCAAACTCTGAGGTTCACTATATCGAGGGCTGTTCGGCGCCAAAGTACTCGGCGTTCAACCTCCACTCCGGCGGCGTTGAGGTGATCGTGAAAGAGAATGCCCACGTCCAGTACTCGACGGTGCAAAACTGGTCGCGAAACACCTACAACCTCAACACCAAGCGCGCCATCGTCGAAAGCGACGGCACGATGGAGTGGGTCTCCGGTTCCATGGGTTCGAAGGCGACGATGCTCTACCCGAGCACCATCCTCAAGGGCCCCGGTGCGACGGACAATCACATCACCATCGCGTTCGCGGGCGAGGGTCAGAATATCGACACCGGCGCGAAGGTTTACCACAACGCGCCGAACACCCAGTCCACGATCGAGTCCAAGTCAGTCGCCAAGGACGGCGGCCGGACCAACTACCGCGGCCTGGTCCACATCGCAGACGGTGCCGAGAACTCCAGCACTGCGGTCGAGTGTGACGCGCTCATGTTCGACAACGAGTCCACCTCGGACACGATGCCGTACATGGAGATCCAGGAATCGAACGTCCACGTCGCTCACGAGGCGACCGTCGGCAAGATCGGCGACGAGGACGTGTTCTACCTCCAGTCACGCGGACTGGACGACGACGACGCAAAGCAGATGATCGTCAACGGCTTCATCGAGCCCATCACCGAGGAGCTCCCCATCGAGTACGCGGTCGAACTCAACCGACTGGTCGAACTCGAGATGGAGGGCTCGCTCGGATAGTGCTGGATTCGACTGAATACTGAACAGTACCAGAGGGTATCCCAATGACTATCGATCTGATCGTCGGCGAAGCTCACGATCTTCCTAGACAGCACGAGAGCGACACAGTCGAGAACTTGACCACCGGTGCTCGAAGAGGCTGTACAATCCCTGCGGGGGAGAGTCAATGAATATTTTGACATTACAGTGTTATCGGTGCGGAACAGAGTATGAATACGTTGGCACCCCGCCACATCCAGGACAGTGTCCGGTATGCGGCTCACCGTGTGTTCCCCCTGCAGGGTCCCTCACCGTCCTCAACAGTTCTCAGTGGGAGAGTGCAAACGGCCTCTCGAAAGTCTGGGTCTATGCACTTGACGAACAAAATCGTCCGTTCGAATTCGAGGTTGCTGGAAAAGGGAAGCGCGGAAAGTTGGTGGCATTGAGAGTCGACGGTATATCAGTCGATCTAAACGTAGATGAGTCGTTCGAACGGCTCCCTCCGGCAGTGAAAACCAAACTCGTAGAAGCAGGAATTGAACGAGTCGAAACAAACACACACAAACAGCCGAAATGACAGCAGATAATCAGTCACACCATTTGCGACCGATACCAGGAAGCAACACGGTAGCAGAAATCGCGATTACTCATACTACGGAGACCATAACACGATGAGCTCAAAGATCAGATTCACCGATTTCAAATCCGACAAGCAACCTACGTGGTGTCCCGGTTGCGGTGATTTCGGGACGATGAACGGGATGATGAAAGCGTTGGCGAACACCGGGAATGACCCGGACAACACGTTCGTCGTCGCCGGTATCGGGTGCTCGGGGAAGATTGGGGCGTACATGCACAGCTACGCCCTCCACGGCGTTCACGGGCGCGCCCTGCCAGTAGGCATTGGGACGAAACTGGCCAATCCAAACCTGGAGGTCATGGTCGCTGGTGGAGACGGTGATGGCTATTCGATCGGCGCTGGCCATTTCATCCATGCTGTCCGTCGCAACGTCGATATGAGCTACATCGTCATGGATAACCGGATCTACGGGTTGACGAAAGGCCAAGCCTCGCCGACGTCGCGTGAGGACTTCGAGACGTCGACGACGCCCGATGGGCCGAAACAGCCGCCGGTCAACCCACTCGCGCTCGCGCTGGCTGCCGGCGGGACGTTCATTGCCCAGTCGTTCTCGTCGGACGCACAGCGCCACACCGAAATCGTCCAGCAGGCGGTCGAACACGACGGCTTCGGCTTCGTCAACGTCTACTCACCGTGTGTCACGTTCAACGATGTGGACACCTACGACTACTTCAGAGACTCCATCGTCGACCTACAAGAAAGCGACCACGATCCAACCGACTACGACGAGGCAAAAGGTACCATCCTCGACGCCGACAAGGAGTACCAGGGCATCGTTTACCGTGACGAGGACTCAACTCCCTGGGAACAGCGCGAAGGACTCACCGAGAACATGGCCGACATTCCCGACGGCGCCCCGGACGACGCGATGAATCTCGTCCGGGAGTTCTACTGAGCGATGATAGATACTGATATGTCGGTTCGGTGTTCGCCCGCTGTCCCAACCGGTGTCGTGTCGTACTATCGTGGGTGCGCAGACGCTCTGATCAGCATTGTGGGTGTTCTGAATCGCATAGATGACGACACTCTCAGGTCCAGAATTGGATGCCTTCTGTATTGATAACACCATGCCAGAATGCAACAACTGCGGAGAGCACGTTTCGGATCGATTCATACGAGTGTTTGGCGATGAAGCAGGCGTAGTGTACGCGTGTCCTGCTTGTTCAGCGAATGCTGGCATCGGAGAAGCCACACGCGAGCGTAGCGACCAGATATAATTCAACTCAGTAGAGCAGGGGGCGAGAGTGCAAGGATATCGCTACCGCTGTATTCGTGGCGACTATTTTTTGATCCACCCTCCAGATCAAGGGACCCTGCCCCGCGCTTACTCTTCAAATCCGAAGATCTGGCGCAATTCATCTTCGATCCGATCGACGAATTCAGTGATAAGGGCATCAAGGGTCTCCTCGTCGCCGGGCAAGATCTGTTTCCGCTCTTCAAAGACGACGATGGAACTCCGGCCGAACCGTTCCAATTTTCAGTAGTTTTCAGTAGTACACCGTAAGAATCGGGTACACTGGTGGACGACTGGGCCACGTCCGTCGCTACCAGTTGTTTTCGTCTCGGACACGGCGACAGCGGGTGCTATAACAGCCGACCCGCCACCAGTGGTCGCCGTTGTCTGTTCGGGTTTGTAGGCGACGATGCCAGAGCCGAACGTGAGTCGCGTGCCAGCGGAACGGCGAGCTAGCACGATTTCAGAATCCCCGTTATACGAGGACGTGAACCCGTGGTCTAGCTCGTCCGTGTCGCTGAAGAAGACGCGAGCCACGTTGAGTGCCCCGATGTAGTCCCGGTCGCCCTCGAAGCCACACCGAGCATTGTCACACCGGAAGTGCCCGCCCCACCAGTGTTCGTGGTGGTGGTCGGGCGATTTGCAGGTGTGTCCGGTCGAGCCACACCGGGGACACGACCGACTCGTTCCCTGTGGGAAGACTCGTTCGACAGTCAGCCCGGCACAGTCTGCTCGGTATTCGATGTTTTCGATTATGTCACGTCGTGCCCACGACGAGAGTTCCCACGACAGCGTGCTTTCGTTACGTGGTGGTGAGAGTGAGCGTAAGTCTTCGTGAACGATGGCGTCCACGTCGTAGGCGAGTGCGAGTGCGAGGACTTGGTTGGCTACGTCGTGTGTCAGTTGCTCGCGCTTGTGGCGAATCTTGCTGTTCACCCGCTCGTATTCGCTCTGAACATGCGCGAACTCGTCAGTATGCGAGCGATCGTCACGGCGTAACGCGGCAAGGCGGTCGTTCAGGCGGGTTCGCTCGCGGTGGAGTCGTCGCATCCTCTCTCGGTCAGTGAATCGGATAAACTGTGGCGTGGACAGTTGTTCATCGTCGTCGGTGACGACCACGGCAGTCATATCTTTCCGCATCCCGGCGTCGAGTGCCAGTATGCAGTCGGTATCGTCGCTTGTCCCAGTCTGTTCGACCTCGACGGGGAAAGAGAGTTCGTAGTAGGTGTCGCCGGTCTTTCGGCGGGCAGGTTGGAACTCGGGAGCCGACAGGTCGCCGTGAGCGAGCAGGTCGTGAAACGCTTTGTAGCCGTCGCGCTCGTATTTTGTCCACGACCAGTCGCCGCGTGTCTCTGGTGAATGTGTGTCTGGCGTTTTGAGTCGGATGGTCAGCGTCTCGCTACTAGCGTCGTACTGGTAGTTGATGGCTTGCCCGCTGGTTGGACCGTCGTCCGCAGAGAACGGCAAGACGCCGTTATCGTACTCGGGACAGTCCTGCATCTCAAGATACGTGTCTGGATACCTCCCGTGTTGGTCGTAGTAGCTGTTGAGTTGGTCGATGAGGATGTCCACATAGCCCGACGAGAGGTAGTCACCGTCGTCCCAGAGCTGATCTTTGATGTGTCGGCGGTAAATACGTCGGATTTTGTGATCGGGTAACACGCTCTGGATGGACTGAAAAGCGTCTCGGCGGTCGGCATGGCTGCGGAGCGTTTCACCGACTTTCTGCAAGATGCACCGTCGAAACCGAGAGGGGAGATACAGGTCGAGTTCTTCGAACGGGTCGTGTTCGTCAAAGTATTTCCACGCTTGATGGGATGAGTCAGCAATCCTGTCGAGATGAGTTGGTGTCCAGTGGTCTTCGAGGACGTGAGTAGCGATCTGTTGGGTGAGTGTTGCCAGCCGGTCGAATCGGTCGGCATCGTCGTCTGGCAAGCGAATCGGGAGTGAGAGGTGGTCACTCATCGGGTCTCACCTCGGACTCAACAGTGTTGACGACCTGCTGTTTTTTCGACGAGCGCATCCCATAGAGTTTGCCGCTGAAGCTGGCGACGAGCTTGATGAGGTCGTCGACGAGTTCTTCCTGTGCGGATTTGTCCGTCTCGTCTTCGATAACGGTAACTGTGACGCCGTAGCAGTCGAAATACCGTTCGAGATATGAGAAGCCAAAGCGAGTGAGTCTGTCTTCGTAGGTGACGAGAATTCGTCCGTAGTTGGCTTCTTGCACGTCATCGAGGAGAGAGTCGAGGCCACGGCGGTCTTCGTTGAGGCCACTGCCAACGTCAGTAAATGTGTTTTCGACGCTCCAGCCGTGGTCGTGGGCGTAGTCTGTGAGTCGGTCGAGTTGCCGGTCGAGGTCGCCGTTGTCTTTCTGTCCGTGACTGGAGACACGAGCGTAGAGGGCGACACGGTCTGTGGGCCGAGTATCGCCTGCAAGTCGGCGGAGTTCGCGGTGTGGAATCCGTCGTTCACCGCCCGGTGTGCGGGTGTAATCGAGGTCGTCGTTACGACACCAGCGTTTGACGGTCTGGGCGTGAACACCGAGTTCGTCTGCGAATTCGCCAATCGAGTACGACCGTGGCATTCTGATGCTACTAATTACTACTTATAGTTACTTATAGATACCGAATTATGTAACAGTTACACTACCCTTCTATATTCCTTTCAGCAGTCCAGAATCCGGTATTCTTCTTCAGGGAGTTCCGCACCTCAAACAGGACGTTGGTTATTATCGCTGTAATCGGTCGAATAGTCGCTCAAAAAGTGTTTGCTGCGCGTTTCGCAGATGATAGGAGAAGGTCGATTGGGTCAGTGAGAGCGCGTCGGCAATCTCGGTTGCCGTACTTCGTCGGGGTGAGTGGAAGTACCCACCGTACATCGCAGCTCGCAGGACCTGTTGTTGCCGGTCCGTAAGTTCGGTTTCGAAGATGTCTCCCAGCATCCGACCGACTGCGTGTGCATCTGGCTTTGCAGCAGGAGTGTATTCACGTTTTGAGACCAACGTCGTTTCCGGGAACGACTCCTGCACACGTGTCACGAGCGAACCAATATCGGTACCGAGTGGCACTTCGCAGACGACCTCGGCCCGACCGTCAGTTACTGTATCCGTCGTAACGACTGCACCCTCTGTGACGAGTGTCTGTGCCAGGGATTGTCGGCGCAGTCCGATTTCGACATCTCCACCTGGCGGGTCCTCGGTGTGACGGATCTGTCGTACTTGGGTGGTCCAGTCTGCGCTCTCCGCGATATCACTGAAGGCATCCAACGAAGCATCCCGAACGGACGCATAGTGAACAAGCATCTCATCCGAGGCCGGAATCGTGTCCCTGATCTCGATCGTACAACCCAGCTGTTCAGAAGCGGAGACGAAAAACGACGCCGGGTCAGTGCTCTCGAAGGTGAGTTCGGCTACTGTGTCGGCATGGAGAATGCGCTCCGTCTCGAGCGAGTGAAGAACTTGCCCGATCCTCTTACCGAGCGTTGTCAGGAGTGTCTGCTCACGGCTCCCGAACGCCTCTCCACGGTCTGTATACAGGACGAGTAGATCGTAGACGCGTCCCCTATGCTGAAGGGGAACGATAGCTCCGCCCTGGAACCCCTGGTCGAGTGTGTATGCTCGCCACCGGTCAAATCGTGAGTCGGTTCGGTTCCTCGTAACGACCTGTACATCGCCTGTTTCAACAGCGACCTCAGCCGGAGCGATCTCTGTCTGCGATTGTATCGGGAGGGGCACCGACTCGTTGGCAGCGACAGCCCCCGTCCCCTCCTGGAGATCCGACTCGGTTGGTGCTGTGCCCGGGGTGTGCTCACTGATCCGTACGTACTGGTATTCCCGCGTGTCCGTCAGCAACTCACAGATGGCCTGTTTGGTCTCCTCCTCATCGGTTGCGCTGTTGAGAATCTCGTTAACTGGATGGAACGTCTCGATGAGCTGTTCGAGACGTTTGGTAACGGTGACATCTTCCAGTGCAACAATGATCTGCTCAGTGGAGCCGTCCTCAGTTTTGATCGGGGCGACGTTACTCGACAGCCACCGTTCGGAGCCGTCCGGGAGCGTGATTCCGTGGGTGAACCCCGTAATAGTCTCGCCGGTTTCGAAGACACGCGTGATCGGATGGTCGTCGCGCGGGATCGGATTGCCCGCCTCGTCCCAGATATCCCAGTCGGGGTGGTCATACTCCTTTCCGTCCATCTTGTGTCTGGACAGGCCAAGTAACTCTTCGGCACGGGTGTTTGCGCGAGTGATATCTCCCTCAGCGTTCAGGAGGACGATTCCCACAGGGGTCGCTTCCAGAACGTGATCCAGTTCTCGTTCGACTACCTTCCTGTCGGTGATTTCTGAGAAGACGATAATGACGCCGTCGTTGCTCGGGTGGACTCTGGCTTCGACCCACTGCTCTTTTTCCGCGTTATATCGCTCGAAGGATGTCGACGACTGCGTGTCGAGAGTCGTCTGGATTTTCTCTTCGGCGATGGTGTCTGCCGCTTCGGGAAAAACGTCCCAGACGCACTCGCCACGCAGTTCCTCGCTGTCTTGACCGAGAAGCTGTGCAGCCTGCTGGTTCACGTAGGTGTAGTTGAGGTTGCTGTCGAGTACAGCAATACCATCGGACACGCTCTTCAGGCTGTCTATTTCCCATCGATCGATGCCCTCTTTGACGAGTGAAACGAGCGCCTCGACCAGTTCTCGTTCTGGTGGGAGCCACTCTCGCTCTCCGGTGTCGGGTCGCTGGTCCGTGCACACGGCCGTCATCGAGACAGCCGTGCCAGTGCGTGTTCGGGCCTCCGCCGTCAGAGGATCACCGGTCCGCTGGAAGCCGTCGGTTTCGAACAGGTCATTACCGACTCGCATTCTGACCTCGATGGTTTCAGGATGCTGGAACCACTGTGGAAGTTCGGTGACGAGCGTGCGGACACTCTCGTCAACAGGGGCGGACAAACCGACAAAGAGGTCATTCGCCCGTGTGAGTGCCTCCAGTGCTTTCGTCCGCGATCGCAGTTCTCGCCTGGCTTCCAACTCTCCGAGTCCGTGGCCATCGTCTGCTGTGCCGGCGCTCTCCTGTGTGGGCTCTTCGGACACGAAGGTATCACGCCACGTAACAGAACCGGTCTCGACAGATTCGGCGTGGTTCGACTTCTCCCCTTCCTCATCTCCTCTTTGCCGGTTCTGTTCTACCATTCTCCATCATTGTCGTTCACCCAGATATAAATAACAGCCTGTTGATTTCATATTCTTAGAATGCTCCGATAGCACCACCAACCGAGCGTTTGTCAGTTTCTGTATCGGGATGCCCGACGTTGGTATGAACTCTCGATTTATAGGCGTCAGGGGCCGGACAGCACGTCGTCGGACGGGGAGTCGTAACTCCGATTCAAATATTCGAGGATGTGGTCGACGAATCCCGGGTCGTACGTCAAAACGCCATAGAACGCGTCCTCGTCGCGTTCGTGGGCGAGTAAGGCGGTCTTCTGGGTATCGTTGCCACCCCCGTCGAAGACGACAAACCACGTCTCGGCGACCTCGTCTGTCGAGACCGCATGAACCTGACCGGAACCGAGATCCGGCGGCGTGGCGTCGGGGACGCCGTAGGCGTGCACGGAGACACCTCGGCGAGCGAGGTCCGCGTAAATCGATCGCTGTTCTACCATGACCGAGCACTGCTGGAACCCAGTATGAATCGAACCCCGGCCGACCCGACGAGCACGGTCCTCTATTTCTCTGGACGCGTAGAGCAACTGTTCCGTATCGCGTGACGTGAACGTGGTTTCCTTGAGATGACGGAGGACCCTCTCGTATTCTCTGTCGGCAATGCCGAGGTCGCCGGTCCCTGTTGAAACGTCTTCGAGTAACTCCCTGAGAGTCGACACATCGACGACAGCGAGGACTTCGGTCGCGTTGCTGAGAACTGCGATCTCTTCCGGTTTTCCCGATGCCGTTCGATCGGCGGTAATTCGCACGTTCTGTGTGTTGAAGAACGCGCTGAGTTCCTCGTGTATGGTGTCGGTGGGATTGACGTTGAATAGGCGAAGCTCTTTCTCGTGATGTCTGATATACTCGATACTATCCCGTAGATCCATCGACGCATCCGAATATGAAACCATCCAGTACTCCTCCCTCGTTTCTATCTCCGGCGTCTGGTGCCGCCTTTGTCACTGTCGGTACGTTCCTGTTTCCGCCGGAAGCGCCCGTCACAGCAGGTCCATCGGATCACGGTTCCCGATAGCCACTTCTCGTAGTTGCTCCTGGGAGAGCGTTTCGATCACGAAGTCCGGTATGTCGTCGGGGACATCATCTGGAATCGAAACCTCATCACGGCCAGTCGTGGTGACGGTGTCCCGCCCGCCGTCAGTCGCGGAGCGTTCACCAGACAGACGTGTTACTGACTCCTCTACTTCGGAGACCATCGCCGCCTGTTCCTCGTTCGCCGCAGCCAGATTCTCGATTTCCTCTGCGACGCGGTCGGTCCTGTCGACCACGTCATCGACCATCGACGCGATTTCTTCGGCGGCAGCCGCTTGGTCGTCGGTCGCGTCTGCGACTTCGCTGATCCCGTTCGCCGTTTCGGTGACAGCCTCGACGATTTCAGTCAAGCTATCCATGGCGTCCTGAACCCGCTCGATACCTCGATCGACCTGCTCGGTGGTGTCGGCGAGATTCGCCGCCGTCTCCTCGGTATCGGTCTGGATGCCATCGACCATCGTCTCGATGTCGCTGGCGTGGGTCTGTGATTCCTGGGCGAGTGACTTGATCTCGTCTGCGACGACGCCGAATCCCTCGCCCGCTTCGCCGGCACGGGCGGCCTCGATCGACGCGTTGAGCGCGAGCATGTTCGTCTGGTCTGCGATCTCGTCGATCGCATCGACGAACTCGTCTATCTGCTGGACACGGTCCTGTAAGGAGGTGACATCGTCCGCGACGTCGTTGACTGCCTCGCCGATACCGTCCATTACCCCGGCAGCAGTATCGGCGGCTTCCTTGCCGTCTTCCGCGAGGGCTTCCGCTCGGTCGCTCGCACTCTCGACCTGGTCGGCCGTCGAGGCGACCTCTTCGATTGTCGCCGAGAGGTTCGCTACCTCGGACGAAATCTCGTCCACCCGTTCGGACTGTTGGGTCGCTGCGTCGCTGATTGCCGTGGAACTCTCGGCGACATCCTCGGCGCTCGTCTGGAGGTCACTCACCGGTTGTTTCACGTCTTCCTCGACCTCGGCCATCAGTTGTTTGTTGCACTCGATCTCCTCTTCGAGTTGCTGGCTGTAGGAGTGGATGTAGGTGTCGGTGACGACCTGCATGTCGAGATTGATGATTCGGAGAAGCGCAAGAATATCCTGCACGGCGTCGTCAACCTCTTCTTCGACCGCTGTTTCGATCGCGCGACGCGAGAGGCCGGATCCGGGGTTCAGTGCATCCTCTTCCTCGGTAGAGTCGGCCTCGATCCCTCTGTCTGCGATAGTATCTGTCAGGCGGTCGGTGAGTGATGCGACGAGGCGGTCGCCCACCAGCGGAAGGATGAGGTCGTAGTAGACTCCGTACTGGCCGAGGTAGTGTTTCACCGGCATGTCCAGTATATCGTGGAGTTTGCCGATACGGGCCCGGTCACGGAAGTAGTCCGTGCCGTACTCCCCCTCTACGAGCGTCGTGAGATACGCCGATTGCGTTCGCTTGAGTTGTTCGACGTTCTTGGGCGACCGCCCGATGACCTCGACTGTCTCCTCGTGGTCGGTTAGATTGTCGTAGAAGTCCTCGGCCACCTGGTCGGCGTTGTCCGCGAAGTCGTTTCGATACGTCCGAAGACGACGGACATCGTCGTCGGTGAAACCGATGAACTCCTTCCGCCACCGGATTTCGGACCTATCCAGGCCGATTTCCTCGACTAAAGAGTCCGCGTCCAGTTGGTCGTTGAGACCGGCCCGCCCAAAATCGTCCCGGCTATACTGTGGCGAATCGGACATAGCCTATACGTTGATTGAAAAGAGTATAAGTTCCCCATATAGATAACGGGAGACAACCAGAAGCGCGACTCGGACTGTACGCTTCGGTGGGACCCCACACTACCGTATGACTGTGGATGTGAGTGAATTACATTGCCATGGTTTCAAATGTTTTATAGTTATCCCGTTATCTAGACTGCCGGCTTATGACCCTCAATAGCCTACTGGCAAAACATGATTTACCATGACTGATGACTTGGGCGATACTTCCACTACCAAGGAGATCGAGCTGGTAGCGTCGGGTATCCCCGAATTGGACGAATTACTCAACGGAGGGTACATCCGAGGCCGTACATACCTCATCCAGGGCACCTCAGGAACGGGGAAGTCGCTGCTCGGCCAACACTTCTTGCGAGCGGGACTCGATGCTGACGAGACAGTCGTGTATATCCACGGCGAAGAGTCTAGACGCGACATTCTCGTCAACGCAGCACGGCTGGATGTCGACATTCGAGATGCCGAATTTCTCGACATCGGGCCCGGGACAGACTTTTTCGCCGAGGACCAGTCGTACAACCTGGTCGAGGCGACCGAAGTCGAATCCGAACGGTTCACGCAGGATATCAAACAGGTAATCGAAGATGTCGACCCGGCCCGGATCCTCATCGATCCGATCACACAACTGCAGTACGTGGAACGAGACGAATACCAGTACCGCAAGCGATTGCAATCGCTCATCCGGTTTCTTCGGGACCGTCAGGTGACGACAGTCGCGACACGAACACGCAGAGAAAACACTCCCGGGACCAGCCACGACGATTTCGAATCTCTCAGCGACGGCGTCGTCAACCTGTATCTCGACGAGCACGAGCGCCGGATCGCGGTCCCGAAACACCGTGGCCTCGGACAGGTCGACGGCACCCACGGACTCGAAATCCGCGAGCACGGGATCGAAGTCTACCCACAAACCATCCCGAAACACGACAACCGGACGTTCGACCCGGAACTCATCACAACAGGTCACGAAGCTCTCGACGGACTCCTCGGTGGCGGAATCGAACGCGGGACCGTCTCGTTTATCAGCGGTCCGACCGGCATCGGAAAATCGACTACCGGTGCACAGATACTTTCGGGCATCGTCGAAGACGGTGGGACAGCGCTCGGATACCTCTTCGAGGAGTCGATCGACCAGTTCGTCCATCGCTCGGAAACCCTCGGGCTCCCGATCTCGGAGATGCGGGCGCAGGGATCACTGGCGCTGACAGAGACCGAACCGCTCGTGCGTTCGGCCGAGGAGTTCGATCGGCACGTCCTCGACCAGGTCGACGAGCACGCGCCGGACGCAGTGTTCGTCGACGGGCTCTCGGGCTACAAGATCTCGCTCCAGGGGAACGACGAGAGACTCGTTCGCCGGTTACACGGCCTCACCAGGGTTCTCAAGAATCGCGGTATTGCAGTCATTATCACGGACGAGGCGGACCGCCTCACCGGCATCCCGGAAGCCACGAGCACGAACACCAGCTACATCGCGGACAACATCGTGTTTCTCACGTATGTGGAAGTCGACAGCGAGTTAGATCGAGCGATCGGAGTCGTCAAAAAGCGACTCGGGGATTTCGACAGCCGGTTCCACCAGTTTGCTATCGAGCCCGGCGAGGGGCTGGTTATCGAAGGACCATTCGATACCGTTCGGGGGATCATGCAGGGTAGTTCAACGCATCGCGTTCCAGATGAGTCCCACCGGACAGCGGACCAATCATGACCGACCGGTCGAGTCGCGAAGTGGGTGAGAACCATACCATACAACTCCTGATACACGGCGATAACGACCGGGAAGCCCTCGAAGAATTTCTCGACGAGCGATACGACGTCATCGTCGATGACACGCTTCAACCCGTCGATTGTTATGTCGTTGGTGAACAGATGGTGCCGACGTACCGCGACGCGTTGCGAGAGCACAAAAAAGAGGCCCATCCAACCTTCACACCCGTGCTGTTGATTCAACAGGAAGGGTCGAGGGGAACGGTCCCGTTGCCGTCCGAGCAGAACGGCGACGGGCCACCGCTCATCGACGAGGTCGTGTCAGCACCTGTCGACCGGACGACCCTGTTTCGTCGTGTGGGGAATTTGTTGGCGAGGCGTGAGCAGTCGGTGGAGTTGTCCACGCGCTACGAGGACGTGCAGATTCGATTTCAGCGACTGTTCGATTCGACGAACGACGCGATCTTCGTTGTTGCTCCATCTGGCGACGAGATCAACGAGTGCAACCCCGCGGCGTGTGACCTCGTGGGATATTCGCGCGACGAACTGCTCTCTATATCCCCGACCGAGACGATTCACGCCGACGAGCGCGAGCGATTTCAGTCTTTCCTCCAGCAGGTACAGGAGGCAGGACAGGGATCGACCGACGACCTTACGTGTCAAACACAGGAGGGAGAAAAGCGACAGCTGGAAGTGTCGGCTGCGACGCTGAGGGACGTCAAACAGTCACGGATAATTCTCTCGGCCCGTGACGTGACCGAACGGAAGGACTACGAGCGGGAACTCGAACTGAAGTCCCAGTCGATGAACAAAGCGCCGGTCGGGATCACCATTACCGATCCCGACCGAGAGGACAACCCCATGATCTACGTAAACGAGGAATTCGAAGCGCTGACAGGACATTCCGAGTCTGAATCACTCGGTCGCAACTGTCGGTTCCTCCAGGGTGAGGCAACTCGGGAGGAACCAGTCGCCGACATGCGGAAGGCAGTTAAGAAGGGCGAACCAGTCTCCGTAGAACTCCGGAACTACCGCAAGGACGGCAGTCAGTTCTGGAACCGTGTCAGTATCGCGCCTGTGAGAGACGACGCCGGAACCGTCGAGAATTACGTCGGGTTCCAGGAGGACGTCTCCGAGCGCAAAGAGCGCGAGATGGACTTAGAGCTGTTCAAAAAAGCCGTCGAGAACGCAGGACATGCGGTCTTTATCACTGATACGGAGGGGACTATCGAGTACGTGAATCCGCAATTCGAAGCCCGATCCGGCTATACTCGTGAGGAAGCCGTCGGTCGAACACCCCGAATTCTCAAGTCGGGCAAACAGGACGAGGAGTTCTACGATCGGATGTGGCAGACGATTCTTTCTGGCGAGCAGTGGAATGCAAGTCTCATCAATCAGCGCAAAAACGGGGAGCTGTATCACGTCGACCAGACGATCTCGCCCATTGCGAGCGACGACGGAGAAATCACCCACTTCGTCACGATCGAGTCCGACGTGACGAATCGTCGATTGCGCAAACAGCAAATCGACGTGCTCAATCGCGTCATGCGCCACAACCTCAAGAACGGAATGAACGTGATTCAGGGCCGGGCCGAACTACTCCGCGAATCGCTGGGCGATGACGAACATCGGGCGAACGTCCGGGCGATCGAAGAACGGGCGGACGCTCTGGCGACGCTGGGTGACAAAGCCGGAACTGTGCGCTCGTTGTTCGAAAACGAATTCTCAACTGAGACCGCTACCAACGTGACGGAGTTAGTTAGCGATGTCGTCACCACCGTTTCTGAAGAGTATTCGACCGCTTCATTCGATGTCGATGATTCTGACCCACTCTACGCTCGAGCAGATAGCCGGTTGAAGGTGGCAGTGAAGGAACTACTGGACAACGCCGTCGTCCACAACGACCAACCCAAACCCGAGGTGACGGTCACCACCAGACCGTCCAGAGAAAAGCAGTCTGAACAGTGGATCGAAATCGAAATTGTGGATAACGGACCGGGCATCCCGGACCAAGAACTGGAGACGATCAAACAGGGCGAGGAAACGCCGCTCCAGCACGGCACCGGACTCGGGCTCTGGATCGTCTACTGGACTGTCTCGCTGTACGGTGGCGAAGTCACATTCGTGGATAACTCACCGCGTGGAACAGGCGTCGTATTGAACCTTCCTCGGATGTCCGCAGACTCATCCGTCCGGGGAACACTCGTCGAACACCACTGACCAATGGAAGACACCGAGACTTCGGACATACGGAGCGAGAATCAGACGGATCGGTATCGGACGCTCGTCGAAGAGTCGAACGACATCGCAACGATCATCGACACTGACGGAACGATGACGTACGTGAGCCCCGCCGTCACACGGGTTCTTGGCTACGATCCCGAAGAATTAGTCGGGAACACTGGCTACGAATACGTCCATCCCGACGACCGAGAGAAAAACGCCGAGGCGGTCGAAGCCGTTCTGGAGACCCCGGACGAACCCCGGACCGTCGAAGTTCGATTCAAACACGCCGACGGGTCGTGGTGCTGGATCGAGGCCACGATGCGGAACCGGCTCGAAGACGATGTCATCGACGGTATTCTACTCAACAGCCGGGAGATTACCGAGCGGAAAGAACAGGAACGCGAACTCCGCGAACTGGCTGGAGAGTACGAGGCCCTCCTCAACAATGCAGAAGACGCGATATTCTTCGTCGATGTCGACGCTTCAGACGACGACATTACGTTCGAATTCAACCGACTCAGTCCGGCATACGAGCGACAGACCGGCCTTACGACCGAAGAGGTCCGGGGAGAAACGCCTCGTGATGTATTCGGTGAGCAAGAGGGAGCCGAACTCGAAGCGAACTATCACCGGTGTGTCAAAGCTCGTGAGCCGATCTCGTATCAGGAAGAGCTAGAAATCGATGAGGAGGCACGCATCTGGCAGACGAATCTCGCGCCAGTACTCACTGACGGCGACGTAACCCGTCTCGTGGGAATCACCCGGAACGTCACCGACCGCGTCGAACGGGAACGACAGCTTCGTCGGCAAAAGGAGCGGCTCGACGAGTTTGCGAGCGTCGTCTCCCACGACCTGCGCAACCCGCTCAACGTCGCACAGGGCCGCGCAACGATCCTCGATGAACAGACAGAGAGCGAACACCTCGATCTACTCTTACGATCACTCAACCGGATGGAGGCGATCATCACGGACACGTTGACGCTCGCTCGGCAGGGCGAGACGATAGACGAAACGGAGTCGGTCAGTCTGACCGATCTCGTCGGGAAGTGCTGGGGAACGGTAGACACAGAAGCGGCGACTCTCCAGCTAGCTGATGAGATGACGTTCCAGGGCGATCGCGACCGATTACGGCACGTGTTCGAGAATCTGTTCCGAAACGCTATCGAACACGGCGGCACGGACGTGACCGTTCGCGTCGGACGTGTCGATGAGGACACTATCTACGTCGAAGACGATGGGTCTGGGATCCCCGCAGATCGGCGCGAGGCGATTTTCGAACCGGGCCAGTCTTCGACGAGTGGCGGCACTGGATTCGGACTAACTATCGTAAAACGGATCGTGGAGGCTCACGGCTGGACGGTATCTGTGACAGACGGGCCTGAGGGTGGGGCGCGGTTCGAGCTCGTGATGTCACAATAGGAGGGATGACCCGTACTCAGACACGCCCTGTCGTCCATGCATTGAGACGACACCCGCTATGGAGGGGGCGGTATGCGTATCTCACCGATAGTCCGAAATCGACTGGTATGGCACGTAGTACCCCATTTCATCGATCCATGTCGACAGCCACTCGTCGGCAGTTGGCTCATCAATCTTTCCAGCATCGATCGCAGCCAACAGAACCCCGACCGACCCGACAACGGTCACGCCTTGGTCTTTCGCAAACGATCGGGCATCCCCGTCGTCGGTCAGTAGACGACCGTCCGCAGCGTCTGCTAAGGCAAACGCCTGTGCTTCACCGGGATCGAGATGGTCACTGACAACCGCCTCTCTGTTTGCAACGGTGTCCGAAATCGTCACGACTTGAATCTCGTCGTCAAGTATATCCAGTGCTGACTGGAGATACGGATGGTCATCAACGCCGTGTCCGAGTTCCTCGTGAACGACTGGCACCGTACAGATTCCAGAGAGGTCAGCAACTACCCACCGCTGATCGATGTAGGTAAAATTCGAGAGGACAGTCGTGTTCAGGACGCTCGGGTTCGCTGGAATATCGTCACCTGTCATTTGGCACGCGACTCATCGTCGTCCAAGTCCTCATCATCGAATTCGAGTTCACTCGCTGCCTCTACTTCGTAGGCAGCGTCGTCTTCGTCAACGAGGCCAAGTCGGAGTTCAACACCGTGCTCACAGAGGATATCCCGCATCGTCCAGCGGTCGACATCAGCAAGTCTCGCAGCATCACCGAGTGTGATCCGCTCGCGTTCGTAGAGGGCGACCGAAGCTGCAATGCGCTCGCTTTCGTGGTCCTCGAAGTATTCACGCACGAACTCTCGCAACGCATCGCTCTTGCCACTAAACACACCAGCCTCGACAGCGCCCTCGATGAGGAGGTCGAGATCGTCTGGATAGGAGCCGGTGATTCGAGCCATCGTTCTATCCCAGGCTACGTCTTCATACTATTTATGA
The DNA here is from genome assembly GCF_006543045.1 of Salinadaptatus halalkaliphilus. Taxonomy (GTDB): domain Archaea; phylum Halobacteriota; class Halobacteria; order Halobacteriales; family Natrialbaceae; genus Salinadaptatus; species Salinadaptatus halalkaliphilus. Next base: position 9,061 of record NZ_RBZW01000030.1, on the reverse strand, counting down.
ACTGTGCCAGAGTGCCATATGCATTGAGACGACCAGTCTCAACTCCTGTCGGAAGTCATTCTGCAGAGGTTCGCAGGTTGGGTTTCTACAAATCAGCCACCCTGTTATTTTGATTTAGTCCCATAAATACCAATAGTGGCCAGCGTATTTGCCGAAATACCACTGATGGATTGAGATGATTTCGGCGTGGCTCCTCCTGATTAAATTATTCCCACGGCGACACCAAAGGGAACGCATTCGGCGTCGAGTGTATCGAGTGTCGATTGAAGATATGGGTGGTCATCAACGCCGTGTTCGAGTTCCTCGCGGACAACTGGCACCGTACAGATTTCGGAGAGTCTTGTAACCACCCACAACTGGTCGATATAGGCAAAATTCGAGAGGACAGTTGTGTTCAGGACGCTCGGGTTCGCTGGAATCCCGTCACCTGTCATTTCGAACGTGTCTCCTCGTCGTCCGAGTCCTCATCATCGAATTCGAGTTCGCTCGCTGCTTCCACCTCATAAGTTGCGTCGTCTTCGTCAACGAGCCCGAGGCGAAGTTCAACACCGTGCTCACGGAGGATGTCACGCATTGTCCAGCGGTCGACATCAGCGAGTCTCGCAGCATCACCGAGTGTGATCCGCTCGCATTCGTAGAGGGCGACCGCAGCTGCTATACGTTCGTTTTCGTGCTCCTCAAAGTATTCACGCACGAATTCTCGCAACGCATCGCTCTTGCCACCGAACACACCAGCCTCGACAGCCCCTTCGATGAGGAAATCGAGGTCATCTGGATAGGAGCCGGTGATTCGTGCCATCGTTCTATCTAAGACTACGGCTTCATACTATTTATGAACTATGCCAGACTGCCATATGTATTGAGAACGCAGTCGCAACTGTCCACAACTCACGGTCTGAGTACCGCTGCTGTCAATATTGCTGCGACTGTGACCACGATACCAATCGCCAGCAGTGCATAGTTTGCGATCGGATTCGCGGCTCGAGCGACATCGTAGGAGTACTTTCGTCCATCCATGAATGCTCGAAACCTGCTGGCGTAAGTGCGTCGGCGGCGATATGCAAACCGATCGAGACGACGCCAACCAGACCAAGGAGGATCCCGAATCGAGTCGCGCTTGAACGCCGAGCAGGAACCCGGCCAGGCCGACTGCGGCACCGATCTCGACGGCGAAGTGAACGGTATGAGTCACGCCGCGGTGTTTGATCCCTGGTATCCACATATCCCAGTCGGGGACCATCGAGAGCATGATCGCGACAGCACCGCCAGCGATTGCCAACTCGAGGCCGATGAGGACGGCGGACAAGAACCCAATCAGAGCGTAGGCGATTAGTGCCGCACTGTAGTTAACGCATCTCCCATCCGAGAACTTCACCAAAATCGGACGATAGATAGAATGCTTCGATAAATGGAGGTGAAGGCGTTACCAGCAGAATTACTAACCTACCCGTGAACTGTCAGGAACGCTGTGAAACACTCAGAGGATGGGTGCATCAGGATGATCGCGTTAATACCAACTAAATATCATTGAATTAGTTGCGCTGCGGAGTGTGCGAACTGAATTGTTATCGTGGAAAACTTAATTAGGATCCAATATTATATTGGTGATAAATGGGAGGGGGGCTGGCAGTTGAACCCGACGAGATCTACGCGATCTATCTGGAGATTGCGGACGAGATTTTCGCCGATGAAGAGTCTCTACGGAACAGTCTACCAATCGATGCGACTGCGGGAGTTTCGAGACATCTTTCAGGGGTCGTTGACCGCTGGAGTGACGCCCGCAAATCACTTCGGACGATTCCAACTGCAAACGTCTACGCCCGCGAACTTGACGACTTACCTGATCAGTCAATCTTACGGATATTGGTAGGCTTGGACGCCGAAGTAAACGCCCTTGACGATATCATCGATACGGAAGACCTCTCGACGGAGCGACGCGTGGCCCTCACGGCCAACGCTGCGTTTGCCTCAATGCTCATCGCTGAATCAGTCCCGACAGCACACCGTGAGGCAATCGCTACCGTCCTCCGAGAGTACTTCACCGCCCTCTTCCAAATCCCGCTCGTTGAAGCCCGCCTCTTCGAGCAAGTTCGCAACGCCTCGACCAAGACCGGTCAACGAGAAGCAACCCGGGAGATCTATGCGTACCGCGCCCGTGATATCGATGCCTTTGCCAGAATTCCCGCGCTCGTTTTTGGACTTGACGAACAGACCAAGCAGCGAATCATCTCGGATCTTCGCACATATCGTGCCCATCGCCTGCTCTATAAGGATATTCATGATGTCTCCCGTGATCTCGCGGACGATGATATGACACCGGTCATTGCCCTTCTAACCGCCTACGACTCGATCGAGACTATCATGGCCAAGGTCGAACAGATCTACGATCACTTCGAGTACACGGCTACGGGTGAAACCCGATATAGGGATGTGCTCATTGAACTAGAGGAACCCCCGAATGACCTCGCCGCCCTTCTTCGAGAGCAACAGGAACTCGTCCGCGCGGCCGCTGACTGATCCCTATACACTCCGTACTAACCGATCACCACGTTCGTAGATCGAGCCGAAACTCATGCTGCATTCGCGCTATGAGTTCAGCAGAGGCTCAACGAACTACCGAACCACTGTCAAGAGATACGTGCTACATAGAGAGGTTGTATCTCGCAATCGAAACTCACGGAAATGATAGAGCGGATGTAGCTAACGATTGCATCAACACGGAGTTACAGAACATCAGTATCACCTTTTGGGCCTCCAGTAGGAACTTGAAACTCACCGTGGCCGCAATCTCGACACCACTCTTTGAAGAGGCCGCACTCACCGTTCTTCAGTCGAACCACATGGGCCTCCTCGTCACCCAGACCACCTATCCAACGACGATTTCCCCGTGCCCCGTCACCGTCACCGACTGCTCCTCGTACTCGAACTCGACCTGGATACCCGGCTCTGTCCCCGACGATAGGAGCGTATCAAGAGCATCCGGATCGATCGCCGAGTGGAGGGTTTCCATCTCCGTGGGTTCCTTACCGATTATCGCGGCAACCGCTCCGACAACCGTTATCGAGAGCGGGCTATCGCTCGTCCAGTCGTGCTGGGCGTGGTACGTCTCCGTGATTGGGTCGTAGCCGAAACGGTCCGTGCTGTCGGTCAGTATCGTACTTGAGGTCATTACTTCGGGAGAGGAGTACCGACAGCGTAAGGAGTCGGGCTGACTGGTCAGCGTGCGGCCTTCCCCGACGCATCGAACAGCTGCTCTAAGACGGTCTCCTCAGCCAACCGGAGGTGTTGATTGAAGGTTTGACGGGTGATCCCCAGCCTCTCGGCGAGTTCGTCGCCGGTGCTCTTCCGAGGCGTTTCGAAATACCCGCCATAATATGCCGTCTGCAGTGACGTGAACTGCCGTTCGGTAAGCACGTCTTCGACGATGTCGTAGAGGAGCCGCGGCGAGTACTGGAGTTCCTGTGACTCTAATCGGATATCCGAATACACTTTCCGGGCGGCCTGTACGGCCGTCCTCGATTCCACATCTCCTGGCACTTCAGACGTGAGGAGGGGGCCTGCAGCACCGTTAGTCTGGAACAGGGATTTCACCTGTCCCCCCAACTCTGCAAAGACTAGCGAAATGGTCGGCGCCTCGACGTGGACCTCAACCCGGCACTCACCGGCGCTCGACTGAAGCAGTCGGGTGTCTTTAACACTGTACAGTTGGCCGAACACGTCGATCAACTCCTTTGCCGAAATGCCCCTCCCGGTGATGTACTTGAGGACCGACCCGTCTTGGAGTCGAACGACTTCGTCAACGTCGATGCGCATATCACCGTCAGCTACGTCGAGCAGCGGGCTGAATAACTGCTTGGAAGAGAGTTCGAGCACCCGGCGTTTATCGCTCGTCAGCTTGCCCTCGCGCTCTTTCAGCTGGGTTGTATCCTCGAATCCCACGACAATATATTCAACATCTCCGTCCTCACTCAATACAGGTGCCGAATTGCTCGACAGCCAGCGTTCGGTTCCGCTCGGGAGGTCGATCCAGTGTTCGAAGCCGTAATCGGGTTCTTTCGTCTCCAGAACGCGAGTCACGGGGTGCTCGTCCGCGCTGACAGGCGTGCCGTCGTCGTAATAGATCTTCCACTCCGGCTGGCGGTAGGTTCGAGAGGTGATCTCATCACGCTCCAGTTCAAGCGTTTCTTCAGCCCGTTGATTAGCGAAGGAGATCTCCCCGGACGGCTCGACCACCACGATGCTGATCGGACTAGCTTCAAGGATTTTCTCGATGACCGTGCGCTCAGCGTTGCTCAGCGTCGGCGTCGCGTGGATATTGGTCGCGTTTACTGACGGTCCTTCATCTGGATGCGATCGCCACCAGACCCGGGCGTTGGCACCTACCTCCTTGGTTTCCAACTCACCACTGCTCGCCAACTTCTCTAGACGTTTGTAGACGGTACGTCGAGCCGCGTTGAGCGAGTCTGCCACCTCTGGAGTCGTGAGTGGCTCAGAGGGGTCGTCGCGTCGGTCGAAGACGGCCAGCGTTTCTGCATAGGCATCCCCGGAAGAACCCGATGATGACATACACGCCCTAGGGCAAGGCACGCTATAGCGATTCCGTCGATAGAACTACGGAACTGATAACTTCACCCGGGTCGCCCCCTGTAGACAGTTGGCGATTTTCTTATGGGAGATACGCGCTCTGTATTTAGCCCCACCTGAGTTATCTGTTGAAGTACTGTCAGGAATGCCGTGCTAAATCTAGAGCGTGTATTCACCAGACAACCTGCAACTCGTAACTCGGATTCTGAACCAACTCCTCGATGAAACGGCGATAGTTCAGCTAGCTACACGTCAGCGTTCAACGTTAGATGGTACCACATATCATTGGGTGATTTATATTTTTTCACCGATACGTGTGCAGTATGGCAACCGGGAGTCGGGAACGAGCGTCCCTGCTCACCGGAACAACGCCGCCTATCGGTAAAGAGACTTTTCACGCGTTCACAGAGAACAGTGACCAATCGTGATAGTGGAACTCATCGGACTCACGCTGGCCATACTCGCTGCCGTTCTTCTGGCTGTCCAGAACGTATTGATTCGAGTAGCCACTGACGGGGGCGATATCAGTGACGCCATCATCGTCATGATGGGAGTGAACCTTGGTTTCGTCGCACCACTGGCGGCTGTTCTCCATTATCCAGCGTACGGTCTCTCGTGGGAGGCCGTAGTGGCCTTCGCAGCCGCAGGGATCGCTGGGCTTGTCCTCGGCCGCATCTGTATGTTTGCTGGGATCGAGATGATCGGCGCAAGTCGGACGACACCACTAGTTTCGGCCTCGGCGTTGGTATCGACTGTGCTGGCAGTGTGGTTGTTTGGGGAATCCGTCGTAACCTCCCACGCCGTCGGAATTGGGCTTATTGTTGGTGGAGTAGCGATCATCTCTTGGGTGACGGCTGTCGATGAGGAGTCCGACCCGTCAATACGGAATGTGGGATTCGCCCTCCTGTTCGCACTGGGCGCTGCAGTATTCGTCGGGATTGAACCAATACTCATCCGGATCGGACTCGATTCGGGGACACCGATTCTCGTTGGGCTTGCGGTGATGATGACCACCGCATTCGTGAGTTACGCCGGATATTACAGACTCTCCAGAAACTCGTTCGGCTCCCCTTTCGAAACTTCACACACTCGTTGGTACGTCGGTGCGGGCCTGGCAAGTACGATTGGCCTGCTCACGTACTTCGGAGCACTCGCCTCAGCACCAGTGGTGATCGCCATTCCGATCATACACACAGCACCGTTGATCGTCCTCGTATTGTCGATCATGTTCCTTCCGCAGCGCCTCGAGCGGATCACATGGCCCCTGATCGCGGCCGCGGTAATTGTCGTGATCGGAGCAGCTCTCGTTTCTCTCGCGGGCTGAATACGCGCTGTCCATCTTGCATAGCCCTCAAATAAGATTTCAGACCTGTCAGGTGATGATTTGCAGAAGGTGGCGACAGTTGTATCGATTTCTTCACCGGTGATGGACTTGCCGAAGAGCGTCTGCTGTCGCTCTCCCCGAGATACGGATGTACTTTTGAGCTGTCGCTAGGTCGCTCCACCCCATCAGCGCTTGGAGTGGAACGGGTGCGACTCCTTGGTATGCGTGGTAACTGGCAGCGGTAGCCCGGAGACAATGGGGATATACTCGACCCTCAATGTCTGCGGCTTCAGCGACAGCGTTCACTCGTCTGTTGACCGCGGTTCGTGACCGGGGAAACGCTTCGTACTTGTCTGTAAACCGTTCAAGACACAACTCAAGCCGGAGCGACAGGTCAATGGGAATCGCCCGGGCTGAAGCGACCGTCTTCGGATGCCAGCGTCCCTTCATCGCCTCTTCCTGTGAGAGTTGCTCATTGTGAGTGGTTTCTTGTGATGCTTGGCGACGGCAATAGCCACACTCGCAGGGTTCGTGTTGCGGAATACGAAGCAGCATCCGATCCCAGTCGATCCAGTCGGCACGGAAGTGAGCGATCTCGCCAGCACGCAACCCAAGTCGGCCCGCGGCCAGACACACGAACCGCGCCTGCAAGTCTCGCGGCTCTGGCAGTGAACTACACGCTTCTAGGAGAAGCTCAAACTCTCGATCCGTGAGCACATCCTCGTGGGTGTGTCGCGTTGTCAACGATTGTCGATGCTGCTGTGCCCATTCATTCGACTGCTGATAGTTATCCGTCATCCACCACAAGAACGCTGTTTTCCCCGAAATGAAAGGCGATATATCGGTAACAAGTCAACTCAGCATCCGCTAAATATAGAGAGTAAAGTCAGCACTGGCTCATGATCAACTTCGGTCGAAAATGGAGCACAAACATTATGTTGGTGCCTGTATAATTTCACATTGATATGCAAGACGGAGGGTGCAGGCAGTACGCGAACCATAGAAATTTCAGTGATTCATGTCTTTGGAGGTATATAAACCTAATAAGTGAACATCTCGAACGCGAGACTACTTGAGTGCTACACACGGTGGTGTCGATGGAATGACTAATCTACCGTACAACCGGCGTGACTTTTTGAAAGCCGGAAGCGGGATGTTGTTCGCTGGCGTTGCCTCCCAGACAGCCACAGCAGACTCACCAGCAGTAGTCTTGCCCGAGGATAGTAGCTCCCTGTTTAGCGGTGGATGGCTTCGGGAACACGATTTTGCAGACAGTTCATTCGATCAAGGTGATGTTGAAACGCATGTGAGCGAATTTGACCTGGAGAATGCAGACGTGAGTAACGTCAAATATATGGGTGGAATATTCCAGAATGCTAATTCGTTCAATCAGGATATTAGTAACTGGGATACCAGCAACGTCCAAGATATGAGACGGATGTTTACTGGTACTTTGTTCAATCAGGATATTAGTAACTGGGATACCAGCAATGTCCAAGATATGAGCCAGATGTTCCGTTCTGCTAGGTCGTTCAATCAGGATATTGGTAACTGGGATACCAGCAATGTCCAAGATATGAGCCGGATGTTCCGTTCTGCTAATTCGTTCAATCAGGATATTGGGGGCTGGGATACCAGCAATGTCCAAGATATGAGCCAGATGTTCCGTTCTGCTAATTCGTTCAATCAGGATATTGGTAACTGGGATACCAGCAATGTCCAAGATATGAGCCGGATGTTCAACAAAGCTAATTCGTTCAATCAGGATATTGGGGGCTGGGATACCAGCAATGTCCAAGATATGACCCGGATGTTCTGGCTGGCTGAGTCGTTCGATCAGGATATTAGTACGTGGTCTGTTGAGCAAATTTCTGACAAACCAAATAACTTTGATAGTGGTGCAGGATTTAGCTCTAATCACGATAAGCAGCCTAATTGGGGCGGTGAGAATATTAGTGACAGCAGACTTGCCGACGATAGCCCTGAAGAAGAACCAGATCCAGACAACGATTCCTTGCTGCCGGAGACTGCTGCCGGGATTACTGTAGTGAGCGTTCTCAGCATCGCTGGCTACACACTGTTCCGACAGCGTGATGAAACACCTCCTAAAATCTCCGAATCTGAAGCGCAAACATTGGCTGGACAAGCCCGTTCCGCTCACAGTGAGCAGTCTAGTGAACAAGTCTTTGCAGACTTTCAGGAAGCAATTGACGCATATCAGACGCTCGCAGAGACGGCCTCCGATGAGGATGAGCAAACCGTGTTTCAAATAACTGCCGACGAACTTCGGGATGAACTCTGTGCCCTTCCTGACGAGATCAGCGACCAGGCTCATAACGCCAAAGAAGAAAGAAACTACCAGACTGCACTTGACCAATACGACCGGGCGATAGAACTCTGTGAGATGATTGTTGAGTGGCTTCCTGCCGACGACTCACGCGGTGACTCACTGCAAGAGCAACTTCCAGACTATCGAAACGAACGCGAAGCTATCGAGACAATTCTCGCCGACCGCGAAGAACTGCAGGAACTCGTAACCACTGCCGAAGACCAGCTTCAGAGTGCAATTACTTCCCACATCTGCGGGGAGAAAGTGGCCGCTCGCACTCGGTATCGCCAGGCACGCACAAACTTCGAGAGGGCACTTACTCACATAGACGACACCGATGATGAATTGCTTGACCCACCAATAGAAATTGAGGTGGCTCCAGACGACCAGACTATGCCCGATCAACTCACGACTGTCACGGAGTTTAGTTCCGAGACCCGAGAAACACTCGAAGAAGAGGGCATCGAAACCGTTGCAAAACTCCAAGAACGAGCCAGTGACGGCCAAGTAATCAACACTATCATTGAGAGGGATGTGTCTGACGACCAGCAATTACTGGTAGAATTACTGGGACACTGGGAAGGAGAACACACTCGGATACTCGACGGAAAGCAGTTACTCCAAGACAGACACTCAATTGCCGAAGAAGGCTATCAAACGGTCGTCTGATTAGCGCAAGGGAGAGTTTGTCGTCAACAATCATTGTGTCTTTCATCCCCTGTGCTGGGACCATCTGTTCTAGTTTAACGCACCGAGGCATCCAAGGACATCGGACTAGAATCATCAGTAACTAGGAATGTGAGAATCCGGTGGATAGTGTGACT
>NZ_RBZW01000029.1 GCF_006543045.1 Salinadaptatus halalkaliphilus | reverse complement strand
CCTACGAAGAACTTCGCCGAGTCGTCAACAACAATGAGATGATCTCACGGACTCACGCTGTACCGGCTGTCGAGACTTCGGGGTAAACTCATACATTTTCGTCAAGGTGGCTGCCTGATAGACACGCATACTGAGCGGTGATCCAGTGGCGAATGCCTGAACAAATGGAGTCGTTGTGCTGACTACACACTCTAAGTCTTGCACGCCGAGTTCAACATATCCGTGATCTGTTACGCTGGGACGTGCGAGGATCTACGCCAAGCCCTATGAGTCGACACAACTTTTCCCGGGTAAACATTCAATAATGTAGACTCCAACGCTAGATCAACAGGTCGATGAACGACTCGAGTGGTCACGACTGGGTGGGATCCGGGGCTGTCACGGCGCGCGTCGACCAGCGCTTAGACGCCGACACGGAGGGAATCTATCACGTCGACTCGAGTCGTCGTCGCCGGGACGGTCGCACGGCTGCTGATCCGCCGTGGGTGAGACGATGATCGGCCGACTCGACGATTGCCTCTCGCCGGTCGCGACGAAGACGACGCTCTATCACGTCGTTCGACTCGGGCTCCGCGTCTACGTCGTCAGCGTCGTCCTCGTCGGAACGTACAGCGTCTTCTGGATCGCAGACATTGCCGGTCTCATTCCAAACACGCTCCTGTCGACGATCTGGATCGGGATCGCGGTTATGGGATCGATCTTTCTCGTACTGTTGGTGTCGCTATTTTTTGCTGCACGCTCGAGTGGGCGCTGATACGGACTGCTGGAGTGTTTTTCCGGTATTGTGATTCGATCGGGGGCGTTAACTGTGCGCTCGAGAGAGGGGAGGGTATGACGGTCGTTCTCGCTGGAATCGGCGCCGACAGTACGAATCTCGGCGCATTGGCCCCGCTGTACGACGACGGTAGCTTCGAGTACGTACCGATTCCCGAGAAGACCACGGCGACGACCGAACCGGAAACGCTTGGCTCCTGGGAATTACGCGCCAGTGACAGAACGGCCGCGGATCTGACGACTCGCGTCGACCCTCAGCCCGTCCGTGGCGGCTGTGAGACCGTCACCAGCCCGGACGTGGCCTCGTGGCCCCTCCATCACGATCCGAATTTCGAGGCCCTGACCTACGGTGAACACCGAACCAGCGGGTACGTCTCTCGGCTCCGAGCCCTCGAGCCCGGGGACATCGTCGGCTTCTACGCCGGGCTTCGCCGACCGGACGGCGATCGAGCCCATCGGTATCTGATCGGGTACTTCACCGTCGATCGCGTCGACGTCGTCACCCCCGAAACGCCACAGCGAGAGCGCGAAGCGATCCTGGAGGCCCATCCACACAACGCACACTCGAAACGTGCTCGAGACGGGGAGTTGTACCTGCCCGAGAAGTCGGTCGTCTTTCTCGACGGTCGCGAACCGGGCGGCCTATTCGATCGACACCCGGTCCGGCTCAGTGACTATTACGTGCGACCGGGAAACGAACGGGCACAGTACTATCTTCGTGACGAAATCGACTCGAGCTGGAACGTTCGTGCGGGCGGGACAAACATGATGTACAAACCGGCATATCGCTGTGAGATTTCGAGTTCTGCGTTCAGGCGCCGGATAGGGCCCCTCGAAGGGCGAAGGCCGGCCGATGGGACACTCGAATCGCCCCCGGACGGGTGATGTCTCGACACCGACCTTACGAGATATCGAGGCCCGAAAGCAGCGTTTCTAGCTCGTAATCCCGGAGTGAGCCGATGCCGACGTCTTCTTTGATCGTCGAGATGGCGAACTTCGAACTCGTTCGACTGATTTCGTCGATCGATTCGTAATCCTCGACGAGTCGTTCGACCATATCCCGTGAGGTGAGACGAGCGATGACGATGAAGTCGGTATCACCCATCGTGAAATAGACTTGATTGACGCCCTCGACTTCGGAGAGTTTTTCGCCGACTTCGTCGTGGTAGCCCTCGCCAAACTCGGCCCACACTTCGGAGATAATCGTGATCTCGAGCCCGATCTTTTCGCGGTCGAGTTCGAAGAGGTCGTTCTGGATGACGCCATCTTCTTTCATGCTCTGGATCCGATAATGGACCGTCGATTTTGGAATCTCCGTTGCCTCGTGAATCGTCTCGTTGCTGAACGTTTCGTGCTCGGCGATCGCACAGAGGATATCGAAGTCCCGTTTGTCGAGTGTCTCGCTCATTGATTGTCAGTACTGTTGGTAAGTGATAGTGAATATCATTCGATTCCCAGATACAACTCCATGAGATCTTCCTGTTGGCCGAGCTCGGACGGCGTTCCCTCGAACTGGAGGTCGCCTTCGGCGAGGATGTAGATGTAATCGGCTAACCGCAACGCGGCGACGACGTTTTGTTCGATGAGGATGATCCGCGCTCCGCGGTCGACAAGCGTCTCGAGGAGATCGAAAGCGTCGTCGACGAGCGTCGGGGCGAGACCGGCGCTTGGCTCGTCCATGAGGTAGGTATCGGCCCCGGTCATCATCGCGCGGCCGAGACTCACCATCATTTGTTGGCCACCCGACAGCGATTTGGCTTTTGCGTCGAGCTTGTCTTCGAGTGCCGGGAAGGCCTCGAGGACCTCGGCCTTTCGTTCCTCGACGACGGTGGGGTCGTCGACGGTAAACGCACCGAGCGAGAGGTTTTCCGCGACGGTCATCGTTCCGAAGACGCCACCGCCCTGTGGCAGCGTCGCGATGCCGGATCCGACCATTTCGTCGGGGCTCAGGTCCGTCACTTCGGTGTCGCCGTACTGAATCGAGCCCGACCACACCGGGACGACACCGTTGAGCGATTTCAACAGCGTCGACTTGCCGCTGCCGTTCGGACCGAAGATACAGGTAACGCCGGGATGACTTTGGATGGAAACTCCGTGAAGCACCTCGTGACCGTCGTAGCCGGTGACGATGTCTTCGGCGACGAGGACGGGCTGGGTTTCGGCGTCGGCATTCGTCTGGAGAGTCATCCGAGCACCTCCTCGAGGTCGACTTCACGGCCGAGATACGCTTCGCGGACGCGGTCGTTGCCGGTCACCTCGTCGAACGATCCTTCGGCGATGAGTTGGCCTTGATCCAGGACGGTCACCGTGTCCGCGATCGTCCGCATGACGTCCATGTCGTGTTCGACCATGATGAACGTCGTTCCGTCGTCGTTGAGTTCCTGAATGTGATCGAGAATTCGCTTTTCGAGCGCGGGATTGACCCCCGCTGATGGCTCGTCGAGCAGGATACAGTCCGGATCGAGCATCAACACACGTGCGAGCTCGAGGAGCTTCTGTTGGCCACCACTCATGCCTCGAGCCTCGTTGTCGGCGATGTGATCGATCTCGAGGAACTCGAGGATTTCCCGTGCCCGTGCGTGTTTGTCCTCGATTGAGTCGGGCGCTTCGACCGCGAGCAGATTTTGCGTGACGGTCATGTTCCGAAACGGCGAGACGATCTGGAAGGTACGGGCCATCCCGGCACGGGCGATCCGGTGGGGTTCCCACTCGGTGATGTCCGTCCCGTCGAAGACGATCGATCCCTCGTCGGGCGTATAGAATCCGGTGAGGTTGTTAAACAGCGTCGTCTTCCCGCTGCCGTTGGGGCCGATGATACCTCTGATTTCGCCACGGTCGACCGACAACGAGATGTCGTCGTTGGCGGTCAACGCACCGAATCGCTTCGTCAGGTTCGTGGTTTCGAGTACAGTCTCGGTCATTGGAATTTGAACTTCTCGAGCAGCGAATTGAGGTTCGATCGGATGTCACTGGCGTCCGTTTCGCCGGTCAGGAGCCCGACGATGCCATCGGGTGCAAACAGCACGACGAGCATGATGAGCAGACCCATAAGCGAGATGTACATGGTGTCGCTACCGAAGTACAGCGCGCTGAGTCGGTCCAGCAGGAATATCAATGCGCCACCGATGATCGGTCCGAGGATCGTGCCTAACCCGCCGACGAGCGCCATAATGACCATCTGTGCGGTGATCATCGAGTCCAGCACCTCCTGGGGGTGGACGAAGGTAATGTAGAACGCGTAGGCCCCGCCGAGTACGGCAGCCGTCGTACACGAGAGGACGTACACCTGTCGCTTGATCCGGGTCGCATCGATACCCAGTGATTCGGCTGCGTCCTCGTTGTCACGAACCGCCTTGACTTTGTAGCCGAACTCGTGGTGCTCGAAGAGCACGTACGTGAGGACGACGACGCCGACCGACAGCACGAGCATGATGTAATAGAGGTAGATAACCCGTGGCAGGTCCGGCAGTGGAATGCCGAAGGCAGCCATCGTCGACGGCAGCGTCAGGCCGCTGGTGCCGCCGGTGATATCGAGCAACAGTGCCAACTGTCGCATGGCTTCCGCGAACGCCCACGTCGCAATCGCGAAGTATGCGCCCTTGAGCCGAAGCGTCGGGACGCCGATAGCGTAGGCAAACACCGCGCCGAAGATCCCCGCAAGCACCAGTGCCGGAAGGAACGGCAGCGAGAGGCTGACCATTGCGATTCCCGTCACGAACGCGCCGATACCGAAGTACGCACCGTGGCCGAAGTCGAGGTAGCCGGCGTAGCCGCCGATCATGTTCCAGGATTGGGCCAGGCCGATCCACATCAACACGCCGATCAGGATTCGCAACTCGAAGGTTCCGGCTCCGAGCCACGGAATCGCGACCAACAGTACCGCGACGATCCCCCACGCAAGCCGCCAGTCGTAGCCGTCGCCGTCGGCCGTGTAGACGATCGACTCGAGTCTCGGGGGGAGCGAACCTTCTCGTTTGCTCATGAGACTGGCTCACCCCGTCCGAGGATGCCCTGTGGCGAGACGAGCAACACGACGTAGACGAGCGCGAACAGCACGAAAAACACCCACGCGCCGCTGACGTACGTCGAGAACATCGCTTGGGCGACGCCGAGGACGAGTCCGCTGACGATGATACCAGGGAGATATCCCATCCCGGCGAGGACGACCATGAAGAAGGCAAACGCCGTATACTGCATCCCCATCCCAGGGTCAGCAGCGAAGATGATACCGATGAAGACGCCAGCAGTCGCCGTCAGTCCCGCGTACATGCCGTAGGCGACCGACTGGTAGCGGGCGATGTTGATCCCCATGAGGCGAGCGTCGGTTCGATCCTCCGCGATCGCACGGATCGCCAATCCGCCTTTCGTGTTGTAGAGGTAGTACAGGAACGCTGCAACCGCAACGATGCCGAAGATGCCAGTCAGCACTCGAGCAACCGGAAACGTCCCGATGGCACTCACCGTGACGCCGCCGGTCGCGATCGAGGTCGGGACTTCGCGCGTGTTGGGACCGAACGTCGTGAGAATCCCACCGCGAGCGAAGAACGCGACGCCGAACGTGAACACGAGCGCCATCAGAATCGGCATCGGCACGTTACTCGTCGTCACGTGATGGAGAAACGGTTGCACGAAAAAGCCGATAGCGTAGAACGCCACGAAGACCAGCGGGACGACGAACAACGCGTCGATACCGAGGCCTGCAGCCAGCACCGAACCGGCGAATGCACCGACCATCACGTACTCACCGACGGCGAAGTCGATCACCTCGAGGACGCCGAAGACGAGCGCGAACCCGATCCCGACGGAGATATAGATACCGCCGAGCAGCAGACCGTTTATCAGTGTTTGAATGAACAGATCCATGGTTCCCCGTTATCGCTCGTCCCAGGCAGGTGCGGGATAGGTTGGCTCGCTTTCGCGTAACTCATCGGGTGCCACGACGTCGAATCCGTCTGCAGTTCGCTGGATCGTCAGAATGTCGGTCGCGACGTTGCTGTGGTAGAGGTCGCCGTCGGTCTCGAAGTTGATGTCCCCGTAGAACGTCTCGACTTCGACCTCCTCGAGAATGTCGACGAGTTCGCTCTGTTGCTCGCTCGAGAGCGGCGGCGCCGCACCCAGTTCCTGTAAGGCTTCCTGATAGACGATCCCTGCGGCAGTCGAGCCTGCCTGCGTGTAGTCCGGCGTCACGTCGAATGCGCTTTCGGATGCGTCGGCGTACGCCTGGGGACTGTCGAACAGCGCGTCGCCGCCCCGATCGAGTCGTGGGAGCCAGACGGTCGCACCGAAGATATGTGCTGCGTCTTCGCCCAAGCCCTCGGCGAAACTCTCCGTATCGACTCCGTAGTGGCTGAAAAAGCCATCCGGATCGTATCCGAGGTCTCGAGCAGCATTGAGGAAGTCGACGTGTGCCTCGATGTGTGCCGCATGGAAGTGCAGATCCGGATCTTCGTCCATCGCTGCACTGACCGGACTGGTCCAGTCGGCGTCGCGTGGGAACAGTTCGTAATCGAGTACCTCGATACCGTGGTCCACTGCTGCCTCGCGCATCGCTTCCGCCGTATCGCTCGTGAACGGATCGTTGACGCCAGTGATGTACACCGATTCGGCCTGTGGCTGGAAGTCGAAAATCGATCCCGCGGACTCGCTGGCGATGACGTTCCCTGCTGGAATCGTCCCGAACGTGTACTCGTACTGTTGCTCCCAAATTTCCGGTGATTCTGCGCTGCCGGTGATGTGTGGGATCTGCTCTCGGTCCGCAATCGGCGCTACTGCGAGAGTCACGTTGCTCGAGTAGGGTCCAAAGAGTGCGTCGATACCGCTGTCGATCATCTGTTCGGCCGCGTCGGCGCCGGTGGAAGGCTCACTCTGTGCGTCGGCGTATTCGATTTCGACCTCGTAGGACGTGCCGTCGATCTCGATGCCGCCGTTCTCGTTGATCCGTTGTTCCCAGAGATCGTATCCGCGTTCGGTGATCGTGCCTCCGAACCGGAGATCGCCCGAAAGCGACGTTACGGCACCGAACCGAAATACGTCCCGATCGTCCTGCTCTTCGTCGAAGTCACCGAGACAGCCCGCGAACCCGGTAAGTCCGGCAGCGCCTGTTGCCCCTGCGACTTGCAGGAACCGCCGCCGGTGCTGTGAACTCGTTGCAGCTGGTCGCTGGTTTCGTTTTGCCATGCTGGCACATGCCAATTCATACTACTTATACTTTCCCCATCAATTGAACCTAATGCAATATGAGTCCCTAATACTGAACTGAGGATAATATTGTATTGTGTATAGAGACCAAATTCGTTCCTTGCGCACTAGCCAGCTAGTTGCAGTCAGGGGCCACACCGATTGGGTCGATGATGTCGGAGGCCTTGGCCAGGTCGAACGACGGCTGTACGATTCCGCTCTTCCGTAGTAGCTGTAACTACGATCGCGTGACTCGCAAGTGCTACCTCCGCGACACAGATGCTTTGTATTGAATTCAAATTATACTATCTCTATCGAACTGATGGCAAGAATTATACTCCATGGTGGCTACTATCCAGTATGGGAGTAGGACCATCGATCGACGACCTTCACTTTAGTGACGCACCGTCAGTCGAGTGCGTTCCCGGGCCACAGTCCGAACGGCTGCTCGAGAAACAGCGAGAAATAGATAGCAACGCGGTCGCGTATCCGAGACAGGTGCCGATCGCACTCGAGGAGGCCCGTGGGGCAACGGTTCGAGACGCTGATGGGAACGTCTTCCTCGATTTCTTCGCCGGGATCGGCGTTCTCAACGTCGGTCACGGGAACCCATACGTTCTCGAGGCCGTCCAGGACCAGCTCGAAGCGGTGACACATACGATCGACTTCCCGACGGAAGCCCGACTGGAACTCATCGAACGGCTACGCGAAATCGCCCCTGGTGGGCTCGCGGGAGCGAGCAACGTCGTCTTCGGTGGCCCAAGCGGTAGCGACGCGATCGAAGGGTCGATCAAACTCGCCAAACACAACACCGGTCGTCACGGACTGCTCGCGTTCGAGGGCGCATACCACGGGACGACCGCCGGTGCGCTCAGTCTCACGGCAGGCAAAAAGTACAAAGAGGGATATGGGCCGTTGCTGCCGGATACCGTCCACATGCCCTATCCCTCGGCGACCGACGAGTCGGCGGTCGACTGCGAGGTCGCACTCGAGGCCGTCAAACGCAAGTTCGAAAATCCCTACGGTGGCCACGAATCACCGGCCGGTATCTGGGTCGAACCGATCCAGGGCGAAGGTGGCATCGTGATCCCGCCGGCGGCGTTTCTTCGAGGGCTGCGGGATATCGCCGACGACAACGAGGCACTGCTGATCGTCGACGAGATTCAGACTGGGCTGGGTCGGACCGGCGAGTGGTTCGGCGCCGACCATTTCGACGTGACGCCCGATGCAATTACGATGGCCAAAGCGCTTGGCGGGACCGGCTTGCCGATCGGCGCGATGCTCTATCACGAGAAATTCGACACCTGGGGCCCTGGCGGACACGTCGGAACCTTCCGCGGGAACGTTCCTGCGATGGTCGGTGGGCTTCGAGCGATCGACTACATCGAGTCACACGGTCTCTTGTCCCACGCGACCGAGGTCGGTACCTATCTCCGCGATCGCTTCCGAGAGGTCGCCGAGACGACTCCACTCGTCACCGATGTCCGAGGGAAGGGGCTGTTCACCGGCGTCGAATTCGTCGATACCGACGGGAACCCGAGCAAGGAACTCGTCGCGGAGATTCAACAACGCTGTTACGAACAGGGCGTCCTCGTCTGGAACGCTGGCCGTCACGGGAACGTGTTGCGGCTACTCCCACCGCTGGTGCTCACCCACGACCAGGCCAGAACCGGTGCAGACGTGATCTGTGACGCAATTACAACGACAGTCGACCAACACGAATGACGTTGGATTACGTTCAGCTCGAGGCGGATCTGGACCAGGAAGAGCGAATGATCCGGGATACGGCCCGGGAGTTCGTCGAGGAGCACGTCAAACCCGACA
>NZ_RBZW01000028.1 GCF_006543045.1 Salinadaptatus halalkaliphilus | reverse complement strand
CTCCTCCTCACTCAGATGACGAACGAGATCGCCTCGCCGGTCTCCTCCCATTACTCGCCCATCTCAGCCCATGCCCATAACTTCCGTCACTCATTACACCCTCGTCGATCGGCGCGTTCGTCTCCTCGAGGGTCACCGCGTAGAACGGATCGGTGTCCTCCCACGCAAGCGCGGGGTAGGAGTCCGTGGCGTGCCAGGTGTCGGTGAAGGCGAAGCCGTCCATGTGCTCGGGGGCGTTCGCGCCAGTCATCTCGTCGGTCTCGAGTGGCTCACCACCGTCGCTTAGTTCGTCTTGCTCAACACCGGCTTCGATGACAGCGGCCGCTTCGTCGTCCCAGTACGACTCGCTCACCTCGCCATATTCGTTGTCCCCGACGAGGCCACCGACCTCGCTGTCGGAGCCGTTGACAGTGCTGGTGGCGTACGACTCCGTTACGTCGCCGGCGTTTCCGCCGACGAGACCGCCCACGGCTTCGGTGCCTGTGACGTCACCGGTGGCGTACGACTTCGTTACATCGCCGCTGTCTCCGACGAGCCCGCCCACGTACTGGTCGCCGATAACGGTGCCAGTGGCGTGCGACTCGGTGATAGTGCCGCCCCGCCCGACGAGGCCGCCCACGAAATCGTCGGAGCCGGTGACGTCACCGGTGGCGGACGACTTTTCGATAGCGCCTCCGTTGTGCCCGAGGAGGCCACCCACGACTTCGGAGCCGGTGACGATGCCGGAGGCGTGCGACTCGGTGATAGTGCCGCCGCCGCTCCGCCCGACCAAGCCGCCCACGTCGGAGTCGCCGTTGACAGTGCCGGTGACGGACGACCCGGTGATGGTACCGTCGTTGTCCCCGACGAGGCCGCCCGCGAACTGGTCGTCACTGTTCACGTCGACGTCCTCCAGTGCGACCTCGGTAATCAGTGCGCCGTCGGTGTTGCCGAACAACCCGACACCGTCGAAGGTACCCGGACTCCGGCCGATGAACAGACCCACGATTTCGTTACCCTGTCCGTCGAACGTCCCGGTGAATTCGTTACCGTCCTCGCCGATCGGCTCGAAGCCGTCGCCGCCGTTGGCGGTCTCGCTCGCCACGTCGTCGTAGCCCTCAGTCTCCTGGTCCAGGTCGTTCGCCAGCACGAACTCGCTATCGAGATTCTCGCGGACGTTATCGAGGTGGTCCCAGTCCTCGATCACGTAGGGATCGGTAGCGGAGCCGTTACCCGCCCCAAAGCCGCCGACGGTCACGGTCATCGTGTCTGCGGTGTCGTCCTCGGCACTGGTAGTTACCTCGACAGTCCCGTCGATTTCACCCGAGAACACAATGTCCTCGAAGGTGGCGACACCATCCGAGTCGGTCGTCGCCGTGTCGCTCTCGGAGAGGCCCTCGACGGTAACATCCTCGCCGCCGTCGTCGAGGGCGTCGATCTCGATTTCCTTGTCTTCGATCGCGTCACCGTTTTCGTCTTCGACAGTGACATCGACGGCTACCGTCTTACCGGTCGTTGCGGTCGGTGCCTCGTCACCGTCGATGGTTGCGGTCACCGAGTCGACCGGCACTTCGACAGTGACCGTGAACGAGTCTACAGCGGAGACATCGTCCGCGCTTGCATCGATGTCCTCGTAGGTTCCTGCACTGACGTCCACTGTCTGCGATCCATCGAGGACCAGGTCCGTCGACGCGCCGTCCGAATCGAAGTCGACAGTGACCGTTTTAGGGTCGTCGACTCCAGTGAGATCGTCAACGTCGACGGTCACGTCCTCCTCTCTTCCGAAGGTCTCTCCGGCCAGGTCTACCGCATCGCTGAACTCGACTTCGAGTTCATCTCCCTGTTCGATTGTCACGTCATCGAGCGTGAAATCGTCCAGCACTGGGTTCACAGTGAGCACATTGCTCTGAGTGGCCCCCTCGGTAACGGCAGGCTGAACGTCACCCTCGATGGCATAGTCGTCAGCACGGGTGGCCGCAAACGTCCACGTATCCGTTGCCTCGGTCACATCCTCGATGGTAATACTCTCTCCGGTGAGCGTCTGCTCGGCGAGAGTTGCCTCGTCATCGTAGTCGTCCGGTTTGAAAAACAACGTGTACTCGACGTCGATCTGGTCGACCTCATCGTCCGCGAGTGTGTTCCCGTCGCTATCTTCCAGTTCGAGGTCGAGATCAGTGACCGCTTCTTCGTCAGCATCAGCTTCAGAATCCGTGAAACTAACAGTAATGAAGTCTGGATAGACTGTGAGGGTACCACTCTCGGTGTTCCCGGTATCAGCGGCTTCAGCGGTAACGGTCAACTCACCGACAGCGGTGTCGAGATCACTAGGAGCGTCCTGGTCGTCGATGGTCACTTCTGCGTCGCCATCACTGATGTCGACGTTAGTAACGCTATCCGAGTAGACGGCTCCGTCGATATCCAGCGTCAGCGCGTCATCCTCGTATTCGACTGGGTTGCCGAACTCGTCTTCGGCCTGGACGGTGACGGTCGTCGACCCGTCGTCGTAGGCGAATTCCTCATCGTCAATGTCGAACTCGGTAATCGTGTCAGCATCTGCCGGTTCGACATCGAACGGGTCGGTCGTCTCGTCATCGCCGTCTTCGACGTTTTCATTACCCTCGGTGTCGATCGAGAACTCGAGTTCGTAGCCCTCGTCTGCGTCTTCGATCTCGAGATCGTCGAACGTCGCGATGCCGTCGTCGTCAGTGTCGACTTCGGTTTCTCCGGCATCGATCCCACCGCCTTCGACGCCTTGTGCCTCGACAGTCACTTCGACACCTTCGACCGGGTTCCCGGATTCGTCCGTTACTTTGGCTTCGGGATTCCCGCTGATCGCATCACCAGCGATCGTATCCTCTGGATCGGTTTCAACCTCGACTGAATTCGCACCGTTGGTATCGAACGAAACGGTCGTCGAGTCGGACGTTGATCCGTCGGATTCGGTGAGCGTCACCTCGATATCTTCGGTCTCCACCGCTTCCGAGTTCGTAATCTCACCGGCATCGTTATTGTTGAGGAATACGACTATGTTTTGGCCAGATTCTACTGCTGTTGGATCACTAGGGCTAGCATCCGCGGCGACTTGAATTGCCTCGTCGAGTGAAATCTCGACACTTTCGTCGGTAGCTACACTGACGGTGTCGATATCTTCATACGTCTCCCCGTTGACTTCGATCGTCACGTCAGCATCGTCCATTCCGTCTATGGACGTCCCTGCACCGTCACCCTCCGTATAATAGAATTCGAATTCGGCTATCTCACCGATCTCACTACCATCTTCCAGTTCTATCGTAAACTCGTGTGTCGAGTCTGCACCCACCGTCGCGGGGTTCGCATCGACATCCGACTCTTCACCGTCGATGTCCGCGCTGTCGGCCACGGCCGTGGCAGCGAACCCGCTGACGCCGAGGCCGACGACGGCGAGCGCAACGACAACAACCCCGCGCCGGCTCATCGCACCACCTCGAGTAGCTCACTCCCAGCCCGGAGTGCTATGCCATCGGTGTGTTGCCGGACAGTGCCCACACCGGACTGTCTCCACCGCTGTCGACGCGCGCCACAGCAACGCCCGCTACAGCAACCAGTCCCCCGATTCATGTCCCTCATCCGAAACGGCGTTCGCCACAGCATCCGCTCGTTCATTGCTACTGCAATGAAATCCAGTTGTAATAAAAGGGAAATCTGCATAGGCAGATACTAATTTAATACGCACCCTGCAACAACTGATACAATACATGCCCCGGCACGAACGCCTGGTTTCGACATCGCGCGCAGCCGCTCGAGAGGGCCGACCATGAGCGACGCCTCTGCCGACTCGGTCCCGTCGTTCGAGACGCCCGTCGACGTATTGCTCGTCGACGACGACGAGGTGTGGGTCCGAAGCACTGCCCGGCTGCTCGAGCACGCCGTCGACGCCGTCCGGGTCGAGACGGCCACCAGCCTCGCGGCGGGCCACGATCGCTACGCCGTGACCGACCCCGACTGCGTCGTCTGTGACTACCAGCTCGGCGACGGCACCGGGTTCGCCCTGCTCGAGACCGTCCGGGAGGCCGACCCCGACTGCCCGTTCATCCTCGTCACCGGCCGCGGCGACGAACACGTCGCCAGCGAGGCCACCCGTAAGGGCGTCACCGAGTACGTCGTCAAACACGACGGCGGTGCCAACCTGCTGGCCACCCGCGTCGCGACCGTCGTCGACTCGGCCCGCACCCGGCGCGCCCTGGAACGCGAACGCGACGCAAAAAACGCCCTCCTCGAGCTGTTGACGACTACCAGCGACGAGACGACGCTCTGTCAGGAGTTTTGCTCGCTTTTGGTCGAGGGCCACGGCTACGCCTGTGCCTGGGTCGGCACCGAACGCGAGGACGGGGAAATCGTGGTCCAGGCCAGCGCCGGGGCCGACGGCTTCCTCGAGACCGTCCTCCACGGCGGCGATTCCGCCCCTGATCCCACCGACCCGGCGGTCGCCGCCCGCGATGCGGACGAGCCGGTCGTTCGCTCACCGTCCCCGTCAGCGGACGACGAGCGTAGCTGGCACGCGATCGCCACCGACTACGGGTTCGAAACGGCTGCGGGCGTTCCGGTCCGGCACGATGGCGTTCGCTTTGGCGTCCTCGGAGTGTACGCTAGTGATGGGCCAGCGTTCGACGACCGGCGACGCCACCTGCTGGCCGAGTTCGGCGAAACAATTGGGTACGCGTTCCACTCCGCCGAGTTCAGGCGCTCACTGCTCTCGGAGCAGCCAGTTCGGGTGGGCATCGAACTCACGGAGGGCTCGACCTCGCTTCTCGCGCTCTGGCGAGCGCTCCCGGCGGAGAGTCGCCTCCTCGTCCGATCGGTCGTCCGTCGGCGTGACGGCGACCTCCTCTGTCTCACTGCCGTCGAGGGCACGACAGAATCCGCCCTCGTCGACGCCGTCGGGGAAACCGATGGGATAACCGTTGCCGACGGTGGCGAATCGGTCCGGGGACGGGGTAGCGATGACCCACTTTACTGTGCGCTGTTTCTCAACGGAGACACACCGCTCTCGCAGGTTCTCGATACCGATGGGGCGGTCCTCGAGGCCCTCGTCGAGGGGAACGCAATGGAACTGCACGTGCAACTGCCGGACCACGAGTCCGTGTCCACTCTCGAAACGGCCCTCGAATCGACGGGGGGCGATGCGACGATCACGTCACTTCGGCAGGATCGACGATCGGACGCTTCGGAACGGATCGATCACGTGCTCGAGCCGCTGACGGACAAACAGGAAGATGCCATCCGACACGCCTACTATCAGGGATTTTTCGAACACCCGCGGGACACGACCGCGACCGAACTCGCCGAGCAGTTCGGCGTCACGCGCCAGACGATCACCCACCATCTCCGGGCTGCCGAACGCAAACTGCTGAACGGACTCCTCGAGGAGTGATCGATAGTCAGGACGAGTCCGTCTCGTCCAGTTCGATGTCCTCGACGGTCGTCACGACGAAGCGCGCACCGCCGTCGTCGCCGTCGACAGCTTTGACCGACCAGCCGTGGGCTTCGACGATACTCCGGCAGATTGCGAGACCGATGCCCGAGCCATCACCAGTACTCATCCCGTACTCGAAGACCTCGTTGCCCGCGCTCACACCTGGTCCATCGTCTTCGACCGCAAATCCAGTATCAAGGGCCTCGACACGAACCGTCGTCGCCGTGTCCGCGGGCGCAACGCCGTCAACGGCGTGTTCGACGACGTTCGAGAAGAGATTCTCGAACAATTGCTGGAGCCGCCGGGGATCGCCATCCAGTCGTCGGTCCTCCGCAACTGTCAGTTCCAGCGACCCCGTGTCGACGACCTCCCAGGCATCGGTTACAAGGCGTCTCAGCGAACAGTCGGTCGACTCGTGGACGTTCGTCGTCTCCCGGGCCAGCCGCGGCAGGTGATCGGTGAACCGACGAAGGCGCTCGTGGGTCCGCTCCAGGTCTCTCAGTGACTGCTCGACCGGCGCCGCTGGATCCGCCAGTTCGATCTCGAGTAGTTTCAGGTGATTTTCTGCCGTCGAAAGCGGTGTCTTCAGATCGTGCGAGATCACCTTCGCCAGTCGTTCGAGCCGCCGATTTTGTGACTCGATTCGCCTCTCGTAGCGCTTCCGTTCGGTGATATCGCGGGTGAGCGTCAATAGCCCGTACCGCGTGCCGTCGTCGTCGGTGACCGGAGCGGTATATCGCTCGAACCAGCGACCATCCAGTAGCCGAAGTTCCATCTCCAGTGGCTCGAACGGCGGCCTGTGCAGGTCCTCGGTCGCCGCGACGAACCGATCCGGATCGGCGAGGGAGTCCAGGACGTACTCGACGGCGTCCCGATCCCTCCCGGCGGCGAGGATTTCCTCCGGAATGCCCCACAGTTCGCGGAATCGGTCGTTGTACCAGAGGATTTCGCGGTCGGTGTTGGTGACGAGAACGCCGACGTTCGTCGACTCGTTGAGTGCCTCGAACAGCGCCGTCTGATACCGGAGTTCTGTCTCGCGTTCTTTCTGGACCGTAATATCTGCTCCAGCCACGAGCACCCGCGAACAGTCCGCAACGTATGGTTCCGGAACGAACACCTCGATGAGTTCGTGTCTCGTGTCCCCGTCGAGTGTCCGGTAGGTGGTCTCTGCCCGGAAGTGTCGGTCGCCATCGATCAGTTCCTCGAGCATGTGTCTGCTCGTGGCCAACGCCTCGTCGGTGAACAACTCGCCCATTCGGTCGACGAGCTCGCTCTTCGACTCCGCGTCATAGGCCTCGACGGCGACCTCGTTGACGTCGAGTATCTCGACGGTCTCTACTAGCTCTCGGTGTTGTTCTGGATGTTCCTCGAGGTACGCAGCAAGGTCGTCTGTATCCGCAGCGATCGTCCGTGCTCGCTCGATCGTCTTCGAGAGATCCTGTTCCCACAGAACGAGCGGGCTGTTCTCGAACAGCGACCGATATCGTTCACGGCTCCGCTCGAGCTCACGCTGATAGGTGAACTGGGCGGTCACATCCCGTAAAATGACGACAGCGGACTCTGATTGCTGCTTTCGGTCTCCCGGGTCCGTATGGCCGGTGTCGAGTGGGGAAATCGTTACATCGAACCGACGTGTCGTTCCGGACTGTTCGAGCGTGATTTCGCCGGGCGTCCTAGCGGTGACCCGGTCGGCCAGTTCCGGAGAGGATTCGAAAAACTCCGAAACCGGCATCCCATGCCACTCAGATGACGACGTCGCCAGTCGTCGGGCAGCCGGATTGCTGTCGAGGACGCGATCGTTCCCGTCCAGGATGACGACTGGGTCGTCGATGCGTTCGACGACACGCTCCCGACCGACAGGAACGATATCGAAGAAGTCGGCGGCGAAGATGCCCCACAGTATGATGCCACACCAGCCGAGCATGCCAACAGCTGCCAGATCGAGAGCAGGGTGTACGGGTGCGATCGACTGCCAGGCGAATCCGACGATACCGACACCGAACGCCGAGAGGATCGACAAGGACTGTTTGCGATGGATCCCACTCGAGGTGAGAAACGTCCCGAGACAGAGGCCGGTGGCCAGG
Source organism: Salinadaptatus halalkaliphilus (assembly GCF_006543045.1). Lineage (GTDB taxonomy): Archaea > Halobacteriota > Halobacteria > Halobacteriales > Natrialbaceae > Salinadaptatus > Salinadaptatus halalkaliphilus. Next base: position 51,123 of record NZ_RBZW01000028.1, on the reverse strand, counting down.
AAGACGATTCCGAGGGAGGTGATCGTATGCACCCAGAACAGCGGCCCGGCCGTCCCGACGACCACGCCATCGACCAGTTGCTGGGCGGTGATGAACTGGTTGTGAAGCGGATCGGTCATCGCGACGACGAAATTGACCACGACAAAGCCCGCGAGAAGTGCCCGAATCCATCTGTTCTGTAATTGATCTCGTTCGCTGAACGCTACCATGACGAAAAACGAGCCGACTGCGATCGCTGCCCCGAGTGGGTACCGGATGTTGTTACCCAACCGCCACCAGACCGGATCTGTGACAAACGATGACGCTGCAGCCGAGAGGGCGTATAGACAGGTTCCAACCGCCATAACAACAAGGGGGCGACTGGCTCGTATCCGACGGTGTTGCCAGGCAATGATGGCAACAACAGCAGCAATCATCCCGATCGCCACTTCGATCAGTGCCGACACGACGACCGGGGACGGTGTCATTACTGGTATGTGAAACCGTTTTCACTTCAAACTAGGTAGCAAGGCGGATTCTCCGTCCCACCGTGGGCGGGGTTGAATATGAGGGTATATTGCTGTTCTACGTGCGTTGCCTCGAGTTCCTGAGACCGCATTTCTGGATAAAGAGCTACTCTCAGTACCTCACAAAGTTCGGTACTGAAACCGCAACCGCAACTGCAGGCGACCGCCGCTGACCGTGAAGAGAGATAATGAGTACCGTCCCAAACACACGACCACTGGTGGTGCCGAGGACACTATTCTGTATATCGAAATATGATTTATTCTGTCGGCGAAGTCGGGTATCGATTCGTTCGGCTCGTCGCTCTCGTACGGCTGCATCGATGAAATTGGCACCTGGCCAACAGCGGCGGCCACGAGGTTCGAGTCGCTGACTCCGACTCGCTATCGGTGGCCGAGTCCGCGTTCCCACGTTCGAACTAGCGCCCTCAACAGCCGATTCGTCGGGACCTCGAGCCCCGTTTCCGCCGCTCGAGTTACCACGTAGCCGTTGATCGCGTCGATCTCGGTTCGGCGGCCAGCCCGAACGTCCTGGCGCATCGAGGACGTATTCGCCGCCGTCTCCGCGGCGACCGTCTCCATCGCCGCCAGCGCTTCCTGATCGGAGAGCGAGATGCCACAGGCTCGAGCGACGCGGGCCGTCTCACGGGTTGCCGCCCGCGCGATCTCGGCAGTGGGCGCCTCGAGCACGGCCCCGTTGTCGACGTCTGCGAGTGCGGTCACCGGGTTGATTCCGGCGTTGACCGCGAGTTTCTCCCAGAGTCGCCGCGGCATATCGTCGACGACGATCGTCTCGAGTCCAGTCGCTGTGAACGCCTCGCCGACGCGCTCGGCAAGCGCCGACGAACCCCCGTCTCGAGCGCCCAGAACGATCTCGCCTAAGCCCGTACAGGTGACGACGCCTGGCTGACGATAGATCGCGCCGTAGGAGGCCGTCCCCGCGAGTACCGTCGCCTCGAGTGTCTCGGCCAGTGTCTCCTCGTTTCCCATCCCGTTTTGCAGGGACAGTGCCGCGTCGAACGACCCCGTCGCGAGCGCCTCGGCCGCCACTGCGGTGTCGCTCGCTTTCACGGTGACGACCGCGAGATCGCCCTCGAGGTCCCGGCCGTCGGTCGTCGCCCGGGGTTGGACGTGGGCTTCGAGTTCACCCTCGAGTCGAAGTCCCGTCTCCCGAATTGCCTCGACGTGGGGCTGACGGCCGACGAGCGTGATGTCGTGGATCGACTCGCGTGCGAGCACAGCGCCGACGAGGCTGCCGAGACTGCCGGCGCCGAAGACGACGACCTCCATAGCTCACGGTGGGTGCGGTGTGACAAAAACGATTCCCGTCGCCGAGTCACGGCTCGTGACCCGTTATCAGTCTTCGGTCCAGTAGTACAGGTTTTCCCGGTCGGTGCCACAGGAGGGACACGTCTCGGGCAGTTGGTCCTCGAGCTTGTCCATCTCGCCGCACTCGAGACAGCGCCACATCAGGTGGGCCTCGCCGAACTCGTGGCCCGAACGGACGTGCTCGACGCTCATCCCCTCGAATCCATCACGGAACGTGATGTAGACGCCGTCCTCGTCGAACCCGCGAACCTGACCGATCGGTTTGCCGTCGTCCGTGTAGACTGTCGTGCCGAACCCGAGTCGTGGGCGTTCGCTCGTGGCCATACGACGCCTACGACTCGAGGTGTATTAAAAGAGGACGGACGTTAGAAGGTCTGAACGTCTGTTTCGAGCGTGTATCGAAGACTGTCGTCTCCTCTCGAATAAAGCTCTAAGCGCTATATGGAAGTTGCCGGACCCCGGTGGCAGAGATTCGGAGTTTGGCTTTCTACAAACCACCAACCAGCAAACACTTTGGCGCACGGACAGAGTTCGTGCCGGAGTCGATGAACCACCATAGAAGAGATGATATTAATACAGGTTGGCGTGCGAGACCGTGCTGTCGGTCCCACGGGTGTACTCTCGACGCTGCTCTCTGCGAGGGCGGGTGACGAACTGCTTATCCTCGCCGACACGGTGATCGGTACGGCTACGGTGACCGCGGGCTGGCTGCCATGCTCGTTTTCGTGATAGTTGATCCACTCTCGGATGGTGGCTACTCTGTCGTTGAAGCCGGAAGCTGCGGATAGCCGGCTCCGATACACGAGGCTATGTTGCCACGATTAACGAACAGGATTCAGATTCACTCGTCTCGGATGTAGCGAGAGTAGTCTAAACGGATGACTCTCTGGATGTTGTACGCTATTTTCACCAGTTGACGTGTGGATCAGACTCCAGTGCGATACGTCGCTCACCTGCACTACCCACCGACGGAACCCACGAGAGGGGTTCTATGATAAGCTCTCTTGTAGTGGCTACTATAGGAGAAAGTTCTGGCTTGCCGTCAACGAGCTGCAGCCGGACGGCAAGAGACGGACCAGCAGTTAGACCGCATACGGTTTCCTGTCCGTCAGTTCCGGTCCAGCCGCGACCCGGGCGGCGGCTGGGCCGGGACATCGGTACAGTAATCCGTATCAGGCAGTAGGGTATTTCGAAATGGTCAGTCCTGGGTAACCTCCTCGGTTCTCTCGAGATCCACCGCCGGCGGTTCGTGGGTGCCGAAGTCGGGGTGGGTCTCTTCCATCCAGACCACGACTAGACCACCGGAGAGGAACATCGCGATGGCGGTGCCATAGAAGGCAGCCTCGAGCGAGAGTAAGTCGACGGAGAGGCCGATGAGGACGGCACCAACGGCGTAGCCGAGGTCCCGCCAGAGCCGGTAGACGCCCAGGCCGGTCGAGCGCCACAGCGGGTGAGCGGCGTCGCTTGCGACCGCGATCAGGTTGGGATAGTGAAGCGCCATCCCGACGCCTGACAGCGCCGAGAAGAGAATCCAGAGGTAGTACCCCTCGACGAGTACCATCCCGAGGATGCCCGCGCCGGCGAGAAAGAAGCCGGCGACGATTGGGGGTTTGCGTCCCACCCGATCACCGAGCTTGCCAGTGTAGACCTGCAGGAAGTACGCGGCGCTGTGGACACCGACGACGACCCCGACCTGGGCGATGTCTAAGCCCTGAGCGACGAGGAACAGGGGGAAAGCGATCCAGACGAGCGTGTCGACGAAGTTCTCGACGTGGCCCGCCTGTGCCGCCGTGAGCAGCGTTCGGTCCTTGTATGTGGCACGCTTGACGATCTCGGTAAACGAGAGGTCAGCCTCGTTTTTCCCACCGTCAGCTTCGACACTGTCGTCGTCGAGTCCTTCCGCTTCCGCTTTCGCGTAGGGGAGGGTCTCCTCGATCAGGACGATCGCAATGAGCAAGGCGACGACGATCACCGCCGCAAGGAAGTAGAACGGCTCCGGCCGGAGGCTGTACTGGGCGGCGATCACGCCCGTTAGCCACGCGCCGGCGGCGACGCCGGTGTAGCCGAAGGCCTCGTCGAGCCCCGCGGCGAGCCCGCGCTGATCGGGGCCGGCAAGTTCGATCTTCGAGATCATACTCATACTCCATGCGACTCCCTGGTTGATCCCGAGCAGGACGTTCCCGACGGCGATCCAACTCCAGGACGGCGCGAAGATGAGGATGAAGGGGATCGGGAGCGCGGCGATCCAGCCCGCGATCAGGATCGGCTTGCGGCCGTAGGCGTCGGCCCATTTCCCCGAGTAGAGGTTGAGGACGGCCTTGACGATTCCGAAGCTCACGACGAACGAACCGATGACCAGCAGCGACTCGACGCCGAAGGTCTCCTCGCCCATGATGGGCACCACGTTGCGCTGGGAGCCCATCGTGAGCCCGACGGCGAAGACCGTCAGAATTTGCAGGAGGAACTGCCGCCAGTTTCGACGAATTCCCTGTGCGTACTCGCCGCTCATGGATTATTCGGCTGCACAACGGTTCGGGCCGAGTTCGAGTTCGTCCGCTTCTTCATCCGAGATTTCCTCGGTGCCGACGTTCGTGAGCTTGATGCGCTCGAAGTTCGGCGGCTGCTTAGGCACGTCGGCCGACAGCGCCGCGACTAGCGTCTCCCGATCCTGGACGAACGCCTCGTTGCGCTGCTTGACCTCGTTCAGACTCGCGGCCACAGGTGGCTGTGGCGAGCCGGGGTCGTGGGCCGGCAACACGAGTGGGTTACCGTCGCGCTCACGCAGGCGCTCTAAGCTCTCGTAGAGGGTCTCGGCGTTGTCCTCAATGCTGGTCTCCTCGAGGCCGGCATCGACGCCGAGTTCGACGCGCCCGACGCTGTCGTGAAAGAGCGTGTCACCGGTCAGGAGTGCCTCTTCCTCGACGGCGTAGGAGACGCTGCCCGGACTGTGACCGGGTGTGTGGATCACTTCGATCTCGACGGCACCGACCTCGATAACGTCCCCGTCCTCGACGTGCGTCGCGTCGATACCGTCGTCGTCGGCCGGGTGTAGGTAGTACGGTGCACTGTGGGCCTCGGCGAGGTTCTTCCCACCGGAGACGTGGTCCGCGTGGGCGTGGGTGTCGAAGACGCCTGCTAGGTCGGCGTCGTACTCCTCGAGGACCGCTTCGTACTCCGCGGTGTACTGGGAGGATTCGAAGATGGCGGCCTCCCCCTCGGTGATCAGGACGTGAGAGAGACAGCCCGTTCCAGGGCGGGCAACCTGGATCAACTCCCCGTCGAGGTTGACCTCGAGGGAAGCCATGCGGTGGACGCGTGCCCAGCCGTTCATGCCGTTCTCGAGAGTCTTAGCGTCGTATCCCTGCTCCTGGAGCAGTTCCGCCGCGTCGGCGGCAAGCACGCCCGCCCCACAGACGGTGACGATCTCACCGTTCTCTGGCAGGTCGGAGAGCACCTCGGCTGCCGCGTCGGGGTCGTCTTTCAGTTCCTCGTAGACGTCAACGTTCTCGCTTCCCGGGACGTGCCACTCCTCGAAGTCGGCCTCCCGCCGAATGTCGACGAGCGTGAAGTCGTCGTCTCCTCCCTCGAGTCGCTGTGCAACGGTTTCCGGCGCAATCTCTGACATCAATATCCCGTAGGGAGAGTAGGGACATATCCCCAATGCCAGTTATAACCGGCACTCGAGATATTCCGCTGGGGACCGACGGTGGAAACATGGGGAACTACATGCACACGAACTACGATGCCGTCGAGACAGTCCTAGGGGGCATGCACCACCTTCGGGAGCCACTCGAGTGTCGGAACGTTGGGGTCACGATCGTCCGGTGTGAGCCAGGCTGGTGCAGCGAACCACACGACCACCGTGAGGACGGTCACGAGGAAGTGTACGTCCTGATCAAGGGTGAGGCGACGGTCGTCGTCGGCGACGAGACCGTCGAGGTAGAAGCTGGCGATGCAGTCTGGATCCCCCCGGAATCGACCCGCCAGATCATTAATGGCGACGGAGAGAGCATGTTCGTCCTCGTCAGTGCGTCGGCGTCGCTCGAGACGGACGACTCCTCCCGATGGGTCACCGACGCCTTTCTTGGTTGATCGAAAGCCGGTTATAACCGGCAACACTATTGCTTCCGGAGCCGTTACACTACTATGGGAATGCACGAAGTCTCGTTCAAGCTCCGCCACGAGTGCCCCTACCGGGAGGTCTCGGAGAAGTTCCCGGGAGTGTCGATCCGGGAGTGGTACCTCCAGGACTGTCAGGTCCTCGAGATCAGCGCCCCGGACGCCGACGACGGCGACTTACTCGAGGAGATCGACGAACTCGGGACGATCCTCCACACGTCGATCGATGGTTCGGACCTAAACGTGATCGTCCAGTCGTGTTCCTGCCCCATCGAGGAGTCAATCGTCCGAAAGTTCGAGCGCCACAACTGCGTGCACCTGCCGCCAACAGTGTACCGCAACGGCTGGGAACATTATTCAGTGATCGGTTTCGACGAGGGTGATGTAACCGCACTGCTTGCCGAGCTCGACGAGGACCGGGAAATCGACGTCCTTTCGAAGACCTCGATCGAGGAACAGCACGTTCCCCACAGTTCGCTGTTCTCGGTCGATCGACTGTTCGATGGGCTCACCGAGCGCCAGCTCGAGGCATTGCGGATCGCGCTGGACGCGGGCTACTACGATCAGCCACGAGGCGCGTCGATCACCGAACTCGCCGAGGGGACGACTGTCGCGCGGGCGACCTTCGAAGAACATCTGCGGAAGGCGGAGAACAAGCTCGTGACGAACGCTGGTCAGTTCGTGCGACTGCTGACTGAGGCACAGGGCGACGTGTTACGTGCAGGAGCACGGAGCGTAGAACCGGTCGAGAGCGACTGATACGTTGAACCGGGTGCAATTCTCAAGACGATTCGAGCACTTTGATCCGCAGCTCCGACGTTCCGTTCCGTGGCCATTTGAGGCGTCGGAATGAATGGGACGACTATTTATAACTAACGCGCAGCGTCGCAGTACCAGGCGTCGGCCGCGGCGTCGATGACTTCGAGTGCGGCCTCACTTCCGTTCGCGATGCCCTTCTCAAACTCCTCTTCACCCTGGCCCATGTCGTTCGTGACGTAAGCGAAGCAAACGACCGGGTACTCGCGTACGTTCGCGAAGGTGTACAGTGCGGCGGCTTCCATCTCGACGGCGAGAATGCCCTCTGACCGGGCCCGCTCGATCGCTGTCTCAGTCTCGCGAAACGGCGCATCGGTGGTCCAGGTAGCCCCCGTGTAGACGGGTGTCGAAACCGCAGATTCGCAGGCCGACTCGACCGATTCGAGGAGGTCCGCTTTGAGGGTCGCGTACGGCTCGGGTTCGGCGTAGTGGTGGCTCGTCCCTTCATCTCGCAGAGCGCGTTCGATGAGGACGAAATAGGGTGGGTCGTCCTGCGGGACGATCCGGCCGGAAGAGGTGATGCTTACGAGAAACTCACAGCCCGCGGTAAAGAGCTGTTCGGCGACCAGAACCGCGAAGGACGCGCCAACGGCACAGCCGACGAGCCCAATTTCCTGACCGCCCAGTTCGAACCGATAGAGGTCGGTATGGTAGCCGGGCCAGTTCGAATCGCGCTCGGCCTGCCCGGTCTCTCGCAGATACCGCACGAGGTCGCCGTCGGGATCAAGCGCACAGATTTCGGGAACGGGTTCCTCCGGGAGGTCCTTCTGCCGACGGGCCTCCCGAACCAGCGAGTCGGATGTGAACACCGACGGCTCGTCGTAGGCTTTCGCGCCCAAAAGCGGCGAGTCGACCGGAGATTCCTCTGTCATCACGGTTCCGTTGCTTCGACGGTCGTATCAATCGGTCGGTGTTCGCACGATTTTCTCTCCGGCAGCAGCCTGGCTGTTTCCTCTTTGACAACCGACCTCGAGCGTGTCGACCGCTCGTTCGGCGTCACCAAGCGGTCCAAGGGAGATCGACTTCGCGAGGTCGTCAGCGACGTAGAATCACGGGTTGTCGTCGAAGCGTGAATAGGTGCCTCGAGGGCGCGGGCTCTCGCGATCGATGTCGGGAGTGTCGTCGGTTATGATTAGATGCGGTCAAAGTATCATGTACGTGCCAAAAGACGCGGCGCAGGAGAACGAGGCCCTGGTGGAAGACGACTACGTGATCTTCACGACGAACGCGGAAGTGTCGCCGGATCGAGCGCAGGCATTGACGACGCAGTACCAGCGGTGGGAGATCGAGAACCAGTACAAGACGATCAAGAAACACTTCCTGCCGACTTGCGCCTCGAAGGATTACCGGCTCCGCTTCCTGTATTTCGTCGTCGGAGTGATCATGTACAATGTGTGGCGGTTAGCGAACTTCGTCTTGCGCGAGGAGGTCGATATGGAGCTTGGCGAAAAGCCACCGTTGCGGGCTGGCGAGATCGTGGAACTGGTCGCGTTCTGCCTGTTCGACCCGGGAGATTAGGTCGTGGGATTTTCCGGTTTGTGTTGATTCGGTGGGCGGCGGCATTCTCGCTGTTTCTCCGGTTGGGCGTGCTTTCAGGCCGTTTGGCGGTCGAAAATAGCTTTGAGCTGTCGGGTTGGACGATCGGCACGATAGTCACCCAGTCAATTCAGTCGCACCCGTAATTCCAATTCCCGTGGTTCGTTATAGAAGTTAACCAGTCAACTTCTGCGGTGGCGACCGTCCCGTCGATGTCGTCACAATCCGCACTCGATATAGTTTCGACCTGCAGTTTATACCCGAAGCCGAGGCAACGACTCCGTCAAGGCTATGGCCGACCGACGATGAGTACGGCAAGCATGACGGACTGGCGGGCGATCTTCGGCCACGAAGCGCCCTACGACGAGCAGGTCGACGGCATCGAGACCGCCATCGAAACCGCTCGAGACGGCGGCTACACCGTCGTCGAGGGTGCCTGTGGCACGGGCAAGACGATGATCGCACTGACGGCAGGGATCGACCTCGTCCGCGATCCCGAGACCGACTACGAGCGCGTGTTTGTCCTGACGAGCGTCAAACAGCAACTGCGCCAGTTCGAAGCCGACCTCGAGACGATCAACGAGAACCTGCCCACAGAGTGGGATCCGGTGTCGGGGCTCACCCTCGTCGGGAAGGCCGACGTCTGTCCGTACAACCGCGCAAACGCGGGCGGGATCGACGACGGAAACGTCTACGATCGCTGTGAGACGCTACGGGATCGAACCCGCGATCTCACCGGCGAGGGCGGGGAAACAACCGCCGGCTCGCTCACCGCACAGGCGCGCCAACAACAGACCGGCCTCGCCGACAGCGGCCAGTCTGGACCGACGGGACGATTCCTCGAGACGGCGGGCGAAACCGCAGCCTACCCGCCGGCGATGCCGACCTATTCCGACGGCGGTCCCGTCGGTGCCGAAACCGAGTTCTGCCCGTTCTACGCCCAGTATCTGGAAGACCTCCCCGAAGAAGACAGCGATGGGAGCCCGCTCGAGGCGGTTCCCTATGATATCACCGAGGCGGGGATGGTCACGCCCGAGGACCTCGTGGCACGGTCGGTCCGCCACGGCACCTGCCCGCACTCGGTCATGGGCGCAGCGCTCGGATCCGTCGACGTCGTCGTTGGCAACTACTACCACGCGTTCGATCCCCGGACCGTGGGCACCTTTACCGGCGCCCTGCTCGACGACTCGACGTTCGTCGTCTGTGACGAAGCGCACATGGTAGAGCCCCGCGTCAGGAACTTAGTCAGCGACGGCATCGCGGATACGACGCTACGAGACGCGGAAACCGAACTGTCGCGAGTTATCCAACCGGTCAAATTCGAGCGCGAGGGTCGACAGGCCCAGGGCGGCTCCAAGACCGCCGACGCCGAACTCGTCCGGGCCGAACTCGCCGACAGCGACGTCTCCTTCGAGGACCTCACCCGCACGCTCGAGTTCGTCCAGGACCTCCGCGGTGAACTCGACCGTCGTGTCACGGCGTTTCTCGACCGGAAACACAGGGGGTGGGAGTCGAACCTGACCGACCTCGAGGACGAAGAGATCCCGCTTCGCGACCCGAGCGAGCCCGCCGAAGACGAGATCACGGAGTGGGCACGCCAAGCGGGCTACAGCGACGCCGACTGGGTGCGCGCCGAGAGCGTCGGCGCGGTCGCCGCACGAATCCTCGACGACGCCGAAGATGAGGAGCGAACGCGGTCGGTACCTGCCGTCGGCCGCGTGCTTGGCGAGTGGTATCGACGCGGCCACACCGACTACTTCCGGGAGATCGAACTCGAGCGCACCTGGAACGAGACCGAGCCGGCCGACTCCTGGCGGCGGGCCTACACGGCCAGACTCGCGTTGCACAACTGTGTTCCCAGCGATGCCATCGGTGAACGTCTGGGTAGTTTCGGCGGCGGCATCCTGATGAGTGCGACCCTCGAGCCGATCGAGGCGTTCACCGACGTGACCGGCCTCCAGTACATAGAGCGCGAGGAGGATCGGCCGGTCGTCGAGCGACGTTACGGTCTGCACTTCCCCGAAGAGAACCGCGAGAGCTTCGCGGTCGCCGCGCCGAAGTTTACCTACGACAACCGCGGGCGGCCGGGCGGGGAGAGCGAGGGACGGGGCGCCTCGAGTGGCGGGGGCGACGAGCCACAGAATCCGACGCGACGGCAGTACGTCGACGCGGTTTCCCACGTCGGAGCGCTCCCCGGTAACGTCCTCGTCGGGATGCCGAGCTACGCCGAAGCCGCCTGGATCGCCGACGCCCTCGAGGGGCGCGTCGACAAGCCCGTCCTGCTCGATGCCTCGAGCGACGACGACGCGACCGAATCGCTCAAGAGCGACTTTTTCGCGGGCGAGGGAAAGATTCTCGTGACGAGCCTTCGCGGGACCCTGACCGAGGGCGTCGACTACAGCGGGGATCGGCTCTCCGCAGCGGTCGTCTGTGGCGTTCCGATCGTCAACACCGCGAGTCCCCGGACGAAGGCCGTCCGTCGAGCCTACGACGACGAGTTCGAGGACGGCTTCACCTACGCGCTGACGATCCCCGCGGTTCGGAAGGCACGCCAGGCGATCGGCCGCGTCATCCGCTCGCCGGAGGACGTCGGTGTGCGCGTGCTCTTAGACGAGCGTTACGCCCGCGATAGCTGGGACTCCGTGCGGCCGCACTTTCCCGAGGATAGCGAATTCCAGCCCGTCAGTCCCGATATGCTCGAGCTCGGTCTCGAACGATTCCGGTCGACGCTTACGGACGCCCGGTCGTCGTGATGGCGCTTCGTTCAGGAGCACCCGCCCGGCCCGAGAGCGTCCGAAGCGACGATGACCCCACGATACCGACTGTCGTCGATTCGCTCGATCGAAAAGCCGACTGCATCGTAGAAGGGGCGAACGTCGGTGTCGAATCGCGCCGTGAGACGCCCCTCGCGCTCGAGAGCCCGGCGGATCAGGGCGTGGCCGATCCCCTGATTTCGGTGGCGACGCCGGACCGCGATCGCCGAGATACGAGCGCCGGGCGCGTCGTCTTCGTCGATAGTGGGAACGAGGACGGCCGTTCCGAGGAGCCGGTCCTGGGCTCCCGACCCGCCGCGTCGATCGCCGGCGACGAGGACGTTATCGCCGTCGATACGGGATTCGACGTCGCCCACCTCGAGCATCGCGGCGTCGATAATGCGTCGAATCTCGAGCGTATCGTCGGGGATAGCGGTGCGAACGAACATCTATCCGCCTTTGATCAGTCGCAACACAGTCACGTGGTCGGCGTCGACGGGCTGGTCTTCGGGGACGGGTCTGCCGTCGACCAGCACGCTCACTTCGTGTGGACTGAGGTCGACTGCGGTAAGGAGGTCGGCGTAGGTCGATTCCGGATTGCTCGTCCCGTCGCTCGAGGCGGACTGTCCGGCAGCCGACGTGGAGTCGCCTGGGAGTTCGTCGGTGTCGATTTCGTGAGTGGCCTCGCCTTTCACGTCGACGGTGACGCGCATGCTCGACGTTGGGCGGGCACGAACTTGAGCGCACTGCTGTCGGACGGACCCATGTAGGTGTGTCGGCATACCGGGACAACAGACCGCCTCACCCTCTCGTGTTAGGCGAGCAACACCTCGGCTCTCGGGAACAACACGTTGTTCTCGCGGTGGACGTGCAGATGCGTGTTTTGCTCGAGCGTCTCGAGGCGCTCGAATAGGCTTCGGTAGCTCCCGCAGGCGTCCTCGGGAACGGCGTACCCGTCGGTGAGGTCGCTGAGTCGCTCGAGACGGGTTGCCGTCTCGTCGTGGTCGTCCTCGAGGGCGTGAATCTCCCGCCGGAGCCGCCCCTCCTCCGCACTCGAGAGGGGTTTGCCGGCGTCCAGTCGCTTGATGATCGGGAACGCGCGATGTTCCTCGTCGTCGACGTGGTCGGTCATCTCCGCGGCGAGGGCGTCGACCTCCCCCTCGAGGTCGCGAAGTTCAGGGTGTGAATCGCCGTGAACGCGAGCGACCTTCGCGGCCAACGCCTCCAGCTCCGGCAACTCCTGGCGCAGGTATCGATGGTGCTCCCAGACGATCAGATTCGCGAGCTGGGTGAGCGATTCCCAGGAGCGATCGGTTTCGACGGCTGCACCGGCGGACGCAGCCGGTCGCGGTCGCTCCGATTCGTCGCTTTTGACGGCCTCGAGACGGCCGAGAACGGCCTCGACCTCGAGATCGGCGGCATCGCAAGCGGTCTCGAGCGACCGTTTCCCACCACAGCAGTAGTCGAGCCCGACCGTCTCGAGCACGCGGGCGAACGCGATGTCTGTTTCGACGAGCGTTGCGAGCTGGGTGTCGGGGTCGATCGTCGTCGATGGCATACGTGGGGGTTCGGGACACGCGCCGAAGGTACTCTTCCCGAACCTATTCGGTTACGTCGGCTCCTGGCTTTCGACATCGAACTCGACGGAGTCGGGATCGACCCCGATTCGGGCGAACTGGGTTCTAACGTGTTCTTTGGCCTGTTCGACGGCTTGATCGCGCGTATCGAAGCCGCGGGGCATCGGCGACTCGAACGCGAGGTGAACCTCGCGGCCGTCGACGCGCTGAGTCGTCCCGCCGCTGTCGACCTCGTAAAACTCGTCACAGACCCAAACGTACGCGGCGTCCTCGTCGGGCGCGCCCTTGAACGACGGGGCCCGTTCACCGCGTTCGTACAGCGTTCCAGTGAGCTCGGTCCCCCCGGCTCGGCCGCGTACCATGAGCATACCGTCCGTTACGTCGTCTAGCGGCAAAAACTCGGTGGGATAACCACGGCGTTCAGCGCCCCAACCTATCATACTAATAATCCAAATTGTTTTGGAAGTGTGCTTATCCTCGTTGCAGCGGTCTACCGGAACAATGAGTTCGGATGCTCGCCTCGGCGATGCTCTGGAGTTGGACTCTCTCGCCGACGTTCCGGCGGATCGATACGAGGTGTTGTGCCATCCCCGGCGACTCCGACTGCTCGAGTGTCTCGAGGAGGACCGGTACCGGCCGTTGTCGGCGGTGACAACCGATCTGCTCGAACGGGAGGGAGCAAGCAGTTCGGACGGGCGCAAGCGACACGAGGTTCGGTGTAGCCTCGTGCACAATCACCTGCCACGATTGGACGCACACGACATCATCACGTGGGATATCGAGACCGGTATCGCACTCGCCGACGGCCTCCCTATCTGCCCGAGTACGATCACCGGATTGCTCGAGGCCGACGACGAGCTCGAGGACTACATCGAACAGGTCGTCGATCCGGTCCGGATCGCCCTGTTGAACCAGCTTGCCGACCACGACGGTCCGGTGTCGATCGAATCCCTCGCAGCGACGCTTGCGAGCCGCGAACGGTCACTGCCTGCCGATACCGGGCGCGTGAAGATTCGCTTGCACCATATGCATCTGCCTGCACTCGCAGCCATCGACTTGCTCGGGTACGACCGCGACACCAAACAGGTCTTCGCGCGGGATATCGGCGACGCCTTCTGATCGGTATTACCGTTTCGAGGGCCTCGAGCACGACCAACGAGCGGAACTACCGCCAGACCAGCGGGCGAACGTATCGACGCGGACAACCGTCGAGACGACCGGACTCTCGCGGAGGGAAACGTGTTTTAGGCATCAGTCAGATTGGGGTGATATGACCGATCTGGGAGATTTCAACGACTACGACGGTGACGTCGACCCGAGTGAGGGGTCGTCACCGGCTGGCGATGGTGGATCGACGGCCGGCGGTGACGGGTCGTCGGTCGACGCGAACGCGGGCGACACCGAGACCCACTTCGAAACGACGGCAGTCGATCCCCGCGGCGAGGACATCGGCATCGGCGCGGTCTGTGTCTCCCAGGGGCTTCGCGTCGCCGAAGACGAAGACGACACGACGCTGCGGGCCTACGTCACGAAGGGCAACCGCTCGTCGATCCGGCTGGGCAGCTATCTGCTCGCGCCCTATCCCGACGGTGGGGTGACAGCCGCCAGTCGAGGGCCTTCCGGTGGAGACGCGGGCGGCGAAACGCTGTTTTGTCGGATTACCGGCCTCGAGTACGCCCAACAGTACCACACCGACGATGCGACGGAGATCCACGCCAGACGCGCGATGCGCACCGACGAGATCGAAGAAGCTGATTACAAGTTCGTCGCCACACTCGAGCCCGTGGCGATCCTCTATCGGGAGGACGGCGAACTCAAGCGGCGGATGACCGACCGCGTGCCCAAACCGAAGACGGTGATCGAGGAAGCTGCCGACACCGAACAGATCAAGACCGGGCTAAAGATGCCCGAAGACGGCGTCTTCCTCGGGCATCTCTCGGTCGGCGGCGAGAAAGTGACGACCGCCGCATCGCCGCCGACGATCGACTACCGACTGAAAGACGACTACGACGCGGGCGATCCGCTGGTCTTTCGACACACCCTGATCGCCGGCGGAACGGGATCGGGGAAGACCCACGGCGCGAAGAACATGTTGCGCCAGTATCTCGCGGACGAGCGGACGTACCCCATGGAGGACGGCCGCGAGGTTCAGCCGGCGGTCGTCCAGTTCGACCCCCAGGACGAGTACGCCCAGATGCACGACGACAACCCCGATCTGGATAGCGACTTCGCCCGGAAACTCGAGCGTGAGGGGATCGCTCACGGCGGCGTTGCGGAGACGACGGCGTTCGTCCCGAAGGTGGGGTCGGCGTCGTACTCGGCGGGCCACCATCGTGCGCCACAGGTCGAGTTCACGATTCCGTTCTCGATGGTCCACGAGAATCCGTGGCTGGTCGCGGGCAGCGGGCTCAACGACAACCAGTACGGCGCGCTCGTCAGCGTGCTTCTCCCACGATTCCGACAGGAGTACGGCCGCGAGGCGACGTACGAGGAGTTTACGACCTTCCTCGACGATCCAGCACTGCGCGAGGAACTCGACGAGTCGGGGCGCGTCCACGAGGCGACCTTCGACGCCGTCCGCCGTCGGGTGCTCGGGTTCGACCACGTCTTCGATCAGGACGCACGGCCGATCACCGACCTGATCCACGACTTCGTCCGACCCGGCGGGCTGAGCGTCGTGCCGACCTACCACATCAACGATACGCGAGCGACCGAGGCCATCGTCCTCGCGCTCTCCTCGTTGTTGATCGACGAGAAGCTTTCGAACGATCCAACCTACGCCCGGATCAAGGAGACGCCGCTGTTGCTCGGCATGGACGAGGCCCACAACTTCCTCACCGACGCCGACAGCGTTCAGGCGGGCAAGGTCATCAAAAAATTCACCGAAGCCGCCAAACAGGGTCGCAAGGAGCGACTGGGCCTCTTTCTCATCACACAGGACCCACAGGACATCGACGACGCCGTCTTCAAACAGATCAACACCACCGTCGTCCTCAACTTAGGCGACGAGGACGCCATCAAAAGCGTCAACATTCCCAGCAATCTCGAGTCGAAAGTGCCGTACATGGAAAAAGGCCAGATGGTCGTCTACTCGCCGGACAACTCCGAACCCGTCGAGTTGATCGGCCTCTCGAAGTGCCTGACGCGCCACGGCCGAGACTGATACGGATTCCTGTACCGATGTCCCGGCGGTGAGTCGAACTGTGTGAGACGAGCCTCGGTCGAGGAGCGAAGCGAGTCAACCGGTGCAACCGCCGTCCGGGTCGCGGGTGCGCCGGCAATGACGTACAGTAAACCGTCTGAACGGGAGATCGATTCCCAACCGAGGACGGCTTCACTCGAGGCTCGCGGTCGACCGAATCGCCGCCGCGAGCCGATCGTAGAACGCCGGTTCGTACTTCGTCGCGGCGTCGATGGTTGGCCTGGCGTTAGTCTCGTTGACGACGACGCCGTCGTCAGTCTCGAGCAGGTCGACGCCGAGAAACGGGATCGCGAGTTCGGCGGCGACGGCTTCGGCGAGCTCGCGCAGCTCCTGTGGGAGGTCGATACCGGTCGCTTCCGCACCGCGGTGAACGTTGTGTTTCCACTGGCCCGCCGATACGGCGTCGTCGGGCAACCGACGCTCGACGGCGCCGACGTACTCGCCCTCGAGCACCATCACGCGGTAGTCGGTCGCGTTCGGGAGGTACTCCTGGACCAGGAAGGATCGGTCCCCCGTCGCCCGGTAGTCGTGGACCAGCGAGAGGTAGTCACAGATGCCCAGAAACGAGTCGACGTCGTGGGCCTTCGCGACGCCGACGCCGCGTGTCGTCGAGTTGGGCTTGACGACGACCGGCGGCTCGAATCGCTCGAAGACCGTGGCCAGTTCCGACTCGTCGACGTCGTTCGAGACGTAGACCGACTTCGGAACCGGCAGATCAGCACGCTCGAGGCGAGCTAGCACCTCGGCTTTGTTCCGCGAGGTCAACACCGTCTCGTGGTCGTTCAGCCACGGGACCTCGAGGAGGGCGTCCGCGACCCCACCTTCCATCAGCCGGCCGGGGTAGACGAAGCCGACATCGTACTCGCCGGCCGACCACGGCGCGTCCTCGCCCAGCGCCACCACGCGCTCGCTCGCGGGCACGTGATGGGCTTCGATCCCTCGCTCACGGAGCGGATCGCCCATCCGCTGGAACGTTTCCTCGTCGTTGGCGACCGCAAGATCGATCATACCTGAACTCGGGCGTAGACGGGTAAAAAGGTGCTCGAGACCGATCGAACGGAGGTCGTTGCGGTGGCCGAAGGGTCGTTGCGGTGGCCGGGAGTGCGTCTCGAGCGACCGCGAGAGACGCATGACCCGGGGAAGGGCAGGATGTCACCCGTAACCGATCGCGAGCGACCGAAGAGAGCGAGCGGGCCGACGACTGATGTAAACGAACGACTGCGAACGGCGTAAGCCGTGAGCTACAGAGTGAGTGAACGGAAGGAGGAGGCTTTTAATCGAATTTTTGCCGAGGGCCGCCAACGGCGGCCCGCAGAGCAAAACTTCGGTTTAGGCGATCAGCTGCTCTTCGCCTTTCTCGACGACGACGCGACACGGCGGCGAGATCTTGTTGTAGGCACGCCGCATGGCCTCTTTCGCGAACTCGGCGTCGTCGATGTCACACCAGATGGTGAAGATGCGCTCGCCCGCCTCGATCCGGGCGGCGGTGCCGACGATCTTCCCGAAGGACTGGCGCATTCCATCGGAGACACGGTCTGCACCCGCACCCGTCGCCTGCTTGTTCTCCCGGATAACGTGGTGGGGGAACTTCCGGAGGATCATCTTGTAGTTGCCCTCGCCGGCGTTTTTCAGCATGTGGCGGTTCCCCGACAGCCGGGACGCCTCGAGCGAGCCGTGACGGATCTGGACTTCTTCCTCGGTGATAAGGCTGATCTGGATGGGGTAGTCTTCGGGGTCGGCGGTGAGGTCGCCCATCTGGTGCTGTGCGATCTTCGAGCCAGGGATACCGGTGATGTACTCGCGGCGCGTGTAGGCCGGCTTGTCGATATCCCGGTACATGGAGGCAGGTTTCTCTGACATGGTTGTGGTTACTTACGAAAACGGAGGCCTACCGTGCGGATAAAGCCTTCGAAGCGCGTGGACAGCTGTGACAGTCCGGCAGGGTCGCTGGTTCGCGAACAGGTCAGTTGGCGACGACGTACTCGGTGCCGGTCTGTTCGATATGATTTTCGCTCGAAAGCGACTCGAGCACGCTCAGCACGCTGAGTTTGTTCATCGCGAGAGTCTGGTTCAGATCGCCGACCGTTGCGCCGCCGGTCGCCTCGAGATAGAGATAGACGAGTTTGCCTTGTGGCGAGGTGACGTCCGCGGGGAGCTGGTCGATCTGCGTGGGGTGGTCGTATTCCATCATCGTGCAAATACCGACGACGAACCTACATATAACTCTATGGTAGGATGAATAGATACGCGTTAAAATATAAGTACGTGATTATATCTATTGATACGCGATGCCAGACGGCTATTCTGACACAGGTTGCCAAGGATTGGCCCCTTCACGGCGATACGGGCGGGATTTCTCTCGAGGTCGATCTGTCGGGAGGGAGTTCGATCGATGAACGGTTCCCGTTCGTTCGGACTATCGAGGGCCGAATTTGGCAGTGACAGCGTAGAAGTTACGTCTTCACATCCGACCGCGATGGTATGTAAAACGAATATATGTCACTGGTACGTCGATATGTGGTGGCTCGAATTTGGCTGCAGGCAGGTGGTGGCGAAATCGTCGGACCAGCGGCGTATTTAAGGGTGTTCCACTGCTAGTTGTCGGCATGATGTGGAGTTTCCGGGTCGGGTCGCTCTTTGGCATCCCGATCAAGCTTGACGTGACTTTTTTGTTGATTCTCCCGGTCTTTGCGTATCTGATCGGGCTACAGATCGAACCCGTCGTCGAAGTGCTCAACCTCTCGATGGGGGCTGGCATCGATGTCGGGATGGTGACCAATCCCTGGTGGATGCCCTGGACGCTCGGATTCGCCGCCGCACTCGGGCTGTTCGTCGGCGTCGTCCTACACGAACTCGGCCACTCACTGACGGCCCAACGCTACGGCTTTCCGATCGACTCGATCACGCTCTGGCTGCTCGGCGGCGTCGCCGCGCTCTCGGAGATGCCCGAAGACTGGAAACAGGAGTTCAACATCGCCATCGCCGGGCCGATCGTTTCGGTACTGGTCGGCGTCGGCTCCTACGCCCTGTTCGTCGTGACACCCGAGTCGCTCGATGGGGCCCGGTTCGTCCTCGCCTATCTGGCGATTCTGAACGTCTTCCTCGCCGTTTTCAACATGCTCCCCGCGTTTCCGATGGACGGCGGCCGAATTCTGCGTGCCCTGCTTGCACGAGGACAGCCCTACGCTCGAGCGACCCAGCAGGCCGCCGCCGTCGGCAAGATATTTGCCGTCCTCATCGGCCTCTTCGGACTCCTGTCGTGGAACGTCATCCTCATCGCCGTCGCCTTTTTCATCTACATCGCGGCCTCGAGCGAGGCCCAGCAGGTGACGATGAAGGCGGCGTTCCAGGATGTCACCGTCGCCGACATCATGACGCCGGCGGGCGATCTCCACACCGTGGCGCCCGGGACGACGCTGGCCGAACTCTTCCAGCGGATGTTCACCGAGCGCCACACCGGCTACCCGGTGATCGATGACGATCCGATGGGCGACGAGCGGTTGATCGGACTCGTGACCCTCTCGGACGCTCGAGAGATCGATCCGGTCGAACGCGACGCCTACACCGTCGAGGAGGTGATGTCGACGGACCTGGAGACGATCACGGCCGATTCAGACGCGATGACGGCGATCGAACGCATGCGAGAACACAGCATCGGTCGCCTCCTGGTCGTCGAGAACGGCGACCTCGTCGGCATCATCTCGCGGTCCGATCTGATGACTGCCTTCGATATCGTGCAAAAAAGCGGCGGCAACGCCGACTTCGGCCAGCGGCCGAAGGCGGCGGGCCGAATTCAACAGTAATCCAGACGGTACGAAACACACCTCGGGAAACCCACGTCTCGAGTGCCGAGACCAACATTCTTAACCGCAGTCGGGGCCGACGATCCGGCGATGCCACCGGCCATCGAGACCGTCGATCTGGTGAAGGAGTACGGCGAGTTGCGCGCCCTGCAGGGACTGTCGCTGACGGTCGAGGAAGGCGAGTTCTTCGGCCTGCTCGGACCAAACGGTGCGGGCAAGACGACGTTCATCAACACGCTAGTCGGGCTGGTTCGCAAGAGCGGTGGCGAGGCTCGCGTCTTCGGTCACGACGTCGAGAGCGACTATCAGCAGGCTCGTGACGCCATCGGCCTGGCACCCCAGGAGTTCAACGTCGATCGCTTCTTCCCGATCAAAGAAGTCTTGATGCACAAGGCCGGCTACCACGGAATTCCCGACGACGAGGCCGCCGAGCGCGCCGACGAGGTGCTCAAACGCGTCGGCATCTACGACAAACGGAACGAACGCTTCGACTGGCTCTCGGGCGGGATGAAACGCCGACTCCTGCTCGCTCGAGCGCTCGTCACCGATCCCGACCTGCTGATTCTGGACGAACCCACGGCTGGCGTCGACGTGCAACTGCGCCACGATCTCTGGGACCTCGTCACCGAACTCAACGAGGAGGGGACGACCATCCTCTTGACGACCCATTACATCGAGGAAGCCGAGCGCCTCTGTGACCGCGTCGCGATCATGAACGAGGGCCGGAAGGTAACCGTCGCGACGCCCGACGAGTTGAAGACCCGCGGCACGGATACGGTGTCGGTCCGCCTCGAGTCGACGCCGGCCACCGCCGGCGGACTGAACGGCGATCTGGGCGCGTACGCCGAGGCGGTGTCGACGGCCGGCGACCGCCTCGAGGTGCGGGTCGACGATGGCGGCGCGACGGCCCCGCAACTGCTCAACGATCTCGAGGCGGCTGGCCACGAGATCGTCGATCTCGAAATCTCGCGGACCTCGCTTGAGGAGATTTTCGTCGATCTGACCGAGCGCGAGGATCGATCGGTGACCAGATCCGGGACCGGCGACGGCGACCTCGAGCCCGGGGACGACGAGTCGATTGGGGATGGTGAGTCGCCTGCCCGAGGCGACTCACACACCGAAGACGAGGCGACACAGGAGGGAATCGCACAATGATCTCGATTGGCTTTCGCTCGCTCGTCCGCCGCGAGATTTTGCGGTTCGTTCGCCGCCCCAAGAACACGTTCATGCCGCCGGCGATCACGAACGTGCTCTACTTCGCCGTCTTCGGAGTGATCCTGGGCGGGCGGATCGACGAACCGGTCGCGGGGATCGGCTACATCCTCTTTCTCGTGCCGGGGCTGATCGTCCTGGGGACGATCTCGAACGCCTTCGAGAACGCTTCGTTCTCGATCTTTCACGGCCGGTGGAACGAGTACATTCACGAGACGCTGACCTCACCGCTTTCCTACGTCGAGATGGTCGTCGCCTACGTCGCCGCCAGCGCCGTTCGCGGGCTGATCGTCGGCGTCATCATCGCCATCGTCGGCCGGCTGTTTGTTCCGATCAGCATCGAAAACGGCCTCTTTCTGGTCGCGACGATGGTCGTCATCGCCGCGCTCTTTGCCGGCCTGGGGATCATCGGCGGCCTGGTCGCTCGAGATTTCGACGATCTGACCGTCATGAACCAGTTCATCCTGCGGCCGCTGGTGTTCTTCGGCGCGGTCTTTTACTCGCTGACCATGCTCGATCCGGTCTGGCAGTACGTCTCGCTGCTGAATCCGATGGTCTACATGGTCGACAGCGTCCGATACGGGCTGCTGGGCTACTCGGACCTGCTCGAGGTCGCGCCGGCGGCCTACGCCGAGTTCGCTCCCTACGCGTCGCTGTCGATTCTGACGGTCCTCACCGTTGCCGTCGTCGCGCTCGACGTGTACCTGTTCAAAATCGGCTACGGGCTCACCGACTGATACGGATTACCGTACCGGTTTCCCGGAGCGGCCGCGAGCCGTCCTGTGGCCGCTCTGGTACCGACATACATCGGTTGGCACGAAACTGGCCAAACGCGGTCCAGACGACGCGTTCCACGACTGCAGTCGTGGGCGGGCCTGCAGTTCGTGCCGTCGTCGCCGACGCCGTCTCCCGATTTCGGCGAAAACATTGATTAGCTTCTACTATCACGTCACGTACTGATGACATGGTGTTCGGTCCGTGGGTAGAGAGTCGGCCGCCGGTGACAGTACTGGTGTTGCATGCGGGTTCGAGACGGACCTCGAGCCCGGACGGTTTCGCCACCTGATCGAACACATCCAGGACGCCGTCGTGGAGTTCGAGTTCGTCGACGGCGAGCCGATCGTTCGCGGAATCAACCCCGCCTTCAGCGAGGTGTTTGGCTACGAACCCGACGAAATCGTCGGCCAGTCGCTCAACGCGTACATCGTCCCGACCTGGCTCGAGGGGGAATCGACCACGCTGGACGATCGAACGCAGGGCGGCAAGGTCAACTATCGCCACGTCCGCCGGGAGACGACGGATGGTATCCGGGAGTTTCTCTATCGGGGCATTCCCTACGAGACCGCAGCGGGGGTCGAACGCGGCTTCGCCGTCTACACGGATCTGACCGAGGACCGGCGAAACCGAAGCCGGATCGATGTCCTCAATCGCGTACTCAGACACAACCTTCGAAACCAGGTAACGCTCGTCGCCGGCAGCCTCGACGGCTTGTTCGAGACGCTCGATACCGACGCCCTCGAGCCCAGAGAACGGCAGTTAGTCGAGACCGCCAGAACGGGTATCGACGACCTCGAGACGCTGTCACAGGAGGCCAGCGAACTGTACCGGATCCTCAACACGTCGGTACCGACCGACGCCACGGTCGATTGTGTCCCGCTGATCCGGTCGGTCGCCGGTACGTTCGGCAAGCGGTATCCCGAGGCCTCGATCACGCTCGAGGTTCCCGACACGCTTTGGGTCACCGGGACGGACCGACTCGAGGTCGCCCTCTCGAGTCTGCTCGAAAACGCCATCGAACACAACCCGGCCAGTGAGCCACGCGTGTGGCTCGAGGCAGGGACCGACACCGAGGGGTGGTGTTATCTCACGGTTGCCGACGACGGACCGGGTATTCCGGCCGTCGAACGGGAGGTACGGACCGGCGATGCCGAGATTACGGAACTCAGACACGGCAGCGGTCTGGGACTCTGGCTCGTCACGTGGATCGTCGAGGGGTTCGGCGGCGAACTGTCGTTCGAGCGTAGTCGTGCCGACGGTGCCCGCGTTCGGTTGCGCCTTCGACGTTGTCGAGGCACGCGGTGATCGAGCGGGAGCGGTCTCATACGGATTACTGTACCGATGTACCGGCCCAGCCGCCGCCCGGGTTGCGGCTGGGCCGGAACTGACGTACAGTACACCGTATCAGTACTCGTGATCCCCCACCTTCACCAGCTGTTTCCCGATGTTGTCTCCCTCGAAGAGACCGAGGAAGGCGTCGGGAGCGTTCTCGAGGCCCTCGACGACGTTCTCGCGATAGTGGAGTTCGTCGTTCTGAATGAACCGTGAGAGACGCTCGAACGCTTCTCCCCACCGGCCTACGTAATCCCGAACGAGGATCCCTTCGACGCGGGCGCGAGTTTCGATGAGTTTGGTGAGCTTTCGCGGGCCGGTCGGCAGTTCGGTGGCGTTGTAGAGTGCGATCTGCCCACAGACCGGGACTCGAGCGTGCTCGTTCAACAGGGGCCAGACGGCGTCCGTGATCTCGCCGCCGACGTTGTCGAAGTAGACGTCGACGCCGCCGGGACAGGCCTCGGCCACCGCCGACCCGAGGTCGTCGGTCTCCTTGTAGTTGATCGCGGCGTCGAATCCGAGGTCATCGGTGAGCCAGTCGATTTTCTCGTCGCTGCCGGCCGTCCCGACGACGCGAGCGCCGTTGATGCGTGCGAGTTGGCCCACGACCGACCCGACCGCGCCCGCGGCGGCCGAGACGACGACCGTATCGCCGGGTTTGGGTTGGCCGACCTCGAGCAGGCCGAAATAGGCCGTCGCGCCGGGCATCCCGAGGACACCGAGTGCGGTCGAGACCGGGCCGAGTTCGGGATCGACCGTACGCAGATCGTCGGCATCGATTGCGGCGTGTTCAGCCCAGAGACCGTCGCCAGTCACGATGTCGCCCGCGGCGATGTCGTCGGCGTTGGACTCGAGCACTTCGCCGACGATGCCGGCTTTCATCGGCTCGCCGACGTTCCACGGGTCGGCGTAGGATTCGGCGTCGCGCATTCGACCGCGCATGTAGGGATCGACCGATTGATACAGCGTCTCGACGAGGACCTCGCCGTGGCCGGGCTCGGGTCGGTCGACGGTAACGAGTTCGAAGTTGTCGTGTGTCGGTTCGCCGACCGGACGACTTGCGAGTTGCCACTGCTTAGTTGCTGGCATACACCACCATTCTCGTGGCAACAATTCAATATTTGCCTCGCGGAAGGGATACTCGAGCGGCGATGCGACGGCTGTCCGACGCGCGAAGAGCCGCGTTCCCACGAGCGCGAACGGATAGAAGTTTTTTGCCCCGCGTCGGTGTCTACCGCGTATGGGGACCGACCACGCCCTCCTCGAGGAGTTACTCGCTGGCAACCAGCGCCACGTCGAGTCGCTGCCTGCGGACTACTTTGCGGACGTCCAGACCGAGCAGCACCCGGGCGTCGTCGCGATCTGTTGTTCAGATTCGCGGGTGCCCCAGGAACAGATGTGGGGGGTCGATCGACCGGGCGCGATCTTCACGCCGAGCACCCTCGGCAATCAGGTCTGTGACGAGGATCATGGGGAGCGGATCGTCGACGGAGGGATGCTCTACCCGATTCACCACACCGGGACGACCGTCGCAGCCGTCGTCGGTCACACCGGTTGCGGGGCCGTCACCGCCGCCTACCGGGTCGCGACCGGCGCCGAGTTGCCCGGTCCACCGGGGGTCGACAAGTGGATCGAGATGCTCTCACCGGTCGTCGAGGAGGCACTCGAGAGCGGACTGATCGACGCTGATGCCGACGAAGACCGGATCGTCAACCAGCTCGTCGAGTACAACGTCGACTACCAGGCGCGGGCGCTGTCCGACTCCGACGACGTCCCCCGTGATGTCGACATCTACGGCTTCGTCTACGATTTCCAGGGCGTCTACGGCAACGAGTACGGCCGCTCGTACCTCGTCAACGTCAACGGCGAGACCGACTCTGGGCAGATCTCCGAACTGGTTCCCGACGCGTTCGAGACGGTGACGGAGAGTCTCCTGTTCTGACTCGAGATCGCGGCAGCGTCGTCGGTTTCTGCTGTTCGTGTTGGCCTCGATCGGGATGTCACTACCGCTGCTGTGCGATTGGGACCCGCACTCGGGGTTCCCACTCGAGATCGCCCTGATAGTGAAAGACCTCGTTGTCGCGCTCGGGATCGACGACCGTCAGGCCGCCGATCCACTCGTTGGCGACCAATCGCTCGATCTCCGCGTGGTGCTCGAGGATCTTGGTGACGCGCTCGACCGGCGCGTGGATCACGGCCGAGAGACGCAGCGGCTGGTGATAGGGTTGTTCGTCGTCGATTTTCAGCGACTGGAGCGGGAGGCCGGTCATCAGGTCGCCGCCGTTACCCTGAACCACGCCGACGTTGCCAAGCGGATTCTGGGTAACCTTCGAGCCGCTGCCGTAGACGCCGTTGTCGACGGTCGCGAAGTAGTACTGGTTGTTGATCCACTGGGTGACCACGAGCGGTCCCGCCATGATCAACTCGAGGGCCTCGCCGTCGGGGTCGGTCGTCCAGTCGTAGGAGTGGAGAAACGCACGCCCGTCGAGATTCTCGTCGGCGGTCAGTTCGCGCGGCCCGATGACGAACGAGGCGTTGCCGGCCAGTCCCCATTCGGGGCGAGTCTCGGCCCAGTCGTGGGCGCGCCGTTCCGTCTCGCGGACGCTGTTGGCCGGCTCGTCGGCCGTCATCGACTCGGTGCGCTCGGCCGTCGCGCCCGCTCGGGCGATCTCGAGGTCTTCGCGCAGTTGCTCGAGCGCGTCTGCGTGGCTCTCGGGCACCTCGTCGTCGAAGAGAGTGATCTTGTCGGTCGTGGTGTTGTGTTCACCTGCAAGGAAGACGGTATCCTCGGGAATCTCGTAGCCACGCTCACGGAGGTCGGCTTTGACGGCCTCGTCGTTACAGATCGCCGCGAGCACGCGGGCGTTGGGGCCGCCGGGGTTGCCGGCACAGGCCCCACAGTCGAGACTCGAGTCGAATGGGTTGTTCGTCGTGTGGCTCGCGTGGCCGGTGAAGACGACCAGGCGGGCGAACGTCGTCCACCCCATCAGATCGAACGCCGCCGCTGCGTACTCGACCTTCTCGTCGTGGCTTATCCGTGGGTAGTCGATTGTCGGCGAACAGAACTCGTGGGTGCTCGGGACCTGCTCGTCAACGACGGTCTCGAGCGTGGAGAGAGCGGACGGGGCGAGCGTCCGCGCGGCCATCGCTGAGCCGTAGACGCCACCGCCCCCCTCGACGAACGGGAACGCGGCGGCGACGTTGGTCTTGAGGCGCTTGAAATGTTTCCGAGTCGCGTCCACCAGCCCGTTCCAACGGTCGTGTGTCGCCGCCTTCTCGTCGCAGGCGTGGTTCGTCTCGGGCTCGTCGCTGATCTGGTGTTCCGGCTCGACGATCGGCGGACAGGCGTCGGCGGCGACCGCCGAGTCGTGTCCCTCGTATCGCATTGGAATTCCGAAAAAGCCTGCGTAGCCGTGGGTCTCGTACTCGCTCTGTGCCTCGATGTGGCGGCGGATAATCTCCGAGCGCGTGTCGATACAGAACACGAGCTGGGCGTCGGGGCGGGCGTCCCCGTCACCGGGACCGTGCGTGGGATCGGTGACCGAGTCGTCGAGTCCCGCGAGGAGTCCGTCGCGGTAGCTGCGCTCCCAGGCGGTCAGCCAGATCTCGGGCAGCGGTACGTCGCCGTCGGTCGCGTCCCCGTCCGAACCCGCGTTCGCATCGGTCCGCTCGTCAAGTTCGATCGGCGCGTCGAGCAGATCGGCAAGCGTCAGACGCACCGCCAGATACGACGCCAGCGTGATCGGGTACGTTTCCTGCCACGGGTCGAAGTCGTCGTCGGCGCGCTGCTTGACGAATCCCGTCCAGCCGGGAAGGGCCGCGAGGTGGGCCTCGAGGATCGCCTCCCAGCGCGACTCCGGATACTCGTCGAGGACGGCGTCCAGCGCCTCGAGGGCGGTCTCCGGGAGTTCGTCGGCGTCGTCACAGGGGAGATCACCGTCGTTGGGCGCTAGCTGTCGCCAAGCGGCGTAGAAGCCGTCCTCGCGGCCGGGCATCGACCACGTCGCGTGTCCTTGATCGAGGAAGGCGGCGAGCCACTTCGAGAGGATGCGGTCGACGGTCTCGGTCGCGTCGTCGGTCGCCGGCTCGCGCTCGGCGTCGGCTCGTTCCAGCTCCTCGAGGAGCGTCTCCGGATCCCGGTCGATCCCACGGGCCTCGAGTTCTGCCTGGAGCACGTTCGGATCGATTCGGCCGTCCTCCCAGGCCCGACGGAAGATGTCGGGGTGGGGGTAGCCGCGGCCGCCGAACAGCGCCTCGGCCTCGGCAACGGCGCGGTGGAATGGGCGGTTCTCGAACCCCGAGAGTGGGTTCGCTGTGACGAACGAGTGGATCGGCCAGACCGCGCCCATGCGGTCGGCCGCGCGGTCGATGCTGTCGGTGATGTGATCGCGGCGTTCGGTCGCGTCAGCGGTCTGGGCCTGGGTCTGGGTCTGTGTGCGTGTCATCGGTCGTACTCCTCCTTGGTGGTGAGAACGGTCGCCGCGTTCGGCTGCGAGACGTTCAGTAGCGTGACGTAGAGGCGGTCGCTCGAGCGGTGCCAGCCGAGTTCCGTCGCGAGATAGGCGCCTACGAAGAGCGCGACGACGAGGTAGTGGACGACGGTCAGCTCGGTCGGTGTCGCGGTCATCGGGACGCCAGCAAGCAGCGACGAGATCGCGTTGAAGGTCACCGCGTAGCCGCTGATCGCGGTGAGGACGACCAGCGGGACGCTGACGAGCCTGAGCGAAGCGGGCAGCGTCGTCCGCTGGAGGATGTCGCGGGTCGCGGTGATCGTCGTCAACACGACCACGAGCGTCAGCACGATTCCGCTGTCGAGAGTCGCCGACTTGCCGGTAAAGAGCATAAAGAGCGCGCCAGCGCCGACGGCGGTGAGGAGACTGACGGCGGTACCCGAGAAGCCGAGTCGGGTGCGTCCGGCCGCTTTCGGAGCGGTGTGTTCGACGGATGCGCCCGAGGAGAGGAAGAGGTAGGCCTTGTAGAAGCCGTGCAGGATGAGGTGGGCGATCGCCGCGGCGAAAAAGCCGAGGCCACACTGCATGATCATAAAGCCCATCTGGGCGACGGTCGAGCTGCCGAGCTCGCGCTTGACATTGGTCTGGACGAGCAACATCGCCTGGCCGAGCAGGGCACTGAACGCGCCCAGCAGGACGACGGCAGACATGACGAGGAGTTCGTCGGCGACTACCGGTGCGAACCGCGTTAGCAGGACTCCGCCCGCGTTGACGAACCCGGCGTGCATCAGCGCGGAGGCTGGTGTCGGCGCCGTCATCGAGGACAGCAGCCAGCCGTGGAAGGGAAACAGCGCGGACTGGATCATCGCCGCCAGGACGATCGCGCCGACGGCGACGAGTCCGACCGCGGTCGGGACGCTCTCCAGTTCACCGAGGATCCCGGTGATCGACGTTGTCCCGGTCGTCCACGCCAGCGCGACCAGCCCGACCGCGAGCAAGGCGCTGCTGGCGAGGAAGTACGTCCGCGCGAGGGCCGCGGCGGCCCGCGCCTGGGTCCAGTCGCGCTCGTGGCCGATCAGCGACGCCATCAACAGTCCCATCGCCAGCCACGCGAGACCGAACAGGGCCACGTGATCGGCTGCGGTCAGCGCCATCACAACGAGCGTAAACGCGAATACGCGGGCGTAAAACGACTCGAGGCGACTGTCGCCCGCCATGTAACGCCGCGAGTAGCTGTGGACGATGCCGCTGAAGAATGTCACGACGGCCCACATGACGGCAGTCAGTCCGTCGATCACCGCGATACCCTCGAGTCTCCACTCGTAACCGCCCCAGGCGGTGAGCACGAGGATGCCGACGGTGAGGACGAAGAGCGTCCAGACCGCGAGCGTCGCCGCTCGGGCGACCGAAGAGGACGGCGTCGTCGTCGTTTCAGCGAGTGGTACGGTGTCGTTCGTCGGTGTTTCGTCTGACATTCTTCGGGTACTCCGTCCGACCAGGCCCGACCGTCTGACCAACGGACAGGTTCGGGCAAGTATTACCGAACCGGTCGTATCTGGACAGTGGTTGGACAGACTGGTTATTATAACCACCGATTCGAACAATTTGTTCGTGTTATGGCGTACCAAGGAACGAACTGTCATCGACGGTCTCGAGGTGGAGCTGGCCGAAGCAGCGCTCTCTGTCGGGGGATATCGAGCGATACGGGGGACACAGCAGCGGTGCTCCTCGATGTGGGCTGGGTGTGCGTGGCGCGATTCCGGTAGCCCAGAAGACAGACTAGCCTGGCGACGGGTTCCTCGAGAACGGTTTATCGGAGCGGTGGCTCCTCAGGAGCGTCACTCGCCGGAGAACTCGTCGAACGAGGTCACCTCGTGGCTGCGGACGAGGACTTCGTCGGTGATCGTCAGCCCGAGGTCCGACAGCTCCTGTGCGACCGGCGTGATGTCCCTGTCGGTCTCGCCGACGGCCGTCACGAGCAGGTTCTCCTCGCCAGTGACCAGCTCCTGTACCGAGATGACGGCTGGAACGTCCAGGGTCTGTTCGAGGTACTCGCCCCGGTCCGTGATCGGTGCCGTACAGAACAGCAGCATCCGGATCGGGTAGCCGGATTTGGTGTAGTCGATGTCGGCGCTGTAGCGCTTGATGATCCCCTCCGACTCCAGTCGCTGGATACGTTTCCGGACCGTACTCGAGGAGGCGTCGGTCCGCTCGGCGATCTCGCCGGAGGAGAGGTTCCGGGCCTCCTCCTGGAGCGCGTAGAGAATCTCCCGGTCGATCGCGTCGAGCTCGTACTCGGCCATACGTCTCGTTTTCCACGGGAGAATATAAGGGACTTCGGCTGCTTGGCGCCTCGAGCGGTGGCCGTGGTCGGTGACGCGGTGGAACGAGCCGCCGTCACGTTCGAGCACCCGACCGACGTGCGAGACGCGTTCGCGGGGTGGAGTCGGTGTATTTATACGTGTCCGTCGACTCCATTCAAAGGCAATGGCGAAAGGAACCGTTGATTTCTTCAACGACACTGGCGGCTACGGATTCATCGAGACTGAGGACGCGGACGACGACGTGTTCTTCCACATGGAAGACATCGGCGGCCCGGACCTTGAGGAAGGACAGGAGCTCGAGTTCGACATCGAGCAGGCCCCCAAGGGCCCGCGCGCGACGAACGTCGAGCGCCTGTAAGGCAGATTCGTAACGGTATCGGCACTTGACTGAAGTATTTTACTCGGGTAGCTGCAGCGTTGTCCCACCTACGCTCTCCGGTAGGCGTCGAACTCTCTGCCGAAGATAACGAAGTAGACGACGCCGATCATGCCGATGATCGATGCGAGCGTAAACGCCACTTCCGGCGTGACGTACTGCCAAAGCACGCCCCCCAGTATCCCGCTGGGGATCACGACCGCACCCCGGACGACGTAGTACGAACCGGTCACTCGGCCGCCGGCACCCTGTTCGGCCGGGCCGACGATCAACGCCTTGTGTGCTGGAAGCCCGGCGAACCGCAATCCGGAGAAGGCAAACAGTGCGAGCAGAATCCAGACGTTTTCGGGAGCGAAGATGAGCAGAATCGGGAATGCGGCGTAGACGAAAAACCCGAGTCCGACGACCGGCTTGAGCCCGACGCGTTCGGCCAGCATCGCTGCCGGCGCCATCGTCAGCAGTGCAACGAGCATCTCGATACCCGACAGCACGCCGAAAAGCGCCGCCGGTGCGAGATCGATCGTTCCGACCGCAGGCAGCGATAGCGTCCAGCCGATCTCCATTATCTGGGTGATCACCAGAATAAAGAACACGTAGACCATCCCGTTGGCGAACCGGACGAACGTATCGGCGACGAGGAGCGGACGCAACGGCTCGGGCAGCGCCCTGAGATCGTCGACTAGCTGTCCGAATCCATCGAACTCGTCGCCGACGCCGTCGTCCTCCGCTTCGTACATAACGTGCTGGACCGCCGTCCCGAGCAGGGCGAAGACGACTCCGATGACGAGCACCCAGAGAAAGCCGGGCATGAACTCGTCGGCGACTAACACCGCGACGATCAGCGGCGCGAGCAGGAACGCCGTCCGCCGGAACGTCTCCGTGCTGGCGAACCCGCGGGCCAGCCGACTCGGTTCGGTGGCCTGCTTGACGATGGCGTAGTGGCCGCCGATCCCGAACGATTTCCAGCACTGGGCCAGCAACAGGCCGACGAAGACCCACACCCACGGCTCGATGGTAACGATTCCGAGGTCGATCGGGTCGACGAAGGCTGCTGCCAGCCAGATGCCAAAGCCGATCGCCGAGAGAAAGCCAAAGACCGTCAGCGCGTAACGCGAGCCGATGCGATCCGAGATGATACCACCGTAGTACGGATATACCGCACCAATAACGTTGCCGAACGTCCCCCACACGCCAACGACGACCCCCGTCGCACCCAGAAAGACCAGATACTCGGAGAGAAACCGGTTCGTCATCTGGAACCCGAGACTGAACGCGAACATCGCCACCGAGAGGACGAGTACGTCACGCTCGAGCGAGAAAAATTGCCGAAACGTATCTAGCGGCCCCATCTCCTCCGTATCGACCGTAACTCGTTCCCTGGACATTCGATGGCGGTGTGAGTGCGATCCGCGTACACAATTCGACCGGTGGCGTCTTCAATCCGGGGCTGACTCTCGGTTTCGGACCCGTCGAAGGAAACGACGCTCTCGAGGAGCGATCTCCGCTCCCGGGTCCAGTCACAGACGATCGTCGAACAAGTGTCGGGACGACTTACCGGTAGAGATAGACGAGCCAGACGAGCGTGACTAACAGACCCAATGCGAGCGTCCCCCAGCCGACGATGTCCATCGGCAGTGCCGGTTCGGCCTCGAGAAGACCGTGTACGAGTTCGTTCATGCTCGCCGATCAGTTCCCATCCCTCTTAGCTTTTCATATACCGGCTCCGGACCGAACGAGGCCGATACGTACAGGATGCAGCCACATCACCACAGCCTTTTGACTCGACCGTCCATACCCCTGCCATGGACGCGCTCGGGGTCGTCGTCAATCCGATCGCCGGGATGGGCGGTCGGGTCGGATTGAAAGGGACCGATGGACAACTCGAGGAGGCACGAAACCGGGGCGCACAACCGCGTGCACCGACTCGAGCGCGGACCGCGTTGCGATCGCTTTTCGATCGAGAGCCGGAACTGGCGGTCTATACGGCGGGGGGTGTCATGGGCGAAGCCGCCGCTCGCGAGGCCGGCTACGAACCGACGGTCGTCTACGAACCGGCCGAGGCGACGCCGGAATCACCCGCCGAGTCGGGCACCAGCGCGGCCGATACCCGCAACGCCGTCCGGGCGTTTCTCGAGCGCGGCGTCGACCTCGTCCTGTTCGTCGGCGGCGACGGGACGGCCGTCGACGTCGCGACCGCCCTCGAGGACGCAGACGAAGCCGAGACGACGCCGATGCTCGGCGTCCCGGCCGGGGTCAAAATTTACTCGTCGGTGTTCGGGGTGACGCCGACCGACGCCGGTCGGATCGCTGCCGAATTCGATCGCGTCGAATCGCGCGAAGTGACCGACATCGACGAGGTGGCTTACCGCGAGGGCGACGTCCGGACGACGCTTCAGGCGGTCGTGTCGGTCCCCGTCGCGCCCGCCGTTCAGTCGAGCAAGCAGGTCACGAGTGGAAGCGTCGAGACGCTCGCCTCGGGCGTCGCTCGCGAGATCGAGTCGGGTCGAACCTACGTCTTCGGGCCGGGAAGCACCGTCGGCGCGATCGAGTCGGAACTTGGCATCGACCCGGCACCACTCGGGGTCGATGTCTGGCGCGACGACGAGATCCTCGTCCGCGACGGTGCCGAAGCCGACGTCCTCGCCGCCCTCGAGGAGCCGGTCACGGTCGTCGTCTCGCCGATCGGCGGCCAGGGGTTCGTCTTCGGCCGCGGTAATCACCAGATTTCACCGGCCGTCCTCGAGTGCGCCGACGATGTCGAGATCGTCGCCACCGACGAGAAACTGGCCGATCTCGACGTTTTGCGTGTCGATACCGACAGCGACGCGATCGACGAGGAACTCCGGGGCTGGACGCAGGTCAGAACCGGTCGGTTCACGACGAAGCTCGTAAAAATCGTATAATCCGGTGGTTCATCTCCTTCTGTTTAAGGTCTCGGCCAAATAATGGCTGACAATCAACCATATAACGATTCGGTGGCAGTGTAAGGCATATATAGTCAATATTAAGGTCGGTCGCTGCATACGGTTGACCATGGAAACGCGGAAAGTGCAACGACTCGGGCCGTCGACGCTTGCGATGACCCTCCCCGCCGAATGGGCATCCGAGCACGGCGTCGAGAAAGGGGACGAAGTATCGCTGCGAACCAGCGGCAAAGGGACGCTGACGGTGATGCCCGAGTCCGCTAGTACCGAAGAGACGGAAGCAATCATCCACGCTGACGACCTCGATGCCGACGCGGTCGAGCGAGCGATCGTCGCCCAGTACGTCCTCGGCCGGCGTGTCATCCGCATCGAACGCGAGGACGGCGCGCTCGACTCGGAACACATCAACGCGGTCTACCAGGCCGAAACGCAGCTGATGGGCCTGGGCGTCATCGAGGAGACTCCAGAGAGTATCGCGATCCGATGTTCTGTCGATCCCGAGGACTTCACGCTCGACAACCTCTTAGAGCGCCTCGAGCGAACTGGCCAGACGATGCGCGGCGAAGGTATCAAAGCACTGGCTCACGGGAATCCCGATCTCGCACAGCGGGCGCTCAACCGCGAACGCCAGGCGAACAAGATCTTTGTGCTCTTGCTTCGGCTGATCTTTACCGCCTACCAGAACCCCAACCTCGCACGCGCCGTCGGCCTGAACAGCGGCTTCCCGCTGATCGGCTACCGCTCGATCGCGAAGAACCTCGAGTTGACGGCCGACAACGGCGAGGACATCGCCGATATCGTCATCGAAACTGACGGCCACTCGCTGAACGTCGATAGTTCCGTGATGCGAGATATTCGGGAACTCAACGAGCAGGTCGACGAAATCACGACGATCTCCGTCGAGGCCGCCGTCGAGCGCGATTACGACAAGTCGAACAGGGTTCGGACGCTGTTTCAGGAAATCTCCGACCACGAGAAGGAGATCCTCGACGAACTCCCCGAGATGGACAACGAGGACCTGTTGCGAATTCGAGAGGTACTGGTCAGCCTCCAGCAGACGGCCCAGTACGCGATGCGAAACGCCGAAATCGCCGCAAATCTCGCGCTCAACGAGGAGTCGGAACACACGACGATCAACTGATACGGATTGTTGTAGCGTTTTACCGGTGATCACCCGGACGGGGTCGGTGATCACCGGTAAAGAACTACAACGGTCCGTATGACTGGACGAACGAACGCCACAGTCCTCGAGACGGGAGCCGTGGTTGACCTTGCCAAAACAGGTGCAATTAAGAGCCCGCACTCACAACCCCCGGGCATGACGACCCAATCGGAATCTGGCACGGACAAGGGGCTCGGACTGGCGCTTGCACTCGGTGCGCTCGCGGCTATCGGCGCCGCGTTGATGTTCACCGGCGCACCCGACATCGAGGCGGCTTGGGGCTTCGCTGCGGCGATGATCTTTAGTTCCCTCGCCGTCGTCGGCATCCACCTCTGGGAGTAGCGACGTTTTCTGTCGGTTTTCGACCGTTCATACCACCGCTCGAGTGCCGTCATCTCGACAGCCGTCCGGCCCCAACTACAAGACGGGGACGATCATCCCGAACTCGTAGCTGTAGATATGATTGAGCATCGCGTACGTGACGACGCCGAGCACGAGACTCAGGATCCACGTACCCGCCGCAATCCGACCGACGCGAGCGTGGGCGGTCTGGCGCAGTTCCGCGGGCGTATGTGAGAGCCCGAGAATGAGTGCATACAGGACGACGGGAACGGCCACGATCGAGAGGAGGATGTGGATCGCGAGCATGATGAGATACGCCGTTCTGACGAGGTCGGGGCCGACGAAGACCTTCTCGCCGCCCCCGCCGACTCTGATCAGATAGACGACCAGAAACAGCACGATGAGCGCGAACGCGCCGAGCATCGCTGCCCGGTGTTTGTCGACCTGATCAGTACGAATCCAGTACCAGCCGGCCACCAGACAGACCGTTGCGGCGGCGTTGATCACCGCAATCACGTGCGTGAGGAGATCGATCTGTGCGAGCGTAAGATCAGGGTAGATCGGTACGTCCAACAGAAAGGTACCGAGAACGAGGGTATAACCCACGATCGTCAGACCGATCGTGATACCGACCGGTTGCTCTCGGAGTCGTCGTCTCGCAGCCGCGGTTGCCATATTCGACCCTTTGGACCGATCGGGTATCTGTGTTGTTGTTTCTGATCGTCGACGCCGTCAACAACACTCGCCGTCGTCTGTGGTCTCTTCGGTGGGCTGATCCTCGAGCGTGACGGTGCCATCGCCGGTCACGGTGATCGCATAGCCACAGTACCGAAACGAAATCTGACCGGTCGGTCGAGGAGCACCGTCTTCGCGATTGCCAAAGAGCGCATCGAGCGACTCCGGATCGATCGCCGCGTGCAGCGGCTCGTAGGCAGGGGGTTGTAACTCCGCGGTCGAAATCCCCTCGGCGTCGGCGACGGCCTCGAGCACCGCCTGGCTGGGCGTGTTCGGGACCGTTTCGTCGACGCTGTCGCCACCACCCTCCATCGGCATGCTCTCACTTTCGAATCCGATCGAATAAAACTGTCCTTCTCGATTACTGGAGTCATACGGTTTACTGTACGTCAGTTCCGGCCCAGCCGCGACCCGGGCGGCGGCTGGGCCGGTACATCGGTACAGTAATCCGTATCAATGTATCCGGATCGCCGGCTTGCCGGGCCGAGCTTTTTCGCCCAGTTCGTCACCAGTTTCGGCGCGTCTGATGACAACGTCGGTGTCGAACTCGTCGACGATCAGCCAACTCGCCCGCTCTAAAATCCGGCGTTCATCCTCGGCGCCGAGTGGCCGTTCGATCCCGCGGCGCGTGCGGCGTTGTTCGAGGTCGCCGACGAATGCCTCGAGTGCCTCGTCGTCGGGGGCGTCGACGCCGGCCGATCGAGTGCGATCAACGAGACTCTCGCTGGTGGACGAGTCGTCCGAAGCGCTGTCGACGGCCAGATCGACGACGCGATACTTCCACTCGGGGGCGACGACGAGGTCGATGCGTTCGGGCTCGTCGATCGCGGCGACGTCGACGATATCTCGGACATCCGACAGCGCCGTCTCGACGAACCGCCGCTCTGTGGCGTAGTCGGTGACATCGCTCTCCGGTTCGGGCCAGTCGGCTTCGACGACGAGACCGTCGCCGCGAAGCTTGTTCCAGAGCTCTTCGCCGAGGTGCGGGGCCATCGGCGAGATCAGTGCCGCGAGCGTCAGCAACCCGCGTCGGTAGCACTCGTCCTGGGGCGTATCGTACGCCCGGTAGCGTCGCAGCAGCCGGGCGAGTTCCCGAATCTCGGTCGCCGCCCGATGGAATCGAAACCGCTCGTACTCCTCGGTGACCGCCGCGATGGTCCGGTCGATCTCCCGGCGGACGTACTCGTCGTGAGCTGTGGTATCGAGTCGCGTCTCACCCTCGTCGACGAAGTCGGTCGCCATGCCATACAGCGTCTGCTGGAGGTCGTAGGCCCCGCGAACGTTGTTCGCCGTCCACTCGAAGTCCTGCTCGGGGTGGGCCGCTGAGAGGACGAACAGCCGCGTCGTTTCCGCACCGTACTCGAGCGGGTCGACGACGTTGCCTTTCGAGGCCGACATCTTCTCGCCGTCGTACAGTACCGTCCCCTGACTGACGAGGTCCTGAACCGGCTCGCGAACCTCGAGCAGATCGAGATCGGCCAGTGCCCGCGTAAAGAAGCGGATGTACAGCAGGTGCAAGATAGCGTGTTCGTCGCCGCCGACGTAGACGTCGATGGGAAGCCAGTCGTTCGCGAGGTCGCTGTCGAACGGCGCGTCCGTGAGATCCGGCGAAAGAAATCGCAGGAAGTACCAGGAGGAGTCGACGAAGGTGTCCATCGTGTCGGTCTCGCGGCGTGCCGGCCCGCCACAGTCGGGACACTCGGTGTGGCGAAACGACTCGTGTTCCGCGAGGGGGTTGCCCGTCGTCCGGACGAACTCCGGCAACTCGACGGGGAGATCCTCGTCGGGAACGACCACCGGCCCACAGTCCTCGCAGTGAACGACGGGGATCGGCGTCCCCCAGTAGCGCTGACGGGAGATGAGCCAATCACGGAGGCGATAGGTGACGTCGGCGTCGATCGCGCCACTCTCCGCGAGCAGTCGCTCGCGGGCCGTCTCGCTCTCTAACCCGTCGTACTCGCCGCTTGCCTCGAGGATCCCCTCGCCGACGTAGGGCTCGTCGCTCGGGTCCACGTCGACCGGCGCATCCGTCGGCTGAATCACCCGTTCGATCGGCAGGTCCTGTTCGCTCGCGAACGCGTGATCGCGCTCGTTGTGTGCGGGAACGCCCATGACTGCCCCCGTGCCGACGTCTTCTAGGACGTAGCCGGCGACGTAGACCGGCAGCTCCTCGCCGGTCAGGGGGTGGACGGCGGTCGCGTCCGTCTCCACCCCCGTGAAGCCGATCTCGTCGGGATCGTGGGCTCGAGCGGTTTCGACGTAGTCTGCAACCGCGTCGTCGGTCTCGGCGAGTTCCCGGGCTAGATCGTGGCCCGGCGAGACCGCGAGGTAGGTCGCGCCGTAAATCGTCTCCGGGCGAGTGCTGAAGACGTCGACGGTATCGACCCCGGTTTCGGATACCTCAAACGTGATGCGTGCACCTTCCTGGCGACCGATCCAGTTGCGTTGAATTTCGCGGACCCCTTCGGGCCACCCCTCGAGGTCCGCGAGCCCCTGGTGGAGCTCCTCGGCGTAGTCCGTGATCGTGAAGAACCACTGGTCCAGTTCGCGACGACCGACGGGCGTCTCACAGCGCCAGCAGACGCGTTCGTCCTCGCGGTTCACGGCGTCGCCGTTCACTTGATCCGAGGGCTCACTCCGTTCGCCCTCGCGTTCTTCTACCTGGGCATCCGCAAGGACGGTTTCACAGTCGGGACACCAGTTGACCGTCGCCGCCTCGTACTCGACGAGTCCGGCCTCGTAGAGGCGGGTGAACAGCCACTGGTTCCACCGGTAATAGTCGGGCTCGCAGGTCGTAATCTCTCGTGACCAATCGTAGCCAAAGCCCAACGTCTCGAGTTCCTCGCGCATGCGACGGATACAGGCCTGGGTCCAGGATTCGGGATCGCTGGCGCGCTCGTAGGCCGCGTTTTCCGCCGGCAGGCCGAACGCATCCCACCCCATCGGATGGAGGACGTCGTCGCCACACATTCGCCGGTAGCGAGCGTACGCGTCCGTTATCGCGTAATTCCGGACGTGGCCCATATGGAGCGTTCCCGACGTGTAGGGAAACATTCCGAGGACGTAGGTCGGATCGGTTGCATCGTCGGGGAGTTCGTAGACGTCGTCGCGCTCCCAGACGTACTGCCAGAACTCCTGTACCTGCGCGTGATCGTAATGACTCGTCATTGGGCTCCCGTTGTCGGTGTCTGGGCGTGCCGGCTATATCATTGTTCGGCCCCAACGCGAGGCGCGCCACTGTGGGTCGCGGTTAACAAAGGTCGTCGGTCGGGTGGGTCGATCTAGGGATGTCTCGCCTCGGAACCGACGCCGATTCGTCCGCGCTCGTCCTCTACGGAACGATCGCGCTGGTCCTGCTCACGTTCTGTCTGCTTGCCGTGTTCTTGCTTCCGGAACTGACCGCTATCGGTGGCGATTCCGCCGGTGTGGTCGACGATGATACCGACGACGATGTAGACGTCCAACCCACCCACTCCGACGACGATGTCACCGACGGGACCCTCACGTCGGCGGACAACGCCACTGACAACGCGTCCGGGGAGATGGCTGCCGAAAATACCAGTCCGACGAGCGACGACGACTCCGCAGTTGCTGCTGGTGACGACACCGACGATACCGACGACAGTTCACCCGCAACGTCTCCCGACGAATCGCCGGATACGCCGCCGACAACTGATTCGGCTACCGAATCCGACCCGCCACCGGCGGACCCACCCGAATCCGAGCTGCCGGCAGACGAGCCAGATAGTGACACACAGCCGACGGACCCGGACCCGCCGGAATCGGACGCGCCTGAGACCGATCCGTCTGGGGAGAGCCCGACCGGGCCACCGGAACCCGAGCAGCCGGACCCACCCGCCGCCGATCCCCCCGACGAGTCACCGCCCGACGACGACCCACCGACTGACGGTGGCGACTCGAGCGACGACGGTTCGCCCTTCGACGACAGTTCGCCCTTCGACGACGGCTCGCCGTTCGACGACAGTTCGCCCTTCGACGATGACTCACCGTTCGACGACGGTTCGCCCTTCGACGACGACGCGGACGGGTTCTTCGACTAAGATACTGCCGGACTGCACAATTCGACGATCGGTCGCGCTCCTGGGGCCGTCCCCAGCGTGACGGCCGCGATGTCGCGACCGACGTCTCACTGACTGCTATCCGGCTAACGGCCCGCTGTACCGATGTCCCCGGCCCAACGGCAGGACAGTCGCGTTGCACTGGCATCGACGGACGCCAGCCGTCTGCCGGGGCTCGATCCTGCCACTCGAGGTGAGCGCGTTACTGCGTTCCGGCTGCCGTTCCGGTCCGCATGTCACTGCCGGCGGTGTAGGCGATGTACGCGGCCATCGCTGCGGTGATGATGCCCGCGACGACGGTACTCCAGACGAGGCCCTCGGCGGCGACCTCGAGGCCCGCCATCGCGAGCTGTCCGTCGATCGCGAAGGGGGCCACGAGTGCCCACAGTCCGAGGATAGCTACGAGCGACATCACGCCCGTACTCGTCGGATGATCGGTGACGATCCGATAGTAGTTGTACCCCGCCAGGAGGAAGATCGCCGCCCCGATGATCACGTTGTTCCACAGCATGGTCGCTGCCACTTCGTAGACGAACGGCGAGACGGCGATCCACAGCCCGATAACCGAAACGATACCGCTGAGCCACTTCTGGGCCGCTGGTTCGCCCTGTGTTCGGGTTCGCGTTTCTCCGGTCGCCGGATCGCTGGTCGATTCACTCATGGGCTCTCGTCGTAACCGTTGCCCGAGCGCGTAGAAAAACCGTCACGACTGTTGCAGTAGCTCTCCTCAAACCGCCACGAAACGCTGGCAAACAGGGCTCGAACGTGGATCGACAAAGATCGGGTTTCTCGAGGCCAATCAGCCACTGGCCGAATTCACGCCGGCGTCAACGTACGGCCCCTGATTCCGACACACTCGAGATTCGGGCTCGAGTCGTCTCCGCGTCTCGTTCGGATCGAGTAGTGGCGTATTACCCGTTCGCGCGACTGTGACTCTGCTTCAAATCCCCAATCTCGCACACACGGCTCTCGCCGTCGTTCGAGTCGGTATGCGAGGGTTGGGATTTGAACCCAAGGACTCCTACGAGAGCGGGTCTTAAGCCCACCGCCGTTGGCCTGCTTGGCTACCCTCGCACAGAAGGCATTCGAGGATAGTCGTTCAGCCGGAATGTGCGTTTCGATGTGTGCCGGCGATCGGTACCGCGAGCGAGCGTCGGAAGAGCGGGCCACGGAACCTAGCGGGTGACGATGGCTTTTCGTGGAGATTTTGCCGGTGGAGAACACTTGCGAGGGTCACACAGCAAACAGTCCGTGCGTTTTGGTATCCGTTTCCCGCCTCGGCCACGGCGGCCCGCTACCAGTCGACGCTCAGCGTCCCGTCGCCGTGGGGGTCGGGCGCGATCTCCTCGTCGGTGCGGCGATCGATCACGTGGATACAGCCGTCGTCTTTCTTCGCCGGGCAGACCTCCGCGGCGCGGACGTTGTGCTCGAGATCTGTTTCGTCGATGAAGTACGTGGTCGGTTTCGCGACGCCGGTCGAAATCGAGAGCTCCCAGGTGTCGCTGACCTCGGCGCACTTGCCCGCACCGAAGCACTTGTTGGCCTCGAAGATGATCTTGTAGGGCTTGTCCTCGACCGGCGGCGCGTCGACCGATCCCACGTCGCTGGCTCGCTTGATACCGTCGTCGCTCATTAGGTAGGTGTTCGGCTCCGGCGTCTTTCCCGTTGCGGTCGAGTCAGATCTGGCGACGATCGACGACGTGGCGAGCTCTCGAACACCTCGTCGACGCCCGGAAAGGGGTTGCTACGACGGCACCTCCGCTTTCGGCTCGGGCAAGTCGTAACTGACGCCGGTCAACTCGCTCGAGACGGCCCACAGACGACGCGCGGTTGACTCGTCGTAGGAGCGATCCGACGACGCCTGTCGTTCGGGCGCCCCGCGCATATTTGCGAGGCCGCCGGGACCGTAGTACGCTCCGCCCTCGGCGTCCGGTGCGGTCGCCGCGTACAGCGTCGACAGTGCGCCCTTCGCTGACGACTGTGCGACGACCGTGTTCGTGACTTTCATGAGCGCCTTCCGAAACCGGCTCCCGCGTTGTTCCGGTCCACGGAACTGTAATCGCGTGTTGGCATAGCCAGGGTGGACTGCAATGCTCTCGGCGTTGGTCCCCGCAGTGAGAAACCGCCGCTCGAGTTCGTAGGCAAACAATACGTTCGCCAGTTTCGACTGGGCGTACGCACCCCACTCGTCGTAGGACTCCTCGTGTTGGAGGTCGTCGAAGTCGATCTCGCCCTGTTTGTGCACGTTGCTCGAGACCGTGACCACCCGTGCGGGCTCGTCCCCATCGTCGGTCGCTAGCGTCTCGAGTATCAACCCAGTCAACGCGAAGTGTCCGAGGTGGTTGACGCCGAACTGCGTTTCGAACCCGTCGGCGGTCTCCGATCGGGGGATCGCCATCGTTCCGGCGTTGTTGATCAACACGTCGATCGACTCGTCCTCGAGGCGGTCGGCGAACGATCGCACGGACTCGAGGTCACCCAGATCACAGGCCTCGACGCGGAGGTCGGCGTCGGGGATGTCCGTCCGAACGTCGTTTGCCGCCGCCTCGCCGCGGTCGATGCTCCGGCAGGCCATGATGACCGACGCACCGTTGCGTGCGAGTTCTCGGGTCGTCTCGAGGCCGATGCCGCTGTTGGCGCCCGTAATCACGACGGTTCGTCCCTGCTGGGTCGGGATGTCTTCGGCCGTCCAGGTCATACACCGAGAACGACGCGGACGACCGTAATGCTTTGTCAGGACCGCCCCGAAACGGGCAAGCCACGCCCCACGCGGACTACGCGTCGTGGACGGTGACGGACTCGAGGACGATATCCTCGAGCGGGCGGTCGCCCTCGTCGGTATCGACGCTCCCGATTTCGTGGACGACGTCCATCCCGTCGGTGACTTTCCCGAAGACCGCGTGGTTGCCATCGAGGTGGGGCTGGGGTGCGAGCGTGATGAAAAACTGGGAGCCGTTGGTGTCGGGCCCGGAGTTGGCCATCGAGAGGATGCCTTCGTCGTCGTGGCGCAGGTCGTCGTGGAACTCGTCGTCGAACTGGTAGCCCGGTCCGCCGCGGCCGGTGCCGGTCGGATCGCCGGTCTGGATCATGAAGTCCTCGATAACGCGGTGGACGAGCACGTCGTCGTACAGCGGCTCACCCTCGATCACCTCGTCCGACTCGGGATCGATCCACGCGCGATCGCCGGTCGCCAGTCCGACGAAGTTGTCGACGGTTCGCGGTGCACGTCCGGCGTAGAGTTCGATCTCGATATCGCCCTCACTCGTCTGAAGGGTGGCACCCAGCAGGTCGTTGCCGTCCCTATCGCTGTTCGCGTCGCCATCGTTCGAGTCGTCGTCGCCGTCACTCAATCCGTCGGCGTCGGCAGTATCGTCACTCGAG
Source organism: Salinadaptatus halalkaliphilus (assembly GCF_006543045.1). Taxonomy (GTDB): domain Archaea; phylum Halobacteriota; class Halobacteria; order Halobacteriales; family Natrialbaceae; genus Salinadaptatus; species Salinadaptatus halalkaliphilus. The sequence goes on along the minus strand of NZ_RBZW01000028.1, from coordinate 8,390 downwards.
TCGTCCGGATCTCTCGTGCCGTGCTGGTCGTCTTCGTCGTCGCTACTCGTACAGCCGGCGAGCGAGCCGGCAACGCCCGTCGCTGTGGCTGCGAGTAGCCGTCGTCGTGTCGGTCTAATAGCTCGCTATCGGTCGGAAACGCAGAAAACGATGTCGATCGGTGGCGGTTACTCGTAGTCGACGGAAACCGACTCGAGGACGACGTCTTCGCGGGGCTGGTCGTTCGGGTCGGTGTCGACGGTGCCGATTTCGCGGACGACGTCTATCCCGTCGGTGACTTTCCCGAAAACTGAGTGGCGGTCGTCGAGGTGAGGCTGGGGGTCGAGCGTGATGAAAAACTGCGAGCCGTTGGTGTCGGGCCCGGAGTTGGCCATCGAGAGGATGCCCTCGTCGTCGTGGCGCAGGTCGTCGTGGAACTCGTCGTCGAACTGGTAGCCCGGCCCGCCGCGACCGGTTTCGGTCGGGTCACCCCCTTGGATCATGAAGTCCTCGATGACGCGATGGAAGGCGACGTCGTCGTAGAGGGGTTCGCCTTCGATCTCTTCGCCCGTCTCGGGATCTTCCCAGCTCTTGGCGCCGGTTGCCAACCCGACGAAGTTGTCGACGGTTCGTGGGGCGCGCTCGTCGTAGAGTTCGACCTCGATATCGCCACGGTTCGTGTGCAGGGTGGCAGTAACGTCTCCCATACCTCCGGCGACGACGGGCCGACGGAAAACGATAGTGGTCTTGGCCGCCGTACCGACGGGCCGACTGCTGGTGTTCAAATCACTCTTGAGGAGCCATCGGTACTCGAGTCCACAGCGTTCCCGGCCGCAGCTACATACCGTCGGACGTAGAACACTACTCCATGACCGGAACCCACACGGCCGAGGCGATCACGCTCGAGCGCCTCCCGTCGGGGATCGAACTGACGACGACGGTCCACACGTATCGCGGCGCGGACGACGGGCCGACGCTGTACGTCCAGGCCGCCCAGCACGGCCGCGAAATAAACGGCACCGCAGCGTTACGTCGATTTCACGACCGACTTCCCCTCGAGGACCTCGCCGGCACGGTCGTTGCGGTCCCCGTCGCGAATCCGCTCACGTTCGATCGGATCTCCTATACGACGCCGGAGGCCATCGATAGTGTCAACCCCAACATGAACCGGGTTTGGCCCGGCGACGGCGAAGGAACACTCCACCAGCGGATGGCTGCGCGACTCTGGACGTACGTTACCGACGCTGATGCAGTCGTCGATCTCCATACCGGGAGCCCCGACATGCTCCCTCACGTGGTCTACCGCGAGGGCGACGAGGAATCGAAGGCTCTCGGCGAAGCGTTCGGTACCGACCTCCTCCTGGCCGAACCGGCCGAGGAGGACGCGACCGACGAGTGGCACCGACGAGGATTCGCCGGGAAGCTCCGCGTCGCTGCAGCCGCCGAGGGTATTCCGTCGATCACACCCGAATTAGCATACAACAAACAGATTCTCGAGGAGGCGGTCGAACTCGGCGTCGAGGGGGTGCTCGACGTCTGTCGGTACCTCGGACTGCTACCGGGAGCACCACCTGATCGAACGCAAACGCTGGCACAGAACCATCTAGGAACGGTCACCGCGACCGGCTCCGGGCTCTTCCGACCGGCCCTGTCGCTCGAGGTCGGTGATCGCGTCGAGGAGGGGGAGGCGCTCGGAACGGTCTACGATCCCCAGCGCTACGACGTGGTCGAGGCGGCCGTGGCCGATCGTGCCGGCATCCTCTATGCGTTGACTCAGGAGGCGACGGTCATGGCCGGCGATCAGCTCGCGAGCGTCGCGGCCGTCCAGGACGAGTGAGACGGATTGCTGTCCCGATGTCCCGGCGCAACCATACCCGGCTTGCGGTTGTGCCGGAACTGACTACAGCAAACCGTATGAGAGAGCAACAGTCAGCGGGCCAGCGAACAGTCGCGACTGGCCCACTACTTACTCGCGCGTCGACCGCTGCGTGAAAATCGTGCGCGCCATCGATTAATCGCCTCGCAGCGCAGCCGTGCCACGCCACTCAACACGTCGAGAAGCCGCCGTCGACGACCAATCCGTGGCCGTTGACGAACGCGGATTCGTCGCTTGCGAGAAACAGGATTGCGTTCGCGATGTCCTCAGGTCTGCCCAGGCGCTTGAGCGGATACTGTTCGGCCATCGCCTCGCGCGCGGCCTCGGGATCGTCCTGTTTTTCGAGATACTGATCGAGCATCTGTGTCTCTGTGAAGCCGGGACAGACGGCGTTCGCTCGCACGCCGTGTGGTCCGGCTTCGGCGGCGATCGTTCTGGTCAGGTTCAGGACGGCGGCTTTCGTCGTCGAGTACGCGGCCTGTTTGGGTAAGCCGAGGATACTCGCGAGCGAGCCGACGTTGACGATTGCACCCTCACCCTGGTCCTTCAGATGGGGAAGGGCGGCGTGACAACCGTTCCAGACGCCGTTGATGTTGATATCGACGACGAAGTCCCGAATTTCGTCGTCGAGTTCCTCCAGACTGCCGCCCGGATGACCGGTCCCAGCGTTGTTGATCATCACGTCGAGGCCGTGGGTCTCGGCAACCTCGTCGACGACCGCGTGGACGTTGTCGCTGTCGGTGACGTCGAGTTCGTAAAACGTCGCCTCGCCACCGGCGTCTTCGATACTGGCAACGGTCCCCGTGCCACCCTCGGTATCCACGTCCGTGACGATGACCGTCGCACCCTCACGAGCACATTCTTGTGCCGTCTCCCGCCCAATTCCCGATGCTGCTCCCGTAATAACGACCGTCTTGTCCTCGAGTCGCATGGGTGGATCATCGAAAGGCCATCGTATAAGTTCGTTCATTAATTTTCGTACAGCTCCTACCACCGTTCGGTAGTATAGTAGCTGGGACAACAGTGGTAATGTAGTGGCCGTTCCAGCGACGCCCGGGCCAGAGCCTACCCACGAGTCACTACGGATCGTTGTAGCGTGTTGCCGGTGGTCGATACCCTGTTCGAGCGATCACCGGGAACGGCCGACAACGGCCCGGAGTCTCGTCCCTCGAGGTAGCGACTCGTACGGATTGTCGCCGTTCTGTACGGTAATCGCTCGCGGTGGTTCAGCGAGCACCGCGTCAAGCGTATCGAGCAGCATATAATAGTCTCTTCAATGGGTGCTATAACAAAATATTTGATTTTTTATCTATATTGCTCGGGCGCGGGTATCGATTTCGTTCGCACCCTACAGTCGCTCGAGAACTACTTAAACCACTGTACAGACAATATTCCCTGGATCATTGGATGGCAGCGATAGACGTTGTACGGGATATTTAAACAAGCCCGGACGACTTATAATGGATTTTAATACGGTACACACCGACACTCGCCAAAAGAAATAGATACTGATATATTTGTATAGTAGCTATAAAATGGAAGAGACAATTCTGGCAGATGTCGTCACCACTATGGCCGAGACAGTCAGTTCGACGGGCCGGTTTGTAATTTCGTCCGTCACGAGGTGGTGTGGCCGTGCCGACTGACAACACTGTCTGCAGCTGGTGGCCACCTGACTGTATCGACGAACAACGGCACGCCCCGTGCGTGGGACTGTGCGATCGGGTGTGCAGTGTCGTGCAGTGGCTATTATCGTTCAGCTGTTGCTCTATCCCTCGGCACGATCACACGGGCCGGAGTCGCGCCAAACAGGCGACTGCAGCCCATAGAGACAGCCGAGACGATCTGTAATTACATGCGTACTGTCGTAATAATGTGGGGCCGCGATGCATGTCTCGTCGTTCGATCGCCTCGAGCGGCGCCACTCCCGTATCGATCAAGCAGGGGCGACACCTCGATCGAGCAGCAAACCTGCGCACCGAATGATGGATACGGGTAGGAGTTCGTCAGCGGAAAACGCTGATACGGATCCCTGTACCGATCTACCGGCCCACCCGCCGCCCGGGTCGCGACTGGGTCGGAACTGACGTACCGTAAACCGTACGAGTGGCGCCGATACTCCCTCCGATCCGAAATTCCGCTACTGTCGTCAGTATTTAGTCCGTAACGGGAGATTCGACTCCGAAACGGCCGAGACAGATGTTTGACGACGGCTAACCTATATGGACACCGGTATAAATTGGTATAGTTGATTAAGTCATACATTTATAGCCGACAGCTCTGGTTCGAAAGATGTGTGTGATATATATGGGATTAGACTACTTCTTATCGAGCCAGTATTTGGCATAAATTCCATTTGAAGGGCCTAATACCGACGTATAGTTTCATCTCTCACCCATACACATAAACTTATTTCCATCGCGTTATTTTCCCTCTCGGCGTTACGAGTTCGCCAGTGATCGTCTTGCTATCATTGCACATAACTGTGTGCCAGGTGAATACATTTGATAACACTGCCGGAGAGTGTCTCGAGCGAGCGTTTGACTGCTCGAACGAAATGCGACGACCAACGTGGTGGCCACCCGCCACCGAAATCCTCCAAAGGTTTATCACTTGTGTGGCGAATAATTCGGGTGATGGCTACGCAGCAACCAGTGGCCCAGGAGGCGCAGTTGTGGGCCCGAAATATCGGTGGGATCGACGAGACGACCGTCGATCTCGAGTCGGGTATTACCGTTCTCGCTGGGCGAAACGCGACGAATCGAACCTCTCTCTTGCAAGCATTTATGGCGACACTCGGCGGCGAGTCCGCCTCGCTCAAGGCAGACGCCGAGGAGGGCGAAGCCGAACTCGAGATCGGTGACGAGATCTATCGGCGCACGCTCCAGCGAAGCGGTTCCACCGTCATCATGGGTGGGGAACCGTACCTGGACAACCCCGAGCTCGCCGAACTCTTTGCGTTCTTGCTCGAGTCGAATCCTGCACGCCGAGCGGTCACGACCGGCGACGACTTACGCGAAATCATGCTTCGACCGGTCGACACCGACGAAATCGAAGCCGAAATCACGCGCCTCACCGCCGAAAAAGAGCAGGTCGCCGACGAACTCGACCGGCTCGAGTCGCTGAAAAACGAGCTGCCGTCGCTCGAACAGCAGCGAACCGACATCGAAGGCAAGATCGAGGACAAGCGCGCGGAACTCGAGGCGGTCAAAACAGCGATCGAAGACGCCGAAGCCGAGGCCGAACCCAGCCAGGACGACGACGACGAACTCGAAGCCAAACTCGAAGAGCTGCGCGAGCGCCGGTCAACACTCGAGGATGTCCGTTTCGACCTCGAGACCGAACGGGAGAGTCTTTCCGCGCTGCGGGAGGAACGCGAGGAGTTAGCGGACGAACGCGAGGACATCCCCGAACCCGAGTCGCTGGACCGCGACGAGATCGACGAGGAGATCGATCGACTCCAGCGCCGCTCCCAGTCGATCGACAGCGTCGTCAGCCAGCTCCAGAGCATCGTCCAGTTCAACGAGGAGATGCTCGACGGCGCACATCCCGAAATTCGGGAACTACTGGCCGACGACGGCGGGACGGCCGAGGGGGCCGTCACCGATCAGTTACTCGCAGACGAAGAAACCGTCCAGTGTTGGACCTGTGGCAGCGAAGTCCAGCGCTCGGAAATCGAGGAGACGATCGACCGACTGCGTTCGCTCCAGGAGCAGAAACTCGGCGAACGCGACGAGCTCGAAGAACAGATCCAGTCGCTGCGCTCGGACCGGCGCGAAATCGACCAGTCGCGCAAGCGCCACGAACGTATCGAGAACCGACTCGCGGACGTTACCGCCGAGATCGATCGCCGTGAAAATCGACTCGAGGAGCTCTCCGAGCGTCAGGAGGAACTCGAGGCCGAAATCGACGCCCTCGAGAGCGAGGCGGCCGAACTCGAGACCGACACCGTCGCCGATGACGACGAGGAAAGCGACGAGGAGAGTCTCCTCGATCTCAACCGCAAAGCGAACGAACTCGAGTTCTCGCTCGGTCGCCTCCAGCGCGACCTCGAGACGACGACCGAAGAGATCGAAGCGATCGAAGCCGACCTGGAGGAACGTGAGCGTCTCGAGCAGCGCCGCGAGCAGATCCGCGAGAATCTCGAGGAGTTGCGCACCCGAATCGATCGTATCGAGCGCGAGGCCGTCGACTCCTTCAACGAACACATGGATGCGGTCCTCGAGGTCCTCGAGTATGACAACATCGAGCGTATCTGGATCGAACGCATCGGTGAGACAGTCCGGGAGGGCCGGCAGAAGGTCGAACAGACGACGTTCGATCTCCACATCGTCCGCAGTACCGAGTCGGGCCAGACCTACGAGGATACGATCGATCACTTGAGCGAGAGCGAACGCGAAGTGACGGGGCTGATCTTCGCGCTGGCAGGCTATCTCGTTCACGAAGTCTACGATGTCGTCCCGTTCATGCTACTGGACTCCCTCGAGGCGCTCGATTCGAATCGGATCGCCAAACTCGTCGAGTACTTCGAAGAGTACACCGATTATCTCGTCGTCGCGTTGCTCCCGGAAGACGCCGACGCGATCCCCGACAGACACGACCGTATCGAACGAATCTAACACACTTCGTTTCGGAACGGGTACCTACCATGAGTACTGCAGGTACGTCGTCTGGCCCCGATACGTCGATTCGATCCAGTCACAGCTACCGAACTCGAGCAGACGTTCTCGAACAACGATTTCGGATAGCGGGAACACTCTGTTTGACGGCCCCGCAGCCGTACCGTAATCCGAGATGAGTGATCCGGATTTCACATACTGAAACGTAGACTCGAACTATCGGCGAATCACTATTCCCCGTACGCGAGCGTTACTTTGATTTCGCCTGCTTTGTCCCACAGACGGTTTGGGAGTTCCCCGTGGACGTACTCGTCCGGGAGCCGAGTCGTCGGCCCAAAGACGCCCAGCGAGCCAAGCAACTCGTCATCGGGAGTATAGACTGGGACGGCGACGCCGCGCAGACCGTCCATATGCTCCTGATCGTTGACCGCGTATCCACGCTCGCGGACCGTCTCGAGTTCCGCATAGAGGTCGTCGGGATCCGTGATCGTGTTCTCGGTCAACTGCTCGAGTTCCGTCGCCTCGAGAAAGGCTGCGACGGCATCGTCGTCCCACTCGGCCAAAATGACCTTTCCCGACGCCATCGAGTGAAGTGGTCGCCGTTTGCCGATCATCGTATCCGACAGACTGCCGTAGCGGTGGATGTAGACGGCCTCGTAGTTCTCTTCGACGATAAAGACGGCCCGTTCGTCCGTCTCTTCGCCGAGTTCGAACACCGTTCGTTTCGCAGCCGTGTAGCCCGGGGTTCGGGTTCGCGGCGTCTCGCTGAGTTGGAGGAACCGAAAGCTGAGATAGTAGCCGTCGTCGCGCTCGATCACGTATCCGAGCTCGGTCAACGTCTGTAGGTGGCGGTAAACGGTACTTTTGGTGAGGGATGTCCGCGCCGTGAGTTCCGTGATCGTACACCCTTCCTCGTCGCGCAGCGCCTCGAGGAGGGCAAACGTTTTCCGGGTGGTAGTCACGCCGGCGCTGTCGGCCGATGGTCCGTCCGTCGCCATATCCGTGTGTCCGCCGGTATCCACATCAATGTTCCGGATAGCAAAACACTATCGTCGATATGTGGAACAGCGGCTCGGGTCGAGCGTCGCGGTGACCTGTTCCCAGGAGAGAGGGTGTTCCAGATCGATCGGAATAGCGAACGTACGTCGACCTACTGATATGCCGGGATACCGGTCAGATCCTCACCGAGGATCAACGTGTGGATGTCGTGGGTGCCCTCGTAGGTGTAGACCGTCTCTAAGTTGGCCATGTGTCGCATCGGCGAGTAGTCGGTCGTGATCCCGTTGCCCCCGAGCATCTCGCGGGCGACGCGGGCCTGATCGCGCGCCATGCTGACGTTATTTCGCTTGGCCATCGAGATGTGCTGTGGTCCCAGTTTGCCACGCTCTTTCAGATCGGCCAGCCGGTAGACGAGCAACTGGCCCAGCGTGATCTGGGTCGCCATCTCCGCCAGTTTCCGCTGTTGGAGCTGGAACTGGCCGATCGGCCCGCCGAACTGTTCGCGGTCCGTGGCGTACTGGCGCGCCTCCTCGAAGGCGTCTCTGGCGGCGCCGACGGCGCCCCAGGCGATACCGTAGCGGGCCTGACTGAGACAGGACAGCGGCCCCTTCATGCCGGAGACACCCGGGAGCACGTTCTCCTCGGGGATCGAGACGTCGGTGAGGCCGATCTCGCCGGTAATCGAGGCGCGAAGCGAGAGTTTCTCGGTGATCTTGTTGGTCGAGACGCCGTCGCGGTCGGTCTCGACGAGGAAGCCCCGCACGGGGTCGTCCGCGGCCGAGCGGTCGCGAGCCCAGACGACGGCGACGTCCGAAATCGGTGAGTTCGTGATCCAGGTCTTCGAGCCGTTGAGCACGTAGCCGTCGCCATCGCGTTCGGCGTAGGTCTCCATCGCCGACGGGTTCGAGCCATGCTCG
>NZ_RBZW01000027.1 GCF_006543045.1 Salinadaptatus halalkaliphilus | reverse complement strand
ATCCGACTTCTAGTCTAGTTAAAGTGACTATTTTAGACGCTAGTGCCCACACCATGATAGGTCGCAGCTAATTTCGAAAGCGTGCAACGGGCTATCCTTAATTTGGCGGTGTTCAGATAAGGATGAAGGATGAGGCGGTTCGTTTTCTGAGTGATCTATGCCCGAAAACGACCGCCTCAATGGTTTTTTAGACGAGATCAACGTAGAGTTTGTTGAACGAGAAGCGACACCGCGATTGCTGATGAAGCTCAGTATTCAGCTGCATCTCGCTGGACTCTCGCTTTCAAATACTGTGTCTATTATTGAGGTATTCGGTGTCGAACGTGCTCGATCAACCGTTCACAATTGGGTTCACAAGGCCGATCCACAGCCTGAATCTGCCCGGTGTCCAGATCACGTTGCGGTTGACGAGACTGTGATCCAACTGAATAATGAGCAGTATTGGCTGTACGCCGCAGTTGATCCCGAGACAAACGAATTACTCCATACAAAGCTTGAGCCGACAACAACGAAGGTTCTCGCTCATTCGTTTCTTACGGAACTCTCCGAGAAACACGACGTCTCCGACGCCGTGTTTCTCGTTGATGGATCGCACTCGTTACAAGATGCATGTCAGCGTCACGGCTTCGATTTCAGATACGAAAAACATGGAAATAGGAATGCTGTTGAACGTATTTTTAGAGATATAAAACGACGAACTCTCTGTTTCTCAAACTCCTTTAGCAATGCCGAAGCAGAAACTGCCGACGACTGGATCAGATCGTTTAGCTTCGTATGGAATCAGCTTATCTGAACACTACCCTTAATTTGCATCTGATATATGAGACAAGAGATTTACGGAACTTACTGTTTTGGCACCTGCAGTGACCGGCGGCAATTGATGAAGCAGTCCACACCGTACCACGACGTACTTAGCGTTGCAGTCTGAACACGCTGACGATGGTCGGGTCGCAGTATTTCGTGGTCCGAACGCTCCACCTCCTCGGTGTCGGAACCGTACTTGGCGGGGCGAGTGTGTTGTGGGTAGCGTTTCGAACGGACGATGTCTCGGTTCGATTGCTTTCGTGGTTCGAAGGGCTGTTTTGGCCGATTTTCGCGCTCGTCGTGTTTACTGGACTCGGCAATCTCGTCGCTTTCGGGACACCACCGGCGGGAACCGATCGCGGGACGGTGTTGACGGTCAAGTTCGGGTGTATTCTCGCCGTAGCGATGGGCTCGGTCGTCCGGACGTTTGCCGTCGTCCGCACACAACAGTGCGATTGTATCCCGGCCTCGAATCCGCGACTCCGGTGGCTCTATGCTGGGACCGCGTGGCTCCTGGGCGGCCTCGTCGTCGTTGCGAGGGTGATCGTCCGTGGTTGACCGCAGGCTCGAGACCATCGCCGTCGGAACTGCCACCCTCGTAATCTGTGTCGTCGGACTCTCGCTCGGTGGCCATGTCACCGGACAGCTAGCCACGACGCTTCAGGAACTGGGGACCATCCCATCGGCAGTGCTTTTTGGTTATCTCTGGTTGCTGGTCGTCGTCGTCGCCAGTCAGTTTCGCGTACTCGACCCGGCAACGAAACGTCCGGTGGTTGCACTGGGCGATGCAGCCGGCGCCGGCATCGTCATCTCGATCATCTATCTCACAGTCGTTCTCGTGATTGGGTTCGTCGCACCAGTTTCTGCCGTCCTCGATCCGGCGACGCTTCCGGTTTTTCGGGCCGCTCTGGCTGGTATCGGGATCGGTGCCGTTCTCGGTGTTCTCTTTGGATTATTTTTCGTGGGTTGCAAGTGGATTGCCACAACTCTCGTCGTTCGAACCACCCAGTAACCGCTCGACAAACCGCGGAAACACGTCGCCCTCGGCGCTCGAGAAACACGGAGGGGTTACTACCACAGTCTCGGAACGACCCTAGCAGCTTTTTCGCGTCGACCCGAAGCGATAGACGATGCAACCGTACTCTACGGCAGACCGACGCCAATTTCTCGTGATGACGGGTGTCGGCGCAGCCGGACTGGCTGGCTGTACGGAGCAGTCCGAACGCGACGCCGAATCGGGTCCACAACCCACCAGCGGAAACGAGCAGGCGACCCAATCCGATCCGACTCCGTCTACCGGCAACGATATCCGTACGGTCTCTGTGATCGTCCAGCCCGATCCAACCGCGTTACGCGAAGCACAGGCCAACGTCTCGACGGCGCTTGAGGAGGGCGAGATCGATCGTGCGGAAGCCGAACAGGAACTCGCCGAACGGGAACAGGAGTTGATCGCCGCTGCGATCGAGGATGCGAGTGATTTCATCGACCGGAGTGGCGCACAGCATCGTGACACGGTCGAAAGCGAGGGGACCCTACTCGTCGATGGACCGTCCGGAACCGTCCTCGATCTCCTCGAGATGCCCGCAATTAGTGCCATTCTTTCCCCCGAGCGGTTCGAGGCGGCCCAACAACGGGTGGCAGGCGACGGCGATAACGAGGCGTTACCGATCGGCCAGGGATAATCGTTCGGCGCCGTTCTACAGGCGGGGCAGGCCGAGTGCCTCGGGGTCGTACGGAAGACGAAGTCTTCCGTGATGACGAGACGCCTGGCGTCTCGAACCACTTGACCCCGAGCGGTTCACGGACGGCTACGTACCTTCGTATCAACTATCCTGCGGTCGGCAATTGTCGACCCTCCTGCAGTTGGATCGAAACGTCGGCACAGCATGATCGTGTTACGCGTCCGTTGGGTCTTCGGGAAGCGTAATATCGACCGGCTCGTCGGTATCGGAGACGATCGTTTCGATCGTGATTACTGCCGGATTGCCACCCTGGTTCACTTCCATGCGGAGGTCGGTTCCGTACAGCGTGTCCGTCTCTGTGTCGACGAGAACGTAGTACACGTACTCCTCGACCGAGAGCGGAACGTGCCCGCCACCGTCACCTTCGAAGCGGTCGGCCTCGACATCCTCCCCGAGGGTAACCTCGTACATCGTCGTCTCGATGTCACCAATGGATTGTGTACGGATGCGCTCGAAATCGGCAGGTTCGGTGCCCTCGAGCATCGTTACTTCGTTCTCGAGTCGGTCGATGTCGTTCCAGGCGTTCAGTGGTGTTTGTTGCCACTCGTTGCCATCAGTGGTATACTGTGTCCCGTCGATGACGTACTGATCCGTCGTCGTCCGCCGTTGGTCAGTGCCGACGTTCGTCTCGACCGTCCGTGTCAGTTTGGCCCGTTGCTCGCTTCGGTCGACGACACCGTCGATCGTCGTCGTTTCGTTGACGGCCGATGATTGGAGCGTCCGCGTTACCTCGAGCTCGTACGTCTCGACATCGCTAGCGGTGGCTGTGAGTTCGTCAGGATCGATCCGCTGGTCGGTTGATTCCTCGGTAAGCGGGGTGGAAACGCCCGTACAGCCAGCTACGAGCAGGCATACCACGACGCCACCCAGAAGCGTCCACTTTGTAGCTCCCACTATAGGTGATGCTTCGTCCGAGTTCTTCTAAATCTTTCTGTCAGTTCCTGGATTTGGGACGCCCACTACGAGAGCGAAATCGCCAGCGGTCAAACAGCCAAATCCGCCATATGCAGGGCTGGTCCGTTCCTATCTCGCGGCTGTTTCCCCGAACGTTTATACGATATCGAGAGAAAGGTCACCCGCATGGGAAGAGCTCAGCGAATACTGCTGCTTAGCGCTGGAGTTTGTCTCCTAGTACTCGTTGCTACAGGGGCCGCCTCCGCGGCAGAGACAGCAGCTGGCGAGGAAGTCGAATCGGTGGGAAGCGGTGATACCGTCTTGAACGTCCAGGAGAACAACGAGACGGACGCCGACACTGACGACCTTCCAGTCGAGCCACCGACTGAGGAATCGCATCCTGGATACGAATACATACAACGGGAAGATGACACCGAGGAAAAGATCGAACTCGGTGAGCAACTCTATTTCGATCCGCGTATTTCCGAAACGGGAACGATCTCGTGTAATACCTGTCACAACGTGATGGAAGGCGGTGACGACAGCCGTCCGACGGCGATGGGTGTCCACGGCCAGACCGGTCCGGTCTCGTCGCCGACGGTCTGGAACTCCGGATTCCACCATACCCAGTTCTGGGACGGTCGCGCCGACACGCTCGCCGAACAGGCCGAAGGCCCGATCGTCGCTGACGTCGAGATGGGCATGCCCGACCACGAGGCCGCACTCGACCGCGTCCGTGCGGTCGATGGCTACGTCGAGCAGTACGAGGCGGTCTACGGTGACGAGGTCGACAGCGACGACCCCGAGGATCTCGTCACACTCGAGCACACCGTCGACGCGATCGCGGCCTACGAACGCACGCTCGTGACCCCGGATAGTCCGTACGACCAGTACGTCGAGGGTGACGAAGACGCGCTCTCCGAGCAGGAACTCGACGGCATGGAGTCCTTCCAGGAACTTGGCTGTCAGAGCTGTCACTCCGGACCGATGTTCAGCGGGCAGTGGGACGAACCCGAATCCGGTGAGGGCTTCTACCAGCCCCACCCAACGTTCGAGGATAACGCCCAGTGTCAGGAGTACGTCGAGGAGTACGACCTGATGGAGAACCCGGGCCGAATGGGCGTCACTGACGACGAGGCCGACGAATACTCCTACAAGGTTCCAACCCTTCGTAACGTCGAACACACTGCTCCATACATGCATACGGGCCAGGTGCCGACGCTCGAGGAGTCGATCCGCGTGATGGCGGCCTGTCAACTCGACGAGGAGCCATCCGATGACGAAGTCGAGGACATTGCCGCGTTCATGACGACCCTGACCGGCGAGTATCCCGATCAGGAGATGCCTCGACTGCCGAACCCGAGCGGCGAATCGATGATCCCGATGGATGCAGACGGTGACCTGCAGGACATCGAAGAAGAGCCAGCGGACGACAACGGCGTCGACGACACAGGCGACACGGACGACGGCGACGACACGATCCCCGGGCTCACCTTCGGTGGCGCGGTCGTCGCGATCGCACTCGTGACGGCGACTGCCCTCATCGGCTACAGTCGTCGCCGGAACGACTAGTCCTCCGGTCCGTCGGCGACGCGTTTTCCGAACGATATCCCTTTCAGCACGCAGTCCAAACGCCAATTCAGTCCCAATGACTCCGCGGAAGCTCCTGACGATAGTCGTTCTGCTAGCCGTCCTTGGATTTGGCTACTACTCGATGCAGGCGGCACCGGTGTTGAGCGACCACGACTACACCTATCAGGGGGGTATCGAGTGGCACGAGGATCCTGACGAGGCCCTCGAGGTCGCCGAGCAAGCCGACAAACCGGTCCTCGTCTACTACTGGACGACGTGGTGTACGTACTGTCAGCAGTACGAGGACGACCACTACCAGGACGACGACGTGCGTGACGCACTCGAGGAATACGTCTTGCTCGCGATCAACCTCGACGACCCTGGCCCGGGAATGGGCCTGGCACAGGACCACGGTGCGAGTTACCCGCCCCAACACGTGTTGATGACCGCCGATGAAGAACCGATTTCGGAACTCGGCGGCTACGTCGAGCGTGATCGGTTCCTCGAGGAACTTGAGAACGGACTCGATTCGACGACAAATCAATGATACCGGACACCCTAACCGTTGGAACCCTTCTCATCGCTATTGCTGCGTTTGCGAGCAGCGTTGCGGGAGTGTTGTTGCTGTATAGTTACCTGACCCGAACTGACGAGTTTCGACATCTCATTCTCGGCGCTTCTGGCGTGTCGACGCTCGCACTGGTCGTTGCACACAGCTATCTCACCTATCTGTTCGTGGTCGGCGATTACACCTACGCCTACGTGTGGGAAAACTCCGCGGACTACCTCTCCCTGCTGTATCGTCTCACTGGTGTTTACGCTAACCACGAGGGCTCGATCTTGCTGTGGGCGACACTCACTGCCATCGTCGCAACTTGGACCGTCTACTCGAGTCGGTTCCAGGGTCGCGGGTCGCGTCTCGTCCAGGCGATATCGCTCGGTATCGTCGCTGTCTTTGCGACGATGTTGGTCTCACAGAGCCCGTTTACACCTATCGAGGCCGCGTTTCCGGACACGCCAGCCGGCTTCGTCCCGCCGGATGGCGACGGGATCAATCCCCTGTTGATCGATCCCTGGATGGCGATCCATCCACCGATCACGTTCGCCTCCTACGCGCTGTTGATCGTCCCGTTCGCCCTCGGGATCACTCACTTCGTGTCGCTGTTTCGAGGTGAAGCGAGCGTCTTCGACGAGTGGCTCGAGAGTATGGTCCAGTGGCTGCGCGTCTCCTGGTTGTTGCTTACTGCCGCCATCGTCTTCGGCGGTATCTGGGCCTACGGCGTGCTGGGATGGGGCGGGTTCTGGTCGTGGGACCCCGTCGAAACCGCCGTTCTGATCCCGTGGCTCGCACTGACGGCGACGTTGCACGCGATCAATCGATACGGGAAAACCGGAGAGTATCCAATCTTCGCGCCAGCCGCCGCGGCACTCGCGTTCCCGCTCGTCATTTTCGCGACGACGGTGGTCCGAAGCGGCGTCTTCCGGAGCGTCCACTCGTTCGCGGCTGGTGGTATCGGGACCGGCGTCCTCTTTTTGCTCGCCGTGACCGGGACCGCCGCCATCGCGTTGCCGGTACTTTACTGGCTGCTCGAGGCCGACGAGACAACCACTCGCTCGAGTGACGATGCCTGGATCACGCGCCGAACCGTCTATCACGGTGCCGTCCTCTCCTTTGCCGTCCTCGCGTTCATTTCGATCTGGGGGCTGTCCTTTCCGGTCCTTCGGAACGCGGCGACGGGCGTCGAGGTCAGCGTCGGACAGGACCACTACAACCTGTGGAGCTACCCCGTCGTCGTCTTCGGACTGCTCGCTGGCGGGTTGTACGCGCTGCTTGATCTGCGCCGCCGACGGCTGGCGATCTGTACGACGGCAATCGTGGCTATCGCGACGATCCTTGCGGCGTTCGTCGCGCCGTCCTCGCAGTGGTATCTGAGCGATCCGAGCGCACACGATCCGCTCGTCTATCGACTCGTCGGGAACCTGAGCGTGCTCTCGATCGTTCCCCCCGCCGTCTTTTTCGCCTCGGCCTGGATCGCACGGTACGTGTCGCGAGTTCGGGGCGTCCCCGATCGAGCGTTCCAGCTCCGAGAGACGGGTATCGTCCTCGTTCACGTCGGTGGTGCTCTGTTGATCGTGGCTATCTCGTTCGTCTATCTCTTCTCGACGGCAGCCTCGGTGACGATCGTCGGCCTCGACGACGCCGAGAACGATCCGGAACCGATCGTCGAGGAGGTGCCGGACTCCGAGTACACCGTCGCCGTAACCAACTACGACACCGTCGAAGAACCGACGATCGAGGAGGCCGCCCGGACGCCCGCCGAAGTACTCGAGGTACACGAAGAGGCATCGATCGTCAGCGGTGAGATAACCCAGACGGAAACGATAGAGGGGACGGCCGTCGCACAACTCGATGGCAGTGACGTGTGGCTCGCCAGTGTCGACGACGACGTTCCGTTCGAGGTCGGTACGGAGGTCATCGCCCGCGGGACGGTCTTTGGCGACGACACGGCTGCAGACGACGCGACAGCCTACGTCTACACCGACAGCGAGAACGCGGGGACCATCGACGACCCGCCGCGGGACGTCCACACGCCGCGTGTGATCTCCCACGAAGTCGATATCGATGTCTACGACGGCGACGACCGAGTTGCCACGGGAACCATCGCCGAACAGGAGTATCTCCGCTCGGAGATGAACACCAACGACGCCGTCATCGAACGCGGCGTGACCGGCGACACCTACGTCGTCGGCTCGATCACCGAGGGCGGCGCATCGGTGTCGATCGATACGTATCCGCTCGCGAACCAGATCTGGCTCGGCGTCGCCATGATGCTCGCCGGACTCACCGCCGTCACCGTCGCCGATACGCGATTGCAAGACGGATAGCGCCCGGCAGCGAGGCGACTCGAGACTCTGCAGTGCTTATTCCTCGACGACGTACTCGAATGTCATCCACCCGGCCACGAGGACGAGCGCGTCGTAGGTGAGCAAAATCCGAAACCACGCGGCGGTCATCCCATCGGAGAGGTCCGGCTGGGTCAACGCCGTCCCTGCGAGGATGATCGGAACGACGAGTGGCACGAGCAACACTGGCAACAACGATTCCTGCAGTTGGGAGTGTAACATGAGAATCGAGAGCAACACCCCGACGGCACTGAACCCGACCGCTGCGAGCAGAATGACGCCGAGAATTGGCCACAGCGACTCGAGCTCGAGGGCGTAATCCAGAAAGACGACGACGAAGGCGAGGCTCAACAGTGCGATTCCGGCGATAAAAAGCGTCGAACTCACGACTTTGCCGAGGTAGATCGCGGACCGATCGACCGGCGCGAGCAACAACCCATCGAGCGCTTCGTTTCTGCCTTCCTGTGCGACGGCGTGGCTCATGCCGACGGCACCGCCGAAGACGACGGCGAGCCAGAGCGCGCCTCTCGCGAGCACCTCCCGCTGGCCGACCTGCTCGCCGAAGACGAACGAGAACACCACGATAATGAGCAACGAGAAGACGAACGCGGCGTTGATCGTCTGTTTGCTCCGGGATTCGACGACGAGGTCTTTCCGTGCAACCTCGTAGACGGCTCGGAGATACCGGCGGTTCATCGGTGGATCCCAGTTCGATCCGCGGGCTGATTCTCGCCGGGTCGACCACGACAGCGCGTCTCGTACGCCTCGAGGACGTCTTCGACATCGTCGACCGCCCGCGCCTCGAGATCGCCGACCAGCCGTCCGTCGTTTAGAAACAGCAGGCGATCCGCAAGCTCGAACCCGCGTGCCAGATCGTGCGTCGAGACGAGCACCGTCCGGTCGTCGATCCCCTCGAGTACGGACGTGATTCGTCGCAGCGAGGTTTGATCGAGCCCCGTGTAAGGCTCGTCGAACAGCAAGAGATCGGGATCGTGGACGAGTGCGCGTGCGAGCGAGACGCGTTTGCTCATCCCATGCGAGAAGCCGGCGACCCGTTCGCCCCCGCGCTCGGCGAGGCCGACGGTCTCTAAGAGCTGCTCGCACCGCTTCGGATCGACGCCGTGGAGACGGGCGTGGAGACGGAGATTTTCCCGGGCCGTCAGTTCGTCGTACAGCATCGTCGCGTGCGTCACGACGCCGAGGCGAGCGCGAACCGCAGCGTTGCCGTCGGTCAGGGACGTGCCGTCGAGCTCGAGGCGGCCGCTCGTCGGCCGAGACAGTGACGCGAGCAGGCGAATGAGCGTCGACTTTCCGGCACCGTTTGCGCCGACCACGACCGCGGTCTCGCCTGTCTCGAGGTCGAAAGAGATGTCGTTCACACCGACGTGGGTCCCGAAGTGTTTCGAGACGCCGTCGACAGAAACGAGTGACATCGATCACTCGTTGGCGGACGTATGACTTAAGCGTTGTAATTCCCAACGCCCACGTAATGGAAATTCCGACGCTATCCGTGGTGTTCGTCGCCGGGATGGCGACGATACTGACGCCGTGTTGTCTCCCCGTGCTCCCGCCGTTGCTGTCGGGGAGCGTCGGGCATCGATTTCGCCCCATCGCAATCGTCTCAGGGAGTCTTCTCTCGTTTACCGCACTCGGCGTCTTGGTGGGATCAGTGACCTCGTTCTCCCCCGAAACGCTCCGTGCGCCGGCGTTTCTCGCGATCGCTGCGTTCGGTGCCGTGATGGTCGACGACGACCTCCACCGAACGTACTCGAACGCCGCCTCCCGTCTCTCGAGTGTCGCCAGCCGTCAGGCATCGATTTTCGACGAGGGCGATCGACCGCTCGCCTCGGCGTTCTCGCTTGGCACGCTACTCGGCGTCATCTGGCTCCCCTGTGTCGGCCCGGTGCTCGGGGCGGTACTCGCGTACGCGGCGACTGCGGGGACGGCACTCGAGAGTGGCGTGTTCCTGTTCGTCTACGGGCTTGGCTTTTCCGTGCCGCTGCTCGGTGTGGCCTACGGTGGAACGATCACGGGGCGATCGATCGCCACTCGAGTCGGTATTCTCGGGCGCGGTGACGCGGTCCGGCGCGTCGTCGGCCTCATCTTGCTGGGGACGGGGATTGCGTTGCTGTTCGAACTCGACCGAATCCTGCTGTCGGCCCTCTCCTAAACGGTGGTGTAGGCGACGGGTTCGGCTCCAGCATCGAACGCATAGACCTGCAGCGCTTCGTCACCTCGTGGCCCCATTCCCGGCGAATACTGGGGCATGCCGGGAATCCCGATTCCCCGAACCGCCGGCTCGTCCGTGAGGAGGTCGTCGATCGCTTCCAGTGGGACGTGTCCCTCGATCAGGTACCCCTCGAGCTCGAGCGTGTGACAGCTTCGAATTTCGTTCGGAACGCCGAGATCCGTCTTTACCTCGCCGAGATTGTCGACTTCCGTGACCGCGACGTCGATGTCGTGGGCCCGGAGGTAGGCCACGTACTCGCTACAACACCCACAGTCGGGGTCGTGATACTGGTGAGCCGACGTGACTGACAGGGTACCGTCCCACGCCCAGTCGTCGATATCGGTGTCGGTTTCTTCGCTCCCCTCTACCACCGGTTCGTCGTCCCCACCGCCGAGACAGCCGCTGAGGCCGGTTGTCGCGATGAGGCCGCCGAGCGTGCAGATCCGTCGCCGGCTGAGAGTCATGGGTGGGATTGGAGGTGGCTACCTGTTATACGACCCGGTCGTTGTCACTCCGTGGGAGTTCGATACCGCCGCCGTACAGGAATCGACGAAGCTTTGATGTGAATACAGACGGAAGCAATCCGTAATGGATCGGAAGACGAAAGTGGTCGTTGGCGGTATCGGAATCGTCGTTCTGCTGGCGATTCTGGCGACGACGACGATGGGGTCAGCTGCGGAATTCGTTACGCCGACCGATCTCGTCGAAACCGACGACCACGAGGACGATCTCGTGAAGCTCGAGGGCCGGGTCGTCGACCTCGAGGACGGCGACGACCTCGAGTTCGACGTCGTCGATGAAAACCACACGGTGGCGGTCAGCTACGACGGGGAGCGCCCCGAGACGATGTCCGAAGGGCGGCTCGTGGTTGCGGAGGGCCACTACGACGGCGACCAGCTCACGGCCGACGATCTCACCGTCCGCGCACACGAAGGTGAACATCCCGACGACGCAAACGAATCGTCGTACGACCACCCCGATTACGATGGTGACGACTACGAGGGTGGGTCGACGACCGACGAGTACGCCGACGGCGGGCCGTCCGCATCGCCGCAGTGATCGTGGACTGGCCCCAGACGGGTTGCTGTACCGCCATCCCGGTGTACTCACAGGCCGGTCGCGGACACAACCCAGTACCTTTGATATGGGGACAGCGCGATGGAGACGTATGCAACGACGACAGGCTCTCGTTGCGACAGGGGGGGTGCTCGCGATTGCAGGGTGTACGTGGACGGATCGGTCGACCGAGGACCACCAGTCCACTGGGGAGGATACCGCCGAGACAGCGAGTGCTGACATCAGTTCCTCGACGGTCGTCGCGGCACCCTATCGGCCCCCGGCCGGTGTGGATGTTCCGTGGATACGACTCGAGATCACGAACGAGGCGACGGCGCCACACGGACGACTCGAGGTCGTCTCGACGGTCGACTCGACGACCGAAGCCGCCGTCGAGTCTCACCAGCGGTTCGTGAGTTACGTGCCGCCGGAAACGACGCTACGATACTACGTCAGAACGAACCTCGAGTTCGACGAGTTCGACGACGTGACCACCGACATCACCGATGCAACGCCACAGATAGACAGTACGCAACTCGAACCGACAGTCGAACGCACGAATTTTTCCGCCGGCAGCTCCCTCGTCAGCGTCACCGGCGAACTCGAGGTCGATGCGACCGAACTCAGTCGGCTGTTCGTCGTCGCACTCGTCTACGATGAGGAGGGCCAGTTCCGTGGGACCGGGACCGATATCAAGACCGATCCGAACCTGTCAGCACCGATCGAGTTCAATGCCGATTCGGACGGGTTTCGGACCCCAGTCGGGAACGCACAACCGGCCTCATACGAGATCCTCGCGTTCGATGGCTTGCCGTAGAGAGTCAGACGGACTGCCGTAAGTCGTTACCGGCGCAACCGCGACCCGGGCGGCGGTTGCGCCGGTAAATCGTTACAGCAATCCGTATCAGTGGTGGTTCCCGGTGTGAGGTAACGGGGACGATATTTAACTGTCCACCACGCTGAGTACCGCGTATGACCAACGCTTTCGACGCCACGGGACCGTCTCGCCTGGTCGTTCGGACCGCCAGGGGGTGGTCCGCGTGACCGATCGGAGACTGATGGCGGCCGTGACGATACTCGCCACTGGGATCTCGGCCGTCGCGACGTCGTTTGCTATCTACGCCACGTCGGCCCGATTCGTCGTTTCGTCGTTCAATCACCTGCTCCTCGAGTATCTGCCCGGCTGGTTTATTTCGGCTATCATCCAGCGGTTCGGAGACGTGGCACTCGAGTTGAGTCTACTTTTTTCCGGCGTGGTTCTCTCGGTGGTCGTGGGGACCATCGCATTCGGTGGCTACCGCGTGGGCAGTCGTGTCGAAACCCCTGCTGCACCACTCGTCGGCTTTCTCGTCTCGAGCGGCTCGATCGCGGTGGCCACGGCAGTAATCGTCGGCGAACTCGTCCCGGCGGTGCTTCCAGCACTCGTCGGCGGTGTGATCGTCACCTGGTTCAGTGACGCCGTACCAGCACCCTCGGATGTCGACGCCGAGCGACGTGCCGTCGTCACGTCACTGTCGGCTGTCGCCGCGTTCAATATCGTCGCACACGCGCTGGGACTGGTCCGCCGAGATCAAACGCGGCGTAGCGAACAGGAGCTACAGGAACAGGCCTCGCGCGCCGAAGTCGATCATCTACTGTCCACGTCCGAAGACGCCGAACTAGACGCCGACGGCGTGCAACCGCTCGTTAGTGAGGTCGGGGACTTCTTTACGGTCGACATCAATCCCAGTCCGCCGACGGTCGACACTGCCTCGTGGTCACTATCGATTACCGGCGACGTAGAAGACGAACTCGAACTCGGGTACGACGACGTACAAACGTACACGACGAGACACGAATACAAAGCGATCCGCTGTCTTAGCGACGGGATCGAGAGCGACCAACTCGACGCGGCAGTCTGGACGGGTTGTCGTCTGGGCGATCTGTTGGCCGAAGCCGAACCCAACGGCGAGTACGCAATGGTGACCGGGGCCGACGACTACTACTACTCGATTCCGCTCGAACAACTCGAGGAGTCGATGCTCGCCTACGGCATGAACGGCCTCGAGTTACCCGAGGCACACGGCTACCCAGTTCGGATACTCGTTCCCGACCGATGGGGGAAGCTACAGGTCAAGTGGCTCACCGAAATCGAGATCATCGACGACGAAGCCGGCGGCTACTGGGAGGAGCGGGGCTGGCACGGAATGGGGCCAGTAAACGCCGTCACGAAGATCGACCGTATCAACCGACCCGACGGACGTATTCAGCTCGTCGGACACGCCTATGCCGGCGATCGCGGTATCGAGACGGTCGAACTCTCGATCGACGGTGGCGAAACCTGGTCGGATGCCACACTTAGCGATCCGTTGCCGGATGCCGATACGATTCGACAGTGGCGCTTCGAGATCGACCCAGCCGACACAGCACAGGACCAACTCGAGGTCTACGCGCGAAATATCGACGGTGACGGAACGACCCAACCGGAAGAACGGACTGATCCGTTCCCCGACGGTGCAACTGGCTGGGTTCATCGATCGATCGACATTTCGTAACGGGTCGTCGGTCGATCGCCCCACACGGACTGCTGGCATGCAGTACCGGTGTGTCGCAACGGTCGGCGGTGGTGCCGGTATACGGTCGCTGCAGTCCGTCTCATCGGGACTCTTGAACGCCATTTCCGACCCAACTGCGACCCGCCGCCCGGGTCGCGGCTGGGCCGGAACTGACGGACAGGAAACCGTATCAGTCGTCGCTATTCGTCCGCTGTTCGGTCGCAACGTCCTCGAGTCGTTGCTCGAGTTCCCCGAGACGACTTCGCAGATGCAAGACGTAGACGACCAGCGCCAGGAATATCGCTCCGTAGGCGAATGGAAGTAAGAATTCCATGGGGAATCACTCAGCCTCCGTCGGTTTGTACGTTTCTCTCTGCCTGCGGTGTTTTACAGCGTCGATACGACTCGCCAGTGAGTGGAGCCTGACCCGACTGCCGAGCAAGTAGAGATACAGGAAAAAGAGCGCTAGCAACGAGACCAAAAGGACTTCCCCGGAAATCGCCGCCTCAGCGTCCGGGTTCCCGATCGACGGGGCGTGTAACCGTGCCGTCCACAGTCGCGTCGATGCATACGAGATCGGGACCGTCACGAAGCCGACGACCCCGTATACCGATGCGAGTCGTGAGACCCGCCCGCTCCCGCCGGCACTCGAGTAAATGAGCAAGTAGCCGGCGTAGATGAACCAGACGAACAGAAACGTCACGAGCCGGATATCGGACCAGTCCCACCACGTGTTCCAGATAACCCGCCCCCAGGCGCTGCCCGTGATCAGCGTTAGCGTCGCGAAGATGAAGCCGATTTCACCCGATGCATGCCCAACGTGTTCCCAGAATCGGGTGCCGGTGAGCAGATACGTAACACAACCCAGAAACGTTACCGTCAGGGCGACGCCGCCAACGAGAGCGAGTGGAACGTGCCAGTACGCGACTAGATTGATTCCGTGATCCACGCCATACATCGATGCCGACGCGTAGCCAAAGATCAGTGCAATCGAACCGAGACCGAATACTAGCGTCAAATATCCGGGGATCGAACTGGAGAACAGCCGTCGACAGGCCCCGATCACCCGTTGCTCGTACGAATCCATACGCTCGGGTAATCTCTCAGTCTTCAAAAAGCTGCCTGCTGACTCCCAGCGGATGGCTCTGTCGCGCTCGAAGCGGTCCGATTGCAGGTGTCATTCGGGGGTGCGATCGCGAGTTCCTGCACGACAGTAGTGCGTCGTCTCCCGTCCGTTTCCACATATTTACACTGGTACTAATGTAACCCTCAAATGAAGGTGTTATTACTGGGGGTGGCAATACCGCCTGTGATCTGCCGACTGAACAGGGCCATAGGATTGAGAGGAGCCACTGCAGTACTACACACCTGATCACGGCCGACTGTACGGTCGGTGAGGCCGGTATCGGTGGACCGATAGTTGCGGGACGGCCGTTGCCAGCCGCCGATATCCTACTATTGTATATCTAACAGCCAGATTGATACGGACTGCTCTAACGATTTACCGGTGGAACCGCAGGATGGCTCGCGGTTGCGCCGGAAATGACGTACGGCAGACCGTATGAGTGTGTGGTCGACCGCTCGGTCCGTCGGCTCGCTACGGTCTGTTGGAGCGAGGATCGTACCACACACAGCCACTGGAACCGCTACGCGTCGGATTACATACCTTCCCGGCCGCTCTCTTTATCGAGACTGTCGTCCCATCTGATACGACCTGTTGTCCCTCTGTACCACGACCTAGAGAGACGGGAACCGGACGCTAGACGACAGCGTAATCGCATCACCGGACGGTGATCGGCATCGTCTATCGCTCGGACGGAACAGTTATCGATGTTGACTGTCACGCGTTTCGTATGGCTCGCGTTCGCGACGTAATGACCGAAGACGTCGTCACCGCCGAGAATACGACGGCGCTCGAGACCGTGGCAGAACGGCTGTTGAAAAACGATGTCGGAAGCGTCATCATCACGAACGACGGTTCGCCGTACGGGATCGTTACCGAGACCGACATCATTCTAGCGACCTACCGGAGCGGTCGTTCGCTCGAGGCGATTCCGACTCGAGCCGTCGCCAGCCATCCACTGGTCACTGTCGAACCCGAGCAGTCGGTGCGGCTGGTCGTCAAGCGGATGCAAGACGAGCGGATCAAGAAGCTCGCAGTCGTCGACGGACTCGAGATGGCAGGTATCGTGACGACACAGGATCTGATCGATCACTACGGCGAGTTAACTCGGGAGCTCAAAACTATCCGGGAGGACCGACATCGACGTGGCGGCTTCGACGAAGATGGCGCTTCTGATGACAACTGATGTCGTCGATCGTGCGAGGTTTTCCCCCTACCACGGAACGAGGTCGGTTTGACCGTCACGTATTGAGTCGTTGAAACCGGAAAAACAGGTCGGACCACCGTCCGTGATTCCCTTGCTACCGTCGAAACCTGCTGGATCACGGGACCCGCTGGCGAGGCGACGATTACCCTGTCTTACAACGGAACGCCGGCGGCAAAGCGACGACCGATCCCACCGTGGGTGTCCCAAACCCAACGGATACCAGACGCTATGAGTACAGTGAGTAACATGTCGTTGACCGATGGCGATCGGTAGCTGGCGCGAGCAACTCGCCACCAATGCGTTGCTCGAGTAGACCGTCACTAATGGCCATAAATCCAGTAGGAATTAAAAATAATCAGAAAAATAAAATCAAAGAGCTCCCCAAGATCGCTCGAGTGAGTTTGTTGTGGTCTGCCAGCACGGATGTGACAATTGCCGAGGTGCGCAACCGATACAACCACCCACATCGAGCTGCGTACCGCGTATAATCCGAATGGGACGTTGTCTCTGCCGAAGTATCGGTCTGTACGACTAATACGGATTATTGTAGCGTTTTACCGGTGATCACCGATCCCGTTTCGGGCAATCACCGGTACCAAACTACAACAGTCCGTATGAAGGCCTCGCTTGGCTGTGGTCGCTGAACGCGGTGGTCATTACTTTGTCAGTTCGATGAGTATATTGTTAATAGTATTGGTATGATTGTATACTATAACTTCATATATGATTTGTCAATCTCGAGTTCAGCCACGAGCGATGCGTCGACTGTGGCCTCTGTGCGACCGGCTGTCTCGAAAGCGCGATCAGGATGGACACTGTCTCGATCTCAGGCTGTTGCCCGAGTACAACGACGGCAACGTCTGGACGACCGTCCATGAGGAAGCGCTGTTCGAGTGTCGAAGCTGTGGCGCGGTTGTCGCGAGCGTCTCGACCGTCGAGGATTTGAAAGCACGGCTCCCGGATGGGCAGATGGACAGCGTCGACGGCCACATGGCCGAATACTGCAGCGACTGCAAGGGCGACCTTGTTTTCAAATCGTGACGCTAACCGATCCGACTACCCAATCGACGACGGGTTGAACGGTGATCGACGGCGACGGGACGGCCCTCGAGGTGTGGAGAGGATGACCGTCTCCGAATCACAGCTTCCAAGATCGTCGCCGACCTCCCGCCGGAAACTGGTGACGCCCAGCTCACGCTGCTTCAGACGCTCCCGGTGACCGGCTCCGTGGTCGTCATGACGCCCGAAGACGTTGCGCTCGACGACGTTCGAAAGGGGATCGAGATGTTCCGGGACCACGACACAAACTCTTATTTGAGAGTTCCCTCAACTAGTAACGCATGGCAGAAACAGCCGATCGCCTCCGTCGCTATCTCGAGGACGAACTCGGCGAGTGTCGAAACGAGGACCTGCAAGAGCGCCTCGCAGAACTCGACGATCTGGAAGCAGTACTCGACGAGGATGTCGTTTCGAGCGACGTGCAAACGTTGTCTGCACTCGGTAACGAGACACGATATCAACTCGTTCGACTGCTCGTCGAAGCCGACGAACCGCTGTGTGTCTGTGAAATCACACCGCTCGTCGACGTCAGCGACAGCGCCGTGAGCCACGCGCTATCGACCCTCGCTGGGGCAGGTCTCGTGACGAAACGCAAGGACGGGCGGTGGCGAAAGTATCGAGCAACCGGCCGAGCGAGTGCGCTCCTTACTGTTCTCGACGGCTCTCGCTGAAAACATAATCGGCTCTCCCCTGTTCTCGTTTCGTCTGAGACGGATTACTGTACCGATTGACCAGCGCAACCGCGACCCGGACGGTGGTTGTGCCGGCAATGACGTACAGTCATCCGTACGAGCGTCGCCCAACGATCCACCGAACGAGTGCGTCGATAGACACATTTATACTTGATCAACCTTTCAAGTGTATCATGGCCCAATCGATCGACGAGTCGGCCCAAACCGTGCGATTGAGTCGTACGAGCAAGCGCCAGCGCGAGGGGACGGATCACGTCGGTGCGTTCGGAACGCGAACCGGTCGCTCAGATCTCGTCTTTCTCGAGGGAATGCTTCCGGAAGCGTCGGGGACAATAGTGAACGACCGTTCAATCGAAGCGCAGATGTCGGCTTGTTTCGACAGACTCGAGGCGGTCCTCGCTTCGCGGGGATTGGACCTGAGCAACGTCATGAAAGTGACGGTACAACTGACCGATACGGCCGATCGAGACGTCGTCGACGACGTGTATCGGGCTCGGTTCGATGGGGAGTATCCGCCACGAACGACGATGGGCGTCTGTTCGCTTCCCGCTGGTGCGGCCGTCCAGCTCGACGTTATCGCTGCTGTGGAATAACGGTGCCACGAATGACCACTCACAGTCTAGCGCTACTGGGACGATCACGAGTTGCACGAACGGGTATCGACGTGGTGAGAGTCGATGAATGACCTCGAGCACGACCACGGGCCGGACTGTGACTGTCCGGACTGTGGTGATCCGCGGTCGATGGACTTTCTCGATAAGTATCTGACCGTCTGGATCTTCCTTGCGATGGGGCTGGGTGTCGGCCTGGGGTACGTCTCGCCGGGTATCGTCGATCCGATTCAGGAGTACTACCTCGTCGAAATCGGCCTGATCGCGATGATGTACCCGCCGCTGGCGAAGGTCAATTACGGGCAGCTGCCGCGAGTGTTTAGCGCGTGGCGCGTGCTCAGCCTGAGTCTGATCCAGAACTGGCTGATCGGGCCGACGCTGATGTTCTTGTTGGCGGTCGTCTTCTTCAGCGGGCTCGCCCCGCCGTTTCCCGCCCATCCCGAGTACTTCCTTGGGTTGATCTTTATCGGCATGGCTCGCTGTATCGCGATGGTGCTCGTCTGGAACGACCTCGCCGACGGCTCGAACGAGTACGCCGCGGGGCTGGTCGCGTTCAACAGCGTCTTCCAGATTATCACCTACGGAGTGTACATCTGGTTTTTCGCGCTGTTCCTGCCGCCACTGCTGGGAATGGACGCGCTGGTCGCCGGCATCGGCACGTTCGATATCACGATCGAACAGGTGTTCTGGGCGATCGCGATCTTCCTCGGTATTCCCTTCGCCGGCGGGATCCTGACTCGCGTCGGTGGCGTCCGTTCGAAAGGTGAGGAGTGGTACGAAGAGGAGTTCGTCCCGGCGATCAGTCCCGTTACGCTGATCGCGCTCCTGTTTACCGTGGTCGTGATGTTCGCGACGCAGGGAGAGAACATCCTCGCTCAGCCGACCGACGTCCTCTGGATCGCCGTCCCGCTGACGATCTACTTCGTCGTCATGTTCCTCGTGAGCTTCGCGATGGGACGCGGTATCGGTGCGGACTACTCGACGACGACTGCAATCGGCTTTACCGCGGCGTCGAACAACTTCGAACTCGCGATCGCCGTCGCCGTCGCCGTCTTCGGCGTCGGCTCCGGCGTCGCATTCGCCACCGTCGTCGGCCCGCTGATCGAAGTACCGGTCCTGTTAGCCTTGGTCAACGTGGCCATCTACTTCCAGCAGAAGTTCGACTGGGGTGGCTACGAAACTGGCCAACTCGAGAGTACGACGCCCGCAGGCGAGGACGTGGCATCATCGAAGACGGATGACGACTAACAACCCATGACAGTCGACACACTTCTGATTCCAACCGACGGAAGCGATCCGGCCGAAGCCGCCGCAGCTCGTGGCTTCGACCTCGCAGCCCAGCTCCAGGCAAGCGTCCACGTCCTCTCGGTTGCAGATAGCTCCGTCGCGACGGGCGCCGGATACGCTGGCGACTCGGCGTCGATTCGCTCGCGGCTTCGCGAACGGGCTAGCGCTCGCGCAACCGCCCTCCAGGCGGACGCCGAGGAACGCGGCCTCGATGCGACGGCGGCGGTCCGTGAAGGGATTCCAGCCAACGAAATCGTGGGCTACGCCGACGAACACGGGATCGACGGCATCGTTATCGGAACGGCCGGTCGGAGCGGTATCACGCGTGCACTCGTCGGGAGTGTCGCGGACAAAGTCGTCCGCACTGCCACCGTTCCCGTCGTCACGATCACGCCGGAGGCAGCCACCGAGACGACATCGACAATCGAGTCGATCCTGTGTCCGACCGACGGCAGTGAGTCCGCGACGACGGCGACCCATCACAGTCTCTCGGTGGCGGACCAACTCGAGGCGGCCGTGCACTTCCTCTCGGTGATCGACAGTGATCTCGGGGATCGGGTCGTTGCACTCACGAACGACGACGGTGATCCCTTGAGTGGCCTCCACGAACGGGCCGAGACGCACCTCGAGACGCTCGCCAGTCACGGACAGGAGCGCAATTTCGAGGTCGAGACGGCGACGAGAAATGGTGAGCCAGCCGAAGAAATTGTCGCGTACGCCGACACGGACGGTATCGATCTGATTGCAATGGGAACTGCTGGCCGCGGTGGATTCGAACGTGCACTCGTCGGGAGCGTGACCGATACGGTTATCAGAACGGCGTCGGTGCCCGTCCTCACCGTTCGGCCCGACGAGCCACACGACGACAGTTGACATCCGCCACACCCACGCAAGGTGGGGTAGTTCGGCGACACCGTCTATAGTGGGTCGCCACTCGAGAGTCGTACCAGAACCATTGTTATGCGAGGCTCCCAACGATCGTCGTAGGACGATGGCCGACGATAGACGGTTCGATCGACGCCAGTTCCTCCGGGGACTCGGTGGCGGCTCGCTCGCCGTAATAGCCGGCTGTCTCGGCGACGAAGACGAGCCCGACGCCGAGGAGGGAGCCGAGGTCGATCCGGAACCGGTCTCGGTTGGGGCGGATGCGACTTGGCGAACGACGGAACTGACGGACGTACGCACCGACGAGACGTTTCGACTCGGTTCGTTCGACCGGCCGGTCGTGATACACACGTTCGGCGTCGGCTGTGCGGTCTGTCACGCACAACACTCCGAGTTCGAATCCCTGTGGACCACTACCGCTGGGGTCGAGATCGTCGACCTGACGATCGACGTGAACGCGGAGCCGGCGACGATCCGCGAGTACGCCGCTGACGAGGGCTACGACTGGCGGTTTGCGGTCGCCAGCGAGGACGTAATCGGCAGTCTCTCGAGCGACTACGGCAACGCCATAACCCGTAGCTCCGCGTCACCGGTCGTCGTCAGTTGCCCGGATGGGCAGACGTATCGCCTCGAGAAAATCGCCGACGCCGAGGCGCTCGACGGTGTTCTCGAGACGACGTGTTGATGGAGACTCGAATTTGCCGGTGATCCGTCGATGAGCTCGACGACTGCAGCACTCCTCGAGTTTTTCGTCCTCGGCGTGGCAACACCGTTGACCGCGGCCTGTGTTATTCCCTTGTATCCGTCTTTTCTCAGCTATCTGGCGGCCGTCGAAGGCGACGAGCGGGCAGCACCTGTTCCCCTCCTCGGGCTCCTCGTCGTCGCCGGCGTCGTTTCGTTTCTGGCAGTCGTCGGTGTCGTGTGGACGGTCGTCTTCGGCGCGGCGATGACCAACGCCGTCGAAGTGCTCTCGCCGATCGCCTTTACGCTGTTATTGGGCGTCGGCATCGTACTCGTCGTCGATCCGTCGGGGTTCTCGCGGATTCCGACGATCGAGCCACCCCACACGTCGCGACCGACGGCGTCGGCGTTTGGCTACGGCTTCTTTTTCGGTGCCATCGTGATCCCCTGCAACCCGGGACTCATTACGCTATTTGTGAGCCGGTCGACGGTCGCGTTTCCGGCCTTCGACTCCCAGCTCGAGGTGCTCGCGGGTTTTGTGGCCTTTGGTCTCGGAATCGGTACCCCGCTGCTCGCGTTCGCACTCCTCTCACAGTCGTTCGGTCGACGGCTGACGCGGGCGCTCGCGGCCTACAGCGATCCGATCAATCGGTTCGTCGGCGTCGTGTTACTCGTCGTTTCGTCGTACTATCTCGTCGTCGTCTTCCAGCTCGTTCCGGGGCGCTGATACGGATTACTGTACCGATGTACCGGCCCAGCCGCCGCCCGGGTCGCGGCTGGGCCGGAACTGACTTCCAGTAAACCGTATGAGACTCGCTCTCTTTCTGGAACGGCTTCGTCGGCTGGGGTTCCCGATCGTCGTTCCAACTATAGGGATTATCGTCGCCAACCGGCGGGTTCGAAGTGTGATCTGTAACGACGTTTCTCGGTTCTTCGGTGAAAAACGATGAACTCCGACGATAATTCCTATAATCCCAGCCTCGAACGCCACTCGTCGGACCGACCATCTCGAAGGCGTCTTGAGCGCGGGTGAGCGGGTCACGGACAGCGACCAAGTCGTCTCTATCCGTTCACTACACCTGCGAACCGTTCGGTACTTCGAGTGGCGCAAGCGTTTTGTATGTCAGTAGTGTAGTGGGTATTAGGTGGTATAATATGGGAAAGACCTCCTCTGAAGCGAACAACGGGGAAGAAATTACGCTCACAGTGGACGATAGAGGACGGGTAACACTCCCAAAAGAGGTTCGGGACCGATTAGGAATCGAATCGAACGACGAAATTTCGGCAACCCTCGTCGGGTCAGTCCTCGAAGTCAACCCCACCCCGAGTTCGAAATTAGAGACAGCAACAGCCGGTCGGAAGAACTGGGAGCACACGACACCAACTGATGCCGGAGAAACGCTCTTCGGGCCGATGAACCAGTGACCGACCATCCGATGACCGATTCGCTCCCGACTGAAGTGACGGTTCTCACTGACGTGAACGTGCTAGCGATCGCACTCACCGACGATCATCCTGCACACGACGATGTGTATCCGTGGATCCAGAACGCAATCGATGGCCCAAACGTCTTGCTCGTGTTCGATTACTATCCGTTGCGAGCGCAGTATCTGATGACGAGCAACTTTGGGGTCGACGCAGTCGCTGCTCGAAACGCTATCCAATCACTCGTCCGTAGCCCTGCACGAATCGTCAGTGCCACAGAGACGACGCTTCTCGAGGCGTACGAGATCAGTGCTGAGAAAAACCACGACGTGTACGATTCGTTCATCGCCGCGCTTGCACGAGCATACGACGCCGATTACTTGATTACGACTGACAATGATTTCGACGACCTTTGTGACGATGAAGCTGTGACGTATGTCAATCCGATCCCGACCGACAAACGTGAAAAATTAACACTGATTGATGGGTGACCTCTTCCTCGCCGTAACTGCGAGACTTCCCACGGCACCGTACCGCTATCCAGCCCTGCGATCAGCGAAACTCGGTGGCTTGTCACCGCGATACGATCCATGTCTGCGTGTAGAGAGGCCACGCGAGCGCGACTCTCATACGGATTCTGTACATCGGTACAGTAATCCGTCTCAGAAACACCGACGGGAAGTCTGACGTGACGACCCCAAAGTCCGATCTAGCGTTTGGTTCAGGGCCTGACTATACGGTCTCTGAGCGGAAAACGAACGTAGGTCTCTTCGTGTGTCGGTTGGCCCCGATAGTTTGGCTACAGCAACGCAGTGGTCCGCTCGCGAATGCCTGTCGGGAAGATCTGCACGTTCTCAGGATCGATTTCGACACCAACCACATCACCAGCCCGGTAATCGGCATCGCCGTCGACCTGCATAGTGATTGTACTCCCATCTGGGAGCTCCACTTGGAGATCCTTTCGCTGGCCGAGGTACGTCGTCTCGAGGACAGTCGCATCAACCGGCCCGCCAAGCGAGAAATCTTCAGGCCGAGCGGCAACCGTGACCTCGCCGGTCGTCCGCATATCATCCGCGAGTTCGGTGAACCCAAGATCGATTCGATCGTCTCGTGCGACACCGGTCAGCAGGTTCGACGTTCCAACGAACGTGGCTACGAACTCATTGGTCGGCTGTCGATAGATGCTCTCTGCCGTCCCGACCTGTTCAACTCGGCCGTCGTTGAGCACGGCGATTCGATCGCACATCGCCATCGCTTCTTCCTGATCGTGGGTCACGTACAGTGCAGTCACGTCTAGCTCGTCGAGTAGTGAACCGATCTCATCACGAAGCCTGAGTTTCAGTTCCGCGTCGAGTCCAGTCATCGGCTCGTCTAGCAAAAGAACGTGTGGCTCGATTGCGAGGGCGCGGGCCAGTCCGACGCGTTGCTGTTGCCCACCCGACAACGTCGCGGGATTTCGGTCTGCCAGATCGGCGATATCGAGCAATTCGAGCAGTTCGTCCGCCCGTTTTCGTCGTTCCGTTTTTGACACGTCACGCATTTTCAGGCCGAACGTGACGTTCTTGCGAACAGTTTTCGTCTCGAACAGCGCGTACGACTGGAACACCAGTCCGACATTTCGCTTCTCCGGTGGGACGTGTGTTACGTCGGTTCCGTCGAAGGTGACTCGGCCGTCGGTCGGCGTTTCGAATCCAGCGATCGTCCGTAGCGTGGTCGTCTTGCCACAGCCGGAGGGCCCGACGATACCGAGCGTTTCGCCGTCCCGAATCTCGAGGTCGACCCCGTCGACGGCGACTTCCTCACCGTAGACCTTTCGGATCGACTCCAAGCGGACGGTGCTCACAGGCGATCACCCCTCCAGATACAGCAGGCAGTTGTCCGTTCGGTACAGCGGATTCGATCATCGGTATCGGAACTCATGATTGTACTCATCGATCGTCGTTGAGAGTCGTGAAGCCGCGATTGCCGAGGAGTTGTAGTATGAGGATCGCACAGACGACGATGGAGAAGTAAATTGAGATAGCCGCGGCGGACTGAAGATACGGGGCGTTCGAGATATTTCTGAACAGGAACATCGAGAACGGTTCCGGGTCGCCAGTATGAACCATGTAG
Source organism: Salinadaptatus halalkaliphilus (assembly GCF_006543045.1). Taxonomy (GTDB): domain Archaea; phylum Halobacteriota; class Halobacteria; order Halobacteriales; family Natrialbaceae; genus Salinadaptatus; species Salinadaptatus halalkaliphilus. The sequence continues at coordinate 34,999 of NZ_RBZW01000027.1, read as the reverse complement.
GTGAAGTTGAACTCCGCAGCGGCCAAGGTCCAAGTAATGATACAGCCCGCGAGAATCCCACGTTTCGCGTGCGGAACGATGATCGTCAGAAAGGCCCGGGGCCAGGATGCGCCGAGTGATCTGGCACTCTCCTCGAGTTTCACGATGTCTATCGATTGAAACGAGCTCTGGACCGTAAGGACCATGTACGGCGACTTGAGCAAACAATAACCGACGATCAAGACGAGCGCCGAGCCCCGGTAATCGGGATAGGTACGCAGGAACGCGATCCCGAGGATGACGCCCGGGACGATCGGGAGGATTGCGAGGGTGTTCACCCAATTATGAGCGGCGAAGTCGTACCGAGAGAGCGCGTACGCGATCGGAATGCCGATGATTACATTCAAGATCATTCCACCCGTCGCGACCAGCACGCTGAACGTCAGTCCCGGGATGGCGTTCGCGCGGACGCCGTAATCGCCGAACCCGAGGACGTGTCGCCAGTGTTCGAACGTGACGAATCCGCGTGGGAGAACTCCCGTCGCCGTACTCGCGAACGAAGAGATGAAGGTCATCAGGATCGGAACCACGAGAATCGCCACAACCAGGTAGACGATCCAGACGAGCGTGGGTCGTCCGATCCGTTCCGACGCCGAACGCCGAGCCGACGTCCACTTGGATTCGGTCCCCGATCGCAATTCCTTCGATCCCGTCTCCGCCTCCGCTTTCGAGTCAGTATAGTAGTCAGTCATCCGTTATCAGATCTCCACTGTTTTGTTCGATACAAACCGCAGTCCGACAAACGTGAACGCGATCAGGAACAGTGCATACACCAGCCCGATTGCCCCGGCTATCTGGGTGTTGAATCCGACTCCGATCTCGTAATCGATCCGGAGCGTAACGACGGCAAGTGCCTGCAGTATCAACACGGTGCCGAAGATCGCGAGGGCGGACCGAAACGTGAGGATGAACGCCGCGACGATTCCGGGACGGATCTCGGGGAGGGTAACATGATAGAACGTCTCGAACGGCGTCGCACCCAACGATCGGGCGGCTTCTTCCGCGCGCGTATCGACTTCGGCGTACGTTCCTCGTAACACCATTGTCGCCCGAGGTACCAGCGAGTACACGTACCCAAGAAAGAGCCCAAAGACGGAGGTCGCCGACGCGAGATCGATCGCGCTCGAGCCGGTGAACACGGCGACCGCATTGGTCACGAGTCCCTGCCGACCCAACAACACGATGGCCATAAACGCGACGACGATTCCCGGGAGTGCGATGGGGAACGAGACTACTGCGACGAGGACGTTCTCGAACGGTAGCGAGTACTTTTCGAGTACGTGTGAAATCACCACCCCGAGCGCAACGCTTACGACAGTGGCAGCGGTCGCGAACCAGAGGGTGTTCCAGGCAATTTCACGGTACACCGGCTCCGTGACGAGGGCCTCCCACGCCGCGAAACTCCAGCCGGCGTTCTCCAGGTTCTCCGCCGAGAGGCTCATTCGAGCCATCACGATCAGTGGCACGAACCCGGCGAACGTCGCGAGCACAAAAAATGGGAGACACATGATAACTATCCGTCGACGCTCGCGCTCACGCTCTGTCGTCGGGAACGCCATCGATCGAGCGGACACGATCGATTGGCAAAGTTGGTCACGACTCGGAAATCGTATCGACATCGCCTACTGAGCGCCCGGAAGCGGGGTTCGGTCGGTGAGTTCTTGCTGGATCGACTCCTGGTTTGCGACCAGTTCCTCCTGATCGAGGGCGAACTCGGCAGCGTCGTAGTCGGACTGATCGGGGAATTCCTCGGGTTGCTCGAGTTCGTCGGCCCGAATCGGTCGGACAAACGCGTCGAAAAACAGTTCCTGGCCCTCCAGGGAAAGCACGTAGTCCATGAACAGTTTCGCTGCCTCGGGATTTGGTGCACCCTCGAGCAATCCGAATCCGTACGGAACGTTCATCGCACCCTCCTCTCCGTTCGGGCCAGTCAGTATCGCGACCTCGAGTTGCTCCTCGTCGATCTCGTCCATGTTGTACTTCATGTTCAACCCCGAATAATCGTACTCGACGACGGTCGATATCTCCCCGCTGGTAACGTCCCCCTCGATGTTTCGACGAATGTCTGCGCCGTGGTCGGCGATTTCCTCGTGATACTCGATGACCGGATCGAGATTTGTCATCGAACCGCCGTAGGCTCTATTCACTGACAGCGCGGACGCAAGTCCATTTGCTGTGTGGGGTGGCGTGAAGGCCAGATCTTGGGCGATGTCAGGGTGTTTGAGGTCTTCCCAGGTCTCGGGTGCATCGAGGCCGCGCTCTTCGTAGACGTCGGAACGGTAGGCGACCGCCGTCGTCATCTGTCGTGTCGAGACCACGTGACCATTGTCGGTCTTGAGTTCGTCAGGGACGACATCCCAATTGGCGGGCTTGTAGTCCGTCGTCAGGCCGTCGTTCATCGCCTCGAGGGCGAAAGAATACCCGCCGTTGAACGCGGAGTGTGTCGGATTACCGGCGTTTGACCGTGCGTCAGTGAGAGCCTCGCCTGACGACCCCTGTGCGTCGTAAAGAGGAACCCCGTATTCGTTTTCGAAGTTCTCCATTACGGCGTCCCAGTTCGACCAGCCAGTTTGGACCGCGTAAATTCGTAGTTCGTCCGGAAACGCCGACGCGCTTACTGTCGTTTGATGGTTGCCGTATCCGACCTCGTACGTTTCCTCGGTGGATCCACCACCGGATCCATTGCCCGATCCGCTCTCGGACTCGCTGTTCTGGCTGGATCCGTTTTCGTCATCACTCATACAACCAGCAACCGCCATCCCAACCACAGTTGCACTGCTTGCCAAAACCCCTCGTCTGGATACTGTCCGTGTGAACTTTGCCATCGAAAGAGTTGATCGAGAGTAGTTATAAATAAAATTATAATTGTAGTACATATTTGGGGGGTGGCATACGGGCCGTTATCGTAGACTATGTTTGGTTCATAATGCGCAGTCGAGTACCAGCACGTGACTGATACGGATTACTGTAACGATTTACCGGCGCACCCGCCGCCCGGGTCGCGGGTGCGCCGGAAATGGCTTACAGTAAACCGTATGATTGCTGACCCAAAGGAATGAACGTTTATAGGGATTATCGTAGACGTTCATAGTTTTCTTCCGGCGAACCGAGATACTACGCCGAGGACTGGGCCTCGGCATTAGCGGTTGGTTACGATAATCCCTATCAGTAACGGTCTCAACTCGTCACTTGATAGAGCGCACAACCTACACCTTATCTGTCCCGATATATGTATCGGAGAATGAACAAACCTATCTTCTCGAGAATCAACGGCGGACGGTTGACATCTGTAGCTCACCCCTCGATATTACTGATCGATGAGATGCACTGCTTGGGAATCGATATCGAGTGAGATCGAATCCCCCGGCTTGATGGCGTCTGTAGTGCGGTCGAGTCGGACTGAGACGCTTTCGCCGTTGTTGAGTTCTGCCTCGAGTTGGGTCTGATCGCCGAGGTAAAACAGGTCGACGGCAGTTGCTTCGATAGCTCCGGAGCCGACGGTAAAATCTTCTGGTCGCACGACAAGCGTGCCGTCCGAGTTAGCCGGGTGGCCGTTGCGCTTTAATTTGGCGACGCCGACATCGATGACATCGTCGGTTACTGTCGCAGGAAGCATGTTAGACACGCCGACGAAGTCGGCTACAAAACGATTCACGGGTCGTTCGTAGATTTCTTCCGGCGTCCCGATCTGTTCGACCCAACCGTCGTTCAATACGGCGAGACGGTTTCCCATTGCCATTGCCTCCTGCTGGTCGTGGGTAACGTACACGGTCGTGACGCCGATCTCGTTCAGCAAGCTGCCGATCTCGCTTCGAAGTTGGCGCTTGAGTTTCGCGTCAAGGCCCGTCATCGGCTCGTCGAGCAGTAGCACCTCCGGTTCGATTGCGAGTGCACGAGCAAACCCGACACGCTGTTGCTGTCCGCCCGAGAGCGTCGACGGGGATCTGTCACGCAATTCGCCGATGTCCAGTAGTTCGAGCAACTCCTCAGCACGGTTGACGCGTTCGTTTTTCTGAACGCCGTTCATTCTTGGCCCAAACGTTACGTTTTCCATCACAGACATGTTCTCGAAGAGTGCATAGTCCTGAAAGACGATGCCGACGTTCCGTTCCTCCGGTCGCTCATCGGTTACGTCCTCACCGTCGAACAGTACCCTGCCCCCGGTGGGCGATTCGAATCCAGCCACAGTACGGAGCGTCGTACTCTTTCCACAACCGGACGGGCCGACGACGGCGAGCGTTTCGCCCGATTCGACCGTCAACGAGACGTCTTCGATCGCTGTTTCCGATCCATACTCCTTGGTTACGTTCTGCAATTTCACTTGCGTCATTAGACATTTCCACCGAGTTTGACACCTTCGTCGCTGATGAACTGGACCAGTACCAGAAGCCCTACAATCAACAGAATAAACACCGACGCGAGAGCGCTCGCTTCGCCGGCGTCGACCGTTCGAAAGCTACCGAACAGTGCAACCGGCAGCGTGGTAGTAAGCGGTGTCTGGAGAAAGAAACTGATGTTGAACTCCCCGAGCGAGAGGGCGAACGTCATGATCGACCCAGCGACGATACCGTTGTAGATGTTCGGTACAATCACCAACAAGAACGTCTGTGGCCATCCCGCTCCGAGGCTTCGGGCGCTCTCTTCGAGCTTTTGATAATCGATCGATTCGAGCGTCGCCATCGTCACTTGGATCATAAACGGGATCGTAAACAGCACGTGACCGATCACCAGGATTTCCACCGTCCCGCCCAGGTTGAGTCCGAACCGTGGCGCGCCCCAGCTGCGAACGAGTGCGACACCGATGACGATTCCGGGAATCGCCATGGGGAGAATTGTTACCTCTGTCAGTAGTCCCTTTAACGGAAAGTCGTATCTGACGAGCGTGTACGCCACCGGAACCCCGGTCAGGACGTTGATCGCGACGGTTACGACAGCGATTTGGATGCTCAGAGTGATTGCGTCCAAGTTCGACGAGAGCGCCCCTTCGTAGTAAGTCAGTGTCGGTGAATTGAACCCTCCGACCGGGGACCCAGTAAACGAGTAAAAGAAAATGACGAGTACGGGAAGTAAAATAAACGCCAGCACGAATGAGCAGACGACGTAGAACGTAAGCAAACCGATGTCGAACGAGCGAACTCGATGAGTGAGATCACTCATAGACACTCCCTCCGAACTTCCTGCGGTATCCGTAGATGACGCCGACGGTGATGATCGTCAGAACGATCCCCATCGCCGCGCCTAGCTCGTAGTTTTGCTGGCCCATGACGACGTTGAAGATCATCAGCGGGAGGATGTCGATGACGCCGCTGGCGAGCAGCAATGCCGTCCCGAACGCGGCCATACAGACGCTGAAGGCGAGCGTTACTGCCGAGGCAATTGCTGGAGCTATAACCGGTAGCGTGACGTGCCGGAACGTTTGCAGCCGAGATGCACCGAGACTCTGGGCGGCTTCCTCGATGCTCGGGTTTACCTTTTCGATCGAGGAGACCATCGCCATCGTCACTCGTGGGAGGGTAAAGTACGTGTATCCCGCCACGAGTCCCCAGAAACTGAATGCGATGGCGAACGTCGATGCGCTCTCGCCAGACAGGAACGCCAGCAGTTGCGACAGAACGCCACTGCGTCCGAGCAGCACGATCATCGCCCACGCGATGAGAATTCCAGGAAAACTGATCGGAAACGAAATGATGGCGATCACAACTCGCTTACCGGCGAACTCGCGTCGGGCGAGAAAGTACGCCATAAACAGTCCCAGAATGATGGAGATCCCCGTCACCAGAAACGCAATACCGAAACTCATCAATAGCGCGTTTCGGTATCGTCCGACAGCGAAGACCGTCACGTAATTCCCGAACACCGTCGACGACTGTACACTCAACTCGACCAGTCGGTAGACCGGAACTCCCAAAAACAGAAGAAAGAGCGCGACAAACGGCAGGCTCAGCAGCCATGGAAGATATCCGTCGATGCTACGGCCACGAACCGTCGGAAGCCGTATTTTAGCGAGGTACCGATACATGTCGATCATGCGGCGTTACGACGCGACTTCCCGCGAGAACTGCTCTCTGATCGCATCTTGCTGTTCGACCAACTCCTCGTAGTCTATCGAGAACGAACTTTCGTACTCGTCGTCGGACAACATCAGTTCCGTAACGTCGTCGGGCATACTGATGTCCTCGCGTGAGGGAGTTACGAACGCTTCTGCCACCAGTTGTTGTCCCTGTTCACTGAGTTGGAAGTCGATGCACACCTCTGCGTTCTCCCGGCGCGGACAGTCGTTAACGACGTTGAGGATATATGGGACGATGATCGAGCCGTCATCGGGGACAACGACCTCGACATCCTCTTCGGGAAGATCGCTCAGATATTTCGCCTCGTAGGCGTTGAAATCGTACGCCATGAGCATCGGCACCTCTCCTTGGAAGAAACTCGTCGTGACACCCTGGTCCGGCATCGCTGCGATGTTCCCTCGCTCTTGTAGTTCATTGAAGAAATCGATCCCTGGATCGACGTCGGTCAGGTCACCCCCCATTGCGAAGTTCGCGGTGAGGAAATTGATGAACCCGTTGTACGCCGATTCCGGGTTGTACAGAGCGATCGTATCTTCGAACTGTTCGTCGAGGAGGTCCTCCCAGGACTGGGGCACCTCTTCGACCTCGTTCGTGTTCACTGCCCACCCGACTGTGCCGTAGTGGTTACAGACCCACTCTCCGTCCGGGTGTTTGAGATCGTCGGGAATGTTGTCCCAGCCCTCTGGTTCGTAAGACTCGGTCAGACCGTTCTGCTCAGCGACAATCGCGTCGGAGATTCCCATATACGCGACATCAGCCTGGGGGTTTTCTGCCTCGTTCGTCAATGCGTTGAGCGTCTGTCCGCTGTTTTTCGTATCTTCTGGGAAGTCGATCCCTGTCTCATCGGTGAATTCCTCTCGAACGGTTTCATAGTTAGCCCAGCCGTCGACGGCGTTGTACTGGATGACGACATCCTCGTCATTGCTACTACCGATCCCGAAACAGCCAGCGAGACCTACTGCGCCGATTGCCCCACCGCTTTGAATCACGTTTCTCCGGGTCAGTGCATTTTGTAACATCGGTCGATGCGAGCCAAGCGCCGGTATTTAACTTATATAATACTGGTATGTTGGTCTGGAGTGGATATATGTCAGGTATAAAGAAATACATTGATCTATGGCTTGTTGCAGTACACTACACGGTGGTTCCAAGACAGGAATTACAAAATAGAGACGGATATCGAAGCACTATTCCTGTCGTTTGCATTCGCTTGCACTTCCGCAGTAATCTCGAGTCGTTTTCCAACTCGAGGTATCGAGAACGGCTATCCAGCCACACCAATCAGGGACATCCATACCGTCGACGTTGCTCACCGAACGTCCCCACAGCCGTTCGCGACCGACGCCCACCCGGCCTCCTCGAGCAGGTCGGGGTTCGCCGGTTCACAGCGCGGTGCCGTATCGACGACCTGGCTACCGCGCAGTCCGGCGACGGCGCCCTCGACGCTCGCCTGCGCGTCGAGCGCGGGTGCTCGCGTCAGCGTCGCTGCGCCGTCGACACGGTGCAGTCGCTCGTCGACCGGGTCGGTCGGTGCGTATGATCGCTCGAGCGTCCTCCCGTCGCTCGCCCCGACGGCACCGTGCCAGTAGTTGCCACTGCCCGCGGCGGTCCAGTGTCGACGGCTGCCCAACTGTGCGGTCGCGTGGCGGTGGTTCGCGACGAAATCGTTGTCGACGACCTCGTTGGTCGGCAACAGCTGGCTAGCCTGCACTCCGTCGGCGTTTCCGGCGACGACGTTGCGTTCGTAGATCGAGTTGCCGGCACCGGTCGTTATCCCGACGTCGGTGTCGGTAATGACGTTCTCGGCGACGTAGGAGTGGCTGCCGGCCATCACCACACCTTGAGTCGCGTCCCGAATGCGGTTGCCCACGATCGCGTTGTGTTCCGGCGCCGTCATCACGTCGATGGCGCTCGAGCGGACGGTCGTAATCTCGTTGTCCGCGAGGATGACCTCGGACGTGTACATGAGATGGACGCCGATTCGATGGTTCTCGAGGGAACTGTGTCGGACGACGAGTCCGTCGGATCGGTGGGCGTAGACGCCATCCCGCCCGTTGGCAAGCGTGGCGTCGGCGACGACAGTATCGGGCGAGCGCATCGTCAAGACACCCATGGAACCGTCGGTGTCGTCTGCGGTACTGACGACGGTGGCGGTGCGGATGGTCGCGTTCGGGCTCTCTCGAAGCAAGATCCCGGTTGCCGGGGTTCTGATCGAAACGTTCTCGACGAGCGGCCGATTCGCGTCGTCGACTTCGATTCCAGCGTCGCCGTGGCCGTACGCCATCTCGAGAACGTCCTCGGCATCGGCCGGATCGTCCTCGGGCTCGGGCTGAGTCGTGTTGCCGACGCCATCGATTTGCAGATCGGCGACCGCCGCTCGATCGGCGGTCACGGTCACCACCGTCTCGGTTCCGTTGCCACGAATCGTCGCGTCGCCGGCCCCGGCGAGCGTGATCGGCCGATCGATCTCGACGTGTTCGTCGTATGTTCCATTTGGCACGAGGACGGTCGATTCCGGCGGTGCCGTCTCGATGGCCGCCTGAACGGTCGCTGTGTCGTCGCCGACGACGACCTCGACGGGGCGGTCTCGTCGTTGCTGGGCGTCCGTCACCCGCGCGTCGACCTCGTGGTGGCGTCGGTCGACCTGCTCACGTACCATCTCGGCGTCGTCGATGTCGAACTCGGCCTCGAGCAACCCGTTCCAGGTGCGGACGGTGCCGCCGTGGGCGGCGGCAAACGCGTCGGCGTCGTCGCGTTCAGAGAACGGCACGACGGTCGCTCCGGCTGGTGTTTGGGCCGCACTCCCGACGACGTACAACGCGTCTTCGGCGCTCGTCCAATCGGGTGCGTCGTCGGTCGTCGGATACCCCGCCGCCGAGAGTTCGAGGTCCGTCTCGCTAAAATCCGTCACCGACACCGCCATCGGGGTGCCAAAGCGATCCTCGTGGCTCGGCTGTTGGCTGGCGTCGACGAACCGTTCGACGCCGCGGTAGCCGACGACGTACTCGTACTGCGTGTAGTACACCTGTGCCTTCGGAATCGTGATGTCCTCGCCGAGGTCCGGGTCGCTCTCGAGTGAGACGCCCATCGTGACGGTATCGCCGAATGGCACCGGCGCTGGGTCGCTCGCCGCCGTGTCGATCACGAACAGGCCGAGCGTACAGCCGGCGCCAACGACGAGGACGATGACGAGCAACGAACCCCTCGAGCCTGGGAGCATACGTCTTATACTGGAACCCCACTCAATAGCCACTCTGGTGCGGTTGTCGAAGGCGGTCGCTGGGTTTCGAGAATCTCCGTCTCGACGGCACGGCGGAGAGTCACGGCCGTCCTCATAGCGGTTGGTAGTGTGGCAGTGGGACCGATGGTAACACGACACCGAACGTCGCGAGTCCGTGTTGCAAGGGCACGTAACCGAGCACGACGAACGCGACCCCCAGCAGCCGGTGGATCCTGCGGCGGGTCTCGAGGCTGAGCGACTGAAAGAGCGTCCCGTAGACGAACAGCGAGGGGATCGTCCCGACGCCGAGGAGTGCGAGTGCGAGAACCCCCTCGAGTGGCGAGCCGCGGACGAACGCATAGAGAAACGCAGGGTACAACAGCGGACACGGGAGGAAGCCGTGGACGGCACCCAGCCCCACGATTCGGTAGGTACCGACCCAGTCGTCGACGTTACCGAGTAGCCACCGGTGGAGGCGACCGCCCAGCGAGGCGACAACCGGGAGGGAGAGCGAGCCACCGAGCAGTCCGCGGCCGACGAGGTAGTGGACGCCCATCGCGATAATGACCGTCCCGACGAGCACGCCCGCAATCGCGTGGACGTCGGTCGCGACGGCCGTGACCGCCTGGGGCGTGACGAACACCAGCGAGCCCGCGAGTCCGAAGAGACCTCCCAGAACCGCGTAACTGCCTGCCCGTCCGAGGTTGAACAGCGCGTGCTGGCGGACCATCCCAAGGGTCAGTTCCGCTCGTCGGGCGGGGCCGTTCCGGGTTGCCCGCAGCCGATCCGAGTACGTCGACACGAGCGGGCCACACATTCCGAGACAGTGGGCCCCGCCAAGCAATCCGATCAGAGCGAAGACGACGAGGCTTACGGGTTCGAACGCGGTCGGATCGAGTCCCGGATCGTAACACTGCTGTGCGAGGACGGGCGCGGGGAGTCCACGGGCTGGCCACCCGGTCATTCCCAGCGCTCGAGGACCGTCTCGAGGTCGGACGTGATCCGTGCGGTGTCGGGATCGTCACCACGATACGTTCGCTCGACGTAGCCGTCGGGGTTGACCAGAAACGTGACGGTAATGTGGAGGAAATCGTAGTCATCGCCGCCGAGTTCTTCCCGTTCGAAGGGGACGCCGAGTTGTTCGTCGACGACCACGGTCGCTTCGTCTGCATCCGCCGGTCGGAGATAGTGCCAGTTTCCCGCCTCGAGATCGACGCCCATCAGATCGGCGTGGTCTCTGAGTGAGTCGGCCGTATCTCGTTCCGGATCGAACGTGATCGCGAGAAACCGCGTCCCGTCGTCGATGCCACGCTCGAGCGTGTTGGTCTGTACTGTGGTGATCGCGTTCAACAGGGGGACACACTCCGCGGGACAGCTCGCAAAGAACATCGTACAGACGATACAGTCGTCGAGTGCGCCGACGTCGACGTTTGTCTCGGCGAGTGGATCCTCGAGTTCGAACGACGGAAACGCCTCGCCGTAAGTCGGATAGGACGGATCGCCCCGCATGTCGTCACCCGGCGACTCGAGGACGACACTGGCGGCGGTATCGTCCTCGAGTGCCCCCGTGAGACAGCCCGCCACGGTCGCCAGTCCAGCCGTTGCGCCGACACCGAGTACGCGGCGTCTGTTCATCACGTCAAAGTGAGGCGACGGTGTCCAAGTACCATCTGGTCGAAACGTCGAAAACGGGCGGCGAGATCGGTACGTGCTCGAAGCGATCCAGGGCCGTTTCGGCGATCGTACCAGATCTGATTTACTAGCCCAGTTCGGAGTAGTTCGTATGGATTACGAGAACGCAAGCGCCGCTCGGACGACCGCTCTGACGCGCCGAACGGTACTCGGTGGAACGGCGATGGCGGGCCTCGCCACGATTGCCGGCTGCCTCGGTGACGATGGTGACGTGCCAGAACCGATTGCGATCGCCGACGATCAAGCGTGTGATAACTGTACGATGGCGATCGGCCAGCACCCCGGACCGGTCGGCCAAACCCACTACGAACAAGCAGCCGATGTCGTCGGCGAGGACCGGCCGGCACAGTTCTGTAGCTCGCTGTGTACGTACACCCACACCTTCGAGCAGGACGCGGAGCCACAGGGGATCTATCTCACGGACTACTCGAGCGTCGACTGGTCGGTCAGCACCGACGACGGCGAACTCGAGATCAGCAACCACCTCGAACGCGACGCGTTCGCGCAGGCGGGTGAGCTCGCGCTCGTCGTCGACAGTGAGGTGCTGGGATCGATGGGGGGGTCGATGATCGGGTTCCGGGACGCCGACGACGCCGACGACTTCCAGGCCGAGTACGGCGGCGACCGCTACGACCACGAGGACGTCACCCCGGAGCTGGTCATGTCGCTGATGTAGGACAGGCTTGAGGTCGTCGCCGGATCGAAACCAGTATCAGCCGCTGTCGAGCCAACGCCAGCCAGCAACCGCAGCGACTGTTATCGTGAGCGTGAGTATTGCGGCTGGGGCTCCGGCACTCGTAACGACGTAGAAGACACCGAACCCGATCGCCACGAGACCCGCGACGATGACTTGATCTAGCTGTGACCGTGATATGAGCGCTTGGACCGTCACAAGCAAGACGAGTCCAACTCCAACGCCGGCGACGACATCGACCACGTAATGCAACCCGAGTGCGACACGAGAGACGGAGACGGCCGCTACCAATCCCCCCGCGATAACAAACCGCCGTCGTCGCGTACGTATTGGAAGGACGTGTGCAAGCCCGAAATACACGATAGTCGTACCGACTGCATGGCCGCTGGGGAACCCGTATCCAGTCGCGAACGCAGTCGATTCGTACACCTGCTGGACGACGATCGGTAGTTCCGCTGGATCCAGCAGTAGCTCGTTCGGTCTCGGAAAGGCAAACACCTCTTTGAGTCCCCTGTACAGGCCGATCCCGGCGAGCCACACACCAGCGACGGTCGCGATGTCCGCTCGAGGGGCTACTTGCCACCAGTACAACCCACCGAGAAGGAGTGCGATGAACCAGATATCACCAAGCTGTGTGAGCAGGGCAATACCGATAGCCAGCCAGTCGGGGATCGCGCCCTGAATACCGTCAAATTCGCCGATTCCACGCGACATCATTCGGACAACGAACGCTCACACGTAAAACCCCATCAGCGCGAGACGCCCCAGACTGCGACGGCCAGCGATCCCCCGGTCCAGACGGCGAACCCGAGCAGGCTCGCAAGCGGCGAGGCTATCCGCGGGCCGGTCCCCGACGCGACGCCGACCGTCGTCTCGAGGACCAGTCCCCGATACGCACTCAGTGGACTCACCGCAAGCGAGTGGATCAGTTCACCGTCACCGATGAGGCCGGCTGCCAGTCCGTAGACGAGCGCCAGGTCGAGTCCGATCAGCAACACGACGAGCGCGACGACGGCCACCGCAAGTGCGCTTTTGGTCTCACTGACCAGCGCGGAGAGAGCGATGGCGACCGCGAGCACGACGAGTGCGAAAACCACCGTCAACACGAGAAACCGTGCGAACAGGATCGGCGAATCCGCCCCCGAGTGACTCGCGTACATCCTGAGGGTATCGTCACCGGTGACGGCAATTGCGATCCCGACGAGACCCAGTGCAACGACGACGGTTGCGGCCAACCCAACTGCCCGCCCGGCGTAGACGCCGACGACGAGTTCGCGGGCCGAGACCGGGTACGTCTCGAGCACGTCGAGTTCGCCCCGCTGTTCGTCGCCCAGGATTGCCCGGTAGCCGAAGGCGATGGCGACGATCGGGACGAGCAACTCCATCGGCGTGAGAAGGTCGACCACGGCGGGGAGGTAGCCGGCAGTGAATCCGCCACCGACCCAGGTGACACCGAGTGTGACGGCCGCGAGTGCCGCCGCAAGCAACAGAAACGTTCGCGTCCGAGCGACGGTTCGGAGCTCCCGGCGGAAAATCGTCTCGAGGCGTCGCCGTCGCGCCGTGGACGCGGTTGTCTGCTCGCCGGCGTCGACAGCGGCTGATTCGTCGGCTGCCATCGTTAGGAACTCACCCCTTGGACGCGGACGGTCGTCGTCTCGCCGCTGATCGACGCCTCGTAGACGCCACGTACGGTATCGACCCCGAGGGACTGGCGAATGGCCGCTGGCCGGCCGCGAGTGGCGATCGACCCGTCGTCGAGGACGACGACCTCGTCGGCGTGTTGGTCGACGAGTTCGAGATCGTGGGAGCTGAGGATCACGGCGGTGCCGGCGCCAGCGAGTTCTGTCGCAACGTCGAAGACGTGGCTGCTCATCCCGGGATCGAGTCCGCTCGCGGGTTCGTCGAGGACGATCACCGGCGGATCACCGATCGTCGCCTGGGCGATTCCGACGAGCCGCGTCATCCCTCCGGAGAGTGCCTCCACCGGCCGCCTCCTGGCGTCGCTCAATCCCACTTGCTCGAGTCGGTCCATCGCGGTCGATTTGTCCTCGCCGACCAGCGCGGCGTAAAACGACAGCGTCTCGGCGACCGTAAATCCGGGTCGAAAGGCCGGCTGCTGGGGCAGGTAGCCGATCCGACGCGCCGTTTCCTCGCCGTTGTAGGTGACCGTTCCGGCCGTCGGCTCGAGTAAGCCGGCGAGCACCCGAAGGAGCGTCGTCTTCCCCGAGCCGTTCGGGCCGATGAGGCCGGTCACCGCCCCGCGAGAGATGGGGAGCGTCACGTTCTCGAGGACCGAGATCGAACCGTAGTCGTGCTCGAGTGCCTGTGCGTGGAGAATCGGTTCTGACGAGGAATGGTGGCGGTGTTCGCTCATGGATCTACTGTCTGGAGGGGATACTCGCAGGACCAGGCTCGATCGTCCCACGGCGTCCCTTCGAGGGCGTCCTGGTTGTTCGGTTCGCAGGTCGGCGCGAGATCGACGATGCTGCCGGATCGCATCCCCGGAACGGACCCCTCGAGGCCAGCGATCGCGTCGAGAGCAGGTCCGCGGGAGAGCGTCACCGTGCCGTCGGTTCGGTGGAGGCGCTGATCGACCGGTGCCGTCGGTGAGTAGGATCGATCGACGGTGGCGTCGCCCGAGAGGCTAGTCGCGCCCTGCCAGTAGTTACCCTGGCCGTTCTGGGACCAGATGCGAAGTGGGCCCGAACCTGCAGTTGCGTGGACGGCGTTCTCGATGAAGTCGTTGGCCAGCACCTGGTTCGTCGGGACGACCGTCCGAACTTCGGCACCGACCTCGTTCCCCGCGAGGACGTTGCCCTCGAGACGGGAATCGGTCGATCCGATGCGCAGTCCGATCTGACTCTCCGTGAGCCGATTGTCCGCGACGTAGGCGTCGCTGCCGGCGGCCTCGATACCGTATGCAGCGCCGCGTACGTCGTTGTCGACGATCGCGATTCGCTCCGGACCGGTCATGACGTAGATCCCGGTATGGGACTGATTTCGGAGTCGGTTGTTCGCCAGTATTGCATCGGACGTGTGCATCAGGTGGATCCCGAGATGACTCCCCTCGAGATCGCTATCGCGGACGACCAGTTCCGGCGATCGGTGGGCGTAGATCGCGTCTTGGCCGTCGGTCACCGTCGCATTCTCGATGACGATCGGTGAGCGAAACGCGAGGATGCCGGCGTGGCCGTCCGTCCGATCGCGTGGACTGTCGACAGTCGCGTCTCGGACGACGGATCCCTCGCTTCGGCGAAGGAGGATTCCGGTAACGTCCGAATCGACCGTGACATCCTCGACCAGCGAGTCAGCAGCCGTATGCAACGCGATACCGGCGTCGCTGTGGGCGTGGTTCCGCTCGAAAACCTCGTCCCAGTCGCCGGCTTCCTCGTCGTCGCCCGGGAGGTCACCCGACGCCGGTTGTTCCGTCCCCGAGCCAGCGACGGTGACGCCGATCACGGCCGACCGATCCGCCGTCGACGTGACGACCGAGCCGTCGCCATCGCCCTGAATCGTCACGTCACCCTCCCCACGGAGGGTAAGTGACCGATCGATCTCGAGCGTCTCGTTGTACGTCCCCGCCGGCACGAGAACGGTCGTGTTCTCGGGTGCGGCCTCGAGTGCGTCCTGAATCGTCGCCGCGTCCTCGCCGACGACGGTCGAGACCGGCCGGTCGCGCAACGCTCCGATCGACTCGACGCGTGCGTCGGCGTCCGCGTGGCGATCGTCGAGCTGGTCGGCGACGGCGGTCGCATCGTCGCGGTCGAACGCACGCTCGAGGAGTGTCGGCCAGTCGAGGATCGTGCCGCCGCGTCGGTTGGCGAACGACGCTGCAGCGTCGCGATCCGAAAACGGCAGTACCGTTTCACCGCGTGGCGTTCGGGCGTCGCTCTCGACGACGAACCAGGCATCCTCGGCGTCGGTCCACTCGGGCGATCGGTCGGCCGTCGGGTGTCCATCGGACGCAAGCTGTGGATCGACCGTCGCGTAATCGGTGACGTAGACCGCCTGTGGATGTCCGAACCGGGCGGTATGACCGTCGTCCTGGAACGACTCGACGAACGTTTCTATTCCGTGGTAGCCGACGACGTAGTCGTACTGTGAGTAAAACACCTGGGCCCTGGGCAACTGGACGTCTGCACCGAGTGCGAGTTCGTCCTCGAGTGCGAGACCGGTCGAGACCGTCTCCTCGAAGACGACCGGCTCCGGCTCGGCTGTTTCGGCATCGACGACGAACACGCCGACGGACGCGGCGACGACCACGAGACCGACTGCCGCGATCACGATGCGACCCCACTGACGCTCGAGCACACGTGACTGTTGGACGGGAGCTATCTATACCGTCTGGTCCGTCCGTCGAAAGCGGGCCACAAGGATTTCCTACGCCGGCTGGCATTCTCGTGTATGTACGATTCCGTCTTCGCACCGACAGACGGCTCCGATCGATCGGATATCGCGCTCGAACACGCGATCGACCTCGCCGAGACCTACGATGCGACGTTGCACACGCAGTACGTCGTCCAGTCGTCGCCGGCGTTCGAGTCGGATCTGGACGACGACGTCGAGGCCGACGTCTACGGTTCGCTGTTCGACGCCGGCGAGCGGGCCGTCGACGCCGTCGCCGACCGTGCCACAGCGGCGGGACTTACCGATGTCGAAACCGCCGTCGACCGCGGGCAACCACACGAGGAGATCCTCGAGTACGTCGAGCGAAACGACATCGACATCGTCGTCATGGCGACTGCCGGCCGCACGGGCCCCTCTCGAGAGTTACTCGGCAGCGTCACCGAACGCGTCATTCGGATGTCGCCGGTGCCCGTCGTTACCGTCGCCGAGGACCGTCGCTGACAGAGACACACCGGCGTTGCGATTCGACAGTGTGACCATCCCACCGGCTGCGGTCGTGGCGACGGCCCCACGTGTTCACTCGAGCGTGATCCACTCGCCACGGTCGTCGCTTTCCTCGACGGCCGACAGGACGCGCTGGGCGGCCAGTCCGTCCGCGAAACTCGGCTCGAACGAATCGCCGTCAGCGACCGCGGAAAGGAACTCGTAGTTTTCGTGGACGAACGTGTGTTCCCACCCGAGAACGTGTCCTGGCGGCCACCAGTGGTCGACGTAGGGATCGTCCTCGTCGGTAACGAGAATCGTCTGGTAGCCCCGGTCGTCCGCCCGGAGGACCTCGAGTTCGTTGAGTCGTTCGAGGGAGAATCGGAGACTCCCCTTCGACCCGTGAATCTCGATACTGTGGTCGTTCTTGTGGCCGGTTGCGAACCTGGTGCCCTCGAGGGTGCCCATCGCCCCGTTTTCGAAGGCCAGTTGCGCGGAGTAGGCGTCGTCGACGGTGACTGCACGCGTTTCGTCACTGTTCTCGAGTGGTCGTTCGTCGACGAACGTCTGCAGGTGGCCGCTTACCCGTTCGATTTCGCCCGCAAGCTCGTCCGAGCCGACCAGGAACCGGAGCAGATCGACGGTATGGGAGCCGAGATCGCCTAACGCGCCTGAGCCCGCCAGCTCCGCATCGTTGCGCCAGGACCACGGCGCGTCGGGGTCGACGAGCCAATCCTGGAGATACCGGCCCCGAACCTGGCGAATCTCGCCCAGTTCGCCAGCCTCGAGCAACCGCTTTGCGTACCGAATCGCCGGCACGAACCGATAATTGAACGCACACCCTGCCGGCACGTCGGCGTCGGCTGCAGCGTCGGCCATTCGCGTGGCATCTTCGAGCGTCGGCGCGAGGGGCTTCTCACAGAAGACCGGCGTTCCGGCTTCCAGAGCCGCAATCGCGGGTTCGGCGTGGAGATGGTTCGGTCCGAGATTGTAGAAGACGTCGACATCGTCGACGACCGCTTCCCAGTCGGTCGCAGTCGAGTCGAATCCGAGTCGATCCGCCGCGTCCGCAAGCGCCGACTCGTCGCGGCCGATCAACACCGACCGTTCGACGTCGGGCGCCTCCGGGAAAAACATCGGTAGCCGCGCCAGTGCGTTCGCGTGAGCCTTTCCCATGAACCGATAACCGAGAATACCAACCTCGAGCGTCATATACCTCAATTTACAATAGCCGTAGTTAGTATTTTCCACTTCGAACTCTGATGGGCGTTCACAGCGGTGGCACCCGCTTACTCGGCCCAGTAAGCGTCGCCGGGTTCGGTCGTGAAGACCGCTCGGTGGAGGAGTTCGATCGCCTTCTCGAGACCCTCCCGGCCGCTGGTCAGCGAGTCCTCGTGCTCGATGCTCAAGGCGCCGTCGTAGCCGACCATCCGCAGTGTCGAGACGACGTCTTTCCAGTGGGCCTCGTCGTGGCCGTAGCCGACGGAGCGAAACAGCCACGAGCGGTTGGGCTCGTCGTCGTAGGCGGTCGTATCGAGGACGCCCTTTTCGCGGGCCTGTTCCTCGTAGACTCGAGTGTCCTTGGCGTGGACGTGGTGGATCGCATCTCGCTCGCCGAGATAGCGGATCGCGTCGGTGATCGAAACACCCTGCCAGTAGAGATGGGACGGGTCGAAATTCGCGCCGATGCGTTCGTTGATCGCCTCGCGTAACTGTGCCATCCCGTGTGGTTCGTAGACGAGCATATTGGGGTGCATCTCGATCGCGATGTCGACCCCGTGTTCGTCTGCAAACTGCGCGAGATCCGACCAGTAGTCGGTGGCAACCGTCCACTGGTAGTCGTGGGCCTCGGCGTGTTCGGACGGCCACGGCGCCGTAATCCAATTTGGCACCTCGTCGCCCGGCGCGCCCGCCGGCAGTCCGGAAAAACACGTCACCGTGTCGACCTCGAGTTGGTCGGCCAGCCGAATCGCCTCGCGCAACTCGGTATCGGCCCGCTCGGCGCGCTCCTCGTCGGGATGAAGCGGATTGTTGTGCGTCGCCAGCGCACTGATTCCCACCTCGTACTCCTCGAGCAGAGCCACGAGCTCGGCTTGTGCGTCCTCGTCGTCGAGGTACGCGTCGCGAGAGAGGTGATCGTCGCCGGGATAGCCGCCGACGCCAGGCTCGATGGCGTCGACGTCACGGTCGGCGAGATATTCGAGCGCCCCCTCGAGCGATTTGTCGGCTAACGGTGGCGTGTGAACTCCAACGTGCATACGGGCTCGTAGGATAGCGACCGATAAATGAATTACTACATTCCGAATGAGTTTGTCCCGAAATCACGTGTCGGCGGTATCGGGGGGTGAAGAGATGAGTGCGACGGATACCAACGACGTTCTCTCCAGCTACGTGGTCTGGATGTCAACGACGCCAGCGCCGTTGTTCATCGATACTACTGCGTTCTTCGCCCGTTTCAACGAGCGAACTGCAGAATACGACCGGCGGCTTACTCTTCGCTCTCGTAGGGCTCGCCGACGGCATCGGGCATGCGGGTCTTGCCCCACGCGGTGAGCACGACGATCACCGCGACGTAGGGCAAGAGGTTGACGAGCCGGGACGGCAAGTCGATGCCGACCGTCTGGAACTGGACGTTCAGCATGTCCAGGGCGCCGAACAACAGCGCTGCGGCGGCAGCGCCGATCGGATTGTAGTTGCCAAAGAGGTAGGCGACGATCCCGATCCAGCCACGACCGTCGACCATCGTTTCGCCCGTGCCGCCGAAGTTACCCGCGTGTGCGAGCAGTACGGCACCACCTAGCCCGGCCATCGCGCCCGAAAAGATCACCGTCGCGTACCGGACGCGGTTGACATCGATACCAGCGGTGTCGAGCGCTTCTGGATTTTCGCCGGCGGCCTGGATCCAGTTGCCGTATCGGGTCCGGTAGAGGACCACCCACGACGCGACGACGATACCGATCGTGAGCAAGATCAACGGCGATTGGCCGAACGCGATCGGATCGATGCTCGTGAGCCCGGGGCTGGAGCGACTGCCCCAGATGACCGCCGCCGTAAACGGTGCGAATCCGAGACCGACGAACCAGACGGCCAATCCGGCGACGATCTGATCCGCCTTGAAATGGATCAACAACACGGCAAAGAGTACCGTCAGCGCGACCGAGACCAGCACCGCCGCGACGAGTGCGGCCCAGACGTGACCTTGCGTCGGTGATGTTCCCCCGAGCGCGTACATCGTCGCAGCTGCCGAGAACGCGCCGAAGATCATGAACCCTTCCAGGCCGATATTGAACACGCCGCTTTTTTCGGCGTAGAGCCCACCGACCGCCGCGAGAGCGATCGGCGTCGCCATCTCTAACGACCGCGAGAGAAAGCCGAACGTAACGAGGCGCTCGAGTGCGATCTCGTCGGTGAACGTGAGTGCAACGCCGAACGCGATCAGGACGAACAGCACGAGCCCACCCAGCCGAACGCTCGTCCGGGCGGTGTAGTCGGCGACGCTCATCGGTTTTCACCCCCGAGTCCGGTCCGTTTTGCGATCATCCTGAACAGTTCCGGCACGGCGACGAACAACACGACTAGCCCGACGATACCGTCGATCAACTGCACCGGCACGTCGCTGTTGATCTGGATGTGCGAGCCGGCCGACTCGAGGCCGCCAAACAGCAGTCCAGCCGGCACGACGCCGACCGGGTTGTTGGCCGCGAGCAGGCTGACCGCGATGGCGTCGAAGCCGTAGTTGCCGACGCCCGATGGATCGGTGTAGTAGCCCTGAATCATAATGACGAAGACGGCTCCGGCAAGTCCCGCGACGACGCCAGAAAACGTCATCGTCGAGACGATCATCCGTTTGGGATCGACACCGGCGTAGCCCGCTGCCGACTGCTGATATCCGCTGGTCACCATGTCGTATCCGAAACTGGTCCGCGCCATGATGACGGCGACGGCTGCGACCGTCGCGAGCATCACCAGTAGCCCGACTAGCGAAAAGTTCGGGTCGGAAACGATCGGCGACGGCAACTCGACGTACTCCGGCAACTGTCTGGTCCGCGTTGCGGTCGCCTCGGGATCGTTGAACCGGCCGGCAACGAGCCAGCCGACGAACCCGATCGCGATGAAGTTCAACATGATCGTCGTGATGATCTCGTTAGCGCCACCGTAAGCCTTCAATACCCCGGGAAGGGCAGCATACAGTCCACCCGCAACGATCGCGGCGAGCGTGCCGATGGCGATGAGAATTGTCCCACCCACGGCGTTCTCCGGGAGGAGGGGCGCAATCCCCACGATCGACACTACCGTGGCGAACCCGCCCATGATGAACTGTCCCTGGACGCCGATGTTGAACACGCCAGCACGGAACGCGACGGCGACGGCGACGCCAGTCAAAATGAACAACGTCGAGTACCGGAGCGTCCGGACGATCGCACGCTCGCTACCGAACGAGCCAACGACGAGTTGATTCACGAACTGAACCGGATTGTATCCCGCCACGGCGACGATGACCAACCCGATCAGGATCGCCGACAGCGTCGACGCGATTGCGATCGCGATCCGCTCGAGCACCGTCGCCGAAAGCATCCGGTCGGCGGCCGCATCGAGGGCCCTTCGAGCGCCACCAGCGTCCGATTCAGTCACGAGACCCACCTCCGTCAGGCTGGGGATCTGACTGCTGTGGTGGTTCGTTTGTGGGTTCATGCCCAGCCATCAGCAGTCCGAGATCCTCCTCGGTGACGGCGTCGGGATCGACGACGTCGATAAACTCGCCTTCGTACATGACCGCGATGCGGTCGGACAGTTTCCGGATCTCCTCGAGTTTCGACGAGACGACCAGAATCCCGAGTCCCTCCTCGCGGAGTTCGATCAGTCGGTTGTGGATGAACTCGACCGAGCCGATATCGACTCCCCGGGTGGGGTGTGAGGCGACCAGCACGTCGGGATCGTGGCCGATCTCTCGGCCAACGATGAACTTTTGTTGATTCCCACCGGAGAGCGATCCGGCGGTCGCATCCGGATTTGGTGGTTGGACATCGTACTCCTCGACGATCTCCGCGGCGTGATCCGAGACTTCGTCCCAATCGAGGATCTGGCCGTTCGCGTACGGGGCGATCGTTTGGTTGCCAAGCAACGCGTTGCGTACGAGGGAGTAGTCCTGAACGAGTCCCTCGGACTGGCGATCTTCCGGAATGTACGCGATGCCGTTCTCGATTCGTCGACGCCGGTTCATCCCGGTGATGTCGTCTCCGGCCAGTCGAATCGTTCCCTCCTCGACCGACCGGAGGCCGGTGATACCCTCGACGAGTTCGCTTTGTCCGTTGCCCTGAACGCCAGCGATACCGAGGATTTCGCCCGATCGCAGTGTCAGGTCGATATCGTCGACCTGTCGCCGGTCGCGGTCGCCACGCATACACAGCCCGTCGACCTCGAGGACGGGGTCGCCGGTGCTGGATTCGCGTTCTAAGCGATCGAACAGCACCTCCCGCCCGACCATCATCTGAGCCAGGTCCTGTTCCGTCGTCTCCGCGGTGTCGACGGTGCCGATGGCTTCCCCATCGCGCAACACCGTGATCTGGTCGGCGATCTCGAGTGCTTCGTCGAGCTTGTGCGAGATGAAAATCAGCGACTGGCCGTCCTCGCGAAGGTCGGCCATGACGTCCATGAGACGCTCGACTTCCTGTGGCGTCAACACCGCGGTCGGCTCGTCGAGAATGAGAACGTCGGCGCCGCGATAGAGACTCTTGACGATCTCGACGCGCTGTTGGGCGCCGAGATCGAGTTCTTCGACGCGTGTGTCCAGATACTGGTCCACGTCGAACTCGTAGCGCGAACAGATGTCCTCGATTCGACCCCGGGCAGCGCCGTCGTTTATCAATCCGTTGTCGACCGGCTCGTGGCCGAGAATGACGTTCTGTAAGACCGTCATCGAGGGGACGAGCTGAAAGTGCTGGTGGATCATCCCGACTCCCGCCTCCATCGCGTCTCGAGGGGAGTCGAACGTCTGCTCGTGGCCGTCGACGGATATCGATCCCTCGTTCTGGTCGTAGAGCCCATAGAGGATACTCATCAGGGTCGTCTTCCCGGACCCGTTTTCGCCAAGCAGGGCGTGAATCGAACCCTGCTCGAGCGTAAAGTCGACACTATCGTTCGCGACGACGTCGCCAAACCGTTTCGTAATCCCCTCGAGCCGAACTGCGGGCGTCGTCTGGCTTGCTGTCATCGTCCCTGATCGGATCCGTGCGTGTTCATAAAAGACTGAATGAGATGTGTGGTTAACAGCTAGTTGGACCGCACGTCAGCTCGATCTCGTCGTTCTCGAAGCTCGTGATGGCCTCGTCGAGGCTGTCCATGACGGTGTCTGGAAGGTCTCCTTCGACGGCCTGCCCGACCACGAAGTCGATCGCGCCTTCGTCGACGCTCAGGTTCTGCTCGCCAACGACGCTCTCGAAGTCGTCATCGACGACGGCTTCAGCCACTTGATACGTCGCTTCGTCGAGTGCCTTGACCGCAGAGCCGAGAATGACGTCCTGATACTGTTCTTCCGTGACGGATTGGTCGACGTCGACACCGATCGCGAACCGGTCGTTGTCCTGTGCTGCCGAGAAGACGCCGGCACCCGCCGCCGAGGCTGCGTGCCAGACGATATCCGCACCGTCGTCGATCTGGGATTCGGCGACGTCGTTTGCCGCCTGCGTATCGGAGAAGCTCCCTCCATAGCCCGTCAGGACCTCCACGTCGTCGTTTACCCACTCGACGCCCTCGATGTAGGACTCCTCGAACGCGTTGATCAGCGGAATATCCTCACCGCCGACGAACCCCACGGTCGACTCGCCAGGATCGGTACTGCTATCCGCGTGCTCGAAGTCCTCCGTGGTCATCGCGCCGGCGACGACGCCTGCAAGGAACGACATCTCGTTGTTCATTTCGATCCAGCCCGAGACGTTGTCGGCGCCGTCGATCATATTGTTGATAAGCATCCAGTTCTGATCCGGATACTGCTCGGCATTCGTCGCCATCGGATCGGTGTGGTTGTCACCGACGGTGACGATGAGATCGTATCCGCTCTCGGCAGCGTCGGCCTGGATCGATTCGTACTGCGCCTCTTCGGTCTCTTCGATCGTCGTGTACGACAGGTCGAAATCGTTCGACGCCGCCTCGAGCCCCTCGACGGCGTTGTCGTTGAACGCGTTGTCGTCGAACCCGGCCGGACTCGAGATGATCGCAACCTCCGTGGCGGCGTCGTCGCTACCGTTCCCGTTGCCCTCGTCCTCGTCACCGAGGCAGCCGGCGACGGCGATAGCGGAAACGGCAGCACTACCACTCGCGAGAACGGTTCGTCGGTTCACAGTCACTTCCCCCTCGTCCACACATGGCCCCGTGCTGTCTGCTGGCATAATCTACGCATGTTATTGATGCATTATATATTTACTCATTTCTGTGTTTCCTTCTATGCATTGTCTCTTCTACCACACGATACGTGCTCGAGAAGAATACAACGGGTGTTGTTCGAACACACGTACTGATTCAGGATTCGCATCCACTATCGAATATATGCTTTATCATAGGAATCCGACGCAGTACACGGTAACACACCTCGGGGTCAAGCCCCGAGGCACTCTCGGTGTCTCTCTGTAGATGTCGGTCTGGCCAGGTGATTTTGTGGGACCGGACGAGAAAGCCGATTCGCCACCTCCTCCACGGACTCCCGTTCGTCGTCATACGGTTTACTGTCCGTCATCTCCGGCCCAATCACGCTCTGTGCGGCGGTTACGCCGGTAGATCGGTACGGCAATCCGCATCAGGGTTCGCGAGCGGTCCCGTATCGTGTCGGAAAATCGACATAGGGGGTCGTCTGCAAACGACGGTACACTACCTGGTCGAAATTCGGGTCGGCGGCTCGTCACCGTCTTCGGGCGCATAATCAGCCGACACAAGGGTTACGGCTCCCGATTCGTCGACCCGAACGGTGTGGCCAGCGTGGGTAAATTCGAGTGTCAACGACTGGCTCGTCGACTCGACGAGTGCGTCGAGAGCCTCGAGATCGATCGATTCGTAAAGCGGCGGCTCGAGGTCGACTGGGTCGGTGTCGTTCGCAGCCGCGAGAGTTTCGACAACGGCGTCACTAGGTCGTTTCCCCATCACTATCAGTCACTCACGAACGACGACTACATAAACGGACGATTCGGTTCTCAGTGCGTGAAAACGGGGTGAACAATTCTCTGCTCCCCGAAATGGTACGC
The DNA here is from genome assembly GCF_006543045.1 of Salinadaptatus halalkaliphilus. Classification (GTDB taxonomy): domain Archaea; phylum Halobacteriota; class Halobacteria; order Halobacteriales; family Natrialbaceae; genus Salinadaptatus; species Salinadaptatus halalkaliphilus. The sequence continues at coordinate 10,222 of NZ_RBZW01000027.1, read as the reverse complement.
CTGTATTCAGACCGGGGGTAACTGAGACGGATTGCTGTACCGATCTACCGGCGTAATCGCCGCACGGGTCGCGGATGCGCCGGAACTGACGGACAGTAAACCGGATGATTGGTTCGCGGTAGACACCGATAGCCTTCACTACCGAGTATGACGCCACACAGGCGATTGGCAGCCGTCAGTACGGAGATTCCGCTTATCCCGTAAAAACGAACGTTCCAACATGATTTGTTTGTGATGTTTATGAAAACGTATCGAAACTGCTCTGGACGTAGCTTTTCCGAGTGCAGTTAGCCGTGGCCTCGTCTCCCTCTTCACTGCCAGTAGTACGATTATCGTTGATTTTCTTGATCGTGATGCGCCTTCGCCGAGTTGTCGCCTGGGAGGCCGTCAGGTCGTTCTTTGATTTTGTCTTGATGTAACTTCTAGAATAAGTCTGATCAAGGTGGAACGCTTGATATCGGTACTCTGTGGCACCTAATTCACCACGGTCTCGACGTACCTTGGCAAAGCGGGTTGCTCTCGAAATATACGCGGCTCTTCTTCGGCGAGATGCACTCCTGGGTTCGGTTACTTCCGCTATAGGACCAACTGCAACTAGTTACACGCTGATCGCACAGCTGTCGTGCGATCAGGTGTGCATCGACTTGCAGTGGCTACTCTACTCCACCGAAAGCGATAGCAGAACTACAGTGCTGAACGCTGCTGAAAACAGGAATGGACCCTACGCTGAAGACCAGTAATGCGCCTCGACGACTTGGTGGGCTCTCTCTTCGGAGAGATTATTTGCCTCGAAAATAGATCGTGCGGCCTCGACGACCGCATCTAGATCTTCCTCGCGGGCCAGTCGCAGGTACTCACAGTTCGTGTCGGAGTACTCGAACCCCAGCCGCTCGGCCAGGAACGTCGAGTAGTTTTTGGTTGTGACAGGAAATTCGTGTTCCTGGGGCAGTAGGCACCGGTGACAGCCGTGCCAGATGTTTACAAGTACGTCCGCGCCGGCCGCTTCAGCTTCGCGGTAGATCTGGCGGTTGATGTCGTCGTAGGGGTGTTCGTCCGGTGAAGCAGACAGGGCACACGGCAGGCGGTCGGACTTGGTGTGTTCCATCTCGACGATCTCGACGCCCGGCAGCGTGGCGAAGAGGTCGCGAATGATGTCCATCTGTTCGTCGGACATCCAGCCTCGGTAGTCGAAGTGGTCGTGGAACGTGACGGTGACGGGGTTTGTCACCTCGATGGCGTCTCGGAACCGTTCGCGGTGTGCAAGGAGAAATTCCGGCATGAACGGGAACTCGAAGTCCGGCGACCGGTAGCCCAGTGAGGCGGTTTCGGTGATCGAATGGCAGGACGAACACTCCGCGACCGCGTAGTCGGGATCCAGCGCACTGATATTCTCGAAGCGGTTGTCATCGAGCGTTTCGGCGGTTTCGATGTTGCCACGCTTCATGTCCTCGATGCCACAGCAGTTGTTGTAGCCGCCCAGAGCGACCGCCTCGAACTCGAGCTTCTCGAGGATGTCCATAAGGGAGTCGATGATGATGGAAGACGGCGCCCTGGACAGCTATCGCGCAGGCCGGGAAGACTTCTACGACGATCCGGAACACTACCCAGCGAGTACGCTCGTCGAAGTCGACAGCCTGGTCCTGGCGGGCGCGATGGTCGAGGTCGACGCCGAGGCGATCATCCCCGACGACGGTTGGGATGCGGAGACGCAGCGGTAACGCACCTGGATGGTTGTATACCTTCTAACCTTCTAAGCATGATTTTACCACACTGTATCAGATTGATATAATGGGGCCACAGAAACGTGCTCGAACACGATGTCAACGTTCTCTCCGGTGTATACTTTTATCGATGACTAGTCTTATTATTGTATTATGACGGACTCACTCCCGGAGCTCGTGGACCGTGTTGCCGAGCGCACACTGGACCGTAACATGGAGAGCGAAGACTGGCGGAAGGCGGTCGCGATCAATGGACTCCTTGTGACCGGGCAGAAAAATTGTATCGATGCCGCTCAACGACTCGTTGACCGGTCGATCGAAACGCAGACCAGTTCCGGATATCTCTCGTACGGATCCACCGATCCTGTTCCGGCGAGCGTGTTGGATCCCGCCGAGTGGCCGGACTACGATTCCGGTCAGTGGCAGTGTAATGGCGCGACGATCGGCCAGAGCGTGCTCGAGTTCTATGATCGAACCGGAACGCAACGGTATCTTGCCGCTGCCGAACGGCAATATGAGGCACTTCTAGACGCAGACCGGACGGCTGATGGCGGAATCTCCTACAACAGTCACGTGACGGAACTCTGGGTCGACTCACTGTACATGGTTCCCCCGTTCGTCGCCCAGTATGGGACGATCACAGACGACGCCGACGCAATCGACGAGGCGATCACGCATATTACGGTGCAGGCTAATCACCTCCAAGACCCACATACAGGGCTGTTTCGACACATCTGGCGGGAGCAGCCCAATTCGTTCCCTGAAAGCACGTTCTGGTCACGCGGCAACGGCTGGGCCGCGGCGGGAATCATCGATACGATATCGATTCTCCCCGACGATCATCCCGACAGGGAGCAGTTGGTAGACGTGTTCCGAGACCTCTGCAGTGGCGTGGTAACGAAACAGGATGCTAGCGGATACTGGCATAACGTGCTCGATGATCGACAGTCTCCGTTGGAAACGTCTGGAACACTCATGTTTTCATATGCGTTCGGGACGGCAGTCGAGATGGGACTGCTTGATGAAGATCCGTATTTGGACGCCGCACAACGCGGGTTAGATGTCTGTAAGGGAATCGTTGACTCGGAAGGGAACGTACAACGGATCGCGATGCCACCCGGCGGTCCCGGCGTCGGTCTCGGGACGGCATCGTTCGGACAAGGCTGGTTCCTTCTAGCCGCTGACCCCCTCGGCAAGCAAAAATAAACGTGGCCGAGACCGTTACTGCGGTCGGCGGACAGCAACGAGGCGACTGCTCCCTCGAGCCACCTACAACACGACGACGATCTCGCCGTCTTCGACCCGCGCCTCGTGTTCGATCAGCCGGTGGCGGTCGGTGTGGAGGCAGTCCCCCGTGAGCGCGTCGAACTCCCAGGTGTAGCAGGGACACCGCAGCACGCGATCCTCCTCCATCCACCCGAGGTCGTACGATCGCGACTCGGGATCGAGTTCGTCCGAACGGTCTGGGGAGCATCCGCGTCACGACTCGTCGTCAGCCTCTCTCCACTCGAGAAGCGGCGAATCCGCATTCACACGGCCGGAACCGCCGCAGATTCCGGCGTCTGCTCCCGCCCGTTCGACGCCGGCATCGACGCGATTGATCTGCCAGTCGACGTCGTGGCCAAGCGCCGACTCGTGATCCTCGAGCGCGACGCGTGCACTCCCCACGTGTGGGAACGACGATCGAAACTCGCAGTCGCGACACTCGATCACGACGTTTGCCTCGTCCATATGTGCCCGTTTACTGGGTAGTGACGAAAACGCTTTGCTGTCGTCTTCTCACCGCCGGTCGAGCGGATTTCACCGTTGGAATCCGTCTTCCCGGCCAATCACTCGAGCCGAGTGACAGACAGCGACGGCGGGATGGCAGCGGACGTTCCCGTGATCGCGTCGCTGATAATTTTTCCGCTGTAGGGCCCGAGCATCAGTCCGGTCGCACCGTGGCCCGTTGCGACGTACGCACCGTCGACGTTCGGTACGGCACCGAGAATCGGTAACCCGTCGGCGGAAACGGGTCGCAGTCCGACGCGAAGCTCTTCCAGCGTCGCGTCAGTTAACCCCGGTGCAACGCGGAGCCCTTCGGTAAGCACCTCGTTGACGCCCTGTGCGGTCAGCGTTGGATCGAACCCGACCTCGGATTCCCGGGTCGCTCCGAGGACGATCCGTCCGTCGGGCCAGGGAACGATATAGTGATGACGGAAGCCACCGACGATCGGCCACGCGCTCGTATCCGTCTCCGGGAGCGTGAGATGAGCGACCTGGCCGCGCTGGGGTTCGACCGGAATCTCGACATCGAGTTGTGCACCAAAGGCTGGGGACCAAGCGCCGCCCGCAATCACGATGTTTCCGGCGTCGATATGGGTGCCACCGGCAGTTTCGACGCCCGAAACACCGTCCGACGACATCTGCAGATTCTCGACTTCGCCGTCGATCGTCGTCAACCCGTGCGTTCGTCCGGCCTCGAGTAGCGACTCGGCAAAGGCGCGACCGTCGACCCGCCCGGCCGTTGGATTGTAGAAGGCTCGTCTCGGCTCCTCGAGTGCGGGAAACCGGTTGACGGCGTCCGCCGGATCGATCTCCTCGATATAGTCGAGGTCACGATCCCGTATTCGCGCCCTCGCGTCGGCGTATGGCTCGAGTTCGTCGTCGTCGATTGCGACCGCGATAGCGCCCTGTCGTCTGTAACTCGTCTCGCTGGCTCCGTCTCGCTCGAGTCGTTCCTGTAACGTCGGATAGTACGCGACGGCGTCCGTTGCGAACGCGAACCAGTCGTCGTCCGCTGTCCGGCTGCTCGTGGCCGGCGAGAGGATTCCTGCACCCGCACTGGTGGCCCGTCCATCGTCGTTCCGGTCGATGAGCACCGTATCGACGCCCGTGCTGGCGAGATGATACGCGGTGGACGCACCCACGATACCGCCCCCAATTACTATCGTATCGAACGTATCTTCCATGATGGTTGTTAACGCGACGACAGCCTAAAGTGGTACTCATCACTCACTACTCTCGCATACTGCGGACTGGGTTACTGCCACGATACCGTAGATGAATTCGGTATCAAAGTCGCGAATAGCGATCAATCTGGGGTTTCGTTTGGGCGTGTCATTTTACCACATGAAGTTGAAGACGCTCTCAGCATGGAACAACGAGAACTCGCAAAACTCGGAATCCTCGGTGTCCTCGCAGAGACCGAGTCGGCAACGATCGAATCGGTTCACAAACTGCTCACGCACAACTTCGGCCGTTACTGGGGCGCGAGTACCGGCATTCTCGTTCCGACGATGAACCAGCTCAAAACGGACGGCTACGTCGAACAGGTTTCCGTCGACGGTTCTGATGTTGCCTATCGAATGACCGACCCGGGCCGGGACCACTTACAGTCGCTGCTCACCGCCACTATTGAGGATGTTTCTGACCCATCATCTCGTCCGGTCTTGATGATAAAATTGGGCTATCTCCATCACCTATCCGTCTCAGCACAACGAGAAGAAATCCAGCAATTAAAAGATCAATTACGGTCTGAGCGAGAGAACGTACGCTCGCTCCAAGATCTGCACGCTACGGAAATAGACGACCGAGACGCATCCGGGTACCGACGTGAACTGTACGACCTACGCATTCGTATCATCGACGCACTTCTCGAGTGGTTGGCTACCGTCGAACCGCCACGGATCTCCGAACACTGACAGCGTCGCTCCGCGACGAGTTCTCGCTTCGACGATTCTTTTCAGTGATATCCTTCGCGACCTGCACAGTAGTCATCGTTGGACGGTTGTTTCTCCGCCGCCGTTTCGCCACTTCGATGATGGGCGTGGCCAGATGATCGAGACGGAATTGTCATCGATTACGTCACCAAATTCCGTCTGCGGACACCGTATCCGAACTGGCTCTCGGATCTGCTTGTCTCTCCGGCCGAACCAGATACTGCAGTATGCCAGGCTTTGCCAAACATATTAGATGCTACACGGTGCACTTCCGGAAAACATGACCACAACCCTCAACGTCGAGATACCCGTCGAAGACCTCCACGGACATCTGTCCTCGAGTCGGCGGCTGACGGTGGGCAATGTGTTGCGGAAGGCGGCGCGTGCACACGGTGGCGAGACGGCGCTCGTTGGCGAGGATGCCTACACCTACAGTGAATTGAATCGACGGGTGAATCGATTGGCAACGGCACTCCAGTCTCGAGGCATCGACTACGGGGATCGACTCGCGATTGTTTCGGAGAATCGAACCGAGTACGCAGAGATCCTCTATGCGGGTGCCAAGACCGGAACGCTGGTCGCGACGCAGAACTGGCGCCTCGAGGAGGCGGAGTTACGCCACTGTCTCGGAGTTGCCGATCCAGATGTCGTCTTCATTTCCAGCGAGCACGACGAGAAACGCGAGTGGATAGCCAACGCCGACATCGATCCACTGGTCGTTTCGTTCGGTGACGGCGGTGCAGCCCTCACGTACGAGAAACTGCTGACCGAGGGGACGACGGATGAACCGGTCCCTGAGACGTCGGTCACGCCCGAAGATGGGCTCGCAGTGCTCTATACATCGGGAACCACCGGGCTCCCCAAGGGCGCGGTCATCAGCCACCGTGCGTTCCTCGCTCGTGGACAGGTATCGCCGTTTCCGCACAACGGACCGGACTACGTGGCGTGGTGTCCGCTGTTCCATATGATCAGCGTCGAACCACTCTTTGGCACTGCCATCGACGGTGGCACGTACCACGTCATCGACGGGTTCCGACTCGAGGAGATCCTCGCGCGTCATCGAGCGGCCGAGGCACCGCGGATGCAGTTGCTCCCTTCCACTATCGAGCCGGTCATCGAATACGCTGAGGACCACGAGTGGAACGTTGACGACTACGAGTCGGTGAGGTACGTCGGGGCGATGCCGGATCTCGTTGCACCCGACAAGATTGCTCGCGTCACTGAACTGTTCAGCGCAAAGTTCATCAACTCTTTCGGCTCGACGGAGACGGGATCGCCGCCCGTCACGGGGAACGCGATCCCGGCGGGCGTAGAGGTCGACGACGAGAACCTCTCGAAAGTCGAGTCTCCAATGTGCGATGTCAAGCTCGTCGACGAGGCGTGGAACGAGGTCGACCAAGGTGAGGTTGGCGAGATGGCCGTGCGCGGACCAACCCTCTTTTCGGGATATCTCGACAGCGCCGAAGCCAATGCCGGGGACTTCGACGACGGGTGGTTCAGAATGGGTGACATGTTCGTCCGCAACGAAGACGGCACGCTCGATTTCGTCGACCGGCGTACGTACCTGATCAAAACCGGCGGGGAGAACGTCTATCCAGCGGAGGTCGAGCAGGCATTGATGAGCCACCCCGCAGTATCGGAGACGATCGTCGTTCGTGTTCCGGACGACAGGTGGGGCGAAGTTCCGAAGGCTTACGTTGCTACCTACGATGGTGCCACCTGTTCTGGACCCGACCTCCTCGACCACCTCGACGGTCGTATCGCCCGCTACAAACACCCCCACTACGTCGAGTTCGTCCAGAAAGCCGATTTTCCACGGAGTACCACCGGGAAAATCGTCCGACCGGCGGTGGAATCGTGGCCTACCGACGACGACAGGCGCGTTCGGGACCCCTGATACGGATTGTTGTAGCGTTTTACCGGTGATCACCCGGACAGGGTCGGTGATCACCGTAAAGAACTACAACGGTCCGTATGAGTAACTGCTATATGGCGAGACGCGCTACGGCTCGTCCACACTGCACAGTTTCGTTCCCGCTCTGTTGTCGGCCAACAGTAGCAGCGACGACTGTCAACTAAAATAACAAACTGCTGCCTACTTTCAATAGTACTATGACAGATCCCCCTATCCAGAGGCGTACCCGCCGCTCGCTTTCGTCCAAAACCGCCTGCACTTGTTCGTATTGCTCGGCTATCTCCGTGAAAACGACGTTCTGATACTGCCGTTTCTTTGACCGCCTGCGGGTAACGAACTGATCGATCTCGAGCGTCTTGTCGTCCGTCTCTGCTGGCACGAGAACGGTCGTATCTCGGGAGCGGCCTCGAGTGCGTCCTGAATCGTCGCCGGCCTTCGACGAACCTGGACGAGAACGTCGAGAGCAACTGTTCGACGTCGGCGAGCGGGCCGTAGCGGACGTGGCCGGGTGAGCAACGGCTGAAGGCGATATCGACATCGTCGTCGTGGCGACGACCGGGCAAACGGCTCAGCCTCGAACGTTGCTCGGCAGCGGCAGCGAACGCCTCGTTCGAACATCCCCGGTACCCGTCGTCACAGTCGCTGTCGACGGTCACTGCGGCGGACGCTCCGAGGAGCGATTGGACCGGGCCGAAGCGGTCTCGAGGTGTATATCATCCCGACTCATACGGGTAGCTGTACAGATGCGCCCGCGACCGTCTATCGGTTGCACCGGCAACGAGTACCAACCGAGCGTATCAGGCCGGCATCGCGACCACGTAGGGCCGTCGGTCGATGTCGATCGTTCCGATTTCGGCCAGGTGGACGGCGTAGGCAGAAGCGACGTTCGACAGAAACCGAACGGTCTCGTCGGTTGCGCTGAGTGCTTCGACGGCGAGTTCGTGGGCCGCGATCGGTCCTTGGTCTTCGACGGCAGCCTGGATGGCTCGTTCGGTCCGTCGTGCCTTTTCCAGGGCGTCTGTGACCCGGGCGGCTGGATCGTCCATCGGTTCCCCGTGACCGGGCAGTAGGAGATCGGGATCGCGTTCCCGGATCCGTTCTAGCCCAGTCTTGTACGCCCCGATATCCCAGTGTAGCGGACCGTACATGAAATGGCCGTTCGTCGAAACGATGTCTCCGGAGAGCATCACGCCCGACGGAGCGTGGTACAACGACATGTGTTGTTGTGAGTGACCAGGCGTGTGGACGACCTCACAGTCGTACGGTCCGATCTGAACCGTGTCGCCATCACCGACGACACGATCGATAGCGACCCGTTCCGTCGCGTACTCGATATCGAGCGGGAAGTATTCGGTGTCGGGTTCGTACTCGCCACCTGTGAGGCCTGCGGAGAGAGCAGCCATCTCCTCTCTGGCCGTTTCGATGTAGTCCGGATACTCTCGCAGGAGGTTATCGGCACCCTCGTAGACGGTGTGTGGGAGCCGGGTAACATCGTCGACCGTGAGCGTGCCACCGATATGATCAATGTGGGGATGGGTCAGTACGACATTCTCGATACCGCTGAGTTGCCCCTCGAGTGCGTCTCGAAGACGGTTCCGTGATTCGACGGCGACGTGGCCAGTGTCCACTAGTGTCGCCCCGATTCGGTAGACGTTCACTGCGCCGTAGTGAGGTTGTACTAGTTTCACACGCTCGTAATCCATGCTCTACTCTCGAGGCCCCCTCGTAAGAAGAGTTATGTCAAACAAGTTGTTACAGTCGGTCACTATCCTCGTCCAGATACCGATCTCGAGATCCTCGGTACAGAAACCACTAATACATCGATAGTTCAACGATGGAATCATTCACAATTGAGCTCCATTTCTCACTATATTTTTCTATCGGTCGTTTCTGGTACCCGGTATTACTATTACGCTAATTACTCTGTGGTGGACTATGTCGCAGACACCGACGATTCTGTTAACGAATGACGATGGAATCGATGCCCCTGGATTAGAAGCACTTCGAACATCGCTCACCGAATGTGGCACGGTACGCGTCGTTGCCCCACAAACGGATATGAGTGGCGCAGGCCGATCTATTTCACTCGGTCGAACGATGGATCCGATAGGCGAGGCTGACGCCGACGTATCCGAAGCGGGGGACAGTTACTCCTTTCAAGTTCCCTATACGGACCACGAACACGGATTCGTAATTGACGGAACGCCTTGTGAGTGCGTAATCTGTGGGCTGTACGCGCTCGAAACAGCACCGGATATCGTGGTCAGCGGCTGCAATCCGGGACCAAACACCGGCCAGCACACGGCCTCCCGATCCGGCACAGTGAGCGCCGTCATGGAGGCGGCTATCCTTGGAACACCGGGTATTGCTATCTCCATGGATACCATGGGGAGGCGTAATCTCGAGGTCGCCGATTACCAACGTGCTGGTCGGTTTGTTGAAGCGTTAATTCGGGTATCGACCGACGAAAACGTCTTCGACGACATCGATTACCTCACGGTAACACTTCCCGCTCCGGACGAACCGATTCGAGGTGTCGAAGTAACGCGTCCATCTCCGGACTACCGGATGGACGCAATCCGAGAGGACGATACGTTTCGGATCCGTTCAATGAGCCAAACCCCCACGGACGACACCAACGACGGAACCGAAGTCATCGACCGAAATGCCGTGGATCAGGGAAAGGCTATCATCTCACCGCTTCGTGTCCCGGTTCGGCCAACACGAACAGCGGCGGTCGAATCCGTTGCATCGGCCCTCTCTGACCGGTTCGCCGATCCACAGTCGTCGACTGATAGTGATTAAGGAAGTTATTTACTGTTAGGCGTAGTTGGGTTGGTAATGGGTCGGCTCGACGAGGTAACGCTTGAGGAACTCTACGACCT
>NZ_RBZW01000026.1 GCF_006543045.1 Salinadaptatus halalkaliphilus | reverse complement strand
TGAGAGTCGTATCCGATGTCTGCTGCCTGTTCATATCGCGTCCGTTGAACGCTTTCTACGAGAGAGTACCGAAATCAGCTCGGGCTAAACACATACTTATGGATAACGGTGTTCTCTTCCGCTCGCGTTCGGAGAAGAAGATCCGGAAGCCGATCCTCGAGGCAGATTTGATCGAGGCCGTCATCGCGCTGCCCGAGAACCTCTTCTACAACACGTCATCGCCGGGCTGTATCCTCATTATGAACAATGACAAGCCTGAAGAGCGCGAGGGCAAGGTCCAGTTCATCTATGCGGAGGACCAGACGCTTCGGGAGTCGGAGGTGCAGGTCTTCGAGGAACTCTCGAACCAGAATCAACTCACGCAGGAAGGCGTTGAGTATCTTGCCGAGACGCATTTGACCGGGCGAGAAGAGGACCATCATAGTAGGTTGGTGGATCTTGAGGAGATCGAGGAGAACGACTGGAACCTGAACGTGCCGCGGTACGTCGACACGACGGAACCGGAGGAACCGGTCGACGTGAGCGAGAAGCTTCGGGAGTTGGACAAGTTGGCTGAAGAGCGCCAGAAAACCGACGAGAAACTGCAGCAGTATATGGAGGAGTTGGAGTACCGATGAGGACGGAACCAAGACCAAAACCGGGGATGCAGCAGGTTTCAATCGGTCCTGTCTTTGTCGAGATTCCAGAGGACTGGGATCTCGTTTCCTTAAATGGGATCACAGAGAATAGTGGGCAGTACGGAGCTAACGCTTCCGCGGAAGAGTACGATCCAGATGAATTCCGTTATGTAAGGATCACAGACCTCTCTGAAGAAGGTTATCTCGAAAACGACGAGATGAGGAGTATCCCAATAGATGGAAACGAAAAATATCGTCTAAAAGAGGGAGATCTATTGTTTGCTCGAACCGGTGCAGTTGGACGATCATATTTGTATTCCGAAGCCGATTGTGACGTTCCTTGTGCGTTCGCTGGCTACTTGATCCGTTTCAAACTGTCTGATGAAGTGTGTGACGAATATATCAATCAATTCACTAACTCTCAATATTTCAGAAAATGGGTTGACAGTATGGCGAGAAGCACCACACACGCAAACATAAACGCCTCTGAATATGCTTCGGTAGAGATACCATATCCTCCACTCCCCGAACAGCGCCGCATCGCCGACATCCTCTCAACGGTTGACGAGCAGATTCAGCAGACGGACGAAATCATTGAGGAGGCTAAAGAGTTGAAGCGCGGAGTAATGCAGAACTTATTACACAGAGGAATTGGTCACGATGAGTTCAAAGAGATGTATATTGGCCCAAAACGCTCGACAATCCCGACAGAGTGGGATGTTGTCCAATTGAGAGAGATTGCCAATATCAAAAGTGGGTCTACTCCCAAAAGAAGCAATGAGGAGTACTGGGAAGACGGTTCAATCCCTTGGATCAAATCGGGAGAGTTTAATGACGGAGTGATTGAACAGGCTGAAGAAAAAATAACCGAGAAAGCGCTTGAGGAATCCGGTTGTGTCGTATTCCCAAAGGGAACCTTACTCTTGGCTCTCTATGGAAAGGGAACGGTCAGTAAGACCGCCAGACTCGGATTAGATGCAGCTACTAATCAAGCGATTGCTGGTCTACTTCCTAAAAACAAGGCGTTTGATCCTCGATATCTCCAATACTATCTGATTGGTTCCCGAAATACCTTATTGAATGTAACAGTGAACCCAAGCAGTGACGCAGCTCGAACAAACATATATCTCAGTGCATTAAGACAGTTCAAAATTGCTCTTCCTCCAATTGAGGAACAGCGGATCATCGCTGATCGGATATCTACTATTGACGATAAAATCGCTGACGAACAGGAGCACAAACAGACACTCCAAGAACTCAAACGGGGTCTCATGCAGGACCTTCTCACCGGCAAAGTCCGCGTTAATACCGAGAACTAACCCATGGTAGACGAGTACGCCGAGTCCGAACAGCCTGCCCTCGAGACCCTCGAGCAACTCGGTTGGAAGGTCGTCGACCAACAACACGAGACGTGGCACGACCCCCGCGAAACACAGTCCTCGGCTGTACTCGAGTCACGCCTTCGCGACGCGGTCAAACGGCTGAACCCATGGATCAACGAGAACAACCTGAACAAGGCCGTCCGTGAGGTCCAGCAGGTCACGGGGACGAGCACGATGCACGAGAACGAGCAGATCCATGAGAAACTCGTTCGCCACACGTCGGTCAAACAGGACCGCGATCATGGGTTGAAACACCAGACGGTCGAGTACATCGACTACGAGAACCTCGAGAACAACGACTTCTTCGCGCTCAACCAGTTCCGCGTCGAGGGTCCGATGGAGACAATCAAACCCGACATCGTCCTGTTCGTCAACGGCATCCCGCTCGGCGTCATAGAGTGTAAGTCGCCGACCATCGCAGAGCCGAGAAGCGAGGCCCTCGAGCAACTCCAGCGCTACCAGAACGTCCGTGAGCCGACGGCCACAGAGGGTGCGGAAGAGCTGTTCCGGTACAACCAGTTCTCCGTGGCGACGTGGTACGAGGGCGCGGTGATGGGGTCTTACGGGACGCCAAAGAACCAGTACAAGCCATGGCGCGATCCCTACCCCGTCGACGACGACTATCTCGAGGACCTGTTCGACCTCGAGGGCTACGTGCCGCCACAGCACCGGATGCTGTACGCGCTGTTCGAACCCGAGCGACTGCTCGATCTCCTCCGACACTTCACGGTCTTCGAGAACAACCAGACCGGCCGCGTGAAACTCGTCGCTCGATACCAGCAGTATCGCGCTGTCCACAAGGCACTCGAGCGGATCCGAAAGCGCCACCGACGCGAAACCCCCGGCGGCGTCATCTGGCACACACAGGGGTCGGGCAAGTCGCTCACGATGCTCTTCCTCGGGCTCAAACTCCGCCGGGAGATGGCCGACCCAACGCTCTTGCTCGTCACCGACCGACAGGCACTCGACGACCAGATCCATGCGACCTTCGAGCGCTGTGGGTTCCCGAACCCAAAGAAGGCAGATGGGATCGAGGATCTCCGCGAAAAGCTCAGCGCCAACGCTGGCGAGACGATCACCACACTAATCCAGAAGTTCCAGCTTCAAGAGGATGAAGCGGGTGACTTCCCGATTCTCTCGCGTGACGAGGACATCTACGTAATGGTCGACGAAGCCCACCGGACCCAGTACAAGCACCTCGCAAACAACATGCGTACGGCATTACCTAACGCCTTCTACGTCGGATTCACCGGCACGCCGATTGAGAAAGAAGAGCGTGACACTCGCCAGACCTTCGGCAACTACATCGACACCTACACCATCGACCAGTCGCTCGAGGACGACACCACCGTCGAAATCCTCTATCAGGGCCTGCTCGCGGATATGCACCTCGAGGGCGAGACTATCGACACGATGTTCGACCGTGTCTTTGCTGACTACACGGAAGAAGAGAAAGCGGAAATCAAGAAGCGCTACGCAAAGACACAGGACCTTGCCGAAGCCGAGTCACGCATCGAGCGCGTTACGCTGGACATCATCGACCATTACGAGAACAAAATCGCGGACACGTTCAAGGGGATGGTCGTCACGACCAGCAAGCGCGCCGCGATCACCTACAAGGAGAAACTCGATGAGTTCAACGGCCCAGAGTCACGTGTCGTGGTGTCTCACGATCATAACGATCCCGAGGACATCAAGAAGTGGGCACCCTCCGACGCCGAACTTTCGGAGTACAAGGACTCGTTCGTCGACCCTGACGGAGAGGTTGAATTGCTCGTCGTCTGTGACATGCTGCTCACGGGCTTCGACGCGCCGGTCGCACAGGTGATGTACCTCGATAAGCCCCTGAAAGAGCACAACCTGCTACAAGCAATCGCCCGCGTCAACCGGCCGTTCCCCGATAAGAACTACGGACTGATCATCGACTACTACGGCGTCTCGAATGAACTCAAAGAGGCACTTGCGATGTTCAGCGCCGAAGACGTCGAACGTGCGATGGTCCCGCTCAAGGACAAAGAGAAAGACCTCGAAGCAGCCCATCGAAAGGCGGTGATCTTCTTCGAAAACCTCGAGGACATCGAGACATGTCTTCAGACCCTCGAGCCCGAAGACACCCGCATTGAGTTCAACAACGCGTTCAAGCGCTTTTCGAAGTTCATGGATATCGTCCTGCCCGATCCCATGGCGAACCCTTACAAGGACGACCTCGAGCAACTGAGCGAGATCTACGCGCGTGCAAAGGAACGCTATCGCGACGAGGAGATGAACCTCGAGGGGACAGGCGAACAGGTCCGGGATCTGATCCACAAGCACATCCGCTCGTCCGGCATTGAGGTCCTGAACGACGAGCCGGTGTCCGTGATGGACAAAGACGAGTTCGATACGAGACTTGATAATCTAGAGAGCGACGAAGCCCAGGCGAGTGAGATGCAACATGCAGTCAAGCACGAACTCACCGTCAGATTCGACGAGGACCCGGTTCACTACGGGTCGCTCCGAGAACGCGTCGAAGAACTCATCGAGAAGTACCGCCAGGAACGCCTTTCCGATCGCGAGATCATCGAGGAGCTTCGCGAGGTGATGGACGAAATGCGTTCACGCGAGCAAGCGGCACGATCGAAGGGGCTCGACGACACGACGGAACTGTCGTTCTACCATGCACTGGAAGATACCCTGGACGCGGCCGAACGCGACATTGACGAGGAGCACCTCCTCGAGTTGACCGGGAAGCTCGTCACCGCAGCCGAGGAGTTCGTGACTATCGTCGAGTGGAAAGAGAAGGTCAACGTTCAGAATAAAATGCGAAAGCAGGTGAAGATCGAACTCTACAAGGCCAATCTCGATCTGACCGACCAAGAGCGCGACGAACTCACGAACCGAGTGATCCAACTCGCTCGAGCCCATTACGAATGAAAACGTCCCGGCACATGAGAGAGCACCATATCGGGCAAACTGTGGTCCCCTACGAAATCGACTGGGTAGAGGACCGCGAGACGATTGGACTCTCAGTAGACCAGTCACTCGAGCTCACAGTGCGCGCTCCGATGACGGCAACAGTGAGTGAGGTTGAGGAGGTTCTTACGAGTCGTCAGGAATGGATCCTCGAGAAACTCTACGGGCTCAAAGAGCAATCGGAGCCGCCATATCCGAAAGAGTACCTAAGCGGCGAGAAGCTGCCCTACCGCGGCCGTGAGTACCACCTCGACGTCGTCGAGGCGGATGTTTCCGAGCCACGGCTCTCGTTCGATGGTCTGGAGTTCACACTCGAGGTACACCACCTCGATGCGCCAGCAGACCATGTGAGTATCCGCCGCAAGCGCCAGGCTGTCGTCGACTGGTATCTTCGTCGTGCGAAAGAGGAACTTCCCGAGCGGTGCCCCCGGTATGAGGCAAAGTTGGGTCTAACAGACGTTCCAATCGATGTCTGTGAGATCGATGGCCGCTGGGGAGAGTACGAAAGTGGCACCGTCCGACTCAATTGGCGGTTGATCCTCGCACCCGTCCGGATCCAGGACTACGTCCTTGTCCACGAACTCGCCCATGCGGCCTATGATGAACACTCAGAGGGGTTCTGGAATACAGTGGGGACGCTCATCCCTGACTATGAAGACCGGCGCAAGTGGCTTCGGCTCAATGGGAACACACTGACGGTTTGAGCGGTACCGATTATATCCCAAAGTCGTCGAGACTCGTCGCCCGACTGTGGCTAGTCGAGTGATTTTCACTATTCACCTCGAGTTCGTCGGCAGATTCGTGGTAGCGGTCGCTGACACTCCCATGCTCTACGAATGACCGGACGTTTCCAGCAGTTGCCGGGCCGATCCCGTTAATGTTGCCGCGCAGTACTTCCTCGAACTGATCGGGGTCGTCGATCTCGTTGTAAAATCCCTTGAGCTGTCTCCATACCGTTCCTTCGGGGAGGCCCTGGGCAGCCGGTAGGTCCGACGACCGTAGGTATTCACGGAGCATTCGAACCCGGTAGCGGCCCAACCCTCGGACGTTCTCGACGAGTGGGACCTCTTCGTGGCGGACACCACGCTCCACTCGAGCGACGAGAGTATCGAACCAGTCCGGTCGTCGCGCATTAGGGGCAGCATCGATGATGTACTGGGTCGCGTCGATCGTCTGTGAGATCCGACGTGCAGTACTGGAGACATACGCTGCATCGACTTCGGTTCGCTCTTCTATATCTCGCGTATCGAGATTGGCCATCCAGTACCAGCGGATTACCCCTGCCGTGATGCCGAACTTGTCGGCTGCGATACCGTGCTCCTCGAGTTTCGCTTCCAACTCGTCGGACCCGTTACGTGCGCTAAGAGAGTGATTGAAGAGCCGCGTTGTCTTGTTCAGCGTACCGATCTGCGTAATGTCATCGTGTTCTGTCTCCTCGGTCCACTCATAGAACGATTTGATCGCCGAGAGTGTCGCACTCGCAAAGGTGTTGAACGCGAAATCTACCGCCCCATCACCGAGTGCAGTCGTCTGGAACCCACGTTCCGTGTCGAGTTCCGAGATAAATCCGTTCTCGATTAGCCAGTCTGCAGTCATCCGCAGCCGGCGGTTCAAGCGTTCGTCCCGAGACTCGTGTTCTCGTCCCCACGCACCGACCTGCTTGAGTTGGTCCCAGTAGAGCATCTCCTTGACGAATGCCTCGATCTCGTGGGGAGTGTCCCAACCCGTTGCGACCAGCTCCAACATGAGCCATCGGAAGCGCTCGTCGTTCTCGATATGTGTCCGAACCCGCTCGAGTTCTCGATGTTCTTCGAAGTACCGACCAACTGTTTCTCCGGGCTCGTCAGTGAGCGTGAAGGCATACCCCTTTTCGTACCCGTAGCCGGGGCGTGCGGCTCGTCCTATCCACTGGACGTACTCCCAGACACCGACGTAGTTGGGACCACGTTGAATGTCCGCCACGACAACGGTCTGGACCGGTGAGTCGAAACCGTATGCGATCGTCGTCGTTGCACACAGGCACTCGATCTCTCCATCGTAGTAGAGATCCTCGATCCAGTTGGTGACGTTGGTCGGGAGGTCCGCGTGGTGGAACGCAACGCCGTTCTCCATCGAACGAGCGAGGGTTTCGAGCGTATCTGTGAGCCGTCCGTCGATCTTGTTCTGGAGTTCCGACCGGAAGTTCCGGTCCGAAGCCCCTCGAAAGAGTCCGGTATCGGCGATCGCCTCTGCTCGAGACTCCGTCCAGGGCTTCGCATAGTTGAAAACGAGGAAGGGGCCCTTGTTGCGGTGCTTTCGAATGGTATCAACGACGGCCTCTTTCTTTTCGTTGTTCCCGACATCGACCACGGTCTCGTCGATCTCGATCTGCCGACCTTCCGGGCTAACGGTTAGGTCAGCATCCATCCAGTCCGCGAGTTCCTCAGGATTGCCGACTGTGGCACTCATCGCGAAGATCTCGATCCCCTCGTACTGTGCCGCGGCGATCGACTTCTCGATCTCTGGGCCGCGGAACGTTCCGTAAATCTCGTGGAAGTCGTCGAGAACGATCACATCGAGATTGCGGGCTCCTCCGGTGTTTCGAAGGATTGCCTGGTAGAACGAATCGAACGTTTTGACGGCGACATCCGCTGATCGGTAGGCGGTTCGATCGGACTTGATCTGATACTCGTCTCCTCCCCACTCGCGAAGCGAGTCACGCTTGTCGCGAACGAGTTGTCGGGACGGAACCAGATAACCGACTCGCCCACCGTTCTCGAGCGCCTTCTTCGTGATCGCTTCGGCACAGAGAGTCTTTCCGTTGCCCGTTTCGGCGACGAGAAGATGATTTCCGGGATCTAAGATACCGTCACGAAACGCCAACTGTTGTGTTTCCTTGAGTGAGTCGTAGCCATGAGCGGCCATGATCTCTTTGACGGTCGTGGCGTCGTCGTCGGGAATATCGTTTGGAAGGGTCATGATCTACGCTTCTTGAGAGAGTGCCGTGTGGAGTTCGTACAGGGGACGCACGTCTGCAGTCGCGTAATCCTCGATGAGCCGTTGTAGCTCGATAAACGATTTCTGTTCTTGGAGACCTGCCTCTATCCACTGGACGTATCGCTCACCCCACGTCGTACCGATATGCCATCCCTCGACCTGGTTATCATCGATCTCGCTGTTTTCCAAGATCCCTTCGTCAATATCGTAGTCTGAATAGTATGTGGGAGTCGTCTCGATGTCTTCCCAGCTACAGGCGTCTTCGAACTTGGGGAAGTCCGGGTAGTCGAGTTGGTCAGCATACCGTTCGCCGACTGGAACGGAGAGATCCACGTGGTTCGAGAAAAGGCGGTCAATCCGCTCTCTCGTATCCGAACCCAAGCCGTGTTCATCAACATCTGAGGCCCAGTTCCGTAGATGGATTGCGTCAAAACCCGAGCCGTTGTAGGTGAGCGTTCTGTCTATCTCTTTTCCATCACACCACTCGATAACCCGTTCGAGGAGGGTAGCGGTCGATTCTGTTTCCCATCCACCTTCCCGGAATAGAACGGAAGTCTCGACCTCATCGCCAGGTGATGACTGATACCCCAATGCAACTGCGACCAGCTCGAAGTAATCCGTATTCTCGAAGTCCTCATGCTGTGGTTCTCTGAACGGACTCGCAGTTTCAATATCGATCGCGAGACTTCCCATATGCTGACGACAGTTGCTAATCATATAATGGGTTTGCTTAGCTGATAGTTCTCTAACCCCCGTTTCTCGTGCATCAACTGGAACTCGCGGAGGCGGAGGGTACTTTTTTTGGCCAGTGCCCTTAGGCACACTCCCTAAGGGGGATTTCCCACCCGACTGGAGAGGAAATATACGAACGACCCTCGAGCGTCGAATATGCGCAAAACAAGCCTCGAGTCGAAATGGGGGTTTGGCCGAAATTGGCCGAGAATAGCCGCGAATTAGCCTCGAACGATAGTGTTGCCACTCATCAGGACAGTGCTATCTGAGAGTCGGATTGACCTTCCCGTACTCCCAGGTGTCGGGAGCGGTCTGCCATTGGGCAGTCGCCTCCCGGAGCTCGAGGGGATCGCGGCCGACTGCTCGCCACGCACGGATCGCCTCCTCGAGTACGTCTTGGATACGGGGGTTGGATGAGCTCTTTAGCTTCGAGAGGACCATGTCGATTCGAAGCGTCGTCTCAGTTCCGTCAGCAGCCTCAACGAGGGCAGCCCCGTACTTGTTGCAGAACTTCTGCCAGGCGTTCGATGACGCGTTCTTCGTCTCGAGGTTGTAGAGCTTCGAGACACGGTCAGCCGCGTTCTTGATACCGAACTCGACCTGGTCGACGATCGCAGAGATATCCTGTTCGAACTTCTTGCTCGCGAACGAGACGGTCGCGTTGTCGTTTCGGAGGATTCCCTGCAGCCGGTCGAGAACCCGGTAGATCGTGCTGATACTCCGACCGGTCTCGTTCGCCAGCTCGTTCGGATGTGCTTCGCCACCGTCGGTAACGAGCCTCTTAAGCACCTCCTCGTCGCTCTCACGAAGTCCGACGAACGTCTGAAGGATCATCGCGTTCTGTTCGGTCTCGAGTTCGGGCGTCGGATCGGCGAACAGTCCGACCGGGTCGTCCGCTGCGACCGCGTCGAAGTGGTCGTCCGGGACATACGTCGTGTGGTCGGGCTTGACCGGGACGTTGCTCCAGGAGAGGACGTTGATGATCGTCTCGTCGATCTCGCGCCTGAGCTTGCGATGGTCTTCCCATCGGAACGACCGGTTGCTGTTCAGCTTCTTTTTCAGCAGAACCCCGATCTTCGGGTGGTAGAGCGGGTCCGATGGATCGTCCTCTCGAACGTACTTCGGATGGTAGTGCTTGATCTGCTTCCCGAATCGGTGGCCCGATATCAGTCGCTTCGCGTCCGGCGTCGGCAGCCGGACCCGATGGTTGTATCCGACGATGTCCTCGTTGTCGACGCGGTACTCGAACTTGCTGCCCTTCTCGGTCGCACAGAGGTGCATCAGTCGCTGCATAACTCCGGCCCGACCGACGACCTTGGGACTCCACGACCGATTGAGTCGGACGTATCGCTCGTAGGTCGTGATGTTGCTCATCTCGTGGACGCCTCCCGCGAAGTAGTCCGTGTTGATCGGGAGATCTCCCTCTCGTGCCAGCTCTTGGACGAACGTCGGCAACAGGTTACGGAACTCGAGCGGCTCGAGGTTCGAGCCGGCGAAGCGGACGTTAATCCCTTCGTCTTCGGGGATGTTATCGAACGGCGTCGAGATCTGGTCGCCGGTCTCGTAGTGACGCATGTCGGCGAAGCGCGGTTGAATCAGGAAGTTCGCCTTCCGCTCTCCGCGTCCGTACCCGCTGATCCGGTACTCGTAGAGACGCTCGTTGGCGACATCGTCCTGCAGCCGCGGCGCGATCCCGCTCTTCTGGTATTTGAGGTTGATCGTCCACTCTTCGCCGTCCATCTCCGTCTCGATCTCACCGGAGTAGCCGTGGAACCGTTGAATCAGGAGCCGGCCGAGAATCCAGTAGGGACTGAGCCCGTGCTCAGTGAAGATGAGGTTCCCTTCGCACTCGTGAGGCGCGGTCGCGATCTGCCTCACGCGCGACACCCCAATTTATGAGAGTTGAAACTGTAGTGTTCAGATAGCCTTCCCCCAGTTACGGGAGAAATTGAAGGAGTCGTATCAAGCCTAGGCCGGGATTGAAACGGAGTGGGTTAGCTCTCGATAAGAACGGTAACCGTCACAGGACTCAGAAAACTCAGTACGGGATTGAAATTTCGATTCCGTCGAGATATCACGAGGCAGTACGCCTAAAGCCTATATTAGTCAATAGGAAAACACATTCTGAGTAGGTAGAGATCATTACTCGGTGTCCTCGACTGATTCAAGTTCGTTTGCATCAAGTTCCTCATTGAGGTATGCATCACCCTCATCGGTGATTCCATAGAGCCCCCGCGAGATTCGCTCTAGAAGGCCATACTTAGCAAGTTCAGGACACCGGTTTCGGGCATGACCAGCACTGGGACCTCCAAGATCTTCGATTGCCGTCGGAGTCAAGTTGCCATATTCACGAATAAGTTCGAGAATTTTGTCGTCCGATGGAACCATCCACTCAGCATCCTGGCGCATCTCATTCATGGAATCGGAAGCAATGAACATACGAATACTGGTTACGAGTTGTTTCTCATTACTCGACCATAAATACTTGTCTTGAGTGTCCTTTCACTGATTACTCGTCAGTAAAGTATATCAACATCCAGTGATAATTAGCAATTGACCCGCCCTTCCGGGCTACAAAGGTCCGGCGTGCTGGAGACACGCCGGGATCGGGTCACCCTCTACACGAGGTTTCCGACCATGCAATACGAAAGTTCGAGGGGCAATGAATATTGCCCCATAGACGACGGCACAGCTGGCCATCCAACTGGTCAAGAGAACACACCAGACAGTATCCCTTCAAAAACGCATCCGTGTCACACTGCAGACGCGCAGACGAGAGATCGTCCATCCGAACAGTTCTCCGCAGAGAGACCTAAAGGCCGCGCCATCGAACACGAGGAGATCATCGTTGCCGGCGAGGGCGCGGTCATCCTCGAGCCAATGGGGGGTGACTGTTGATGAGCTACCACAACCCGAAGTACGTCGTCCCAACAGGAAGCGGCTACCTCGGAACATACACCGTCGGCACCGACCAAACGGTGACGATCTCGACAGCTGCCCTCGGCGAGCGCGACTGGCCGACCACCACAGCTCACGCCATCAGCCACGAAGACGGCGTCGCGCTCGTCTCACATGCCGACACCACTGAGCCACTCGCTAAGTACACACTCGGCACGCGATATAACGGAGCCCGCATCGCCGTCGGCCACGCAGTCACCGACGAACTCGAGTTCGAACCCGCCGACGAGGTCCGCGTCTACGACCTCGCGACCATCGATGACCGAGACGGCCTCCTGCTCGTCGACGCCGACGACGACCCACGCATCACGACCGACGGCGGCCACGACGTCACACCCAACTATAATCTCAACCTCATACTCGAGTATACAACGATCAACAACCGACAGCGTCGAATCATGATCGTCCCAGATACTGGCGGCGAAGCCTGGCGAATCACCCACGAAATCCGCAATGGAGAATGGCGTGAAACCGGTCGAGAGCCGATTACGGAACTGGCCATCGATATCAATCCTACTGACCACCTAGAAGCAATCGCGTCTGACCAGTGTCGTCACACCGCCGACGAGCTTCTGTACCAGCATGGTGAGGGCGAGTGATGGACTACCCCTTAGACCCATCATCAGCTTACGAAACCGATCCAGCAAGCTGGACCAGTAGACAAATCTTGTTGGCTATGCGTTCAGATAGGGTACGAGCCGATTCAAACCAATTCCCTCCTTCCCTACAGCCTGTCCACCTCGAAGAGCAGTCGCAGAGATCAACCTTCACGGCAATCACACCCATTCCGACTCTAATATCATGAGCTCAAACGACGACACCACGAATCCGGGAGCAGCAACCCAGGAGACAATTAGTGACGACTCACCGAACAAACAGACAAGCGACGAGGACGTCCCCTCACTCACACCGAGCGTCCGGCGGTTCATCCGTGCCGACCGAGACAACAAGTGCGAACTCTGTGGTGCCGATGGGACCAACGACGACATTGAACTGGAGATTCACCACCGGATACAACAAGCAGATGGCGGGACTGACCACCCACATAACCTACTGCTAATCTGCCTCGGTTGTCATCGCCGTCACCACGGTAACGAACCGATCAGTCTCTCGCCCACGACTGAATCCGAGACAGAGCCGACATCGACTCCAACGAACCAGTCTGCAGACTCTCACACGAACTCGACAGAGTGCAGTACAGACACCGAACCACTCCCACCACGGAGTACTCCCAATGGCGCTGATCAGGAGATCATCGCCTATATCGAAGCACACGGACCAGCTTCAACAGGGAAACTCGCGGCTGCACTCGATTACTCGGATCAGTATATCCGACGTCAGTGCTGGAAACTCAGCGGCGAGCAACTCATCGTTCCCCAGAGTAACGATACCTGGGAGCTCAAAGAGCGAGCAAGCCAAGAAAAGATCCAGATCGGGCTGCCGGACACGCCGAAAGCTGCCAAGCGTGCTGGTCGCGACGAGATGATACGGCGGATGTCAGCCCACGGGATGGCACATACCCAGATCGTCGAGATAACTGGGTACAGCCGTACCACTATCGACTTCGCAGTTAACCGCGCTCGAGCACTGCGGATCGACGATGATGAGGATACGACAGTCGACCTGGCAACGATTGCCTCCCGGCTGTCGGCACTGCTCGAGTTGATCGACCATGCCCAACTGCAGTCCGAAACCTCGGCAAACACTACAATGGACGATCTGTAGCAAGCGGAGTTAGCTGGTCTCCGTTTGGTCGTCACGTAACGAATGCAATCGGAGACAGGGGCAGTCGCACCAACCACAGTCCCAACTCTCGGCACGTTCAGAACGCATTGCTCGTTATCGACTCACTCACTAACACCCATGCCATCAGAACTCACGGATACGACGCTTGCATCGCTTCCAGACGACTGTATCGCTGAATTCGAAACGCTTCACGAACGGCTTGATACGCTTGAGGCGACGCTCGAAGCCAAAGACGATCGGATCACTCAACTCGAAACTGAACTCGAAGAGGCTCGTTCCGAAAACGAACGACTCGAACGTCGAGTCACTGAACTCGAGGAACGGACATCGGTCACGGCTCGCCTGGAGGCACACGAAAAGAAACTCAATGCCAACAAAGCACGGGTATTGGAGCTACAGGCGCGTGAGATCGAAAAAGGAGCACATTTGCTTGAGACAAACGTCGATGACTGTGACCTCGATGTTTCGGATGATCGCCTAGAGCGCATTAGGAAAGACGATGGACGAGCATACTATCGACTTCCCGAACACAGCGACCCGCTCGATCGCGGTGGTGAGATTTCGCTTGCATACGGCGATTTGCTTCCAATTCAACAGCTTGCGAAGATGGACGACGATCTGTTGCACTCGACGGCAAACACCCTTCCGACGCAGTTAGCCGCGAAACTCTGGCGGGCTCGCGTCGACCCAAGTGTCGGCGATAATCCGTGGGCGAGTGGCTGCAAGGGTATCGACGAGTACGTCAAAGCCAGCGACCTCAAACATTGGATTCGTCGACAGGAGCAAGGTGTGAGCGAGAGTTACGCACAGAAGCTTGTCTCGAGAGTGATCGATGCCATCTTGGATCTCTCCAAGCACCGACTCGCAGTTCGAAAGCGGACCGAACGGAAGAACGGCCTCGAGTATACTGAACGGCGATTGCTCTTGCCAGAGGATGTTGACATCCCGGGCGCGACAGCTACACACCCAGACATAGAGTCACCGAAGACATCTGACGTCCACGGCTAACCGAGGACAGACCCACAGAGATCCCCGAGAGAGATACGATACGTCTCAAAGAAATCCAACCCAACCCAACTAGATGCGGTGTACAAGGGTGCAGTAGCTGCTGGTGGGTTTCTCGAGTGGTCCCCGGTGGTCCTATTCATCGACCCAATCGGAACCTGGGTCCGAAGACAACAGCTGTCTACGGCGGGAAACAAGGCACCAGAAAGAGTCATACTCGCGTTTGAACGGTATAGCGTCTGCTCACGCTTGGTGGCGTCCTTCAGCAGCGTCCGGTGGACTCGCTCGTACCGAACATTCACCAAGGTTCATATCGACTGAATTAAACATGTGGGAACTAAGAGCTCCCATGGGAAGCGAGAGTTCCCACCTTGGGACTACAATTGCGCTATCAATTCATATTACGCGAGGAATATGAGTTTTCTTCGAGGGCTCCGTACGGACTTCCAACATGGTGGCTTTTCGTGCCTTGCGTTCGAGAAAGCTGGAGAACTGGGTGATTTTGGTGGGTATCACATCATCTTCAATCGAGATGCGCTTATGAACGATAGCGGACTCCACGATCCAGATCGGTTTCTCCGGCATACAAACGAACGGGAACAATGGCAACCGCTCTGCTTCGTGGGGTCCTTTCATCAAACAAATCTCCAACAGTTCTACGAAGATGTTGAAGCCTGGTTTCAGGAAGGGTAAAGGAACTTCCAGTACCAAATCTACAACAATTGTTGTAAACTGGCTGGTTGGCTTAGCAACTCTCTTGAACTCACAGGGCGTATCGTCGTCTTAGTTCAACCAGCTTGTCAGTGGATAGTAGCACGGTTTCTTTATTTAGAGTGATCTATGAAACTCGCGACAAGTCCAGCCTGCGTACTTACCGCTATACATTCTACCAGTTAAAATAGATGTTCTCGCTGCCGTGCAAGATACAGGGCGCGAATGCAACACTCGACAGTGAGCGAGTCAAATGATTGGATGACTCACTTTGAACCATTTTTATCGGGTATGTATCACTCACTGTCCCAGCACCATCTGTTCTAGTTTAGTGGCGGAGTGAAGTAGCATCTCAGCGGAGACTGTACCTAATTGGGAAGCTATTGGCTAAGAGACTGGGTTTGCTGG
>NZ_RBZW01000002.1 GCF_006543045.1 Salinadaptatus halalkaliphilus | reverse complement strand
TAGTGCCGCTTCAATCGTGATTTGCTGGATATAGCTGGCGGAGTTTGATGCGTGCATCGTCTGTCGTGAACTGCCAGTCGATAGCAGAGTCATCGTCGTTACGAGTTCGTTCCCACGCAGCGACCTCCGCCTGGAGTGTCGCTGCGTCGGGAATACGTCGGTCAAGGCATTCTGCCGTGAGTGCGCTGAATTCGATTTCAGCCATATTGAGCCAGCTGCCGTGTTCTGGCGTGAAGTGAAACTCCAGTTTTGACAGCAGTCGATTCGCTTCGGCTGCTGGCAGAAACTCATAGAGAGCGTACCGCTGATGCGATGAGAGATTGTCCAGCACCACCCGGATGCAGTCCGCATCCGGGTAGTGCTCATCAACGAGTGACCGCATCTGCTCGGCGAATTCTTGTTTGCGGCGGCGTTTCGTTACGTCGACGTGTCGCCACCCGGTGAGAGGTTCACTCATCATGAACAGATTCCGTGTCCCGTTGCGTTCGTAGGTGTAATCGTACCGAGCGACCGCTCCCGGTCGCGCCGGGAGCGGGTCGCGGACATGCTTGTGTAGGTCCTTGTTCGACTCGTCAAAACAGACGACGGGCCGCTGTGGATCGTATGGTTCGTGGTAGAGGTCGAGAACGTCCTCCATTTTGCAGACGAACGAAGCGTTCTCTCCGGATTCGATTACCCATGATTTTGATCGGTGAGGGTGCAGTCGTGTTTTTTTAGCACCTGTCGAACGGTTTCGTGAGAGATCGACTCGACGTCGATCTCGGTCAGGGCCACGAAATGGTCGGCTAAGAGGTGCAGCGACCAGCGAGACCGCCCCTCTGGTGGATCGCTACAGGCGAGACGGATAAGGTGGGCTTCTTCGCGTCCGTCGAGTTTGGTCTCGTAGACACGGTCGGCCTTGCGGCGAGTAATCGCCGCGAGGCCGTCCTCGGTGTAGCGTTTGCGGATGCGTCCGACCGTTCCTGGATGACAGCCGACGGCTTCACTGACCTCTTGGTCAGTCAAGCCGTCATCCGAATGCAAGAGACACCGTGCGCGTGTGAGTTCCCGCGTTTTGTACGTGCCCGCTGAAAGCATCGCATTCAACTCCGCTCGTTCATCGGCAGACAGATCGACAGAGTACTGTTGTGTTCGTGGCATGGTTTACGTCAGGAATTTTCTGAGCACACTATAGAGGCGCTCTACGTAGATAAACCTAGCAGTTCAGGGCTGAAGGCACA
>NZ_RBZW01000025.1 GCF_006543045.1 Salinadaptatus halalkaliphilus | reverse complement strand
TCAGATCCCATCTGTACGGAAGACCGCAGGGGTAGGATCCTCATTTCCTTCGGACCTAATCGTAAGCCATCCGGGGTACATAACCCCTTCGAACTCTGACGGCCCGAGACGACCGAGCGAGTTGAACGCCCGGTCAGTCACATCGTCTGTTGCATTACCATCCGAGTACCCTAATACACTTAAGGGCGTCGGATCGGGGTCGCCGCCGGAAACCGCATCCGGCGGGCGATTGGTCCGATTTATCGGTACGCCACTGGAGCATATAAGGGCGTCGGTCGAGACCGGCGCCGAATGCCCCGTGTACAGGGTGGATGTGTCAGCCTCCGTGCCGGGAAACGGCCGGAGGGGACGCGGCGACTTGCGCCACGTCGTTCGCATTCAATACGAGGACCGGGTTCGTACATAAGGCCGTCGTCTCGAGCCCGGCGTGGTCTGCGTTGATCAGTGTCGAAGATGCTGGACAGTCCCATAGCCCTCGGTCCAATACCGCTCACACAACGTGGTCTCGAGCAGCCGTTACTCGAGGGGCCGCCAGTAGAGGAGCAAGACTGTCAGGACGAACGCGATCGTCGAGAGTTCGTACGCCTGCGCGTAGATACCCGCTACGAGTGTCGTGGATGTCCCGGCGCCGACGAACGCCGAGGCGATGATCGGCCAGGTGCAACTGATACAGGCGAAGAGTCCGAGGATCCCCGGGGCGGCCGCGTTCGCGGCGTCGAGAACGGTGACGTAGACGAGGTACGCAAGCGTCAGATAGCCGATAAGCGCGTAGGGAGTAATCGAGAGGGCGAGCGTGGGACTGACGTAGAACAGCGCTGGACCGTACCCTGGCGGCAGGGTCACTGCGAGATCGAATCCCTGCATCTGTTCAAAATATTGGAGATGGTGTTCCGGGTGGTCGAACAGAGGGAGCCAGCCGTATAGTCCGCCGAAGAACCCAAGAATTGCGAAGTAGCCGATGGCGATCGACCCGGCGAGGGCGTGTTGTCGGCGGTCCGCCGTTGGGATATCGGTTTGCCAGAAGACCCAGAGGCTGAGGTTGATCCAGACGAACGGATAGACGTGGAAGAGCCCGATTTGAGCGTTACTGGCGGCTGCGTACGTCACAACGAGCACCGTCTGAAAGACCAGGACGGTCAGCCACGTGGCAACCGTAATCGGCGTCGGCCGTGGAATCGTGATCGATCGGCCGGCGACGGAGACCGACATCACGGCTCGTCGACCTCCGGGTGACCGTCGACCGACCATCTGATAATGCGGTCGCGACCGCGCATGCGTATCACGTTGACCGTCGAGCGTAAGTATACTACTGTCTCGAGTCGGCCGTTCGAATCGAGTCGTTCGATCGATAGAATTTAGCCCTTGAGGCCGTAGAGACACCGATACGGGCACTATGAACCAGTCAGGATTCGTCAAGCTCGCGGTGATCGGGTTCGGGTTCGTCATCGCGAGTTTCTTCGTTCGAGGCTTCGGACAGTTGGTGATCGGGCGGCCCACCGCAGAGCTCTTCCAGGCACCGATTCTCCTCGTCGGATTCGGGATCCTCGTCTGTCTCTTCGTGCGGGCGACGCTGGACGCCGTCGGCATCTGGGAAGTCGAACGCACCGACGCGTAAGGAAACCGTTTTTCGGTCGCCATCCGAACGCGTATACATGAGTATCGACGTTCGGGCAGTCGCCGATCTCGGACCGGACGATCGCGCTGCCTTTTTCGAGCGTGATGCAGGTATCGAAGCTGTCACGGACGACGTCGGCGAGATCGTCGACCGGGTTCGCGAGGAGGGCGACGTTGCCGTCCGCGAGTACAGCGAGGAGTTCGACGGCGTCTCGGTCGGCAATCTCGAGATCACCGACGACTGCGAACGAGCACTCGAGGAGATCGACGACGAGTTACGCGAGGCGATCGAGACCGCTATCGCAAACGTCAGGGCGTTTCACGAGGCGCAGCTACCCGAGGACTGGCGGCGGGAGTTCGACGACGGTCGGGAGCTCGGCCGGCGATTCCGACCGATCGATCGGGTCGGCGTCTACGTTCCCGGTGGGTCAGCGGCCTATCCCTCGAGTGCGATCATGGGGATCGTGCCGGCCGTCGTCGCCGGGGTCGGGCACGTCGCGGTCGTCACGCCGCCGGCCGACGAGCTCAATCCGGCGACGCTCGCGGCGATCGACCTCGCGGGCGCGGACGCGGTCTACAGCGTCGGCGGTGCGCAGGCGATCGCGGGACTGGCCTACGGGACGGAGACGATCACGCGCGTCCAGAAGATTGTCGGGCCTGGGAACAAGTGGGTGACCGCAGCCAAGGCGGTAGTTCGCGGTGATGTCGAGATCGACTTCCTCGCGGGCCCGAGCGAAATCGTCGTCGTCGCCGACGAAACGGCCGATCCGGACCTCGTCGCCGCGGACGTAATCGCACAGGCCGAACACGATCCGAACGCGCCGGTCGTCGCGATCACGGACGACGAGGCGACTGCGGAGGCCATCGCCGAGGCCGTCGAGAATCAAGCGGGCGCGCGCGAGCGCGAGGACGTGATTCGGGCGGCCTTGGAGAACGACGCCAGCGCCGTCCTCCACGCACGATCGATGAGCGAGGCGATTCTCTTTACGGAGGCGTACGCGCCCGAACACCTCACGATCGTAGCCGACGACGACGAATCGATCTTGGATCGTATCGACAGCGCCGGCAGCGTCTTCCTCGGGCCGAACACGCCCGTCGCCGCAGGTGACTATGCAAGCGGGACGAACCACGTGCTCCCGACCAACGGCGGTGCACGCGTGACCGGCGGGCTCGCGGTCGAGACCTTTCTGCGTTCGACGACGGTTCAGCGGCTCTCCGGGGACGGACTGGACGCCATCGGCGAAACGATCACGACGCTCGCGGAAGCGGAAGGACTCGAGGCCCACGCCGAGAGCGTACGACGACGACTCGTGGACGACTGATACGGATTGCTGTAACGATTTACCGGCGCAACCGCGACCCGGGCGGCGGTTGCGCCGGCAATGACTTACAGTAAACCGTATGAGACGGCCTATTGGTGCGTTTTACCGGGGTCGCTGGTCCAGTCGAGCGACCACCAGTAACGAATCACAGTAGATGGTATGACACCCGTCCCGTTCGAGTACCGGTATCCTGGGGGACGAAACCAGATGAGACTAGCGACCGGACGAGTTGGTGGCGTCACAGTTAACATCGTTGCGCCGGAATGGGGTGATATGAGCACGGAATCCGTGGACGGCGGGAACGCCGAGACGCGCCCCGAGATCGAAGTGACCGAAACGGCAGCCCAGCAGGCACTCTCGTTGCTTGAGAGAGAGGGCATGGACCCCGGAGAGTCCGGCCTACGGCTGTTCGTTCAACAAGGCGGGTGTGCGGGCCTGTCCTATGGAATGCGGTTCGACGATGCGCCCGACGAGGACGACACGATCTACGAGCACCACGAGCTGCGCGTCTTCGTCGACCCCGCGAGCCTGAAGTATATCGAAGGAAGCGTGCTGGACTACGAGTCCGGCCTCCAGGCCGAAGGGTTCCACGTCGAGAATCCAAACGTGGTGAGCGAATGTGGCTGTGGCGAATCGTTCCGCACGTAACCCGTTTTAACCGCCGGTATCCACGGTCGTGTTCGGAGTTAGTTGCTCGCGGAGTGACGACTCAAATGGGAGTAGCTGGAGGGACCTGCGGACAGTTGGTTCGTGAGCAGTGACCTCCCTCCGAGCCCGCACTCACGGATGTCTGTCTCAGGGAATCTGTTGTTCCCGTGTACCGGCGCGACCGAGGGGCAGGTGACGGTCGCGGCGATACTGTCGTACAGCAGACCGCCTCATACGGTTTACTGTAAGTCATTGCCGGCGCACCCGCGACCCGGGCGGCGGTTGCGCCGGTAAATCGTTACAGCAATCCGTATCAATCCTCGAGTTCGAAGGCGACGGTCACTTCCGCCTGATACTCGCGGTTTTCGACGCTGGCGATTTCGACGCCGAGTTCGTCGATTTCGATCCAGTAGACATTGTCGAGCGTGTCCTCGGCGCGATCGATAGCGTTGTCGGCCGCGTCGTCGAAACTCTCGGTACTCGTTCCGATCAGAGTGATCTTCTTGAAGACCATCGCCTGTCGAACTACGGTGCGAATCCCTATTAATGTGTGTCAGGAGAGCGCAGCCCTCAGCATTCGTGATCGATTCGGTGACGAATACGGTGAGACAGAAGCGCTCGGGCAACGAACTGAGGCGGCGTCGAACTGGCCGAGGCGTGAACGTTTTTGAGGGTGCCGATACCACGTTTCGAACATGCCTGGCGCTGACGATGCGATCGACGTGACCGAAATCGACGAATTGACGCCGCCAAACCGAACGCTGATGGGACCGGGTCCGAGCGACGTCCATCCTCGAGTGCTTCGGGCGATGAGCACGCCGCTGGTGGGCCATCTCGATCCGTCCTTCGTCGAGATCATGGACGAGGTCCAGGAGCTGTTGCGGTATACGTACCGAACGGACAACCAGTGGACGATCCCGGTGTCTGGCACCGGCTCCGCAGCGATGGAGGCGGCGATTGGGAACGTCGTCGAGCCGGGCGATACGATGCTCGTCCCGACGAACGGCTACTTCGGCGGCCGGATGGCCTCGATGGCCCGACGGGCCGGTGGGGAGGTCGTCGAGGTCGATGCGCCATGGGGTGAGCCCCTCGAGCCAGCCGATGTTTCCGATGCGCTTTCCAAACACGACCCTGACGTCTTCGGGTTCGTCCACGCGGAGACGAGTACGGGTGTCCTCCAGCCGTCGGTTCCGGAACTGACCGCGGCGGCTCACGACCACGACGCGCTGGTGATCGCCGACACCGTCACCTCGATCGGCGGGGTCGAACTCCGCGTCGACGACTGGGATATCGACGTTGCCTACGCGGGGCCACAGAAGTGTCTCTCCTGTCCGCCGGGTGCGAGCCCGCTCACCCTCTCGGACGAAGCCATGGAAAAAGTTCTCTCGCGAGACGAAGATCCACGGTCGTGGTACCTCGATCTCTCCTTGCTCGAGGGCTACTGGGGCGACGAGCGGGCCTACCATCACACCGCCCCAATCACGAACGTCTACGCGATCCGAGAGGCGCTGCGGCTGGTCGCCGAGGAGGGAATCGAAGAGCGCTGGAACCGCCACGAGCGGGTAGCTGGCGCGCTGAAAGCAGGTGTCAAGGAGATGGGCCTCGAGATGAACGCGCCCGACGAGTACTGGCTGCCGAGTCTGAACGCCGTCCGCGTGCCAGGCGGTATCGACGACGGCGAGGTCTGTTCGGCGCTGCTCGAGCGCTACGACCTCGAGATCGCAAGCGGTCTGGGCGATCTGGACGGCGAAATCTTCCGGATCGGTTGTATGGGCCACTCCGCGCGGCCGGCAAACGTCATCTACGTCGTGACGGCACTCGGTGATGTCTTGGAGTCGATGGGCGCAGACGTCGATCCGGGCGCCGGTGTGACGGCGACACGGCGTGCGCTCGAGGAGTGAGACGGTCTGTTATAAAAATTCGAGTTGGCGGCGATTCTGACTTCTATACTGATGCGCGTGGTCCTGGTGGGGCTCGTTCGACCTGATAGTCTTCCCCGTCGACGACGATAATCGCCCACTCGTAGCTGGGATCTTCCCGTTCGAGTCGTGTCTCGAGATCGTCGGCATCGTCGGCATCGGCGACGAAACAGTGGAACTGTCCCGACGACGATGTCGGCAACGATCCCTGCTCGAGAACGGTATTGACGTGGACGACTTTCCATGCTCGTTCCGCACGGAACGCCGGCCCGGTTCCTTCGACGGTGTATCCAAGCTCAGCGAAGATCGACCTGGCCTGCTCGACGAGACGCATGTTAACAGGACCCATTCACTACGATGTACGACCCCGTCCATGATAAGTGTTGCCACTGTGGCGATTGTTGTCTATGTCCGAGATATAAGCGACGTTATTCGTGGGCTGCGTCCCATTCGGTTGGCTTTCGGAAGTTTCCACACACGTTGCACTTGATTCGTCCCATCGAGTCCATCGCGTTATCGAGACTTTCGCAGTTCGTACAGAACCAGCCGTATCGGTGGTCCCGTTCTTGAGAGGCGTAGGTGACGAGAAACGGGCCCTTCGATCCTCTATCGCCGTCGGTCTCGGAGACGTAGACCGTCTCCCCATCTTCGATCGAAATCGATCGCATGCCGAGATCTAGCACTGGGATCGGTAAATGACTGTCTCTCCGAATCGGGAACGAGAGGGCTGCCAACGCCCCAGTATTGCGTGGTAATACCACACGAATTGAGGCAACTGAAACCTTTACCCGGACGCACCTCGTTCGCCTTGCTAATGGCGCTGGTCGTGGTTCCTGTTCGATATCCTCTGACGAAACACTCGCGACGCACCCTCGAGAAGGCGATTCAACTCGCCGACGAGCGGGATGCGACGCTGACGGTCTTGCACGTGAATCTCTATCAAAGCGGGAAAAATGTGACCCGGATCGATCTCAAGACTGCCGTCGAACGGGCGTTCGGATCGATCGAGAACGCACGCTACGTCGTTCGATCGGGGTTTTTGGTCGAGGAGAGTATTCTCGACGAGGTCGCAGCCGAAGACGCGGACGCGGTCGTTATCGGCGGCAAGCAGGCCAGTCGCCTCCGACGGCTCTTTCAGCGCTTTACCGACAATCCGGATATCGATCGCTATCTGCGAACGCACCTCGAGTGTGAGGTTATCACCGTCGAGAGCGCCCGCGCGTAGGTGAGCGTAACGCGGCTTGATACGGTCTGGCGTCTACGCGTTTCGAACGACGAACACTGGCACGGATGCGTTGTCGACGACGCGCTCGGAGACGCTGCCGAGTGAGGTGACTTTCTCTCGAGGGCTCTTTCCTTTCGTGCCGATGACGATCAGATCGATCTCGTTGTCCTCGGTGTACTCGAGAATCGTTTTGGCAGGCGTGCCGGTTTCGATCTCGCTGACGGTATCGAGACCGGCGTCGGTCGCCCGCTGTTCGACGTCCGCGAGGGCTGCCTCGCCGTCGGCTTCGAGCGACTGGGTGAGATCGGTCGCGCTATCCTCCGACGCTGCGGCGGTGATACGACTGTCGACGACGTATAGCCCGTGAATGGTCGCGTCGTTGTCCGTTGCGATCGGGAGCGCGTGTGCAAGCGTTTCGGGAACGGTTTCGCTTCCGTCGGTCGGGACGAGAATGTTGTCGTACATGCTATCTCGAGCGTTTGGTCGGAGTCCGTATAAATCACTGCGACACGGAACCCCGAACCACTTCGGCCCTTCATATTCGGCTCGCGTGTATCGCTACGTCACTCGTCGTCGCGGGCCGAGGGTTCGACACCCGGCTCGGCTGACGAGTGTGGAGACTGCCGGGCTGGTCGAGAGCCGTCGAGACCGAGGTGGGACACGCCGCTGGTGTCGTCGAAAACGTGGTGGCGATGCGGGTAGGCGAACTCGACATCGAGATCGCTGTAGCGGTCCCGTATAGCCGACTGTACCGCAGAACGGGCAAGCGCGCGCTTGTACGGCCGTTGGACCCAGAACCGAAGCTCGAGTATAATCCCGTTGTCGGCGTACTCCAAGACCGTACAGACGGGTGCCGCACCGTAGCGTGCGCTGCCGATGCGAATCGCGGGACCGCCGGAGATCACCGAATCGACGTTCCGGGCCGCTCGTTCGGCCGCGTCGCGGGCGGCATCGAGGTCGCTCTCGTAGGTGATTTCGAACTCGACGGAGAGGCGGGTTCGTTCGTCTTCCGCGGAGTAGTTGATGACATCTCGTTGCTGGATCTCGGAGTTCGGAATGACGATGAACGTGTTCTGGAGCGTGAAGATCTTGGTGTAGCGGATCGTGATATTCTCGACGAAACCCGTGTGGCCCTCGTCGGTGATCTCGATCATGTCGCCGATCTCGTAGGGGCGATCGGCGAGCACGAAGAAGCCGTTGATGAAACTGCCCACAAGCGGCGCGAGGACGACGGCGATAACCGCCGAGATGACGGTCACCGAGAGGAGGATTTCGGTACCGCTGACCCCGAGAATCCCGGCTGCGATCGCGCTGGCCAGCAGCAACACGGAGGCCCTGATCCCGCGGAGGACGGTTCGAGTGACGCTTGGGCGCTCGATCTTGCGCGCGACAGTGCGACCCAACACCCGGACGGCGAGTTTCGAGAGGAACCAGCCGATCAGCATTACGGCGATTGCGAGTCCGATCTGATATGGTTCGGGAAACGACGACGGAAGCCACCCCTGGACTTCGTCCGGGACGCCGTTCTCGCCTGCCGCGAGGAGGCCGCGCATGCAAACAGACTCAGTCCCATGGTGGTTAAGGGTTCTGACCGGTCCGTACGTGGCCGACAGCGGGATTCGAATCCCAAACCGAGTCACATCGTCGGCCGCTGTAGAGACGCCGCTCGAGTCGGGCGGTTGACTACTTAATTTCGAAAACAGGTGCTACTCGAAGCATAATAAATCATTTATCCATCGCCACCGTGATGGACAATATGGCACCAGACGAACTGCGCTCGACGGTCGAGCGTGTCGGGGATCGGTTCAACCTCGGGGAGTACGAGATCGACGCCTATCTTACTGTGTTAGAGCAAGGACAGCTCACCGCGAGCGAGATCGCCGACCGAACCGACATCCCACAGCCGCGCGTCTACGACACCGTCCGCAGCCTGAGTGACCGCGGATTGGTCGAACTGCGCGAGTCCCGTCCGATGAAAGTCGTCGCGATCGATCCCGACGAGGCCTTCGACGATGTCCAGACCTCGCTGGCCCAGATGGTCGACGAACTCGAGGCCCGCTATACGGCGCCCGCTCGAGACACGGAGGCCGTCTCGCTGGTCAAGTCCCGATCGACGATCCTGCGCTACGTCGAGGAGGTGATCGACGCCGCCGAGTTCGAACTCTCGCTGTCGTTGACGCCGGATCTGCTCGTTCGCTACGAGGAAGAGCTCGCAGCGGCCGTCGATGCCGGCGTCAGCGTCGACCTGATCGTCACGCCCGCGAGCGAAGCACCCGATCCGTCCGAGTTCGACTACCTCGAGGTTGCGACGACGGCGCGTGCCCGCCGTGGCATCACCACGCCGGTCGTCGCCGTCGCCGACGGTAACTACTCGGTCTATGCCACCCAGGACGCTCTCAGAGACGACCAGGACCGCTACGGCGTCATCTTCAACCGCTCGGCGCTTGGCTTCCTGGTATCGGGGTTCTTCGGGACCGTCCTCTGGACGACGGCCGAACGAACGCTCGGCGAGAACGGCGCCGGACGGTCCTACCCGCGCCGGTACGCCTCGATCAGGCGCTGCGTGAAAGATCTCATGGACGAGGGTGGCGAGTTCTACGCGACGATCGAGGGTCGCGACGTCGAAGTTGGCGGTTCTCGCGTCGTCAGTGGGCGGATCCTCGACGTCTCCTTCGAGGTCAGCGAAGAGGTCGCCTCGCTCACCCTCGAGACGACCGACGGCGACGAACTCTCGGTCGGTGGCCGCGTCGCCGCGCTCGAGGACATCGAGGCCCACGAGATACACATCGGACGCCACGAACCCCCGACACTCGAGGAGTAACCGGTCTGGTGTAACTCGTCACCGGGCCAATCCAGGACGGCTTGCGGTTGTTCCGGGAAAGCGTTACAACAGTCCGTATAACGGGTCGTCGACGGCGTCGATCGATCCCCGCGTTCGGTACCGACGGCAGACTGTTTTCGCCGGTGATAGTGTGCAAGCCCGTCAATTAAGCCCCGAAATGCCCTATAGTAGGGTCGGATGGCCTCAGACAACGCGGGACGGTATCCCCGATCGGTCCTGTCCCGGCGGTCGATGCTCGCGGCAACGACAACATCCGCAGCGACCGGCACCCTGGCGGTGACCGGTTGTCTCGGTCGCGGTCGACAGCCGACTACCGTCGTGATGACCGGTGCGACGGATTTCGAGGAGATTTTGCACACTGACGAAGGCGAGCCGTCGGTCCAGCAGGCGCTGTGGGACGCGGGCCTCGACGAGGACATCTCCGTCGAACTCCAGACCGTCGTCAGCGATTCGGCCCAACGGATGCAGGACGCCCAGTCGACGCTGCAGGCGGGACGCGCGCCGCCGGATATCCACATGATGGACAGCGGGTGGACCATCCCGTTTATCCTCCGCGAACAGACGACGAACCTGAGTGAGGCGTTACCGACCGATATCGTCGGTCGGGTCGAGGACGACTATCTCGAGGCGGCCCTCGAGACCGCTCGTCATCCTGAGACGGGGGACATCCACGCGCTGCCGCTGTGGCCCGACTTCGGAATGCTCCTGTATCGGCAGGATCTCCTCGAGAACGTTGGCTACGATACCGGCGGCTGGGACGTTGAGCCGCCCTCCTGGGAGGAGTTCGCTGCGGCCGTCGCCGACGCACGGGACGAACACGACATCGACTACGGCTACACGACGCAGGCCGCCGCCTACGAGGGGTTGGCCTGCTGTACGTTCACCGAGGTGATGTCGACCTGGGGCGGGGGCTACTTCGGGGGTACCGACGATCTGTTTGCGGCCGGCGATCGCCCGATCACCGTCACCGACGACGCGGTGCTCGACGCGATTCGAATGATGCGGTCGTTCATCCACGGGGAAGCCGACGACTATGCTCTCGAGGGCTACCCCCAGATCGCCCCCTCGTCGATCGTTCAGTGGACCGAAGAGGAGTCACTCGCTCCATTCGAGTCCGGTGACGCCGTGTCCCACCGCAACTGGCCGTTCGCGATCGCCGCGACCGGTGCGGACGACGTCTTCGCGGAGGATCTGGGCGTGATGACCCAACCTTACGCGGTCTCGGCGGACGACGCCGAGTTCGAGGGTGTCGGCGGCACCGCCGCCGCGGTCGGTGGCTGGCATCTCGCGGTCAGTCCCTACAGCGACCGAACCGAACTGGCTCTCGAGGTTCTTGAGGCGTTCACCCACGAGGAAGTCATGTTAACGATTTTCGAACTGCAGGGCTTTCTCCCGCCCCACCTCGAGCTGGTCGAAGAAGCCGACCCCGGCGAAATTGGACCGATCGCACGGTACACCGACCAGCTTCGGTTAGCCGGCGACAACGCCGTCGCGCGGCCGGTCACCGATGTCTGGCCGGAGCAATCGGCGCTGATCTTTCAGGAAGTCCACGCCGCCTACCGCGGTGCGAAGACGCCCGAATCGGCGATGGCGGATCTGGCCGAGCGCCTCGAGCGCAGCGAGGCCGATGTCGCCGAGAGCGAACGACTGGATCAGGAGGAGACCGATGGCGACTGACACCGAATCGGATCGAAACGATGTCTTGATCGGCAGTGAGGAGCCCGATACCGAACGCGACCGGTCGGGCAACGGCGTCGTCAACTGGATGGAAAATCTGAGCGAGGCGGCCTACGCCTATTTGTTGCTTGCTCCCGCGTTCGCGTTGCTCGCGCTGATCGCGTTCTACCCGCTGGTGATGACGTTCGTGATGTCCCTTCGCGAGGACCAGACACGCGGCCTCGAGCCGCTGGGCGGCTTCGTCGGGGTCGAGAACTACGTCGACATCCTGACCGGTAACGCCAGGCTCGCCCGGCAGTTTCTGGACGTGTCGGTGTCGTCGTCCTTTCCGTTTCTCGAGTTGGGAACGCCGTTCCTCCAGCAGGCGCTGTTTGTCACCGTCACGTTCGCGGTGATCAGCGTGGTCGTGGAGACGGTCATCGGCTTCGGGCAGGCCTACGTGCTAGATCAGGACTTTCGCGGGCGGCGCTGGGTGCGGGTCGCGATCATCCTGCCGTGGGCCGTCCCGATCGTCATCCAGGGAATGATCTTCTTCCTGCTGTTTCAGCCGGAGGTCGGCTTCGGCAGTGATCTCATGCAGTGGCTCGGCGTGTTCGGTCCCAACCCGCTTGCAAACAGCCAGGACGCCTTCATCATCATCCTCGTGGCGGACATCTGGAAGTCCGCGGCGTTCATGGCCTTGCTCATCCTCGCGGGTCTCCAGAGCGTCGATCGCAGTCTCTACGATGTCGCCCGGGTTGCCGGCGCATCGCCGTGGCAGCGATTCAAGCTAATTACGCTGCCGCTCGTGCTCCCGGCGCTGCTGGTCGCGATGTTGTTCCGGACGATGGATGCGATGCGGGTCTACGGGTTGATCGAGTCGACCGCCGGCTGTACGACCGTGCCGTCGCTGACCTGTCTCGTCGTCGAGGCGATGTTCGGCGGCACCAGAATCTTCGCGACGGCCGCCGCCGTCGCGTTCGCGACGGCGCTCGTGATCGGGCTGATCATCTCGGTGTACGTGGTCGTCTTCCGCGACACCGAGGGAGGGCTGTACTGATGAGCGAGGAATTCGAGGACGAACCCAGTGAATCCTCGGACCAAGTGAGCGGCGAAGCCGTGAACCGCGTGGACAATCCTCCTACGCCACTTCAGGGTCGAACCGACGGCGGTCACGACGCCCAGCGCAGCGGCGTCCTGCTCGAGGACGAGGACACCGAACTCGACCGGGGGCCACTCCAGCGGTGGGTCGCGCGTTCGATCCAGCGCCCCGAACGCGCGTATCGGGCGATGTTCTACACGGCGACGATCTTCTTTCTGCTCACGACGCTGTTTCCGTTCTACTGGCTGCTCATGGTCGCGCTGACGCCCGAGGGCCAACAGCAAGACATCATCCTCACGCCGAACGGCTTCAACCCCGGCGCGTTCGTCGAGGTCTTTCAGGTGATCCCGTTTCACTGGTACATGTTCAACAGCTTCGTCATCGCGACGGCCTCGACGATCGTCGTCTTGATCATCGGAAGCCTGGCGGGCTACGCCTTCGGCCGCCTCGAGTTTCCGGGCCGGGTTCCCCTGATGTTGCTCGTGCTGGTCATCTCCTTTTTCCCGCCGGCCGCCTTCTTCATCCCGCTCAACGACCTGTTCAACACGTCATTTTTCGTGCTCGAGCCGATCACCGGCGACGGGACGCTGTACAACACGCCGGGGGCGATGGTGTTGCCGCTGTCGGCGATCTTCATGCCGCTCGCCATCTTCATCCTGACGACGTTCTACAGCCAGATTCCGGACGGACTCGAGGACGCCGCCCGCGTCGAGGGCACCACGAGATTGGGCGCGCTGTTTCGGGTCATCATCCCGCTTTCTGCACCCGGCGTCGCGACCGCGGGCGTGTTGACGTTTATCGCCGTCTACAACGAATTCTTCTTCTCTTTCTTGATGACCGACGGCCAGCCGGAGAACTGGGCGCCGATTCTCGAGGGCATTCTCGGGTATCAGGGGCAGTACGAGGTGATGTACCACCTGATGGCTGCCTCGAGTATCATCGGCGTCATCCCGGTCGCGGTCCTCGTAATCGTCGCCCAGGAGAAGATCGTGAGTGGACTGACCGCAGGCGCACTCAAAGAATAAATATGGCACGAGTACGACTCGAGAACGTCACGAAACGCTACGAAGATGTCACCGCGGTCGACGACGTGAGCATGGCGATCGAGGACGGCGAGTTCGTCACCTTCGTCGGCCCCTCGGGCTGTGGCAAGTCGACGACGATGGAGACCGTGGCCGGGCTCACCAGACCTACAGAAGGCTGCGTCTACATCGGCGACGACGACGTCACCGACCTCGCCCCCAAGGATCGGGGCATCGCGATGGTCTTTCAGAACATCGCGCTGTTTCCCCACATGGACGTCTTCGACAACATCTCCTTTGGCCTTCGGCTGCGAACCTACGACGACGAGGAGATCCGCCGACGCGTCGAGCAGGCCGCCGATATCGTCCAGCTCGAGGGGATGCTAGAGCGGATGCCCGACGAGCTCTCGGGCGGTCAGCGCCAGCGTGTCGCGATCGCTCGGGCGATCGTCCGGAACCCCGATGTCTTCCTGATGGACGAACCGCTTGCGAATCTCGACGCGAAGCTTCGGGTGCACATGCGCACCGAACTCCAGCGATTGCACCGCGAACTCGAGACGACGATCATCTACGTGACCCACGATCAGGCGGAAGCGATGACGATGTCCGATCGGATCGCCATCTTGAACGAGGGAAAACTCCAGCAGATCTCGCCGCCGCTTACCTGTTACAATGAACCGACCAATCGGTTCGTCGCGGGATTCATCGGCTCGCCCTCGATGAACTTCCTCGAGGGGACGCTACACGAAGATCGGGTCGAGACGCCGAACTTCGACATCGACCTCGGCCCCGACATCGTTGCGGATGCCGCAGTCGGCGACGAGGTGACCGTCGGCGTCCGCCCGGAGGATGTCCATCTCGCGGAGGCCCAGGCAGTGAGCGAGCCGACCGCGCCGATCGACGCCCAGACCGATGTCCTCGAGCCGATGGGTGACGAGATTTTCGTCTACCTCCTGCTCGCCGACGACGTGCAACGGTCGATGGCAGAGGAACCGGCAGCGGCAGCCGGACAGTTGTTGATGAGTCTCCCCCCGGATACGGACATCCGCGAGGGCGAATCCGTCGAGGTCGTCCTCGACCGCTCGAGAGTCCACCTCTTCGAGCGAGCGACCGGTGTCGCACTGACACACGACGTGACCGGCCACGCCGACCCCGACTCCGGACCGCCAGCGACGGAAGCCGAGTAGGTGTCGGGGCGAGCACGGCAGTTCGTTGGCAACGAAGGGAAGGTGCTGCGGCACG
This sequence comes from Salinadaptatus halalkaliphilus, assembly GCF_006543045.1. Classification (GTDB taxonomy): domain Archaea; phylum Halobacteriota; class Halobacteria; order Halobacteriales; family Natrialbaceae; genus Salinadaptatus; species Salinadaptatus halalkaliphilus. The sequence goes on along the minus strand of NZ_RBZW01000025.1, from coordinate 40,372 downwards.
AAGATTCGATATAGCGTTAACGAGTGTATTAGCTCGGAACGAGACCCCCACAGATCTACTGATGACACCCAACGGAACGGACATCGAAACCGGAATCGTCGGCCTCGGCAACATCGGGCAGTACCACGCGGAGCGACTCGTCGATAGCAACCAGTCACTGGCCGGCGGCATGGACGTCGCTGCCGAGGCCCGTGAGCGATTCGCTCGACGGTACAACGTCCCCGTCTACGACGATCACGAGGCGCTCTACGAGGGCGTCGACGCCGTCATCATCACGACGCCGAACCGGTACCACGAGGAATACGCCGTCGATGCCTTCGAGCGCGACCTGCATGTCCTCCTCGAGAAGCCACTCGCACACTCCGTCGAGAGCGCAACGCGGATCGCCGAGGCGGCTGCAGACGCCGAGAGCTACAGCATGGTCGGGTTCAACAACCGGTTTGCGAACACGGTTCAGATCGTCAAACGCAGAATCGAACGCGGCGAGCTCGGGGCAGTGTCACACGTCGAGGCCAACTACGTTCGCCGCCGCGGAATACCTGGACGCGGAACGTGGTTTACGCGCCAGCAGATTGCCGGCGGCGGCGCGCTCATCGATCTCGGCGTCCACGCGGTCGACCTCGCGCTCTATCTTCTCTCGTACCCGCCCGTCGACGAAGTCACCGGCGTCACCCGGGACGAGTTCGGCTCACGCGAGAACTACGCCTACCTCGAGATGTGGGCCGACGACGACGGCCCGGGCGAGTTCGACGTCGACGACTCCGCGAGCGCGTTCGTCCGCTGTGCTGGCGGGCGGACGATCAACCTCGAGGTCGCGTGGGCGACGAACCGGCCGTCAAACCACGAGTTCGTCATCCACGGCACCGAGGCGGCCGCCCGGTTCGATCTTCTCGAGGGCGAACTGAGCTTCCATTCAGCAAGCACCGACGGTCCCGATCACTTCGAGGATACCGCGATCGAAACGCGTCAAAACGACACTCACTCGGTCGAACAGCGCGCATTCTTCGAGGGCATCGAGGCCGGTGCGTTCAATCAAACGAGCATCGAACAAGCGCTCTCCGTACAGCGGGTTATCGACGGCATCTACCGCTCGAGCGAGGACGAGCGAACGATACACATCGACGAGCAATCGTGACCGTCCAACGATTGCATCGCGGACCGTCCCGACCCCCGCGCTGATCACAGCCCGGGGTTTTAGCCCACTGGTGTGGGAGGACTCACCATGAGAGTCGAGCGCCAACTCGTCCTCGAGGTCGAACGCCACGAACTGCCCGTCGGGCGGCCGGTCACGGTCCGCGTTCGCGACCGCAGTGGTCGGCCGGTCGAGGACGCGACCGTCGCGGTGGGTTCGACACGCGAGCGAACCGACGCCCGAGGTTACTGTACGATCTCGCTCCGGTCGCCGGGCTTCTGGAAGATCGTCGCGAGCAAACCGTCGACCGATCGTCACAGTTACCGATCGATATCCGGACTGTTGCGCGTGTTGCCACGGTCCCAACGCGCTCGAGCGATGCCGTAGCTCGACGGCAGCGAGTCGCGGCCGTTCGCTCGAGTCAGCGGAATTGGCGTCGCGTTGGACCGGTACCAACTCGAACGGGAGCGATCACCGGTACGGAACGACAACGGGCCGTACCAGCCGTCGATGCAGGAAACTGCCACCATCGATTTCTTTTCGCTTGCGGTGTCCGTGTCGTCGTATGGATCTCGGCGTTCACACCCCAGCGCTGGCAGACGAATCCCTCGAGGAGACACTCGCGTATCTCAGCGAACGGGGCGTCGACGCGATCGAACCCGGCGTCGGCGGCCATCCCGGCGAGGACCACCTCGTCCGTGAGGTCTATCTGGACGACGAGGACGCACAGGCCGACCTCCAGTCGATCCTCGACGAGTATGACGTCCGTCTCAGTGCCCTGGCGACGCACAACAACCCGTTGCATCCGAACGACGACCGCGCACAGCGTGCCGACACCGAACTGCGCGAGGCGATCCGGCTCGCGAGCCAGCTCGAGGTCGGCGTGATCACCTGTTTTTCGGGGTTACCGGCCGGCGCGCCCGACGATACGGTGCCAAACTGGATCACGGCACCGTGGCCACCGGAACACGCCGACGCCCTCACATACCAGTGGCGCCAGGCTATCGACTACTGGGACGATCTCGCGACGGTCGCCCACGAGCACGGCGTCGATATCGCCATCGAGATGCACCCGAATATGCTAGTCTACGAACCCCACGGGATGGCACGCCTGCGAGCGGAAACCGGGGACCGTATCGGCACGAATTTCGATCCCTCACATCTCTACTGGCAGGGAGTGTCGGTGCTCGATGCGATCCGATATCTCGGCGCACGGGATGCGATCCATCACGTCCACGCCAAGGATACGCGCATCTACGACGCTCAAGCTCGCGAGAAGGGGGTTCTGGATACCACCGCCTACGAAGACGAACCGAACCGATCGTGGATCTTCCGATCGGTCGGCTACGGCCACGACGAATCACACTGGAAAGACATCGTTTCGACGCTTCGAATGGTCGGCTACGACGACGTACTCAGTATCGAACACGAAGATTCGCTGACCAGTCCGCAAGAAGGACTCGAGAAGGCGATCGAACTGCTCGAGCGCGCGATATTCCGGACGCAACCGGGCGAGCCAGACTGGGCGACGTGACTCGGCAAAAACGTCACGCTTGCTTACTCTTCGATGGCGCTGTCGGGGGAATCATCCGACGGAGGAGTCTCGCTGACATCGACATCACCGTCGCTGTGGACGACGATGTCGTAGCCCTCGTACTCGAGAGTGACCCGGACCGGGTTCGGCCGCGAAGCGGACTGGAACAGCGCATCGAGCGCGTCGGGGTTGACGACGGCATAGAGCGGTTCGTACGCCGGGGGTTCGATGTCGGTTACGTCGACACCTTCCCGCTGGGCGACGCGCTCGATGATAGCCTGGGACGGAGGGACAGTGCCACCGGTCGACGGCGAATCGTCCGGGGGAGACATACTAGGCGGTAGGATGTTCACGCGGATAAGAATAGTGGCGGGTTCGAACGACGAGTCCGGGCCGAAGACGGCGCTTCATACGGTTTACTGTCAGTCATTTCCGGCGCACCCGCGATCCGGGCGGCGGGTGCGCCGGTACATCGGTACAGTCATCCGTATCAGACCACCTTACCCGTTTTTCGCCTGTTCGAATCGCTCGATTGCCAGCTCCCGTCGCTCGGCGTGGTCGACGATCGGTCCCGGATACGACGGCGCCAGTCGATTCCGTTCGTCCGTCGACAGTTCGTGCCACTCGTGGATCTGTTCCGGATCGACCGCGGCCAGTTCCGGAACGTAGGTCGTGATGTATTCTGCGTCCGGGTCGTACTCCCGGCCCTGCTTCATCGGATTGAACACCCGGAAATACGGCTGTGCATCCGTCCCAGTCGAGGCCGCCCACTGCCAGCCACCGACATCGTTTGCGGTATCGTGATCCGCGAGGTGTCGCCGGAACCACTCGTAGCCGCGTCGCCAATCGATCAACAGATCCTTGGTCAGAAACGACGCGACCAGCATTCGCACCCGATTGTGCATCCAGGCTTCCGTCCGGAGCTGTCGCATCCCGGCGTCGACGATCGGATATCCGGTCCGGCCGCGCTGCCAGGCCTCGAGTTCGGCTCGTTCGTCGCGCCACTCGATCTCGTTTGGATAGTCGGTGAAATTCTCGGACACCGTTTCGGGATTGAACGCCAGGACGTGTGCGTAAAACTCCCTGAACGCGAGTTGGCGCTGGAACGCGCTGACGTTCTCTCGAGCGGCTTCGTTAGGAGCGTCTGTGGCCGCTCGTTCGGTGGCGGCGTACAGCTCTCGGAGGCCGATCGTCCCCCACTTTAGATGGACGGAGAGTCGCGACGTGGCACTCCGCGCGGGATACTCGCGATCGGTCTCGTATCGGTAGATCGGTCCGCCACAAAACGACGCCACCCGATCTCGAGCCCCCTCGGGTGTCACCGTCGGTCGGTTCGCTTCCGGCGGGTCGACCCCGAGGTCCGTGATCGAGGGGCGTTCCGAACGGCAGCCCTCGATCGATTCAGTAGCGAGCGCTTTGGCCGCCGGCGGGTCGACCGGATCGCGTTTCTCGCGATCGCGCCACTTCTTCCAGAAGTAGGAAAATACCGAATAGTGTTCGCCCGCGTTCGTCGTGATCGACCCGGGTTCGGACAACAGTCCGTCGTGGACCGTCTCGACCTCGATACCGTCCCCCTCGAGCGCCGATCTGACTGCGGCGTCCCGTCGTTGTGCGAGCCCGCTGTAGTCCGCGTTCCAGACGACGGTCGACGAACCTGTTTCGGTTGCGACCGTCGTGAGAACGTCACTCGGCGTCCCCCGTCGAACGAGGAGATCACTTCCGCGGTCGCGATACCACGCCCGAAGAGCCGACAGCCCCTCGAGCAGACACGCCGTCCGAACCGGCGAGGAGTGTTCTAAGACGGCGGGATCGAGGACGAACAGTCCGACGATCGGCTCGTCGACCGATCGCGCACGGTCGAGACCGAGGTTGTCGGCTGGACGGAGATCGCGGCGGTGCCAGTGGATGACCATACTCGAGGGAGGGACTCGAGGGGCAAAGACCTGATACGTAACCGATCGAGCCGTGCGCTCGTATGACGCGCAAACGGACACTGTGGTCCAGACAAACAGAACGGGTGGTCTCGAGGTGTCGGACGGTCGGTCGTACCGATATCAGGAGCGACGGTCGCGGACGAATCGGTTGATTGCGGACAGTCGATCGGCGACGTAGCCGGTGAGTCCGCCCACGTGTGGACCGAGATATCGTCGCCCCATCTCGAGGAGTCCGTTGGCCGTGTAGTTTCGCCCGATGTAGACGCTTATCGCTGCGAGTGCGGTGCCGGCGACGACATCGGAAAACCAGTGAATGCCGAGATACATCGTCGATGCCGCGACGCTCACGGCGAGAACGCCGGAGATCGGCACCCAAAGCGGATACTTCGCTCGGGTGAGCCACGCGAGGAAGAAGACGGTCATCGAGAGCGACGTGTGAAGCGACGGGAAAACGTTCGTGTTCTGGTTGACCCGATTCGTGAGCATCCGCGATTGGGGAAACGCATCGTACAGCAGCCCCTCGAACAGCATCGGATCGAAGTTACGAGGGCCGTAGGCGATAAAGAGAATGTAGAAGAGTAATCCAATCGCGTAGTTCGCCGTAAACGCGAGAATGAGCGTCGAGAAATCGTCCATCGAATCGAGCACAAAGTAGGCGAGAAACGGAAACAGGAGCAAGAATGCGTAGCCATAGATGTAGACGAACACGAAAAACGACGTCAGCTCCGGCGACTGGAACGACTGCAAGACGATGACGGGGTTTTCCGGCAACAGTGCCCGTTCCATGCCGAACAAAAGCGGCGTGATGTTGTTGCCGATGACGCGCCGCTCGAGACGCATCGTGATGTCTACCGTCGACCACCGAATCACGAGCACGACTGCAAGCATGGCCACCGGAAGGGCACACACCTCGAGTCGCCATCGGAACTCCCGGAGCGAAGCGACGAGTCGACGCGGGCCGATCATGGCTAATGCTCCCGTGACGAGCATCGTCGCGACGATGAGGGCGAGCTCGAGGGCGACGGCAACGAGAGACATACGGTCTGTCCGCTAGAGTATGGCTGGACCACACTAATAGCGATCGGTCGACGGAGTCGACGGGACCCATCGAGCGCTGTTTGGGTGAAGTGGATGTCCGTCCGGAAACGACCACGAGCGTGGCTAGTGCTTACTCGATCAGCGCGTCGTTTTCGTACTGATAGCCGGCATCTTCGAAGAGGGATCGAACCTCCTGTGTGGCGATCTCGCCGTCGGTTCCGGGGAAGGTTGTCACCGACGATGCTCGATTGTCGTCCCACGCATCGTCGGTGATCCCGACGAGTGAGTTCCGTGACATTGCTGGCTCGGCGAGTCCGTCGAACAGTTCCGAGACGACGTGTTCGCGGTCGATCAGCCGCGAGAGGATTCGCCGAAAGTGGGGGTTGACGAGCGACGAGTGGTGATAGTTGTAGCCGATCATGTAGAAGGCTCGGCTCTGTGTAGATACGATGGTGGCCCCAGACGCCTCACGGAACGTATCGAGTTCCGATGGCGGGATGTTGCTCGCGGTCAGATCGATCTCACCATCGAGCAACGCGTCGATCATCGCACCGACGTTCGGATCGATCCGAAAGTGGATGCCCGTAAACGCCGACTCCCCGTCGAGGATCTCGGGTTGGGCTACCGGATCGCGAAGGACGTGATCGTCGAACGGCGCAAGCTCGAGCGAGTCAGCGGTGACCGACTCGAACCGAAAGAGGCCAGCGCCGATCGGTTCCTCGTTGTCTGCAAGCACCGCTTCAGTTCGGTGTTCGGCGACGACCTCGCTTCGTGGTTCCCAGATGTGTTCGGGCAACAGCGGTATCGTCAGTACGCGGGCCGCAGCCGATCGACGGGTCGATCCAAACGACAATTCGACCGTCCGCTCGTCGATACGAGTCACCCCTTCGAGAAGGGCCAATCGAGCGCGATATCTCGGTGCCGGAACGCTCCCGTCGATGGCACCGAGTGACGTATCTTCGAGAAACTCCATCGTAAAGACGACATCGTCGGCATCGAGTTCGGCACCGTCGTGCCAGCGAGTGCCTTCGTGTAGGGTAACCGTCGCTCGCGTGTCGTCGGTTTCGTCCCAGGACACGGACTCGGCGAGCCACGGAACGACATCGTCCTCGGATGGAACTCGCCGAGCGAGTGGATCGTACACCAGTCCGAGCAGTCCAGGAATCGAATTTTGATCGACGACGATCGGGTTGAACCGGTTGGTCAACCCTTCGCCGTAGACGCCGATCGCTATCGGTCCGTCTCGAGGGCCGTCAGCGCGTTCGGTAGCCAACACGTCGACGTACTCGAGCGGGTGCCGCGGTGAGATCGAAACGTCGAGATCCGGCCGAACGCCACCGACCTGGTGGGGATACGCGATAGTCGTATACGGTGCTGTTTCCTCGAGAAATTCGAACAGCTCCGCCAACGACTCGTCTCGATCGGCGTTGCTGGATTGTTGTGACTCGAGGAGGTCGTCGATAGTCACGTCGGAGAATCGAAACGGGTTCTGCCACCCTCGCTCGGTGGTAAACGAGGAGTGAAGCAAGCCACGAAGCGCATCGAACTCTTTGAGGCCAGGATGGCGAATAACGAAGACATCGTAGTCGCCCTCGAGAAATATATCGCGATAGAGATCGGCTCTCCCCAGCGGTTCGTGCGTAGCGTCGATGCCGGCTGCGATATAATTCTCCCGGAGCTGACTCATGAGTTTGGCAGCGACCGCGTCGTCGTCAGCCGGGAGGGTCTTGATCGTCAATTCGACCTGTTCCGGGCCGGTGTCTTCGGCTCGCGACCAGAACTGTTCCGAACAGCCAGCAAGGGTACTGGCGCCGAGGCTCCCGGCACCTGCAAGTATCGTTCGCCGACTAACCCGCGACGCACCCTCGTCCATGTGTGGGCCGGTAAGCTATCACAGAGTATAGGACTTACGTCAACGGAAGATGGGTCCGTTCGGGTGGTATCGACGACTGCGTTCGCGGAAACTCGTCGTTCTCACTGTCTGAAAGTAGTAGTCGAGTACACACTCGTTAACCAGCGACTATAGCTCTCAAGCGAATGTCGTTATTCGAAGACAGTGGTTTCTTCGATCGTATGCTGGCCATAACAATGGCTCCGATAGCCGACAAATGGTACGTGGTGCCTGCCCCCACAGTAATCGAACTCGAACGATCTCTAGCGGTCGACGAACGATCGCTAGCGACCGCTTGTGTTCGGCGGGGCGAGCCCACGAGAGACAACCATGAAACTCGCACTAATCGGCTTCGGTCAGGCAGGCGGGAAGATCGTCGACGAGTTCCTGGCGTACGACGATGCGATCGGTGGCGGCTTTATCGAATCAGCGATCGCTGTCAACTCGGCGACGACTGACATTCAGGGACTTGAAAACGTACCACGGGCGAATCGCGTACTCATCGGACAGGCACGCGTGAAAGGACACGGCGTCGGTGCCGACAACGAACTCGGCGCGACGGTAACCGAGGAAGACATCGACGAAATCCAGGGGGCGATCGATCGGATTCCGGTCCACGAGATCGACGCCTTCCTTATCATCGCTGGCATGGGCGGTGGCACCGGTTCGGGCGGCGCGCCCGTCCTCGCGACGCACCTGAAGAAAATCTACAGCCAACCGGTCTTCGGGCTGGGCATCCTCCCGGCGATGGACGAGGGCGGGATCTATACGCTCAACGCCGCCCGCTCGTTCCAGACGTTCGTCCGCGAGGTCGACAACCTGCTCGTCTTCGACAACGATGTCTGGCGCAGCGCCGGGGAATCGGTCGCCGACGGCTACGATCGAATCAACCGCGAGATCGTCGAGCGATTCGGCCTCCTGTTCGCTGCGGGCGAAGTCGGCAACGGCGATCACGTCGCCGAAAGCGTCGTCGACTCCTCGGAGATAATCAACACGCTCAACGACGGAATCTCCACGATCGGCTACGCCAGCGAAACCGTCGATACCACGGGCAACGGGCTTCTCTCGTCGTTCAAAGAGGAGGACGGATTCGACGAGGGGACGGCGACAAATCGCATGACGAGTCTCGTACGTAAGTCTACCCTCGGCCGACTCACCCTCCCCTGTGACGTCTCGAGTGCCGATCGCGGCCTCGTCGTCGCGACTGGCCCACCGGAGGAACTGAATCGGAAAGGTGTCGAACGCGGTCGCCAGTGGCTCGAGGACGAGACGGGCAGCATGGAGATTCGCGGCGGCGACTACCCGATGCCCCACCGCGACGAGGTCGGTGCGATCGTGCTGTTGTCGGGTGTCACCGACGTGCCTCGCATCGAGAAACTCCAGCAAGTTGCGATCGACGCGCAGGATCGCACCGAAAACTTGCAGGCCAACGCCGACGAGGAGTTCACGTCGCTCGTCGACACGGGCGGCGAACTCGACGCGCTGTTTTGAACCGTCGCTTCGCAACATCGGTTACGGACGCAATACCAGTTGGTTAACGGTCGATTTCGGCGATGTTTTCTCGCCGATTCGTACGTCGCATATATCAATAGTCGTGATACTCGTGGTATCGTGAGGATAACGAATTAGGTACAGTCTGTCGTGGCTCTATGGCCAGTTCGAAGCAATCCAAACGAACGGCATCGTCGGCGGTGCGGGAAACGGTCAAATCCGTCCTCTTTCGAACCGACGAGTCGACCACGATCGAAGAGTGTCGCCGCTGTGGGACGACGATCGAATCGCGCGGTCCCGAGTGTCCGACCTGTGGCTGTGAGGACATCGTCACGTATCGGATCCAGTAGCCCCGCGGGATCGACCACGGTCGGTGCCGACAGACGACCGGTTCGGTCGTGATACTGATATGGATTGTTGTAGCGTTTTACCGGTGATCACCGACCCCGTCCGGGTGATCACCGGTAAAGAACTACAACGGTCCGTATGAACGGACGGGTGCTCCGGTGTCACTCGAGTGAAATAGCGCCGCTGTCGATTTCCTCCCGGCGCTCGTCTAACACTCCGAATCGGTCGTTTCGACGCGACTCGAGCCAGTACAGCAGTCGCTCGGCCCACTCGAGTTTTCGAGTTTTCATCTGTCCGACGGCGTCGTCGTCGAAATCCCAGCCGACGAAGATCAGGCGGTCGGCCCCGAGATGATCCGCCAGGAACGCAGCCCGATCGCCGTCGGTGAAGCCGCCGAAGTTTCGGACGGGACCACAAGGCGCTGCTTGGGTAGTTGGCAACACCCACCGGTCGCGACAGGCGGGAACGACGCTCCGCACCGCCTCGAGGTTGTCCCCGTGGGCGTGGACGGCCACTGGTGTGCCCTCGGTCGTCAGTCGCCGGACGGTCGCCGGATTCTTGTCGAGGTCGGTCACCATACAGTCGACCTCGACATCCTTGGACTCGAGGACATCGACCGCCGTGGAGGCGGCGACGACGAGGTCCGCGTCTCGCGCTCGCTCGAGTGACTGCCGGTCCGATAGCGACGGTCCCGCACCCGCGACTGCGACCGTCGCCCCGCGAGCGGCCGAGAGCCGCTCGAGGTCGAACGGGTCACTCAACGATGCGAGTTCGTCGCGTGCACGCTCGTCACCGGCCCGGTCGTAACCGAAGTCACGGCAGATCGCCTCGTAGACGGGTTCCCACTCCTCGAATTCCATCACGTGCTACTCGAGGTTCGATCCGTTTGGCTGTACTGGTTGTGCCGGGAGCCGATCGCGCCACGCGGCTCTGTTCGGTGGTTGCGTCGCTACGGATGAGTAGTGCCACAATAATTCCGTGTTGTGGGCCGGGAGTCGCCTCCAAAGTACCCCTACCCGGGAGGCCGCCCGGCGTCCACTCGCTCATTTCGAAGCCTCCGTCATAAGCTTTCTCTTACTGTAGTAACTCTGCAAGTGCGTCACGAAGGCCGTCAGACGAGTCGTATTCCTCACGTAGACCCCGTGAAATGTCTCGGATATCGGTGACAGAACCGACCAACAATCCGGAGTGGTCCGTCACCGTATGCCAGGACGCGTCTCGGTCGGTGACGAGGGCGTCTATGTGCCGGCGTTCTCCGATCGACAGCCCGTCGATGTCGAGGGCAATGGGCTGGCACTCGTCGGCGACAGCGGGATCGATGCCCCGTTCTCGCAACTGTCGTCGAAGCGCTCGGGGTGATCGGACCTCGAGTCGCGAGACCGACACCGAGTCGGATATCGCATGCGAGGAGTCTGCGAAGGCGTCTCCGATCAGGGCCGCGTCGCGCGTCTCGGCGACATCGTGGGTTCGAATCACGTCGGCACCTCGCTCGACGGCCATCGAGGTCGCTGCGAGACTGGCTGCCAGTCGCTGGTCGGTCTCCCGGTCGACGAGGTCGCCGAGGAAGTTCTTCCGATTGATCGAGACGAGAATCGGTTGCCCGAGCACGCGAAACTCTCCCAGCCGATGGAACGTCTTGCGGTCGTCAGCAACCGTCTGCGCCTCGCTCCAGCCGCCGAATGCCGGATCGACGATCGTCTTCTCGGTGAGGCCGTGCTGTTTCAACGCCTCGTAGACCTGGTCGACGTAGTCGGCTTCGGCGGCCCAGCCAGTTGATTTGCGACCGGCCCAATCGGTTTCCTCGACCGCACCGGGCCGCGTTAGGTCCGGTGGGCTGGCCATCTTTCCAACCGCAACGTCGTACTCCCGACAAACCTCGGGCATCTCCGGGTCGGCGAACCCGCAGATGTCGTTGACCATGTCGAACCCCTGTGATAGGGCGGCCTCGGCGACCTCGGCGTATCTGGTCTCGATCGAAAAGATCGCGTCGCCGGAGACGCTCTCGATCGTTTCGAGAGCCACGTGCAGTCGCTCGAGTTCCGCCTCGGCGGTGAGTACGTCGAACCGTTTGTTGGCCGACTCGAGCCCGATGTCGACGATGTCGGCGCCCTCGTCGATCAGTTCCTTGTCGACGTACCGGGCCGCGTCGCCCGGATCATCGTAGACGCTTGGATCGTAGGGTGACTCCTCGCTGACGTTCAGCACGCCCATAATCCGTGGCGGGTTGCCCCCGCCGATCCCCAGTCCTGCTGCGTCGACGCCGTTCATATCCGGACTGGGGAGGACAGCCCTATAGGTACCGCGGTTGGCGACGGTTGCGAGCGGTAACAGCCGCCGTGCTCAGACGGATTCGATGTCCGTTCGTTCACACTCGGTAAGACCGGTTCGAACCCACCGCTGACCGTCGATCGTACGAATCCGATCCTCGGTTAGCGTCGGTCGATCGACGTAGCCGTCCATCGTCGTCGGACCGGCGACCGCGAGTTCCCCCGACGAGGGGCCCTCGATGAGCCGCGTCTCGATACCGGGCAGGGGGTTGCCGAGCCGATTCGCGTCGGCGTCGTCCGGCGTTCGGACATGAGTCAGGCCCGTTTCCGGGCGGCCACGTACTCGTGTCGCCGCGCCGTCGACGGCTGACTCGAGCGACGAACTGGTCGGCTCGATCACTGCAACGGCATCCTCGGCAGGGGTATCGAACGACAGCAGCGTCTCGTACTGCCGTGGTGTGACGAACGTCCGAATGCGTTCCGTATAGAGTATCGACCGAACCGTTTCAGGGTCCCACGAGATGTGTGGAACGTACGTACCGCCATCGAGAATCGTCCCCGTCACACCGTAGAGAAGTTCGAGCGGATTCGACAACGGGAGGACGCCAAGATGCGTCGGTTCGTCCGGTTCGAGGTGCGACCCACCGCGTTCGGCGGCGGCCGCCAGCGTCGCGTGCGTGTAGACGATGCCGAGTGGCTCGCGGTCCTCGTACCCGACGTACGCGATCAGTCCGGGATCGGTATCCGATTGACTCACGATATCGATTCCGGTCCGCGATCCGGCGCTGTTTATCCCATCGTTCTCGAGGAACGTCGACAGCTCGACGCCCATCTGTGCATCACAATCGACCGTAATCGCGAGACGGACGTCGTCTGCACCGTGGAGAATCGACAGAAACGGCGTCTCGTCGGTAACGTAAGCGGTGGCACCCGTCGCGTCTAATACGGAAACGATGTCCCGCGTGGAGTACTCCGACGGGACGGTTACGGGGATACACCCGTTTCTGAGCGTGCCGTATAACGCGACGAGAAACGCCCGTGGATTCGAAACTCCAATTGCGACGGCGTCGCCGGCGGTGATATCTCGATCCTGTAGTCCGCCGGCAAACGCGTCGGTTCGAGACCAAAGAGTCGAGTACGTCACCGGCGACTCCCCATCGATCGCCGTCCGAGATTTGTTCTCCATGACGATACGTTGGAGAATGGTGAGTATATTGGACATATACACTACCATTCAGTTACGCGTGTTAGTGTTATCTGCAATGGAATATAAGATATTAACCCACAATGCCTCGATAGGGTTTTCCTAAAAGCATTCGTATGAGTGCTGTCGACCAGCTGTCAATCAACACGCGCATCGGCGAGGTCGACGCGGTCCCTTATCGGTCGGTTGGCGTGTCACTGGGCCCCTCGCCGTCACCCTCGAGGACCGCGAGACGAGAGTCGCGAAGCAGTACCTTCTTGACGATCGATGGGTTCTCGAGGAGTCGGTGTTTGGCATGTGCACCGCGTCCGCGTCCACGGCCTTCCCGCTCGGACTGGATCACGTTGAGGAAGTTTTGCTCCTGTAAGATCTCCTGGACGCGCCGTTCGGAAAGCACGTCGAACTCGAGTTGACGGGCGATCGCCTTGTACTGGTTGTAGATGATCTTCGTCGGGAACTCCTTCTCACTCGAGTTTTCGGTCAGAAGCGTCAGCGCGTAGAGGATCGCCTTCGCCTGCTGGGGCGAGCCCTCGATCAGCTCGTTGAACCGGTCGGCCTCGGTCTTTTCTTTTGCGTCGCGGACGTGATCGGCGGTCACGCGCGTATCGGTTCGTTTCTTCGCGATTCGACCTGCGTTGCGGAGAATGTCGATCGCCTTGCGTGCATCACCGTGTTCCTGGGCGGCAAGCGCTGCGGTGAGCGGAATCACGTCGTCCGAAAGCACTCCATCGTGAAACGCGTCGCGTCGTTTCTCGAGGATTTCGACGAGTTGGTTGGCGTCGTAGGGCGAAAAGACGAGTTCGTCTCGAGAGAGACTCGATTTGACACGTTCGGAGAGATGATCTGGGAAGTCGATCTTGTTCGAGATACCGATGATGCCGATGCTCGAGTCAGATATTCGACGGTTCTCGCCCGCACGCGAGAGTTTTCGCAGCACTTCGTCATCCTCGAGCATGTCGATCTCGTCCAAGATGACGATGGTCACGTCGGTACAGCGGTCGACGGACTGCCAGAGTCGTTTGTAGTAGTCGCCCGTTCCGAGTCCACGGTCAGGGATCGAGACGCCGCTGTCGTCGGGTTCGTTGACGATTTGGGCGATCGTCTTGATGATCGACGCTTCGGTGTTTTGCTCGCCGCAGTCGATGAACGCGTACTTGACGGTCACGTCGTCCTTTTGGGCCTCCGAGATGACGCGTTTTGTAACCGACCGCGAGATGAGCGACTTGCCGGTACCCGTCTTCCCGAAGATAAACAGATGGTTCGGTTCGCTCCCGAATATCGCGGGGTTCAGGGCGTCCGCAACTCGTTGCATTTGCTCGTCGCGTCCGACGATCCGGTCCGGACCGGGAAGATGTGTGATCTCGAGCAATCGCTCGTCGGCAAAGACCGGATCGTCGTACCGAAAGAGAGGATCACGATCGTCGTTGGCGGACATTGCAGTACCCGGTGCCTTCAGACCAGACTGAAATAAATGTATGGGGTTCGATCGCGGGTGTAAATTCTCTGTGTTAGCCCACAATAGCCCGATTCAAAGGAGATACCACGAGACATCGACAAAGAGCTATCATCGCGGGTCTAACGGGAAATCAGGTCGGAGACACCCACCCCCCTCGCGGGTGTAACACCGAACGCGTCTACCCTAGTTAACGACGACGATAACCGGTCGGGGAGTGTCGAACCGCGGACGCTATTCGCGTCGTCCACGGCCGCACGGACGACGATTGTTCAGTACTGGACCCCAATTTCCTCGAGTCTCCGGGTGAGAAACCGCGTTTCGTCCGGTCCGCCGGGGGTCGAATGCACGTCTGCTCACACCATTCGGGACACACACCCCCGTCGCGTATGTAACGGTAAAAGGGTGGGGGCATCCAGATCGCATCCCCAAATTCTTCGTATAATTGCCTCTATTCACCCAGATTTACATCCGCGACGAGGGTGTGTTGTCATCCAACTGTCCCACGGACAACTACCGTTACAAACGCGAACGGGGTGTGTCCCCCCTTCCGAAAGGGCTAAAAGGAACGACTGAAGGCGACTGCTACGGACTGCAATACGGTATTCTATCGACGATGAAACACACTCTTCCCGATTCGAATAGTCGAAACACGTAGGGCGTCTATCAATGAATACCAACAGCAGCGATCACGTGGAAGCAATATCCTTCGACCTCGACGACACCTTGCTACAGTACAACCGATCCCCGGGCGAAGTACTACAGGCAGCGTTCGACCGGCTCGAGCTCTCACCGATATTTTCCGTCGAACAGTATTACGATCGCTTCGACGAGTTCGCACAGAGGTGTGAATCGATAACCGAACTCCGCTCGGAATGCTTTGCAACGCTCGCCGCGGAGAACGGGTACGAACGCCACCAAGGGCGGGAGGTTGCAGCAGCATTCAGTTCCGAACGCGATCAATCGAACGTCGAACTTCTCCCGGCCGCCACCCGCGTCTTGGCCACTCTGTCCCAGGAATATCAATTAGCGATCGTAACGAACGGCACACGAGATGCACAACGGCGGAAAATCGAGGCTGTCGACCTCGAGCGCTGGATCGATACGATCGTCGTTGCCGGTCACGAGACACAACCGAAGCCGGATCCAGAACCGTTCGATCGGGTCGTCCACTCTCTCGGAACTGCTCCCGAAACGACGATACACGTCGGTGATTCTCTCGAAACGGACGTTGCTGGTGCTACCGCTGCTGGACTCGATTCCGTGTGGCTCTCCGAGTCGTCCCCACCACCACAGTTCGATCCAACGTATCGGATTCCGTCCCTCGAGGCCCTGCTATCATCGCCGAATGATATTCTATTATGAATAGCAGGTCGCATGATATCCCATATGAATAATATATAACTAGTAACTAAGTATACAACTAGTAACTATCTAGTCTAGATATTACCATACACCTTCGTGATTACCATACACCTTCGTGATTACCATACACCTTCGTGATTACCATACACCTTCGTGTGTATATACGCATGACACTGTGTCTCCGGCATGTGTATTCGACGCTGTGTTGCCGTCTTGCAATCGAATTGATTCGATGTCCTCTCGGCAATCTCTCCTGGGACCGATGCTCGAGTCGGAGAGAGAACACATCACTTTTGGCTGGATACACCGACTGTATCGGTATCCGGCCACAGACACCGATGACTGACTCGCCATCTTCAACTCCGACCTGTCGGACACCACCTGCCGTTGCCGTCGTCGATGCCCAGTTTCCCGGCAACGTTGGGACGATCGCTCGAGCGATGAAGAACTTCGGTTTCGAGGAATTATTGTTGGTGGATCCGCCCGAACTCGATCCCGACGGTGAAGCCTACGGGTTCGCCGGCCACGCTCGAGACGATATCCTCCCGAATGCGACCGAACTGTCGTTCGACGACCTCGTTAGCCGGTATCATACCATCGGCTGTACGGCCGTACCCAACGAGGACGACCGAAGCCACATTCGGTTTCCGTTCGCGACGCCGTCGGAACTCCGGCGCCGGTTACCGACGGTCGAGGCACCCACCGCACTCGTTTTCGGTCGCGAGCGGGTCGGCTTGACAAACGAGGAGTTGGCTCGTATCGACGAAATCTGTTCGATCCCGGCCAACGAGGAGTATCCGGTGCTCAACCTTGGCCAGGCCGCAACGATCACCCTTTACGAGCTTCGATCGCTCGCACTCGCCGACGAACAGACTCAACTTCCCGATGTCGAACGCGTTCGTGCGGACGAACAGACCCTCGAGCGACTCTACGACCAGTGGGGTGCCTTGCTCGCGGAACTCAACCACCCCACGGAGAAACGTCCGAAGACGATGCGAATGCTGCGACGTGTCCACGGTCGAGCAGATCTGACCGAACGCGAGGCAAACACGTTGCTCGGGCTCTTGCGGCGAGCGACGGAGCGTCCTGCCGAGACGTGACTAGCCTGTCGAAACGAACCGGTTTGCAGTCGTCTCGAGTTGCAGATCGAACAGTTCTCCCAGCAGGTTCAGGGTCGGTCCCGTTTGCTGTTGGGGATGCCAGTAGTAGTGGCCCAAGGCGTCGGCGCTTTCGATACGGGAAGTAAGCAAGTGAAGAAATCGGAACACGCGCTCGAGGTCGAACTTCGCGACGATCTCCGAGACGATTTCGAACCCGACCGAGAGCTTGTAGCCTGGGTCGTTGTGTTCGTCGATAACTCGCGAGATCGTCTCACCGAGGCCGGCAAGCCCGAGACCGCTATCCAGTTTCACGATCTCGAGCGAGACGTCGCTGAGGTCGCTCTCGATCCCTTCCAAGGGCCGCTCGCTCGTCGTCAGCACGATGGTTCGTGTCGGCCACTCCGAGAGTCGGGTGGCTAGTGTGTCCAACCGATCGTCGACGTTCGTCGTCACGAACAGCGCGACATCTGCAGGGGCGGTAAAGTGAATGCGAGCGTCGTCGGCGCCGTCGGTTCCAGGCGGTGACAACACGAGGACGTTGCCCGTCCCGCCGATTTCGTTGCCGACGTGGACGCCGGACCGTATCTGATCTTCGACGTGTTCGAAGAGGTGTCGTTCGTACTGGGAAACCGCCTCGTCGACGTCGTGACCCAGCGAACTGGCCTGACAGTGCGGGCAGTTCCAGCCGATCTTGAACCCCTCCTTGTAGAGCGTCTCTCGGTCGTGATCGAGCAGGTGTGACTGGACGCCGGTCCGCAGCGCCGCTCCCGACTCTGCCCACACGACGAACTCACACCGATTACAGTTCCAGCGATATACCATTGATCAGTTCTCGGTCGTCGTCATTCGTCGGCCGATTCGATATCTCGCTCGCGTTTTTTCGCCGTATAGTCGGCCGGATCGCTC
Organism: Salinadaptatus halalkaliphilus; assembly: GCF_006543045.1. Lineage (GTDB taxonomy): Archaea > Halobacteriota > Halobacteria > Halobacteriales > Natrialbaceae > Salinadaptatus > Salinadaptatus halalkaliphilus. Next base: position 22,709 of record NZ_RBZW01000025.1, on the reverse strand, counting down.
ACGTACGTTACCTCGACGGCGTTCGTGACGGCCGTTCGGGACGGGCTCCCCTCGAGTTTCTGGCAGACGAACTCGGCCCTGGAACGGGCGGCCGCCGAGATATCGTCGCGCTCGGCGTACCGGCGCAATCGGACGAGGAGATTCGCTCCCTCGAGTTCCGACAGCGTCGACATCGCAAACTTCGCGGTGATGTCGTCCGGATCGTCGAGCGCCTCGACGAGAGTCGTCTGGGCATCCTGGAGACGTGCCGTCTCGCTATCGACGACCTGGCCGAGCAGCCACGTCGCGTTGCGGCGGATGTAGTCCGGCTGGTTTCCCCCGAGAATGGTCAGCAGTTGCGAGACGAGATCCGGTGGCGTCGCGGACATCACCGCGGATGCGACTTCGTTTCGAACGTCATGACTGCTGTCCGATGGCGCGTTCGCGAGCAACTCGAGCAACGATCGTGTCGCCGTTCGTCGGACGAGTTCGTCCGAATCGTCCAGACCCTCGAGGAGCAACGGAAGCGGCTCGAGCGTCTCGAACCGACCGAGTTCACCGAGAGCGATCCGGCGAACCGCTTCGCTATCGGAGCGTGCCGCGGGTGCAAGCGCCTGCAACGCGGATTCGGTCCCGATCGAGGCCAGAGCAGCCGCAGCTTCGCGCCGCACCTGATCGTGCCCGTCGGTCAGCCGTGCTGCGAGAGCGTCGACACAGCGGGGATCGCCGAGCTGCCCGCACGACTGCACCGCCCGCGCTCGAACGCGGACGTCGGGATCGTCGAAGACGCCCACGAGTGGCTCGGTAGCGGCTCGATCACCAATTCGACCGAGCGCCGCCGCGGCGATCAGTCGCAACTCCGCGTGGTCGCTCTCGAGCCAGTCGGTTACCCGCTCGGTTCTCATCCACGCCGGTGTGTCGTCGATATCACCCTCCGTGACGGCATCGATCAGGCTTTCGAGCGAATCCTCGTTACGGAGGTAGAGGGCATCGATCGCGGCTGCACGCACGGCGTCGCTATCGTCGGCCTTTGCCGTTCGATGCAGTGCCCGCGTAATCCGCTCTTGGACCTCGGGCGAGGTTCCCGTCGTGAGTCCACCGAGCAGCTCCGCTGCACGGTGGCGAATCATCGGTTTCTCCGCGCCTGTGAGATACTCGATGAGTTGCAGCTCCTCGGAATTTCGTGCGAGGTCGTACAGAAATGTCGTATCGTCGTCTAGCATGCTGGCGATCAGGCGTTCCCCTCCCCGTCTGTGACGGTCTCGTCTTCAAATTAGTTCAGTCCGACATAATAATTTGGGCCCTGATAATCGAGTTGCCGTCGGATACTCACGAAAGGAACGGCTCTCCGTCTCGAGGTCGTCCGCTCGGACCATGTCTCGGGCAACTGGCGATCAGTCGATATTGTCGACCGCCGCCTCGAGGTCGGTATCCGTCCCGGACCGATCGTCGGCACTGGCCTCGGATCGGTCGGCGAGTTCGCCCGACGGCGTCATCGTGGCGATCCACCCACAATCGCTACAGGCGAACAACCCCTGTCCGTCGACGAGTTCCCCGCCACACGCCGGACAGTCGTCGGCCACCGATGCCACGTCTTCGGTTGCCTTCCCGAGCGGTGTCGGCACCGTTCCCGTTCGAAGCGCCGCGATGACTTCGTTGGCCGTGTACGTTTCTTCGCCCGCAGAGTGGGGGTAGACGCCGACCAAGTCGTCGCCGGCATACACTTCGAGACACAACAGCGGCGTCACGAGTAACTCGGTCGTCTCACCCGTTATCTGGGACGTACTCGAGCGCTCGGTAAACGGTGGCGCGATGCTCACGCCACGCTCTCGAGCCCACGCCGAGAACCGATCGTAGAGCTCGAGGACCTCCTGGTGGGCACTCGACTCCGAACGAGCCACTTCCTTGGGCCAACTTCGAAGCAGTAGTTCGTCGATCGTCCCCTCGGACTCGCAGGCCTGCAGCGTTTCGACCTGGCGGTCGATCGGCTCGAGTAGTAACGGCGCACGAACGTGGCAGACGACCGTTGTTTCGGATGAGACATCACTCATGGGGTAATCATGGGAGTGGCCAACGGCACTGCTAATAAACGTTGTCGATGGCTCAGAATTCGCCTTCGGCGTTCCGAGACGACCGGGCGGGTCGTCGCGTTCAGGAGCGTTTTTGAATCTCCTCGCGCAGCAGTTCGCTGACGAGGTCGCCGTCGGCTTTGCCCCGGAGGGCTCCCATACACTCGCCCATGAGACCCGAGAAAGCCTGCATACCTTCCTCCTCGACCTGCGCTTCGTTTCGTTCGACGACATCGATGATGGCGTCTCGAACCTCGTCCTCGTCGGCGCCACCGAGGTCGGCCTCCTCGGCTGCCTCCTGGGCTGTCCGGTCGGGGTCTGTCGCCAGTGCGGTCAGCAGGTCCGTAACGCCTTCGTTGGGGAGCTCACCGTCGTCGACCAGTCCGAGTACGTCCTCGAGATGCTGTCGAGTGAGGGTCTCGACATCGACATCGTCCCGGCGGAGTTCGGTCAGCGTCGACTCGAGCGTGCTGGCAGCAAGCGTCGGATCGATGCCGTCGGCGACGACATCCTCGAACAGGGGCATGTACTTACCGTAGGCGACCTGTTCGGCAAGTCCCGAACTCAGGTCGTACTCGTCCTGATAGCGCTCGACCTTCTCGGTGAGCAGTTCGGGTTCGGGCACGTCGCTCGGATCGGGTTCGACCGGCGGCACGTCAGTCTCGGGATACATCCGCGCCGCACCGGGCAACGGTCGCAGATAGCGGGTGGTCCCGTCGTCGTTCGCACCGCGAGTCTCTTCTGGCACGCCCTCGAGGGCGGTCTCGGCGCGTTCGCCCGCCGCTTCGATCGCGGCGTCGGCCACCTCGGTCTCGTCGGCGACGATGGCGACGGCGTCTTCGGGATCGACGCCGACGGCCTCGCGGAGGGCCTCGACTTCGTCCGCGGTGACACCGTAGGCCGGTAGCTCGTCGGTATGGAAGATACCGCCGGCACCGTGGCGCTTGGCGTGATCGGAGAGCTCGGTTCCCAGGCGGCGGTCGGGCGCGATCTCCCGGCCGACGACGCCGTCGAAGCCATAGAGTGGGACGGCCATCACCGACCCACCATCACCCAACGCGCCCGCGATAACGCCACTGTCGGTCTCCTCGAAGACGTCGGTCACGTCCTGTCGGTCCCCGACCGCGGCCTCGCACTCGGTCAGTTCGTCCGCGATCTTGACGAGCGTGGCCTGCCGGGCGACCTCGTTGCGGACGATGTCGTCGATGTCGTCGAGACTCTGGACGCCCTTGATCTCGACGCGAGCCCCCTCCTCGATCGAGACGTTGACGTCCTGGCGGATCGTCCCCAGTCCGCGTTTGACCTTCCCGGTCGATCGCAGGAGCATTCCAATTCGTTCGGCCGCCTCGAGGGCCTGTTCGGGGCTCGAGATGTCCGGTTTCGTCCCGATTTCGACCAGCGGGATGCCGAGACGGTCGAGGCTGTAGCGGACGCCGTCGTCGATCTCTGCGACTCGCTGGGCGCTCTCCTCCTCGAGCAGGAGGTCCTCGATGCCGACCGTACCCTCACTCGTTTCGATCTCGCCGTCGGTCGCGATCAGCGTCGAGCGCTGGAAGCCGGACGTGTTCGAGCCGTCGACGACGATCTTGCGCATGATGTGGGCCTGATCGACGGGCTCCATTGCCATCAGCTGGGCGACCTCGAGGGTCGTCTCGAGGGCTTCCTCGTCGAGTTCGTGGGGTGGCTCGTCGTCTTCCTCGACGAGACAGGTTGAGTCGTAGGCGAGGTACTCGAACTCGCGGTCGACCTTGCTCTCCTCGACGGCGGCGTCGTCCAGTTCGCCCAGTTCGCTCCGGGTCGGGTGGAGATACCGGGTGAACGTCCGCGTCGCCGCTTCGGGGTCGCGAAGCTCGGTCGGACACTGACAGAACAGTTTCGTCGCCGTATCGAGTTGCTGGTGGATCTCCAGCCCGGCGACGAGTCCGAGGGCTTCGTAGTCGAAATCGGCCGTCTCCTCGTTCGCACTCATTGAGGTGTGCTCGGTGACGGAGGGGTAAAAAACCGTTCAGTCTGCGTCGGCACCGGCCGCTGGTGCTCGTCTTCGCCACCGAGGATGGCCGACGGCGCGGGAGCGTTAGTTCGGCACGTCGACAGCCACGACGTACAGCTCCTGTTGTGGGTTCTGTCCCCACAGCGTCGAATCCATCAACGGCTCCGCGTCGGTCTGCTCGAGCCCCCTGGACGCGAGAAACTCGACCAACTCCGCCGGCGGACGGCCGTCGTACAGCGGCAGGTCGTCACGGATTTCGCGGTAGCCCTCCCAGGCGTCGTCGAAGTCCCAGTAGCCCTCGACGAGGAGGAGTCGACCGCCGGGGCGAACGACGCGACGCCACTCCGCGATCGCCCGCTCGGGGTTGGGCAGCGTCCAGATGAGGTGACGCGCCGTGACGACGTCGAAGGCGTTCTCGGCGAACGGGAGCGCCTCGGCGTCACCGACGCGCAATTCGACCGCTCGATCCCTCGCCTGGGCCTTTCTCCGAGCGCGCTCGAGCATCCCTGGTGAGAGATCGACACCCGTCACCTCGTGACCCAGTTCGGCCAGCAGCAACGAGACCGTGCCCGTTCCGCAGCCGAGATCGAGAACGCGCCGAGCGCCCTCACCCGTCCGCGACCGGAGCATGGACAGCCACGCCTCGCGCTGGTCGGTGGTGTGAATACCGGAGATTCCGTCCTCGTCGTACTCCGCTGCGCGACCGTTCCAGTACGCTTGGACGGTCTTCTTGACTCTGTTAGCAGCGTCCGCGTCTTCGGTGGACCGGGGTGCGTCCGTCACGAGTCGTTACCCCGTTCGGTCGATTGCCGTTTCGTCTCCCTGGCGCGCTCGAGAAACGAGACGAGCGCGTCGACGGCCGTCTCGAACACCGCTTCACCCTGTTCGGTTGAGGCGTCGGTCGCGTCGCCAACCGCGCCGTTCTCGCTAAAGTCGTCGGTGAACTGATGGAGGACTCCACCGTCGACCGTGTCGTCCCAGGCATCGGCCTCGCCGGCTACTGGCTCGCCGACATCGTTTGGGCGGAGGTGGAGTAACACCGAGGTCTCGAGTTCGCCGGCGTGGCCAACGTGGTCGTCGACGGCGCGCATCCACTCCCAGAGAAACGCATCGAGGTCGACTGTCGAGTCGTCGGCAACGTCGCGGGCCAGGTTCCCGAGCGTCCCACCGTTCCCGCCGTGGCCATTGACGAACACGACGATCTCGATGCTCGAGTCCGACAGCGAGTCCAGAACGTCTCGGACGTACCGTCGAAGCGTCTCCGCAGAGACTGATAGCGTACCCGGAAAGTGACCGTGATAGGGCGTGATCCCAACAGGAACCGTCGGCAAGACGACCGAGTCGAGATCGCTGCGCTGGTCCGCCTCTGTCGCCATTGCCCGGGCGACGATCGTGTCCGTACCGACGGGTGCGTGTGGCCCGTGTTGTTCCGTGCTCCCGATGGGGAACAGTGCTACCGTCGGCGTCGCGTCTTCGACATCGGTCCAGGTACTCGTCTCGAGGTGCATCGTCGGTCGCTACTCACGATGTCGCATAAGGGATACCGATCCTGGCGCTCGACGAAATCTCGAGCTGGAAGACTAGTGGGTCGTACTCTCTATCCCGAAGTTGTGCCATCATTCGCCAATCGGATATTGAAATACAATTTATCTGTTCTAACGACACCACTCTCTCGTCGTAGCGACGAACACAGCACTCGCCAGCACAGTACGACATTTCCGAAAACGAATCGTGGACGGTGATCGTCGCCGCCGCTCGAGCGCTACTCGAGTCGGTCCGAACCGACTCGGTCCTCGAGACTCGCCCCGACGGCCTCGAAAACTGTCTCGACGGTCGCCTCGTAGCCCTGTTCGCGACACTGATCGTACCGCCACCCCGAGCCGCCGTCGCCGACGGCACGATCCGCGACCGACGACCGATCGGTGACCACGACGGTGTGTTCGGGCACGAACGAATCGGCAGTCTCCAGTCGCTCGAGGAACGCTCCCGGGCCATCTCGAGAGCCGCCATCCGCATCCGCGAGGACGACGACGTCTGCAGCCCGAAGCCAGTCGTCGATCCGCTCGCGGTGCTCGCTCGAGAGCGCCGTGAACGGGTTGACGATCACCGAGTCAGTGGCGAACTGATCGGCGAGATCGGCCGCGACGCTGCCGCGTGCAACGGGCCCGACCGACACCTCGAGGGCGGCCGACTCCGACACTGCGTCCTCACCGTTGCCATCCCCGCGATCATCGTCTCCACACTCGCGATCATCGTCTTCATCATCGGCAGCAGGGTCGACGGTGGCAGTCTCGAGTCGAGCCAACGCGCCTGCAGCAGTCGTTCCCGATCCGAGGACGTGAACTCGGGGATTGGAGGGCCGACCGGATACCTGTCTGGTGGACTGGCCGGCCGACTGGCTCGAGTCCGATTCCACCGACGACAGGACATCCGTCTCTAGCGATTCGTTCGGCAACGCGGTCACCGTCTCCGTTCCGGTCACGGGATTCGTCGTCACAGTTGCAGTCGCGTCGAAGGCCGTCGAGAGCGCGTCCGTCGAGAGGACCGCCGCGGGCGAACCGACGCTGTGAACGCCGCCGTCGGCGAGCAACGCCAGCCGATCGCAGTAGCGTGCCGCGAGCGTGAGGTCGTGAATCGCCGCCACGACGGCCTGTCCGTCCGCGAGGAGTTCCCGGACGAGCTCGAGCGTCTCGATCTGGTGATTGATGTCGAGACTCGCGGTGGGTTCGTCGAGCAACAGCGCTGGCGTCTCCTGTGCGATCGCCCGCGCAAGCACCACGCGCTGGCGCTGGCCGCCGCTGACCTCGTCGATCGGGCGCTCCGCGAGGTCGGTCGTTCGGGTGCGCTCGAGGGCATCGTCGACGGCCTCGCGATCGTGCTGGTCCGGTGTCGAAAACCGCGAGCGGTGGGGATGGCGGCCCATCGCGACCACGTCGCGGACGGGAAACGAAAACGACAGCGACGTATCCTGTGGAACGACCGCCACGAGTCGACTCGAGGTTCGTGAGCCGACCTCGTGAACGTCCGTCCCGTTGATCGCGATCCGACCGGTATCGGGCTCGAGGGCCCCGCTGATAGCTCGAAGCAGGGTCGTCTTCCCCGCGCCGTTGGGGCCGACGAGCCCGACGAACTCGCCGGATTCGACGCCGATCGAGACGTCCTCGAGGACGTCGTGGTCGCCGAACGATAGCGAAACGTCCTCGATGTCGATCGTGGTCGACTCATCGTCTGTCGTCTCGTCAGTTGCGCGGGGAGCGTCGGTACCGATCATACCGAGTGCACCTCTTTGCGGGTCAGTAAGAACAGGAAAAACGGCGCGCCGAGGGCGGCCGTGACGATGCCGACGGGGACTTCGGCGGGGCCGGCTCGAGCGATCGTATCGGTTGCGACCAGGAATGAAGCGCCAGCCAGCGCGCTTGTGGGCAACAGGATGCGGTGATCCGGGCCGACGATCAGGCGCATGATGTGGGGGACGACGAGGCCGACGAAGCCGATGACGCCGGCCACGGCGACCCCGGCTGCGGTGACGACGCTGGCGAGTGCGAGCAGGAGGATCTTGGTCCGTTCGACGTTCACGCCGAGATGGTGAGCGTCTTCCTCGCCAAGCAAAAGGACGTTCAACTCCCGGGTGTAGGCACAGAGGACGGTTACACCGAGGAGGCTGACTGGCAACGCGAAGCCGACGTCGCTCCACGTGCTGTAGTTGAGCCGCCCCATCATCCACAACACGGCTTGCCGGAGGTCGTCGCCGCTGTGGACGAGCATGTAGGAGATCATCGCGCCGAGAAACGCCTGGATCGCGACGCCCGCGAGCAACAGCGTCGCGACGGGGGTCCGACCACCTTCGGTCGCGATGGCGTAGACGAGAAACGCCGCACCGAGTGCGCCGACGAACGCCGACAGGTGGAGGCTGGCGAAGGGAACCAACGTCGGAAACGCGATCGCGGCGACCGCGCCGGCAGCCGCGCCCGAGGAGACGCCGATGATCGACGGATCGGCAAGCGGATTACGGAAAAATCCCTGCATCACCGTCCCCGCCGCCGCGAGCGCGAAGCCGACGACCGCCGCGAGCGCGATTCGCGGGAGTCGGATATCCCCGACGATCGTCTGGTGGGTGTCTGGGACCGCGAATTTGAAGACGGACGCGTACTCGAGGCCGGGAACCGGGAGCCCCCACTCGAGGCCGGGGATCGTGACCGAGCCGTCGAAAACGACCCCAGTCGGGACGACGATGGCGTTCAGGATCGCCATGGCGACGACGGTTGGATCGATCCTGACGGGGCCGAGTGCCGCGCTGGCGATCATGACGCCGACGAGGACGACCGCCAGTCCGACCGACCACGAAAGCGTTCGAACTGGCGCGTACATACAGTACAATCCCGGTTGCAGTAGTCAAATATTTGTTGAAGTGAGTGGTGGGACACAACAATGCGAAGACTCCGTTCGATACTGCTCTGTGTACTGGTGGTCGGTTCGCTCTGTGTGGCTCCCCTCGGTGCCGTCGCGACCGCAGATTCGACTGTGGCGGGGAGTCAGACGGCAACCGAACCGACGACTGATCGAACGTCGATCAGCACCAGCCAATCCGACGCGACCTGCGAGTACCCCCTCGAGCGAACCGACGCGCGCGGCGAGACCGTAACCCTCGAGGACGAACCCGACGAGGTCGTCGCCCTCTATCCGGGTGACGCCCAGTTAGCCTTCCAGATCGGTGCCGAGGACCGCATCGTCGGAATGCCGATCGGCCCATTTACCGACTCGCTCGAGGTCGACGACCAGACCGATATCAGCGCCGACGACGGCGTCACGCCGGTCGCCGAGGAGATCGTCGCACTCGATCCCGATGTCGTTATCGCCGGTAATATCGCGATGAGTGAAGAAGCCCTCATCGAGCAACTTGAGGACGCCGGCATTACGGCCTACGTCCACGAGAGAGCGATGTCGATCGACGACGTGCGCGAGAACGTCGAGGCGACCGGCGAATTCACCGGCGAGTGCAGCGGCGCCGACGAATCGATCGCCTGGATGGACGACCGCCTCGAGGTCGTCGACGACGCGCTCGCCGAGGAAGACGATCCCCTGGCCTACTACGTCAGCGACGACGAGGGAACGACGCCCGGCACGGACACGTTCCAGCACGAAGTCCTCGACGCCGCAGGGCTCGAAAACGTCGCCGAACGCGCCGGTATCGAGGGCTGGCAGGAGATCAGCGCCGAAGTCGTCGTCGATGAAGATCCCGAGTGGATCATCTACCCGGACTGGGTGGACGAACCGCCGATCGTCGAGAGCATCGAGACGACGACCGCCTTCGAGGAAGGCAACGTCGTGGCAGTCGACGACAATGCGATGAGCCAGCCTGCGCCTGGAATCGTCTCCGTCGTCGACCACCTCGTCGAAACTGTCCACCCGGACGTTTACGACGAGATCGAAAGCGACCTCGAGGCAGTCGACGAGGAGTACGGTGTGGACAACGGCCTTGGCGACGGCACCGAGAGCGACGCCGCCGACGGCGAGAGCGAAAGCGGGAGTACCGACGATGGCGACCCAGCCGACGATGAAAGCGCGACCGACGGCGAAAGCGACGGGTTCGATTCGATGCCCGGATTCGGACTCGCCACCGCGCTCGTCGGAATCACGCTCGTCGTCACTCGAGTCGCGATCGGCGTCCGAGCCGGTCGATAGAACCAGCGGCGACCGGGCCGGCGTGTCACTCGAGTGGTTCGTCCCATTTTGAAAAGCGTTTACTCGGCGGCCCCCGCAGTGTTCGTATGGTCGAGAACGTCATCTGGCCCGCCTATCTCGATGCGACCCTCTCACGGGCGGAGGGACGGCGCGTACCGGCAGATCTGGCCGTCGACGAGCCGACGGTCGACGAGATCGCGAAAGCCGTCCAGCAGATCGGCTACGACGCCGTAGTCGAACGGGACAAAACCTACTCGCGGGAGCCGTGGGCCGATCGCGGCCGTGTGGTCGTCCGCGGGGCCGACGATTCGACGAAAAACGACCTCGTCCAGGCGGTCGCGGCGTACGTCGTCGCGATCCGGGAGTGATGCGTCGCGTTGGATCCGTCGTCCGGACGGCCCAGGGGCTCGCGATACTGCGGGTCGACGAGCCGGGCGAGGACGGCGTCGATAGCGACACGCTTCGGAACGAAATTGGAACGATGGTACTCGACGACTCCCTCGAGGAGGTCGGTCGCGTTGTCGACGTCTTCGGCCCGGCCGATCGTCCGTATTTGGCGGTGACACCCGAAGGGGTTCACCTGCCGTCGCTGGTCGGCTCGACGCTGTACGCGCGGTAGGGACATCGAAGCGGGCGTCACGACGAGTCGCCGTTTGCAGCGGGCGTCACGACGAGTCGCCGTCCCGTCTCGAGCCTGCAGATCGAGAGGAAAACACCCATAACAGCCACGCCCAAACGGCGGGGCATGAACGACCGCATTCGGGTTTTCGCCGCTGTCGGCTTTACCGTGCTTCTCTTTCTCGGCGTGCAGTTCGGCTCGCTGGCGCTGATCGAGCCGTTTTACGAGTCGGACCGCCAGGCCGTCGACGATCCCCAGAACCCGACCAACAGTGCCGTCTACTTCGGGATCATCCTCGTCGCGACCGCGTTCATGCTCGCGGCGTTCAAGTACGACCTCCAGTGGACGATCCGAGGGTTGATCGTCGGCGTGAGCGTGATGCTCTCGTGGTTCGTCTTCACCGAACTCGTCCCGCCCGCGGTCACGGTCGGCGGCGCGAACGTCCTCGCCGTCCTGGGGGCGCTGATCGTCGGCCTCGCCTTGCTCGTCTATCCGGAGTGGTACGTCATCGACCTCTCGGGGGTGTTGATGGGGGCCGGCGCGGCGGCGCTGTTTGGCATCAGTTTCGGGTTGTTGCCCGCACTCCTGTTGCTTACCGCTCTCGCGATCTACGACGCCATCAGTGTCTACGGCACCGAACACATGCTCGACCTCGCGGAGGGCGTCATGGACCTCAAGATACCTGTCATCCTCATCGTCCCGACCTCGCTGTCGTACTCCTACCTCTCGAGTGGCCAGTCCGACGGCGGGATGGGCGACGAGGAACTCGCACCCGCCGAAACCGACTCGGCAGCCGACGGTAGCTCTCCTGCCGATGCGTCCGCGGGGGCGACGACGGATGCTGAGTCGGTGGGGGACGACGAGCGCTCGTTCGACCGGGACGCGCTCTACATCGGTCTCGGCGACGCCGTCATCCCCTCGATCCTCGTCGTGAGCGCGGCCTTCTTCCTCGATGCCGGCGCGCTCGAGGTCCCCGGCCTGTTGCTCAACGTCCCCGCCCTCGGCGCGCTGATTGGCACGATCGCCGGCCTCCTCGTGCTCATGTACATGGTGCTCGAGGGCCGCGCCCACGCCGGGTTGCCACTGCTCAACGGCGGTGCGATCGGCGGCTACCTCGTCGGCGCGCTCGCCAGTGGCCTCTCGCTCGCGACGGCACTCGGATTGTAACGGGCCTCGAACGCGGGCACTCGAGTTCCGACGGCCACCGTTTGGAAACGCCACTTCCACCGACGATCCGCTCGCCACCGGGACGGTTATTATCGTCGAATCGAATCGTTGTGCGTAGCACGATGTCCGGCTCTCCTGATCGAACTGCTCGGATCGAGACCTACACGGGCCATCCGTTCGACGTCTTCGATCCAGCGCCGCGTGATGTCCGCCTCGAGGATATCGCCGCGGGGCTTGCACACACCTGTCGGTTTGGCGGCCACTGCACCCAGTTCTACAGCGTCGCCCACCACTCCATTCACGTCAGCCGGGAGCTGCCGGCCGACGCCCCCCGACTACAGTTGCTCGGTCTCTTTCACGACGCCGGCGAGGCCTACGTTGGCGACGTTCCTCGCCCGATCAAAGCCGAGTTCGAGGCGTTCGAACGCGTCGAAGACCGAATTCTCCGGGCGGTGTGGACGGCGTTCGATCTCGAGGCACCGACCGAATCCGAGTGGGACCGCGTGATGGCCGCCGACGACCGGTTGTTGGCCTACGAGGCGGATCTCCTCCTCGCAGATGCCTCGTGGGCGCCGGACCCGCCGGATCGCGCCTACGACCTTCGGGCGGATTCGATCGACGATGTCCGCGAGCAGTTTCGAGATCGAGCACACACGTTACTGGCCGAACTCGAGGCCTAAGTTGCTCCGCTCGAGCTCCCCTCAGCGATCGCCGTTCGATGCCGCGTCTTCGTCGGTCGCTACGTCGACATCGTCGCCGTGCTCGATCCCGCCGATCATGGTATCGACGCGCTCGCGTTCCGCCTCGGTATCGAGTCGGTCGTCGTCGGGCGTCCCGCCGACGATCACGAGGTAGTCGCCGTCGTGATACACTTGGGCGATGTCGAGAAACACCTCGAGTTCGTCCTGGCCCTCGAACGACGCGGTGCCTTCGAAGGTGTCGACGGCGATCTCTTCGCCGAGTCCCGTGACGGTACGGTTTCCAGCGGCGTCGCCGATCTCGAGATCGACGCCCTCCTGTTGGACCTGATCGACCAGTTCGTCGCGACTCGCGTCCGCGAGCGGGTTGAACTCCCGGCCGGCGACGCTGACGTCCGGCGTCGAGAGCACGCCGAATAGACCGACCTCGAGGGAGTCGATACCGAGAATCGGGATCTCGATCGTTCGAACGTAGGAACTCACGTAGTAGGTAATTTCGACCGACGCCCCCGCCACCGTCTCGGTGTCGACGCGGGCCGCAGTGTCGTGATACTCGTAGCCGGTGTCCTCGACGACTGCCGGCGAGACGACCGCCGGCGCGGCCGAATATGAGGTCACGCTCTCGACGGCGTCCTCGAGACAGCCAGCCGTCGCTGTGAGTCCCCCGGCTGCGAGTGCCGACAGCAACCGCCGTCGACTGGCGAGTCCCTGATCGCGTCGCGAGCCAGCGGCCCCGTCACGATCGCATCGCGGTCGGCTCATAGGTGTTCGACCACAGTTGAGGGTAAAAACACCGGGCCCGGCTGCAGCCGGTGAGGGAACGACGGCGACGTTGTTCGCGATTTGACGGACGCTATAACCGGTAGCTTGGCCCTTCGTCGGTATCTTGCACTTCGACGCCGAGCCCCTCGAGTTCGTCGCGCAGTTCGTCGGCCCGTTCGTAGTTACCGGCGTCGCGTTCCTGCTCGCGCACGTCGAGGACGAGTTCGACGACATCGCCAGCTAGATCCGCGCTGCCGGTCGTCTCGCCGGCGAAGGAGAGACCGAGCACGTCGCCGAGTTCCTCGAGGGCCTCGACGGCGCTCCTGAGACCTCGGTAATCGTAGCCATTCTCGTCGAACGACTCGCCGCGGTCGTCGGTCGGGCCCCCCTCGAGATGGGTGTTGATCGCCGTCGCAACCTGTAGCAGCGCCGATTGCGCCTCGCGGGTGTTGAAGTCGTCGTTCATCGCCGCGACGAACCGCTCGCGAGCGCGGTCGACGGCCGACCGCAGGGACTCGTCTTCCACTTTCGTTCGCGCGTCCGGAGAATCGAGGCTCTCGACGGCCGCGTCGTAGGCGCGCTCGAGTTGGTCCCAGCGTTCGCGGGCTTCGGCGATCGTCTCGTCGGAGTAGAGTTGCTTGCTGTTGTAGGAGCCAGCGGTGAGAAACGTCCGCAAGACGTTGGTATTCCACTGTTCGACGGCCCGGGAGACGGTGACGAAGTTGCCCAGACTCGAGGACATCTTCTCGTCGTCCATCTGGAACAGTTCGCAGTGCAGCCAGTAGTTGGCAAAGGATCGGTCGGTCGCGGCCTCGGACTGGGCGATCTCGTTTTCGTGATGGGGAAAGACCAGATCCCGGCCCCCGACGTGGATATCGAGCGTCTCGCCGAGGTGGGTCATGCTCATCGCCGAGCACTCGATGTGCCAGCCGGGACGACCCTCGCCCCACGGGGAGTCCCACGTCTGGGCAGTTCCGCAGGCGTGTTCGGGATCTGCGGCGCCCTCGTGGTGGTGTTCGTCGATCGCGTCCACGTCGACACCGTCCGCCTTCCAGAGTGCGAAGTCGGCGGGGTGGCGCTTCTCGGATCGCTCGTCGGGATCGCCCTGGGATTCGATCTCCTCGACGTCCTGATTCGAGAGTTTCCCGTAGTCGTCGAAACTCGTGACATCGAAGTAGACCGAGCCGTTTGCCTCGTAGGCGTAGTCCTTCTCGATCAACGTCTCGACGAGGTCGACGATTTCGGGGACGTGCTCGGAGACCCGTGGGTAGACCTCCGCTCGGAGGAGGTTGAGCGAACGCATATCAGCGAGCGTGCGCTCGATGTAGGTCTCGGCGACGGCGGCCTCGTCCTCGCCGAGATCGTCTTCGCCAACGCGGGCGACGATTTTCTCGTTGATATCGGTGAAGTTCTCGACGTGGCGCACGTCGTAGCCCAGATACTCGAGCCAGCGGTGCATGACGTCGACGTGGACCCACGACCGTGCGTGGCCCAGGTGGGGCGGATCCGACACCGTGAGGCCACAGTAGTAGAGTAAGACATTCTCGGGGTCCTGTGGCTCGAACGGCTCGGTCTCGCCCGTCAACGTGTTCGTCACGTGTAGGGTCATTACGTACGTCTACCGCCGGCCCGTAGTTAAACGCTGTCAATAGCCGCGTTTCCACAGGCGCGACCCGGTAGACGGCGGCTGGCCGTAGGGAGAACTATACGGTGTTGGCACCCGTCGTACGACCGTGGCCCACGACCGCATCCACGCTCGACAACCGACCCACGATCGCGACCGGTGGTCTGTCGGCACGATCCGGGAAGTCGAGGACCGGGACGGACACTGTGTGGTCACCGTCGAAACCGACGACGGTGATACGGTTTACTGTACGTCATTTCCGGCGCACCCGCGACCCGGGCGGCGGGTGCGCCGGTAAATCGGTACAGTAATCCGTCTCAGTGATGCGAGGCTACGACGGTCTCGAGCGCGTTCTCGATCGCCCGCAGCGCCGTCGCTCCTTCGAGGTGATCGACGACGACGATTAGGGCGTCCTCGCTGACGCCCGCCGCGACCGGCGTCACCTCCTGGCTGTGTACTCGCAAGAGCACGGCCGTAAGCGCGTTCGAGTCGACCTCGCCCGTCGCGACGATCACAGTGAGATCGCCGCCAGTCGGGCCGAAGACGGCGGTACCGGCCCGGAGGAACGCCTCGCCGTTCGTCCCGTTCTCGAGACGACCGAACCCGCTCTCCATGCGCACGCGGACATCGCGAGACTCGCAGTCGTAGGGGGGCAGCTCCTCAGCATACCGGCGGAGGGCAGTCGCGACGGCGTCGGTGTCGCCGTCGACCGAGAGGAACCGAGCCGCGGCGGTGTAGTTTACGACATCGGCGCGCAGTGCCGTCTGCAAGAACGGATACTCCTCGAGTGCCTGCCGGGTATCGGCGGCTAACGACATGTCCGGGACACCGGAGCCGGCCGATATAAACGCCCGGACTCCGGCAGTTACGACGGGAACGGAGACGGGAAAATACCGACAACGTCGGCTCGTACGGCCTGGCTACAGCAAACCGTCTCATACGGTTTACTGTACGTCAGTTCCGCTCACCCGCGACCCGGGCGGCTAGGCCGGTAAATCGGTACAGTAATCCGTATCACTCGTTCGTGCCGTTCAGAGTTGGCTCGAAGAGATCCTCGATTTGACAATCGAAGTAGGCAGCCAGTTCGAACGCGAGCTCGAGCGAGGGATCGTACCGCTCGCGTTCGATCGCGTTGATCGTCTGCCTCGAGACGCCGACGGCGGCCGCGAGGTCGCCCTGGCTGAGGTCGGCCGCTTCGCGATAGGTTCTGACCTCGTTGTTCATGAATGCGTGTACTGGACGTAGGTGTACGCGATCGCAAAGAGGACGAACACGCCGACGTAGCCGACGAGCGCGTCCCAGATCGCTGACGGAACGGTGTAGGTTCCGGTCGCCGACAGGACGACCATGCCGGGCACACCGAAGACGACGACGTAGGCGAGGACGCCAAGCGTCAGGCCGCTGGCTTTCAGTTCCATCGCCTGTTCTCGCTCGTCGAACAGCGTTTCGCAGGTCCCCTTCCAGATGGCGAGATATCCCACGAAACCGAGCCAGTAGACGCCGACGCCGGCGAAGACGATCAGATCGTCGGGTACGAAGACCCAAATCAGCGTCGCGACGAACAGGCCGGCGATCCCACCCCAGAGCGAGACGTTCATCAGCCGTCGGTATCGGTTTCGCTGCTCGAGTTGCTGTCGGCCGCTGGTGATCGGTTCGGACATGCGTGGACACCAGGAGCGCGTGGAAAGCCTCCTTTACAGTAAAGCACACGTTACATCCATACTTAACTCTGTCTCACAGCGTTCTTGATTGTCGGTCAGGGTGACTAGTTCGCGGTAGCGTAGTTTCACCACTCGACACCGCGACCGCGGCGCTTTTGCCTCGAGCGTCCGTTCGACCGGATATGGACCTACAGGATGTCGAAGATCGCATCGAATCCGAACTCGAGGATGCCGAGGCGACGGTCACCCACGCTCGCGACGAACACGACGACGACCATCTGGCGGCGACGGTCGTCTCGCCGACGTTCGAAGACTGCCCGCTCGTCCAGCAACACCAGCAGGTCTACGACGCCCTCGGCGATCACATGACGACCGACATCCACGCTCTCGAGCTCTCGACGTATACGCCCGAGGAGTACGACGAACAGCAGTAGTTCGCCACTCGCCCGCTATCGATACGGCGGTGTCCGATTTGTCACCACCAGCTGATTCTCACCGCCAGCAGGGAACCGCAGGTTTATCCTTCAGTCCTGATAGGATACCCATATGGAAGCGCTGCACCCACGGATCCGACTGCTCTGGATTGGGCAAGGCGTCATCGCGGCCGTCCTCGTCGGCCTCGTCCTCGCTGGCGTCGACCGGTGGCTCGTCGATATCCCGACTGCGGCCTACGGGGGCGTCGTCGCGGCCGTCCTCGTCCTCGGTATCGCGTACGCCGTCCGCCTCTACCAGGTCTGGCAGTTCGAACTGCAGGGCGACGCCCTCTATCTCGAGCGCGGTGTCGTCACCTTCGTCGAGACGGCCGTCCCCTTCGTTCGCGTCCAGCACGTCGACACCCAGTTCGGGCCCATCGAGCGGGCGCTCGGGCTCTCGAGCGTCGTCGTCTACACGGCCGGTTCGCGAAACGCCGATGTCCGCATTCCCGGGTTGACGCCGGATCGCGCACGCGATCTACAAGATACACTTCGGGAACTCGCCGTCGAGAGCGAGGCCGACGACGCCGTCTAACGATGAACCGGACCCATTCTCCCTACCCATGAACCGGCTCCACTCACTCAGCGCGGTCGTCTACGCGATCCAGTACGGCTTTTTCTGGCTCTGGATCCCGATCTTTCTGCTGTTCGGGCTCGCGACTATCCTCGAGTTCGTCTCGCTGACCTGGATTCCCGTCGTCGGCGCACTCGGGTTCGCCGTCGGCGTCGCCTACGGAATCGCCTACTACTACCGGTTCGGCTACCAGATCACCGACGACACGTTCGACGTGGCCTCGGGTGTGATCGCCCGCCGCTCCCGCGAGATACCCTACGGCCGCGTCCAGAACGTCGACATCAAACAGGGCGTCTTTCACCGGCTGTTTGGCCTCGCTATCGTCTCCATCGAAACGGCCGGCGGCGGCGACACCGAAGCCTCGCTGAACTTCGTCTCCGAGGCCGAGGCGACGCGACTCCAAAACGAGATCCGAACGCGAACCGCGGCGGTCAAACAGCGCCGCAAACAGGCCGGCGATCACACTGGCGACGAGACCGCGGCGACTGACGACGCGACCCCCGACTCGAGCGGTGTCGTCGAACCGACGGAAACTACGGCTACCGACTCGGAGACAGGTCCGCTCGGTCCCGGCGCTGGAGCGGGTGATACCGTTCCCGATCGGGATCGGCCATTCGACGAGCCGACCGGTCCGAAGCGGCGGTCACTCTTCGACCTCGAGGCACGAGAGCTGCTGTTGTACTCCTTTACCTCGTTTCGACCCGCCGCGGTCGCTGCCGTCCTGTTCGTCTTCTTTCTGGCCTCGGATACGATCATCGAGATACTGCTTGCGATGTCTCAGCCGGTCGGCGGCCCCGAGGATCTAGGGACCGGGACGACCAGCAGTTACGGCATCTTCACCATCGTTTCGTTCGTCAACGGCCTGGTCATCACGTACCTACTCAGCGTCGCCTACACGTTCGCGACCTACTACGACTTCCAGCTCGGGCGCATCGGCGATGACTTCGTCTACGAGCGTGGTCTGCTCCAGCGCTACAGCGGCTCCGTCCCAGTCGAGAAGGTCCAGTCGGTGACGGCCACCGACAACCCGGCCCAGCGACTGATCGGCTACGCGGGGCTCTGGGTCGAGACGGCCGGTTACGGGCCCGACAGTAACGGCGGCAGTCAATCGGCGGTCCCGCTGGCCCAACACGACCGCGTCTACGGATTCGCGGAAAATCTGACCGGCGTCGAGACGCCGTCGTTCGAACGACCGCCGCCGCTTGCACGACGTCGATACCTCGCGCGGTACTCGTTGATCGCGGGTTCGATCGTCGCGGTCGCGTTCGGACTCTCGATGATCTCGCCCCTCGAGCGGTGGTATCTCGCCGTAATCGCCTTCGCGGCGGTACCGCCGGCCGCACACCTGCGGTACGTCAACCTCGGCTACTACGTCGGCGAGGACCACCTCGTCGTTCGCCGGGGGTTCTGGCGGCGACGGACGACGATCATTCCCTACTACCGGATCCAGACGGTCTCGACCCGACGGTCGATCTTCCAGCGCCGACTCGGACTCGCCTCCGTGGTCGTCGACACCGCGAGTTCGCGGACGTTCGTCTGGGCCGCCCCGACGATTTACGACGTCTCCCTCGAGGACGGCCGTGACGTCAACGAAACCAGCCGGAAGCGACTCCAGTCGGCGCTTCGAAAGCGCGCGGCGGGTGAGGCCGGGCTCTCCGTCGACTTCACGTAACCGCCGTCTGTTCAGATCGCCGACTGTGGCACGTGACGCCGTCGTCCGTGCGGGCCGAACGTTTCGGTGGATTTTACCTGACCCACCGCGAGCCACCGCGTATGGGAGACGAAGACGACTACCGTATCGAGGAGGACAGTCTCGGCGAGATGCAGGTACCGAAAGACGCCTACTGGGGTGCACAGACCCAGCGGGCGATCCAGAACTTCCCCATCTCGGGCATCTCGTTCAGTCGGCGATTCGTTCGCGGGCTCGGCGTCGTCAAGAAGGCCGCCGCACAGGCAAACCGCGACCTCGGGCTCGTCGAGGATGAGATCGCCGAGGCAATCGTCGAGGCCGCCGACGAGGTCATCGCCGGCGAGCACGACGACCAGTTCCCGGTCGATGTCTTCCAGACCGGCTCGGGGACATCCTCGAACATGAACGCCAACGAAGTCATCGCCAACCGTGCGGCCGAGATCATGGGCAGCGAGATCGGCGACCGCGTCGTCCACCCCAACGACCACGTCAACTACGGCCAGTCGAGCAACGACGTCATCCCGACCGCGATGCACATCGCCTCCCTCGAGGCCGTCGAAAAGGATGTCATTCCGGCGCTCGATACGCTCCGCGAAGCGCTCGAGGCCAAAGAAGACGAGTTCGACGATGTCGTCAAGACCGGTCGAACGCACCTGCAGGACGCGACGCCGGTCACGCTCGGTCAGGAGTTCGGCGGCTACCGCACCCAAGTCGAGAAAGGGCTCTCCCGAGTCGACAAGGTTCGCGAACACCTCGCCGAACTCGCGTTGGGCGGTACGGCGACTGGGACGGGTCTGAATACCCACGAGGAGTTCCCCGGCCGCGCCGCCGAGTACATCACCAAAGAGACCGGCGTCCAGTTCCGCGAAGCCGACAACCACTTCGAGGCCCAGGCCGCCCACGACGCCATGTCCGAAGCCCACGGCGCCTTGCGGGTCGTCGCGGGCTCGCTCAACAAGATCGCCAACGATCTCCGCCTGCTCGCCTCCGGACCGCGAAACGGTCTCGGCGAGATCGAACAGCCCGAGAACCAGCCCGGCTCCTCGATCATGCCCGGCAAGATCAACCCGGTCGTCGCCGAGGCCGTCAACCAGGTCCACAAGCAGGTCGTCGGTAACGACGCCGCGGTTTCCGCGGGCGCAGCTGAAGGCCAGATCGACCTCAACCTCTACAAGCCCGTGCTGGCCCACAACTTCCTTGAGTCGGCCGAACTCATCGCGAACGCGAGCCAGGTCTTCGCCGATCGCTTCGTCGACCCGCTCGAGGCCAACGAGGAGTTCTGTGCGAACCAGGTCGAACAGTCGATGGCGATGGCGACATCGCTGAACGTCCACATCGGCTACGACAAGGCCAGCGAGGTCGCAAAAACCGCGCTCAAAGAGGAGAAGACGGTTCGTGAGGTCGTCCTCGAGAAGGGCTACCTCGACGAGGACGAAGCCGACGAGGTGCTCGATCCACGCAAGATGGCCCAGCGCGGAATTCTCGGCCAGGACGACTGACCGGTCACCCGAGCCGGACCGCTCACATCGAAAATCTGTCACTGGTTCGTGTGGCGTATTTTCACGACTCAGTACTCGAGCGATCTGACGGCCTATCGTATACTCGATATCGAGTACCCACCCAGCACCTTCGTTCTTTTTTCCGTGATTGAGCCCGTCAAATCCGTACAAAGGGGCCTAATCACGCTCATTCACGACGGAATAAAAGAACCCAAGCAGTTTTGATGGAGGCTGTCGTCAGACAAAATATGCACACCTGTCGCAACTGCAACCAGTCGTTTCAGACCGAACTAGCCCTCGAACTCCACCGGGATACGTGCACAAAAGGACAACTTCTCTGTCAAGTATGTGGTAACCGATTCCGGGAAGGTGATGCGACCCAGGATGGGTGGCACTACGAGTGTCCCAAGGACGACTGCGAGGGCGAGGGTATTCAGGAGGACCTCTATCGCGTCGAAGACGTCCGGACGGCGACTCACTGACCCGGTCGACGATTCGACCATTCTCTCGCTTTTCGACTGGTTGCCCTTCCTGACTACAGCCTCTTTGCGCACGACGACGTATGGCTCGTGTGACCATGGTCCCCACGTCGGAATATTCGGGGGACTCCGACTCCCGCGAAGCCACCTCCTCGAGGCTCGATCAGCGAGTGCCCTATTTCGGACAATCAATTCCGCGACGCTGTTGCCCGTCGGCGTCGCGTTGGCTGAACCGGCCTTCGTATATGCCGTCGCAGCGATCCTCTGGCTTGCGGTCGTCTCCGACTGGCAGCTCGATGGTATCGGCTGCTATGGAACCGGCTCTTGATTCCGATTGTCGGTCGACGGGACGAACTCGAAACCGCTGCACCGCATCGGTTCGCGAAACTGCTCGGTGTAGTCGGATCCGCACTCGCTACGTTGGCGCTGGTCGGCGACACCTCTGGGGTTGGATTCGGGATCGCCGCACTGGTCGGTCTCCTCGCAGGACTGGCCGCGACAACCGGTTTCTGCCTCGGCTATCGGATGTATCGACAGGTGTCGTTTCTCGAGACTCGTGGAATTCATTGAGGATCAGTATCACTTGGACCACTCACAGCCCGTAGAGTCATAAAGTCACACTCGGCGGGATTATGAGCCGGTGCTTTCAACTGTCGAATGGCGTCTGCGTCGTTGTCCTCAATTTCTCCGTGCAAATCGCGTATCCCCGATTTCGTCATTGGCCATAACGTAGTTGGCGACGCCGACTCTCGAGTGGGACCTATCTCAGTGTCTACCGGTGAGAGCGATCCCTTTTTCCGCCCTGGTTCCTCCGGTCGCCTCGAGAGAACACATCGAATTCACCGGAATAATACCGCTCTGTACCTCGATATTGGGGCCCCCTTTCTCCGCCTTCGACGAGGAAGTCACACTGTGGCGAGAGCATAAAGTCGATACTGCTGAGTCTGCCATATGCCGAGACTGGGGTAGAATTCGGCCTCGAGATGCGGAACCCGTAGAACTCGGCGATATCGCCGGCGTATGTGACGGTGTCGAAGTCGTTGGGACGATTCGGACGTATCACGACCTCGGTTCGGTATAGCGCTATATGATATACCGGGCCCTCACCTTCTAAAAGACTTCACCCCTATGTCAGGGGCGGTGTTAACTTAGACGTAATTCCACCAGACGGCGTGGGCTTGAAGCCACGTTTCTGCGGTAGCCGGATTGGCGTAGCTGAAACAGTTTGAGAATGAAGAGGTACGTCGCTGTATCTCACGAAAGACACGTTCGACCTGATTCCTGTATCCGTGGAGTTGAACACGGTAGCTGAGCTCTTCTTGACGGAGTTCTCCGATGAGATCATCGGCGTCATCGATGAGAAACCCGGCGTCTCTGACATCGTGTATCTCGGCCAGTTCGGTGAGAAACTCTCGCGCAATCGCGATTGTATACGTCGGAAACAACCGCGAGTGGGTGATTCTATTGGTTTCCGGATCAACCGTGGCGCACAGCCAGTACTGTTCATCGTTGATTCGGATTGCCTTCTGATCGACCGCAACGCGATCCGGATTCTCACCGCCTCTGGGCTGAAGATTTGCCTTCTACACCCATTTGTGAATCGCTGTGTGACTCCGTTTGATACCCCAATTCTCGAGTAAAATAATTGGTATGTGTTTACCCCGAAGGCTCAACAGCCGGTACAGCGTGACTCCGTGAGATCATCTCATTGGTGCTAACGACTCGACGAAGTTCTTCGTAGGG
>NZ_RBZW01000024.1 GCF_006543045.1 Salinadaptatus halalkaliphilus | reverse complement strand
TGAAAGGGCGAGACGGGTCGTGGCTGCTGTGGCAGCACTATCCGAATGCAATGAGGATATCTGTCACAGCAGCCACGAGCCAGTCGAGGGCTTTCAGAGTATGATTCTATGTTGATAAACGACCCAATTTAATGCTGAGGCGATAAGTAGAGCGATGAAAGACGCACACCCGGAATCGATCGGCAGTCAGCACGGGGTTTTAGACTAATTTCTCCACGTGGTGACATCGATCGTCGACTCGCTGTCTCAACTCACCTGCGCGTTCGGGGCGAGTGCGTCGATCACCCGGCAGGCGTTTTTCGAAAAGACCCGCCAGAACATGTCCTCGGAGACGTCGAGCGTGAGCGTCTCCATAAGGGCGACGTTCGGATGGCAGGCGGGGACGCCGCTGCCGAAGAAGACTCGGTCCGGATGTTCGAGGATGGCTCGCTCGAGGACATCACGATACCGGACGAAACTCGTCTCGATGTAGCAGTCGTCGTCGGTCGCCAGCAGGTCGATCATTTCGTGCATGCGCGAGCGATCGAGGGGGTGGCCGCCAAAGTGGGCGACGATAACGGGAAAGGAGCGGTCGAGCAGCGTATCCGCGAGCGATTTCGGCGGCGCGTCGGAGCCACCTTGAACGATCACCGGCAAGCCCACGTCCTCGAGCATCGCGAGCACGTCGTCGTCGGGGTAGTTGTCGGTCGCCGGGTCGAGGACGAAGCCGTGAAAGCGGTCGTCGTATGCGTATCGCTCGATGTCCTCGGGCGTGGTGTGGTACTCTTTGCGGCTGGTGACGGCGTTGTGGAGTCGTCCGGTCGGCGTCCGGTCGGGCCAGTGCGTGCCGTTGATCCGGGCGAACGCGACGAACGGCCGATCGACGCTGTGGCGCGCGACGCCGTTGTTCGGCCCGAGATAGCTCGTCTTCGTTTGCGAGGGCGGGAAGACAACGGCTCTGGTGATTCCGGCCTGGTGCATCTCTCGCTCGAGGCGGTCCGGCGAAATCCGTGGACGGTGATCGAGCACCGTCTCCCCATCCGGTGTCAGCCGGGCGTAGACATCGACGACCCGAAATCCGTGTTCCAGCTCCAGCATCCCAGGGCCTACTTTCGAGTCGAGCTATATTTTGCTACCGGCTCTCCGGTCGCCGTCGTGTGGCGACGGTTCACACGACAATCGCCAGAGGGAGTGCCGGCGGGAGGGAAAGAATTATATAGAAGTGCTGACGACATAGTTAGTGAGGATTCAACGATGGCACAACAGCAACGCATGGGCGGACAGCCGATGTTTATCATGAGCGAGGATAGTCAGCGAACACAGGGCCGCGACGCCCAGTCGTCGAACATTATGGCCGGTAAGGCGGTTGCCGAGTCGGTACGGACGACACTCGGGCCCCGCGGTATGGACAAGATGCTCGTCGACTCGGGTGGCGAGGTCGTCATCACGAACGACGGCGCGACCATCCTGAACGAGATGGATATCGAGCACCCCGCGGCCCAGATGATCGTCGAAGTCGCCGAAACCCAGGAAGAGGAGGTCGGCGACGGAACGACGACCGCAGCGGTGATCGCCGGTAACCTGCTCGGCGAGGCCGAAGACCTCATCGAACAGGATGTCCACGCGACCACCATCGTCGAGGGCTATCACCAGGCCGCCGAGATCGCCCTCGAGGCGATCGCCGAGCAGGTCCAGGAGGCCGAGGTCGACGACGACGTCCTCAAACAGGTCGCCGAATCGAGCATGACCGGCAAGGGCACGGGCGGACTGACCGCCGAAACGCTGGCCGAGACGGTCGTCGAGGCCGTCCGCCACGTCGACACTGACGACGGCGTCGCCCGCGACAACGTCGCCGTTCACACCCAGATCGGCGCCTCCTCGAACGCGACCGAACTCGTCCCCGGTATCGTCATCGACGAGGAACCGGCCCAGGAGACGATGCCAAGCGAAGTCGAGGACGCCTCGATCGCCATCCTCGATGTCGAACTCGAGGTTCGCACCGGTGAGGTTGACGCCGAGTACGCCATCGACTCCATCGACCAGCTCAACGCAGCCGTCGACGCCGAGGAGAGCGAGCTGTCCGGCTACGCTGAAACGATCGCCGACAGCGGCGCCGATGTCGTCTTTACGACCGACGACGTCGACGACCGCGTCAGTAGTGCACTCGCTGCCGAGGACATCCTCGTCTTCGACAATATCGGGAGCTCCGACGCCAGCGAGATCGCCTCTGCGACGGGTGCCAGCCGCGTCGGCGCCCTCGACGACCTCGAGGAGTCTGACTTCGGCGAGGCCGACCGCATCCGCACCGAGAACTTCGGTGACGACGACCTCGCGTTCGTCGAGGGTGGGGCGGCCGCCGAGGCCGTCACCGTCTTCGTCCGCGGCGGTACCGAACACGTCGTCGACGAACTCGAGCGTGCGATCGGCGACGCCTTGGACGTCGCTGCGACGGCACTGGAGTCCGGCGAGGTCGTTCCCGGCGCCGGTGCGACCGAGATCGCCATCGCGGACCGCGTCCGACAGGAAGCCGCCGGTATCGAAGGCCGCAAGCAACTCGCCGTCGACGCGTTTGCAGACGCCCTGGATGTCGTACCACGCACGCTCGCGGCCAACACCGGTCAGGACCCGATCGACGCGCTCGTCGATCTCCGTGCGGCCCACGAATCCGAGGGCCGGGCCGGCCTGATCACGAACGGCGAAGAAGTTACTATCGACGATCCGTTTGACTACGGCGTACTCGACCCCGCTGACGTCAAACGCGAAGCCATCGAGAGTGCGGCCGAAGCGGCGACGATGATCGTCCGTATCGACGACGTCATCGCCGCCGAATAACGACACCACGCGTCGGTTCGGTTGCGCTCGGATAGAACGAATTCCCACTTTTCGACTCGTTTCCAGTCTGTCTCTCCGTCTGCTGAAGTACCATACTGCGACCATCTCCCGAACATATTCGGATGGTAATTACCGGCCGGCCACTACCGTTAAGTGTTAACACATCGAAAGTCCGAGTTGTCATGTCCGGAACTGCCCCCACAGATCGACTGACGCCGGTCGACGAACCGACCGGGCGGACGGTCTATCGAGACGACCGCGAGGGCACCTACCACACGTGGTGCGACGACACCGACTACGAGCCTGCAAGCACCGCGTTACTGACCGTCGTCTCGTCGATACTCGAGATCGACCCGATCGATCTCGAGCCTCTCTCGGAGCGGGTCGATCCGGACGCGTTGAACGCGCTCGTCGGCCACTGGACCGAGAGCCCAACGACGCCACACGGCGGTTCGATATCGTTTCCGTTCGCCGACTGTGACGTAACGGTTCGATCGGACGGCGAGATCGTTATCGACCCTCGGCGGCCGCGATTGGGGTGAACCGCCTCGGGGTCACGCCCCGTGGCATTCGCCTCGACAGCCTGTAAATCCGACGCGAGTGTGGGGCGGTGTTTTCACGTCGACCGTTCGAGCACGACACGATCGCCAGCAGTGAGCTCGAACGCCTCCTCACCCCGGCCCTGATTGACGTCGAGTTCGACGTAGCCATGACTGCCGACCGTCGCGAGTCGCTCGCCGACCGCGACGGCTGCGAACGTCTTCCCGACCGGCAGGTCTATCTCGTTCGCACGAATTCGATCGTGTGACTCGAGAAACGATCCCGGCACGTTCGTGATGACGTTGCCGAAGCCGTCGACGACGAGTACCTCGCCGATCGCCTGCTCGCCGTCGATCGTCGCCGTCGGCAACTCGAGGTCGACGATCGCTCCCGTCGGCTCGAGAAACGGCAGCGTCTCGAGAGTCTCGATCGGTGTCTTGTGAACGGCTGCAGCGGCGGGAGCGAAGAGATCCCGCCCGTGGAACGTGTTGGTCGCCGGTCCGTCGTCGCCATCTCGGCTCGAGCGAACGACGGGGCTGGCGCCGGTCGGTTCGACGGATTCGAGGGCGGTTTCGTCCACCACGAACGCCTCGAGGTCGCGGCCGTCAGCAAGCCGTCGAGCGACGGGACGGACGAGGCCGTTGTCCGGTGCGACGATCGCGTGATCGTCGGCACGAACGACGATCGCACCGCGGTCGGTGCCGACGCCGGGATCGACGACCGCGAGGTGGATCGCGGGGGGATAGTACGCGAGTACTTCCCGGAGCCAGAACGCCGCCGCGCGAACGTCCTGTCGCGGGAAGTCGTGCGCGATATCGATCAGTCTGGCGTCGGTCCGCGCACAGAGGACGCCTTTCATCGCCGCCGGATACGGCGAGCCGAAGTCTGACGCGAGCGTGATCATGGTGGACGATAGGGGCCGGCGGCACAAAATCGACCCGTCTTCGGCAGTGTCGATACTCGCGTCGGCACACGAACTCGACTGTCCTATCGATTCATCGCCGGCAGGTCCGGACCCTATCTGCCGTTCGAATCGGAGTCGCTGATCATTTGGATGCGTTCGATACCGCCGATTTCGTCAACGACCTCGGTGACTGCGCCGGGTACAAGTGACTGCCAGTCGTCGTCGTTGATCATCCGCTCGCGAACTTCGGTCCCCTCGAGAACGTCCCGGTTGAACATCGGCGATTGCCTGATTTCGATCCCGGCCTCTCTAAACAGTTGGATCACGAGCGGATTGTTCGAGTACGCGACATCGAAATCCGGACTCATACTCTGCACGTGGCTAACCCACACCGAATTGCGCTCGAGGTCCTCGATCGGAACTGCGTAGGTCACGAGGTCGGTATTGACGAGAGACTTCGTAATCATCATGATCCGCTCGCCGGCCGTAAACGGGTTTCTGACCGTGTGTGAGTCGTCGGCGCTGCCGATCCCGAGGACGAGTTCGTCGACGTCGTCGGCGATTTGGGCGACCATATTGTGGTGGCCGTTGTGAAACGGCTGGAAGCGACCGATGTAGAACCCCCGGGTCATAGCTATGTGTGCTCGACCGCCACGCTTAAACGTGGCGAGATACTGATCTGTGGCGGTTTCGAAAGCGGTCGCCGTTCACCGCCCCGCCGACTGGCTCTACAGCCGGAGCAGGCCGAGTGCCTCGGGGCGTGACCCCGAGGCGATTCACTAATGCGTTACGACCTGTCTAAGAGATCACCCGCCCTGAGCTCTCTAAACCGCGATATCGTGCACTGACACCATCCACCGCATGGAGAAAGTATATCAGTGGCAGTCCCTTCGAATCAGGTACTGAACAGAGTTCTATGAGCAACGATACGAACGTTGACGGCCCTCCCGAAGATGCGACAGAGGTTGCCCCCGAGGCGGAACAGCCCCAGGAGGAGCAACCGCAGGAGCACCCGGGAGAGCGGTCTCTCGAGGACGATCCCGAGGACGACCGCAGTGAGAACGTCGACGAGAGAGGGGAGTCGGCCGACGACGACGATCCAGCTGACGATGACCCGTCGACCGACGAGTCACCAGACGACGATATCGAAACCGTCGAAGACCTCGGTAGCGAGGTCGATGTCGATCCGGGCGTCGAAATCGACGACGAACACGCCGCGGACGATCTGCTCGGCGGCCTGAAGATCGATTCGACCGACGATATCGAAGTCCCCGACCGGCTCGTCGATCAGGTCATCGGGCAGGACGAAGCTCGAGACATCATTATCAAGGCGGCCAAACAGCGCCGTCACGTGATGATGATCGGCTCGCCGGGGACCGGCAAGTCGATGCTGGCGAAAGCGATGAGCCAGCTGTTGCCCCAGGAAGACCTCCAGGACGTGCTGGTCTATCACAACCCCGACGACGGCAACGCCCCGAAGGTTCGGACGGTGCCGGCGGGGAAGGGTGAACAGATCATCGACGCCCACAAGGAAGAAGCCCGCAAGCGCAACCAGATGCGGTCGATCCTGATGTGGATCATCATCGCGATCATCATTGGGTACACGATCATCAGTCCGGCCAGCATCCTGCTTGGTATCATCGCCGCGGGTATCATCTGGCTGATCTTCCGCTATACGAGCCGTGGCACGGACGCGATGGTGCCGAACATGATCGTCGACAACGGCGACCAGCGCCAGGCCCCATTCGAGGACGCGACCGGGGCCCACGCCGGGGCGCTGCTGGGCGACGTCCGACACGACCCGTTCCAGTCCGGTGGGATGGAGACGCCGAGCCACGATCGCGTCGAACCGGGCTCGATCCACAAGTCCAACAAGGGCGTGCTGTTCGTCGACGAGATCAACACGCTAGACATCCGCACCCAGCAGAAGCTAATGACGGCGATCCAGGAGGGCGAGTTCTCTATTACGGGCCAGTCCGAGCGCTCCTCGGGCGCGATGGTCCAGACCGAGCCTGTCCCCTGTGACTTCGTCATGATCGCGGCGGGGAACTTAGACGCGATGGAGAACATGCACCCCGCACTCCGCAACCGCGTCAAGGGGTACGGCTACGAGGTCTACATGGACGACACCATCGAAGACACCCCCGAGATGCGCCGGAAGTACGCCCGCTTTATCGCCCAGGAGGTCGAACGCGACGGGCGACTTCCCCACTTCGAGCGCGACGCCGTCGAGGAACTCATCCTCGAGGCAAAACGCCGTGCTGGTCGGAAGAACCACCTGACGCTTCACTTCCGGAGTCTCGGCGGTTTGGTCCGTGTCGCGGGTGACATCGCCCGTGCCGAAGACCGGGAGCACACCACCCGCGACGACGTCTTGCAGGCCAAGCAACGCTCGCGCTCGATCGAGCAGCAACTGGCCGACGACTACATCGAACGCCGCAAGGACTACGAACTGCAGGTCACCAAAGACGGCGTCGAGGGCCGGGTCAACGGGCTGGCGGTCATGGGCGAGGACTCCGGTATCATGCTCCCCGTGATGGCCGAGATCGCCCCCGCACAGGGTGGCGGCCAGGTGATCGCCACCGGCAAACTTCAGGAGATGGCCGAGGAGTCGGTCCAGAACGTCTCGGCGATCATCAAGAAGTTCTCCGATGTCGACCTCTCGGAGAAGGACATTCACATCCAGTTCGTCCAGGCGGGCCAGCAGGGTGTCGACGGCGACTCCGCTTCGATCACGGTTGCGACGGCGGTCATCAGCGCCTTGGAAGATATCCCAGTCGATCAGTCGGTCGCGATGACCGGTTCGCTCTCCGTTCGCGGTGACGTCTTGCCCGTCGGCGGCGTCACCCACAAGATCGAAGCCGCCGCGAAGGCCGGCTGTGACAAAGTCATCATCCCCGCGGCCAACGAACAGGATGTCATGATCGAAGACGAGTACGACGAGATGGTCGAGATCATCCCGTGTTCGAACATCAGCGAAGTCCTCGAGGTCGCCCTGAAAGGCGAACCGAAGAAGGACTCGCTGGTCGACCGTCTCAAGTCGATCACTGGCTCGGCACTTGACAGCAGCGCCGTCGGCTCCACGAGCGGGTCGAACCCGAGCCCACAATAGATGCCCCAGTGGGCGACGTTCGCCGGAATCACGGGCGTCGTCCTCGTCCTGTTGCTCGTTCTCTCTCATGTAACCCAGTCGTCGGTCGCCGATACGGCTTCCTCGCGTTCCGATTCGAACGCCCCGGACTCGGACGCAACTGCCTCGAGTAGCGACGATGCGGTACCGTTCGAGTCGACCGGCTTCGAGTCGGCGACTATCGAGGACTCGCGTTCTGCCGTTGATCGTCAGCCACCGGTCGAATCCGACGATCCGGCAGCCGACTCGGCACTCGAGAACGCCCGGTCCGCTCCTCGCGAGACGGGCGAGACGGCCCGAGCTGACTCCCACCCTGCGGGGATCGATCCGGCGTCGGTATCGACGCGCATGGTGCTTGCGAACGTCGCCCTCTCGCAGGGACTCTTCGCGCTGGTCCTGCTCGGCGCGGTGCTCTATACCGGCATTCCGATCAGCGCGCTCGGCGTCGAGCTCACCTGGTCGTCTCTCTGGACCGGCCTGTTCGTCGGGACGGTTGCCGGGCTCGTCCTCTACGTCGCGAACGAAATTGCCGCCGCGCTGGCGACACGCGTTGGCTTCGATCACGACGAACAGCTGCGTGAACTGCTGGCTCCCGACTCGAGGCGTGGGTGGGTGGTACTCCTCGTCGGTGTCTTGCCGATCGTCGCCGTCTTCGAAGAGTTGCTCTTCCGGGCGGCGTTGATCGGCGCGCTGTCGGCCGGCTTCGGCATCGATCCCTGGTTGTTGGCCGTCGTCTCCTCGGTCGCGTTCGCGCTCGGGCACGGGATGCAGGGGTCGGTCGGCATCGTCGTCACCGGGGTGCTCGGGTTCGTCCTCGCGGCCGTCTTCGTCCTCACCGGGAGCTTCCTCGTCGTCGTCGTCGCTCACTACTGGATCAACGCTCTCGAGTTTGTCGTCCACGAAGGGCTCGAACTCGAGTGGGCCACGGCCCTCGAACAGTAGTACGATCTGGTGTGACTCCGCCGGTAGATCGGGACAGGAATCGGTATCAGTGCCAGTGCAATCGCTGGACTGTCGCGGTTGTACCGTACAGCAAACCGTATAAGCCACTCGGCACGCTCGAGTAGCGTATGGACGACGCCAACGAGGTACCAGAGCGGATCTATCGAGCCGTATTCGCGGGAATCGTCTGTTACTTCGGGCTATTTGCCGTCGGAACGATCACGGGCAGCGGTCTCGTCTTGCTCGCGGCCGAGGTCGTCTTCGGCGTGATCGCCGTTGGACTCGGCACGATGTTGTACATGCAGTCCGGCGGCGAGCCGTCGTTGTTGTTCGCCTCGGCGATCTGTCTCATCGCGGGTGGTGCATTGCAGTTCGCGCTCCTGTTGTCGGGACTAGCGATTCTCGGCGTGCTCTCGTCGATAGCCGTCTTCGCCGGAATCGGACTCTACATCTACGTCATCTGGGTCGCACAGTGACGGGTACAACGCATCCCTTCGGCCGAGGGAGTTAGACGATCGTTTCGACGCCCTCGAGCGAGGTCAACTGGTAGGTCGGCTGGTGATCGCTCGCGTGGTCGCGGGCGCGACCCGTGTCGAGCCACGCCGAATCGAGCCCCATCGCGTTCGCACCCGCGATGTCGGCTCGAAGCGAGTCCCCGATGTGGATCGTCCTGTCGGCGCTCGCCTCGAGTTCGGCGAGTGCGTACTCGAACGGCGCCGCGTCTGGTTTCGGGTAGATCCCCTCGCTGGGCTCGGTAAACACTCGGACATCGAAGGCGTTCTCGATACCGAGGGCGCGCAGTTTTCGGGTTTGTGTGGTTCGGCCGCCGTTGGTGATGAGCCCGACCCGGCCGTGTTCGCGGGCGTACTCGAGGGCGGCCTTTGCGCCGGGGCGAAAGCGAACAGCGGTCGGGTCCTGCAACTCGAGATACCAGTCGGTGAGCCGCTGGGAGACGGCGGGATCGACGTTCGACCGACGCGCGACCGCCGCAAAGAGGTTCTCGTAGAACTCTCGATCGGTCTCGGCGTTTGGAAGCGACGGCACCGCCGATCGAAGATCGGCGGGCGTACAGAACTGTTCGAAGCCGGTCCGATCGAACGTCCGCTCGAGCAACGTCGACGCCGACTGCGTCGGCTCACAGAGCGTTCGATCGAGGTCGAAACAGATCGCGTCGTAGCCCGCCATTCGTCCCCAGTAGGGGCTCGAGTGTTCTCAACGTTTCGCCGGCGGCCCCACGTACTTTGGAACCATCGTTTTTACCTGATAGTCGCGATTCCTAACGTGGCCAATCAGACTGGCGACAGCTATCCAGACGACGACCTGGTCGTAACCCGTGCTGGCGACTGCGAGTCGGAATCGGTACTCCAATCGATCGTAATGGCTCTCGCCGACGCGACGAACCGCCCGGCAACCGACCTGCCCCCGCTGTACGAGCAGATCGATCCGTCGGCGATCAATCCACTGATCGATCACGCTCGGAGACAGGACACCGACATCCGGATCGAATTCCGCTATCGTGGGCACCGGGTCGTCGTCATGCAAGACGGTCACGTCCGCGTGTACGACGTATAAGATCCGACGCGGTACAAGTCGGTGACATTATTTTCGCCGAGGTGTCTGTCGATGTATGGACGTCGTCAAACGGGTACACATCGCCGCCCTTGGCTACGAGTACGACCGGATTCTCGAGCCGATCCGTGATCAACGGGCCGATCTCGTTTACCTCCTCGAAGACCCCGATCACCTGACGACGGCGTATCACGACGAGCTGGTCGCCGAACTCGAGGCGGTCGTTCCCGCGGTCGAGACCCTCGAGTCGGATCTGACGGATGTCTATGCGGTCCTGGGGGACGTGACGACGATCGCCTCCCATCACGCCGACGACGTGGTCGCCGTCAACGTCTCGAGTGCCGGCGCGATCCCCGCGATCGGGATGACGATCGCCTGCATGGACGCGTCCACGAACGCCCAGCCGTACTACGTCGAGCCGGCTACGTACGCCCACGACGGCTCGAGCGAGCCGACGTCGTTCGGTGCCGATCGGATCGACGAGCTCCCGATCTATCCGATGGAGTCGCCGACGACGGATCAGGTCGCGATCATGGGCTTTCTCGCGGACCCTGCCGCCTGGGACGGCTATCACGACGACCGAACGGCTCCGCCGAAGAAGAAAGACCTCATCGAGTACGCACGCGATGTCGGACTCTCGTTTATGGCCGACCGACAGTCGCCTGGCGACGGTGAGGACAAGGGCGCGTTTCGGGTGCTCGATATCCACGTCGTAGAGCCCCTCGTCGCCGACGGCTACGTAACGGTCGAATCAGTCGGCCGCCGCCGCGTCGTTTCCCTCACCGACCGCGGCGAGAACGCCTATCGTGCGTTCAGACACAAACTCGCGGAACTCGACGACATCGACGCCGTCCAGACGTGTGACGAGCGGCGTTGAGCGATTGACGCGCTACGCTGGATCCGGATACGCCTGATTCCAGAGTCCCAGGAGGACAATCCCAACGAACGGGAGCAAGAACACGGCGTAGAACACGACGACGGGTTCACCCCACGGCCAAATTGCGAGTCCGGCGACGAGGACGATCACGGCAACGATCGCGACGACGATACCGACAACCCGTCGATCGATCGCCTCGAGGTCCGTCGAGTGGACCGGGAGCTCGAACGTCGCCACGAGCGTTTCCGGGGCCGCGACGGGGCCGAGCTGGCGCTGCGTATCGTCGTCGTCCCATCCCGTCGTCACGGCGATCGTTCGGGTTTCGAGCAGTCGGTCCGGAAGCCGATCCTGAACGACCGCAACGTTGCGGAGAACGTCGACGGACGCCGTCCACTGGGGTTCATCGAGCCAGGTATCGTAGGCGACGAGCCGATCGCCGTAGCGGCGATACTCGAGCGGGCCGTATTGCAGGTAGAACTCGGCGCTTTTTCCCGCGAGCAAGAGGACGAACGAGCCGACGACGACGAGGGTAGCACCGACGGTAAACGCCAGTGACGATTCCGGACCGCCGAGTATCCCGACGGCCACGAGCCAGACGATAAAGAAAATACTTGCATAAAATGGCGCTGGTCTGGTAAGCACGTGACAGACCCCGGTCAGCAGCGCTGCCTTCCCGTCGGTCGAAACGCGAGCGTCGGGCTCGTCGTCTGGCACCTGGGGCGGATCGTCGAGTTCAGTTGCCTCGTCGGGCCCCGAGAGCCACGCGGCGAGGCGACCGCCGGCCCCGCGACTGGCGCGAAACGCCGACCACTCGACGAGGAGTTTGACGAGGACGAACGCCGCGAGGACGAAGGTCGCTTCGCCCGTGCCGATCCCCGGCACGACCATGAGGACGAACAGCAAAAAGAAGGCCTGCCGTGCGGGCGTCTCGATAACGGTGTACGGCGAGACGGTTTCGTAGCCACCGCCCCGCAGGTACTCCCGGCGAAACTCGAGGAGTTGGCCGACGAACAGCGCCGCGATGCTCGCGACGACCGCGGGCTGGGCGATCGCAGCAGCGAGCGAGATGGCTTCGCCGAGAACGACGCCGACGAACAGGCACACCCAGGCGACGCCGACGATGACCGAGGTCACGAAGGGGACGTTTCGCGGATAGATCGGTGGGAGCCACGAGACGACGGTCACGCGGCCGCGTTTCGTCGTCAGGTCGCTCGAGACGGAGACGACGCCGGAGTCATCGGGGTCGGCGGGTGGGCGTCGCCGTGCGAACAGCGCCTTCGCCGCTGCGAGCGGGAACGAGAGGAGCAACTCGAGGGCGTAGATCGCGACCAGCGTCGCCGGATCCCAGCCGTAGTAGACGACGCCAACGAGTGGGAGTAGGTTGGCCACCAGGATCGGGCCGAACCCGACGACGGGTGGCACTCGCCGGCGGAAACTCGAGGCGGACATCGATATCAGTCCATACTCTACTGTCGGATTTGATAAATGTGCTGAACGCTAGGTTCGATCGCTACGAACTGCTGTAAATCGGTAATCGCCGAACTCACGCCTCGCCGTGGACCAGCGCGTATAGCGTCGTTCCGAGTCGCGCGAGTTCGAGGTCTGCCTCGAGTCGCCTCGTATGTGACTGGAGGGCGGCGACATCGAGAGTCGCCTCTGAACGAGGCGACGAAGCTTCGGCCCGTCGCTGTGTGCGACCGAGCAGCCACGGCGCGTCGTCGGCGAGGTACGTCTGTGGCAGTTGGAGGGCGTCGAGCCGGTCGCGTTCGGCAGCCGCGACCAGCTCGTGAACGACGACCAGCCGCCGGCGGAGCGACCGGACATCATCCTCGTCAGCGGGTGGGGTCAGGTGACTCGCGAGGTCGGCGTGGGCGGCGACGACCAGGTCGGCGTCGACGTCGAACACCGAGCTAAATCGCTCGCGCTCGAGCGTTCGACAGCGACTGCGGCGGCTCGCGAGTCGAACCGCACCGAGGACGGTCGGGCGGCGACCGACTCTGGGTGCCACCAGTTCGCCCGCGTGATCGAACGCGGCCCGGGCGACGTGGGTGAGGCCATCGACCTCGAGGCGGGCGGCTGCGTCCTCGACAGTCAGTACGTCGACCGATTTGAACTGGTGGTGACCCATATCTCCCACTCGGTTCGGCCCGATATTAGGTACTCTGAAGAAAGTAATCATACAATCGTTACTATCGTTACTACTGTTACATTAGCTGCAATACGTACAGCGGGCGGCGGTGCCTGCACGATCCGCCACGTTCAAGCCGGTCCCCTTCGACCGTCGAGGTATGACTCGATCTGTCTGGATTAAAGCCGACGATACTGTCGGCGACTGGGACGTGCGCCGAGAGCGCATCACCGCCGCACTCGAGGCGGGTGCTGACTGGGTGTTGGTCGACGAGGACGATGTCGCTCGCGTGCGCGAACTCGGAAACATCAACGTCGCTGCCTTCCGTACCGACGGCGACGTGACGCTCGTCGACGACATCGACGACGATGACGGGACCGACGCCCGACCCGACGCCGTCATCGTCGGCAAGGACGGCGAAGGCGACGCGACGATCGATCTCCCCGAGGATTTCTCGGGCTCGGCGGACCTTTCGACGCTGCGCCGCGACGGGGAGACTGACCTCGAGCGCGGTGCCTACGTTCGCATCCTCGATACGGCGTACGAACAGTTCGCCGAAACCGCCGCCGAAGACGCCGATCATACGATCGTCATCGGCGAGGACTGGACGATCATTCCCCTCGAGAACCTGATCGCTCGCATCGGCGAAGAGACCAACCTCATCGCCGGCGTCACGAGCGCCGAGGAAGCAAAGACCGCCTTCGAGACCTTAGAGATCGGTTCCGACGCCGTCTTGCTCGACTCGGACGATCCCGACGAGATTCATGAGACCGTCGAGGTTCGCGACGAGGCCGAACGCGAATCGCTGGACCTCGAGTATGCCGAGGTGCTCGACGTCGAGCGTATCGGCAGTGCCGACCGCGTTTGCGTCGATACGGGCAGTCTCTTGGAACACGACGAAGGGATGCTCGTCGGGTCGATGGCTCGTGGACTGGTCTTTGTCCACGCCGAAACCGCCGACTCACCCTACGTCGCCTCCCGGCCGTTCCGAGTCAACGCTGGCGCGGTCCATGCCTACGTCCGCACGCCGGACGGCGGCACGAAGTACCTCGCGGAACTGCAAAGCGGTGACGAGGTCCAGGTCGTCGACACTGCGGGCAATACCCGTGAAGCGATCGTCGGCCGGGTCAAAATCGAGCAGCGGCCGATGTTTCGCGTGGCCGTCGAAACCGACGACGGCGATCGGGTCGAAACGTTGTTACAGAATGCGGAGACGATCAAAGTGGCGACCGGCGACGGACGAAAAGCGGTGACTGACCTCGAGGTCGGTGACGACCTGTTGTTGTATTACGAGGATACGGCCCGTCACTTCGGCGAAGCCGTCGAGGAGAGCATTATCGAAAAGTAGTGGCGGGGTCGGCTTCGACACCGTTTGGTTACGAGCTGATCGGTTCCTCTTCGGCCTCGTCTTCGGGCGTCTCGAGGCGGGTCGTACACCAGTGACAGAACGCGAGGTCTTCGTCGAGTTCCTTCCCACACTCCGGACAGCTCGGTCCCTCGTCGCCGTCGGTGGCGGCACTCGAGCCCGGCGGGAAGCCAAGCGCCCGAAACGTTGCATCGATCGCCGCAAAGAGGACGACGAACGAGAGGACGAACTGCCCCATCGTATCGATCTCGGTGGTGACGACAGTGACGGTCTCGGTAACCGAGTCGACCGCGGCGAGTTCATCGGTCGGTGGCAAAAAGATCGCAACCGCGGAGAGATACAGGCCGGCAAACACCAGCGCACGGAGCCAGTCGCGGAGTATCGCGTGGCCTGCACCGGGTAAGACGACCGAGAACCCGGCGGCGGCAAGCGCACGAAGCCAGTTCATACTGCCATCCTAGGAGAGGCGACTGGTTAACATTCCGATTCCGCCGTCCTGTCGACGAGGCGTTGGTTCGGGCTCGAGAAACGACGCCGACGCGATTCGACAGGTTCCGAGAGTACCTGTTTCGTCGTTCGATGATCCGACTGGCCGTTTCGCTTTCCACTCCATCATCGACACGGACCTAACGTTCGACTACTGCCCCGCGACTTCCGAATAACGTCACGATTACCAGCTCTATTACACGCACAATTCGGTATTTCACGGGAGATTTGGAAAGTAGTAACTTTTTGCATCTATACTCGTATATTCCAATACATTTATTCCTGTTTCGAATACGCTCATCGAATCTAACCATTTATTCCAAGGAAAAGTTTATGAGTTCAAGGTGGTGTTACCCAACTGTATGGCGAACTTTCCCCGTACGTCCGAAACGGATTCCACACCGACTACAGGCCGTAACTCCGGATTAACCCGCCGTAACTACGTTCGTTCGCTGGCCGCAGTCGCGACCGCGGCGACGTCGATCGGCGTTGCCGGGACGGCTGGCGCGGAGGACGACTACGAGGTTATCGAAGCGCAGGGACAGAGGATCACCATCGACGACGGCGAGACCTGGGAACACAAACTCGTCGACATGACGACCGGTCAGGATATTACGATCACCGCCCAGGGAAGCGACTGGACGATCCGTAACGTCGGCTTCCACGGCGCGAACACGTCAAACGCCGGATCCGGTACGTTCGGCATCGCTGACGGCGGCGGCTCGAGCACGGTCGAGAACGTCTACCTCGGCGATGGCTCGAGCGAGGGCAACGGTGCGCCGAACGGCCACGGCGAGACGGCGTTCTGGGTCAACCCTGATCACGCGGGTCACATCGACTTCGAGAACGTCAACATCCAGGGCTTCGCGGATAACGCGATCTACGCCTCCGCTCCCGGCAACGCCGGCGGCGGAACGGTCCACATCGATCGGTCGTTCGCGGCGAACTGTTACGTTTCGCACTTCCGGCTCGCGACCGAGGGGAGTAAGGTGACGAACTCGAGTGTCTACGTCGACGACGACGGCTACCAGGGCCGCGGTATCTGGGCCTGGGCGCCGGGGACGATCGAAGTCGAGAACTGCCAGCTCGAGATGAACGGCAACAACGTCGCCATCGACGCGGGCGCGAACGGCCAGGCGACGACCGTCGACGTTCGAGAGACCGACTACGGCGAGGTCGCCGGCATCGGCGAAAACGCTGGCTCGACGGTCGAACTCGCAGACGACGTCGGGACGGACCCCGAGGCAGTTATTCCCGACGGCGTTCCGACGAGCGCCGAAGCGGCTGCGACTGGCGAGTAAGAATTCTTCTGCGGGCTGATCGTCGCTGCGATCGTCTCTCGAGCGCGTAGCGTATCGCTTCTCACTGCCGACGTCGAGTCTCGGCGCGAGACCAGTTTTTCTCGATGACGGCGGCGTAATCCGGGATTACTCGAGCGTTCCACCGGTCGAGATCGCCCTCGTGATGGGGGGTAACCGACTCGGGCTATTGGATCGCCATATCTTCTCGCCACATATATTCCAGCTGCTAACGTCATTAACATCCTGAATGTAAATACAGATAAGATAGAGACTCTCTAAAATTTAAATGTTTTGTAAGGGAAGTTTTATGCCGGTAGTCTCGAATTACCAGACTGCATGGCACGCGAACCCCCGGTACTGGACGAGACGGAGGCCGTCGGCGACGACGATGATGACGAGAGTAATCGTCGGTTACTCGACCGGCGATCGTACGTAAAGTTAGCTGGATTGACGACGGCGAGTGCGACACTTTCCGGCGCCGCCGTCGCCAGCGACGACTACGAGGAGATCACGGCGCGAGGGCAGACGATTCGCATCGGCGAGGGAGAGACCTACGAGAACAAACTGTTCGATCTGACGAACGGCAACAGCGTCCTCTTGCTCGTCGAGGGCGGCAACTCGACGATCCGAAACATCGGATTCGACGGACTGCACCGCGGCGACGCGTTTATGATCTCGATCACCGCCCCCAGCGGCGACGTGTTGATCGAGAACGTCTACCTGGGCGACGGCTCGACCAAAGAAGGCGAGAGTTTCGTCCACGGCCCCGGTGCCGTCTTCTATCACAAACAAGCCGGCTGTGACGTCACGTTTCGATACTGCAACGTCCAGGGGTGGCCGAACAACGGGTTTTACTGTTCGAACACGGCCTCCGGCGGCTCGGTCGAGTTGGATCACTGTTACGGCAAGAACAACGGCGTCTCGACGTTTCGTGTCGCCGGCGGACAGGACGTCATCACCGATTGTGTCGCCTACAACGACGACACCGACTACGGCCCCGGGTGGGGCGGCTACGTCGAAGATTCCGGGCGCCCGGTGTGGGTCTGGCCCGGCAACACGGTCGCCATCGACGACTCTCACTTCGCCGCCGGCTCGTACCCCTACGCGATGGTCATGCGCAACAGCGGCAGCGCACGCATGACCGGTGGTGCGATCAGCGGCACCGTCCAAGGCAGTGGCCTGCGACGGGACGGCGTCTCGAGCGATCCCGACCTTTCGGTTCCCGACGGCGTGCCGACGACGCCACGGGAAGCCGCAGCGGGCGAGACCGACTCGGACTCGCGTCCCGATGACGACGAAGACGACTCGGCGCTCGAGCACCTGCTACTGTTCGACGGTTCGACCGAAGACGTCACGCGGTACGAGTTCGCCGCGACCGGCGAGATCCGGCCCTCGACGGCCGACGGCGCGACGATCGACGACGAAGCCGTTATCGAGGACGGCGTCGCCCACGGCGTCGTCGCCGACTGGAAGGACGCGTTCCGATTCGACGGCGACCTCGAGGAACTCACCGTCGACGGGCCGGCGACGGTGATCCTCGACGGCGAAGCGGTCGATCCCGACGACTACGGCGCGCAACTCCCCCACCTTCTCGAGGTCGAGGGCCGTGGCGCGCCGACGAACTTCGAGATCACCGTCGACGGGACGATCGAACTCGAGGGTGACGAAGATCCCGCCGACGAGGCGACGACGATTGCGGGGTCGACGGTCCAAAGTTCGGTGACGGATTCGACGCTCGCGTTTCGGTTCTCCGGCGCCGTGACCGACGTGACCTTTAGCGAGGGCGAGGCGGCCGTCTTCGTCGACGGGGCGGAGATCGATCCGAGCGAGTACGGCGACTACGAACTGCTACCACACGCGCTGGTCATCGATGCGACCGATACCGACGAACCGAGTACGTACTCCTTCGAGACGACCGGGCCGGTCGTCAAGTCGGAGTATCGTGACGCGACGATCGACGACGACGATGTCGTCGAAGATCAGGCCGTTCGCGGTGCGATCGCGGACGGACTGGACGCCTACTGGTTCGACGGCAACCTCGAGTCGTTCACGCTGCTTGGCGACGCGACGACCGATCTGCAGTACAACGCCCGCAATCAGTAGTGATGTCTCGAGGCCAGTCCGGTCCTAATCGGGCGACAGAAAGTGGCCCCCGGGAGAACAGCAAGCTGGCACGCGAACTGTTCCGGTACTGGACGGCGGATCGGGAGCCAGTCGTCCGTACGAACGGCGTGAATAAAAGTCCTTCTCGAGGATATAATCGCAGTCATCAGAACGACTGTCGGCGGCATTCGTAGCAATGCCAATCCACTGTGGCCCGCTTCGCGGCGAAATCGAATAGCGATCAGTCGATACGGGAGAGTTTACCGTTGACGGATTGTTCGCGCTGTCGATTCGTCGCGGTATGGGCGATCGACAGACCCAGAAACGCGAGGACGACGCCTCCGGCAACTGCGACCGTCGGCAGTGTCGAAACCAGTGGCACGCCGAGCATAGTCGCACCGACGATGGCGATCCCGACGACGCTGAGCCCCGCGTACCACCGATCCCACCGGTCTTGCTGATGATTGTCTGTGTCGAGGTACATCATCAGTAAGTCGGCGTTGTCAGACAGCGAGATGAGCCCGCGATCCTGATCGTACTCGACGATTCCGGCGTCGTCCATCTTGGGAAGATGGGTCTGATAGAGGGCGACGTAGACGCGCTTTCGTTGGTCGGAGCTCAGGGCGTTGACGTCCGTGTCGTTTTCCCAGGCAGCGATCTGTTCGGCGAGCTCGCCGAGGGTTACCGTATCCTCGGCCTCGAGCAAGTACGCAAGCACTTCGCGTCGACGGCGGTTCTTCAGTAGTTCGAAAATGACGTCTTTCGAGAGCCCCCCGTCGTCTTCAGAATTAGACACTGACGAGGCGATTTCGTCGGGGAGAGAGGTATCGATCGACGACATTATCGCTGGCCTCCGGACGGCACTCGATCGATCCAAAGGGAGGCGCCACGATACGTCGAAACTGCAGTACGGCGACGGATCGAACGGGGCCGCTGTACAGTCGAACGGCGATTCGCAGTCACTATTGACACACCACGTTGTACACCAACAGTGACTCTCTTAAACACGGTCACGTTTTGCATCGGCTGCAAAGTTGGTACGGGACGACTTCGGCGGACCGGTCCAACGGCGAGAGGCGGCCGGTCTCGCCCCCCACGCTTCTCGCCGGGCGACCGTCTCCCGTATCGACCGATTGCCGCCCGATAGACGGTGCGTATATACGTCTCGTATGTGGCCAGCGGTCCGTTGGGACTAGTCAGGATCATCGGCGATACAGCACTGCTTCTACACGTCCGACCCAACCGACATAAATCGTACGACGGTTTGGAACCAAAAGATCGATTTCCGGGATGAACCGTGAATTTACACCGAGAGACGATCGGTCGATTGATAATTCGTATGCATACTTCGAGCGTCAACCGTGGGCGGACTCGTCGAATCGTCGATCCGACCGCGACTGCAGCGGCCCATTGGACGCGATCAGTGACCGGTGGTACTGATCGCCGGATTGATCGAACGTCAGGGGAGACGGCAAGAAATAGCCCACGACGAACGCGGCTCGTTCCCGTCGATACTGACTTACAGCCGACAGGACAGTAAGTCGGTGTTTCCCGCGTAAACCATGTGAGCCCCTTACAGTGCCGGCACGGATTCATCCGCCTACTGATGACGCAGTCTATCATCGATCATGTTACAAGTGAGTCCCAGGAACGGGACGTCGAGCTGTGTCCCGACTGCGAGACCGAGACGATCGTTCACGATCCGGATCGCGGCGAGCGAGTCTGTGAACAGTGTGGGCTCGTGCTCACCGAAGATCCCATCGATTATGGACCCGAGTGGCGCGCGTTCAACGCCCAGGAACACGACGAACTCTCCCGCGTCGGCGCACCGTTGACCCAGTCAATGCACGACCGCGGGCTGACGACGACGATCGACTGGCGCAACAAGGATGCCAACGGTCACTCGATGTCCGCCGACAAACACGGACAGCTCCACCGGCTCCGGGTCTGGCAGGAACGGATTCGAACGAAAAACGCCGGTGAACGCAACCTCAAGTACGCACTCTCCGAGATCGACCGCATGGTCAGCGCCCTCGGCGTTCCAAAACCCGTCAAGGAGACGGCAAGCGTCATTTACCGACGCGCACTGGAACAGGATCTCATCCGCGGACGGTCGATCGAAGGCGTCGCCACCAGCGCTCTCTACACGGCCTGTAGAAAAGAAGGCATCCCCCGCAGCCTCGAGGAAGTAACCGCCGTTTCCAGGGTCGACCAGCGCGAGATCGGACGCACCTACCGCTACATCGCCGACGAACTCGACATCAACCTCGAGCCGACGAACCCCCGGCAGTTCGTCCCGCGGTTCTGTTCGGAGCTCGACGTCGACAAGGACGTGGAGGCAACAGCGGTCGATATTATCGAGAAAACGACCGAGCAAGGGCTCCATTCGGGAAAATCACCGACGGGGTTCGCCGCCGCGGCGATCTACGCTGCGGGGCTGCTCTGTGACGAAACGATCCCGCAACGAGCCGTCGCCGAAACCGCACAGACGACCGTCGTGACGGTCCGTAACCGGTACCGCGAACAACTCGAGGCAATCGACCGGACACCGGCAACGTGATCGCCACGACCACCTCGTTGGCTATTTCTTCTTACATAATCGACCGTTCGTCACCGGTGTAGGCTTTCTCACTGACGAGGGCATTGAGCGTCGCATAGGGGACGAACGCGACGAACTCGTCGTCCTCGTCGTACAACTCGAGGCCATTTTCGGCGTGTTCGTACCGCTGACAAGCGATCTGACCCTCCGGCAGGATCGCACGGAACATACGACGACGTACGTGCTCGGACGGCATATAAGTTGGACTCGATGCCGCCGGCGAATCGAGGCAGCCTTCCGATCGTGACAGCGGCCGAACCGCCCCCGTCTCGACCCGAGTACGCTTAACTCGAGACGGTAAACTCGTCTAACTGGCCGTTGAGTTCCGTCGCGGTTTCGGACAACGACTCCGCAGCCGTCGAAATCTGTGACACCGTGGCGGTCTGTTCCTCCGCGGCCGCGGCGACGCTGTTGGTTTCCTGGAGCGTTCGTTGACTCTGATCGGTCGCCTCGTCGACCATCGCGACGACCTCCTGGCTGGTTCGTGCTTGTTCGTCGGTCGCGTCGTTGATCGACTGGACGCCGTCGTTTGCCTCCTGGACGTGATCGGCAATCTCCTCGAGCACCGAGAGGCTCTCTTCGATCGTCTCGGAGCCCTCGACGACATCTGCCTGCATCTGTCGGATCTCCTCGACGGCTTCCTGGGCGGACGCCTGCACGTCGCTGACCATCTCGTCGACCTCTCGAGTCGCCTCACCGGTCTCCTCCGAGAGCGATTTGATCTCGTTTGCGACCACTGCGAACCGACTCCCGTCTGTACCCGCACGGGCAGCCTCGATCGATGCATTGACCGCGAGCAGATTCGTCTCCTCGGCGATCTCGTCGATCATCTCGACGATCTCGCTGACGTTCGCCAGTTCCGCATCCAGGGCCTCCATACGGTCGACGATC
The DNA here is from genome assembly GCF_006543045.1 of Salinadaptatus halalkaliphilus. Lineage (GTDB taxonomy): Archaea > Halobacteriota > Halobacteria > Halobacteriales > Natrialbaceae > Salinadaptatus > Salinadaptatus halalkaliphilus. The sequence goes on along the minus strand of NZ_RBZW01000024.1, from coordinate 53,017 downwards.
GCCGCCGACCGACGCTCCAAACGCTCGAGTTCGTCGATCGCGTCGCTTGCAGTTTCTCGACCCGAGCGCGCGCGAGAAGCGGCGTCGCTCGAGACGCCCGCGACGCCGTCTGCCGTCGACGCGATCTCTTCGATCGTGGCCGAGAGGTCGGCCATCTCGCCGCGAACGTCCTCGAACCGATCGTTCTGTTCATCGGTGGCGATCGAAATTTCCTCGGCGGATTGGCTGACGTCTGCACTCGCTTGTTCCATCTCCGTCACGCTCGTCGAGACGTCACGACCGACGTCTTCGACTTCGTCGGCGAGCGTCTGGACGCTGTGCAGCGTCGACTCGACGTCGTCGAGCATGACGTTCAGGCCCGTCGCGATCTCGCGCATCGCCTCCTGGTCGCTCTCGATCTCGACCCGGTTAGTGAAATCGCCGCCGGCACACGCCGCCAACACCGACCGAATGCGATCGGCGTCTGTCTCGAGTGCCTCGTTTCGACGTTCGACATCTGCACGCTGGCGTTCGATCCGCTCGCGACTCTCCTCGAGGTCGTCGATCCGGCTCTGGAGGCCGGTCTGCATCCGCTCGAGGGAGTCGCCGAACTCGCCGGGAACGTCTTCCTCGAGAACGTCGGCTTCGAACTCCTCGTTGGCGAGTGCATCAGCCTGGTCCGCCACCGTCGTCAGGTACGCGTGCATGTCGCGAAACGACCGCTGCAGATCCCCAGTCTCGTCGACCTGGTCGGTCTCTGGCGGTCGATCCTCGAGTTGACCGCTTGCGATCGCATCGGCGGTAGTCTGGAGCTCTTGAATCGGTTCGATGATGTCCCGTCTCGCGATCAACATCGTGTTGACGAACGCGGTGACGGCGAGTGCGAAGACGACGACTGTGAGCAGGATCTGGCTCGTCGGGAAGACGGCAAATGCCTCGGCCGGGCCGAGAAAGACCAACGGCAGTGCGAAGACGGCGATCGTCGAACAGAACTGCAACAACACTGCCGTGACCATCTTGCGCTCGACGCTCTCGGTGATCCCCAATCGATCCATCGACGCCCAGAGCAGCGATTCGTACCGCTCACGGAGGTCGGTTCTGCTTCCGTCTGCCTCCCCATCGCCCGGATCGAACGGCTCGCTAGAAACGGTCGACATATCCGAATAGATTCGCCATCGTGTACTTAAATCCGTGGTCAATTACCATCTCGTTGTAGTGCTTGGCTCGATCAACAGTCACGTGCGGGGGAACGAAATCGGTTTACCCGCTGTCCCGTTACCCCCCGACAGTGACCGACGAGGAATCCGCCGACCCCACCGAAGACCTCCCCGCCGACGGGGACGGCGACCGACCGGCGCCGACCGACGAACCGTTCTCGATCGCCACGTTCCACGAGGCGAGCCAGCACGTCGGCCGCCCCGTGCTGACGGCCGCATCGGTCGCCGACGCCCTCGAGTACTCGCAGGCTGTGGCCACCGAGCGACTCGAGGCCCTGGCCGAGGCCGGTGACCTGCAGCGACTGTCCGTCTCGACCGACCCCGTGGTCTGGTATCCGACCGAACTCGAGGATCTGACCGACCGCGAGCGGGTCGTCGTCTTTCCGAAGCGCCGGGAGATCGTCGTCGATCGGCCCGATCAGTTCACGCGCGCGCAACTCTCCCAGTTCGCCCACCTCGAAGACGCAAACGGCGAGGAGAGCTATCGGTACGTCGTTCGCCCGGCGGACGTCTGGCAAGCGCCACACGATTCGTTCGCGGACCTCCAGCGGACGATGCGCCAGGCGCTCGACCAGCGCTCGGATCCCTTGGAGGAGTGGGTCCGGAGTCAGTGGGATCGGGCCCACCAGTTTCGGCTGACGACCCACGAGGACGGCTACACGGTGCTGGAGGGCGACAACCCGGAGGTGATGGGCAACGTCGCCCGCCAGAAACTCGACGAGGAACACGTCCACGCGCCGATCTCCGAGACCGAGGATTGGGTTCGGGAGGGGGCCGAAGCCGCGATCAAGCGCATCCTCTACGAGGCGGGGTATCCCGTCCAGGATCACCGCGACCTCGAATCGGGCGAGGATCTCGCGATCGCTCTCGAGGTGTCCCTGCGGGAGTACCAGCGCACCTGGGTCGACCGATTCGCCGAGCGCGGCGAGGGCGTCTTCGTCGGCCCGCCGGGCAGCGGCAAGACCGTCGCGGCGATGGGCGCGATGGCCCACGTCGGCGGCGAGACGCTCGTGCTCGTCCCGAGTCGGGACCTCGCGCGCCAGTGGAACGACACCATCCTCGAATACACCTCGCTCGAGGCCCATCAGGTCGGCCAGTACCACGGCGGCCAAAAGCACGTCCGGCCCGTGACGATCGCGACCTACCAGATCGCGGGGATGGATCGCCACCGTTCGCTGTTCGACGACCGCGAGTGGGGACTCGTCGTCTTCGACGAGTGCCAGCACGTGCCAAGCGATGTCTATCGGCGGAGCACGCGCTTGCAGTCTCGGCACCGACTCGGCCTGAGCGCGAGCCCGATCCGGGAGGACGACCGCCAGACCGAAATCTTCACGCTCGTCGGCCCGCCGATCGGCACCGACTGGCAGGCGCTGTTCGACGCCGGCTTCGTCGCCGAACCCGAACTCGAGATTCGCTACGTACCCTGGGACGACGAGGAACAGCGAAACGCCTACAGCTCCGCGGAGGGCCGGGAACGCTACCGGATCGCCGCCGAAAACCGCGGCAAGATCGACGAGGTGCGCTACCTGCTGTCGGCCCACCCCGACGGCAAGGCCCTGATCTTCGTCGACTATCTCGAGCAAGGTCGGGAACTCGCCGACGCGCTCGAGGTGCCGTTCCTCTCCGGCGAGACGCCCCACCACGAGCGTCGTCGCCTCCTCGAGGCGTTCCGACGCGACGAACGCGACCTGCTGATCGTCTCTCGGGTCGGCGACGAGGGGATCGACCTCCCCACCGCCGATCTAGCCATCGTCGCCTCCGGACTGGGCGGCTCGAGGCGACAGGGCACCCAACGTGCGGGCCGGACGATGCGACCCGCCGGCGGCGCGCTCGTCTACGTGCTCGCGACGCGGGGTACCCGCGAGGAGGACTTCGCCCGCCGACAGCTCCAGCACCTCGGCCGCAAGGGAATGACGGTGCGCGAGGAGACGGTCGACAGCGAACAGGTTACCGAACACGACGGCGATCGGTAGCGAGAACGGTCCATGAACAACCGGTAGCGACTGATCGCCGTCGGCCTGCTATCGTGTCACTGGTTTGTTCCAGCCCTCCATCCGACCCTCCTTGGAGTGGGATCTCGACCCGCCGACGGTACCCCAGTACACAGGCGACGAGTTCGATCGACCGAGTTATCGCTCGTTGGACGGACTCAGGTACGTATCCTGACCGAGCGCCGCATCGCCGAGCGAGAACGACTCCGTGCCGAGTCGCGTATTCATCCCGAGAAACGCCGCCCGGCCGAGTTCGAACTCGTCGGTCATCGGATGCATCGTCACGTCGACGTGTGCGGGTGTTTCCGTCTCGACGATCGTTTCGACCCCGGCCTCGTCGCCTGGGGAGTCGAACGGCCCACAGCAGACGGCCACCGACCCGTCCGCCGGAACCAGTGACTCGTAGCCCCCACCGGCGGTACCGTCGGTGGCCTGCTCGAGGTCCGCGGGCCCGAGGAAGAACAACCGGTGACCAGTCGGCGTATCGCCGGACGAGCGACCCGACTCGTCCGGTCTCTCGCCGACGGCATGACGGAGGTACAGTTCGATCAACTCGCGCAACCCTGCTCGTGTTCCCCGGCGTTCGTAGAGTTCGGGTGCCCGTGCGAGATATTCGCGGCGGGCACTCTCGGGCCACTCGCGATACTCGTCGGCCGCCAGCCAGTCCTCGAGCCACTCGAGCGAGTCACTCGGCACGCCGTACGGGTCGACATACCGGGTAATACCCTCGATTTCGGACTGGATATCGACGAACGACGTCTCGAAGATAGACAAAAACCGCTCGAGAAATGCCGCCGACTGGTCGTCTTCCTGGTACAGTTCCGGCATGTAGCGCAGATACGACTGGCGCGGACAGTACGCCGTCACGGTGTCGACGAGCGGTGATTCGGTCGGCGTGCCCACGAGTTCGAGCGCGACGTATAGATATCGGCCCGTCGCGTCGTCCAGCAAGACGTCTGGGTACTCGTCTACGTCAGCGACGGCCCACGTCGATTCGGCGCGAGCGACGAGCGAATCGAAAACCGTCCGTTGCCACTCCCGAACCGTCTCCGGCGACGCTGATTCGTGGTGTGTTGCGATCGTTTCGGCACCAGTACGCACCAGTTCTAGCCCGGAGGTCACGCCGATCGATCGAAGCGATTCGCGGGCGTCGGCCGGGACAAACTGCGCGTGATCGTCCGGGGAATCCGCGGACTCTGCCGGTCGCGTCCCACCAGCCGTAAGCGACACCAGCGGTTCGTCCGTCGCGTAATATCGGATTCGGGCCCTGGTGTTTGCCGGAACGCGAGCGACGTCGAGAACGAGCCGGTGCCACTCGAGTTGGTCGGTTCCGGAATCGTATCTCGTCACGGCGAAACCGGTGTGGGCGTTTCGATTGGGACACTGGACGTATTCGACCCGTTCGGTCAGCGCCAGACATCGGTCGTCCGAATCGATTGCATACATCGACCACAGGCCGTCATCGGACACATCTCCGACGAGCGTCTCGATCGGCCCTGCGTTCTCGAGGGTGAGCAGGCGAGAACGGTGTTCGGTTGCCGGCTCGTACTCGAAGAGCGCGTGTTCGTCCTGACCCTCGAGGTGGCCGGCCAGGACGATCGATCCCCTGGCAACCAGTATCGCCGTCGGTGTGAACTGGTCTCTGCCGGCAACGATGTCCCCGGCCGAGAGCAGTTTGTCGCTGTGTGTTTCGTCCTGGTCGGAGTGAAACCGCCACACCTCGTGTCCGTCCGCCGTCGACGTTAGTACCACGATACCGTCCGGCACAGTCGCGACATCGACGATGGGGACCGACGATCGGTTCGTGGCCCGTTCGTTCCCGCGGATCGAGACGAGCGACCCGGATTCGTCGAGAACGTGTAGTGTCCCACGCTCGTAGGTGATCGCGGTCGGGACGTCAGTGGCCGTCTCGAACGTTTCCGTTTCTCGTCTCGTCTCGGGAGCGAAGGCGGTGACCGACCCGGTTTCGTCGACGACGAACAGCCGGGAGTCACTCGCCGTGATCAACCGCGGCGTCCACTCTCGACGGCTGGTGCCGTCGACTACCAGCTTCCGGGTCTCGGATGTCCCCTCGTAGCGGTAGACGTCGCCGTCCGTCGTGAGAACGTATCGAACGCCGGTTGAAGTCACAGTGACGTCGCTGACCGACTCTCCAACTGGCCGTGAACGGATCGCGGTCGTCTCCGCGAGCGCGACACCGCCGTCGGTGAGCTGGACGTTTCGCGTCGCCCACTCCTGCCAGTCGGTTTCACTCGTCGTTACAGTGTAGGAAAACGTCATTTCTATCCCCTTCGCAGTGTGGATCGTTGCATCTCGACTGTCACGCACTCGACCGAAAACAGCGCCGTCTCGCCGATCCTGATCCGGTCGCCGCTGGGCGTCCCACCGTGTGCGGTGACCGAAAGGTCCGATACCTTTCCAACGGGATCGACATCCGCGATACTGTCGCGCAGCGCTTCGATTTCGAGCGAGCGTCCGAGCGGCCATCCGTCGCCATCGAACCCGTCGAGTGGATGCAAGTACGATTCGACCGCATCGACGATCGCAGATTCGAAGCCGCTGTGTGCGTACTGTGGGCGGACCTCACCACTCACCGTGATCTCGAGTCGGACGTACTGTGGTCCGACGACGGTGAATCGATCGCCCAACAGGGTCCGCTCCCGGAGGTACGTGCGGACGGTATCGAGGAACGCCGCACTCGGATCGGGGCTCGGGACATCTGCCGGCGCGTACGGGATGACGATCACGGTCACCCCCTCGCTGTCGGCCGTTACGTGCGTCCGGCCGATCCTGAGACCAGGTGTCCGTGCAGCGAGACGCCGATAATCCGACGCTGTCACTGCGCGATTCGGCCGATCGAGATCGCGTTTGGCCCGTTGTAACGCCTCCGCGACCGTTTCACCGTCGGCCCCACCACTCGCAGGTCCAAGCGGCGCCACGTCGATCGACGGAGTCCGGGCCTCGGCCTCGAAATCGGTCCCCGGATCGGTGAGTTGCCAGCTGGCTGCCGCCGAGACGTTGGCGCGTTCTCCGCCACCGTACACGTAGTCGGCGATGACCGTCGCGTTTGCCGGCGGAACGGTGCCGTTGAATCCGTCACCGAAGGTTACGTATCCTGCCTCCCGGTCGAGTACGTAGTGGCAGTCTTCGGGCCCGGAGGCGTCGAAGTCGGGAACCTCCGTGTACCGTTGTCCATCGACGAACACTCGTGCAGAGAGCACTGGTTTGTTTGCGAAGCGATACGTCTGGTTATCGAATTCCCGAACGGTTCTCGAGCTGGATCCGTCGGATAGGGGATCCAACCGTTCGGTTTCGACGCTCGTTGCGTGTGTCGCGGTGACGACGTTCGTTCGGATGCTATCGAGCTGCGGTGGTATTTCGTAGCCGGCGGTATCGACGCGACAGCGGATCCAGGCAGCCGCGCTGTCGGGAACCTGGGACGGAACCGACTCGGATCTCCGGGCCTGCGTTGTGGGGTTGGCTTCGAGTTCGACGATACCACCTCGGTACAGCGAGTCAGTCTCGTCCTCGAGAACGGTCAACCGTTCCCAGCCATCGTCTCGATAGCACTCCCAGGCGAGTTCGACAGAGGGATCGAACGTCGGTTGCCGTCCGTCGTCCGTCGGCTCGGGTGGATCTGGCAGGTCGTCGTCGTGATACGCGACGTACAGGGTGACCCGATCCGTTTCGGCGAACGGATCGTCGTCGAATCCGACGTACACAGTATCGGTTTCGTCGACGCGGCGACCGAACGGCCGATAATACGATCCCGAGGCGGCGTTTGCTTCGCTGTGATCGCTCCCCCCATCCACGTCGCTGATGATGGTGTCGACACAGGCGTCTACGCAGACGAGGTCTCTCTCCGTCTCGAACTGGTACCGGTCGTCGACGCCGTCGGTCACGCCCAGTTGTGCACCTGCCGGAAGCCGTTTGCCGCCGAGTGCTTCGGGAACGCCGACCCGAACCGTGGCCGTCGCCGCTGTCGGTGCTCGTGGCCGATAGCCGACCAACTGAAGGTACTTCCTCCGATGGTCGTCCGTAATTTGGTCAAGTTGATACGTGTGGGTCTCGGTAAGCCACGCGAGCACCTCCACGATCGTCATTCCGGGGTCGTGGGGATTGAAATCCGTCCACTCCTCGGAGTACGCCGGGATCAGTTTCGTCGCTTGGTCGAGTAACGCGTCGTACTCCCTGTCGTCGAGTTCGGGTAGATCGAGTCCCATTACTGTTCCTCCGGTATCGTTACTGCGAGTTGGTGTCGTCCTGGACAAACCAGCGTATCCGTCGATAACAGTTCCTGCCCGCACCGATCGGCCAGCGATCGTTGCCCGTCGTTGACCGTGACCGACGTACCGATGCTCGAGACGGCCCCCACCCCGTCGACGGCCGTGATGACATCGGCGAGCGAGTCCTGCGAGGGAAGCGTCCCGAACTCCCACCCTGTGCCATCGTTACCCGTCAACGGATGTAAGAACTCGTCGAGTCGGTCTTCGATCGCCGATGTAAGCAGGGACACGCTCTTGACGCTGTGTGCCTGCACCGTCGCTCGAACTGATAGCTCACTGTACTCCGGACCGCGGACGACGATATCTTGGGTCTCGTCTGCAACCACCGACGCGGGTGCACAGTCGTAAAGCGTCCGGCGAACCTGCTGTTTCAGTTCCATCGACGGAACGGGTTTCTCCCGCTGTGCGTTCGGAACGATGTAGACGGTCACCGGGTTCTCCGTATCGGCAACACAGGTTACGCGAGCCAGTTCCGGAAACTCGGCCATTGCAACCTGCTCGTAATCACGTTCAGTCACTGCTCGGCCCCGGTGACGAAGCCAGTTCGTCGACCGTGAGACCATCGTCGTCGACGACTCGATGCCGGTCCCACCGCTGGCCGATGTCGGGTTCGTGACCGAGTCGACCAGTGCGATCGAACTTTTGAGATCGGTTATCGTCCACGGATCGACGTTTCCATCGCTTCCGCCGCCAGTCGTGTACGTAGCTTTGATATTGTCCTGCCCACTCGGCGGAATCTTGCCACAGTCTCCGTCTCCGAACTGAATCGTCCCCAACGTCCGGTTGACGACGTAGTGTCTGTCCTGGGGACCCGACTCGAGGAAGTCGTCGACGACTTCCCATCGGACCCAGAACGCCTTCAATTCGCCACGTGAGTCGTGGTCCCGGCTGACATCCGCCGGCCATTCTTCCAGGAGACGCCGTCGTTCGCCGGCCGACATCGTCTCGAGGGCGTCGACCCAGAGATCGATATCGATCACCGGTGCGTGCGAGCAGGCGACCGACTGCTCGTGGGAGCCGTCGCTCGAGCCGAGAACCTCGTCCTCGATTGTAACCTTGTTGTACGCCCACCGCGTATCGGGATAGATCCCCGACAGTACCGGGGAAAGGGTCGTTCGTTCCGTGGTCATATTCGCCGGCGTCGTCGACGTGTCGCCGTCGGGATCGATCGTGAACTGGTCTTTCGTCAGTCGCGCCCTGATCCAGTGTCGCCGCCGATCGAACAGTTCGACCTCGTCCGTCGGCGTCGGAAACGTCACCATGACGATTCCCCGTTCGGTCAGTCCGCCGGTCTGGTCGCGAACGTCCAGCTCCGTCCAGGTCGGGCCACCATCGTCGACACAGTACTCCCACTGAACGCCAGGGTCGAACGTTTCGGGATACGTGGCGTCGTCGATGACGAAAAAGAGGGTTATCGGTCCGTCCTCCAGTCGCTTATCGAACCCGAGATACGCCGTCTGTTCGTCGTCCGGAAGGGGAACGAACGGATCGAACCCGGATCGACGGGCCGTCAGATCGTCGCTGTACGCGCCGTTGTTCTGCCGAACGATCGTCTCGAACCCGATATCGGTGTGATCGTACTCGATGCGTAGGGTTGCATAAACCGGTGGGTCGGTTCGGTTCACGAGTGTTGGGGGCATCGAACCGTCGGATCCCTCGAGCGATGGCTGGCCGTACGTTCCACTGACGAGACGCGCGCGGATCCAGATGTCGTCGTGGCCCGCAACCGTCGTCTGGGCGATGTCCGATGGGACTTCGAACCGGACGCGACCGGCCGTTCGAAACGCGTCGGTGCCGTCGGTGACGGATTCCAGTCGCGTCCATCCCGTTCCGTTCCAGTACTCCCAGGAAATCTCGGGCGGCCCGTCCAGAAGCCCCATGTTCACGTTCGTTTCTGCCCCCTCGAGGTCGGGCAGCGCCCCCGACAACGGGTTACGATCAGTCCCAGTATCGTCGCCGCCGTCGATCGACCGGTCTGTCCCACGCTCGCCACCGGATGCTGACTCGTTCGGCAGGGTGAACTCGAGTTCCACCGTGGCGCCTGGCGTCGTCAACGCCTCTTCACAGGCGACGAAAAACGTCACCGGCGGATGCGGAACGCGCCCAAACGGACGAAATCGGCCCTCCTCGAGCGCGAGTGGAACGTCGTTCGACAGCAACATATCGGGATCGAGCCCACCATCCCGGTCGTTGCTCGTCACGTGTATCGAAATAGCGCTGATCGTCCACGTTGGGACGACCGTGTCGTTCCGTAACGAACAGCGTATCCACCGCCCCTCGGTGCCGTTGACCTCGTGCACTGTCGGTTTGCCGGGGGGGCGAAACCGCTGTTCGGTGACGTCCTCACGGTCGCTGGTGTCGGTCCCACTCGTCCCCGCGTGTTCCTGTAACTGTTCCTGGAGCTCCACGACACCGCCATCGTCGGACTCGGGTGGACCGTCGACGACGCGCTCGAGACGGTGCCAGCCGAGTTCGCCGTGTTCGTCTTCCCCGTAGTACTCCCAGCGCGTCTCCTCGAAAATCCGTTCCGCGCCATCTCGAGACTCGATCCGGAGCCCAAAGCTCGAGCCAGGCGCCACGTTGAGCGCGCTCTCGTTTTCCAGATAGAGTGCGTGAGACTGTATCGAGGCGCCACTGAACAGCCGTGCTGGTTCACCTTCCGGCAGCGCGCCGTGGTCGACGATCGCATCGTCTTTCGGCGCAACCGCGACAACGTCGGACAGCGACGCAGGGGTCGCTTCGAATCCCGCCTCCCGTGAGAGCTCGAACTGCTGTGTGTCGCCGTCGGCCGGATCCGCAATCGCCGTCGTTCCGCCGGGGATTGGCACGTTTCGCTCGAGATCACTGGAGACCGAAAACGAGAGCGGGACGCGGGCTGCCTGTGGTGGCCGCCGGTCGATGTCCAGTGCATCGAGGAAAGCGAGAAGCTGTTTTTCCGGGACCTCGTTGAGGCGGTTCCGGATGTCGGCTTCGAACGACGCGAAGATACGGACGAGCGTCCGACCGACGTCTCCACGCTCCGGGTCCCAATCGTCGGTGTATGCAGCTGCTCGACGGCGCAACGTCTCGTACAGTTCCTCCTGATCGCGGTCGTCGATGATCGGTTCCGGACTGGTCATACTGTGTCGGTACGACAGACCTCGTTTCGGGCGGTCTGGAGCCATCGATCGGTTCGACGACGAACGATCTCGTCCGCCGTCGATCGATTCATGAGTCGCATAGCCGTCTGTTTTCTCCGCTCATCCGTCACCTTCCGTGATGTGGAACGGATAGACCATGTTCGAGAGGCTGTTCGTCGTCCGAACGTAGTACTCGATCTCGATCAGGATCCTGTTGGGATCGTCGTTCGCTGTCGTCGCGTCGATGTTCTCGATATCGATGCGGGGTTCCCACCGGACCAGCGCCTCGCGGATGCTACTCTCGATGAGATTCAGGGTCGCTGGCGAGGCGGCCGAGTAGACGTGATCGTGGATGTCACAGCCGAACTCGGGTCGCATGACACGTTCGCCTTTCGCGGTTCCCAAGATGATCCGAATCGACTCGCGAATGTCCTCCTCCGCGTCGGACGTTTCGATGTCACCACGGTGGTCGGTCGTGACCGGATACTGCCACCCAGTCCCGAGAAATTCCTCGGCCATGGTTAGTCGATCAGCACAGTCGGGCATCCAGACACGATCTTGTTCGGAGGGCCATTCTCGACGATCGTATCTCCCAGTCGCGCCGCCGGCATATTGTTGATCAGGACGGTCGGGCTACCGCCAATCACTGGCCCACCGACGTGTGGGACCACGCCGGAAGTTAGCGGACAGCTATGAACGTCGGCGAGCGCCCGCCACGCTGGTCGGTTGCCGATGAATACGTTCGGACTCCCCGTTCCAATCAATGGCGTCCCATGAGCGGTCCCATCGCCAATTCGTGCAGCAGGTTTCATGATCAGTTAAGTCGAATAATGGCGCCTTCGATCGTCAACGGCCCCGTCGAGTCGATACTCATCAGGCCGCCGCTGTCGATGTCGACGTTCGCTTTCCCCGAGACATCGACGGTGTTCTTGCTCTTGATGTCGACCGTCGTCCCCCCGCTAATTTCGACGCTTTTGTCGCCGTCGATCGTGACGTGTTTTGCGGAGAGCTCGAGTTCGTCGCCGGCGTCGATCGCGACGGAGTCGTCCGACGAATCGAGGACGATTCGGTTGGTCGCATCGTCGTCGCGGATCGTGATCGTCTCCTGATCGGCCGCGTCGTCGATGACGATTTCGTGTCCGGCACTGGTCTCGATACAGATACTCCCGCCGTCGCCGTTTCTGTCGTCGTCGAAGGTTATCCGGTGTTCGCTCCGGCTACGGATCTCTCGCACGTTGTTGTCACCGTCGTTCTTTTGGGGTGGTGTTTGCTTGCCGTTCCAGAGCGAACCGACGACGTACGGTCGATGGATGTCTCCGTTTTCGAACGCCACGAGCACCTCGTCGTCGACATCCGGCAGGAAGTACGCGCCGTACCCGTCGCCGGCCATCGGCGTCGCGATGCGAGCCCAGTGACTCTCGTCGTCGGCATCTCGCCACGGGAACTGTAGCTTGACCCGACCGAGATCTTTCGGATCCTCGTTGTCGGTGACGATACCGACAACGACACCCTGTATGCCGTCCTCGGTCGTCTCCCCGTCGAAAACCCCCGGTTGACTCACGATCCCACCTCGACTGCTTCGAACGTCGTCCGGTAGCCAGCACTACCCATCCGGTGGGTCGCTTTCGTTACGTGGTAGATCCCGGAAAACCGATCGCCGAGTTCGACGAGTTTGATCGTCTCTCCGGCGCGGATTTCGGGGATTCCGTCGGCTTCGCCATATCCCTGGACGACTTCGTCGGAAAACTGATTGAGTTTCGTTCGTGCGATCTGTTCGGCTTCGTCTGGTGACATAGCTGGCACGCTGAATACCTCTTTGTGTTTGGCGTCTGAACTGCCCGCAGTCTCGATGATTTCTTCTTTCCGTTCGATGTCCCACGATCTGACCTCGACTTCGTGGGTGTCCCGGCGATGGGAAATCTCGCCGGTAAAGTCGTGAAGGTCCTCGCCGTACCACAGTTGTGCAACTGGTTCGTCCGAAATCGCCGACGACCGTGGAATGAACTTCACCGTATCACGCTCTGCGTAAAACTCGAAGCCGTACGTGGTCGCCAGGTCGTGTACGAACTGGTAATCGCTACAGCCGTTCTGGACGAGCTTTTCGCGTTCGATATCTGCACTCTCGATGTCGACGGACGAGAAGGGGTACATCGAGAGCACGTCTTCGACGGCGTCGCCGATAGTCGACGCTTCCCACGAGTCCGCCCGCGACCCCTGCATCGCATCCCACAACAGCCCGTAGCCGGCGGCCTGTACTTCCGGACCGTGATCGACGGTGAACTCGCCGGTAATCGATCTGATCTTCCCCGACAGCAGCGGTGTCAACTCACCGTCGTCACCGTATCCCATCGCGATTTCGACGTCCGTTCCGACCTCGAACTCGTCCCAGGACAAGCCTGCAAACTCGTCGAGTTCCTCGTCGAACGGGAAGTTGAGGCCGAACGAAAACCGATCTGCACCCTCGAACGACGTCTCAACGACCAGGTCGGCGATCCGACCACCCGGCTCCTGAAACGTCTGGTCGCCGATCATCACCTTGAACCGCGGCGAGTAGCGAGGATGGTTGTCGGCGCTGTAGCTCACGTCTCATCACCGTCCCTGACTCGACGGTCGTCGTCATAGTTACTCGGACGTGATGTCGTGTCCGTACTCATACTACAGTGGCGGCAGCTCGAGTTTCTCACCCGGCTCGATTGCACGGGGGTTGTCGATCTCGTTTTGATCCGCTATCGTTCGCCAGTGTGCTGGGTCGCTGTACTCCTCGTCTGCGATCAACCAGAGAGTATCTCCTTCAGAAACCGTCCACACTTTCGTTTTGTCCGTCGACTCGGGGGAGACCTCCGATTTGTGATAATCTGCCGTCTTGTACTCCTTGAAGAGTATCGACACTCGGGCCCGGATCGGGATCCCGCTTGGCAGGAACTTTGTGAACTGTTTGTTTGCACGCTGGACTAGTGCGGTAAAATCGATCCCATCCCCCCACACGAACTGACAGACCGGCGGTGCATGGAGTTCACCGTCGACAGCCAGCAAGTGATCGATGTATTTCGTGTAGTTCTCACGGACATCGAGTTGCGCTGACGACGAGTTCTCCGAACCGAGTTCGTCCGTCGTATCGAAGAACAACTCCATCGACAGCGTCTCTGCGTTGCCGTCGACGAATTGCATGATCGATGCGCCCGATCCCGTGGCTTTCATCTCGCCGTAGTTGACGCTCTTTTCGAGCGTGTACGAACTCGGATTGAACTTACACTCGATCTGGTCACCTTGCTTTTTGCCGTTGAGGATGGTTATCTGTGCCTTCTCTAGCTTTCCGTTCGTCATTGCTTCCCCCTCCGTTCGCGTTCGATTCGTTCCCGACGCTCGAGTTTCCGGTAGAGCCGTTCGACAACCCGATCGACGTCGGCCTCGTACCGCAAGGACTCATCCGGAAACGGGATGTCGATACGCTCGCCACCGGACCGTGACCGGTCGTTAGCCTGGGCGTGATTGGACCGTGTCGGACCGTGGTCCTGAGGGAGCTGTGTCGTCCTCCGGGACTGCTGGTCGGTCCGGCCGCGGCGGCGATTGTCGGACCCGTCGAATCGGTCGTCGGCTGGCACGGCCTCGGGCAACGTCGCGGAACCATCGACTCGGCCGGAGACTCGAGTCGATGGTCGGTCGGATTCGGGATGGTGTTCACCGTCGATGGCTGCTCGATTCGGGACAGATTCACGTCGGCGGCTGCCTCCCTGGCGCTCCAGCGAATCGCGATTCCGTCTCTTCGCTTGCGGACGTGTGGACCCGTCCCGGCCGGCACGCCTCGATTTCGAGTCAGTCCCCATCGTGGACGAATGCCCGCCGGCGTCTGGACCCGAACGGGACGCCAGAACGCTGTCCCCACGATGGTCGTCGACTCGACTCCTGTTGGTGTGTGGTGCTGGTGCCTGCGCTGTGGTGTCGTACCGAGGCTCGTCCCCATCGGCATCGGTGATCCCGGTCGATCGAGATGTCCGATAGACGAGACCGGGCCGGCCCGGGCTAACTGTCCCTCCCATCGACTCTTCACCTTCTCTTTCTGATTGCTGTATCTTATATTTACTTATATTGAATCTGGAATTGGATGCGACCGGTTCGACTTCCCGGACGTTGGCAGCCGAGCGAACCCGACTCGATGCCGTACGTGCCGACGAGGTATCGGCGAAACGCTGCCATCGGGTGTTCACTCCGACGACTGTGGCGTGCCCGTCCACACGACGAATCGGTAACCGACGGATCGAAGGCGGTTGCTGACGTTCTGGCTCGAGCGTCACCGTCTCGATCGACCCGCCGTCGGCAGCGGATCCGACCGTCGGACCGTCACTCGTCTGTCGACTGACCGCTGATTCCGACCGTGATCGGGGCGGGGTCTCACGCCGGTGAGACTGTCTCTGGACCACTCGAGTATCGTTCCCGAGTCGCGTTGCCCCTGTCGGACCGTATTCCGGGTTCGACGAGGTGGGCCGGTTCTGGGGCCGACCGCGATCGCCATGGGTCGAAACTGCCGGCTCGTCTCGAGACGAACCGGCCGGCTCGGTCAGCGAACGCGACACACCGCTGCTCGTAGCGAGACGAGGGGTTGACGAGCGTGTGTGGACCTCGATTCGGTCCGTCACAGCCGCTCTTTCCGGTTGTAACACGTCCGTTCGCGATTCCGCCGTCTCGGGCTGGGTCCGAGACGCTCGCACCGGGGTGGGAGCTACTGCTGAGTCGACAGCGCGGCTGTGTCCAGGTGCGTGGTTCCTACTCGTCCGTGCGTCGTTGTCACTTGTCCGTCGGGAACCGTCGCCGCTCCCGATCGTTCCTGGAACGGACACCCGGTCGATCGAACTGTTGTCTCTGGGTGCAGACGCACTCGTCGCGAGTGCCGTCGGTGTCTCGCGTTCTCCGGGCCAGTTCGGTGCCTGCTCGACTCGGGACCCGTCGGTACCGTCGGTCGGAGTCCGGCCAGAGATACCGCTCGTTCGATCACCGTTTGTCCGCTGCGGTGGCACCTCGTGCGACGACCCGGGACTCGACCTGCGGTTCTCGGACACGGGCGGCCCCGCCCGCATACTGTGTGACGGCACACGACGTTCGGTCGCACCGGTACGTTCTGTCTCCGAAGTCGGCGCATCAGTCCTGTTGTGTCCGGTTTGCAGCCGCGGAACGGCATTCGGTGATTCTACCGACACGCTTCGGTCACCGATGTCACCGCGTCCCTCTGGAACTGGTCGTTGCCGTGCTATGGAACGGGTGACAGCGTGATCGATTGCCCCCGCAGTCGCTCGAGACATTGCCATCGTATCGCCACTCCGTCGAATCGCCGACAGCTGTTCTGCCGTCGTCGGCGTCTGCTGGGGATGAGTGCTCTCTCGTGGCCGGTGTCTCCAGATGTGCTCTCGGTTCACCGGTCGATGTGACGATCGGACGGGGGAACTGCTCGAGTCCTCCGGGCTCGGACGCTCCGACCCCTCCGCCGATCGGTAGACGCCGGTGGTGGCTACCGTTCCGGTTCGGTCGTCGCTGCTCGGCGTGTCGCCGGTGCTTCGCGCGTCCAGCGACCGTCTCTGACTGCTCCTGGATCCCGGATTCACTACTGCGCCTCGAGCGCGGAACCCGTCCGGACGATTCGATCCGGGATCGACATGTTGGACTCCCGTCACGTCGTCGATGCGGTCGGATGCTGCGATGCGGTCGCTCGCGTCGCCGACTCGCCGCGCCAGCAACGACTCACTCGCAGTGGTTGGACTGCCGGCTCGAGATGGCCGGGCCGACGCACCCGTCACGGTGGAGCTGCTGGCCCGGGAAATCGCGGATTTCGTGCGGTCACGTTCGGTCCGACCGGCCGGCGTGTTCACGGGCGATGGATCCCGTCTGGCCACTCGCAACGAACTCCTCGAGCGGTCCGTTCGTATCGGGCGTCCAGCCGTCCGGTCCGGCTGCCGGTCGCGGTCCGCTCTCGCGTCAGTGATCGAATCGGTCGTGACAGCTGGTTTCGTCGCTTTCATCGATTCGGTCTCCCGGCCGCCTGTGGCGTCTTTCAAATCGACGCCGGTGGGCGGATATGCTATCGCGGTCCGCCCCTCGGGTGCTTCGCCGGGGGACTGGACAGTTTCGCTCACTCCGGGGGGACGAGCGAGTCGAGCGAGTCGTCGACCGATTCCCGTTTCGGATCCGGCCCCAGGAGACACCGATACCGGGGACGACCGGTGCTCGAGGGACTCTCGCGATGGATCGAGGGAGGGGTTCCGTCGACGGTTCGTCTCCAGGTCGGGGATACCAGTCTTCGTCGTCTGTCCTGTGGATGTGACGAGTACGCTGTCTTCCGCACTCGGCGTCTCCTGGGACCTCGTATCTGGCCTCCGTACCCTCGTATTTCGTCGGGTACCCGCCGTAGTAGTTACCGGGCGCCGGTCGCGCCCGGTCGTGGAATCGTGGAAGTGATACACCGCTGACGAGGCCGTCCAAGGGCGCCGACCGTCCCGTGACCATCCTCGCCCCGTACTGGCTGGTCGGTCATCCCCCCCGGCGACCCCGATCGCTGATTCGTGGTGGACACCGGAGGAGCGTTGGCGCGGGACGCTCGCGGGCGTAGCGAGAACCGATATCGTCGTCTCCGTAGACCGGTCGCCGATCGCTGCGGATGTGGTGGCGACACTGCTGCTCGATCGACCCGAACGCCCGTTGTCGACTGTCGTCGCTGTTCGAGCATCCGTCGCGTTCATTTCCGACGTGCTGGCTGCGGTCAGGCCGTCGCCCGCACGTCGCATCGCGTGGCGTTGGCGCGCTGATCCGTGCTTTCCCACCGCGTGCTGTCCGGTCACGATCCCGTCGCGTGATGTCGCTCTCGCCGACGTCACTGCTCGCCCCCGACGACCAACTCGAACCGGTCGATCCGTCCGTGTCGTCCCGCGATCGCCGTCGGTGACAGAAGTGTCGACAGCACTTTGCGGAACAACGCCGTCAGCTGTCGTGGCAGTCTCCTGGTGGGTCTGGTTCGGTCCTCGTCTCGAGGGCGACTCGATCACCTCGCTGTCGCGGTGTGTCCTCACACTGTGGGCACTCGCCGGACCGTGGTCGCGAACCGCGACGACTGGTTCACTGTCGCCCGTTCGCTCGCCGGCGCTGGTCACACCGGTCTCTCGCCGGTCTCGATTGCGAGACCGCTGGAGATCTCCGGCCGAGGGAACACTCGTCGCGTCGATCCAGGTGCGCCCCCGACCGCTCTCGATACCCTGTCGGAATTCACGTTCCGTCCGTTGAGACGATGGATCCGAAACTGGCAGGGGCTCGGTCGCCACCGATTGACTGGCGGCGGAGCGCTGGATCCAGGGGACGGTCCGTGCCGTTTCTCGAGCACCGCCGAACTGGACTGGCGTCGCCTGGAACGATCGAAGCTGCGGATTGTCGTCGATATCCGATCGGGTCGACGATCGGATCGGAGTTGCTGTGGATCCAATTGGAACCGTTCGGGAGGCGATTCCCCGATTTCTCGCTACCGACGAACGGGCGTCGGTCCCGCTCGTGCGCCCTCGCTCCGACGAGATCCGCCGATCCAAATTGGTGCCCGCGGCTGGAGTCGTATTGGTCGCTACGGGAGTCGCCGGGGCTCCACTGGGGCGGCTTTCGGTGCTCGACTCCGGCGCTTGCTCGAGTCTGTCCCGTCCGGCACGGTGGCCGCCGGTAGCTGTCGACGATTCAGTCGTGGCATCCGTTCGTCTGTGTCCGTTTCCGTCGTCGGGTCGTCCCACGTCGCCGTTACCCGTGAACGAAGGACGACTCGTCTCGTCGTGATCGTCGTGGTCAGATCGGCCACTCCGCCGATCCACGTCGACCCCCGCAACCGGAGACACGTCCCCGCGGGACAAGCGCGGCTTCGTTCCGAGCGGGTCGTTACGCTGTGGACCGCTTCGGCCTCGCGGGGAGGTCCGATCTGGCGCCGTCTCCTCGTCCCCGACCCACGAGCGCACTCGATCACCCGGTTCGGTTCTAAACGGTGATACCGAGACTCCCGAGAGCAAGCGTCCCCCCTCCGCGTTTCCCGCCGCCGACTCGAACGTGGATGTCTCGAGTTCGGCCGTGTCGGCTGTGGAATCCCCGTTCGCCACCTGCGCGTCGGTCCGCCCACGGCGTCGGTACGTCGGGTCGATCGTCGAATACCGTTCGACGATCCGGAGTGCAAACCCCCCGGCCAGTCTCGATGGATCGAGCGTGAGTAGATCGCGATGGCGGGTCCGAATGCTGGGTGTGGCGTGTCGATTCACGACAGCGTCGCCGAGAATTCGTCCGATCGAGCCGGCGATTGCTGCAGGCGATCCCGATGGAACGTTCACGGTGTCGTCCGTCCAGTCGGTACTCCTGGTGATATCTCGAATCGCCTCGTCGTCGATCGGTGGGACGCTGAATCCGGTGTCAGAGTCGAACATGCGTGAGGTATTTTCTGTCGCGGGTCGAAGGCGGGTCGTCAACGGCGTAGACTGTACGACGGTGAGTTGCTACTGCGTGTCTCATACGGATTGTTGTAGCGTTTTACCGGTGATCACCGACCCCGTCCGGGTAATCACCGGTAAAGAACTACAACGGTCCGTATCAATCCTGCGGTGCTGGGGCCCCAGTTGAACCGATCACCGAGCCGGGCGTTTCAGCGGGGGGCTGGCGGTCGTCGGTCGTCGTTGATTCGGCTACGTGCTTCGAACTGTCGCGACCGACCGCCGATGCCGGCTTCTCCGCCCACTGCAGGTAGTAAACCGCTCCTGCCTTCGTGAAAACCACGGGCGTTTCTCCACCTCGCTTGAGATTGTACCCAAGCGGCAGTCTAATCGCGTCGTCGTTCGGCTCGAGGGAAAACGACTCCGCGATCTCGAAGGTTCCGTCTTCTCCCGGCCGGATCGTCGTGTCGACGCCGGTTCTGTAGAGGTCGAGGTCCGTATCCCGAATCAACGCCGCCGAGAGATCGATCGGTCTGTGTGAGGTGTTCCGGACAGTCAGTTCACGAACGTCTCGAGACTCCGGGGTGGTGATGTCGGCGATCACGAGATCGGTTCGTTCGACGGTTCGATTTTCGCGCCGATTGTAGAGTCCCAACGTCACTACGCCCCAGACAAGTCCGGCACAGATTACTGGCAGCCACCACAGATATCTCCCGAAATACCACGTCAGGGCGGCGATCGCGAGACCACTCCCGATAGCGACGAGGAGGCCGACGATCATCGACAGCGTGCGGCTTTCTAAGCCGCGCGTGAGTACGTATCCGACTTTGATCGAATCGACCGCCGAGGACGCTCGGCTACTCCGTCGATACCACACCAGCACCGTACCGACGGCGAGTGGCCAACTTAGCAACACACCGACGAACAGTATCGCCAGCGTAAGCCATTCGAGAACGTATCCGACGGATAGCACCAGGGCAACCGAGAGTGCGGCGATCCACCCGCTGATCATCGCCTTCGCCCACGTCGAATACTGCTCCCAGCGCCGATGTAACGCCTCTCGATAGTTGCGATACAAGAGGTAACAGCCACCAATGAGAAGACCGAGCAGAAACGCGGTGAGGAAGAGAACCTGCATCTCACTCATTGTTGTGCCCGTTACTGGGATCACTACTGGTGGCACAACGCCGGTCCACCCGGCCAACCAGAACGTGACCGTTGTCGTTACGGCAATCGCGACTGCGATCATCACGGCCGGGAGAACCGGTTTGATAACCTGCGCCACTACTTTTTTCGACGCTTTCGTTACGTTTGTACTACGGGTCATTGTCGCGTATCCCACGGCAAAACCGGTTCCGAAGACGGTACACCGCTGTACTGGTGGCAGTCAACTAATCGCGCAGTTCCCATCGGGTCGAGTAGCAGCCGACGCATCGGCCCCAGCTCTCGAGCCGCTTTCGTCAGCGGTATCTGCGATCGATATCCGCGTGTGCCGCCATCGTTCATATATTAGTTATCTATGAAACATCACGAGACTACAATAAATACTTTGGTTACATCGATAGATAGAACCGCAATTAGTGGCGGAACGAATTGTCGTAGTTATTACTATCGTAACACCGAAGCGCCTGTACTGGTGCCGAGTGAGGCCGATTGGATATCGTCCATCTGTCGATGCTCGAAACGCAGTTTGGGAGGCAGTACGCTACGGCCGCGACCAGACTTTCCCGTGCCTATCTTCTATTAGAGAGAAATAAAAGTATTAATGAAATCTATTATTCTACTTTTGGGTACAGTATATGGAACTAACCGTCAGCTCGCTCAAACAGAAGGATGCAGGTCGCGGTCTCGCCGCCGTCGATCGGGCAGCAATGGCCGATCTCGGTATCGAAAACGGCGACTACGTCTTTATCGATGGCAACGACGGTGAGGTAGCCGCCCGCGTCTGGCCGGGATATCCCGAAGACGAAGACATGGGTATTCTCCGTATCGACGGTCATGTCCGTCGGGCGATCGACACCAGCATTGGCGAACGTGTCACGGTGTCAGCGGCCGATCTCCCGACCGCAACGACACTCTCTGTCACCGTCCCCGATACGCTCCGTATCGAAGGCAACCTCGAGCCGATCGTCAAGCGCAGGCTCAAAGGTCGAGCGATCGATCTCGGACAGAACGTCGACGTATCCCTCGGGGTCGGACCTGGATCGTCGGTCCCCGAACAACGGATCCCGGTCCAGGTCGCGGAGACGCAACCAGCCGACACCGTCGTGGTCGACGAGTCGACGAACCTGACCGTCGACCAACGACCGTCCGAGCCAGACCAGAAGCGATCGACTGACGACCAGTCCCGGGAACGGACCTCGTCCGACTCCCGGTCCACGTCCCACTCTCGGTCATCTGCCCCGGACATCGCGTACGAAGATATCGGCGGCGTCGACGACGAACTCGAGCAGGTACGGGAGATGATCGAACTGCCGATGCGCTATCCCGAACTCTTCCAACAGTTGGGGATCGAGCCACCGAAGGGGGTCCTGCTGCACGGGCCGCCAGGAACGGGAAAAACCCTCATCGCGAAAGCCGTCGCGAACGAGATCGACGCGTTCTTTACGGACATCTCCGGCCCGGAGATCATGTCTCGATACTACGGAGAGTCCGAAGAGCAACTGCGGTCGGTCTTCGACGAAGCAGCGGAAAACGCCCCTGCAGTCGTCTTCATCGACGAAATCGATTCCATAGCCCCCGAACGGGACGATACCAGCGGCGATGTCGAACGACGGATCGTCGCGCAACTGCTCTCGTTACTGGATGGTCTCGAAGAGCGTGGAGACGTCGTCGTGATCGGGGCAACCAACCGAGTCGACGCGATCGATCCCGCGCTCCGGCGCGGCGGTCGCTTCGATCGAGAAATCGAAGTCGGCGTGCCGGACAAAGACGGACGCCGGGAAATCCTCGAGGTACACACCCGGGGAATGCCCCTTTCGGAAGCGGTCTCGCTCGAGGAGTATGCCGCGGACACGCACGGCTTCGTCGGTGCCGACCTCGAACAACTCGCCAAGGAGGCCGCGATGACGGCACTGCGACGCATTCGCCCGGGGCTCGACCTCGAAGCGGATACGATCGACGCGGCAGCGCTCGAGGCGATCCGTGTCACGGATCGGGATGTCCAGCGGGCAATGTGCAACGTCGATCCGTCGGCACTGCGCGAGGTGTTCGTCGAAGTACCGAACGTGTCCTGGAACGCCGTCGGAGGGCTGGAGACCACGAAAGAGCGGCTGCGAGAGACGATCCAGTGGCCCCTCGAGTATGGACCGGTCTTCGACGAACTCCATCTCACTGCGGCCAACGGCGTGTTACTATACGGACCACCGGGGACGGGCAAAACGTTGCTGGCCAAGGCGGTCGCCAGCGAAGCACAGAGCAATTTTATCTCGATCAAAGGACCCGAACTGCTCAACAAGTACGTCGGCGAATCCGAAAAAGGCGTTCGTGAGGTGTTCGACAAGGCCCGCTCGAACGCACCCGCGGTGATCTTCTTCGACGAGATCGACGCCATCGCTGCCGAGCGCGGGTCAAACGGCGACGGCGCCGGCGTCCAGGAACGCGTAGTGTCTCAGCTACTAACGGAACTGGACGGCCTCGAGGAACTCGAAGATGTCGTCGTGATCGCGACCAGTAACCGGCCGGATCTCATCGACGACGCGCTTTTGCGTCCCGGGCGATTCGATCGGCGTATCCACGTCCCGATCCCGGGGGAGCAAGCCCGTCGCGAAATATTTGCCGTCCACACCGAACACCGGTCGCTCGGCGACGACGTCGAACTGGCTCGCTTCGCCGGTCGAACGCAAGGATACGTCGGCGCGGACATCGAAGCGATTTGTCGCGAAGCCGCGATGGAGGCAGCACGGGAGTACGTCGAGGCCGTTACCCCTTCGGCCCTCGACGACGGCGTCGACACGATTCCGGTGACCGCCGATCACTTCGATCACGCCATCAAAACGACCACGCCGAGCGTCGACGACGCGACGAAACACCACTACGAGGAACTCGAGCGACAGTTCGGCGGAACACCGTAACACGAGCGTAAGATCCCTGCAGCAGGGCGTGCCATCGTCTGTGCTGTGAACGGAGGTTATCCAGTCCCGCTCAGTACGTCGGCTTCGAAGGCTTGCTGGGCGGTCGGCCCCGTGTGAACCTGGACGTGATCCAGCGAGGCGTCCAATCGCCCCTCGAGGGCGCGTTGGACGGGCTGATCCAGCGGTTGGCCACCGTTGCTCAGGACGCCAAGGACCTTGCCGGGCACCTCGTCGATGGTCGTGTCGGTCCCCTCGAGCGAGCGCTGAATCTGACCCTCGTCGCGACCGAACAGACGCGGGGCCGCCGAATCGGCGAGCTCCACAGCGCCAGCGGAGTGATCGAACGCCGCTGCCTCGAGGTGGGTCTCCATCTTGGCTGCGTCCTGCTCGAGGGCAGCCGCCGCCAGGGGTTTGGGGCTTCCATCCCGGACAGCGGCTGACGAAGACGCCGTGTCGGCTGTCTGTGCCCGTGACTTGTCGCTCGTCTCGGTGTCCGAGTCCGCGTTCCGGGAGCGTTTCCAGTTTTCTATGGACCACTTGCCCGCGGAACTCGAACGTATTAGTGCAGTTTTCGAGGAATCAGTACCGTAGGTTCGTACCGACATGGGTTCGGTCAGTTCAGCAGTGATTTCACACTGCCGAGCAGGGAGTCATCACCGAAGTATTTCGAGTCGAGGTCGGAGAGGTACGCCCCGTCCTCGTCAGGAGCATGGTAGTCCGGATAGAACTCAACCTCCTCGTAGGCGAGTGCAGCAGCGATGTGGCCCAGACCCAGAATCTGATACTCCTCGGGTGGCATAACGCCCATTCGGATGAAACAATCCCGAATCTGACACGCCAGATCGAACGACAATCCGTGCTGGAACTGCTCGAGCGTGCCGGGATCGACCGGTGGTTCTTCGAACCGGGCGTCGGGTTCTCTATCGGGTTCGATAGCCGTCGTCACCTGCTCGATGCCATCGTGGTCGAGGTACGCCATATGCAGTTCGGAGGTCGTATCGACGTAGAAGCCCTCGGCTAACTCTGCCAATTCTTCCTCGCCGGAGCGGTCGAACAACTCCGTGGAGAACCCGGACCACGCATCAAGGCCATCATCGGTTAGTCCCGCTAGTGGCGTCTCGTTCGGTGCGTGCTCGTCTAAATCGAGCCCGAACTCCGCAGCGAGGTCTCGTGCATCGTCGGCGAGGTCGGTCTCGAGTGGATCGAGCCCGAGATAGACGTGCTTGCGATAGAGGTGGTAGTCCTCGTCCTGGGAGTCTGCCGGCGGGTGCAGGACGCGCTCGGTGCTGTCGTCGTGGTGACTTTTCAGTTGCTGGTAGAGATCGCCGAAGTGGTCCTCGAACTCCTCGAGGTCCATCGAATCGATCGCCGACCGAACCGCTTGCAGGTGGACTGGGTTTTTCCACTTCGGATTGACTGTATCGTAACCACGGTTCAGGAAGACGTAGTACTGGGCGTAGCGGCGGGCTTGCTTACCGTACTCGCTTTCTTCTCGAGTGCGCTTTTCAGGTTTTGATGGATAATCCTCACACTCATGACCATCAATCTCCCCGTCATCACAGATTCCAATTTTGTGTTTGACATTATTATTGTCAGTAACTAGAACTCCGAACCCATCATTCGTTTCTTTTTTAATTTCTGCCCTCATACTTAGAAGTCCGTCTTGTTACTCGCTTCCCACTCGTCATCATCCTCATCCCGGCCACCGAGCCAGCCTGGCAGGCGGTCGCGCAAGGCACCAGCCTTCTCATGGACGCGACCGGGTGCCATTTGCTTAGCAGTCTGACCGATGGCAGGACTGGTATCGAGCATTCCTTTGGTGGCGGCCCCAGCCAACGCCGCACCGGCAATCGCCCCCAGCGGACCTGCCAGTCCTAACGCGGCAATCCCCGCGCCAGTCGCCAACCCGGCTCCACTCGAGAGGGCGTCCTTCCCGGCTTCGGAGACCATCTTTCGTTTGGTCGAGGCGGGCCGGACCTGCTCGGAGACGTACTCGCCGAGCTTTGACACTTGGTCCTCGAGATTTTCGACGCGTTCTTCAATATTGCCCTCAGTGGCACCCATCTGGGCGTACTTGTCAGCTTTGTCCTCCTGAGCGCCTTTCAGTATTTTGTGGTTGACCTTCGCGAAACTCGCCACAGTACTGCCGATGTCGGCGATGGCCCCCGTGAATCGCTGGACGTGGATTTCGGTGTCGGCCATCTCACCCTCGAGACCGGTCTCCCAGCCGCGCATGATCTGGCCAGCGATCTCGTCGGCCTCGCGTTCGGCGGCTGGGTCGGGGTCGACCTCCATCTCGACTTCGGTTTTGGGCATCATCGAGAGAGGGGCGTCTGGTTGCTGGAGGGTGTGGACGACCTCGTGGGCGATGAGGTGCTGGCCCTCTGGTGAGGACGGATCGTACTCGCCGGGACCGAACGCGATGTGGTTCCCGACCGCGAACGCGCGGGCGTTGACCTCTTCACAGGCCTGTTGGGCCGTCGGCCCCGTGTGGATCTGGACGTGATCCAGCGAGGCGTCCAATCGCCCCTCGAGGCCGGCTTTGACCTCGCCGTCGAGTTGCTGGCCGGGTTCGGAGACGACCGCTTGCACTGAGTCGGGGACGGCAGCCTCGCCTGCGGGTTCGTGATCACGGTGGGCAGCTTTGTTCCGGTGCAACGAGGCTTCGTTTCGGTGTTCGATATCGTATTGCGCCCCTCTTCCCGGCAAGCCAGCCGTACCGCGGCAAACAGTCCGTGAGAGCATCGATAGTCGATGTATCCGAGTTGTAAGCGCAGTAAATTATGTGTTGTGGGGCCGAGATTATCGCAGCAAGATATCCTTAGGCCGACTCGAGCAGCCCTGAGAGATCGTACGCGTCGTCGGGCGTGTGCTGTTCTTGCCAGTCGGTGATCGTCGCCTGTGGATCGTGATAATCCTGATAGAAGTCGTGATTGCTGTACCAGCCGATGTGATCGTAGAACCCCGGCCCCTGAATTCGAACGTCCTCCGGTGGAGCGATGCCCATCGTGATATAACAATCACGAACCTGACAGCACAGGTGGCGAACTAGCGAGTGGCGGAAGTCCTCTAAGTCGTCGAACTGGTACGCACGGCCGAACATCTGTGGACGGGCGTCAGGATGGCGGTTCGGGACGGCTCCATCGGACTCATCTGTCACTGCTTCGTCGCGGTCGCCGTTTGCCCACCGGATCGTAACCGGTCCGATGGCCTCGATGATGCCCTCACTGAACGTTTCTGCCACACTGGAGGTATCGATCTCCTCGTCGCTGGCGAAAGCCTGCTGGATACGACTCACGAGCCCCCCACTGTCGGTGGCCTGTTCGACCGTTCGAATCACTGCTTCCAGGGTCCCGTCGGCGATCAGTTCCTCGAGTAAGGTTGCCGTATCGGTCTCGTCCAGCCCGAGGTAGATGTCCTGTTCGACGCGTGGGACGGTCACCGGTGGCAGATCCGGAACCTCGACGACCGGCGACGCCTCGCCGGCGTCGTGGCGCATCTGCTGGTAGAACTCGCCAAAATAGTCCTCGAAGGTGTCTTCGGGATGGTTGGCGATGGCCATCGCGGCGGTCGCGATCCGATCCGGGTTCGAAAGCGGGTCGACTGTTTCGTACCCACGCTGCCGGTAGACGTAGAACTTGGCAAATCGACGCGTTTGATTGACCCACTCGTGTTCCTCCTGGGTGCGTTTGGACGGGTCGTCGGGGTAGCCGTCTTGCTCATGGTATTTGACCGCGCCACTTTCATCCATTTCAATGAGATGCTCAACGTCATTGTTGTCGATGACGCTAAGACCAACTCGTTCAGATTCGCCGGTTATGATCGCGTCCATAATTTATCCCCTCCTACTCTTTGCGTCACCGGTCGAGTCACCCGCTCCAGTCTCGCCACTCTCTCGCAGTTCACGTTTGACCGTTTCGACGATCGTCGCGAGTTCTTCCGGCGAGAGACTGCTCTCTTCACCGAGTGCGGCGTCGGCAGCCCCTTTGCCGAGCATACTCGAGGCGAAGGCTCCAGAGGCAGCGACGGCAGCACCAGCAGCAAGCGGCAACGCGCCGGCGGATGCGACCGTCGTCAGTGCTGCAACGGTTGCGCCGACTCCGGCGGTGACCGCCGTTCGGTTGTCGGTTGCCCCGTCGCGTAGCCGTTCCCACACGCTGCTCTCTCCGCCCTCGATCGCCTCGGGATCTACACCGAGGTCTTCCAACGCCGCTTCGTCACGTTCGCCCGAGCCGCTGAGCATCTCCTCGATTTCCTCGGATCGCTGTTCCAATCGCTTGTCTACCGCCTCGGGAACGCGCTGTTCGATCTCTTCGGAGACGATTTTGCGAATCCGGGATGGGCTCGCGAGTCCACCGTCGTCGGTGGCCGTCCGCTGAATGTGGACGTCCGTCCCCATCCGACTCACGATCAGCGGCTTCTCACCACTCAGTGCCTGCGCTGCGGCCTCGTCCGCTTCGCGCTCGAGTTGCGGATCGGGATCGATCTCGAAATCTGCACCCTCTTGAGGCATCATCGAAATCGGCGCGCCACCGTTCTGTTGTTTGACGTGCGCGAGTTCGTGTGCGAGCAAGTGCTGTCCCTCTGGCGACTCTGGCTCGTACTCGCCTGAGTTGAACACGATATCGTTGCCGCACGTAAAGGCTCGAGCGTCGATCGCTTCAGCGGCTACAGCCGCCGAGCCACCCGTGTGAATGCGCACGTCCGAGAAGTCGGCGTCCATCCGCTCCTCGAGGGCGCGCTGAATCGTCCCCTCGAGTGGCTGGCCACCGCCTTGTTGAATGCATGGCTGTCCACGTTGTAATGTCTGCGTCGGTGCGAACTTCGACCGCCAGTCAGGGGTCAATGAGTTTTTCGCTGTCGACTGCGGCGACACGAAACGGAATTCGACACTCATGAATGCTATCTGCAGGTCTGACTTAGGGCCTGTAGCCTGGAACATCGGCGTTCGGATCGGCGTAGTCGGGGTAACAATCGAAGTGGCGGTACTTCTGGGCGAATTTGTAGAGGCCGTGACCAAGCACGCGGTACTGTGCGGGCGGTTCCTCGCCCATCCCGACGTAGCAGTCTCTGATCTGGCAGAGCAAGTGTTCCTCGATTAGGGGCCGAAACTGCTCTATAGGGTGGGCGGGCATCGGTGTGAACTCGAGTCGGGAATCGGGCTCACGATCGAGCGGCCGGTTGCCCTCGACGACGCGATCGTCATTAGTGTCCTCATAGTAGAGCATGTGGACATCCGAAACTGCTTCGATAGAGAACTCTGGCGGCTCGATGTCGCCGGACGCCGTTCGCTCTTGGACCTGGCCGGCGAAACTGGCAACCTTCTGTCGGAGACCGCCACTGTCGGTCTGAGATTCGACTTCGTCAACAATCGTCGCCAGTTCGTCGCTGTACGCGTCCGCGGTCGCTCGGATCTCCTCGAGATCCTCCTTGAGGTAGACGTCGAGCATGTACAGTTTGAACTCCTCGCGATCGACGTACTCGAGGGAATCGACCGGTGGGTCGACTGACGGATCGTCGTAGCTGACGACTTGCCGGTGGAACGGATCGAACAGCGACTCGAACTGATCGTCGTCCATCGTGTGGACGGCCGCGAGTACCGCAGCGATCCGATCCGGATTCATACGCGGCTCAATCGTGTCGTACCCTGTTTCTCGGTAGACGTGATATTTTGCATAGCGGCGAGCCTGAGTGATGGACTCTCCTTCTGTATTTGAGCGTTCTTCCGGGTAATCTGAATACCCCTCTTGTGAATGACCGTTTATATCTCCATCATGCCCGACTACAATACGATGTCCGGCACCATTATTATCGACGACCTCCACTCCCACATCAACATCATCTTCCCCAACAATTTTTGCCTTCATTCTCATCACCAAAACTTGAGTGATGAATCGTCGGTTTGCCCATCCTCCCGGCTCTTGTGCTCGTCTTCGTTACTCTTGGCTCGCCACTCGGAGAACCACGCTTTGGCGCGCTTTTTGAGCGCGGAGATGCCTTCTTTGCCACCAGTGATCTTCGCGGCGGTGGTCCCGGCAATGACAGTTCCGAGAACGGCGTCGGCGTGGGCATCGCCAGTGAGGTTGCCGAGGAGGCTTTCGACGCCGAGGGCGTCGGCACCGGCATGCTGAGCCTGGGTGAGTGCGGCACCGACGCTGCCCCAAATACCGGCCGCGCCAACTTTCTTCGCGACCCCGCCGTCGCCCGAACCGTCCAGTTGTGCTTTGAGCTCGTCGGTCCGATCGGCCAGTGACTTCAACGGCTCCAGTTCACTCAGTGACTCCTCAATGGCACTCACCCGGCCGGCCAGGCCCGCGCCACCTTCTGCACCTTTCACTGGAGCACCGGCAGGCATCCGCTGAATGTGCACATCCGTCCCCATCCGATTCACGACCAGCGGCTCCTCACCGGAAAGCGCCTGTTCGGCCGCTTGATCAGCCTCGCGCTCGAGTTGCGGATCGGGGTCAATCTCGAGATCTGCACCCTCTTGAGGCATCATCGAAATCGGCGCGCCACCGTTCTGTTGTGTGACGTGCGCGAGTTCGTGTGCGAGCAAGTGCTGTCCCTCTGGCGACTCTGGCTCGTACTCGCCCGAGTTGAACACGATATCGTTCCCGCACGTAAACGCCTTCGCGTCGATGGCTTCGGCTGCTTTCGCTGCAGTGCCGCCCGTGTGGATGCGCACGTCCGAGAAATCGGCGTCCATGCGCTCCTCGAGGGCGCGCTGAACCGTCCCGTCGAGTGGCTGGCCACCGTTGCTCAGCACGTCCAGCACTTGCCCGGGGACCTCGTCAGTGCTCGTATCAGTGCCCTTGAGGGAACGCTGAATTTCTCCCTGATCGCGACCGAACAGACGCGGGGCCGCCGAGTCGGCCAGCTCCACGGTCGCAGCGGAGTTATCGAACGTCGCTGCCTCGAGGTGGGTCTCGACTTTGGCCGCGTCTCGCTCGAGGGCGGCCGCCGCCAGCGGTTGAGGACTCCCGTTTCGGACAGCAGCCGACGAAGACGACGTGTCCGCTGTCTGTGCTCGTGACTTCTCGCTCGTCTCGGTGTCCGAGTCTGCGTTCCGAGAACGTTTCCAGTTTTTCGTAGCCCACTTGCTCGCAGAGTTCGACAGAATCGGTGCGAGTCTCGAGCAATCTGTACTGAGAGTCCGTGTCGACATGGGGTTCGGTCAGTTCAGCAGTGATTTCACACTGCCGAGCAGGGAGTTATCTGAGAAGTATTTCGAGTTGATGTCCCCGTAGAAGGTGCCGTCGTCTTGAATGAGATGATAATCCGGGTAGAAGTCGACCTCGTCGTAGGCTTGGACAGCAGCGATGAGACCGACACCCAGCACCTGGAACTCTTCGGGTGGGGTAACGCCCATGCGGATGAAACAGTCTCGAATCTGGCAGATCAGGTTAAACTCGAGTGCAGCCTTGAAGTGTTCCATCGACCGGGGTTCGATTGGTGACACTTCGAGCCGAGCATCGGGTTCCCTGTCGGGTTCGATCGCCGTCGTCACCTGCTCGATGCCGTCGTGGTCGAGATACGCCATATGCAGCTCAGAGGTGGTATCGACGTAGAACCCTTCGGCCAATTCTGCCAGTTCGTCCCCGTCAGAACGTTCGAACAGTTCAGTAGAAAAGCTAGTCCATGCCTTGAGGCCATCGTCAGTTAGTCCCGACAGTGACGTTTCCGTCGGTGCGTGCTGGTCTAAATCGAGCCCGAACTCGGTGGCCAGTTCTCGAGCGTCATCCGCGAGGTCGGTCTCGAGGGGATCGAGGCCGAGGTAAACATGCTTGCGGTAGAGGTGATAGTCTTCATCTTGGGAATCTGACGGAGGATGCAGGACGCGCTCCGTGTCGTCGTCGTGGTGACTCTTCAATTGCTGGTAGAGATCGCCGAAATGGGACTCGAACTCCTCAAGGTCCATCGAATCGATCGCCGAGCGAACTGCTTGCAGGTGGACGGGATTTTTCCACTTCGGGTCGACCGTGTCGTAACCGCGGTTCAGGAAGACGTAATAACGGGCGTATCTGCGGGCCTGCCTATTATACTCATTTTCTTCAGGAGTCCGATTAGCTGGGTCGTCTGCATATTGCTCACACTGGTGATAGACAATCTCATTCGACTGCTTTTCGAACGTTATCTCATGTTCTGCACCGTTATTATCGATAACGTCGACACCGATCCCTTCTTCATTTTCACCGGGGATAGTCGCCTTCATATTAATCACCGGATCCCATCAATCTCATTACCACCATGGTATTGATCTTCATCCTCATCCCGACCACCGAGCCATTTTGGCAGGCGATCAGTAACGGAGTCACCCCACTCGTCGAGCCAGTCAGGAGTGACCTGCTTGGCAGTCTGGCTAACAGCAGAGCTCGTATCCATCATTCCTTTGGTGGCAGCCCCGGCAAGCGCCGCACCAGCGATTGCACCCAGCGGGCCTGCCAGTCCTAAGGCGGCAATGCCCGCACCTGTTGCCAACCCGGCCCCACTCGAGAGGGCGTCCTTCCCAGCCTCGGTGACCATCTGTCGTTTGGTCGAGGCGGGGGCGACCTGCTCAGAGACGTACTCGCCGAGTTTGGATACTTGCTTCTCGAGATTTTCGACCCGATCCTCGAGCGAGCCCTCGGTGCCACCCATCTGGGCGTAACTTTCGGCTTCGGCCTCCTGAGCGTTTTTCTGTGCTTCGTGGTTGAGCTTCACCATACTCGCCGCAGTACTCCCGATATCGGCGATGGCCCCAGTAAACCGCTGGACGTGGATTTCGGTATCGGCCATCTCACCCTCGAGACCGGTTTCCCAGCCACGCATGATCTGGCCGGCGATTTCGTCAGCCTCGCGTTCGGCGGCCGGATCGGGGTCGACCTCCATCCCGACCTCGGTTTTTGGCATCATCGAGATGGGAGCGGCGGGTTGCTGGAGGGTGTGGACGACTTCGTGGGCGATGAGATGCTGTCCTTTCGGACTCTCGGGATCATACTCGCCCGGACCGAACGCGATGTGGTTCCCGACCGCGAACGCGCGGGCGTTGACCTCTTCGCAGGCCTGCTGGGCCGTCGGCCCCGTGTGAATCTGGACGTGATCCAGCGAGGCGTCTAACCGCTGCTCGAGGCCGGCTTTGACCTCGCCCTCGAGTTGCTGGCCGGGTTCGGAGACAACCTCCCGGACTGATTCGGGGACAGCAGCCTCGCCGGCGGGTTCGTGATCACGGTGAGCGGCTTTGTTCCGGTGCAGCGAGGCTTCGTTTTGCTGTTCGATATCGTGTGGGACTGCAGCGGGACGAGCCTGCTGGCGCTCGCGGAAGGCCGCCATCTCGCTGGGCGTGCCCATCGCGTCGGTGGGCATCCCTTCGGCAGCCCACTGGCGGGTGTCGTCGTTGCCGTACTGTTTGGCCGCACGTTGCAGCGTCGCACGCTGGGTCTTGGTTGGGTCGACCCCGAATGCATCGACGGGCGCGGGCGACTGGTCTCTCCCACCGGCGGCGGGCGAGTCGGCGGAATCGGCGGCGTCTTGCCACGCGGTCGCCGAATCCCGGCGATCGGCCGCCGATTCGTCGGCGTTCACTCTGGCGGATCGAAATGCCATCTTGCTCTCCTATTTGTCTTATCTTGCTATAAAATTTGTTGTCTAATACTTTGAGCTAAAATACTAGATCGAGATACACAAAATATATTTTGCACAGGTAGACAATAGAACGGATATTGGTGCCCTACTACGACACACTCGAGCATCTCCTCGAAGAAAGCAAGCTGGCCAACGCGCGTCTGGAGACGTTTCGCGAGAGTGCCACGTCACGGTTCACCCAGGACGGGCTATCGATGGACGAAGCCGACGGAGTCGGGGAGCCGGTCGCGTCGGCCGCTACCCTCGAGTATGCACTTCCTGAACGAGACCGTGATCGGTTTCGGAAGCGACGGGACCGTATCGAGCGCAAGTGTAACGCAGCCCACGAACAGGGTGTCGAACTTCGCCTTCGAAACCTCGTCGACGCGTTCGATCTGCAGCCACCGCATCGTGATGTGCTGGTCGTAGCGCTGTTGCCCGACCTAGACCCCGGCGTCACCGATGCGATGACCGGCCTGACCGATGAACTGTCTACTTCGCGTCCGACGGTCGGGCTCTGCGCCGACCTGTTTGCCGACTCGCCCGCGGTGTTCGCCAGTGCTGTCAGGCTGCTCTTCGATGAATCTCCGCTCGTCGACGCCGACCTCGTGACACTCAAACGTTCCGACGATCCGTCGGCATCGTTACTCGAGACTGACGTCGCTGTCGACGACCGGATTCGGTCGTACCTGCTCGACAGCGACGGCATCGATCCAACGCTGCAAACGCACCTCGAGCGGGAGACCCGAATCCAGGACCAGCCACTGACGATCGCAGACGCAGACGCATCCCTCGAGGACCTGCTAATAGCCCCGGCGTGTCGGGCGGATCTGGAGGCACTGCCCGATCCCGATGGTCGGGGCCGGCGCGTCTACCTCCACGGCCCGGCGGGGGCCGGAATGCACCGTGCTGTGGAAGCCGTCTGTGAGAGCGACCGGCTGCTCCGGGCCGACCTGCGGGCGGTTCTCGCGGCCGACGCCCTCGAGGCGGTCGTCCGCGAGGCGCGACTGCTCGGCCTGCCGCTTGTACTCCACCACGCCGACCAGGCTGTTGCCGACGCGGATCAGTCCCTCGAGGCGATCGTCCACCGCGTCGGCGACCTCGAGACTGGCCTCTACGTCGTCGGCCGGGAGTCGTGGACGCCGTCGAACCGACGGGACCGAACGCTGGATGCGATCCGGGAATTTTCCCGGCCGACCATCGCACAGCGCCGCGAGTTCTGGGCGGACCGCGCGGATTCTCTTCCCGCGGATATCGATCCGGAACGGCTGGCGAGCACGTTCGATCTGACCCAGGGACAGCTGGAGGCGGCGCTGACGACGGCCCGAACGCTGGCTGCCGACGGCGAGCCGACAGTCGACGACGTTCGCGCGGGCTGTCGCGCCCAGTCCTCCGACGCACTCGAGGACCTGGCACAGCACATCGAGCCCGACCTGTCCTGGGACGACATCAAACTCGGCGCGGAGACGAGACGCCAACTCGAGACCCTCGAGGCCCACGTCACGAACCGCGGCCGCATCTACGACGACTGGGGGTTTCGCGACCGCGACAAGAACGCGGGCGTGGTCGCCCTGTTCAAGGGACTGCCGGGGACCGGGAAGACGATGGCCGCCGAGGTGCTGGCGAACGAAGTCGGGATGGACGTCTACAAGATCGACCTCTCGTCGGTCGTCTCGAAGTACATCGGCGAAACCGAGGAGAACCTCGAGGAGATCTTCCAGGCCGCAGAACAGTCGAACGCGATCTTGCTGTTCGACGAGGCCGACTCCATCTTCGGCGATCGGGCGGAAGTCTCGGACGCAACCGATCGGTACGCGAACGTCGAAGTGAACTACCTGCTCCAGCGGATCGAACACTACGACGGCATCATCGTGTTGACGACGAACTACGCACAGAACATCGATACCGCATTTTCCCGGCGCATCACGCATACGATCCGCTTCGAGAAACCCGACGCCGCGATCCGACGGGCGATCTGGGGGTCGATTTTCCCACCGTCGATGCCCGTCGAGGACATCGACACCGAATGGCTCGCCGACTTCGAGTACAGCGGCGGAACGATCGACAAACTCGCGAAACACATCGCGATCTACGCCGCCGAGGCCGACGCCGAGACGATCACGATGCGACACGTCGTCGAAGCGCTCGAACAGTACAAACGCGATCGGAACAGTCGGATTCAGGCGAGTGAATTCGAGCCGTATCTCGAGTATCTCCAGGGACCGACGGAACGCGAGCAAAAGGACCGTCACCAGCCTACCCGCTGAGAACGGTGCCAACGCACTCCTGCCGGATTCGTGTGAGTGCAGACAAAATACACAAGCCAACCATAACGACATGAACGATGACTTACAGCGCGATAGCTGATGTTACGATGGCGATCGTCGAACTGTTACAGAAACACGCAACGAAAGAGCCCTATCCGCTCGACCCAGCAGGGATCGAAGCGGTTTCTCCGGATGCAGTCGACGCGCTTTCTGGGCTCGAACTCGCGGTGTGTCCGTACCGAATAACAACGGACAACCGGAGCGGAACGGCAGCAAAGCAGATAACCGGGAATATGCGCACCGACCCACCGCTTACGCTTTCGGTGCGGTATCTTCTAGCCGCCTACAGCACTGACCAAGAGGAGTCACGAGCAGCAACTGGCGACGGACGATCCGGCCCCCTCGAGCGGGGAACCCGTCTGGGCGCTGCGCTACAGATCCTTCACGATAACTGTCAGATCGATCCGGCAGAATCGACGACACCCCTTTATCAGAGCGAGCCAGTAACGATAACGCTCGTCGACGAACCAGTAGATGAGATACTGTCGCTGTGGTCTCAATTTGATGGCACAACCTATCGTCCGACCGCTTCGATCGAGGTTACTCCGGTAGTCATCCAATCGTTGACCGAGGAAGAGTTCGTGCGTGTCGACGAACGGGAGACTCGTGTCGGCAAGAATACAGACTCCGACAAGCACGACGATACGACAGACCGGCTCGACATCCCCGATAATTCGTAGCCGTCCACGATTGATTCCTGTCCCGTGTTTGTGCCACTCAGTCTGGTAATCCCGAGATGGTTTCGAATCGCTGGTAGGTCAACTCGATCGACTCGAAGGCCATCCTGTTTTTCCCACCAACGAGGTCGGGCCCCTGCCATCGGGTCGGGTACGCGCCGGTAAACTCCCAGCCCCAGACGCTCTGTCCCTGAAAGTCCTCCTGAAGCGTGATGACCACGTCTTTTCGGGTTACGTTGCCGCTCATGACCGCTTGAACCCACTGCCAAAACGTCGCGTCCTCGGTCATCCCCCGTTCCATCACGAGGTTCGCGTGGGAAAACGTCCCCGGCAGCGAGTGGACGTGATCGTTCACGCCACCTTCTTGATACTGGACGGTTTCCAGTTGCATCGTGATTCCGGATATTTCCGAAAACCCGGCGACTCGCTCGCCATCGATCTGTACGTCGAAATTATACTGCGTGTATGGGTCGCTTTGATCCGTGTATGTCATCAGTAGTACGTGAAATCGAGGCTCGACGAGAGTGGGCTACAGATCCTCCAGGGCGTTCTGGAGGACGATGCCATCTCCCTCGTCCTCGAGGATGCTCCCTGACTGGCCGTGCTGGTTCTGGCGCTGCTGTGTCCGGGACGGCGCCTCGTTCATCCGCTCGTTGATCTCGCTGATTTCGTCACACCATCGATGCCGTTCCCAGTGGGGAAGCGCAAGCACCTCGTCGTGACTCCATCCGAAGTGATAGGCGACGAACGCGACCTCCTCGTAGAGCGTCTCGCGATCGTACAACTGGATCACTCGGTCGGATTTCCCTGGGCCAGCTCACCCATCTCCTCGTCTCCGTCGTCCGCGCTCCCCGTCACTGCGGTCGCTGTGTCTGTACCGTGGGTCACGGCCGCGCTCTCGTCCCCAGTGGTCGTGGCAGCCGGTGGGTCGAACTCCCAGTCGTCACCGGAGACGGTGGGTCTCCCGGAGGTGACGTCGACATCGAACTCGTGGGCACACTCCGGACAGCCGGTCGTGACCGCGTTGTGGCCACGGTTGTTGATCCGTTCGTACATCGCCTGCAGGTACTCGAGATCGGTCACGAACAGGTTCTCGATGACGGTTCGCTCGACCGTCTCGAGCGTCCCGAGTTCTGTGACGACTCTCGAGAGCAACGTAATCGTCAGATACGACTGATTCGACTGGACTTTCGGATCCTGGAGCGGTTTGATTTCGTCGGCTGCGGTCGCCAATCGCATCCGCCCCTCTTTGTGCAACGTCCCATCGTCGTCGACGTAGCCTCTGGGCAGGGTGAACTCGAACTCGGTCTGGAGTGTGTGATCGCTCATTCGTGGCCCGTGTACGTGACGGTGATACTGCTGCAGTGTGCGTGTGAGGAACCACTGTCGGTGTGGAGACACCCCTCACTGTCGATACGGCAGTTGCCGTTGTACCACGTGTGATCGAGGGCGTATCCGTGCCCGGACAGCGTCTGTTTCGTCATGCGTTCTTGCGCTCCATCTCCTCGAACTCGACGGTGTAGGTCTCGATGGCGAGGGCCTCGGCGCCGCCGCCAGCCTGTGCGTTCAGCGTCGGCGGTTCGTATTCTCGAATCCACGCTTCGGAGAACTCGTACCGGATCGCGTTATCGCCTGCCTGATCCATGATCACGACGGCGATGTCTTTCCGTGCCTCGTCCTCGTTGCCCTCTTGGACGGCCTGTAGCCAACCATTGATGGCATCGTTGTCTTCGTCGGCACCGCGAGCAAGGACGAGCGGCGAGTAGTGGACGTCGCCAAACATCTTGCGAGTGTGTTTCGCGTCGTCACCCTCGCGATAGTCGTACTCGTCGGTCTCTTGCTTGGGTAGTTTGACCTCGAGGAAACCGGGTACTTCGACGCCGTCGAGCTCAACCTTGAATTCCGTGCTTGGAAGGGGTCCGTGTTCTGCCATTGGTGTGTTGTATATTTAGTATCGGTGTGGGTAGTTTGGAACCTGTACAGTTAGGCGGTGCTGGTGTCCTGCGAGATTCGAAAGATGACGAACTCCGCAGGTTTGACCGGTGCGATACCGATCTCGACGATCAGGCGACCGTTGTCGATGTCGTCCTGGGTCATCGTCTCCTCGCCACAGCGAACGAAGAAGGCCTCGTCAGCTGTCGACCCCTGCAGACCGCCCTCGCGCCAGACCGTTTTCAGGAACTTCTCGGTAGACTGGCGAATGCGCGCCCACAGGTCCTCGTCGTTGGGCTCGAAGACGGCCCACTGCGTCCCTTCTTCGAGGGACTGTTCGATGTAGAGGAACAGACGACGGACGTTGATGTATTTCCACTCGGGATCGCTGGAACAGGTACGGGCACCCCAAACGCGGGTCCCTCGTCCCTGAAAGCTCCGGATGCAGTTGACACCCTTCGGGTTCAGGACATCCTGTTCGCCCTTGGTAATGTCACGTTGTAAGCCGACGATCCCCCGGAGCGGTTCGTTTGCTGGAGCCTTGTGAACGCCGTGATCGATGTCACTACGCGAGTAAATCCCGGCGATGTGGCCGCCTGGTGGGGCCAGCTTTTCGCGGTTCGTTACCGGATCCAGAACGTTGATCCAGGGATAGTAGTACGCCGCATACGAGGTATCGACTGGTGTCTCCATCTCGGAGACTGGCCCCGGGTTCTGCGGCGACTGGAGGATTGCAAATCTGTCACCCATATTCTCACAGTGGGCGACGATGGAATCCGTCAAACCCTGGACATCGTTCTCGTCGGGTACACAGACGATGGAGATGTCGTCGATCGCTTCGAACGCTGCGAGACCGGTTCGAAGCCCGGGTTTATCGACGCCCTCGTAATCGTTGAGTGTAACCTCGTCGTCGGTCTCGGACTCGAGTTCGGCTTCGGGCTCGACGTCGACCTGTGCTGGCGGTTCCGTAACGACCTCTATATCGACGTCCCGGTCGCCATCTCGAATTCGTTCGAGTTCGTCGGCGAATTCGTCGGACGATGGCTCCGCGTCGATATCGACGCGTTCGGCGATCGACTCCAGGTCCGCGTCGTTGAGTTCGTCCAGATCGTCCGGAATGTGCACCACGTCTTCACGGTCGGCTTCGACGACACCGCCGTCGGTACGGACTTCGTGGTCGTCTCTGCTCAACCAAACGAGCCCGTTTTTCGGTCGCCCGTCGTCGAGATACTCGACGTCGATCAGAACGGAACTCGTCAGTTGCTTTTCGTAGAACTGGTTGGAGACAGGATCGGCCGACAGCCCGTCGAATACCTCTTCGACAGCCGGCGAGGGTTCGGGACGGTCGTCGTCGGGATTCATCACTTCCGTTCGGTCACACGACCAGTACCGAACGACCATATCGAACTGGTCGGGGTGTTGCCCGTCTCGAACGATCACGGCGACGTTTTCGCCCCAGTCCCCTGGACCGTTCGCCTCGAGTTCGATGATGTCGTTCTTTTCGTCGTCGATCAACGTTCTCGTCGCAACGTCGTTGGGGTCGGCCGCAGTAACCCGGCCGACGTAACAACGGCTTCCACCGTTCTTGAAGAACCCGTTGACTGCGACGTCTAGATCCGACTCCGGGGGACTCGAGCCGTAGATGCGCTCGAACTCGTTGTAGCTCGTGATAAGCTGTGGTTCGATCGGTCCACGGACCGTCTGTCCCAGAAATCCTGCCGTACTAGTACTGACACCTTCGACAGATTTGCTTCCAGCACTTTCTTCTTCGACGTAAACACCGGGTGCTTGATACTCTGGCATTTATATCCTCTTCTATACGTGCTACGTTAAGTACTATATCTATTATATTAATATATTTTTCGATATTTACATGGAATATTCCGTTCAGATTTTCCATCATCTCGAGTAACGAACGTTGCTAGAATGTCCCGTGAATGCTACCTACGGGCCTTTTGGGGCGTCTGGTGCAGTCTCGTCCCCGGACGGACCGTAGGTCAGGCATCAGGGACGACATCGACGAGAATCTCGAGTGAGTCGACGGCTTCACAGACGCGGTCGTCGGCATCGATTACCTCGATCAGTTCGGCATCGGTTTCGAGCGTCGACTGCAGCTGCGAAACGGCTCGAAGATACCGTTCGAGAGAGGTTTCCGTGACGACGCCGTCGAGTTGTTCGCCGATCTCGATGAGATTTGGGAGCACCCCCGAAAGGCGTTGGATATACGCCTTTCGTACGTTCTCTCCGTCCGCGAGGTTGCTACCGGACAATCGAACGATCTCCCGAGCTAACCGACTGCTTTCCCCGTGATGGGCTTCGATACGATCGCCGAGATCGTCGAAAAACCTGGCACGGTTCTTGATCGTCTTTCGGAGCGTATACCGTGCAAACGTATTTCTCTCGCGTTCCAGCTCCTGTAGTGAGTCCTCGAGCGTCGAGAGTCGGTTTTCGATGTCCGCAACGTCTGGATTCGGGTCGGCCGGTTCGTGGACCGGTGTCTCGTGTGGGTTGTCCGTGTTCGCGAGGTGATTCACGAGCAAGTGAAAGAGCATCTCGTGATCGTACACGTATGGGCGTGCGCTCTCGTCGGTGATTTCGACCCACGAGCCATCGGCCGTCCGTTCGTAGCCGCCGAGATAGACGGCCGGATCGTCGACCGATTCCGGGTCGACTCTGTTCGTCTCGTGGTACCAGTTCGTTAGGTCTCGCGCGAACGAGTCGAGATCACCGTTTGACGGATCCACCGCCGATAGATCGAGAGCGTCGGGCACACACGATGTCTTGGGTGGTCGCTCCCGGTGCGTGAGTTCGAAGGTTTCGACGAGTCGGTTCGGGACGGCGTCCGCCTCGATTGCGCCGTCGGTATCCGGTACCGGGACGGTTTCGACCGGAACTTCGTCATACTCGATGAACAGATAGATTTCGTCCGACGACACCGCTGGCAGCGTCGTGGTCGTCGTCTGCTCGACGACGATCGGCCGTCCGCGTCCGTCGAGTGCGAATCCCGGCCTGATCGTGACCTCGAGTCCGTCCCCGACCGGTTCGAACGACTCGACCTCGAGTCCGGACACGACACCTGACCCCGTGACGTGGCGGTTGATCGTCTGTAGCCGGTCGCTGTGATACGAGCGGTCGATCTCCATAATCCGTGGGGTCATCAGTTTGCCCTTGAAGAAGCGATTTTTCGTAAATTGAGAGAGCTCGCCGTTTGTCCCTCCAACTTCCTGTGAGGATCCCGTCATATCTGTCTAGACTTCTCGTTCACGCTGCCTTCATTAAAGTATTGTGGAGGATGGATTAGTCACAGATAACGACGGTTTCTGCCTGTTCGACGGCCGCAACTTCTCGGTCAGTGCGCGCGAGACGCCCGGAACGTCGACCATGCTGACGTGTTCCGTCGCGTCGATTGTTCGACGATGTCGACGGCGGCATCCGCGAAGTTGCCGAACGTGTTGCGAGTGGGTTCCTTGGACAGGATACCCGTTTCTACGGGCCGATTGCGTGGCTCAGCGGCCGGTTCATGCTGTCGGACAGAACTCCGTGAAGCCGATCGTACTGTGGGTTGGTCACCGTCGGCGACGACCCCGAATACACGCTCGGCTTCGTATTGACTGCTGTCCGACAGTATCAGTTTCGCCTCGAACCCGAGGCCAATATTCAAGGTGTCCGACTGAAACTGTACTGATAGTATGAACGGGGCGTTCGCAGGCGAGGTGGACGGAACGTGAGCGAAGACCGGACGATCCTCGTCGGCGAGACCGAGGACGAGCGCGAGTTCTCCCTGCCGGTCGTCGAACTGTTGACCGGTCGCGGCTTCGTCACCGGGAAGTCAGGCTCGGGGAAGTCGAACACGGCCTCCGTGATCGCGGAGGAACTGCTCGAGTCGGGCTTTCCCCTGCTGATCGTCGACACCGACGGGGAGTACTACGGCCTGAAAGAGGAGTACGAGATGCTCCACGCCGGGGCCGACGAGGAGTGTGACATCCAGATCGGGCCCGAACACGCCGAGCAGATGGCGACGCTGGCCCTGGAAGAGAACGTCCCGATCATCCTGGACGTGTCGGGGTATCTCGACGAGGAGGTCGCCGACGAACTCCTGCGAGAGACCGCCCGTCAGCTGTTCGTCAAGGAGAAGAAACTCAAGAAACCCTTCCTGCTGGTCGTCGAGGAAGTCCACGAGTACATTCCGGAAGGTGGCGGCGTCGGCGAGACCGGCAAGCTCCTGATCAAGATCGGCAAACGCGGGCGCAAGCACGGCCTTGGCATTCTCGGTATCAGTCAGCGCCCGGCCGATGTCAAGAAGGACTTCATCACGCAGGCGAACTGGCTCGTCTGGCACCGCCTGACCTGGGACAACGACACCAACGTCGTCGGCCGGATCATCGACACCGAGTA
Source organism: Salinadaptatus halalkaliphilus (assembly GCF_006543045.1). Classification (GTDB taxonomy): domain Archaea; phylum Halobacteriota; class Halobacteria; order Halobacteriales; family Natrialbaceae; genus Salinadaptatus; species Salinadaptatus halalkaliphilus. The sequence goes on along the minus strand of NZ_RBZW01000024.1, from coordinate 10,992 downwards.
CACCGAACTCGTCTCCGATCTCGACGACGGCCAGGCGTTCGTCCAGACCGACTGGACCGAAGCGGACGTCCGCAAGATCCAGTTCCGGCGCAAACGAACGTTCGACGCCGGCGCGACACCCGGTCTCGACGACTTCGAACGTCCCGAACTCAAGTCCGTCTCGGACGCGCTCGTGGGGGACTTACAGGACATCTCTGAGCGGAAAGAGCGCGAACAGGACCGCATCCAGGAGCTCGAGAACGAACTCGAGAAGAAAGAAACACGGATCGAAACCCTGGAAGACGAACTCGAGTCCGCTCGGGACGTTTCGAATGCGGCCAAGCAGATGGCCGACGCGCTCAGCAATCCCGAGACGGTCCAGACCGAACTGCCCGACGGTAACGACGAGGAGCTCCGACGACTTCACCAGGAGGTCGTCGAACTCGAGCGCGAGTGTGAGGTGCTCGAAGACGACCTCGAAACCGCCGAAGCCGACCGCGAGGAGGCCATCGAAGACGCCGAGCGACTCGAGGCGATGCTCGAGTCCCGCACGGAGACGGTCGATCGGCTGCGGATGGAAAACGAGCGACTGCGTCGCCGGGTCAGCGAACTCGAGCGCGAGTACGGCGACGAGACCACGGCGAGCGAGTCCGACGCCGGCCCGGACGGGAGCGACACCGATGCGGACGGGCCTGACACCGACTCGAGCCAGGCTGCGGACGACCAAGCCGTTCAGGCGGCGGTCGGAAACGTCGAACCCGAAACCGATCCGATCGTCCAGGGCGACGGCGACGCGATCGAGTTCGGCTACACGAACGTCGACGACGGGGACGGACCGGCAGAGATCGTCGTCGCGAACGAGCGCCGGGAGTTCGTCGATGTCCTCGAGACGATCGGGGTGGTCCCAGCGGTCGAGGGGGCAAGCGGTCGCTCGCAGTGTACGTTCGAGACGGCGACTCGCGTGATCGCGACGATCGCTCGCGAGGGGCCACTCGAGACCGAATCGGTCGCGGATCGAGTCGACCGGTCAGCCGTCGCCGTCCAGGGGTTGCTCTCGGAGCTTCGAACCGAGTCGGTGCTCGACCGTCGTGAAAAACGGCGATACGTACTCGCCGAGGACGTTCGCTCCCGGCTGGATCTGGTCGGCTCGAGCGAACGCGACGGCGTCTCGACGCCCTCGAGTGAATGAACGGCGGCCACGCCGGACGCCTAGGGTTGCTGTACGGGTTAGCTGCACCCGCAGGACGGTGCGGTTGCACCGGCAACGGGTGAGACGACTCGTCTCAACACCGAAGCCGGTCGCCGACCGCCTCGATCGCGGCCGTGTCGACGTGCTGGTGAACCGGCAGCGTATAGATCTCTCGAGCGAGCGTCGTCGCCGTCGCGTAGGTCGGATCGTCGCGAACGGTCGATGGGAGTCGCGGCCAGCTTTTGACGCCCCCAACCCCACAGCGGCGAAGCTCGCTTCGAACCGCCTCGGCGTCCGTGACCCGGACCGGTGCGGCTTGGGGGCAGATCCCCGGCGGTAACGACTCGTAGACGAACTCGAGGTGGTCGTGGTCCTCGAGGATCCGTTGCCAGGCGCGGTAGTTTTCGCGGCGAGTGCTCCGGATGGGTTCGGGATCGGCGTCGTCGGCGATACGGGCGGCGAGTTTCGACATCGGCTTCTTGCCGGCCTCGTATCGTGCTGTTGGACTCCCGACGGCGGGAGTCTGCTGGCGACCCTCGAGGATCGCGTCGATCGACCGGCGAACGGGGCCGTGTTCGTCGAGGAGGTCGCCGACTATCGACGTCAGTACGAATCGATAGTCCGTCCCGTTCATGCTCTCGCTGATGCCGCTTGCAGTCGAGGGGTCGTAGCGCTCGCGGACGGACTCGTCGTTGAGATACAGCAAGGCACCGTTCGGAGTCGGCAACAGCTTCCAGAGACACGTGAGTCCGAGGTGGCCACGCGTCCCAAGTAGCGTGTCGCCGTCGACGCTCAGCGGGGCGTGGGCGTTGTCGTCGACGTGATAGCAGTCGTAGTCGGCGACGATCGACTGCAGTTCCGACAGTCCTGGCTGGGGAAAACCGAAGTAGTTGACCGAGAGCACGGCTGCCGTGTTCGCGTCGATGCGTCGCTCCAGATCCGCTACATCCGGCGCGAGTGACGGTTCGATAGCGTAGTGTCGTGGCTCGAGCCCGAGCTCTAAAAAGGGCTCGACGACCGCATCGGGGAGGTAGGCGGGGACGAGGACGTTCTGTCCCGCCTCGACGAGACCTGCGAGTCCGTCGCGGAGAGCGACCTTGCCGGAGCCGTAGCGAACGAACTCGCGAGCGTAGTCGTCGACGAACGATTCGATACCGGCCAGTCGCCTGGACGAGAGCGACGCCACGAACAGCGATGGTGTCCCACTGATCATGCGTACGGCACCCATCGATTGGTACCAGAGAGCAACCCACACATTGTGTACGGGACTCGTCGAACGGTCGCCTTAGTGATGGTGAGGATACGGCGGTTCCACCCGAGACAATCGGATCTTACAGTGCTCGGGGCGCCGACATCTCCGACTAGTCGTCCGGTATCTGGCATCGCCGACCATCAGTTCACCGACACTATCTTCTCGAGTGAGACGTGTGAAGTCCTGGCCTACAGGGCGAAAGTCTTCGAATAACAAAGCAGAGACGGACGGACCGTAGCCCATGGGAGATTCGACCGCAGTAGACGACATGCGTCTACTCGTCGTCGGGCTCGACGCTGGCTGTCGTCCCGTCCTCGAGCCGCTGTTCGAGTCGGGGGCGATTCCGACGCTCCAGCGCATCGTCGAGCAGGGGGTGGGCGGTCCGCTCGAGTCACAGATTCCGCCCTGGACGGCGAGTGCGTGGCCGTCGCTATACACCGGCAAGAACCCCGGGAAACACGGTGTGTACGACTTTCTCACGTTCGACGGCTACGAGTGGGACGTGGTGAATTCGACGCACGTCCAGGCACGACCGGTCTGGGAGTTACTCGACGATCACGGCTTCTCGAGCGTCGTCGTCAACGTCCCGGTTACGCACCCGCCCGGGGAGTTCGACGGCGCGTTGATTCCGGGGATGACCGCCCCGGAGAAGCCGGAGTGTCATCCCAGCGGGCTTCTCGAGGATGTCGAACGGACCTGCGGGGAGTACTGGGTTTACCCACAGAGTACGCCCGACCCCGATCGATCGATCGAGGGCTACGAACGAACGGTCGACTGTCGCGGCGAAGCGTTTCGGTATCTCTGTCGGCGCGTTCATCCCGATTTCGGCTTTCTCCAGTTCCAACAAACCGACAGCGTCTTTCACGAGCGACCCGGCGACGCCGACGCGATCGAGGCTGTCTACCGCGCGGTCGACCGGCAACTCGCCGAGACGCTCGCGGCGGTCGAGCCCGAGAATGTACTCGTCGTCAGCGACCACGGCATCGGGCAGGTATCTGGCCCCGAGTTCCGGATCAACGAGTTCCTCCGCGAACGGGGCGACGTCGCCCCACAGAGCGGCGGCGAGGGGATGCCCAACTGGTCGGCGGTCTGGGAGAGCGACCTGCTCGAGGGAACCGAAGCCGGTGAGCGCGATCCGAGTGCGCTCCAGCGGGCGATGAACGTCGCTGCCCGCGTCGGGATCACGACCCAGCGGGTCGCCGGCGCGCTCGATCGAGTCGGGCTCAAAGAACCCATCGGTCGTCGGGTGCCCAACGACATGATTCGGGCCGCCAGCGAGCAGGTGGACTTTCCGGACTCGCGGGCGTACCTGCGTTCGAAGAGCGAACTCGGCGTTCGGATCAACCTCGAGGGTCGGGAGCCCGAGGGGGTCGTCGCCCCCGAGAACTACGACGCGGTTCGGGACGATCTCATCGAGGCACTCGCGGCCGTTCGGACGCCCGCCGGCAAGCCGATGTTCGACGCCGTCGAGCCACGCGAGACCTACTTCGAGGGGCCATATCTCGAGGGGGCACCCGATATTGTGACGGTCCCGGCCGAGTTCGACACCGCCCTCAGCGCCGATCTCGGCGTCCCGCAGTTCGGTGAGCCGATGGAGTCGTGGAACCACAAACGGACTGGCGTACTCGCCGCGAGCGGTCCGGCGTTCGACGAGGACGTGTCGATCGAAGCCGCGAATCCGACGATTTTCGACGTCGCGCCGACGATCTGTGCGCTGTTCGACGTGCCGATCGATGCCGCGATGGACGGGCAGACGATACCGATCGTCGAGGACATCGGTACGGTCGAGTATCCAGACTACGAGTCCGAGCCGATCGCGGCGACCGACGACGGAACCGTCGAAGATCGACTTTCCGATCTGGGGTACCTATGAGCGTCGAGGTTCGCGTGCTCAATCCACGGACGGACGGTGACGAGTGGAACCGATACGTCGAACGGTCCGACGGGACGAATCCGTTCTATCGGGCCGAAGCGCTGCGGCTCCAGGCCGACGATACCGACACGAGACCGTACCTCTTGGCCGGCTTCAAGGGCCAGGAAGCCGTCGGACTCTTTCCCATCTTCGAGTTCACCAAAGGGCCGGTTACCGGTGCCTTCTCGCCGGCACCTCGCTCGTGGTCGCCCTATCTCGGTCCCGCCGTACTGAACGTCGACAAACTCAAACAACGGAAGGCCGATCGACGGATTAAACGCTTCCTCGAGGGCTGTCTCGAGTGGATCGACGAGGAGATCGAACCCCTTTACACCAAGTTCGTCGCCGCCGAGTTCGACGATGTCCGGCCGTTCGTCTGGAACGAGTATGACGTCGAGCCGGGCTACACCTACGTCGTCGACCTCGAGGGAACCGAAGACGAGCTTTTGGATCGCTTCAGTAGCGACGCGCGGAGTAACATCCGGAACGCCGACGAGGAGCGCTACGAGATCGTGGAGGGTGACGCCGCCGACGTCGATCGGATCGTCGAGCAGGTTGCCACCCGGTATGACAACCAGGATCGATCGTTTCACCTGAACGCCGGCTTCGCACGCGACGTCTACGAGTGCCTGCCCGACGGTGCGATTCGCCCGTACGTCTGTCGCGTCGACGGGACGTTCGTCGGTGGCATTCTGGTCGTCGAATCGGACCGCACGCGGTATCGCTGGCAGGGTGGCGTCAAACCCGACGCCGACGTCGATCTGGCGATCAACGACGTGCTCGACTGGCACGTCATGCGCGACGGCCTCGAGCTCGGTCACGACCGCTACGACATGGTCGGGGCCGGCGTGCCGAGCATCAACCGGTACAAGGCGAAGTTCAACCCCCGACTCGAGACCCACTTCGAGATCACCTCGGGGATGTTCGGTCTCGATCTGCTGGTCGATCAGTATCGGAAACTGCGCTGACGAGGCCGAGCGTCGCGGCGAACGGAGCTATTCCTCGATCCAGTAGTTCGACTGCCTGGCGTCGTCGAGACAGACGCGGCTAGTGAGCAATTCCTCCTCTTCGAGGGTCCTGATCGCGTAGCGAACGGTCCGTGCACAGAGTCGCGATTCGGCTGCGATTTCGGCCTGAGTCATCGGTCCCTCGTACTCGAGCACCTTGTAGACGAGCTTCGCGCTGGGAGAGAGTGCTGTAATCGCCTCGTTGTCGTCGATATTCGGGTGGTCCGTCGTACTCATATCGGTCGTGAGTCCGTGATGGCACTCGGGCATATATACGGCCACAACAGTTTAGAAATATAGGGAGGTGCTAACGGCAGTCGGAAACCCGTCTCCGCCGCTCGTACGGGCTGGCGTCCCGATGGACCGTCGCACCCACGGCCCGTCTGTGTTTCGCGACACTGACCGACAGCGGTCCGTCGCAGGGCGTCTATCGGTGCTGGGGGCGACTCATACGGATTGCTGTACCGATTTACCGGCGCAACCGCCGTCCGGGTCGCGGTTGCGCGGGCAACGACTTACAGTAAACCGTATCAGGGTCGCGATGGAAGGAGTCGTGGACGCCGACCACGGCCGGTCAGCCAAGCGACCGTGCGAGCGAGGGCGCGGTGGAGAGCCGAAGCCCGCTATCGGGCGTCTTTGGGGATGAAATCGGAGGTTTTCATCTCACGATACGTCGCGCAGTCGGGACAGGCGTGGACGACGTCACGATTGTCGCCGAAGACGCGGGCGAATTGGCGTGTCACTTGGGTGCCACAGTTGACACAGCGTGGGGCACTCGTGTGCTCTCGAGTCGTCATCGGCGTCCACTTCGTCTCGGATGAATCCGTCGACATCACCAGCCCGTTCCGACAGAACGGTATTTACTATAGAGTCCATAACGACTGTTGAATGCGTTAGTTTCGGCTTTCATCGACGAGGAGTCGGCGTCACAGACTGTCCTGCTATCGGACGTGTGACGGCCGTAACCGCGCGTAATTCGATATTACTCTCGAGAAATGGATCGTTTTCCTCTCCCCAGGAGGGGAACCACCGTCGGTATAGGGGAGCGCTGTGTGGAACTGGCGACCCGGTAGCCGCGACATAATTATCCGCCGGTCCGCTGTAGCTTGCGGTATGCAAGCAGTTGTGCTCGCGGCGGGCGAAGGAACGCGGATCCGACCGCTGTCCGCATCAGTGCCGAAACCGATGTTGCCGGTGGCCGACAGACCTCTCGTCGCCCACACTGTCGACGCGGCAATCGCCGCGGGTGCCGACGAAATCGTCCTCGTCGTCGGCTACGAGGCGACGACCGTCAGGGAGTACTTCGGCTCGAGCTATCGGGACGTGCCGGTCCGCTATGCTGTCCAGCACGAACAGGCTGGTACCGCCCACGCCGTCAACGTCGCCCGCGAGCACCTCGAGGGGCCGTTTGCGGTCCTCAACGGCGACAACCTGTACGATCCGGCGGCGATCGAACAGTTGTTCGACGCCTCGCCAGCCGTCTGTGCCGTCGAGGTGGACAACCCACGCCAGTACGGCGTCTTGCGCACCGACGACGGCACGATTAGCCACATCGTCGAAAAGCCCGACGAGCCGCCGACGAACCTCGCCAACGCCGGCGCCTACGCCTTCCCGGCGGCCGCCCGCGAGTGGCTCGACGTCGCCACGAGCGAACGCGGCGAACACGAGATCACGGATGTCATCGCACGTGTCATCGACGAGTACGCCGTCACGCCGGTGACGACCGATCGCTGGATGGACGTCGGACGGCCCTGGGAACTTCTCGAGGCCAACGAGTGGAAGCTCGGCGAGCTCGAGCGGCGGATCGACGGCGAGGTCAGCGACGCCGCCCATCTCGAGGGCGACGTGGTCGTCGAGGAGGGCGCGACGGTGAAACCGGGTGCGGTCGTCGAGGGACCGGTCTTGATCCGGTCGGGAGCGTCGGTCGGGCCCAACGCCTACGTCCGCGGGGCGACGTTGCTCGACGAGGACACCTCGGTCGGCAACGCCGTCGAGATCAAAAACAGCGTGCTCTCGTCGGGCGCGACGGTGAGCCATCTCTCCTACGTCGGCGATAGCGTCCTCGGTCGGAACGTCAACTTCGGTGCCGGGACGACCGTCGCGAACCTCCGTCACGACGACGGCGACGTTCGCCTGACGGTGAAGGGCCGACGGATCTCGACTGGGCGACGAAAATTCGGCGTCGTCGTCGGTGACGACGCCAAAACCGGCATCAACTCGAGTCTCACGCCGGGATTGACGCTGACTGCCGGTGCGACGACTAACCCGGGCGAGATCGTCGAGCGCGACCGGTGACGAGCCACGAGTGCATCGGTCTCGAGAGATACTGCCACTCGGGTTGCTCAACGGGACTCGATCGGGTTCCCGTAATCATCAGGTGTGGGGTTTATATGCCGTCGATAAGCAAATCGAAGTGGAGGGTGTCGATCGGTAACACGCTGTACTCGATCACCGCATTCCTCCGATCCGATTCCGACGTCGTCGAGTGTGGGTCCGAGTGATGGAGACGGCTGGACGTGGGGCTACGGGGGTGGCCTCTCGTCCTGCGGCTCCAGGCGGCCGGAGGATCGTCACCACCGCTGGCCGACGACTATGTCCGTCGGCTGGCGGCTACGTCCGAGGCCCCGTGACCCGTTCTCGATTCGTCATCTGACGCCTACTGTGAGCCGCGGATACGGACGAAAGAGAAACGTAGCAGTTACTCGACAGTGACGCTTTTCGCGAGATTGCGTGGCTTGTCGATCGGCCGATCGAGAAGGTTCGCTGCGTGGTAGGAAACGAGCTGGAGTTGCACGTTTGCAAGCAGTCCGGCCAGTTCCGATCGCGTGTCAGGAATCGACAGGTGATCCGTCGCGACCTCGACCGCTGGGTGGTCGTCCGGACAGATGGCGATAACCGGTGCGCCACGAGTTTGAGCCTCTTCGGCGTTTTTCAGCGTCTTTTCGTCTTCCTGTCCCGAAAAGATCGCAAAGACCGGTGTCTGGGGCGTGACCAGCGCCAACGGCCCGTGTTTGAGCTCGCCCGAGGCGAATCCTTCCGCATGTTCGTACGTAATCTCCTTGAACTTCAGTGCCCCCTCGAGCGCGACCGGGTAGCCCAGACCCCGCCCGATGAAGAAATACGACACGCAGTCTTCGTACTGTCGGGCGATCCGCTCGGCGTTGGACTCCTCGAGGACGCGTTCGATTTTGTCGGGAAGCCGGGAGAGGTCCGCAAGTAGTGACTCGAGGTCGACACTGGCTTCGCCGGTGAGGTCGGTGGAGATGCGCTGGGCGAGCAGCGTGAGCATGACGACCTGTGAAGAGAAGGTCTTGGTCGCGGCGACGCCGATTTCGGGGCCGGCCCGGATGAACAGCGCGTCGTCGGCTTCGCGCGCGGCGGTCGAGCCGACGACGTTCGTTACCGTCAGGGTCTCGGCACCCGCGGCGTCGGCCAGCCGGAGCGCCTGCAGCGTATCGGCCGTCTCGCCGCTTTGGGTGACCGCGACCACGAGCGTCTCGTCGTCGACCGGTGGGGCTGCGACGCTGTACTCGTTTGCAAGCACTGCTGTCGCCTGAATGCCGGCGTCCCGGAGGGCGAACGCGCCGTACAACGCGGCGTGATACGACGTGCCACAGGCGACGAGCTGGACGCTCCCGACGTCGGCGAACGCGCCATCGTCGAACGCCTCGAGGTCGATCCGGCCGGCCTGGGGGTCGATTCGACCTTCGATAGCCTGGGCCAGCGACGTCGGCTGTTCGGTGATCTCCTTTTTCATGAAGTGATCGTACTCGCCTTTGGCCGCCTGACCGGGGTCCCAGTCGACGGTTTCGTGATCCCGATCGACCAGATTCCCCTCGAGATCGGTGAACTCGACGCTGGTGTCGTCGACGATAACGACGTCACCGTCCTCTAAGAAGACGACGTTGTCCGTATACTCGAGAAAGGCGGGTACGTCGCTGGCGAGAAAGAACTCGTCGTCCTCGATGCCGACGACCAGCGGCGACCCGTTGCGGGCCGCATAGAGGACGTGTTCGTCGGCGATCATGGCGCTGACGGCGTAACTCCCCTCGAGATCGTCGATAGCGCGTCGAAATGCGCGCTCGCTCTCGAGGCCGTCGTCGAGGTAGTACTGGATGAGATGGGGGATGACCTCGGTATCGGTGTCGCTCGTAAATTCACAGCCGTTCGCGCGGAGCCATTCTCTGAGTTCGGCGTAGTTTTCGATGATCCCGTTGTGGACGACCGCGACATCCTCGGTTTCATCCGTGTGCGGGTGGGCGTTCTCGTCGGTCGGCGGGCCGTGTGTACTCCAGCGCGTGTGGCCGATGCCAACCGAGCCCTCGATCGAGACGCCGTCGATCGACGACTTCAGTTCGTCGACCTTTCCCGACCGCTTCTGAACGCTGATGCCGGAGCCGTTCTGGACGGCGACGCCGGCCGAGTCGTAGCCACGGTACTCGAGGTTTTCGAGGCCGGTCAGGAGCGTCTCGAGCGCGTCACCGTTCCCAACGTGGCCGATGATTCCACACATATCAATCACCAATCAAATGTTCCGCCTGCGGTCGTCGATCGACTCGCGTCGTGTCGGCCTGCGAGTCCAAGCGAGTCTCCGCTATCGAGTCGTCCTGACCCTCGAGACGGCGTCTCGAGCCGACGGATCGTCGTCCCACCGTGGAGAGATAATCGATGCGTGAGCATGGTTCGATTACAACCTACCCGAACTCATTACTATAGACGGGCTACTGACCCCTGTAACACCCCGGTAATTCTCAACTGAGCCGTCGAAACAATCGATCGGAACTGAGAGTGACGCCGACCGGGAGGTCGTTGCTCGCTCGCTGTTCGTTCAGTTCGGGCAGCTCCGATCGGCGGAATCTGTTCGATCGTCGGCTGAAAACCGCGTACAGTAATCAAACACCAACGATCCACTCGAGTACGCCGTCACGACTGTCTCGTATCCGTTGCGAAACGTCGAGTAGGCATCGGTAACGGCCAACCTTCGGGTCTCCGGGCTGTCCGGACCATTGCTCGAGATCACAGTGGCCGTGCCGTGGCGATTGCGGCGTTTATCACTGCCGGACCTGGTACAGGTCTCGGCCCGAACTGTGGAAGGCCCCAATTATACGCTGAACAGGCGCAATACCACGGTCTTCAGGCCGTGGATACGCGCCGTCACTTGGGGATCTATCCGCGTGATGAAGCCCAACCGAGATTTGAAAGCTAACGTTGAAGTCGGCAGGCGACACTCTGTTAGAGTAGGAATCAGGCAGGGAACGGAGCGATTCCCGCCCAGTCCTACGATGGCGGCCTGCCCGCCCCAAGCAACCAAGCAGTAATCGGAACCAGTTGATGACCATCGTACGCTCACAGCGTACGAGTGGAGTTGACTGCTGTACGCAGACTCAAAGTAACTCCGAGTCCGTTGACGCTGACTCGACCCTTGTTGGGCAAAAACAACCACGAGGGTCGGTGGATGCTGAGGATAGGAGTACCGGGGGCTTGGCACTCCCAGCAGTCCCACCCGCCACAGTCCGTGAACTCCACACGGATTCTCACCGCGTCGGGGTTCGGTGGAACTGCAAACCTGACTCGATGGAAACGCTGCTACTCCATGAGAACCTAATGTAAGCATGGGGCGCAAGAGACCGACGGAGTTTCGGTGCCATCGAGC
>NZ_RBZW01000023.1 GCF_006543045.1 Salinadaptatus halalkaliphilus | reverse complement strand
ATGAACGTCAATCTGGCACATCTTGTCCTCAGTCGCTTGGATCGAGGCTACCCAGCCACGTCCTGCGAACTGATATTGAAGATGCAACAGGCTATACAAGGTCGGACTACACTGGACCGGAAACTCCGGGCCTCAGGAGGATGCTTCAGAATTTGATTTTGATGATTTCCGTGACGCGGCAGGACCGGCGCTCTCAGAAGCAGATGTGGAAATGATTCGTGACTTTACCGAGGATTACAGCGGTCAGTACTCATCCCGCGTCAAAGAGTTACGTGCTGAGTTCACCGAAGGTTCCAGTGTTGAGTCGGACGGTGAAACACCACCATCGTTCACAGAACTACTGCAGGAAATGTCGGCGGATGTCAGTTTCAGCGACGAAGTGGAGGCGTTGTTAGATGACTGGCAACCGGACCGCGTCAAACCAGACGACTACGACCCGGAGGAAGCAGAGGGATTCCTAACCCAGTTTTACACTACCCGATCTGAATACCGGGAGGGGATAGATTCCATACCAGAGCTGAACACACGGTTCGAGGAATACAGCAACCACTCTTGGAAAGTGAACTCGGTCAAAGGGGTGGGAGTCGACTCAGACAGTGATAGTCGAGGACTAAAACTCGTCTTCCAACTGGCCGACGACTCCAAGCTGAACGAATGGGAGGTCACAGATTTCCGAGAAACAGATGACACCCGAGATTTCATGGTCGCTGCTGGTATCGGCAGTCGAAGCTACTCGTTCGATATCTCGGACAACTATATCAGTGACTTCGACATCACGGTTGCGCATGAATACGTGGGGAAATTCGATCTTCCACCCGACGATTTCTGGGGATACGAAGTAGAGAACCAGGATCCGAACGAAATCATGCATACGTTGCTCTCGGACTGCAGTCACCTGCTCCCGATTATTGTGGCCTTCTTCGACGAGATTCCATCCTACAATCTTGAACCAACTGACCCAGGCGGTCACTCAATTTATCTTCCGTGAACCATCCGATGTATCCGGATCGCTGTTGCCGGCTGTGGAAAGGGTAATAGTCTCAGTATACTCGAGCCTGAGACGTGAGTGTTGCAGCAGGGTCAGTGGATATTGAGCGCTACTAGTCGTCCGGGTCGTAGAACTTGTTCGCCCAGGATTTCTTGTGGAGTTTCAGCTGGATTTCTTCACCGTCGTCCCACTGGTTGTCGAAGCCGCCGAAACGGTATCCACATCCCTCTTCGAGGGTGATATCGTCGTTGAACACGACGCAGGGTCGCTGGACGTCGCCCCTTTCGCTGTCGCCAAGCATGACTTTCTGGTGAGGTTCGTGACTTCGGAGGTCGATAGTGTAGTTGACGAACGCTTTCGTGGTGACGAACCGGTCTGCGCCGTCAAACTCGTCGATATGGATGAACGGTGGACTACTCATCGGTTCTCACCGCCGTGAATGACGGTGACCTGCCCACAGGTTTGGACGGCGGGTTGCGGGTCGCCGCAGGATGGGCAGCGCGTATCAGTAATCGGATCTACGAGGTCATCGCAGTTGTCGCACATCACGAGGCCAGTCTTTTGAAGGCGACCGTCGTTGTTGAGGACGGTTCGCAGCCAACTGTCTCGGACGAGCAGGAGTGCGTCTGTGGGTTCGTAGAGTCGGGCGTGGCTGCACTCGGCTGCGGGGGCGTCGACGGGTGTGGCGATGCGCCACGCTTCTTCGATTGGCCTGTCTGCGGGGGTTCGTTCGTGCCACCGGTCGCGGGCGTGTTGTTTGATTAGCGGGAGATATGTCTGGTCGAGGTTGGTGTGTTCGGACATTTATCGAATGAGCTGTTTGGAGTACTGCATCGTCGTCTGGGAGCCAGTGGCTGCGAAGCAGAGAACACCGAACGCTGACCAGCGTTGCCACTGGCCGCGTCGATATGTGCTATGGTGACTGAGACCCGACGAAGCAGCGCTTCGACGAAGACTGATTCCTCTCGGTAATGAGCCGAAGGGCCTCTAAGGGGTGTCGCTGGCTAACGACGAGAAACGATGCTTTCGAGCGCAAATTGTGCGCACGGACTAAGATACCCTTTCGAAGGGGTTTGCCTGATGGGCCGAAGCCCATCGACCATTCCCGTGCGTGTTGGTTACAAAGCCCCCTTCGAAGGTTGGAACGGGAGTCTGGATAGACCCACCCCCTCCGAGGGGCTGGAACACCGCGATATTCGCGCATTAACTGGCAGCCAGGCCGTCTCTCCGCCTTACGGCGGATCCGACGACCGACGACCCTCAATACGCATATTGTCGCAGGGAATACTTAAAGGATTATTACCTTCAAGAATACCAAACTCACATGAGATGCTGGAGACGTATGTGCCGGCAGATCATAGGGGGGTATCACCCCTCTTCTACCTCGGTATCAGTGACGGTTGTGGCATCAGATCCGTCCCGCTCACCGAGACTGAAAAAATTCCTCCTTCTTCAGTTCACGCTTGACGAGTTGGGACACACTGTATAGATCCGCTTTCGAGACGTCCTGTTGATCTAGTATCTCTCGATAATCCGACTCGTCAAGCATTCGTGTCGGCAGGTCATCCTCCTCCAAGTCCGATAAACCCTCGTCAGGGAATCGCCGGGACCGATCCCACTCAACGGCCACTTTAATCGTTGCCAGAGCAACTTTCCCGAGTCGCTTCTGCCGACCGAACCGATCCAGATTCATCGTCGCCATCGCAGCAACCGCTAAACGTTGTTGGTGAGACGGAAGATCGAGAGTAGAGCAGAACGACTCAGTAACACGCACTTTGTCACGAGCAGCTTCACGAGCACTGTGGTTGCCATCGGAGCGATGCCTGCCTTCGTTATGCCGGATGAGTTTCGTTACATCTCCGCCAGCACTTCCAATCCCGACACGAGTGTCACCGAATGCATCGTACCCGGTGGTGTACTTATCAGGTGAATGATCGAGTTCTTGTTGACGGGATGGTTTCTGCTCTGGGGTTTCGTCAGCAAGATATTGATCGGTCTCTTTTGACTCGTCTTCGGCTTCCTCTTCGTTTGTTCTCTCCCTCACAACTGACTCCCAAGTACTGTAAGAATGAGTATCAGCTACCCTCTTAGTTCTTGTTCGGCTGCAAAAATCTCGGGTCGCACGTACTGGAGAGTCATATCTCTATCACGATCAACTCTCACAGTCTCTCATGGATACATAGGTGGGTTGCGAGACGTTCACCAATTCAGTGATCGTGTGCAATCTCTCGACGCGTAATGTGCGGGTCCTGTTGGATGGGCGTTCTAACACCTTCTCGCCAGATAGTGCAGCGGCTTATCGTCGGTTCAGCCCTCTGGTAATGGCTGCGGTATCATAGATCAAATTACAAAAGTTCACAAGCAGCAATCGATAAGAACCGACAGATGAAGAATCGACCCGACATTGAGGAGACTGTCGAATGGTTACGGGGTCGAGGCTATTACGGGGGACAGATCACTCATCAACAGGTTGAGAAGGGACAATCTGCGGAGACAGCTGATATCGACGTTTCTGACCCGTTATCGATCGCACTTCGACAGTCCGGAATCTCGAGTCTGTATTCGCACCAGGTTGAGGCTATCGAGGCTGTCCAGTCTGGTGAAAACGTGGTTGTCGCAACGCCAACGGCTTCTGGCAAAACCCTCACATACGTCGTTCCCGGTCTCGAGCGGGCGATCGAAAACACAGGGAAGACACTCTATATCGCCCCGTACCGCGCACTCATCAATGATCAAGCGGACACGTTCGAAGCGTTCGATACTGAGTTAGGGTTTGGTGCTTCGATCGATATAGGTGTTCAAACAGGAGAAACATCGAGAACGGTTCGGCAGGAAATCAAGGGTTCTCAGCCGGATGTACTTCTGACGACGATCGATCAACTCCATCTTAGTCTCCTCCCGTATGCCCACGGGAAGAATCATTGGCGGTGGTTATTCCAGCAGTTGGATACCGTAGTCATCGACGAGGTCCACATGTATCGTGGGGTCTTCGGAAGTCATGCCTCGTTGATTTTTCGACGGCTCAATCGGTTGTGTGACCATTATGATGCGTCTCCACAGTACATCTGTTGTTCGGCAACGATCGGGAATCCCGTCGAGCATGCAGCAACTGTCACTGGCCAGGACGAAACCACGTTCAGACTTGTTGATGACGATGGGAGTGCATCGGGCGATCGCCACTGGCTGTTCTGGAATCCACCGCTCAAGCAAGATGGCGACGAAGACCGATCGATTCCGGATCCGGCTGTCGACGCAGACGGTACTGTCCGTGCTGGCCATGACGAACATCCACCTGAGCAGATCGCAGCCGCTATTGAGACCGCTCCGAGTTCGACGACCGACTCACAAGCGGAGTCAGACGGTTCATCGGAGCCGTCCGATGAGATTGCACTCCCATCCCATCAGGAGGTGGTCGGTGGGGAACGACAATCGAATCACGTCGAATCCGTGCGGCTGTTCTGCGATCTTGTGACCAGGGGGTATCAGACGCTCGTGTTCACTGCTGCTAGACAGGGGACGGAACAGTATGTTGACTGGTCGGACAAAATGCTGCGTGAACGAGGCCAGCATGACCTCGCGGACAGCGTTCACGCCTATCATGCAGCACTCAATACGGACCGACGCCTCGAACTTGAAGAGGAGCTTCGTAGCGGCGATGCTCGTGGCGTTTGGAGTACGAACGCGCTTGAGCTCGGGATTGATATCGGGACTCTCGACGTCGTCTTGCTCGATGGCTACCCGGGAACGTCGATGAGTACGTTCCAACGAGCCGGGCGAGCTGGGCGTGGTGAGGACGCCTGCCTCGTTGTTCTCGTCGGGGCAGACGATCCACTGGACCAGTATACGATCCGAGAGCCCGAGGAATTGTTTGAGAGTGGTGCTGAACAGGCTGCTGTCAACCCGACTAATGATGCGATTCGTCCGGATCACGTTGTTTGTGCGGCAAGTGACCATTTCTTGTCGCCAGATGACGAGGACTATTTCGGCTTCGATCTGCCTGGTGTCGTCACGGACGTGGAAGCCAATGACCGTCTTCGCCGTGTAGAGAGTGGCGATCGGATTCAATGGCGTGCCACGGATTCAGATGTTCAGTGGAAGACAAATATTCGAGCGATCGATGACCGCGAAATTGATCTTATTGACCGGAATCGGGACGATCAGTTGGCATCGCTTGAATTTGGAGCTGCGGTGCGGGATGCACATCCGGACGCGATTTATCGCCACCAGAAACAGACCTATCGAGTTGTGGAGTTAGATCTCGAATCCGATCAGGCGTTGCTCGAAACGACGTCTACAGCAGAGTACACACGTGCTCTTCGAGAGAAGTCCGTGACTATTGAGGATACGTACCGCCAGTCATCCGTTGAGACGCATGAAATGGACGCTCAAGCGACGTTAGGAAAACTCACAGTAGAGGATACGGTCACGGGATATTTGCTGTACAGCAACCCCAGTGACGACACTCCACGGGAGTGTGAGTTTGAAGAGCCGTTGGAGTCACGAGCTATCGAAACTACAGGAGTGTTCATCACCGTCCCCGGCGACGTTGAGGCGATGATTCTCGACCAGATAGAGTCACAAGATGAGTATCTCAGTGCGCTCCACGCGATCGAACATGCCCTGATATCGCTGTTTCCCATGGAGGTGCTATGTGATCGAGGCGATATCGGCGGCCTTTCAACTGTCAGTCATGGGCAAACGACTAATGGGACCATCTTCATTCACGATGGCCATCCCGGTGGAGCCGGGCTGACGCGACAGGCATTCAATCAACTTGACGTACTGTTAGAGAAGACGTTCAAACTACTTCAGGACTGTAGCTGCCGGGATGGGTGCCCATCCTGTATTCATTCACCCCACTGCGGGAATGCGAATCGGAGTCTTAACAAACAGCTCGCACTGCAGTTGTTGTCGGAGCTGAAATAGGTGAACTACCCTACTCACTCGCGGTTGACACCGGTCGATGCTTGAGGGTAGGAATTCCTGTTTTTACGACACGGTTTCAGATGCAGGTGTATCCACAGGGAGCGCAGTCTTCACGGGATTTGGTTCGACGCTCTTCGGTAGTACAGAGGAACTGGCTCTGACTACCCGAGATTTACTCGATGTTCCACGTTTACCGATGGTTTAGCCCATAGTTCGAATCCGATTATGGTTAGGTAATGACCGCTGGACGCTCGGGGACGCTGGTCAAGAGTATGTTCAGCAGTACGACGTGGGGACGCTGCTTCGAATTATGTGTGATCGGAACGTCGGGCCGCGGAGTCTGCTCTACGCATTGTCTGCTGGGCCGATGACGCTCAGGGAGGTGAGTGACCGAGAGTTGGACACGCACCCGGAGTTAGGGTGGAGTCGTGGAGAGACGGACATGGCGAGACAGCGAGTGAATTGGGTGCGGAGTATGGGGCTCGTTGAGGACCGAAAATCCAATCAAACCCGGCGAGGACGTCGCCGGTTAGGTGACGTATAGCGGTGAGGACTTGGCTTTCGATGGTGTTCAGACTGGTCCTGTTTGAGACGGAATGAATGACTATCGCCGCCTTGCCGGTAGGAATCTGCCGCCGTGACGAAGATTACAGTTTTCCGTTTAGCAAATCATTCTTGTTCCCTATTCCTTCGTCAAACGGATTCAACTGCCCCTCATCTTCGTCCTCGTCATCATTATTGACACCATCCTTCTTCGCCGTATTCTTCAAATACGGAGTCTGCGGCTTCTCGTACTCAGGATCTATATCTCTCTTCCAGAAATTCGTCCTCGAATTTGTTCCAGACGTCTTCTTCGGTTGGGATGTCACTTTGATATTTTTGGCTCGCCATCCTTTCTCATTTTTAACCATGCTGAACTTGAGACGGGTTCCTTCTGTAGGATTCTCCCCTGGATAGTCAGAGATATGGAAGAATGCATCAGCCTCCTGCATCTCGTCTCCAAGCAACGTTGTGATGAACCCGTATCCTTTCTCCTCATTGTAAAACGTTATCGTGCCATCCTTTGCCATACTGTGGTGTAGGACGGCTAACACTATAATTCTTGGCGGTACAATAGAACGTAGTTGGTCCTACAACTGTTCAGCAGAAGGGTCCCGGTTTTTGTATTAGCGGTGGTAGTCAGTGATCACGCAGATTACAGCGAGAGCGGTACATTCAATTTGCTTGTGTGTGCGGAATATAGTCGCCAGTACAAACATGTGCCTTCACTTTAACTCTCAACTATGACTCTTCATCTCGGACCGCGGGCTACTCGGGTATTGTCGGCATGGGGGGAAGTGGTGGACGCGAATCCGTCTGGCTCTAGATACGATTTAACATCGCCGACACGTTCGGAACGGTACCGGAACCGTCTGGAGACGTTCGTGAGCGACCCGACGGAGTCGAACTTCAAGGCGCTCTGGACCGAGGAGACGCTCACGGCAGCAACCGAGTGGCACGCAGCAACGATCCTGAATCTGTGGCCCGAATCGATGGCCGAGTTAGCTTCGTTTCTCGACGAACTTCGCACTGCGGAGGAGTACGATGCTGACTGGGAAAACCGTGCGAATTGGGGGCTGGTTGTCGCCGAACTCTACACACGAACTGACCCTGAACACCCGATCGTGAGTGATCAAGCTCGACGCGGGTTACGGAAATTCGGCGTCGAACCGGCGACCGAGTTCGAGAACCTTCGGGACCAGCTTGCGTTGTTCCGTGACGTGTATCTCGACATCGCTGGCCACGTCACTGTGTCGAACGAGACGCCGCTGCCCGTGTATGAGGAGATAGATCAGTTGTTCGCGCTCGTGACGACTGCAACAGTAGACGATATCGCAGCGGAGGAGGCGGGACCGCGGGGTGATCTGTACGCGGCGCTCCGCGGGTATCCTGCTGCGTCGACGAAGGATCGCGGCCCGATTGAGATCGATTTCGAGGCTGCGACGCCGGCGATCGATGGGCACGTCGCTGCACAACAGAACGATGCCTACGCTGATACGGACACTGAGCACTGGGCTGGGAGACATTACGAGACGTGGAAGTGGGATTTCGCGGAGTACGTGTCCAAGCAGGTTGCCGCGTCGTACACGCTGAATGATTTGGCGGCAGACGACGTGGAGCCGTTTTTTGACGCGTTCTGGGCGAATGCTGACGAGTACACTGACACGGATACTCTCTCGACGCCGGTGCCGCAGTATTTACTCGGTAGGTGGGGTGTCGTGCAGCTTCAGGATTTTCAGGGGACATGTCATGACGATCCTGAGGAAGCGGCGGCGGTCCTCTCAATGCTGTTCGACGAGGACGAGCACTTGGTCGAGCGGTTACGCCGATTCCACACGTTTGCCGCTAGTGACGATGTCTCTGACGGGAACTTACTGCGGATTGCAACGACGCTCCTGATGGGAGCGTACCCGGACAAGTACGTGAACTTCCAGTACGAGCGGTTTGACACGCTTTTCAGTGCGTGTAGCAATATTGAGTCGCTCGACACAGGGTTCGATGCGCAGCAGTACTATCGCATCGTGCTCGCGTGCCGCGACCTTCGGGACGCAATGCGCAAAGAACTCCCGGATGCATCGATGCTTGATGTCCACACGTTGATCCGCCTGTATCAGGATTTCCAGAACGATTGAGGGATGGCTGGAAAGGTTGTTACGGCAGTTCTTCTACTCGTCCCATTCGATCGGGCGTTCGACGATCGGGTCGTCGTCGAGGTCGAAGCTTCGAAGGTCGAGTTGCACTTCACGTTCGCGGCGTTCGCGCCGGTGTTTGGTCAGTGTCTGGAATGGTCGTGGGATTTCCAGCAGTGTTGCATCGCTGCTCTTCCCGACACGGATGTTGCGAGCTACGTAGAGGTAGTAGCGGTCTGCGAGCGTGCTTTCAGCTGCTTTCCACTCGTTCCACGAGAGTGAGGGTTTGCGCGTTTTAAGTCCCGATGTCTTGAGCTCGATACACCGGTCGATCCTGGGTTCGCCATCTTCATCGGTTGCGATCGTTAGCACGTCGAAGCCGGGCCAGTCGGTGGCGAACGGATTCTCGTCCTCGGAGAGGTCGGCTTCTTTGAGGAAGTTGTCGATCGCCTGTTCGACGAGATCAGGATCGCCGTTCGCGTTGACTGGTTCCTCGATCTCAGTGTCTCCTTTCGCTTCTCCATATGTTTCTGGTGTGCTTACGTCCCAGACTTTTTCCTCGGGATTGTCCTCGCCGCACTGCTGAAGACGGTCGCGTTCGGATTCGATTGTAAGTACCATTCCAAAGTCATCGATTTTGGTCCGATACTCTTGTGAGGCAGGTGTCCCGCCCGATCCAGAACTACTCCTCGATCGTTGTCTGGTCTTCGTCTGACCGGTAACACTCGTAGAGGTCGATCGCGGCGAATCTGATTCGTAGGGGGTGCGCTCGCCGATTCGAGTGAGGGCCTCCACGTCGGGGACGCGATTCGATCTACTCGCGGACCCCGAGTCGGCTGTCTCCTTCTGTTCAGTTGTCGGCGGGTCGCGCTTCTTGTCGAAAGCTGTGTCCGATTCTTTCGATACATTGTCCCTGTCTGTTTCCTTGGATTCGTCATAGTCGATGACCGTTCCTCCATCATCCCCGAAGAGTCGACTGCGGACGACGTCAAATTGACCGTCGTGGACACCGTTCCCGATCACACGGAGCCGGTCGAGTAAGATCGCTTCCGGCGACGATTCCCCGAACGCGTGCTCAATAAGGTTGTACACTCCTTCGTAGTACTGTGGGATGTCGAGATAATCCGTGTAAGCGCGGGCGACCGCATCAACGAACTCTCCGTCAGGGAGTGATCCATCGATCAAGACCGCGGATTTCGTCCCATCTTCTCCCCTACTGATGTGGTATGGCTGTGGTTGAGTATCGGCCTCGAACTGAGCCGATGATTCTGTCGTCGTCAGTTCCAGATCGAGTCCGTCGACGATCTCCAGTTGCTGGTAGAAGCGTCGTGTGTTGCTGGTGTCTTGGTCAACTGCGGCTGCGGAAGGGCGATCCGAGCGGAGGCGTAAGAGAAGTGTAACGAGAACTGTTTCAATCCACTCCTCGTCGACCGTGGTCCCGTTTACGTTCGCGGGGATCCCGATGTCGTCGCCTGGGCAAGGCGTCTTGGTGACTACGTTCTCCGTGTCAGTAGCACCGAGGTGAGTTCCGAAGCGCGCGGCTTCAGGCTTGAAGAGAACTATCTGTGGTAGCCCCAGGTTGCGGTATCGCTCGCGGTCGGTGTGTGACCTGACGAAGTACGACTCTGCTGCCGAGTGGAACTCGTACGAGTCCCCGTCCCGGCAGAGGACGGGCGTTGTGTCGAGACCAGTTTCTTCGGGACGCCACTCCGGTTCGGCGATGCGTTCAGCTTCGAGTCCTGGAAGAAGTTCTGCGACTCGTGTGTAGACGAGCTCTACCTCGCCTGCGAAACGGTCAGGTTCGACTGAGGCGTTCTGCAGATGATCGTGGACGCGTGAGAGGACACACTTGACGTCCTCAGGAGAGAACTGGTCTTGTTCGAGTTGCGTTCCGATACCCAGTGCCGACGTGAACGCTTCGATCGTATCTGTCTCGGTAGCGGTCGACTGGAGTTCTTCCACGAAGGGAAGTAGCGACCGGCGGCGGTCGAGTTGGAGACTGAATCGCTTACGGTCGCTCGACGGAAGAAACCACGCACGCGGCGGTGCTACTGTTCCTTGACTCGTTGGAACCCAGTCGTGCTGTCGTAGTTGCCATATCCAGAGATTCACTCCTGCAGTCCGTTGTTCCTTTGAGCGGAAGAAGTACGACCGGTTCGAGCCGCGCCACCGGTTATTAGTGAACTCTACGGCCAAAGCATGCTCGTGGCGACCGAGTCCCCCGTCCCACCACGTTGCGAGGTGGTTCAGGAGGCGTGTCCCAATAGACTCGTCAGCCGCCGCAGCTGCGAGGATTTCCTCGGCGTACTCAAGCGGATTTATCTGGAAGAAATAGCCGTTATCCTTGACGTCCAGTTCCGGATCAACGTTGTCCAAGAGGTGTTCTCGATACGTTGCCCACTCGTCGTCGGTGAGGCCGCTGTACCGCGGATCGACGGGAGTTTTTGTTTCATCGGACGCGGCGAGATCGTCTACTGGGGAGATCGCTGATCGCGGCGGTTGCTGGAAGCCTTTCGTTTTCCGGTAGCGGTGACGCGTCGACGCGTCCGGCGCGAAAAACGGGAGCGGACGGACGTGTTCGGCGACGCCAAGCCATCGGAAGAACGCTACCCACTCCTCAATTTCCGCAGTATCCGACGCTTCGAGGTCGAACCACTCCAGCGGGGGAAGGATCCACGGGTCAAACCGGTCTGTGTCAGTCTGTTTGTTGACGTCGGTAAGCAGTGGTTCGATATGAGCATTGTTTGGTCTGTCCAGTGCTTGTTGCCATTCCTGTGCGATGTAGACGCGGTGTGCGGGTTGCCACTCGATTTTGTTCCCGTCCAGCGAGACTGTAGGTATTAGGAGTTTCGAGAGTTCGAAAAAGGAGCGCCGTGAAGAACGATACAGGAGTGGATCCGTCGGGTCACGGTCGTTCTCGGGAGATCTGACTGCTGCTAATTTCCGGATCGTTGCCAGCGTTTCAGTCGTTTCGAGGGGTGCAGTATCGACATCCTGTGAGTTCGGCCCGGGGATCAACGGACGGATCGCTGCATCGAACACCCGCTCGAATGAGAACGATTCGATCTGCCAGATGCTCTCCAATTCAGAGCGGAAATCAGTCGGTAAAGCTGCATTCCGGAGTTCTGGCGCGGCGTTGGGATCGGTGCCATGGTAGAGTTCGCGTGCGAGAAACGCGAGCGTCGGCAAGCTGTCGCGTGCAATGTTTTCCTCTGGCGGCAGAAAGAATGACTGGTCGCCGCTTCGTGTTCGAACTGCCTTTCGCGTCTCGCCTGCGGCAGTAGTGGTTCCTGTTGGGAATAGTTGTGCAGACCGACAGGCGGCGTCGAACGCGTCACGCTCCTCATCAGACTCCAAGGTCTTGCGAACTTCGACGAGATGGACGAGAATCGGATCAATCCACAGCTGGGCAGCATCGTCGTCATTTCCTTCCGCGTCACTGCGTGCATTCGAGTCTGCTTGATCCTCCGATTGGTCGGTGCTGTACTCGCGGAGCACCGGATTCGCACTGGCTTCATCGAGGCTTCGTGGAATTGCTTCAGGAGGTAACCGCGTTGCACCGAGCGCTTCGAGGATAGTGGTCGTATGATGCGTTAAGAGATCAGCTGCCGGGAGGTATTCAGCCTCGTCGCTACCCGTGACGCGTTCGTCGTTGAGAAGTTCGGCGAATGCTACCCCCAGTCCGTCGGTCTCTGCGGCCGTATGAGGCAAGCCGAGTTCTGCAATCGATCGGAGTGTCTCACCGCGATGAGTAAGGACAAACGGGACGGTCGAGATCTGTTCCGTGAACGTCTCAAACAGGCAGTTTTCAACGGATCCGGGTGTGAACGACCACTCACGTGCGCCGCCAAGGGAAGGATCTAGTGTTTCGAGGAACTCTGCCGGTGTCGTCGCCGATGCATCGACGAAAGGAACGACTGTTTCCGCGAGGTGTTCGCCGAGTTCGGTGAATAGGGCAGCGTTGAACTGGCCATCGTATCCTCGCTCATCGTTGTAATCGAGCGTGAGGTTTCGACGTGAGGTATCTGATTGAAACGTCCCAGTGATGAGCGCGGGGATCGGACTCCGTTCTTTCGTCGGGAGGAAAACGTGCACATGCGGTGGTTGGTCGTCTGTTCCGCCGTAAACAGGAGCCAGTCGCCAATCCGCCGGGTCAGCTGAGGGATTCTCGCAAGTCGGTTCTGCTGTGAAGCCAACACCGACTGAGAGTTTCCCCATCGTGTTGACTTCGACTCTGCTCAAGTTCGATTGCTCAATAATGGTGGTCCGATCGATTTCGTCAGTCTCGAAAACAACGAACGACTGCGTATCATGGTCTGTTCCATCGGGAGTAGTTGTTTCTCGCGTCACGTGCACGAGTGATGCGTCTGCGTAATCGCGGACAGTTTCTCGACGAACACGCCACGTTCGCTCCCATTCTGGACAGTCCATTCGGATTCGTTTCAACTCTGGTAAGAGCGTGACTGTGTTTTCGTCGAGCGTACGGAGTTTCCGTTCGATCCTCTCACGCAGGTTTTCCGGATTGCGGAGTGGAAACTCGAAGACAGTCGTGTACCCTTCGTTGAGGAGCTTTTGCACGGCTGAAGATGGAGTGGCCTCGTTCGGTAGTCCCAGCACAGGAACATCGGATGCGGCGACCCCATCTGGAAACGCTTCCCGGATATCGGGTTCTGCACTGAGAAGCTCCGCTGTTTGTTCTCTGTCGAATCGTGCGGCAACCGATGGCGAGAAGACGGCGGGTTGGTCTGTGATCCCTAGTACTGAGGTGAAGCCCCGGCCTTTGTGCCCGATCGAAGTGTCGCCTGCTTTCGTCGTTCGTGTAGTTAAGGTGAGTGCATAGAGATCGTCGATGGTAAACGCAGCACCGTTGTTCGCCACGAGGAGCGTGTCCTCGGAGAGTTCAAATCGTACTTCTGGGTCAGACGTTTTCCCCATCTCGTCGACGGCGTTCTGGAGGAGTTCGAAAATGAAGCGACCATCGTAATCCGCTCGATCTTGGCGTTCAGTTCCCGCATCAGATTCGATCCGATCTGGATTACTCCGATAGGTGTCCAGATGCGTCTCTTGAATTTCCTCTATTGTTGAGTGGTCGGATGACATACCATTTAGGGTCTACCCGTGCTACTTATCCCTGTTGACCTATCGGTAGGCTCGTTACGAATATCTACAGCTTCATTGCTAATACGAATCCTGATTTTCACTTTCACGTTGGTTGTCGGATGTTTAATAGCTGTCCGGTCGCATGTAGCCATAGACGCTCAGTCACGTGATTTGAAACCGGCCTTGACTGAATACGGACTGACCTTGATTCACCGACAATGTTAACGTTTGGACATATTGCGGACACACACCTCGGGCATCGACAGTACGGACTGAAACAACGCGAGGACGACATGGTGTCGTCTACGCGCGCCGCGTTCCAAGACATGGTTGAGGAACGCGAGACGGACGCGATCCTGTTACCGGGGGATCTGTTCCACTCTCGGGATCTTCGACCGAAAGTCCTCCATCAAACAGAGCAGGAACTTGACCGAGTGCCGGATGACGTGCCGGTGTTAGTGTCTCGGGGAAACCACGACGAGAACCTGACGCCGCGTGACGTGACGTGGCTAAATTACCTGCATCAGCGCGGCCAAGTCGTGTTTCTGAAGGCTGATCTGAATGCGAATCCGGATATGGCTCGATTCGAACCGTACGATCCCGATGATCCGGGTGAGTACGCGGGGTTCTACGATATCGAGACAGCAGAGTGTGAGGGGCCGGTTCGTGTGTTTGGTCTCCAGTGGCGGGGTGCGAAGACTGGGCAGGCACTTCAGCAAGTGGCGAACGGCATTCAAGCTGCGAATGACGAGTACGGAGAGCCGGCGTGGACCGTATTGCTAGCGCATTTCGGGATTGAAGACGAGGTGCCGACGCTCGGCGGGACAGTAACCCATGGCGAGCTGCGAGACGTGAAGGACGTCGTGGATTACCTGGCGCTCGGACACATTCACAAGCGGTACGAACCGGGTGGGTGGATCTACAATCCCGGCTCGCCTGAAGCACATAACACGCGGGAAGGACGAGCTGAGTGGGAGCACGGCTACTACTCGGTCACACTCGACGCCGGAAGATCCGAGGCTGGTGGTGACGCGATTGATTTCGATGCGGAGCATCACCCGACGAAGCGACGGCCGTACTACCGGATTGAACTCGACGTGACGGCGTATGAGTCACCCGGCGATCTCGAAACTGCGTTTCAGGAACACGTTCGGGATAAGCAGGCTGCGATGACAGAGTACTGCAGTCAGGACGAGTTCACGGCACAAGGCGAGCCGCGAGAACCGATTGTCGACCTTCGGTTCACGGGAACGTTGCAGTTCAGCCGCGGGGATTTCCGGACGGATGAACTTGCGGCGTGGGTGGAAGAAGCGTGTGGCGCATTGTACGTACAGGTGAATACAGGGATTCGGACGGCGAACGTGCAGCAACTCCTCTCGGAGATCGACGAGGACGAGGTGTTCAAGGATGGGCAGTTGAACACGGCTGCATTAGAGCACCGCGTTTTCGAGACGATTGCGAAGGAATCGATCTATGATGACCACGCAGCCGATGTCGCTGACGTGTTGGGGAACGCTCATCAAATGGCGCAGGCTGACGAAGCCGTTGAAGATATTCGTGACTCGGTGAGTTCGGCGCGCCAGGAGTTGTTCCCGGAACTGACAGACGATGTCGTGCTGGACATTGAAGAAGATCCGTTCGCCGATGCTGAAACGGGCGAAGAGACATCTGGTGACGTGACGGGCGGCGACGAAGCAGACGTAGAGACGGAGGCAGGGGAGGTGGTGGAACAATGAGAATCACGGAGGTTGCGCTGGAAGACATCAAATCGTACGAAGACCGGACTGTCGTGCCGATTGAAGGCGGCGTGACAGCGATTCTCGGTGAGAACGGTGCGGGGAAATCGACGATTCAGGAGGCCATCGGATTCGCATTGTTCGACTCGCTCCCGTTCAATAATAAGGAGTTCGTGCGTGAAGGCGCGAGTTCCGGAACGGTCGAGGTCACATTTGAGCAGGACTCGCAGCGCGGGACGGAACGGTACAGAGTTGTTCGGTCGGTCGGCCGGTCGAAGTACGGCGTGCACCGGTATGATCCCGATGCTGACGAGTGGATCGACCAGGACATTGATTCCAAGACACAGTTGGTGGACTGGTTGTGTGCGCGCTTCGATGTTGAAGATGGAGGTGAACTTAGCAGTCTCTGGAGTTCGAGCATCGGGGTGCCCCAAACGCGATTTCTGTCGGACTTCTCGCAAACACCTCGGAATCGCAAGGCAACGTTCGATGCGCTCCTGAATCTGGACGCGTACGAGGAGTCGTGGGAGACGCTCAAGGACGTGCCGGACTCGATTGAGAGCCAGCAGCAGGATCTTCGCAGGGACATTGATACGCTCACTGGCGAAGTACAGGGTCTGCCGGACGAGCGAGCGGAAGCGGAGTCGTTGGCTGACGATGTTGAGGCAATTGAAGCGGGAATCGAACGGAAAACCGGTGAGTTGTCGGAGAAGGAGGAGGCGTACGAGCAACTGGAAGCCGTTGAAGAGGAGATCGACCGCCTTGACCAGGAAGCAGATTCGTTAGAAGGGGACATCGACTCGACAGAGAGCAATTTGGAGACGGCCAAAGAGGAACTCGTGGCCGCCGAAGAGGCACAGGAGAAATGCGAGGCGAACCGTGAGGAGTATCGTCAGTACAAGGAGGCACGCGAGCGGCAGGACGAGTTAGAGGAACAGGAGGCCGAACGGGACGCACTCGTCGAGGAACGAGACGAACAGGAAGACACGATCCAAGCGATCCAATTCGAGGTCGAACAACTGGAAGACGACCTGGAAGAACTGGAGGCAGCTCGAGAGACGTTGGAGGCGCGTGAAGAGGAGAAGGAACGGTATGAAGAACTCGATGAACGCATTGAGTCGCTGAAAGACCGCGAGGACGACGTAGAGGCATTCGAGGAGGAAATCGAGCAGTTGGCAGAGCAGATCGAATCGAAGGAGTGTGAAATCGAGGCGAAAGAGGAGACGATCGCGGAGATAGAGGACGAGTGGGAAGCGACGACGGATCCGCAAACGCTCTCCGATGAGATTAACGACCGGGAGGCGAGCCGGAAGCAACTGGCGAGCGAGCGCGAGCGGCTTGAAGAACAGTTGGACAGGTTGCGTGACACGGATGTTGATGCGCCGTGCCCGACGTGTGACCGTCCGTTAAAAGAGGATCATCGGTCGAAGACGATCGAACAGCGTGAAGTCCGGATCGAGGAAATCGAGACGGAACGCGAGGAACTCGCGGAAGAACTCGATGCGTTGGGTGAGCGGCGTGACGCGGCGAGGGAGGTCAAGCAGCGCGTTGATAAGCTCCCTGTTCATCGGGACAAAATCGAGTCGTTGGAAGGTGAGATCGAAGACCTGCGTGCCGAGAAAGAAGAGACGGAGGCGGAATTAGCGGACTTGGAAGATGATTTAGCGGATCTCCCGGACCTCGAAGCCGAGCGAGACGACTTGGAGGAGGCGTACGACGAGTATCAGACTGCTGAATTCAGAGTCAAGGAGCATACTGATGTCCCCGATGAATTGGAGGCAAAACGGGCCGAACTAGAGGAGGAAGACTCGACGCTGGCGGAGATCGAAAACGAGTTGGAAACGTTCGAGGGCTTGGATGAAGAGTTGACGGAAATAAAGGAAACGCTAGAGGAGACGGAGTCGGCACATCAGACGTATATCAAGCACGAGCAGCAAGCGTCACAGGTGGAGGATCGGCGGGAGAGAGTCGAAGACCTGGAGAGCGAACTTGCGGATCTCCAAGCGGATCTCGAAGAGACGGAGGCAGAACTGGAAGAGACGAAAGCGACGTTCGATGAAGAGCGATTCGAGACGCTGGAATCAGAAATCGACGACCTCAAGGAGGAACTGGCAGGCGATCGGCGGTCATTAGAGCACAAGAAGGAGAACCTGAAGGAGGTTCGTGAAACAATCGAGGAGTTGGAGGCGAAGCTAGAGGAGCGCCAGGAGAAACTCCAGCAAGTGAAGGAACTGAAAGCGGACCAGCAGTTCGCCAACTGGGTTCGAGAGAACGTCCGCGAGGCCGGGCCGAAAATGCGCGAAATCATCACGGACCGGATTGGATCCCGAGCGAATGAGTTGTTCCGATCAATTCGCGGCGCGTCGGCAGAAACGCTGGAGTGGACGAGCGACTACGATATCGTCGTGCACGATGCAGACGTCCGAAAATCGTTTTCGACGCTGAGTGGCGGGGAGAAGATGGCGGCTGCACTTGCGGTGCGACTGGCGATTCTCGAGCAGTTAGCGTCGGTTGGGGTCGCGTTCTTGGATGAACCGACAGCGAACCTCGACCGACAAAAGAAACGGAATCTGGTCAGCCAACTCAAACAACTGGATAGCTTCGAGCAACTCACGGTCATTAGTCACGACCAGACGTTCGATTCGATGACTGACTACACGATCACCATCGAGAAAGACCGGCAGACCTCGGAGGTGTCGGTCAATTAATGCCGATCGATAAACGCGGCGTCGCGTCTGAATTGGAAGCGAACATCGGCACGATCAAGACGTATCTCGAAGACGATACGGGGATCGTGGAACGGTATCAAGACGCGTTTCAGCGGCTACCCAGCGAGTGGACAAGCGAGGAGATTCGAGCCTCGCTCCAGGACGCGTCATACCCGGGGGCGTATCCGACGGACGAGTTCGATGACGTGGACAGTCTCATCGTCCCGTACCCGGAGAGCGACGGGTGGGAGAATCACGAGGAGGTCAACGAGTGGGCGCGCGAGATTATCCGTGACGTGCCGGTGATGGCTGTCGATGGGTCACAACTCCCGCCGACAACGCAATTCAACGTCCCGCTCGCATACGTCCAAGCGGCATGGGCGGTCAACCATCATCACGCCGAGGGGCGGCTTGACCGCGGCGTTGAGGGGCGACTCTTGACGCCTGACGAGGTCACACAAGAATCAGAGGACGGAGACTACCGGTTCGTTGATTCCCAACTCGTGGGGCATCACCGGTTCGAACACGAAGGGCGGCTACTCATCAACCAACTCTCGGAGTTAGCTGACGCGCGTGATGCAGGCGATATCGATCATACCCCGGTCGTGTTCTACGACGGGCCGTTGATCGCGTCGTTTGCGAATCCGTTGAAGCCCGAGACCCGAGAACGGTACATCTCGACGCTGAGTCGAGTTATTGCAGCGAGTCAGCACCACGAGATCCCGCTGGTCGGGTACGTTGCCGGGTCGAGCGCAACTGAACTCGTGAAGATGACGCGACTCCTGTTGCGCGAGGAGTTCGGGACGGATCGCGTTATTCCGGATGCGCACGTCTTGACGGAGTTGATGAGCCCGTGGGGCGACACGACGATCCCATTCATCTCGAAACGTGATGGGAGCATCGACGCGTTGCAGACAACGTACGATGGGGAAGCGTACGAATTCCGCGATGACATCTTGTTCTCGTACCTGAACGTGCCGCCGGGCGCTGGACTCGACCGAATCGAATTCCCCGGGTGGCTGTGCCGCAGTCCCGGCCCCGACGGATACGATTCGATGTACGAGTATACCGTCGACATCGTGCGGGCAGAAGCAGGCATCGGACGTGGTTATCCTGAAATCCTGCAACAGGCCGATAGCGACGCTGTGTTAGACCATCAAGACCGCCAACAGTTCCAGCGCGTCGTCCAACGCTGGGCTGAATCGAACGACGTGCCGCTGGAATGGGACGCCAAAGCACTAAGCAAGGAACTTCGACGACGATGATTCACCACCACACCCCACACGCACCAACAGGATGCACCGCTCGACGACCAGACAACAGTACGGAGACGGAGCTATGACAGACACACCAACTAACGAAGACAGTCCGGATCTCGATTCGTGCGTTCGGATTGGCAGCATCGTGTCCTCGAACAGCCACTTGGATTACGTCGTCGAGGTGTACAAGGAACGGGACTGTGATTGTCCACCGGAACTTCACGAGCGCGAGTTCGGGCAACCAGTCTTCATCAAGAAAACCGTCGACGGAACCGAGCACGCGGTCATGGGTGTGATTTATGACACGCAGTTAGTCGATCCTGACCAGGGACGAACCGGGCCGCGATTAGCGCAGGACGATCAGGCTCAGTTCACACCGGGATACATCGAAGAGCGTACCACGCTCGCTGGCGTGGCGCTTCTCGGTACCGCAGAGATCTCCGAGGATGGGGAAATTCAGGAGCCAACACATCAAATGCCGCGGTGGACGTTAGAAGTCGAGGATACCGTCTTCAACTGTCCGGATCAGGTCACGGTTTCCTTCCATACCGTCGACGATCAGATTCAGTTGGCGTACATGGATCGACTCTTGGACATTGCTGGTGACCTCGGGTCAGAGGTCATCGTCGCACTGATTAACCGGTTACAAGGGATGCTGCCGGACGACGATCCGAACCAGCGAGTACTAGATGTGGTTGAACAAAACGTGCAGTGGCAGGCGCGTGAACAGCGAGGGGTGGTCTAATGGCAGACCGATCAGACGTGGTCGGAACCGTCGCCGGACCGGGTGACGATCCGAACGAATTCGTGTTCGTGACCCCGTCGGACAAGTCGATCAAGACGGGTGAGTTCATCACGTACACTGTCTCGGTTGAAGACGAGCCACGATCAGTGTTCGCTCGCGTGACGAACCGGGAGTTGATACGCGGACTACCGGAGGGGTTCCTTGCAGATCCGGAGGTCGGGCCGGAGACAGTCGCGGCAACGCTCGGTGTGCCGACTGATGATACCGAGTTGTACCGGTTGACAGCAACGGTCATCGGGTACTACGACACGAATATGACGACGTTCGCTAATCCTCGCCAGCTACCTGACCCGGGGACGCCACTGTCGATCGCACCGCATCAACAACTCGAAACCGTATTGCCGAACCTCGGCTGTGAAACTGACAGCACGGATGTCACATCACTTGACGGAGTCGCGCACGTCGGCTGGCTGTTGAATCGACCGGCAGAGGCGACAAATCTACACATTCCGATCGAAGAGTTCGCTTCGACACACCTAGCGATTCTCGCATCAACCGGGAGCGGGAAATCCTACACAGCGTCGGTCTTGATCGAGGAGATGATGCGTCCGACCTCGCGTGCATCACTACTCGTGTTTGACCCACACGGTGAATACGATACGCTGGCGGAAATGCAGGGCGAAGAGGCGTTCCAAGGTGAAGATGGGTACGAACCGGATGTCGTCTACTACGATCCAGAGCGGCTTCGGGTTCGGATTTCCGAGTTGGAAATCGGCGATGTGATGGCGGTGTTGGATAACCCGAGTAACCGAATGCAAGATCGCCTCTCGACGGCGTGGCGATCGATGCAGAACCGTGAAAGCCGGACGTGGGGGATCGATGCACTCATTGCGGAAATGGAAGCCGAGTTCGGGGCTGATGACGCAAGTGTCGGCGCATTAGAGTGGCGGCTCCGCAGGTCGATCGAGCGAAATGACCTCTTCCATCCCGAAGAGAACGTACCGCTGGATGAAATCGTGGACCCAGGGCAGTGTACCGTTCTTCAGATGGATACGTTGGATCGGCGGGATCAGCAACTTATTACGACCGTTCTGCTGCGGCGAATGTATCGAGAGCGACTCGGTGACGTGCGGAACCGGGATTCAGATATCGAGCACCCGATTTTCGCCTTGTTCGAAGAAGGGCACCGGTTTGCTCCGGCCTCCGGTGAAGCCCCATCGCTAGGGATCATGCGAACGATTACGTCCGAAGGCCGCAAGTTCGGATTCGGACTCGGGATTATCAGTCAACGTCCGTCGAAAATCGATCAAGACGTCCTGTCGCAGTGCGGAACGCAGATTTCGATGCAGATCAAGAATCCGAGTGACCAGGACGCGATCAAAAACTCTGTGGAGGCCGCTGGCGAAGACGTGCTTCGAGAGTTGCCCGGTTTGACCCCAGGGCAAGCGGTCGTGTCTGGTGATGCAATGAACACGCCGGCACTGATCCAGGTTCGACAGCGACGCACACCACACGGTGCTGGAAGCCGGCCAGTCATCGAGGAATGGCGCGAAGCATACGACGAACGGCAACGAGAGCCGACACAGTCCGAATCTGCTGATTTCGGGGAAGGAGAATCGACTGGCGTTCAGAGTCTCGATTAATGTGATCTGGCTGTGAGCGAGAAGTACGCTTTTGAGGGCGCGGTGACTCTGCCGAGAAAGTAACTGCCTGCCAGCGGTCACGGAGATTCTATTATTGCAAGAGACGGCTCGTCCCTATACCTTGATCATCAGTGACCCAGTACTACGGAACTTTATCGACGACATCGCGTAGGTCATCTGGGCTGGACCAGGCGAAGCATCGATCGTGGAGTTCGAACAGACGGAATTCGTTGAGGTGGACCCAGCTGTATGAGACGGGTGCCTGTTCGCTATCTTCTCGATCCGCTAATCGGTCGATGATGTCTGGTGTTGTGAGGCTGATGTTGTTCTTGTTGGCTGCTGTGGTGAGCGAGTCCAGCTCTTTTTCTGTGGTAGCTTCGTCGAGGTCGTCGTTGAAGTAGATAGTCGCGGCAGCCGCGATGACGTCTGTTTCTGTATCGAGGTTCTGTGCAGTCATCCACGCGTAGTCACGTGGCAGCACGTACGATTTGTGGAAGTATGGCGTCGTGCTGATCTTTCCGAGTTCGGTGACTTCGCCGCCGGCGTCCTGTTCATATACGGCGACGATGGTATCGGCGTGTGCAGCGAGGAGGGTGAATCGGATGCGGAAGACGGGGAGCCGATCGATATCCAATTCTAGGAGATCGCCCATCAGGAATGGGTATGTACCGAGCCGTTTGTCGAGTTCGTTCTGGACGATGCGGAGCCGTCGAATGTATGGATCGCGGTAGCTGCCGAGGATGAAATATGAGTCTTCGGGAGTGTGGAGGTGCGGAAGTTCTCGGTTGGCGAACCCCAGTATGTCCGATGTTTCGTGAGGTTCTAATTCGAGACCCTGGAGCGCATCATTCACGCTCTCCATGATCTCCGCTGCATCCGGAGGCGGGCCGGGGTCAGCCATACTGTGTGCTCCTCGGCGAGTGAGTAAATAGGTTGCTAACTAGTATGCCTATATCGAAGTTTAACCACATCAGTTGACCCAAAGTGTTATTCGCATCGCCAAGGTACTTTCAAATGAGAATATGAGTGATTCGCCTGCCGCGAAGGGTGACGGCCCGTTTGAAGAACAGCGGCAGATCTACGATCTTCTCTCCCAGGAGACGCGGCACTTGATCCTGCAGTTCATTCTTGGCCACGCGGAGCATCTCCCGTCACTCGATGAGTTGGCGTATATGATGCCGAAAAACAAGGCCGCAATCCGGGATCAACTGAAGGTTCTCAGTGATAACGACATCATCGACTGCTATCAGTACCCGCCGAATGAGGACGCGCGGGACCTCCCATCACAGTTCTACGGCCTGACCGAGCACGGTGTGGAAATTCTCTACGAGTACAATTATCTCCGCGGGCTCCCCGTCGCACGTGTACTCTACGATAACACGCGCCTTTCGGAGAAAGCCCAACGGCACCGTGACGCACCGCGTCCGGAACTCCCGGAGCAAGTTATGGAAGCGCTCACGATTGACGAGGATGACGATACTGACTTCGACCGCTTGGAGCAATATATCCGGGAGCGAAAGAGGAACACACACAGCGTCGACGATCAGGTAACCGTCGCAAAGGCGTTCTACAAAGCGGGGATTGGTCCCGAGGAAGAGGGGATTAAGCAAACGAAATTGCTGGACTCGCTTGATGTCAATATCGAGTACCAACTGCGAACGGTGCTGAATCGTCTTGTCGATATTGGAGTGCTTGCGCAGACCGCGCCGCCTGGACCGGACATCTTTGCGATTAGCGAACGGCTTGACGAAATCGTGAATGGGCAGGTGACTGAGGAAGCTGAAGCGAATCTGAATGCCCTCATCGCACATATTGACGACGAACTGCAGGTCACGGCGCTTTCTGAGGATGCTGCAGAGCGGGACGGGCCGCAGACCCGTGCCTCAGAACCGTCTGTCGCCGTCGCTGACGGTGCTGGACGAACAATCCGAAGTATCCTCGCTGCGGAGTTTGGTATCGAACCAGAGCAAGTTATCGAGTATCTGCGGTCCGGTGACCCAGTGGACCGACTCAATACGGCTGTCGAAGCGATTGAGTCCTCTGAAGAGGTCACGAGATCAGAAGACTACGGACAGATCGTGTTTGTCCAACCTGCGTATCGCTACCGACTGACCGAGCAGGCGATGGAACTCGTGTAGTCCCCCGCGAGAGTCAGACAGG
The DNA here is from genome assembly GCF_006543045.1 of Salinadaptatus halalkaliphilus. Lineage (GTDB taxonomy): Archaea > Halobacteriota > Halobacteria > Halobacteriales > Natrialbaceae > Salinadaptatus > Salinadaptatus halalkaliphilus. The sequence continues at coordinate 5,315 of NZ_RBZW01000023.1, read as the reverse complement.
CGATCGTGAAGACTAGTCCCCAAGCAATCGAGAAAAGAAGCCACCGGATTCGTCGGTATCCGACGCGTCTTCCGTGTTGGCTGACTGCTCAGTGTCCGTACCGGTTTCGGCCGCCCCGTTCAGGAGTTCGGTGACGGAGTACCCGATCCACTCCGCGAATTCCTCAGGGGCGCCGATGTAGACGCTTGTAGAGGACTTTTCGGACATGAATCGTTTGGGGAGACGCTTCTCGTAGTCGTATACTTCGTACTCTTCGCGGTCGAAGTCAGCTGTGATGGCATTCGGCTCCGACTCGAACGTGACACGGCCGCCTTGGATATCTCGCTGCCACTTCAACCGCCCCGTGTCGTACGTCTTCTCGGCCGGCTCATCAGCGGGGAAGTACTCGGGTTGCTCTCGACCGGCTTCGTCGTAGAATTCGCGGACAATGCGACGGACGTCTTCGATAGTGCCGTTTCCGTCGGTCCACGGCTGCTCGGTGAGCATTCGCCGAGCCACGTAGCTGAAGATCGGGTTCTGCCGTTCCAGCACGTCCGAAAGGTCGTCTTGTGCTTCGCGGAAGCCCGGGTCCTCCGGATTGGAGGGGAAAGAGACGTCCATGCTCAGGATTTTCATTCGGTTCCGGAACTCGGATTTCGGGAGCGCGTCGTTGGTCGTGAAGATGAGACACGGCTGATCGACGCTGGTGGGCGTCCAGTCGCCCCAGTAGTTTCGGATCGGGCTCCACCGCTGAATCTTCTCCTTCTCCGCGTCGATGATAGCGTACGGGAAACACGTGTCCCACTCACGGACGCCGCGGACCTCTTTGACGCCGACATCGTCCGCGTCTACACCGGAGATGACCGTGTTGTCGGAGACGAGTCGCAGGATGTACTCAGTGAGCTTGTCTTTCCCCGCGTCACTCTTCCCTTCGATGTAGAGGTGCTGCAGGACGTTGTCCAGCGTCCGGGACGGTGACGACAACGCCGCGGCGTACTGGTTGGCGAACGGGGCCCAGAACCCGTAGAGGAACGCTTCGTACATCTGCGCCATCACTGCGGTCTCGGATTGCGTGTGGCCGTGGTTCTCGACCGCCTCGATGTAGTCTTCGATTGTTTCGAGGCAGTGATCCAGGACTTCGGGGGTCGGCTCGTCGGTGGCGACAAGAATCATTTCGTCATCCTCGCCGATCACGACCTGTTCGGCCTCCGGAAGGATGGACATCGTTGGGATGGCTGTCGATTCCTTGACCTGCTTGTTATACGCGCTCATTGGCGCGGTAATGCTGTGGTCTTCGACGGTCGCGCCACGGTCACGGAGCCCAGCCCCGAACTCGTCAGCAGTGTCTTTGTCCACCTTGCTGGTTCCCATCCGTATCTTCTCGTCGGGTGCACGAATCCGCGGACGGTCGAGCCCATCCGTCAGCCCCGTTTCGTGATCCGATTCGACGAGTCCGACGTCCGGTGATTCGTCGTCATCCGGAGCGACGCTCGAGCTTTCATCGTCCGTTGGCTCGTCTGGCTCGATGACGTTGCGATCGGCGTTCTCGGGGTCTTCGACGAACGCAACTGTCTCGTCGGCCTCCTCTGGGTCGTCGACGACGGCAGTGACCTGATCGGCAACATCTTTCAGGTCCTCGACGGCATCCTGATTCAGGGCGGCAATGTCGCTCACGTCAAGGTCACCGGCACCAACCCAGTACTCGATGCGGTTCTCCCGCTCTTCGGGCGAGTCGGCATCCTCTAACGCCTCGACAAGCCCTTCGAGGAGTGTCTGGTCGCTGTACCCTTCGCGGTACTCGTCGATGAACCGCTCGAACTCCTCGTCCAGTTCGGTCCCGACATCGGTCGTGAAGACCGAAATCTGGTTCGTGTGGTACTCCCAAGAGTTCCGTGAGAGGTTGGCCGATCCTTGAACAAGCTTCACCGTGTCGTCCGGCATGACAATTCGATAAATCTTCGAGTGGACTGTCTTCCGGTTCTTCAATCGGATCGTGAGTCGGTTGTCCTGTCGAAGTCGGACGAGCGACCTGGCCGTGGACACCTCGCTCACCTGGTCGGCATAGTCTTCGGCGTTCCCGATAAGCACGTCAAGTGAGCCGATATCGTACTCGGTCAGCATCTGTACCATCAGCTCGGGTGTCTCCGCATACGTCACGGCGTCCACGTGACGAGCGCCTGCGAACAGATCAAGAAAGTCGTCCCGATCTTTCACCATCGCCAAGCGGTATTTCGCAGCACCCGATCCGTAGAACTCCGGCATATCCGCGAATCTGTCGAACGAGACATTCGCCGTCAGTTCGTCCATACACACAACAGCGGCCTGATACGAATAAAACCGTGCCGTAGCGTGGTAGTGGAGTAGACGCTGTCGGCACTTGGAGACACTTCGACAGCGACACACACCGGACGGTGCTGGGAGCCGGCCAGTCATTGAGGAATGGCGCGAAGCATACGACGAACGGCAACGCGAACCGACGCAGTCAGAAGGAACTGACTCCGGTGAAGGTGATTCGAGGGCAGTTGGAAATCTTAACCAGGTCAGATAAGAGTCCCCTTATAGGGATTGGCGAGGGAGTATGGGAGCAGTGACAAGGGAGAGGGAGAGCCAGAGTCCTCTAGGGTGGCTAAGCAAATCCTGAGGCGAACTCGGGACTGGAAGGGGATCAAAGCTGCTGAAGCCGGTCGTAGAACACGTCGTAGAAAAACACGTCGAAGGTATACCCGGTGAGACGTCGAGTATTCCTATGGAACGGTATATGCTGAGCCCAAGGTTGGCTTCCCAGCCAGCATTCTCACAAGTCCGTCTTGAGACGCGTGATCTTTGGCGGTAACCGCTTTTTATTTTCTTCTTGCAGTGCAGTACCTGAATTGGGACTTATATCCGCTATTTTCAGTTTCACTGTGGTTGGCTCGCTTATATACAAACGGGGTACGATACTGGTAGTAGAGAGGGGACAAACACGACCACTCTGTCACCGTCACACGCACTCCTCTCCAACCAATCTCGTTATCAAACCTTGTCCACGACGAACCCACCAGCTCTCGGTACATGCCCGTGTTGCCACGCCGAGATCACGACGACTGACGTGATCCTTGAGTATGAAACAGAGATGGGACCGGCAGTATACGCCGAGTGCCCCGAGTGCCGAGACGTTGTGAATCCGGAGTAGTTTCCTATAATGTTCGAGGGTGTAAACTGGTTGCTGGCCCGCACATTCCAGAATGAAGTCGTGTACGAGTGTCGGCGCTGCGGTACCACTGTTGACGAAGATACTGAGACCTGTCCAGCCTGCGGAGCGGACGCCATCGTCCAACACCAGATCTCCTGAATACATGCCGAGAGAGTACAAGCAGATCCTAGAGATTGTGGCGGAGAAACCGGGAGCCACCGTCGAGGAAATCACGGACCTGGCACAGTACCGTGACATCACCGACACCGATATCCCGGATCTCCTCTCAAAAGCGGTCGACAACGACGATTTTCTCGAGTTCGATGACCGGTACTGGGTGATGCGGACAGGCAAGTACCGGTTCCATCGCTACGACCACCCGGAAACCTGACACTCCCTTTCCAAGTCTGAGCCCCGTCCGTTGTCCTATTCTACTGCGAACTCCGATCTCATCATCCGTGTGATCGCTGATTCGAGATCTGCTGGCTGCTGCGTGCCGATGAAGATCCGTGTCTCATCAGTCAACACGAGTTCGACACCACGGTTGCCGCGGAGCCGGTACACCGTATCACCATCGAACGACCGGCGCAGCCCCCAGTGCCATCCACCGTAGGTCAACGACGAGTACGTCGCAACCCGGACGTCATCGACTTCACGGAACGAGATGTGGCGGAACGACCGCTGAAACGGGCCAAGTCGCACAGCGACACTGTCGTACCGCACCTCGATCACGAGCCGAAGTATCCAAAACCGCTCGATCGTCTCCCGATAAACAGGTGACCGCTCCGCCCCGTTTTCCGTCACCATGTGACTAATGTCGACGTGGCCACAGTAAAAGATGGCCTCCGATACTACTGCCGCTGCACCACGGTACCACTGCCTTTAACGGGATTTCAGACCTTACAGGGATGTGCTGGTATCAAGGCCGGCTGTCAGCTGGTGCTGTGTTTGGATCCCTGTATGGAATCGTTGGACAATCTCGGACTGGTGCTTCGGACACGCCATCGGAAGGATGACCCCGTCCTGAACCTGGACCAGAGGATGCGGCGAATTGTACGGGGCGAGACGGCAGCTGGGGCACGACACTCCGCCGGCCGGTCGATGATGGAGGAGATCGGCCGTATCTTCGGACGTCAATCCACAGACCGACGAGAACTGCTCGAGGTGGTCGTCACAGCTGAGGACAGGGACCGTGAGCTGATCCAAGAGGAGAAACGACACCTCTTCCTGCCCGCCAGACTGGACGGCAGACTGGCACGCATCACACCCAATAGCTGACAGCGACTGCTGGATATCTGGTGATGCCATTGTGTATCCGCGGGCCGCCACACAGGTAAGTCATGGGGCACTACCCTTTCCATACCTCCAAGCTACCGGACGATCACCGGTGGTCGAGACGCTTTCATCGGATCCAGAAGAGATCGCCGGCAGTCGACCAACTGGAACAGCACTCAACAGTTACTCAGAGAAGAGGTCTTCAACGTACTGTTCCTCCCAGTCACGTCGAGCCTCGATCTCACGGGTTCCGCGGCGGGTCACCGAGTACACGTTGGTGCGGCGATCGGCTTCACCTTTCTCGACGAGACCTTTGTCGACGAGTGTGTCGAGGTTCGGGTAGAGACGGCCGTGATGGATCTCTTTCTCGTAGTAGTTCTCGAGTTCATCCTTGATTGCCAAGCCGTGGGGTTCCTCGAGGCCGGCAACGACGTACAGCAGGTCGCGCTGGAATCCAGTCAGATCGTACATATCAGAACCCATGGCTATCAGCGGCTTAAAAATAGGGGTAACAATGTCGCATCAGACATTACCGGGTCGAACTATAATAGAAATTCCAACAGGCTTGTAACTCGGCGGTTTTCCTCACTAAGACTGGTCGGTGATCGCTTTCGATCTGTCTCGAGTGTCTACTTGATTCACACTTGCCTTGTTGAACGCAAGACGGCATCGGGGTGGGGTTGCTGATCTACAATTTCACGGCGTTAGAGACGGCTTTTCGACCTCAGAAGATGCAGTAGCTGTCAGTCACAGCAATTGCTGATGAGTCAAAACTATGGTACCTTGCTCCGTTGTTGCCTTGTTTTGCCGCCGAATGACGACAGTCTCAGACGCTCTCACGGTTATCTTCCGTCAGATTAACTGGGAAATGGACGCCGTCTGGCGATAT
>NZ_RBZW01000022.1 GCF_006543045.1 Salinadaptatus halalkaliphilus | reverse complement strand
TGAGAGTCGTATCCGATGTCTGCTGCCTGTTCATATCGCGTCCGTTGAACGCTTTCTACGAGAGAGTACCGAAATCAGCTCGGGCTAAACACATACAATAATTGTATTCGAAAGCGATAGTCCCGCGAGATAATGTCGAATACCCATTTCAATAATCTTGCGGGATGTCCGCTCTCGGTGCACAAGCCCAAAGTCAATCCAGTCAGTAGATTCGGTGAGCCAGTCGATTTCGGCCATGGACACCCGAACCTTTGACCGCCTCGTTCCTAACTTAACACCACCCTATGTCTCTGGCCAAGATATTTGTGGATACAGGCGGTCAAATACTTTCACTTTGGTTTCTCCACCTTTAAGTATAAATGACACATATCGCTGTGTAGGATGCGTAGTGTTAGCAGAATGGTTACTACTGAAGACACAGATCGCACCTGATTGGTTCAATGAGTTCAAATAATACAGATCCTATCGATACTACCGATGATTCATGGACGGAGATTCGAGAGAGACGGCTTGAAATTGATGGTTATCAATGCGCTAACTGTGGTAAAGCCAACTCGCTCCAAGTCCATCACGTTGTTCCGGAAAGCCTCGGTGGTGTGGACGAAGTTTCGAACCTCCGTACTCTCTGTGCAAGTTGCCACGATAAAGCACACGGATCCACTATCGGATTAATCGCTAGTGAGCAGACTAGCAGCGAGACTCGCTGGATCCCGACTATTGAGACAATGCAATGGTTCGTAAGCAACGTAAATCACCCATTTGATCAACTTGTAGTAATGATCCTGGCGAAAACGGGAATCGGCGTTTCGGAGTTAGTCTCATTAGAGCTTAGTGACATCTACCTTCGAGATGGTGGACTCGGACTCACGTCAACAGTGGAAAGGCGAACGCGCCCGTTCTTCTTACTTCCGGAGTCTGAGAAGGGACCTGGAAGTGGGAACGGAAAACGACTCTGTGATACCTTAGTTCCGATTGGTCCCGAACTCCGAAAGTGTCTGAGGAGGTATTTAGCAGTCCGTCCCGACACAGAGTCTGCCAAGTTACTAATCTCAACAGGCGAAGCATGGGGAAAACCGATCTCACACGATATAATTCACCATACAGTCGAAAAGAACGCTAGAACGGTAGGCCTCTATGATACCGGTGCTGGTGCCGATTCAAACCTCACACCGACCGCCTTCCGTCAATTCTTCGCGAATAGATATCAGGGCCAGCCTGCTGTCCGTGATTACCTACTTGGGAAAAAAGAAAAGACACCCTTCAACCAAGGGCAGATCGCAACCGACTACCGCGAATCTATATTCAACCTCTTCCACTGACGACCAATACATAGGCCAGTGTAGATAGTCGCGAACTGAGGACCGTTACTCCTATTATATCTAACTATAGTACTTTCTTCTGAAATCATTTATATACAACAGTGGGACCCTCAGTCATATTTATATACTTCTATAGAGCTATCATTAGCCGAAATATCGTGACAGAAGTCAATATAAACTCACTTAGATCGGATGGTGGGAAGATTGAAGGTCACCGCGTTTGATCGTTCTCGTATGAGCGATTCGATGAACACCTCTCGAAAATCCGTCAAAACCTACGTCCCTGCCTATCAAAAGGAGGAGTGGCAGAATCACGCCGACGAACTCGACATGAGCCAGAGCGAGTTCGTTCGAACGATGGTCCAGGCCGGACGAAAGGGGTTCGAACCCATCGACGAGGAACCCGATTCTACCGGGTCAGACCCTGGGGGTAACGCCCTCGAGGATCGGGTCCTCGAGTTACTATCCGGTGACACGTTTTCTTGGGACGAACTGCTCGAGGCGGTCAGCGACGACGTCGAATCTCGCCTCGACGAGACTCTCGAGGAACTCCAGGCGAACGATCGGATTCGATACAGCGGCCGCGACGGGGGCTACACGCTGGTCGGTGATCACGATGGCGACTGAACCCACTACCGAGGCCCCCGAGGAAGTGACGGATCCCGTCGCGTACTTCCTCGACGACCAGCGCTACCACGGCAAGAGTGATCGGACGCTCGAGGCCTACGAGCGCGTGCTCCGGCAGTTCGAGGCGTTCACCACGGACCGGTTCGATCCGGTCGAGGGACTGCCAGACGCCGGGCGACGGGAGTGTATGGCCTGGATCCACTCGCTACGCGGCGAGTTCGAACCGAGCACGATCGCCACGTACGCCTCCTATCTCAACCGGTTCTACGATTACATGACTCGCGTCGGCGTCTTCGACGACAACCCGATGGCGCTGGTCATGGAAGAACTGTCCGAATCGATCGACACCGATCCGACACGGCGGGAGATCACGGTGCCAGAAATGCGGTCGTTCGTCGGGACGATCGCACACCCCCTCGAGCGGGCCGTCGTTCTCACCCTGTTGAAAACCGGAATGCGAGTCGGCGAACTCTCCAATCTCGATCTGCAGGATTGTCACCTCGAGACGCCCGAACTCGACCTCGAGTGGACGCCACGCGTCGCCCTCGAACGCCGTCCGGCGTCGGTGTTCGTCTCGTCGGAGCCGGCCCGGGGAACGGTCGTCAACGGCGAACGGCGGACGGCCTCGAACAAACGAAAGCGCGATACGATCGTCCCCGTCGACGACGAACTGCGTCGGGCACTCCTCGAGTGGCTCGCTATCCGCCCGGATGCCATCTCGGACGCGGAACCGCTCTTTCTCGACACACGGGATTCCTGGGGCAAACGCCTCACGCCGTCGGACATCCGGTATCTCGTCACGAAACACGCTCGAGCACACGGCTGGTACCGGAAAGGCGGCGGGACCACCGAGAACGTCACACCGCACTACTTCCGGCACTTTTTCACCACGCATCTGCGGGATCGAACCGGTGATCGCGGTATCGTTCAGTACCTCCGGGGCGATGTCGCCGGTGACGTGATCGATACCTATACCCACAACTGGGGGGACCGCGTTCGGGACACCTACCTCGAGCACGTGTATTGTTTCCGGTGACCAATATATTTACTACGCCAATACCCAACAATTTCGTCGGAAATCAATCTCGTAAATTCCATGTTGCTATATCGAAGTAGGATGGTGCCGTGGTGAACGGATGGGTGTACATTCGGCGAAATCGAGGACTCGAGGGCAACGTATCGAGCAGTCCGAACGCGAGGACACAGGGTCGATAGACGGGTCGATAACAACAGCGGACGACTATGCGCTGTCGTACCAGTATCAGGCGACTTCGGCGCGAGCCCCGACCGCATCGAAAATGTGTGGGACGAATCCTTCGGCGAGCGGCGAGAGCTCGTAGACGCGATTCCCTCCGTCCCGAAATTTCCCGACGAGGCCCGCATCTTCGAGCGTATTCAGGTGGTGGTACAGATCGTTCTGCCGGCGCTCGAGCAACGCTGCGAGTTCGCCACTGTCGAGTTGGCCTTCCTCGGCGAGTAGATACAGAATGATAAACCGCGTCGGTTCTCCCATCGCATCCAGTCGGTTCGCCTCTCGCTCGAGATCCAGCGTGTCCTCGAGAAGTGTCGCTTCGATTTGCTTCCGGGCCGGCGACCGTTCGTCCGTCTGGGCCTCGCGTTCACTCATAGGCGATGAGACGTTCTCGAGCGACTTAGGCTTAATTACCGTTAAGACATTTACTAGACATAAACCGTAATGTTCGCCGGTTCGGAACGAAAACCAATGGCGACACTCACGGAATACGAAGGGGCGTCGATCGAGGCGCGTATCGCTCGCTCGATTCCGGAGGCCGATCCGGACGATCCCTTCGTCTTTCTCATGGGGCCGTACCGTCTCCTCGATCCGTCGTATTTGTATCCCGACGATAGCCACCCGCTACCGTACGATCCGCTCGCGCCTCGTGACGGTGGGGCTGCACCGGACGCGATCGAAGCCACGCTGCGGACGATCTGTGACCGCGTTTCAGAAGCGACCGGGGTGACGGCGTTTATCGCGACGGACGTCGATATACCGACCAGACGGGAAGCCGAACGCGAGAACCTCGCGGAATCGGGGATGGCCGTCATCGATCAGTCGGTTGCGTTCGCGAAGGCGAGTGTGGGGAGTGCCTTCGTCTTCACGAAGGCCGGACTCACGACGGGCGCCGGCGCCGAAGCGGGTGCGATTCCCGAGTACTTCCGGCTTCGAGCGGGCAAGAACCGACGCCGCGATCCCCGAACGTTCTGTATCTTCGCGGAAGCCTCGCAGCGCAAGAGTGGGACCGGCTCCGTTTACGAACCCCGATTCAGCAGCGCGTCGATCGACGAAATGGACGACGCATACGACCTCCGGTTCCGGTACTTCGTCGACCGCGGGGAGTTAGCCGAGCGACTGATCGATTTCGTCGAGGCGTACGTTATCCCGCTCGTCGGACGGTAACCGCGAGTTACGCCACCTCGTTACCGACTGCGAGTTCCGTCTCGAGGTCGTCACCGTTCAACAGCGAGCGGACGGCGGCCACCGATTCGTCCACTTCGGAATGGTTCTCGAGCAAGACGGTTTCGCTTGGAAAGAGCTGTTCGCCGAGAAGGAGACCGTGATCGCGAGCCGTCGATCCGGTGACGGTCAGATAGACGCCGAGTCCAGTCTCGGCGATAGCGGCTTCCTCCTCACGATCCTCGGCCGGGTACCGAAAGTCGATGTCCTCGAGTGCGCGCGTGCCAAGCACGGCTCGAACGAGTCGTTCGTATCGTGGTTCGATACAGAGCGGCCCCTCGTAAGCTTCGAGAAAGTCGCGATCGAGAGCCGCCGCAGGCGGGGCAACCTCGGGCGTCGCCATCAGCGTATGATAGACGGTGTCACCGAGGCCAGTGACGACGCGGACATCGGTATCGGCCGGATCGATCCGGGCGTTCATATCCGCGATCCGTCCAACCGGCTCCGGGCGTAGCTCGACGACCTCCTCAAGGATGAGGTCAGCACTGTCGAACCCGAGTGCGAACTCGTGGGTTCGAAGTGCGCGAAAGGGCTCTTCACGGCCGACGAGTTGAATTTCGCCGTCGTCCGGACCGGCGTCGACGTCCTCGAGCGGAATCGTAACGCTGTCGAAGACGATCCGTCGCGGGTTGCCCGCTCGGTTGTCGCGCAAGAGCGTGTACTCGGGTGCGGTCGAATCCTCGACGGAGCTGTAGGTGGCGAGACGATGGTAAACGTTCCCGTCATCGGGGTCGATTGTCCCCTTCGTGAGTGCCTTCTCGTGACGTAGCGTCGACGTGATGTCATCTGCGAGGTCGGGAACGGAAAGTCGCCGTGCGAATCGGTCGAGCACCGACTCGAGGGGGCGCCCTTTTCGGGGAACAGCGATCGATATGGTCTCGCCCATCGACCGCTTCTCGAGTAGCGACGGATAAACGAGTTGCGTTTTCCAAAGGGAGACGCTCGATCACCGGCCTCGCGTATCGCCTCGAGGTGCCGTCGGACGTGACGACCGAACGACCGACCGTCGGACGGTCGTGTCGGTGCAACCGCGACCGTGCTGAATGGGCTGCGTGAGTACAGCAAACCGTCTCATACGGTTTACTGTAAGTCATTTCCGGCGCACCCGCGACCCGGGCGGCGGGTGCGCCGGTAAATCGTTACAGTAATCCGTATCAGTCGTCGGCAAACATCGAACCGAGTTGGTCGCGCCACTCCTGGATGTCCGTAATCTCGCCGCGAACGTCTTCAAGGTCGGATTCGACGGCCGCGATCTCACTGGAGAGGTCGGACTCGACCGCATCGAGATCGCTCTCGAGATCGCCGATATCAGTTTCGACCGTGGCGAGGCCGGTATCGAGATCGTCGACATCACCTTCGACGGCCGTCAGGCCGTCCTCGAGCGAGTCGACGTCGCCCTCGACGGCAGACAGCCCAGTTTCGAGGTCGTCGATATCACCTTCGACGGCCGTCAGGCCGCCCTCGAGCGAGTCGACATCATCCTCGACGGTGGCGACGCTGTCGTCGAGGTCGCCGACATCGCCTTCGACCGTCGTGATGGTCTCGTCGACCTGTTCGAGGTCGGACTCGAGAGCGCCGACGCGGTCGTCGACGGCGTCGACGTTCTCGTCGAGTTCGCCGACCGTCTCCGTCAGCGCATCGACGCTCGAGTCGACAGTCTCGAGGTCCGTCTCGACGGTCTCGACGCGGTCGTCGACGGTTTCCTCGACGGCGTCGACGTCCAGCTTCAGCGAGCCGACGTCGGATTCGACATCGTCGATGTCGTCTGCAACGTCCTCGACGGTGGTGGTCACGCTCTCGAGATCTTCGTCGATAGATTCGACATCAGATTCGATATCGGTCGCCCACTCCGTCAGCGTCTCGATTTCGGTTTCGACTTCGTCCACGCGGTTCGTGGTTCCGCTGAGTCGACGTTCGGTTCGCGTAACGCGTTCGTCCATCGTCTCGAACTCCGACTTGAACGACTCGAGTTCGTCCCTGAGATCGTTGATGAGTTGCTTGCCGGTCCCATTATCGCCGATAAACTCTTCGAGGGCGCTGGCGTAGGCGGCGACTTCCTCGACGCGGGACTGCAAGTGGTCGAGCTTGACCTGCTCGAGGTTCGACGGCTCGGCCTCGAGTTCGGTACGGAGCGTTTCGAGAGCATCGTCATCGATCTCCCCGTCGCGAATTTCGGTGGCTAACTGTGCGCCCAGCGAGCCGTCTGCTGGCGGCTGTGGCGTCTGTTCCGCTCGAGTGGGGACACCGGCATCGGCTGCGGGAGCGTCTGGCTCCGTTTCGATCGGTTCGGGCTCGGCCTCGTCGTCGACGGGCGTCGCTGACTCGTCGTCCGACTGGACGCTCGAGGTCTGCTCGTCGTCGGTCGCTGGCTCGACCACGGCGTCGGAGTCGGGCTCTCGGTCGGATTCCGGCGCTGGTTCCGACGCAGCGTCCGACTCGAGAGTGGACTCGGTATCCGACTCGAGGTCGGATGACGTATCCGTCTCGATATCGATCGCTTCGGTGGATTCGTCGTCGGATTGGTCAGCGGATGGGCCGGCTGTTTCGGCCTCGGGTTCGGTTGTCGTCTCGGGTTCGGTGGCAGCGTCCGTCTCGGCATCCACAGCAGCGTCCGTGTCGTCGATCGTAGCGGTATCGAGATCGAGTTCGATCTCGGGTTCGGCGGCCGACGCCTCGGCCGGTTCGGTATCCGTCGTCGACGAATCTGGCTCGGTCTGGCTCTCGTCGGTCGGATCGGCGAGGTCGATCGTCTCGTCGGCCGGTTGGCCGTCTTGGGGGTCTGGAATCTCGTCCTCGCCGAAGCCGAGATCGATGTCGGGCGCGTCGTCGTCGGTGTCCGTTTCGTCGTCGGTGTCGGTGGCGACGGGGTCAGTATCGACGTCGTCGAGGTTCAACTCGAGGCCGTCGTCGTCCTCGAGCGTGATGTCTTCCTCGGGGCTCGAGTCGTCGGCTGCGTCGTCCTCGAGTCCGGGGACGGCATCGGATTGGCCCGAGAGCATGTCCTTGACGGGCTGGTTGCGGTCTTCGGTGACGATGGTGTCGATGACGCCGTCTTCGACCTCGTCAGCGCCGGGACCGTCGGTCTCGTCGGCGTTGACGTCGACGATCGTCGGCTCGGTCATAAACGCCGCTGCCTCGCTTTCGTCGTCGATCCGAATGCCGTAGACCGTGACGAGCGATTCGTCGGGCGCGACCGAGCCGGTGAACTCGACGTGGTTGTCCTGAAAGGCGGTCCAATCGTCGCTGTGAAAGTCCGGGTGGAATCCGACCTTGTCCATCGGGAACGAATCGGGGATCTCCTCGGAAAGGCGAACTGCGACGTGGTCCGTGCGATCCGATTCGATCTCGAAACGAACCGCAGGGACGGGAAACTCGTCCGCCGTGAACGATTTCCGGACGGTCAACCCGTCGGAACTGACTTCGATCACGTCGTCCGTGTCGGCGGTGCTACTCATGCGGACAACGTTACCATACCATTATTATAAATGGTACGGACACTATGGTCGCGAAAACAGTCCTGGTACGGGCCAGGAAGTTACGCGAGGTCGACGCGGTCGCCGATCTCGACGATCTCAAGGCGCGTCGGATGCTCGAAACTCCGCGCGTGGTGGTGCAACACGGTCGGATCGGCGGTGAGGCCTTTCCACATGTCCCAGTGGGTAGGGACGAGCCGGTCGACCTCGAGCGCCGATGCGGCCTCAACGATCTGGTTTTCGTCGTTGTACCAGCGGGTGCGTTTGGGTTCACGCGTTTCTTTGTCGGGAATTTGCCCGACAGTACCGAAAGCGAGAATGCCGAGATCGATCTCGTACTCGTCGCCGAGACGGTCGAACTCGTCGCTTGGCTTCGTATCGCCGCCGTGGAAGACGGTGCCGGCGTCGTGCTCGAGGACGTAGCTCACCGGATGAGTCGCGTCGGGATCGTTGGCCACCTCGACGTGGACGGTGAACGCACCGATCTCGAGGGTATCGCCCTCGCTAACTTCGACGAGTTGGTCGTCCGCTACGTCCCACTCGGTCGTCCACTCTTCGTCGTGGGCGACGGCGAGGCTGTCGTCGGCGCCGTAGAAGGTCCCGCTGGACTCGAGAATCGGGGCCTGGCTCGGCCCGTGGACGTGATCGGTGTGTTCGTGGGTCGCGAGCACGGCGTCGGCGTCGGTGACGTCTTCGGGGTCGAACGGGACGGGGATCATCCGGACGGTTCGGGGCGGGTCGCCCAGCCCGAGATACGGATCGATGTAGATCGTCGTGCCGTCGCTATCTTTGAGAATGAGACCGTTGCAGCCGAGATACCAGATGGCGACGCCCTCGGGGGTCGCCGATTCGACGTCGCGAACGAGCCAGTCGCCCCAGTCACTCTGGATCATATCCGTTGGTGCGGGGACCGTCAGGGTAAGTGTTATCCTCTCGAGGCGCTCGTCGCTTTCGGCGACCGCTCGGAGTCACACTCGGTCGAGTCCGTATCGCCGAGCCAGGTGGCACGAAGCAACGGATGGCCGTCGGAGGAGACGTGACCGGATGCGCGCTCGTAGGCGACGAGACCGGCGTCCGCCAACAGCGGCAGGTCGGCGTGAACCAGCGACGTCCGGACGCGTTCAGTCGCTGCCGGCAGACGGCTCTCCTCGGTCGTTTCGCTAGCGACGATCTCCGCCGCCAGGGCGTCGACCGTCGTCGGCTGGTACTGGTGCTTGAGCGTCGAGAGCGCCCGGCGCCGTTGGGGATCGGCTATGGCCTCGAAGACGGCGTCGAGTTCGTCACTCGAGACGGTCGTGCGCTCCTCGAGGACGGCCTGGATTCCGGGGTCGCGGTAGGCCCAGTGATCCGTCGTCCTGACCGTCTCGCCATCGACCTCGATCAGGCCGGCGTCGGAGAGTGCGGGGAGATGTCGGTGGTGACACGCACTCCGTGCTCGCTGTTTTTCGTCTTCCGTGACGACAGCGGGCTGTGAATCGTCGGTTACCGACGCGAGCCGCGATGCAAGTGCAGCAATCGTGACCCCAGACGGCGATCGTTCGTGCACGATTCGAACGACGGCACGCCGCCCGGCGTCTGCGAGTGAGCCAAAGCACTCGTCTCGAGCAGTCGACGGTCGTCCGCTCGCGTCTGTGGTAGTCATCACTTACTGATCTGGACTATTGGGGCAAAAGAACTCCCCCAAACTACGTTGGATTCCCGCATCTAAGGTCTTCTCTGGATGAAATTCAGGGGATTAATCCAGAGCGTGCTGAACAAACACGGCGTTTTTGCGTTCGGTCGAAGGGACCATTGAGGGAAGTAATCGACGGCTCATCGGCGAGATTGCGCGGGGCCGACCGAAGGATCCCGATTTCACCGGCCCGTCTCCGTCCCTACCAGGTGCCGTGGAACGTGTCGAACGAAAGGTCCTCGAGGGGCTCGTTGCCGACGGCGATCTCGTACTCGCCCGGCGTGAGCATCGGCTTGTGGAACTGCGGGCCGTCGTCGGTCGTGATCCGCGGACAGCCGGTGTTGACGAAGGCGTCCATGTCGAAGTTACGCAGGCGGTCGGGGGTCACCTCGTCCATCGTGATGAGGTAGGCGTCCTCGTTGTCCGCGAGGATGTCCTGGGCCTGGTCCCAGCGACCCTGGCCGATCTTGGTACAGAAGATGACGCCCCACTTCTGGGCGTCCATCGCGCGGTGGACCGCGCCGTAGCGCTGTTTCATGAACTTCTCGGTGTCGGCGACGGTGACGACGTTGTTGACCGGATCGGCGATGACGACGTGTTTGTCGGGATGTTCCATCGCCAGTCCGAGCGGGTGGAACTTGCCGCCGCCGACGTAGAGCACCTGGTCCGCGGGCACGTCCGCGCTCGCGTAGTTACAGCCGAGCACCTGACCCTCGTGGGTCAGTCGTTCGTCGCCGCGACGGCTGTGGACCTCGTAGCCCCGTTCCGTCAAGAACTCGGTCATCTCCTCGTAGCGGTTCATGTGCTGGGCGGTCGTCACGAGACCAACGCCCTCGGTTTCTTCGGGGGGCTCGAGGGTATCCAGGGATTCCTCCATGATCGGCGTCACCTCGACGTTCGAGAACAGCGGGACGTAGATGACCTTGTCCGTGTTCTTCATCGGCGAGTGGCCGAAGTGGACGAAGACGTCGGTGCGTTTCATCAGGTAGGTATCGAGATCGCAGGCGCCGTAGCAGGGCTGGCCCGAGAGCATGAAGGTGACGTCGTCGCCGGCCAGCGAGCGGAGGTCGTCGGCGACGGCGGGGCCGCGTCGCTTGAGCCCTTCCGGGAACTGCAGGCCGACCGTCTCGGCGTCTCGCTCTTCGATCGCCTCGATGATTCGCTCGAGTTCGTAATCCCACTCGCGATCGTGTTTGAGACGCATCCCGGTGTTCCGAAGGTCGCCCTCGGTGGCGGCCGAATCCTGACTCATTGGCCGGGATAACGGCCACGGACGTATATACTGCACGCTGTCGGGTCGCGACCGAAATCCCGCCTCAAGGCCCCGTCACTGGCGGGCACGTCGCTCGCCGATCGCGTCATCAGCGCTACCCAACAGTCATAGTACTGGAGTTTCAACGAGGGTGTAATGGCAGCGGATCCGCCCGCAGACGGCTACCTCGTCGATCTCTACCGCCAGTATATCGGTGAGCCGGAGGATCGGACCGACGTCTATCTCGGCTTCGGCCTGTTTCTCGGCGGTATCAGTCTGGCGGTCGTCGCACTGGCGCTCTTTCTCTGGAGTACCACGCTCGAGCTACGCTCAGATCCCTACTTCGCCTGGGTTCGGCCGGCGTACGCACTGGTCATGGTGGCGTTGCCGGTCGCGATGCTCGGCATCGTCGTCCTGTTACCCTCCCAGCGACGGATGCTCTATACCTCGATCGCGGGGACTGCGGTCACGGTCGGCGCCACGGTCGGCTTCTGGTTCGTCTACCCCGATCACTGGAACTTCATGGGCGACACCGACTACACCGTCGAAGTGACGGCCACCTACGCCGTCGGTCTCGCGGGACTGACCGCTGCGACGGGAGCGGCGCTGATCGCCCACTATCTCGATATGGCCAAACAGGTCCAGACGATCGAGACCGAAGCGGACGAGCCAGCGGAAGACGAGTCCTACTCCGACGAAGAGATTCGCCAGGATATCGACGACGCGATGGAAGATGTCGAACTCTCCTGGGGCGGCGTCGAGGAGACAGACCACAAACGCCTGCAGTTCTCCGGTGACGAGTTCGACGAGGTCGACGTAGATATGGAGGCCAAGACGACCCGTTCGACCGGCGTCGACGCACAGGTCGCCGGCCTCAAGGGGTTGAAAGGCGGCGACACGAAGACCACGACCTCGAGTTCGACCGTCGACGACCAGACGGCGAAGCTGACGGAACTTCGCGAGCAACAGCAAGCGGACGACGCCTCGGCCGGCTCGTCGACCGACGACGGTCCCGTAGCGTCCATTCTCGACCGGATTCGCGGCCTTTTCGATCGAACGTAACGGGCAGTTGCCGTTCGAAAACGAGTAATTACCGCTCGTATTTGGCCGATGGAATTAAGGCACATAGATTTATAATCCGTCGGGAACGTTGGCCAGTATGGCCAAAGGCCTAGACGTCGGAACGATGAACATTCTGTCTGCACAGCAGGATGGTAACGATACGGTTTTCGTGCAACAGCGTAACTCCTTCGTCGAGATCGAATACTCGGATATGGCCGAGCAGATGCTCTCGCGAAGCGAAGTCCTCCACATCCGCAAAGACGATAAGGTCTACGTCGTCGGCGACGACGCCCTGAACTTTGCAAACATCTTCAACAAGGAGACCCGCCGCCCGATGAAACACGGGATCCTCTCGAACGACGAGCAGAGCGCGATCCCGATGATGAAACTCATCATCGAACAGGTCGTCGGCGAGCCCGCCTATCCCGACGAGAAACTGTATTTCTCCTCGCCGGCGGATCCGATTGACTCCGATCTCTCGACGCTGTACCACCAGAAGACGATCGAGTCCTTCTTGGACGATATGGGCTATGACTCCGAACCGATCAACGAAGGGATGTCCGTCATCTACTCCGAACTCGCGGACAACAACTTCACGGGCCTTGGCATCTCCTTCGGTGCCGGGATGACCAACGTCTGTCTGTCCTACTACGCCGTCCCCGTCATGAAGTTCTCCGTCGCCCGCGGTGGCGACTGGGTCGACGAACAGGCTGCCCGTGCGACCGGGACCCCCGTCGACAAAGTCACCTCCATCAAGGAGGACGACTTCGAACTCGACTTCACGACCGACGTCGGCGGTGTCGAGGGCGCGCTGTCGATCTACTACGAGAATCTGCTTGACTACGTCATCGAGAACATCGTCGACGAGGTCGACGAGGAAGACGTCGAAGAGGGCCTCGACGTCCCCGTCGTCGTCACCGGCGGCACCTCGAGTCCCGACGGCTTCGAGGCACTGTTCCGTGACCACCTCGACGACGCGAACATTCCGTTCTCGATCAGCGGCGTCAGCCACGCGAACGAACCGCTCTACAGCGTCGCCCGCGGTGGGCTCGTCGCCGCCCGCTCGGACGAAGATGTCGACCACGAGGAGGCCGAGGAAGCCGAAGCGCCGGCCGAATAACGGCGCTCTCTCACCACCCCCATTTTCGCCGCCGCTCCCCGATCGTCGTTGTCCGTGGTCGACTCGAGACGAATCAGCGCCGGTAGAATCGGTTGAACGCGTCCTGCCAAGACTCCGCCTCTGGCGCGGTCCCATCGTGGTTGACCGGAATGTCCGCGTACTCACAATGGGGACAGGTGACGGTCGAAACCTCACCGAGCGTGAGCGTCTCGAGCGATCCCTGACAGCGGGGACAGTCGTCCATACGTATGTTTCTTTCGGCCGACCCCTTAACTCTAGTCGAAGCCCCACCACGGCGGGGAGAAACACGTTTTTCCATGCCGTCTGCGTACCCGCTGACAGTGACTCAAACGTCGTCCGACCGCATTCGCTCGTCCCGCTACGTACCGACCGTGCGTCACTCGGCTCGACGACGCGACCGATCTCGGTTCTCTCTCCCTACCGATTAGCATGGCTGGCCCATCGCGGCGGACGCTCGCGCGCAAACTCGAGTCACTCGCGGATTTTGGCGCCCCCTCACCCGCCCTCGAGCAGTATCTCACGCCACCGGAACTCGCCGCTCACGTCTGTCACCTCGCGGCGTTACAAGGCGACCTCGAGCGGCCGGTCGTCGACCTCGGCACCGGAACGGGGATGCTCGCGATCGGCGCCGCGGTCGCAGGGGCACAGCAGGCGGTCGGTATCGATGTCGACCGCGACGCGCTCGAAGTCGCTCGAGCGAACGCCGACCGCGTCGACGTGACGGCGGCCGTCGACTGGCTCCTGGGAGACGTCACCCGTCATCCGTTCGGGACAGCTGGGGTGACAGTCGTCTCGAATCCGCCGTTTGGCGCCCAGCGCGGAAATCGCCACGCCGATCGCGCCTTTCTCGAGACGGTCGCGGAAATCGCGGCTGTCTCGTACACGATCCACAACGAGGGCAGCCAAGCGTTCGTCGACTCCTTCGTCGCCGACGAGGGCGGCGAGGTAACCCACGCCTTCAGAGCCCCATTTTCGATCGAGCGACGCTTCGATTTTCACACCGAAGCCGAGACGACCCTCGAGACCGAAGTGTTCCGGATCGAGTGGCAGGACGGCTCATAGCCCAGCGTCGTGGCTGCGTTCTCGAGCACGTTCGAGGCTTTCGTTTCGGCCGGTTACTCCTCGAGGTGTTCGACCCGCGCATAGCGGCCCGCTCGCCAGCCGGTGACGAGCGCAACGATCGAGCCGACGCCGACTGCCAGTGCGAACCCGGCGAGGTAGACCTCGAGCGGCGTTCGCAACACGTCGTCGAAGCCGATGACCGACCGCGAGAGATGATTGAGTCCGTGGACGAGGACGGGCGTCAGCGTCAGGCCGACGAGGCCGCCGAGGACGCCGACGATCACTCCCTGGGCGCCGACGGTGCCCGCGAGCAGCCGGCTCGAGAGGCCGATCGCATTGAGCGCGGCGAGTTCGTCGCGTTGTTGGGCTGTCACGAGCGTAAAGAGATTGACCGTGAGGACGATGCCGCCGACGACGGCGAGCCCGACCAGCGAGATGCCGCTGGCGATGATGAGCGGGCGTTCGCCGAGTAAGGCACCGACCTGCTCGTCGCTGGTTCGCACGTCGTGGTCGGGATACTCGGCCTGCAGGTCGGCCGCGACCGCGTCGGGGCCGGCGTCGTCGTCGACGGTCGCGGCGACGAACGTCGCTCGATCGGTACCGGTCGTCCCGGCGACCGCCTGGAGGTCCGCGAGGGACATCGTCACGGACTCGTCGCCGAGAAACTGCGAGTAGTAGTCCGAGGTCCCGACGACGGTAAAGGCGTAGTCCGGTGCGGTTTCCCGGCTCGTCCCGACGTAGACCGTGTCCCCGACCGAGGCGCCGAGTTCGTCGGCGGTGGCTGGATCGAGGACGACCTCCTCGGTCGTCGGACTCGTCGACCGGCCGTCAGCGTAGGCCGCCTCGTCGGTTTCGAATCCATGGCCCTCGTCGAACGCGAAACCGTCGTGGGTCGACTCGAGTCCGACCGCCGGACGGCGCTCTAACTCGTCCGGCTCGGTCCCGATATACACGTCGTGCATCGCGATCGGCGTCGCGGCGTTGACGTCGTCGCGTGCGGCCAGATCGGCGGTCACCTCGTGGGAGCCGACGAGCGGGTTCGCCGTCCCGCTGCCCGTCGCGTCGACGGCGTCGCTCGAGATCCAGATGTCGCCGTGGGAGCCGTCGAGCCCATCCTGACCGAACTCGACGACGCCGACGCCGAGACTCGCAAGCAACGTTACCGCGAGCACGGCCAGGGCCACGGCGAGGACCGAAAGCAGCGTTCGACCGGGCGATCGACGAATCGTCGCGAATGCGATGCCGACGACGGCCCGTAGTCGGACGAGCGCACCGCTCATCGGCTCACCTCCTCGAGGACGGACGTCTTGGCGGCGAGAACGAGCGGATACGGCATCGCGATCAGCCCCGATAGCACGGCCACGACGAGCGCGTAGGGGACGAACGCGGGGTGAGAGTGTGCGACGAGACCCGGTGCGATGGTCGCCCCGGCCACCGCGTTGACGGCGTAAATGCCCGCGAACCCGAGGACGATACCGACCACCGCGCCACAGATCGTCGTCACGAGCGTCGAGATGGCGACGATCGCCAGTCGACCGCGCTGCTCGATGCCGACCGACTCGAGGACGGCCAACGACTGGCGGTCGTCTTCGACGGTCATCCCCGCGGTCGTCGCGACGAACGACGTGCAGATGACGACGCCGACCAGCAGCGCGAGCAGGCTGGCGGCGAAGGCGAGACCGTCGTCGAACAGCGAAGCGGGGTTCGCGGTGGCGCCGGAATCGACGGCTGCGTCCGGATACGCCTCGCTCGCGGCGGCGCTTGCAGCGTCGTCGTCACCCCACACGACGACTCTGTCGGCGAGTTGGCCGTCCGCCGCGCCGCCGACCGATTGGAGTTCACTCAGGTGGACCAGCGCGACGGGCGTCTCGTCGTCGCTCGCGTCGTCGACGGCAGCGACGGTGAGCGAGACGTCGCCACTGCCGGTCGCGCCCTCCATGGCGGGGACGGCGAGTTCGTCGCCCTCCTCGGCTTCGAGTCGGTCGGCGGCGGCCGCGGAGAGGACGATCTCGCCGTTCGGTGGGCCATCGTAGGAGCCGTCCCCGTAGTGGGAATCGCCGGGCTCGAGGTCGTCGGTCGGGAGCCCGGCCACGGTCCGGGGTTCGTCGTCGGGGACGACGCCGACCAGCAGGACGGTTCGGCGCTCCTCGCCTTCGGTTGCGGCCTCGAGCTGGCCCGGTTCGACCAACACCGGCGAGGCGTGATCGACGCCGTCCGCGTCCGCGATCGTCTCGGTGCGGGCGTTGGTGTCGCCCAACCGCGGCCCTTCGACGCCGTCGACGGCCGACAGCGTGGCGCTCTCGGCTGGAGTGACGGTGATGTCGCCGTCGTCGTCGCTCACCGCCCCGCCGTCGGCCAGCGCCAGCGAGACGCCCGTCACGGTAACGAGCAGCCCGATAGTCACCGCAACGACCGTCACCGTCGCTGCGATCCGCCCCGAGCGGGTGTGCATGGCCCGTCGCCAGAGCCTGGCGACCGCGAGTGAGACGATCCCGACCCACCGCGTTCGCCGCCGGCTGTCGCTACCGTCCATCGTCGATCACTCGCCCGTCGCGAAGCGTGACCACCCGGTCGGCGACCGAAAGCGTGTCGTCGTCGTGGGACGCGACGAGCACCGCCCGGTCGCGACCGACGGACGTCAGCAACTCGAGGACGTTCGCCCCGGTGTCCGTGTCGAGTTCGCCCGTCGGCTCGTCGGCGACGAGCACGTCCGGGTCGCCCGCGAGCGCTCTGGCGAGGGCGACCCGCTGGCGCTCGCCGCCGCTCAACTCGCTCGGTAGGTGGGTCGCTCGATCCCCGAGTCCGACCTCCTCGAGCAGCGCCGTCGCCCGCTCGCGGCGAGTCGACGTGGGGACGCCCTCCTGGACGAGCGGGAGCGCGACGTTGGCTCTGGCCGACAGCGACGGCAGCAGGTGAAACCGCTGGAAGACGATGCCGACGTGTCGCCGGCGGACGCGGGTTCGCGCTCGAGCCGACAGCGCCGAGAGATCCGATTCGAGTAATTCGATCGATCCATCCGTCGGCACCAACAATCCGGCGACCGCGTGCAGGACCGTCGACTTCCCGCTCCCGCTCGGTCCCTGCAGACCGACGGTTTCGCCCGACTGCACCTCGAGTGAAACGTCGTCGAGTGCGGTTACCGTCCGTTCTCGACCGGAGCCGAACCGGGCGCCGGTAGCGCCGTACTCGTGGGTGACGCTCCCGAGACGAACGGCTGGTGTCTCCCCTTCCTCGTCGCTCGTCCGAGACGCCGATCTGCCCGAGAGCCCCAGTAGACGGTTGATCATCAGTTATCCGGTCAACTCGATCGATCGAACGGCGCGTCGGGTCATTGTTTCCCGCCGGCTTCCCGCCGCCACGTGGCGGTTAACGTCGCGTCACTGTCACCGGTTCCAATAGGAGTCCCCTCGGGGCCACGGCTGCGAGGCTGAAATCTTCGTATACAGTAGAGTATTCGACTCGAGTGACGGTCACGGTGATGGATGGATCGCTCGACTGGGCGCGTACGCGGTCGGTAGCGATAGCGTCGGCGTCTCGGACGAAGATCGTCCGGTTTGCCAAACACGTGAGCGCACTCGGTTGGCGGAGCCGTGCCCGCGTCGTCAGTACGTCACTACCGGTCGAAACCGAGCCATACAGCTGTCGGCCGCGACGGCTTCGTCCGTCAATTGTACGTCTCTTCGTGGGCGACGACGACCTCGGTCCCGTCCGTGACCGCAGTTACGGTTCCGTCGTCGCGTTCGAACGTGAGTCCGCCAGCGTCGACGGACTCGTTGGCCGCGGGTATCGGTGTCTGCGCCGACTCCTCGGTATCGGTCGACTCGACGACGAGCACGAACTCACCCTCGTGGGAAACGACTGTGACCGTCCTGTTCTCGATCACCGGATCGCCGGTGAGCCCGCCCGATTCGAACGCCAGGATTTCGTCCTCGCCGTCTTCCGAGAGCCAGACCTGGTAGACCGTTTCGTTACCGACGGGCGTCCACCCGACGCGTTCGGCGTGGACGCTCTCTCGCCACCCCGGTCCGCCGACCGTGACGGTTCGTTCGCCCGCGAACTCGAGTTGATCCGTGGTGACGGCCTCCTGCCAGATGTTGCGTTGTTCGCTCGAGACGATCACCCCGCTGGCCTCGAGGCCTTCGTCCTCGGCGATGGCGTCGATGCCCAGTCCCGAGACGAGTTGGTTCTCGACTCCCTCGGCGTACTCGATCGTGTAGCCCTCGACTTCGATCGTCTCCCCCTCACCGTGGGTGGGCTCTGAAAGGATGAGAAGGTTCGTCGGGATCGCCACGCCGCCGAGTACTGCGAGCACGAGCAAGACGACGGCGAAGGCCGACCCCCGACGCGTCGCTGGCGAGAGTGCCGGGACGGCTCGGTCGCGAGCGCCGCCGGCGATGGCGGTGATTCGATCGATTCGCCCTGTCGAACGGCCCCTAGAGCGAGCGCCGTCGAGGCTCGGTGCGTTCGCACGGACGATCTCGAGGGGACGGTCGATGCCGGTATCGGACGGCGGCGATGTTCGACTGCGAGCGATCAGTCGCTCGAGACGAGGGGGAACGGACGGCTGTTTCGAGGCGCCGACCGAGAGCGTGATCACGACGGCGAGGACGAGGACGATAGCGACGCCGGGGCCCTGAAAGAGCAGAAACGAGTTCCCCTCGCCGAACCAGTAAATCTGCCACAGTCCCTTCGAGAAGGCATAGAGCGCGACTGCGATCCAGACGCGACACGGATCGGGGCGAAACCCGCGGCGCTCGAGCAGGACGATGCCGAGCACGAGGCCGATGAAAAATCCGAGCGCGTGACCCTGGATGGCGACGTTGGCCCAGGAGGGTGGGGCCGGCGGACTCGCTTCGGCGACCTCGACGAGGACCGGCGTCTGGAGGGCACGATAGATGGCGAATGCGGCGCTTTGGATGACGGTCGTCGCGAGCAGCGTCGTGATCGGAAAGCGGACGATCGCGAACCCGGCGAAGGCATAGACGAGCCCAGAGAATCCGATGACCGGGCCCAGTGAGAAGAGACTCGTCGCCAGTCCGATCCCGATGACGACGAGTGGGAAGACGACGAACGCGCGGAGCCACGGCGTCCGCCACCAGGGGGTCGCGAGTGCCATCGTCTCATCTTGGTCGTCGGTATCGCGACCGTCGGGATAGTGTCCCCAGACGAATTCCGCGATCGGTGCGACCAACAGCGTGGCGATCATGTTTCCCGTCAGGTGACCGAGGTTGGCGTGGGAAAACGACGATGTCGCCATGCCAAGCGGCGAGAAGTACGACCAGGCGCGGTAGGGGAGCGATACCGGATTCGAGAGGTCCGTAATTCCGTCCTGAACGAACAGATAGACAGACAGGACGAACGCGATCACGACGAGCGTTCCCCACGGAATCCCGAGCACGAGCCGGGCGGACGCTCGCTCGTACCAGCCGCGTTCAGGTTCCTGGAGGCGTCTGACGACGGCGATAGAGCCCACTACCGAGAGAAAAACGAGCGCTGCGAGTGCGAACGCGACCGCGGACATGTGTCTGTGGTTCGACCGAGACCGTATAGTGATTGCCTTCACGTCGCCGTCGTCCGCCGATCGCGGGGCCGTCGACGCACTGCAGCGGCTGCAAACCGTCGTCAGCGTTCGCCTCGTCGCAGTGTCTTCGAAAGGTACAAGCAGCCAACGAACGGAGAGTAACCCATGGAACTGCGGGTCACCGAGAGCACCGAGGACGAACTCTCGATCGAGATCGCCGGCGAGGATCACACGTTCATGAACGTCCTCAAAGGGGCACTGCTCGAGCACGACGACATCGGCGCGGCCACCTACGACGTCAATCCCGAACAGTCGGGCGGCCAGACCGAGCCCATCCTGACGATCAAGACCGACGGCGGCGTCGACCCGCTTGAGGCCCTCGAGGAAGCCGCGGTCGATGTCCGAGAGAAAGCGACCACGTTTCGCGACGCGTTCGAAGCCGCTGCCTAACGTTGTGTCGCACGGTCAATCCCGTGTCTCGGTCGGCTGATGCGTTTCTGTTCGGTCCGCTGGGTGCGTACTCACGTCGCCGTCGGTACTCGAGCGGTGGTTCTCGAGCCGGCGGCGAACTCGGCCGGTGACGTTTTTCGCGAGGACGCGACCTGCAAAGGCGACCGTCCGGCGCTGGTCCCGGTAGTAGAACTCGCCGAGTTGCTCGTCGGGGACGGTCGTCGGTTCGAACGCGGGGTCTCGTAACGCGAGAACACCGTCAGTGAGGAGCCGTATCTGCAGCGTCGCGAGCCGGTCGAAGACGTCCCACAGCGTCGCACAGTCCTCAAGGCACACCTCGTCGTCGGCGACGATTTCGCCGCCGTCGATCGACTCGTCTAGTCGCTGCAGTGTCGAGCTGGCACGCGGTCGCCCATCGTGAAAGATAACCGGCGGGCCCATTCCGCGGTACCGGCGGATATCTGCGGGATGGAAACTGAGCACCCCATATTCGGGCGCCGTGAGGATCTCCCCTCGGACGAGTCCGAACCCGAAGCGGACGACGACATCACAGCGGTCGGCCACCGTGGCGACGACGGTATCGGGTAGTTCGGACCAGTTACCGTCGGTTCGCGGTTCGCACGGCAGCCGGTCGACGTCGGCGAGTACGTCGACGTTCTCGAGTGAGTGTCGATGCCACAGTGGCTGTGTATCCCCGAGTAGCCGCGCGAGCGTTCGCTCTGCGAGCACGAACGTCCAGGCCCGCTCCTGTCGTAGCGCGTCGAAAAACTTCGTGACGTCCGTTCGCTCGAGTCGGGTTTTCTCGTTCCAGGACTCGGCTTCGACCGTGTCGACGCTGGTGTTGTGGACGACCAGTGAGATGTCGATATCGTCCTCGGTCTGTAGGCGTTCGATCGCTCGCACCTGCCACTCGTAGAGGAACGGCTCGGCTAACACCCCGACGGTCACCGGCGTTGTCTCTCCCATAAGACAGTCGGTCCACGCCTTCCTCGTGTTTAGTTACCACACCCATTTGCGACACCGTTTCGTCCCAACGGAAGTATTACCGCGTCCGTCACGTGGTTCCCGGTCGGTAATCGTCGCACACGCTAACATGCTATCGGCGTGGTTGTTGACCAGTGGCGTTACAAGGCTGAACTGATGGGTGAAATCGATGGCGTGCGCCCGATTTCACTCATCAGCCGACGGTTGGAACGGTATAGCGATTAGTCCTCCCAGTAGTCGACATCGTCGTCGAGGTCGTAGTAGCCGTGGACCGATCGCTCGTCCCGGCCACCCGGTGGCGAGCCGGCAAAGACCCCCACTTTGTTCATATCCGGATACACCGTCACGTCGGGATCGGTCATCGTCGACACGGCCAGATACCGCAGCGGCTCCTCCGAGTCGTTGACGACGCGGTGACCGCCGGACTCGTCGGCCGGGAACGCGACGTAATCGCCCGCGGTGAGCGACCACGTCTCGTCGTCGAGGCGAAGCGTTCCGGTACCGGTGAGGACGTAGATCGCTTCCTCGTTGGCGGTGTGGTAGTGATACGGCCACGATCGTTCTCCCGCGGGCAACTCGTAGAGGCTACATCCCAACTGCTCGGAGGCAGCGCGTTCGCCGAGCTGTTTTCGCTTCATTTCCGCATCGCCCTCGTCGATAAGCGTCCACTCGAGGTCGGCTTCGTTGATCGGTCCCATAGATGACACTTACTCCGGTACGTAATAGGCATTATCCACTCTTACTCGGATTCGCCGACCGAAACGACGCCTTCGGTCGAGTTAAAGTGGACGCGTCGCTCCTCGTCAACGGTGAGACTCGCGCGCACGAACTCGAGTTCGTCGGGACGCTCGAGGACGAGGACGGAGTGGCGACTCGCCATATCCGTAGTTTGGACGAGCGGCGCCGTGTAGTAGCCGTGCAGGTGTACGTGGTCGCCCTCGTCTTCGGCGCGAACCCACTGGTGATACACCGAACTCGAGCCCCAGCCGGATTCGACGACGGCGACGACGCGGTCGGTGAACTCGAGGCTCTCGAGGGTTTCCCGAACCTCGTCGTCGGCGAGTTCGAGGTCGAGTACGTCGGTGAGTTCGCGCTGGCTCTCGAGGAGGGCGATCCGGTACTCCCCGGTTGCCTCCTCGTCCTCGTAGAGTCCCCCGAGTGCCGACTCGACGAGCCCGACCTGGGGAACGACCTCGAACTCGAGGCTCGGTTCGTCGGCCATCCCGTCGCCGAGGTAGTGTTCGTTCCAATCGTCTTCCTCCGGATCCTCGGGTTCGTCCGGACGCTCGATGTCGTAGGGTGGTTCGTCGACGCGGGGTGCTTCGTCGATCGTTTGGGTGGTCTCGTCGCTGTCGTCGGAGCCGTCTTCGTCGTCGCCGTTGGGGTCGTCACCGCCAGTGTCGGTCTCGTCGTCATCGTTCGACCCCGAACCAGGCTCGTTCGTTTCGTCGAGACAGCCGGCAGCCAGTCCAGCCCAAGCGACGCCGGCGACTGTAAGAACACGTCGACGTGTGTGGTCGGTCATACACTACCATTCACGCTAACGGATAAGTGCTTTCAGAAAGGTCAAAGTGGTCTTTCACCGACGCGGATACCGACCTCCAACCGGCAGCCCCCGTCTCCTTCTATGGACATCTCGGGGTGGGGATGCCAGCCGGTCGCGCGTCTGCGTTCCACCTCACCGCCGCAGGGTTACCGCTCGAGGCATCCTCGAATATGCGGTTTCGGTCTCGGGACACGTCGTGGCATTACGACGGCGCCTCGCTGGCTTCGATCTGTCGGGGATCGATCGGCTGCGCGTCGGATTTGTAGGTGGCAGAGACCGACTCCGCCCACTCGCGTGCCGCCGGCATATCGGTATCGACCAACACCGCCACACCGCTGCTATCCGGATCGGCGCCGATCACAGAGCTCCGATCGACTCCGGGGTCGCTCCGTCAGTTCGGTGAGAGCCGACACGCGGTGGGCAGACCGTGCGAGATACGCGATATCGTCGGTCGCCGATCCGTTTCCGCTCGAATGAATGTTACTAAATGCCATGGTATAGAATGCAGACGCCATCGCATTGACATCCTCCTCCGCGTAAACGCGGAGGAATCCTGAGTCAAGCGAATAACAATTTTCTCACCGAGACCGCACACTGCGGGGAAACCGTAATACCAGCTACAGGGAGATCGTGGCCCAGGTTAGCAGGCTGCGTAGTAGACGAAGACCGTGTTGTCGGGCGCGACGTGGACGTCGAAGCCTTCGGCGTCGTGGTCCGCCAGCAGTTCGTCGTCGGTCGACTCGAGCAGCGGACCAGCGAGGTCGGCGGCCAGCGCGGATTCGTCGTCGTACCCCTCGAGATCGACGGCACCGATCGGGACGACGCCGTCTATCGTGGCGTCGTTGCAGGCCGCGTCGAAATCCCCGACGCTGACGGCCTCGATTCGGGCGTCGTCGTATTCACTGGCCACGATACCACGGTTGTAGTAGGTTGCATACGCAACGAGCCCGTCGTCGTAACTGACCGACTCGCCCTCGCGCTCGGCCTCGAGCTGGGCGTGGATCTCCGCGGCGGTCACCTCGAGATCGAGTCCCGCAGCCTCGGTCCCGTCCCCAGAGGCGTCCGGCGGCGACGGCGGCCCGATGCCGGGAACGATCGACGGCGGGACGATTCCGGTCGCGAACAGCCCGACGACGACGGCGACGACGACGATGACGGGGGCGTATGGTTTTGCGACCTCGAGCCAGCTGGGCGTCTCGAGATCGCGGTCGACGTCGTCGTAGGTCTGTTCGGTCTTCTCGAGCGTGGGATTGCCACAGCGCGAACACGGCGGGTTGTGCTTGACGTGTTCCCGGCCGCAGTTGGGACAGGCCCAGACGTAGGTCGTGCCTGTGTCGACGGTTCCCTCGGGAGTCTCACCCGGCTCCTCGTCGGCGCGGACGATGGCCTCCTCAAAGACGTTGTGCCCGCAGTTGTCACAGGGTGGGTCGTTCTCGGCGTGGGGCTTGCCACACCACGTACACCGCCACTTCACTGGGTAGAGAGCACGACCGCGAGACTATAAGCGTACTGGAGCGGTGTGACGTCCGACCGAATCGACGGCCGATCCGCCCCGATAGAAACCGGGGCCAGCAATCAACGCCGCACTGGAACGCCGCGTTCGTCGAGATGGGCTTTGGTCTCCTCGATCGAGTATTCGTCGAAGTGGAAGATCGACGCGGCGAGGCCGGCGTCGGCACCGGCCTTGGTAAAGACATCGTACATGTCGTCGGGACTGCCACAGCCCGAGGAGGCGATGACCGGTGTGTCGACGACGTCGCAGACGGCTTCGGTCAGCGGCAGGTCGTAGCCGTCCTTGGTGCCGTCCTTGTCGATCGAGTTGACGAATAGCTCACCCGCGCCGCGGGACTCGGCTTCGGCGGCCCACTCGAGGACGTCGATGCCGGTACCCTCGCGACCACCCTTCTTGGTGCACTCGAACCAGCAGGACTCGCCGTCGACCTCGACGTAGTGTTCGCCGCCCTCGTCGTAGCGACGTTTGGCGTCGACGCTGATGACGATACACTGGCTGCCGAAAGCTTTCGCGCCCTCGTTGATCAGTTCCGGCCGTTCGAGCGCCCCGGTCGTGATCGAGACCTTGTCCGCGCCCGCCCGCAGCGTCTCTTTGATGTCCTCGGTCGTGCGGATGCCACCGCCGACGGTCAGCGGGATGAACACCTCGTCTGCGACCCGATTGACGACATCCAGCATCGTCTCGCGGCCGTCCGCGGAGGCGGTGATATCGAGGAAGACGAACTCGTCGGCGCCCGACTCGTTGTAGGCCTTTGCCATCTCGACGGGGTCGCCGGTGTATTTCAGGTCCTCGAAGTGTACCCCGGTGTAGACCGCCGGGTTCCCGTCCTCGTCCAGATCCACGTCGATACAGGGGATAATCCGCTTCGTCAGCGTCATCTCTTGGGCGACCGTTCGCACCGAGGGTAGTAAAGGCGTCTGGATCGAACAATGGGTGTCTGTCAGTCGAACCGCTCACCCCGTTATACGTCGTCCAACCGCTCGCGAAACGCCTCGAGCGCCGCCGGGAAGACCTCGAACTCGGCCCGAATCCGGGCGTAATCGCCGAGTTCGTCGCCGAGAGTTACGTTCACGTCGGGATCGTTGTCGGCGCCCCGAGCGACCGAACTGTCGACCCAGCCAAGCGACTCGAGCGTCTCCGCGAAACGGTACGCACCCAGGGACGGTGCCGTCAGCGAGAGCTCCTCCTGTGCGGCTTCCGCGGCCTCGATAGCGGCCTCGCGTTCGGTCCGAACGTCCTCGATTGAGTCAGGGGAGACGTGAAAGCCGCCGTCGACGCGGTCCCGGACGACCGCAAACGCGCGCGTCGCGTGCTCGAGTTCGAGGGCGTGGGAGAGTCCGGTGGCGAGGTGGCCCTCACGAAGTGCGTCGTCGATCCCGTCTCGAGCACGATCGATCGGCCGGCCGGCGTCCCAGAGGAAGAACTCGAGTTGAGTGTTGTCGAGGTCGCCGACGCCGATCGCCTCGAACCAATCGTCGCGACTCTGATCGGGAATCTCGACCGCCTCGGTGCGCTCGTTGGCGCGCTCGAGGGCGTCTTCGAACGTCGATTCGAGGGTAACGGGCTCGTCGGTCGCGCCCTCGTACTGTGCGTCGAAGTAATCCCAGATCGCCGTCGTCGCCGCCGCAAACTCGAGGGTGGCCCCATCGTCGCCGAGCTCGAGCACGTCGAGGTCGGGTGTGGTTTGCCAGCGCTCGAGCGTGGTTTCGACGCGCATGAGGTCGGATTCACACCGATATGCATACAGCGCCGCCCGCCGTCGTCCGTCGACGGTATCCGGACCGCGATAGGTGATGTCAGCGAGGTGGTCGGCGACTGCGGCTTCGATGTCGGTGCGCTCGTCCTCGAGGTCGTCAACGAGCGCGTTGGTGTCCGCGTCGATCGCACCCAGCACCGTCGCGGCTTTGCGGGCGTGTTCGCGACCGCCGCGACTCTCACGGAGCGCGTGATACCCGTCTCTTCCCGCCGCGTCGGCGACATCCGAACGCGTCGCGGCGGCCTCATCTCGAGCCGTCTGGATCTCCTCGCGGACGACGCCGTTCGGGATGTCCGCGGGCTCGAGCGAATCGGGAACGGCCGCGAGCAGCTCGTCGATCCGGTCGGTCGCCGCCTCGAGGGCGCGGGATTCTGGCGTCACGGCCACCGGCCACTCGGGGTCCGGCGCCGACGGTGACAGAATGGGCTCGACTTCGCTGGCGGCGAACGTCGTCGAACCGGCCTCGTCCTCGAGCAGTCCGGTACAGCCGGCTAGCGCGGTCGTCACGCCCGCAGCCACGCCGGCCAGCGCACGGCGTCTGCTCACGATCGGCGTCGATCGTCGCGTCATCGGTCGTCGCCCTCCGCGGTCACATTCGAGGCGCTCGTGCTGTTCGTCGTCGATTCGGTACTCGAGGCATTGCCCGTTGCAGCGTCGTCCTCGAGACCGTTCTCGCCGTGGACGATCGGTCCGCGACAGGACATGCTCTCGGAACTGCCGCGGCCGGAGGGCGTCTCGTCGTAGACTCGCTCGACGCGAATGACGACTGCCTCCATGAGTCTTCTATCGGCTACACAGGCCGCTTCCGGATCTTTCAGCTGCTGACAGTACGCTGTTCGAAACTGGTCGTTCTCGGCCTGCACGCGCAGCAGCTGGCGCCGATAGCAGTCGTCGATCCCGCGCTGGTCGATAGCGACCGTCTGGGTCCCAAAGTCCGTGTCGTCGACGAACGATCGTAACTCGGCTTCGACGCTATCCGCGGCGTCGATCCAGAGCGCATCGGCCTCGTCGGTGTCGGTGACGAACACGATCGACCGTCTGAACGACGGCGTATCCTCGTCTGCATCCGGGTCGGGCGCCGCGTCGTCGTCCTGATAGACGAACCGCTCGGCATCGTCGGCACGCACCTGGAGCGATTCGTACTCGTGGGTAGACGCTCTGGGCGGCCCGCCCTCGCTCGCTTCGTGCGTGGCGTGGGCGTCGTCGGCCGCCGAGGACGAGCGGTCGTCGCCGGTACAGCCCGCGATTGCGACGCCGAGGCCCGCCCCGGTGGCCGCGAGGATCCGTCTGCGGGATATCGATCGACTGCTGGAGGGCATCAGCGCTCGATTGTCGACGGGCCAGTAAATACTTCCTGATTACATATTGGATATTCGACGTGTACCGGGTGCGAGAAACAGCACCGCCGTCGGTCGCAGTAGCTGTCTTTAAGGCCTCGAGTCACCAACGGCCGCGTATGACAGCCGACACTGACGTGGACGAGGACTCGGGTGCAGACATCGGTCACGACCTCGAGACCGAGCGGACGACCGCACCGATGAGCGAGTACTCCTCGAGAGCCGTTGCTATCGGGTTCGTCGTGATGGTCGTCGGCGTAGCGATAACCGTGGGGATTCCGATCGGCGTCGTCGGATTTTAATTGTGGCTTAGAAGACGTACTCGTCGTCGTGGCCCATCATTCCGTCGTCCTCGAGGCCGGTCCCGCCGGTACCTGTCCCTTCCTCTTCGTCCATCGGCCCGCTGGTCTTGTAGGCTTTGATACCCGTCGAGAGGAGGTCCTCGATCGCCTCCTCGCGGTTGACGAACTCACCGCGTTCGACCATCTGGGCGATCTGCATCTCGAGATGCTCCGGTATGGTGATCTCTACTTTCGGCATCTGATTCGGCTTTCGGCGAGGGGGTATTTAGGTTTGACGGGGAACCAAATTGACCGAGACGGCGCCGCGTCTACCGAGCCTTGCTCGAGAACGGTGAGAAACGGTCGAAAGCGGGTGGCTGAACTCGTTCCGATTGGCTTGAGGTCGCCTATCGGTTGCCCATCATCGAGTCGAACGCGTTCTTCAGCGTTGCCCCGGGCTGGGTGATCGCCTCGAGTTGCTGGCGCATCTTTCGCTGGTTGAAGTAACTCGCGAACGCGAGGATCGTCGGCGGCCAGAGTCCGACGAAGAGCCCACGTTCTCGGTCACCGCGTACGAAGAAATAGTACCACGACAAGCCTACTGAGGCGGCTGACGCGAGAAACGCTGGTCCCATCGCCTGTTCGCCGATGTCCTCGGCTGTCTCTCCGGACATCTCTCGTTCTGTCATCTGCTGTTTGCTCGCCATACGCCGTGATAGTCGGGCAGTCACTACTAAGGCGTGGCGAGGGTTACAGCGAGAAGCTCCCGAATTGATCCGTCATCGTGATCATTTCGGACCGTTTCCTTCCCGATGCAGTCGGCGTATTTCGATATTTTCTCACCGTTCGCGGCCGTCTCGGGGACTTCCTCGCGACTCGGCCTCGAGTGATACGGGTTGCTGTAACGATGTACCGGCGCAACCGCGACCCGGGCGGCGGTTGCGCCGGCAATGACTTACAGTAAACCGTATGATACCCCAGTCGTCGAGGCCGGTCGGGTGAAACCGAAGCCGTTACACTCCTCACGTGCACTCTGACTCCTTCCTACGTCGCCTGTACGTCCCGTTCGCGGGTGTCGAAGAGTGTGTGTACCGTTTCCCTCGTCGTTCGCGATGGTTCGTGGCTCCGATCGAACGCCACAGCTACGTCGCTCGAGCCGAACCAGTTGTCTATGAGCGAAACCGACGTCACCGACCTGTACGAGGAGTTCGGCGACGACCGAGTGCCGCCCGGCCAGCGCGAGACGTCGGCGTTTCCTGTCCTCTCGAAGGGCGAAACGCCCGCGTTCGATCCGGGTAGCTGGGAGTTTACGGTCACCGGCGCGGTCGAAACCGAGCTATCGTTTTCCTGGGACGAGTTTCGCGACCTGCCCTCGGTCACGCAGCGCCAGGACTTTCATTGTGTCACGGGCTGGAGCAAGCTCGACTGTCGGTTTACCGGGGTGTCGTTCCTCGAACTCGCCGAGCGAGCCGGCGTCATCGAGGCCGGCGACGAGGGACGGACGACGGGACGAGAGACGCCCTCGGGGCGGGCCGTTCACGTCCTCTTTTCGGCACTCGACGGGTATACGACCGACCTGCCGCTCGAGGATTGTCTACGCGAAGAAGTCCTGTTCGCGTGGGGGTACGACGGTGAGGAGCTGCCCTCGGACCATGGCGGCCCGCTTCGGGTCGTGACACCGCATAAGTACGCCTACAAGGGGGCAAAGTGGGTCGACGGTATCGAGTTCTGTACGGCGCCGACGCTTGGGTACTGGGAGCGACGGGGCTACTCGGAGACGGCCAACCCGTGGGCGGAGGAGCGATATAGTTAGGCTGAAGGCACATCGGTCCTGACCTGTGTTCGATGGACCGTACGTCGGGTGAGAAGGGGCTCGCGGCTGGCGTCCCGCCGAGCGACGGTGAGGCGTCGACCGACCTCGTCAGCTACAGCCGCGAACTCGAGGACGTGTCCCTCCGTGCGATCGTCGACGATACCGCGCGGTCGCGGATCCAGTGGGCGGCTCCCGACGGCCTCGAGATTGCCGGTCGAGGAACTGCCGTTCGTTTCACTGCGACGGGCGCGGACCGATTTACCGCCCTCCGGACACAGGCCGACACAACGTTCGACTCACTCACTCACAACGGCCCGCGGGTCGCCAGACCGCGGGCATTCGGCGGGTTCGCTTTTCACGATACACACGACCCGACACCACCCTGGAGCGGGTTCGAAGCCGCGTCGTTCGTCGTCCCACGACTCTCCGTTACTCGGAGTCCCGACGGCGATACCTGGCTCACCGCCGTCGATACCGACCCCGACGCTGCGACCGACCGACTCGCAGAGTGGGCCCACACGCTCGCGGAGACGCCGCCGATGCAGCCGGTCGGCTCGCGTCCCGGCGTCGCCTCGACACGACGGCCGACCTCGCCGGCCGCCTGGGCCGACGGCGTCACCGCCGCGCTCGATCGGATCGACGGCGGCGACCTGACGAAGGTCGTTCTCGCCCAATCGCTTTCGGTACGTCTCGCGGAACCGATCGAGGTTCCAGACACCCTCGAGCGACTGCGGCGAGAGTATCCGAACTGTTATCGATTTCTGTTGAACCAAGAGGGGTCGGGGACGTTCTTCGGTGCCCCGCCGGAACAATTGGTGTCGAAACGGGGCGATCGGGTCGACACCGAAGCGCTCGCCGGATCGGTTCCCCGCGGCGAGACGCCCGAAGCCGACGACGAACACGCCGAGCGGATGCTCGACGACGACAAGCTCCGCCACGAACACGACCTCGTCGTCGACGCGATCCGCACTCAGCTCGCCCCCTTCGCAGACGACCTCACGGTCGCCGACCGAACGATTCGACGGCTGGCGACGATTCAACACCTCCACACGCCGATTGCCGCGACTATCGACGCCGACAGCCACGTCCTCGAGCTCGTCGAGGCGTTACATCCGACACCCGCGGTCGGCGGTGTCCCGCCGGACATCGCTTGGCAAACGATTCGAAGGACCGAACCGTTCGATCGCGGTTGGTACGCCGCACCGATCGGCTGGTTCGACGGCGACGGCGACGGCGAGTTCGCGGTTGGCCTCCGATCGGGCGTCGCGACCGACGAGACGGTCACCCTCTTTGCCGGCAACGGTATCGTCGCCGACAGCGACCCCGCCGAGGAGTGGGACGAAGTACAGCTCAAATTCCGCCCGGTACTCGATCAACTGAAACGATGACGGCGCCGAATCCAGCCACCCTGTGGGGTCGCGTGCTCGTCGAGGAACTCGTGGCCGGTGGCCTCGAGGCCGTCTGTATCGCACCGGGGAGTCGATCGACCCCGCTGACGGTCGCGTTCGCCCAGCATCCCGACGTTACCGTCTACTCCCATCTCGACGAGCGTTCGGCATCCTTTTTCGCGCTCGGGCGCGCGAGACGAACCGGCGAGCCGACGGCGCTGGTCTGTACGTCGGGTACCGCGGCGGCGAACTTCCACCCGGCGGTCATCGAGGCGGATCGGGCGCGGGTTCCGCTGCTCGTGTTGACCGCCGACCGTCCCCACGAGTTGCGAGACAGCGGGGCCAACCAGACGGTCGATCAGGTCAAACTCTACGGTGACGCCGTCCGGTGGTACGCGGAGCTTCCCGATCCCGAGGCCGACGAGCGGAAGGTCAGAAGCCTTCGAACGACTGCCGCTCGCGCACTCGCCAACACGGGTGGGGTAGACCCCGGCCCCGTCCACCTCAACTGTCCGTTTCGCAAACCTCTCGAGCCGATCGAGGTTCCCGACGCCGTTCCGGACGAGTTCGGGGAGAGCCTCGCCGGCCAGGGCCGAGACGGCCCCTTCGTCGAGACTGCCGGCGGTTCGACGACGCTCGCGGACGGACAGATCGAGACGCTCGCGGACGCGCTCGAAGCCGCGGATCGGCCGCTGATCGTCGCCGGGCCCGCCGATCCCGCCGCTTTGCAGGCGCTTTCGTGCGAGGATGTCGTCACCGTGGCCGACCGGGTCGGGGCACCGATCCTCGCCGATCCGCTGTCAGCACTGCGGTTCGGCGACCACGTCGGGACCGAATCGATCGCAGATAGCCGTTCTGGCGGGCTGATTTTCGGCGGGTACGACGGCTACATCGACGAACTTCCGGCGCCGGATGTCGTCGTCCGCTTCGGTGCCTCGCCGACGTCGAAGCGACTGCGTCACACGCTCGGCGATGCCGACTGCGAGCAGTATCTGCTCGACCCGGCCGGCGACTGGCGCGAGGCGACGTTCACGGCGACGAACTTGCTCGAGACCTCGCCTGCAGCCGCGTTCGATGCAGTTCGTGAAATCCTCTCGGAACGATCCGAGTCGACTACTGACGCGACACCCGACGCGCCCGCTCGAGACGCAAGCGATGACTGGATGACCCACGTTACCGACGCGGAGCGTCGTCACTGGGCGATACGAGACGCGGCGACCGACGCGAGCGAATTCGAACCCAATCCCTTCGAGGGAGCGATTCTCGGCGCCGTCTTCGAACACGCGCCCGACCCGTCGACGGTGTTCGT
Organism: Salinadaptatus halalkaliphilus; assembly: GCF_006543045.1. Classification (GTDB taxonomy): domain Archaea; phylum Halobacteriota; class Halobacteria; order Halobacteriales; family Natrialbaceae; genus Salinadaptatus; species Salinadaptatus halalkaliphilus. The sequence continues at coordinate 122,203 of NZ_RBZW01000022.1, read as the reverse complement.
CTCGAACAGTATGCCGATTCGGGACGCGGATCGATTCGCCCGCCCGCGGGCGGCCGACGTGACTGTCCTCTCGAACCGCGGAGCCAGCGGTATCGACGGTATCACGAGTACGGCTCTCGGCGCGGGCAGTACCGCGGCCGAACCGCTCGTACTCGTCACCGGCGACCTGGCCTTCTATCACGACTCGAACGGCCTGCTCGCGATCGAACGCTGTGGCGTCGACGCGACGATCGTCGTCCTCGACAACGACGGCGGCGGCATCTTCCACAAACTACCGATCGAGGGGTTCGACCCGCCGTTTACGGACCAGTTCAAAACCCCACACGGCCTCGAGTTCGACGGGCTTGCCGACACGTACGGCCTCGAACTCGAGTCCGTCGATCCCGTCGAGTTCGTCGATGCGTACCGTCGATCGCTCGCGGCCGATGGGACGCAGGTGCTGGTCCTCGAGTTCGATTCGGCGGCCAGCCATCGGCGTCGGGAAGCCCTCGACCGACAGGTTCGCGAGGACGTACGCGCAGACACCCCGTAACGACAGTCGACACGCGATCAGGGTCGAAGCGTCCACCAGAGACCGAGTGCGTAGCCGAAGGGGATCCAGACGAACCCAAGCGCGAGGAGTCCACGTAACGATGTCGGCTCGGCGAGATCGAACTGTCCCATCCCGACGGCGAAGGCGAGACTCCAGGTTCCAAAGACCGCGGCCGCGATACGTGGCCGCAAGAGGACGTACGCGACGATGCTGAGCGTACACGCCGCGAGAATCGCGTTGACCACGGTCGGAAACAACGTCGTGAGACTCGAGGTCACCAAAACGGGATAGAGCACCCAGAGACACCCCATCGTCACCGCCGTGGTATGTGAGAGTGGCTGTCCCTCCCACTCGAGGTCGATCTCGCCGTCCCAGTCGTGGACGCTGTATCGAAACTCTGCGGATTCGTCGCCTTCGGCGGGTGTGTCCGCGGAGCGTCGGCGCTCATGAGTTGGGTCCTGAGACGATGTGCCGTCGGCATCGAACGACCGGGACTGCCGTTTCTGCGTCGTTGCCCTCTGTTGCTGTCGGTCGGTCGTACGGGTACTCGCGGTTCGACTGGTCGTCGTCCGCGACCGGTCCTGGGCGGATTCGGTTCGTCGCTCCGTCGCCGCGCTCGAGGTTGCCTCGGTCCGTCGGGTCGTCGATCGACCTGCCGATGGGGACTCGCCGCTCGAGTCGTTGCCTGTCGAGCTGGAATCTCCGTCGTATTGGGCAAGCCGGACGTAGGCGTCGTGGCCAAGTCGGTCGTATCGTGCCCGTTCGGTTCCGTCGGTCAACACCGACTTCGCTCGAGCGACCCGTTGAAATTGCTCGGTCGCGTTCGGCGCGTCGTTGTGGTCCGGATGGGTCTCGAGGACGCGGTCGCGATAGGCAGCCTGGATTTCGTCGCGAGAGGCGTCCGGATCGATCTCGAGGACGTCGTAGTACGACTCGGCCATCCGTTCGCTCGATTTGTTTTCGACGGTGAAAATCACTCGGGCCGATAGCCGATCGACCGTATCGATACGTGTTTCCCAACTATAGTAGCCACTGCAAATCACTGCACACCTGATCGCACGACGAACGCGCGGTTCGGAGAACAGCGTGAGCGAGAACTGCGGCAAAGCGAATAGCGCGCAATCGTGATTCCGCGGCCCATGCGAGCGGGTCCTCGGCCCGCGAGCAGACGGGGAACGGCGTGACCCGTGATACGGATTGCTGTAACGGTTTATCGGTGCAACCGCAGGACGGGACGCGGTTGCACCGGAAACGACGTACAGTAAACCGTATGAGTGGGCTGTGCGATCAGTGTGTAACTAGTTGCAGTTGGTACTATACTGTTTTCCGTGTCGTCGTTGTGGACGACCGACAGACAACAGATAAACTCTCAATCGCTATACCGAATCCCTCGTTCGCGAACGAGATCGGCGGCGATGTCGCTGCCCTTTACGCAGGCAACCGTTCCGAGCCCCGGCCACGTCGTATCGCCAGCGAGGTAGAAGCCATCGACGCCGATATCCTGGGGAACGGCGTGTTGGTTGGTGTTCGAGAGCGTCTGTCGATAGCCGCCGACCGCCCCGCGAGGACGGTTCGTAAACGCCTCGTAGGTGACGGGAGTCCCGACCTCGGAGACGACCGGATCGGTCGCCAGCTCGGGATAGACCGTCCGCGCCTGCGAGACCAGCCGTTGACCGATCGCGGATTTCCGGCGCTCGTAGGCCTCGGATGCGAGATCCTGCCAGGGCTCGACGTCACAGTGTGTCGAGAGCATCACGGCTCGGTGGCCCGGCGGTGCACTTCTGGTGTCGTCCGCGGCCGATACCGTGACGAACATGTTGTTGCCCGCCCCCAGCGGTTCGTCGTAGGACGCCAGTAGCTGGTGGTGCGTGATCCCGTGGTCGGCGACTTCGGCTTCGGGAACGCCCAGGAAGACGACGACCGCACTCCCCCGGTGATCGCGAAGCATCTCGACGTGCTCGTCTAGTCTGTCGCCGACGATCCCCGAGGCGATCCGTTTCGTCAGGTCGATCGGCACCGCGCTGACGACTTGGGCCGCTCGATACGAGTCGGTCTCCGTCTCGAGTCGAAAATCCCCCGCCAAGCCGATCACCTCGGTCACCGTTCGATCGGTCTCGAGCACGCCCCCCAGATCGGCGTAGTGATCTGCAAACGCCGTCCAGAAGCCGTACATGCCACCGGTCGCGCGGCCGAGACCCGCCCTGCGGATGGTCGTTCCCAACACCGCGTTGAAAAGCGGGGCCTCCTCGAGCGTGGCGTGGACGGTATCCTCGACGAGCATCGCAAGCCCGTGTCGAAGCGCCGTGTCGTCGTAGACGCCGAATTTCCGCATCGCGTCGGCCATCGTGGAACGGCGGTATCTGACGATCGGTAGATCGCGAAGTCCGACGGCGCGCAGATTTCGAACGAGGTCGGCGACGGACTGGATCGGGAGTGCCACGTCCCGTCTGGTGAGTCGCCAGAGCGTCGCCGAGAGGTCGTCGACGAACTGATAAAAGGCCAGGTGGCGCTCGTCGTCGCCGAACGTCGCCCGTCGTTCCCGATCCCAGCGCTGCTGATCGCGATACAGCGTCGCCCTGCGATCCGGAAGCCAGAGTTTGTAGGCGTCCTGGACATCGATCGCCGGCGGTTCGAAGTCGATCGCCTCGAGCAACTGGCCGCCGACGCCGCCGTCCCGGAAGTCGACCAGCGTCGTGGCTCCGACATCGAACGCGAAGCCATCCTGTCGATAGTAGCCGGCACAGCCGCCGACGTGATCGTGTTGTTCCAACACGAGCGTCGAATAGCCGTCCGCCTGCAACCGCGCTGCCGTGCTCATGCCTGCGACGCCGCCACCGACGACGGCGACGTCGAACTGCGTCTCGGTCATCGTTTCCGACACTACCGACGAGCGGTACAAAATGACACTCCCCGTCCAAATCAGTACCGTCGACACGCCGTGACGATCCCGTCGCGGTCGTCATCCAGCGATCGAGTCCCCCTTCGTCACCCGACGATAGGATCCGCCTCGTCTCGATACGCTCGAAAGGTCTCTCGAGCGGCCTGCTGAACGGCGTCGGCTTCCGTCTCGAGGGTCGCCTGGAGCACGCCGCCGTCGTAAGCACCGAGTACGACGCGGTCCGCACATTGAAGGAGGCCAAAGGGGACCTCGTCGCGGACGGCGAGCGAGACGTCGGCGAGGGTGCCGGCGAGTGTGACGCCACCCCGCAACTTGGCACAGAACTCGTCGTAGGCTGGCTCGTTCACGACGGCCTCGACGGTCGCTCCGTCTCGAACCCGCGCGACGAGCGGGCGAACGTACAGCGGTGAGGCGACGGGTGCGAGCAGTCTAATATGCGTCGCGTCCTCGAGGGCGTCGATGACGTGAGAGACGGGTGCGTGGGGCTGGCACTCCCGGCGAACCGTGGCTGTCCCGTCGACCGTCTCGAGGTCGACGCCGATCGCGTCCGTCGGAAACGCATCGAGAAAGGTCGCAAACGATCGGTAGTCCGGCACGGCCTCGAGCACCGTGAAGAGCTCGGGGGCGAGCAACTCGGCGTACGTCGTCGCGCGGTAGGTCCGTCCCTCGCTGGTTGCCAGTCCCGCTTCCTCGAGCGCCGAAAGCGTTCGCGATACGGTTCGTCGAGAGGTCGCGAGACAATCGGTCAGTTCGGCGGTGTTCGCAGGGCCGTCCTCGAGCAGGTGCCGGAGCACGCGCAGGCGAACTGGTGATCGCGTGAGCATCGAGAGCGTCTCGAACCCGTCCATGAACTGTCATCGTCGCTATACTATCAAAAGTATTCCTCTCGCCGGAGGTGTCACTGAACAGCTCTCGATTGGGTATCTGAGTCGTCCGGCTGTAGATCGTCCGACGAGAACCTATATCTGGTATCGGTTCCGAACTCGAGCCAATGGTTTCGCAAATCTTCGACGCCGACCGGTGGGAGCCGGTGACGGCTCTCGACGACGAGTTCGACGACATCACGTACCACCGCGCGGTCGACTCCGGGACGGTTCGGATCGCGTTCGATCGCCCGGACGTTCGCAACGCCTTCCGCCCGGGGACCGTCGACGAACTCTACGATGCGCTGGATCACGCCAAGCGCCAGACCGACGTCGGCTGCATCCTCCTGACGGGCAACGGCCCCTCGTCGAAAGACGGCGGCTGGGCGTTCTGTTCCGGCGGCGATCAGACCATCCGCGGCGACGACGGCTACCAGTACGAGGGCGACGAGGAGCGGGCCTCCGAACAGGGACGACTGCACATCCTCGAGGTCCAACGTTTGATCCGACACATTCCGAAGGTCGTCGTCTGCGTGGTGCCAGGGTGGGCCGTCGGCGGCGGTCACTCGCTGCACGTCGTCTGTGACATGACCCTGGCCAGTGCGGAGCACGCCAAATTCCTCCAGACCGATCCCGACGTTGCGAGCTACGACGCCGGTTTCGGATCAGCCTACCTCGCCAAACAGATCGGCCAGAAGAAGGCCCGCGAGGTCTTCTTCCTCGGAAAGACCTACGACGCCGACGAAGCCGCCGAGATGGGCATGGTCAACGAGGTCGTTTCCCACGACGAACTCGAGGAAACCGCCCTCGAGTGGGGCGAGCGCATCAACGCGAAGAGCCCGACGGCGATGCGGATGTTGAAATACGCGTTCAACATGACCGACGACGGGATGGTCGGCCAGCAGGTCTTCGCGGGCGAGGCGACTCGACTCGGCTACATGACCGACGAAGCCGCCGAGGGCCGAGACGCCTTCGTCGAGGGACGCGACCCCGAGTTCGACGACTTCCCGTGGCACTACTGAGACGGTTTACTGTAAGTCATTGCCGGCGCAACCGCGACCCGGGCGGCGGTTGCGCCGGTAAATCGTTACAGCAATCCGTATGAGACGGACCACAGGTACTCTCTTCGGTCTCGACCGTCTCGCAGCGGGAGCGTCCCGCGGCACCGACCGACCTGGTGGCGTCACAGACGCCAGAAGTTTTTGTCGACGAAAGTAAACCATTTCACTGTCAGTCCCCGACTTGCTCGCAGTGACGCTTCCGGATCGGTCCTCGCTCTCGCGACGTGACTACGTCCGCGGACTCGTTGCAGCCGGCGGCGCGACCGCGCTCGGCGCCTGCCTCGACGTGACGAGCGACGGCCCCGAACCGGACGTTCCGTCGGGCACCGACGACCCGGCCTCGTTGCCCGACCGCCAACACGCCTGGAACGATAGCCTCTCGACAGACGCCGACGGCACTATCCAGTTACCCGAACACCACGTCCTCTGTCCGCTGGCGCTGTCCGACGCTATCGCTGACGGCACCGACATCGACGACGAGCGTCGCGAAACGGTCGAAGCGGGACTTCAGACGCTCGAGCGAGCCTACGAGTGGAGCAACGAGGGGCTCGTCTTTACGATCGGCTACACGCCAGCGTACTTCGCGCGCTTCGATGACTCGCTGCCCGACTCGGTCGACCTTCCCGATCCCGAGGCACTGACGGCCCAGGAGACTCCCGAGTTCGACGAGTTCGACGCGCTGCTCCACCTCGCGAGCGACCATCCGTCGGTCGTCCTCGAGGCCGAGGAAGGCCTGTTTGGCGACCGCGAGCAACTCAACGGACTCGAGGTCGAAACTGACCTCTCGGATGTCTTCGATCGGGTCGTACAGCACCGCCGGACTGGATTCATCGGGGAAGGGTTACCCGCCGAACACGCGGATGTCGACGGTGTCCCCGACTCGATCCACGAGAATGCGCCTTTCTTCATGGGCTTTCGTTCCGGTTTTGCCGACAGTCAGGCGACCGAGGATCGGGTTACGATCGAGGACGGCCCCTTCGCCGGCGGGGCGACGATGCACGTCTCCTCGATGGCGATCAACCTCACCCAGTGGTTCCAGCAGGAAAATCACTACCAGCGCGTCTCGAAGTTGTTCAGCCCCGACCACGCCGACGAGGAACTGGCCGGCGAGTACGGCGAAGCGCTTGGTGGCTCGAGCGCGATGACGCCCGATCGAATCGACGCGACCGAGGCCGACGCACGCGAACGCGGCGTCGTCGGCCACGCCCAGAAGGCCGCTCGCGCTCGCGAGGACGGCGAACCGCTCCTCCTGCGGCGGGATTTCAACACCGTCGACGGCGACCAGCCGGGGCTGCACTTCGTCTCGCTGCAAGATGAAATCGACGCGTTCGTGCGCGTCCGCGAGGCGATGACCGGTACCGACCTCGAGGTCGCCCGGGCCAACAGCGGGATCCTCCACTACCTGTTCGTGAATCGGCGGGGTAACTACCTGCTTCCGGCGCGAGACGCTCGAGCAGTGCCGACACCGACGTCCGACAGCACAGACGTATGACCAACGATACTCGAACTGACCTATCTATGCCCAGGCCGCACACGTTCGACCGACGGACGTTCGTTACCCGAACAGGAACAGCAACTGCAGCGCTCGCACTCGCCGGCTGTCTCGAATTCGGCGAAGAAACTGACAACGGCGCGGAGCTCGAGACGGCGCCGGAGGTTATCGAAGTCGAGGACCCGCCCGCCGCGGTCTACATTCCGACCCACCGCGAGGCGATGCGGATGCTCGATCCAATCGAGGCAGGTGACATCGCCATCGCCCCCATGCTTTCGTATCCACACCCGTTCTGGATCGTCGCCGGAAGCGGCGAGGACGCGATCGAACGCGTCGAACCCGAGGACGGCCGCGGCGTCCACATGATGTTCACGGTCTGGGACCGCGAGACGGGCATCGTCTTGCCGGTCGACGACGGCGCACGGGTCACCGTCGAACGAGACGGCGAACAGGTCGGCTCACCGCTGTCGCCCTGGACGATGATCTCCCAGGAGATGGGCTTTCACTTCGGCGACAACGTCTCGCTCCCCGCGGACGGCGAGTACACCGTCACGGTCGAACTCCCGCCGATCTCGACCACCACGACCGGCGCACTCGAGGATCGCCTGACCGATACCGAGACGGCGACCTTCGAGTTCACCTACGACGAGGCGTTCCGCGAGGAGGTCGTCGGCGGCGTCGAATATTTCGACGAGAGTTTCTGGGGGACGACGGGCGCACTCGAGCCGATGGATCACGGCGACCACGGCGATCACGACGACCACGACCACCAGAGTGGTGACGACCATCACGGCGATGACCACCATGACGATGGTAACCACGACGGTCACGGTACAGCTGACGAGCATCACGAATCCGCAGACGGTCACGGCGATCACGACGACCACGGCGAGCACGACGACCACGACGACCACGGCGAGCACCACCAGCACGTCCCCTACTCCGCGCTGGCGCGCATCGGGGAGTATCCTGGAACGATCCTCCGCGAGCCGGCTGCTGTCGACGACGGCGTCCCCGCCGAGAACGCGGACCTGCCCCGCAGCGGTGACGCCGCCGTTCTCGTGACCGTCCTCGAGTCGGGCTCGCGTCTGGCCGACGGCGACGAGGGGTATCTGCTCGTCTCGCCGCGAACGCCGTACAACCGGGTCCCGCTCGCGGATATGGCCCTGAGCGTGACGATCGAACGTGACGGGGGTGAGACGGCAGAGCTGTCGCTCACCCAGACGATCGACGGCGAGTACGATCTCCACTACGGAGCGTCGGTCGAGGCTCTCGAGGCCGGTGATTCAGTCACGGTTACGATAGACTCCCCACCTCAGGTCGCACGTCACCAGGGCTACGAAACGGCGTTTCTCGAGATGGAGGACCTCGAATTCGTCGTTCCAGAGGTGGACGGCGAATGAGCGAGCAGTCCCGTCTCCCATCGTCGGTTCTGCCCCTCGTTGTGGTCATCGTACTGTCTTGTCTCGCGGTTGGACTGCTGGCGACCCCAGCACTTGCCGGGGACGGGGCGACGATTTTCGAAGTCCATCCGGACGAAGTCGACGCCGACGCCGGTGAGACGATCACCGTCGATATCATCGTCAACGAACACGGCGACCTCCACGCGAACGGGATCGACGCCCTCTCGTTCGACCTCGAGTACGACGCCGACGTTCTCACCGCAACGGAGGTCGAACACGGCTCGATGCTCGCCGCGGGCGACGACGACGCGACGGTCGACGGAATGACCGACATCGACGACGATGCAGGCGTCGTCACGGTCAGCCAGCAGCGCGAGCCGTCCGGTGACGGCGCTCGAGGACGGGAGTCCGCGGCGACGGTCACGTTCGAGATCGACGACGACGCCGAGCCGGCGAGCGAGCCGCTCGAAATCGTCGACGCGTCGGCGACGCTCGTCTCCTCGGATTATCCCCAAACTGCAGTCGAGTTCGACGGCACGGTCCACGTCGAGGGCGGCGACGAGACTGACGATGGCGAATCTGGGGACGGAGTGGACGACGTTCCCGACGGCGTCACGATAGCCGACGATGCCGATATCGACTCGAGCGCCGACGATGGGGGAGGCGGTCAGACGGAGTCCGCCGGCGAGGACCCGGTTCCTGGGTTCGCTGTTGGGGCCGCTGTCGTTACACTTCTGGCGACGCTGCTCGTGATTGCGTCTCGCCGATTCCAGTGACGGTGGTGGGAACACGATCTCGAGTTCGGAAAAGCGGAACCGTTGGCCTGCAATGCCAACGTTGACACTCTTTCGTATCGGACACTCGAGGCAATGAGTACGGTCGAGACAGATATCTCGCGGACGAAGGCGTGGCTGATGGCGGCACGTCCGCAGACGCTGCCCGCGGCCGCGGCACCCGTTATCGTCGGGACGGGGGTAGCGATCGCCGAGGGCGTATTCGCCCCGCTTTCGGCGCTGTTTGCACTCGTCGGTGCGGCGTTAATTCAGGTGGGGACGAACTTCGCGAACGACTACTACGACGCGATCAAGGGGGCGGATACTGAGGACCGCGAGGGGTTTACCCGCGTCACGCAGTCGGGTATTATCTCGCCGGACCAGGTCAAACTCGCGACCGCACTGACCTTCGCCGCGGCGATACTCTCCGGGGTCTATCTGGTGTACGTCGGAGGCCTCCCGATTCTCGTGATCGGGCTGGTGAGCGTCTTCTGTGGCTGGGCCTACACCGGTGGCCCGTACCCGCTTGGCTATCACGGGCTCGGGGATCTCTTCGTCTTCGTCTTCTTCGGTATCGTCGCCGTGATGGGGACCTTCTACGTCCAGGCCGCGGCGGTCGCCCCCGTCGAGCCGCCGATTACGACGATCCCCGCCGGAACGGTCACACTCGAGGCGTTCCTCGCTTCCCTGCCGATCGCGGGGCTCTCGACGGCAATTCTCGTCGTCAACAACATCCGTGACAAGGAGACCGACACCGAGGCCGGCAAACGAACGCTCGCGGTACGACTGGGCTATCGCTGGAGCCGCGTCGAGTACGTCGCCATGCTCGCGCTCGCGTATCTCGTTCCGCCGGTGCTCTGGCTCGCCAGCGATCTCGGCGTTGGCGTCTTGCTCCCGCTGGTGACGCTGCCTTACGCCGGCGTTCTCGCTCGCACCGTCTGTACGCGAACGGACGGCGAGGCGCTCAACCCGGCGCTGGAGGGGACCGGCAAACTGCTCGCGATCTACGCGATCGTGTTCGCCGTCGGCGTGGTGGTCCTATGAGTACGGCGGTCGACGAGGACTTGCACCTCGAGTATCGCCCGTTCTCGCTGTCGCTTTCGGCCCCGCTCGAGACGGCCAACGGGACGATCGAGACGCGGGACGGCTACCTCGTTCGCATCGTCGACGAGAGCACCGCGGGGACGCCGGGGGACGGAGCGGCGCCGACGCCTGCCTCCGAGGGGACCGTCGGCTACGGCGAGGCGACGCCGCTTTCCGGCTGGACGGAATCCGGTGAGGACTGTGCAGACGCCCTCGAGCGCGCCCAACAAGCACTGACAGTGGGTGGACCCGAAGCGGCACTAGAAGCCGTCGACCGGCAGGTCGCGGCCAGACACGGCGTCGCGCTGGCCCTTGCGGACCTCCAGGCCTCGAGGGAGGCGGTTCCGCTGTATCGGTATCTCGGCCAGGAGACGATGGTCGGTCGGGTGCCGGTCAACGCGACGATCGGTGCGGGATCGGCGAACGACGCTGTGGCCGCAGCACACGAGGCTGTCGACGCCGGTTTTGCCTGTTGTAAGGTGAAGGTTGGCTCTCGCCCGCTCGAGGACGACATCGAGCGCGTCCGGCGCGTTCGTGATGTCGTCGGTTCGGCCGTCGAGTTGCGGGTCGATGCAAACGAGGCCTGGACCATTCCGGATGCCGAGCGGGCGATCGAGGCCTTCGCCGATCTCGACGTGTCGATCCTCGAGCAGCCGCTCCCGGCGGGCGCACTCGAGGGACACGCTGACCTCCGTGGCGAGGGCGTCGAGATCGCCCTCGACGAAGGCGTGCTCGAGCACGGGATCGACGCGATCTGTTCGGCCGAAGCCGCCGATGCGGTCGTCCTGAAACCGATGGCGCTGGGCGGTATTGACATCGCACGCCGGGTCGCAGCCTGGGTGTGCGAGATCGATCTGACGCCGATCGTGACGACGACGATCGACGGCGTCGTCGCTCGGACGGCCGCCGTCCACCTCGCGGCGGCGATCCCCGAAGTTCCCGCCTGTGGGCTCGCTACCGCCGACGTGCTCGCCGAGGATCTCGGGCCCGACCCGGTCTTGCTCGAGAAGGGTGCCGCTGTCGTCCCGCAGGCGAAGGGAATCGGCGCCGACGGAGTGTGGGAACCGTGATCGGGCCGACGACCGACTGGCCGACGCGGGATCTCCTCTCACACCGGGCGGCCGCGACGCCACAGCGAACCGCACTGATCGACGTCGCGACCGACAGGACCTGGACGTACCGGGAGTTCGACCACCGCGTCGACGCCGTCACGACAGCACTCGAGGCTGATTCTGGCGAGCGACTCGGGATCCTCATCGACACTCGCCCCGCGTTCGCGACACTGTTTTTCGCCGCGATGCGCCGCGGTGTGACCGTCGTTCCCCTGAACGTCCGCGAGACGACCCGGGAACTCGCGACGAAGGTCGAACGCACCGGGCTCGAGAGTATCGTCTGTGAGCGCGATACCGAAGCCGCGGCGCTTGACGTTGCAGACGCCGTCGCGGATGGCGGCCCGCCGTCGATCCGATCGGTCGACGAGCCAGGGGACGAACGGACCCAGTCGCTCGCGGTGGCCCACGAGGACCACTCGCCGACCCACTCGGCCGACGCCGCCGCAGTCGAACCGGCCCCCCTCGAGCGCGACGACACGATGCTCGTCATGTTCACCTCGGGCACATCGGGCGATCCGAAGGGTGTTCGACTGACGATCGGCAACCTCGTCGCCAGCGCGACCGCCTCGGCGTTCCGGCTCGGCGTCGGGCCCGACGATCGGTGGCTCTGCTGTCTCCCAACGTATCACATGGGTGGACTGGCACCGATCGTCCGCTCGACACTGTATGGCACCACAGCCGTGATCCAGCGCGAGTTCGACGCCGAGGACACCGCCCGCGTGCTCGAGCGCTTCGAGATCAGCGGCGTCTCGCTCGTGCCGACCATGTGCAAGCGGCTGCTCGCGGCTGGCTGGGAGCCGTCGGATGCGCTGCGGTTCGTCCTGCTGGGCGGCGCGCCGGCCTCGAGCGAGTTCCTCGAACGTTGTCACGAGCGGGCGGTGCCGGTGTATCCGACCTACGGCATGACCGAGACGGCCTCCCAGATCGCGACGGCGACACCCGCGGAGACGCGGGCCCACGAAGGGACCGTCGGCCAACCACTCGCGTTCACCGACGTGACGGTCGTCGACGACGACGGGAACGTCCGCGGCGCGGGCGACACCGGCGAACTCGTCGTGTCCGGGCCGACGGTGACACCCGGCTATCTCGAGGACGCCCACACCGACGCGGCGGTCACCGACCGGGGACTGCGAACCGGGGATATCGGTCGCCGGGATGAGGACGGCCGACTCTGGATCCTCAACCGCCGCAGCGACCGCATCGTCACCGGCGGCGAAAACGTCGATCCCGGCGAGGTGATTGACGCGCTCCGGAGCGCACCGGGCGTCGAGGCCGCTGCGGTCGTTGGACTCTCCGACCCCGAGTGGGGTGAACGCGTGGGGTCGCTGATCACCCCCGACGGCGCTGGGAACGGCGAGACGCTCGAGATTCGGTCCGTCCTCGATCACTGCGAGGATCGGCTCGCTGGTTTCAAGCAACCGAAGACGATCGCCGTCGTCGACTCGTTGCCCCGAACGGCGTCGGGAACCGTCGATCGCGAGGCCGCTCGAGCACGGGTACTCGAGGACGGCGTGGACATCACCGATCTGCCATAGCGTCGACCAAACTGGCGTTCCGCGAGACCCGGAGTTAAGGCGATCCCGCGCCTACAGCGACTCGTGTGTACACTGACGCTCGCCTGGCAGGTCTTCGACGACGTGCCCATCGCAGTGGCCGCCAATCGTGACGAGTCCCTCGATCGCGAGTCGTTCCCGCCCGGGATATACAGCGCGGACCCCGTGATCGTCGCACCGCGGGATGCGGACGCGGGCGGGACGTGGATCGGCTACAACGAGTACGGCCTGTTCGTCGGTATTACGAACAAGTGGACCGACACTGACCTGGCCAGCGACCGCTCTCGGGGCTTGCTCGTCGCCGACATCCTCGAGTGTTCGTCGGCGACTGCAGCGGCCGAGTTGCTCGAGGAAGAGACGGGCACGCGGGAGTACGACGGCTTCTATCTCGTCGTCGCGGACGCGAACGACGCGGTCTGTTATGCGTGGGACGGTGATCTCACCCGCACCGAGTTCGATCCCGGCGTCCACGTCGTGGTCAACGCCGCCGTCGACGACGAGGTCGACGCGCCACCCTCGCGTCGCGAAACGGCTCGAGCGCAGGCCGATAACGCTCGAGCCGTGCGCCGGGAGCTCGCCACGTCGACCGGAGAGACGGCAAGCAAATGGCTCGAGCGGGCTGGCGGCATCCTCGGCGATCACGAGTACGGCGTCTGTCTTCACCACGATGGCTTTGGGACGCGGTCGTCGTCGTTGCTGTCAGTCGGCGAGACGGGAAGCTACCGGTTTGCCGCCGGGCCGCCCTGTCGGACGAGGTACGAGTCGATCGATCTCGAGCGGACCGAGGGAAGTGGCAACCTCGAAGGGCACATTTAAGCGGCTCCCTCTCTCTCGTGTACGTATGGACGGACTCCGACCTGTCGCGGCGAACGCGGAGGGGTGGTCACCGTGAGCGCTATCGAAGCCGAAGCGGAACTCTCCGAGGACGAACGGGCTGGACTGGAACTCGTTCGCCAGACTGGCGGCATCCACCAGAGCGACTTCTGGAAGGAGCTCGATGTCTCCTCGCGCAAGGGGAGTCGTATCGTCGAATCGCTCGTCGAAAAAGAACTCGTCGACCGCGAAGAGACGGTCTACAACGGACACAACACCTACTACATCTCGCCGACCGCTCGCGACCTCGATTTCACGCTGTTGATGGCCGGTGACATGCTCTCGCCGTTTATCGGGGAGGAAGAGGTCGATCCCAACAGTGACGCCTTCTCCCAGTGGATCATGAACCTCGCCTACGAGGAGTAGTCCGCCTGAGGTCGAGTGCAGCGGTGTTTTCGCACCCGACGAGTGACCGCTACGTCTCGATCGGATGCTCGATGAAGACGAACGGATCGCGGCTATGATCGTCGGCCATACTGCGGCTATCGACGGCTTCGATAATTCGTCGGTGGACGTTGCAAGCGGCCAAACACTCCGTCGACGACAGATTATGCGACTCGCGAAGCTCGTCCCAGAACGCCGTCTCGAGCCAACACAACGTCTCCCGTGAGGACTGGTAGACGATGTCGGAACGCTCAAGCCGTCCGCTTGCGGTCAGGTCGTGACCGGCAATTTGTGCTCTTGCGAGGACGGCCACGAGCTGTCGTTTTGAAACCGGAGCATGGACCGCGACCTCGTCGACCGTCTCTCCGAAGTACTGTTCGACGAGGTCGCAAAGGCGGGCAAATTCGTCGAAGGAGACAGTCCACGCTCGTGTTTCGATCATGGTTCGGACGGGTAGTTACTACGACTAACCTCGATCATTTACAAAAGTATATCGTCCGTGCTTCGAGCCTGACGAGTCAAATCAGGCAATTGATTCCGGTAATATCCTACGAGAGTGCACTGCCAGCCCGGATCAGTTCGCGTTCGCCAAAGGCGGGCCCGACGAGTTGCAAGCCGACGGGGAGCCCGTCGGTTTCGCCCGCCGGGACAGAAATCGCCGGCAGATCCGCGAGATTGACCGGGACCGTGTTCGCGTCCGCGAGATACATCTGGAGCGGATCGTCGAGGCTCTCGCCGCGTTCGAACGGCGGGACGGGCATCGTCGGCGAGGCGAGTACGTCGGCTTCCTCGAGGACCCCGTCGAAGTCCTGTTTGACCCACGCACGGGCGTCCTGGGCCTTCTTGTAGTACTTGTCGTGGTAGCCAGCCGAGAGCGCGTAGGTGCCAAGCAGGATGCGGCGTTTGACCTCGTCGCCGAAGCCTTCCTTGCGAGCCGTTGCGAACGTCTCGTTCCAGTTCCCGTCGTAGCCGCCCGACTCGCCGTACCGAACGCCGTCGAAGCGAGCGAGGTTCGAGGAGGCTTCGGACATCGCGATCACGTAGTAGGCCTCGACGGCGTGTTCGACCGACGGCAGCGAGACCTCGTGGTAGCTCGCGCCCTGGGATTCGAGGTCGTCGATCGCGTCCCAGAAGGTGTCGACGACGCCCTCGTCGGCGCCCTCGAGCAGTTCGGTGGGGACGCCGATGGAGAGCCCGTCGACATCGCCGGTCGCCGCGTCGGCGTAGCTGGAGTCGCTCTCGCCGTCCGCGGGCGGTTCCCGAGTGGTGGCGTCGCGGTCGTCCGGCCCTGCGATGACGTCGAGGGTGGCGGCGGCGTCCTCGACGCTCGTCGCGAAGGGACCGATCTGCTCTAAACTGTTGCCGTAGGCGACGAGGCCGTAGCGCGAGACCAGCCCGTAGGTGGGTTTGATACCGACGACGCCACAGAACGCGGCCGGACAGCGAATCGAGCCGCCGGTGTCCGAGCCGAGTGCGACGTCTGCCTCGCCAGCGGCGACGGCGGCAGCGGAGCCCCCCGAGGAGCCACCGGGGACGTGACCGGGTGCGGCCGGGTTCTCCGTCGCGCCGAAGGCCGAGGTCTCGGTCGTCGTTCCCATCCCGAACTCGTCCATGTTCGTCTTGCCGACGATGGTCGCGCCGGCATCTTTCAGCCGGGAGACGACGGTGGCGTCGTAGGGCGGCACGTAGTCGTCCAACATCGCTGACCCGCAGGTCGTCAGTATGCCCTCGGTCGAGATATTGTCCTTGACGGCGACGGTCGTGTCCGCGAGCGGGCCGTCCTCGACCCCGTCGATCGTCTCCTCGGTGATGAAAATGTTCGCCGACATGTTAGGAGACGTTCGGGCCCTTGAAGTAGCCATCCTCGGTTTTGGTCGCGTTTTGCAGTGCCTCCTCGCGCTCGAGGGTGTCTCGAACCTCGTCCGGTCGCATCACGTTCGCGAGGTCGGCCTCGCGGTCGACTTCCGGCACCTCGTCTAACGTCTCGAAGTAATCGAGAATGTCCGCGAACTGCCGGGCGAACTGGTCGACCTCGTCGTCGGCGAGGTCGACGCGTGCCAGCTCCGCGACGTGGCGGACCTCCTCGGGACTGACGGCGTCGTCGCTCATACGTGTTCGAATCGGGTTCCGGGGAGTAAGCGTTTCGATGTCGCCGTTAGATTCGACTGCGCTCTTGTGACGTAGATTGTTGGTGACTCGGCGTGCAGTTTCGAGGATTGTTTTGAGCGCTACTTTCCTGGTTTTCGATAGACATGACGGCGAGGTTGGAGCGCTTTGAGAGACGACCTAAGCTTGTCCGTGGAGACGCCTTGGTGGAGCGAGAGCCAGATCGTGCTAGCAAATCTGTGACAGCAGATTCGCGGCCCGACGCTCCGAGACGAACGCCTTCAATGGGCACATGTTTTGTCAGACCACGCGAATGCGCTACCCCCCTATTCCGCTGTGACTTCCAGCTACCGCTGAGAACTGACCACCAATTCGCTACCCAAGAGCGTTCGACTGGGACATGCAGCGGCCCGCCGATCCGCGCAACTCCCGCTCCGTACTCGGTTTTTACCCCGCTGTACGACCGCAGTATTTAAGTGCTTGAGGCCCGTTACTGTTCCCGCTAGAACGTTTTCGATCGACGGTTGGATTCGTTCAATACAATGACTGATTCCACGATCCGAACTCGCAGCGACGAGCGGCGCCAGGCCGACCAGACGGAGTCGGCCGAACGCCAGGAGGGCGACCGCGAGCAGTGTCCCGAGTGTGACGGTCGCCTCGTCTCCGACGCCGAACACGCAGAGACCGTCTGTGAGGACTGCGGGCTGGTCGTCGAGGAAGGCGAGATCGATCGCGGCCCCGAGTGGCGCGCCTTCGACGCCAGCGAGAAAGACGAAAAGTCCCGCGTCGGCGCGCCGACGACCAACATGATGCACGACCAGGGACTCTCGACCAACATCGGCTGGCAGGACAAAGACGCCTACGGCAAGTCCCTCTCGAGTCGCCAGCGCCAGAAGATGCAACGGCTGCGTACTTGGAACGAGCGGTTTCGCACGCGTGACTCCAAGGAGCGCAACCTCAAGCAGGCACTGGGCGAGATCGACCGCATGGCGAGTGCGCTCGGCCTCCCGGAGAACGTCCGCGAGACCGCGAGCGTCATCTATCGGCGCGCCCTCGAGGAGGATCTGCTGCCCGGCCGCTCGATCGAAGGCGTCGCGACTTCGGCGCTATACGCCGCGGCCCGTCAGGCCGGGACCCCGCGCAGTCTCGACGAGATTTCGGCCGTCTCCCGCGTCGGCAAGGACGAAATCGCTCGCACCTACCGCTACGTCATCCGAGAACTGGGACTCGAGGTCCAGCCGGCCGATCCCGAGAGCTACGTGCCGCGATTCGCGAGCGATCTCGAGCTCTCAGACGAGACCGAACGCCGCGCACGACAACTGCTCAAGACCGCGAAAGACGCCGGCATCCACAGCGGTAAGTCGCCGGTCGGCCTCGCCGCTGCGGCCGTCTACGCCGGCGCACTGCTGACCAACGAGAAGGTCACCCAGAACGACGTCAGCGAGGTCGCGAGTATCTCGGAAGTGACGATACGCAACCGGTATCACGAACTGCTCGAGGCCGAAGAGGGCGCACCAGCCTGAGATCGCCGACCGCGCTTCTAACGACTAATTAACTCGTCGTAACGTCTCACTACGCTACCAGTCACGTCCCTAATCGGTCCATACTCAAGAGGGATTCCGTGGCTGGCGCCAGTATGGAGTGCGATACCTGTGCAACCGAGGGCGAGATCGCGTACACGCTAACGACATACGTCGAACGAAACCCGAGTGAACAGATCGATCTGCACTTTTGCTCGAGCGACTGTCTCGACGTCTGGACGTGATTCCGGGACGGACTTTCCCAGCATCGACCTACGGAAGGGCGTCGTCGACGACTGTGACCGCGTCTGACGCTGCGCGAGCGAGTGCTTCGATCCAGACGTATGGCCTCGGCAATCGCGCGTCGGTCGGGGTCGGCGTCGGACCCGACGGTCGTGTCCGGATCGTCGAACCGAGCGACGAGTCGGGAGGCGCTCCAGCGCTCGAGGGGCGACGCCGCGGCGGCGAGATCCTCGATGGCATCGATAGCACTCGCTCGGTTTTCGCCCAGGGCATCGCCGTCGGCCGGAAACATATCGTCACCGTCGTCGATACGGTCGCTGATCGCCGCTATAGCGTCGAGTCCCGCCACTGCCCAGTACGTCGACCGGAGGGTGTGTGCCGGGTGCGAGACGGTTGTGTCCGGCCAGGCGAGTGGTTCGAATCGAATCTCGTCGAAGTGGTCGTACAGTTCGCTCGAGAGGAGTCGAGCGCTGGGTTCGTCTCGGGGCGGGTCCCGTGAGAGGAGATCCGCCGTCGACGGCGACCGGTGCGGGTAGTCGACGCTCTCGCCGTAAAATTCACGAAATCGCTCGTGGACCGTCGACTCGAGGGCCTCGAGGGCCGCCGTGAGATCGTCCTCGATCGGTCGGGACTGCTCGAGGCTGCCGACGTAGCGTTCGCGGAGGTGATCGCCTCGCGGATCGCGCCGTTCGGAACGATGTCGTCCGTCAGTGGTTCCGGAATCGGCTCGAGGTGGCTCTCGACACGGTCGGCAACTGCCTCGAGTTGCTCGTCGGCGATGTCGACGGGGATCACGGCCGGTCGGTCGGGCACCGATCGGTCCGTCACCGACTCGAGGCCGCTGTCGTCGAACGACGGCGGGTCGTCCCAGTAAGAGCCCCGGCCGCGGTCGAGACAGCCGGCCAGCGCGAGGGTTCCGACGGCGCTCCCGATCGTCGTCAGCGCCCGTCGTCTGGAGGGCGGTCGCCTCATCCGCCGGCCTCCGATGCGTTCGGCTCGATCGTCTCGTACGCCGTCTCCGAATCCCGACACGGGGTTCGGCCGCTCGAGCCGCCGCCTCGAAACGCCATCGAGATCGGTTCGGGCAATCGGATGCAGAGTCCGATCTGTTCTCGCCTGTCCGCGACACAGTCGTCGTCGGGCGGTCGAAGTTCGCGACAGTAGTCGTAGCCGACGCTATTTCCGTCCCAGGAGACGGCCTGAATTCGATACTGCATACAGGATTCGACGCCGACGTGGGCCACGTAGATCGTCTCCGCGTCGAAGTCCGTCTCGGCGAAGAACTCGCGTGTCGACTCGACGTGATCGTCTGGAACGCCGGCGCCGAAGCCGAGACCGTCGGCCTCGGACTGGCTGGTTACGAGCGACCGACGAAGGCGACCCCTCGAGCCATCGGCATCGTCGCGGGCCGAGAGCAGCACCGGTTCCCCCTCGGGATTACGCGGCTGGTGGACGGCCGGATCGTGTTCAGTGCCACGCGACCCGCCGCCCGACCCGCCGTTCGACGGCGTACTCGCGTCGTCCGGTGGCGGGCTCGCGTCCGTGCAGCCGGCCAGTCCGGCCGCGACGGGGAGAGTCGTCCGGAGTAACTGTCGTCGGGTCGGGGACATACCTCGCCGTCGTGTCGGCCGTGATAAATATTTTCGGTCCCGACTCGAGTGCGGCGTAACGAAAAAAGCGACGCGGACGATCGATTCGAGCGCGGCTACGGATCGTCGTCGTAGACATCGGGGTTCGGTTCGCCTTCGACATCGATCACCCCCATCATGCCCTTGTGGAGCACTCGCGAGAGCGCGTGGTCGACGAGTTTGATCGGGCCGGGCACGGGCAGTTCCATTTCGCCGGCCACGACCGTCCCGGGGGCGATCGGCGCCGTCTCGACGTTCTGGCCGGGGTCCGAGAGTAAGTCGCCGTCCCGGTAGAGCCTCGACCAGACGTTGCCGATCGGATGGAACGCGCTCGTGAGGTTCGGACCGCCGTTGGCGAAGTACACCCGAACCGTCTCGCCGACTTCGGCGTGGACCGGGCCGTGCTGGCCGTCGTCGGTGAAGGCGTAGGCCTCGCCGTTCAGGAGGACGTAGGTCGGATCCTCGTCGGCCGAGGCGTCGAAGTCGAAGCGGTGGTGGCCGTCTTCGCCCGTCTCGCCGTCGGTGTACAGTTCGTGCTGACCGAAGTAGAACTCCCGATCGACTTCGGGGAGCCCCTCCTTCGGTTCGACGAGGATCGCGCCGAACATCCCCAGGCTGATGTGCTGGTCCATCGCCGGGACCGCACAGTGGTAGATGTGGATGCCGGGATATCGCGTCTGGAAGCGAAGTCGCGCCGGCTCGTCGCCGGGTGCGATCGTCGTCGCCTCCGCGCCGCCGCCCGGGCCGTAGACCGCGTGGAAGTCCACGTTGTGGACGTCGCGGTTGTGGTCGTCGGGCACCTCGAAGGTCAGGTCGATCGTGTCACCTTCGCGAACCCGGACCATCGGGCCCGGGATCTGCCCGTCGTAGGTCATGTACCGGATGGTGACGCCGGGTTCGATCTCGGCGGTGACCTCGATGGTCTCCATCGTGATCTCGTGCGTTCGCGGCTCGTCCCAGTCGACCGGGGGCGGAATATCCGTCGGATCGGCCGCAACCGTCTCGACGTCGACCGCTTCGGCCGGGGGAAGCCCCTCGTCGTCGTCGGTCGCCTGCGGTTCGTCGTCGGTCCCCGACGCCGAACTCTCGAGGCAGCCGGCAACTGCCACCGCGCCGGTCGCTCCAACACCTTGCATGAACGTTCGTCGATTGATTGTTGTGACGGTCATTGGTCTTCTCCTCAGTTCGACGTATGGGTGTCTATATGTTCAGCCAATCGATGATTCCTTTCGAGAGAGAAAAGCGGCGAATCGGTTCGGCCTGAGGTATATAAAGCCACGACGTTTGCACCGTCGATCGGCACGGCTCACCTTCAAGGGGTTACGCAAAGCCATTCGAGTATGGAACCGACGACGGCCACGAGTGACGCGCTTCCGACGGACGTTGGGTCGAGAACCGACCGCGAGGGACACGGCGTCGACCTCCATGCGGTCGTCGCCGGCGAGGAGACCGATCCTCTCGTTGTCTTCTTACACGGGTTTCCGGAATGGTGGTACACGTGGCGGGACCAACTCGAGCCGTTCGTCGACGCCGGCTATCGGGTTCTCGTCCCCGACCAGCGTGGCTACAATCTGAGCGACAAACCGCAGTCGGTTCGAGCCTATCGACAGTCGGAACTCGCTCGAGATATCATCTCGCTGATTCGGTCCGAGGGTCGTGAGAGCGCCCACGTCGTCGGCCACGACTGGGGTGGGATGATCGGCTGGTATCTCGCGCTCGAGTATCCCGCGGTCGTCGATCGACTCGCGGTCGTCAACGCCCCGCACCCGACCGCATTTCGACGGCAGCTGCTCTCGAACCCCGAGCAGATTCGCCGGAGCTGGTACGCGTATGTATTCCAGCTCCCCTGGCTCCCCGAGCGAGTTTGTCGACACGACGACTATCGGGTGCTCGAGCGCACCCTTCGGTCTACGTCCGCCCCGGGAACCTACACCGACACGGCTGTCGCCCACTACCGTCGGACCTGGAGTCAGGACGGCGCACTGACGGGCATGTGCAACTGGTATCGAGCGAGCGCCCGCTATCCACCCGACCTATCGCGCGACAGGGTAGCCCCACCGACGCTCGTTATCTGGGGTGAAGACGATTCGGCGCTCGTCCCGGCGTTGGCCGTCGACAGTTACGACTTCTGTGCGGACGCTCGCCTCGAGTTGCTTCCCGAAACGAGTCACTGGGTTCCCCGCGAACGGCCGGCGCGAACGACATCGCTCTTGCTCGAGCACCTCCACAAATAGAGACTTGCCCACCCGAGGCGGGACACCCACGCCGTGTTTCGGTTAGACGGCGGGATCCCAGATGACGGTCACGACCTCCGCCTCGAGTTCGACGGTCTCGTACGCGTAGCCTCGATCCTCGAGTTTCGGGAAGAGAAACTGCGGGACTCGGTCGTTGCGCTGGACGAGGACCGTCTCGTCGGGAACCTCGGTCAGTAGCTCGAGCGTCCGTTTGAGCGGTGTTGGTGGACCCAGCGATCGGACATCCAGCGTTTCGCGGGGCCGGTCTTGCGGTGCGTCGGTTCGGTCGGCGACGGAGGTTACAGTGGACATTGCTGCGGTGGGGGGTCGGTATCGGCGGTCGGTGAAACGTGATTAGTGTCGGTGGTCGACGGTTGGTGGTGACTACGGCGCTCGTTTGGGGAATCGTGCGACGAATTTCTCGGGTTCGACGCGTTCGACCTCGTAGCCGTCGTCGTCGAACGCCGGCACTTCGGCCTGGAACTCGTAGAACAGTGGCTTTGGCTCGTGGTCATTGACGATCGTCAACGTCTCACCCGGCTCGAGATCGTCGAACGCGTCGTGGATGGTCGGATGGCGGTTCACCGGCGGTATATCCCTGACATCGAGTCGTGTCATGCGGTTTGATATCGGTGCGTACTCGCTGTCCGTGTTGTCGCGAACATCTTCCCCTACGCCCGTTCTATACGGACGTGCCACAGATCCGCCGATTGTTGATCGCTCTCGTAGGCGAACCCGCGCGTCTCGAGGACATCGTAGAGTGGGACTGGTTCGAACGGAACGACAACCAGGAGTTCGTTGTCGCGCTCGAGGCTATCGAGCGCGGTCGTGATATCCTCGAACGGGGGGCCATCGATGTCGCGGATGTCGACTGTCCGGTCTGCTGAATGTGCTGTCATCACTCGAGGTATTGGGCCGTGGGGAGTTGGCTGTTCGTTCGAACGTGTTCGCCCGCTCGCGATTCCCAGTTCGTAAGAATACAGCCGTACATATTCGTCCCTAGACGGAGTAGGGGTGGATACGAAGGAATTTCTATGGCACAGGCAACACTGACGATCACTATGCCGGAGCAGGTCTGGATCCAGCAACTGTCGACGGACTATCCGGACGCAATCTTTCGCGTTCTGGCAGGCGTTCCCGGATCGAGCACCGGATTCGCCCTGGTCCGAATCACCGGACCGGCCGTTCCGGACGTGATCGACGATATGAACGACCATCCACAGATCACTGAACTGACACTCGCCCAGTGGAGCGACAGCGAGGCGACGGTCCACTTCGAGACGACGGCGCCGTTGTTGCTCTTTTCCTCCCAGGAGTCGGGCATGCCGATCGAACTGCCGGTCGAGATCAGCGACGGGGAGGCGACGATCGACGTGACTGGCTCGAGAGAACGGCTCGCCGAACTGGCCGACCAGCTCGAACAGTTCGGACTCCAGTACCGGATCGACCACGTTCGCGAGCGGCTTCACGAGAGTCAACTGCTGTCCGACCGCCAGCTCGAGGTCGTCGTCGCCGCGGTCGAGGAGGGATACTACGATACGCCACGTCGGTGCTCGTTGACCGACCTCGCGACCCACCTCGATATCGCGAAATCGACCTGCAGCGAGACGCTACATCGCGCCGAAGAAGCGATCATCAAGCGCTTCGTCGACGACGTTCCCGGCCTGGACGACGAATCGCTCGAGGAACAGCTTGCGCCACACGCCTCGACATAAGTATAGGCGAACATATTCGCCCCAATTCTCACGAGGTGGAAATCGGGATGATACTTCATCCGAATCTAGTCGTGAGTGGCCAGTAGCGTAGCCACAAATGAACGTATTCAAGTATAGCCCGGTGAGTACCTATTCGATGATAGACCAGTTATGTTCAGAGGTGTGTTGAGGTAATGAGTACGGACGACGAATCATTCCACCCGCTCGGGAACGAGTGGGAGAACGAACTCGAGGAGATGCTCGACGATACCGAGTACGATAGCGATCTCGGTATGGAGATGGCCCAAGACGCGATGCGGGTCACCAAAGGGGAGCTTTCCGAAGCCGAATTCCACGAGATGTATCACGACGACGTGATGGAGGAATTCGGCGAGGACCAGCGACCGACCGAAGCCGCCTACGAGGAGGCCCAGGCCGCCGAGGAAGGGACGATGTCCCGAATGCTCTCGAAATTCGAGGGCGACGGTGAAGAGGGCCGCCGTGACGCCATGAAAAAGATGGGTGCCGGCGCAGCGTTCGTCGGCCTCGGTGCGTGGGGGACCGTCGACGACGGCGAGCCCGAGCCCCAGGAACAGGTCGCTGCTGCCCAGGAAGACGACGGCGGCGATGGTACCCAGTGGGGGATGACCATCGACCTCGAGCGCTGTGACGGTTGTCTCACCTGTGTCACGGCCTGTGGGAACGAGAACAACCTCGATCAGGGCGTCAACTGGATGTACGTCCTCGAGTTTGAGGATAGTACGCCCCAGACAGGTCGGCCTAACCGGCTCGTTCGACCGTGTCAGCACTGTACCGATGCTCCCTGTGAGAAGGTGTGTCCGACGACCGCTCGTCACACACGTGATCAGGACGGGCTCGTTCTGACGGACTACGACGTCTGTATCGGTTGTCGCTACTGTCAGGTCGCCTGTCCCTACGGCGTCAACTACTTCCAGTGGGACGAACCGGATATTTCCACGGACCAGATCGAGGAGTATTATACCGAAGAGCAGGGGATGGACAGCGACCACATGACCACCACCTACGAGAACGGCGAAGAACGGTGGGTCGACAGTCGCGCCCCGCGTGGCACGATGAGCAAGTGTACGATGTGTCCGACCCGTCAGGACGGCGAGATGGGCGAGGACATGGTCGGGACGACGGCCTGTGAGCAGGCCTGTCCGCCTGGCGCTATTCAGTTCGGCGACGTCAACTCCGATACCAGCGACGCATCGAAGTACGCCACCAACCCGAGTCGGGGTCGGGCGCTTCAATGGCTGTCTCCACCATCCGAAAGCGCTCTCGAGGAGGACCTCGATGGTGCCGACGACGATCTCGAGTCCGTGCTCGAGGCTGCTGGTCTCGACGTGGAGGATCTCATGCTGATGAAAGCCGTCGGGATCACTGGCGAGAGCATGGGCGAGGGTGACGGCGACATGGCTGCCACCGAGACCGACATTCAAGCGGCTCTCGACGTGATCGAAGCACACGGTCTCGACCTCGATGACGAGGATATCCTCGACGAACTCGGCCTCGGCGATGGCGACGCGGACGACGCGCAGGTCGTCCTCGACCAGCAGTATGGTTCGCCGGAATCGAGCTTCTTGCTCCAAGAAGATATGGGAACGAATCCGAACATTACGTACTTCGGCCACGAGCCCGGTCCGAACGCCGAGCAGACTGAGCCAACTGGAACGGGTGTCGAGTACGCCGACCTGAGCTACGAGCGTGCTGACGGCGAGATGGTCGACATGGTCGACAATCGCAAGGAGGTCCTCGACGAGGAAACAGTCGGTGACGCCGGGGTGTCACTATGAGCACGAAGACGCCATCCGAGGGCGATATTATCCGCCCTATCGGCTCGTTCTCGAAGCAGTTTATCGCCCTCTTCGTCGCCTGCGCGCTCGTCTTCGGGGCGTTTCTCGTCGCGTGGGCGTATCAGCTCCAACAGGGAATGATCGTCACCGGCCTCTCGGATTGGGGCTCCGGTGGCGGTGCAACCTGGGGGCTGTACATCGGCGCGTTCATCTGGTGGGTCGGGATCGCCCACGGCGGGATCATCCTCTCCGCCGCGGTCCGGCTGCTCGGCATGGACCGGTACATGCCGGTCGCCCGCCTCGCCGAGATGCTCACGCTGGCCGGTCTCTCCGCGGCTGGCTTCTACATCATCGTCCACATGGGCCGTCCCGACCGGATGGTCACGAGTATTCTCGGTCATTACCACATCACGGTCAACAACTCGCCGCTGGTGTGGGACGTGACGGTCATCACGGCCTACTTCGTGTTGACCGCGACCTACCTCGCACTCACGCTCCGGTACGACATCACGCGTCTGCGTGATCAGCTCCCGGACCTCTTCGAACCGATTTACAAGATGATGACCCTCGGCTACACCGAGGAGGAAGACGAGATCGTCGAGCGGATGGTCTGGTGGCTCGCACTCGCGATCATCATCATGGCGCCGCTGCTCCTTCACGGCGGCGTGATTCCGTGGCTGTTCGCGGTCCTGCCGGGCATGCCCGCCTGGTTCGGCGCCGTCCAGGGGCCACAGTTCCTGACGATCGCGCTGACATCGGCGATCAGCGGCGTCATCATCGTCGCCTACGCGTTCCGTCGTGCCTACGATTGGGACCACATCATGACCGACGACGTCTTCCGTGGCCTCCTGCTGTGGCTCGGTTTCTTCTGTCTGCTGTTCCTCTGGCTCCAGCTCCAGCAGAACGTCACCGGCCTGTTCGCAGCGCCGGTCAGCACCGACGTTGCACAGACGGCGACGATCGGCCACCCGGTCTACATCACCGCGATGGTGCTGGTCCTCGGAACGCTCGCGTACATCTTTGCACAGACAATCCGACCGTCGCTGTTTACCAAGCCTCGAGCGATCGTCGCCGCACTCGCCGTGCTTACCGGCACGCTGCTCGAGAAACTGATCTTCGTCGTCGAAGGCTTCCTGCACCCCGAGTTCGAAATCTACGCGGCGACCCCCGGGGAGTACTTCCCAAGTGCTATCGAGTGGCTTTCGCTCGCCGGCACGATTGGTATGGTCGTGCTGTTCTTCCTCGTGGTTGCGAAGATCGTTCCCGTCGTCGAACTCCACGCGATCGAGCATCTCCGCGGCGATCACGGCCACGGAGAGGACACTGAACACGCGACCGAACAGGAGGTGAAAGCATGAGCGCGACACTCGCAGCTGCACTCGCATCGATCCCACCGGAGGTACTGTATCACGGCTACGACGGCACCCAGGGTGTGACCGGCTTCCCGAACACGGGGACCTGGCTCATCTTCGGCGTCGTCCTCGTGCCGATCTACGCGATGGTTATCGCGTGGTTTACCGGCACGCCCCGCGATGCGAAGACCGGCCTACTCGGCGTTGGCTATCTGGTCGGCCTGACGTCGTCGATGTGGATCAGTATGTTCGTCCTGACCGTCATCATCGGCATCGTCTTCTTCGGCGGTGCACCCGAGCCGCTCGCTTCGCCCGGTCCGTAACCGCTGACTGACACCGTTTTTTGCGCCCGGACTACGTCGGTTCGTTTCCCTGGCTCTTGGCGACTCTGAACCATCACACGTATCCCACTCGGTTCCGTACAACGGATAACGAACACCGACCCAGTATGTCTATTACAGAACACGAACTCAAAATCAAACTCGAGGAGATCACCGATCCCGACATCGGCGAGGACATCATGACCCTCGGGCTGGTCAACGACGTGACGATCGACGACGAGACGGCCCGCATCTCGCTGGCGTTCAACGCGCCGTATGCCCCATCCGAGATGGAACTTGGCAATCGGGTCCGCGAACTCTGTGACGAGGTCGGCCTCGAAGCGGACCTGCGTGCCCACGTCGGCGAGGAGCACGGCTTCGACGATCAGGTGCTGCCACAGGTTCGAAACGTCATCGCGGTCGCCTCCGGGAAGGGTGGTGTCGGCAAGACGACCGTCGCCGCGAACCTGGCTGCCGGCCTCGAAAAACGCGGTGCGATGGTCGGCATTCTCGATGCCGACATTCACGGTCCGAACGTTCCGAAGATCCTGCCGATCGAAGGTGAGCCGGGGGTGATGCCAAACGAGGACATCGTGCCGCCGCGCTCGGACGGCGTTCGGGTCATCAGTATGGGCTTCATGACCGAGGAGGACGACGACCCGGCGATTCTCCGCGGGCCGATGGTCAACAAGTTCATGATGAAGTTCTTGGAGGGCGTCGAGTGGGGCCGACTCGACTACCTCATCGTCGACCTGCCGCCGGGAACCGGCGACGCGACGCTGAACCTCCTGCAGTCGATGCCGGTAACGGGTGCCGTCGTCGTGACGACGCCCCAGGAGATGGCCTTAGAAGACACCCGCAAGGGCGTCCAGATGTTCAACAAGCACGACACCTCCGTCCTCGGCGTCGTCGAAAACATGAGCTCGTTCGTCTGTCCGAGCTGTGGCGACGAACACGGCCTGTTCGGTACCGAAGGCGCCGACACCATCGTCGACAACTACGACGTGCCGCTGGTCGGTCGCGTGCCGATCCACCCGGATTTCGGCGCGGACGGCAGCGAAGGCCCGATCGTCAAAGACGACGATAGTCCCGTTCAGGAACACGTCGAGGACCTCGTCGGCGAGGTCTCGGATCGGATCGGCGAGGCAAACCGTCGAACGGTTTCGGAGCATACGTCCGACGAGCCGGCCGACGCGTTGCCGACCGAGACCGAAGACTGATACTGCCGAATCGAACTATCGTGACCATTCGCCGCCCCGATCCGGGGAGTTCTCTTCGTTGACTTCTGTCCGACAGTATACGGCGATAACTGTCGGTGCGCCGACGCCGTCTTTTTACTCCCGACGCTCGAACGACCGGGTATGTCTCTCGACCGATACGCAGACACGCTCGCCGACATAGAGCCCGACGAGGGCGGCCTCGAGAGCGCGGAACTGGTCGTCACCGACGACGTGCTCGTCAAACTGTTCGTGCTCGGGCCGGGGGCGACCCTCGAGCCCCACGAACACGCCGACAGTACGAACGTCTTTCACGTCCTCGAGGGGGAAGCGACCGTCGTCCAGGACGGGAAACGCGAACGGATCGCGGCGCCGGGTGTCGTCAAACACGATCGGGGGGTCGCCCACGGCGTCGACAACGAAACCGACGAGCGCGTGGTACTGACGGCGAGTCTCTGTCCGTTGCCGTCCTGATCGACCGTCAGTTGCCGGCGGCGGCCCTCGAGAATGACGCAAGGTTGATCCCCGTTGGCCAGCATACTACGGGTATGGACTTTCCACCGAACCAGGGGCTCGATCAGGAGGAAGTCGACGAACAGGTCGATGACACCATCGCCAACAACGAGGTCGTCCTCTTCATGAAAGGGACCGAACTGATGCCACAGTGTGGCTACTCGCGGAAGGCGCTCGGACTCATCTCCCAGCACCGCGACGAGTACGAGACCGTCGACGTCCTCGAGTCGCTCGACGAGTATCGCGCCGCGCTCGATCGTCACAGCGGCTGGGAGACGATCCCACAGACGTACGTCGACGGCGAGTTCGTCGGCGGCTCGGATATTCTGGAGGAACTCGAGGAACGCGGTGAACTCGCCGAGACGCTCGAGACGGCTTGACATCCTCCCCGCACTGAACAGTAGTTGCCGATTCAACGCGGAGAGCCGAACGAAACTTGTCGATAGCCGATTTGGATTGCAGCGCTCCAACGACCGATGCGACACAGCGAGGAAGGGAGCGAAGAAACGCCGCTATCGACGGCTCCCGCGCCGGGCTGCTATCGCGTCGAGGGTGCCGACGTTAAATTAATCCGTACGTATCGGTGACGCAGCTAATAGCAGATCATATAAGTCACGCACCCGTACTAGGGAGTAACGACCCTCGCCCCACCCTTCCCACTATGTCAACAGAGGAATCCAGACACGTATATCGGCTGCACTCGACACTCGAACTGCCACTCGAAGACCTTCGTGATCACATCGACTCGGCGACCTACCCTGACGGGATCGACGATGTCGAGATCACGCGACGCAACAATACGCTCATTCTCAAAGCTGTCGCAAACGACCAGTCGGTGAGCAAGTATACGCCGACGGCTCAGCTCAAAGCCAGCGTCACGGAAAACCGGGTCTACGAGGAAGAGCCGGAAGACCGACACAACTCGTTTCGCTGGGACGAAGACGAAGAGGAGGAGATCGAATCCGAACTCATCGAGTTCGCGGCGTTCAAAGGCGATCGCGAGACGGTCCTCCAGAACTCCCTGTTGCAGTACGAGATGTTTCTCGTCCTCTGTGGCATCGCCGAAGCCGCCGAGAAAGGGACACTGACAGCAATCTCCGAACACGAAGGCGAACTCGAGGCGACCCGAATCGTCGAAGGCGAACAGCGGCCCGCGGACATCGAAGTCGTCGAAGGACCGCGCGACCACGGCTCCGGAGAGACGGGGGTCAACTGGCGAGATAACAAGTTCATCAGCGACTGAGCGACCATCTGCCCGACATTCGAGCTTGATACCTATACGAAGCGGGGCGGTCACTGGCAAGCACAGCGCCTACAACCGTTTCGGTAGTCGTCTACCCATGGTCGACGAAGACCTCGAGCTCGAGGAAGACCTCGGCGAGGCGACGATCGTCTACGAGGATCCCGCGGACGGGACCGTCGAGAAACAGGTACCGAACGAACACGTCGCGTACTTTCAGGATCACTGGATCGTCAAGACCGAAGAGGACGATCGAGGTCGGGATATCGTTCGCCGAATTCCCGCCAGACGAGTTCACTACGTTGAGCGGACCGTCGAGGAGTTCGAAGAAGAAGTCAAGACGCTGTACGACCGCGTCGAGTCGATGGCATCACGACTGCAGACGAAGATTCCGATCGGTGGCGGCGACGCCGACACCGAGCAACGAGAAGACCCCTATCGCATCGACGTCGATTCGGACACCCCCGACCCCGACGACTCCGCCGATCGGTAATCGATCGTCCGTACACTCTGGTGGAATCCGTTAGGGCAATCCGTCTGCATCGGAATGGGACGTTCCGTTGGTGTCCCCGACCCGATAGTCACAGGCGGTGGATTCTACGCGGTAACGCACTGTTAACGATATGGAACCGTCCGGAAGGAGTGACTGCTATGTTTCACGAGGTGATCGTCCGTGCACCGTCTCGGCGCTGAGGCGAACGCACACGTCCACCCGTCCTCCGCGTTTGCCGCCCGACTCGAAACCTCCAGCCGACCGGGACGGCCCCGTCCCGCCGACCGCGACCGGTTGCGCTCGAGGAATCGGACTCGAACCGGCGGTGGATCGACGGAGGGCGAGTGATGCACGTCTGTTCGATCGTCGGCGCACGACCGCAGTTCGTCAAAGCCGCCGTCGTCTCGCGCCAGCTCCGTGAGGTCGGCGAGGAGACGCTCGTCCACACCGGACAACACTACGACGAGGAGCTGTCGGACGTCTTCTTCGAGGAACTCGACATTCCCGAACCCGAATACAACCTCGGCGTCGAGTCGGAGACACACGGTCGTCAGACGGCGGCGATGATCGCACGTCTCGAGTCGGTCGTCGACGAGATCGATCCGGACGTCCTGTTGCTCTACGGCGATACGAACTCGACGCTCGCCGGGGCAGTCGTCGGCTCGAAACGCGACGTCACCGTGGCCCACGTGGAAGCCGGCCTGCGAAGCGAGAACCGCGCGATGCCCGAAGAAATCAACCGCATTCTGACGGATCACGCCTCGGACCTCTGTTTCGTGCCGAGCGAAACCGCCGTCCGAAATCTCGCGGACGAAGGCATCACCGACGGCGTCCACTGGACTGGCGACGTGATGTACGACGCGATCCTCGACGCTCGAGAGCGGTCGCGACGCCGATCGACGATCCTCGAGGATCTCGACCTCGAGGAGGGCAAGTTCGCCCTCGCGACCGTCCACCGCGCGGGCAACACGGACGATCGGTCGAACCTCGCGGCGATCGTCGACGGACTCGCGTCGTCACCGTTGCCGGTCGTCTTTCCCGCTCACCCGCGAACGGTGGATAAGCTGCGGGAGTACGGCCTCTGGACGCGAGCGACGACCCACCTCGAGATCATCGATCCGCAGGGGTATCTCGACTTCGTCCGGCTGCTCGACGGCGCCGAGCGCGTCGCGACGGATTCCGGCGGCGTCCAGAAGGAAGCGTTCTTCTGCAGTACGCCCTGTCTCACGATGCGCGCGGAGACGGAGTGGGTCGAAACTGTCGACTGTGGGTGGAACCGCCTCGTCGGGCCCGACGAGGCCCGCATTCGGGAGGCGCTACATGCCGACTGGACGCCGACATCACATCCCCATCCCTACGGTGACGGGACTGCGGGCCACCGCATCGTCTCGCTCCTCTCGGATCACGTTACGACCGACGCTCCGGATCCGGCACTCGAGACGGCCTCGCTCGATTAGGGGGCCGCCGGCCATCGATCGCCCCCGACCGTCGTCGAGATGGCGGAAAGGATTGCCGAGTCCGCTGGGATCGTCGGCGTACCACCGCCGTCACGCGCCGATGATGTCGCCACTGAGCGACGGCTCACCGTCCGTAGCGACCGTCTGTGAACCGTCGAAGGTTCCGTCAGACGTTTCCGGTCTCCCAAAGGGCTTTACTACGCTAATTATATCTAATTACAGACGATGACCGAGAACTTCCCCGAATACGTCGACGTCGATTACGAGGACGGCGACGGCGAGGAACCCGCGGAGTATCCACACATCAACGAGAAGATCGAGAAGGCAGTCGAGGTCACCCGGCAGGGCTTAGAGCAGTACGAGAACCCAGCCGTCATGTGGACCGGCGGGAAGGATTCGACGCTCGTGCTCTACTTCGTCAAGGAGGTCGCAGATCGCTTCGATCTCGAGGTTCCGCCGGCGATCTTCATCGATCACTACCAACACTTCGACGAGATCCACGGTTTCGTCGACCACTGGGCCGAGGAGTGGGACCTCGACGTGATCTACGCGCGCAACGAGGACGTCGGCGAGTACGTCGACGAACACGGCTTAGAGCCCGGCGACGAGATCGATATTTCGGCACTTTCCGAGCACAACCGCCACCACGTTCGGGACATCCTCGAGTACGAGGAGGACACGTTCCCCTTCCTGCTCGATACCTACGTCGGCAATCACCTGCTGAAGACGGTCGCACTGAACAACGCCTTAGAGGAGTACGACGTCGACGGCGTCATCTCCGGCGTCCGCTGGGACGAACAGGAAGCACGCGCCGACGAGACGTTCTTTTCCGAGCGTCACGATCCGGACATCTACCCGCCACACGACCGCGTCCAGCCCATCCTGCAGTTCGACGAGGCCGCCGTCTGGGAGGGCTTCTGGAACTTCGTCGTCCCCGATACGGTTCCCGAATTCCCCGACGAGGGCTACGTTCCCCAGAGCGACGACGACCTGCCGAACGATCTCACCCAGGACGATATCCCCGTCTCGCCGAAGTACTTCGCCGGCTTCCGCTCGCTTGGTAGCGAAGTTAGCACCGAAAAGAGCGACGAGGAGCCGGCCTGGCTCCAAAATCTCGAGGAGACGACCGAACGCGCGGGCCGTGCACAGGACAAAGAGGATCTGATGGAGCGCCTTCGCGATCTCGGTTACATGTAATTGTCCGCGAGACACGGACGATTCGATCAGTTCGTCGCGCGATACTCCCCGTACTTGAGGCCGATCCCGAGCATCACTAGCCCGAAAACGATCATCGACGGGGCGACCATCATCAGGACGGTATCAGTTGCCATCATTCCAGAGGCGACCATGCCGCCGATGCCGGCTGCGTTGATGAGGACGAACAGTGCTGCAGTGACGGTCAGATCGAAATCCATACCGACGTGTAGGGGTTCGATGACCTAATGGTCGGTGGAACTGTGCATTCGTTCAGAACTGTTGTCTCCGTGGCTCGAAACCGAGCCACCAACTGGTGGCTTACTCCTCGGACGGGCGAACCAGGTTCGCCAGCGCCACGAGACTCCCGAGGAACCAGCCAAGCGGGAACGAGATGCCGACCCACATAGCAGCGTAGGCCGCCCCGGCGAGTTCGTAGTTCGCCCGAAGCCACTCGTTGACACCGCCGACGACCAGTAGCGTATCGAGGATCCAGATCGCGAGTTCGTAGCTCGGATCCAATACGTAGGGCTCGAGCGACGGTGTGACGAGTGCAGCGACGACCGGGGGGAGGAAGATCGCGGTCATCGCGAAGGGGTAGGCAAACAATACCGTCGTGAGCCGACCGCCGAACTTCGCGGCGGTCGCCGCAAGTGCCGTCGAGATGACGGCGACGAGACTCGCCGCTGCGACGGCGAGAAACCGATCGAACGGCAACTGAATGTGTGCGACGACGGTCAACGTCCCCCAGGCGAAGATCGCGATCGCCGTGACGCCGACGATGCCGAGTCTTGTTCGCGTCGAGTCGAGCTTTCCTGCGTAGTATCGAATAGCGAACCCGAGGACGGTAAGCGGATAGAGGACGAGGAGGCCGAGGGTTCCGAGCGTACTCCAGCCGTGATAGCCGATCTTCTGTGGCAGCGTTTCGGGCTCCCATTTGCCCATCACGGAGTGGCCGCGGCCACGCTGGCGTGGAAAGACGAGCTCCATCCAGGCACCGTGTAACCGCGCTAAGTCGGTCCGTATCGCACCGACAACCCCACCACCGCCACCGCTTCGCGAGTGGGTTGACATACGCGAGCCAAAAAGCCGGCGTACCGTAAACTTTCCTTCTCTTTCCGCTCTGGAAACATGTCTCTCGCTACCGGTTCCAGGGGCCGAAATCGGGGTCGACGACGCGCGTACGTTCGTCGATCCCATCGATCCGATCGATGTCTGCAGTCTCGAGGTCGAGCGCGAGCGAACGCCAATTATCGCGGATGTGATCGGAACCCGTCGCTTTCGGAATCGCAGTGATCCCCTTCTCGCGGAGCCAAGCCAGGCTGACTTGTGCCTCGCTGACGCCGTGTTTCTCCGCGATAGCCTGGATCTCGGGCTGTTCGAAGACGTCCCCGCGAGCCAGCGGCGAGTAGGCGACGACTTCGACATCGTGCTCCTCACAAGCTGTCCGAATGTCGGACTGGGGAAGCAGCGGATGGAGCTCGACCTGGTTCGCCAGGATCGGCGCGTCACAGACCTCGAGTGCGGTCTCGAGCTGTTCGGGAAGGAAGTTGCTGACACCGACGTTGCGGATCAGCCCCTCCTCGTAGAGCGTCGAGAACGCAGACAGCGTTGGGTCGGGATCGTAGCTCCGCGCCGGCCAGTGGACGTAGAGTAGGTCGACGTAGTCGACGCCGAGTCGATCGAGGCTCGCTTTGGCCGTCTCGAGGACATCTCCGTGGGCGAGATTCGAGATCCAGACCTTCGTCGCGAGGAAGACCTCCTCGCGGTCGACGGCGGCCCGTGCGATTCCCTCCCCGACAGCGGACTCGTTCTCGTAGGCCTGTGCGGTGTCGATGTGACGGTAGCCCGACTCGAGGGCCGTTTGGATGCTTTCGGCACACTGCTGGGCGTCGGTATTTTGCCACGTGCCGAGGCCGAGCATCGGCATGCCGCTGGTGGTCGGACAGCTGTCCGGCGTGAACGCGTCGATATCGTCACTACTCATACGTACCACGTCGGCCAGCGGGCGAAAGTGGGTTTTGGTTGCGGCGATGTCGTTCCTGCGTATCGATTGTCACAACCGGCGGCGTCCCGTTACTCGTCGGCGTCCTCGTAGAGATGGTCCCAGGGCCGTTCGCGCTCGAGGGCTCCACTGGCAGCGAGCACCACGTCGTCCTCGAACCGGCTGCCGACGAGCTGGATACCGACGGGATGGCCGCGGTCGGTGAGGCCGACCGGCGCGGCGCCGACGGGGTGGCCGGTCCAGTTGAACGGCCAGGTTAGCGTCCAGTTCCAGCCCTCCGAGCCCGGCTCGTCGTGTAGGCCCATATCGGCGCG
Source organism: Salinadaptatus halalkaliphilus (assembly GCF_006543045.1). Taxonomy (GTDB): domain Archaea; phylum Halobacteriota; class Halobacteria; order Halobacteriales; family Natrialbaceae; genus Salinadaptatus; species Salinadaptatus halalkaliphilus. The sequence goes on along the minus strand of NZ_RBZW01000022.1, from coordinate 86,828 downwards.
AGATAGCGTCGGCGTGACGAGCAGGTCGTACTCGGCGAGCCGGTCCTGGATCGCGTCGAAAAAGCCCGTTCGAACGACGCCACTGCGTGCGATATCCGCCGGCCCGTAACGCTCGCCGGCCTCGATCATCGCGAGCAAACTGTTGTCGACCTCCTCCTCGTGGTCCCGGAGATCGATCCCGTGCTCGGCCTCGAGCAGCGTCGCCGTCTCGAGGATCGACGTCGTATAGGTGGGCATGACGGCCGCCTCGAGGTCGGCCATCGAGTAGCCGTGATCGATCGAGATTTCCTCGACAGTCGCGCCCGCATCCGCGAAGGCGGTGACGGCGTCGTCGACGATGTCCTCGACCGCATCGGTAATCGAGAAGACATCGAGGTCGGGACTGTAGCCGATCCGGTAGTCGTCGATCGAGCGGTCGACCGCCTCGAGCGGGTCGACGTCGACGGGGACGCTGCGGGGATCGCTGGGGTCGGGACCGGCCATGACAGAGAGTCCGAACGCGGCGTCTGCGACGCTGCGAGCCATGGGACCTTTCGTGACGTGGTGGGTCGACCGGCCGAACGCGCTCGGTCGGCCGTCGTCCGGAACGAGCCCGAACGTCGGTTTGAGCGCGTAGATGCCACAAGCGGCTGCCGGAATGCGAAGCGAGCCGCCGGCGTCACTGCCCGTCGCGAGGGGCGTCATGCCGGCTGCGAGTGCCGCGGCCGAGCCGCCCGAGGAGCCGCCGGCGTTCAGGTCGGTGTCGATCGGTGAGGCCGTCGGGCCGACGACCGCGTTGTCGGTCGTTCCCTTGTGGCCGAACGCCGGCGTGTTCGTCTTGCCGATGACGATCGCGCCGGCGGCCTCGAGTCGCTCGACGAACAGCGCCGTTCGCTCGGCGACGTTGTCCGCAAAGAGCGCCGACCCGAAGGTGTGGCGGGTACCGTCTTTCAGCCCGCCGAGGTCTTTCAGTGCCAGCGGCACCCCGTGGAGCGGCCCCACGTCTTCGCCGGCCTCGAGCGCGCGGTCGGCCGCCTCGGCAGCCTCGCGAGCCCGATCGGCACAGACAGTGACGAACGCGTTGATCTCCCCGTCACGGGCGTCGATGCGCTCGAGGTGGGCGTCGACGGCGTCGGTTGCCGTTATCTCGCCGTCTCGAATTCGGGATGCGAGTTCGGTCGCGGTGAGTCGCGTGAGTCCTCGGTCGCCAGCCATACCGGTAGGTCGAGACGAAATTTGTTATATGTTAGCATCGAAGCACCGGTCTCGGGGATCCCAAGCTGTCGAACGCTGGTGGCGGTCAGTACTTCGGTTCCGCACCGGCGATGTCGTACACCCGGTCTAACACCCCGTCGCGTTCTGCTTGCCAGGCGTCGTAGTGGCTCGGGTCGTCGGGGTAGCTGTCGTAGACGTCTTTGAGCGAGTCGGCAGCCGTTTGAACCTTGTACAGATCGTAGAGGGTATCCCAGTGGCCGACCGACTTCCACAGCGTCTTGAGTTTGAGCGCGAGACCCATATCGGCGGTCCCGCGTTTGCCGATGGCGTCGACGAGTTGCTGGCCGGGAATAGCCGTGACGAGCGAGACGAGTTCGTCCAGCTCGTGGGCGGTGCCGAAGATGTTGTAACAGTCCATCGCGGCGAAGCGTTTGCCGAAGTCGGTCTGGACGCGACGGTTGTACTCCCACAGTGTGGACTCGCTGACATCGCCGTCTTCGATGGCGTCGGCGGCAACGTCGGCGGCCCAGTGGCCGGCCTTCGCCGCGCCCGGAATGCCGCCGCCGGTACAGGGGTTGACGTGGGCGGCGGCGTCGCCGACGGCGACGTATCCGGGGTGGACGGCCGAGTCGTAGGGCCGTCTGGTCGGTAACGCGGCGCCGAGTTTGTTCTTGACCGTCGCGTCGGCGAACTCGGATCGGTTCGCAACGTCGTCTTTGAGCACGTCGACGAGTTCGATCGGCTCCTGGGTCATCTGAAAGCCGAGGCCGACGTTGATCTCCGTCGACGACCGCGGGAAGTACCACAGGTAGCCCAACTCGTCGGTCGGCTTGAACACCAGCGCGTCGTCCCACTCGACGGGCTCGGACACCTCGAGGACCTCTCGGTAGGCCGAACAGAACTGCGAGTAGTCGACGTTGGTATCGAACGTCGAGTCCGAGAGATCGGCCATATCCTGGAGCACGGAGAGCGCACCGGCGGCGTCGACGACGACGTCTGCCTCGTATTCGATCGCCTCGCCGTCGCTGACAGCTCGAACGCCCTCGACGGTACGGTTGGGCTGGACGACATCGTTGACGACCGTGTCGTAGTGGATCTCCGCGCCGGCTCTTTCGGTCTCCTCGACGAGCACCTGCCCGTATCGGTAGCGGTCGACGACTGCGCCCGTCTGGTCGAAGGGAATCTCGAGCGTCTCGCCGGTCTGGGGGTTCTCGAAGAGCCCCCGTTCGATGTGCTCGTTAGTGAACGATTCTGCGCGCAGCCGGTCGCGATCGACCACGTCGGGAAACGTGCTCTTGCCCTTGATCCCGTCGCCGCAGGCGATGAATCCTGCCTCGTCTTCGGGCTTGCGTTCGACGAGGACGACCTCGAGACCGCGCCGGGCGGCAGTTGCCGCCGCGAAACAGCCGGCGGTCCCGGCGCCGACGACGACCATATCGTACGATTGCGTACCGCTGCTCATTGTGCTCACCCGAACAGTTCGGAGAACAAAAAATACGGTGAAAGTGTTTTGTCCGCAATACGAGGACGAAACGGATGTCGGCAGCCGCTCCCGATGCGTGATAGGGCGACGGTTGCTACTGATACATCCGAAGCGGCTGTGCCTGCGTACTCTCGTCCTGGCCGATCGCTTGCATCTGTTGGGCGAGTTGTTCGCGTTGCTGGCGAATTTCTTCGGCCCGGTCGACCAGGTCCTGGATGTCGACCGAGACATCGGCGATCGGAGCGATACCGTCCTCGAGCAGGACGCTCGCGGCTTCGGGGTCGGGAAACTGCGGGCTACATTCGACGACGATCCCCAGACTGTCATCGCCGAGTTGTGCGGCCCGGTTGATCAACGCACCCGTCGGTCCGGTGACGACGCCGTCCTCCGGCGGAACGGGAACGTCCTCGCGCTCGAGCGTCCGGCCGGCGTCGCCGGTCGCGATACCGTAGAGTTCCGGGCGGCTCTCGTCGCGTTCGGCGGGGAGACCGCTGAGGTAGACCGGCGTCGCGTCTTGGTCGACGATCCAACTCGTGACGCAGTCGGCGACGCTCTCGATGGCCGAGGAACTGATCGGTGCGTCGCTCTGGAGCGCGAAGAGATCGTGGTCCTCACTGACGTAGATTCTGACCGGTGGGCGGGCGGTTCGGTCGCCGCCGCGGTAGACGCCGATCCGTGGCAGTCCCTCGCAGTGGACGCTCGCGTAGTAGCGCATCTCGAGTTGGTTGACGAGATGGTCGGTCGCGATTTTCCCGACGAGTCCGACGCCGGGGAAGCCTTCGACGAGCGTTGGCGATTCGAGATCGACTTCCGGCGCCTGAATGCACATCTCTGACATACCTACAACGTGCACTGCTGACAGTATAAACGCGACGGCGACGGCCACGCTCGGCGACCGCCGAGGCCGTTCGCAAGGGTCGGTCGGCGCCTGAGATCGTCCCGGAGTTCGAAACCCACAAACGACGGGCGCTCGAGAGGACGACTAATGGAGCCACTCGAGCGGTATCGACCGATTATCGACGACTTCAAGGCCTTTCTTGGGGCCTGCGAGCGGCCGCTTCCGAGCGCCGTCCGGATCAATACGATCACGGCCTCGACCGAGCGGGCGCTCGCGATGCTCGAGGCCGACGACGTCGCCTACGAGCAGGCCGAGTGGAACCCACGCGTGCTCCGCCTCGAGACGGCGTCGCCGGGCTCGACGTGGACGTCGTTTCACGGCGTCACCCACGGCCAGGAGGAGGTTTCGGCGGTGCCGCCGGTCGTCCTCGACCCACAACCGGGCGAGCGCGTCTGGGACTGCTGTGGGGCGCCCGGCGGGAAGGCTACCCAGATCGCCGCCCGGATGGACGACCGTGGCACCGTCGTCGCCAACGACAGCAACCTCGGTCGGCTCTCTGCGTTGCGGTTCAACGCCGAGCGCCTCGGCGCGACGAGCCTGGCCGTCACCAACCACGACGCGCGAAACTACTCGATGAAACCGTTCTCGTTCGACGAGTTCGATCGCGCGCTCGTGGACGCACCCTGTTCCTGCGAGGGAACGATCCGGAAGAATCCCGACGCCCTCGAGGACTGGTCGCCGGATCACATCGCGTCGGTCTCGGGCATCCAGAAGGGGATTCTCCGCCGCGCGATTCAGACCACCCGCGAAGGGGGCACGGTCGTCTACTCGACGTGTACCTTCGCGCCCGAGGAAAACGAAGCCGTCGTCCAGCACGCCATAGAAAACGAGCCCTGTCGCGTCGTTGACTTCGACCTCGACCTCAAGTACGCCCCCGGACTGACCGCCTGGGAGGACGAGACGTTCGATTCCACACTCGAGCGTGCGGCCAGAATCTATCCCCACCACAACGACACCGGCGGCTTCTTCGTCGCGAAACTGGAGGTGACCGCCTGATGGGCGACGGCCCGGATGGCGACGACATCGCGGAGATCGGCGAGACAGACATCGCTGGGGACAGCGACGGACTCGAGCAAAACGATGGCCAGCGATTCGACCGGCTCCCCGAAACGCCGGCCGAGCGAACCGTCGAGGGCCGAGTCAGCCGCGAGGAAGTCCTCGAGTACTTCGCGGATCGGTTCGACATCCCGCCCGAAACGTTCGACGACCATACCTTCTGGGAGAAAGGCGCTGGCAAGATCTGGATCTACGCGGGCGAGGCCCCGACCCCGCTCGCGATCGAAGCGATCGGCATGACCTGTCTGCGGACTCGCCAGGAACACTGGAAGCCGACCACCGACTTCGTCCAGCGGTTTGGCACCCACGCCAGCGACTGCGTAATCGAACTCGAGGGGCCCGAGGCTCGGCGGTTCGTCGCCGGCGAGGATCAAGAGATCGACCGCTGGGACGGTGACTGGGGGTATCTGATCGCGACCCACGAGATCGGGAGCGACGTAGCGCCCATGGGCGTCGGCCTCTACGTCCACGGGGAGCTGCGCTCGATGGTGCCGAAGGGGCGCCAGCGCGACCTACCGTAACGACCCAACTCGATCGCTATCCAAGGGACGACCGAATCGCGTCGGCCGCGTCCTCGAGGCCGCGTCGCTCTTCGTCGGTGAGTTCCCACTCGAGAATTTCGGCCACGCCGTCGCTATCTAGCACGACCGGCACGCTTAGCGTGACGTCCTCGAGGCCGTACTCGCCGTCGAGCGGGGTCGCGAGACAGACGGGATCGTTCCGGTCGGTGCCGCCCGCGAGCAGTCTGGAGACAAGCAGGGCTGCGCCGCGGCCGGTCACCCATCGCGAAGAGTCGTCGGCGCCGCGCTTGTCGATCACGTCGTAGGGGACCTGGCGAACGTAGTCGAGGATCGCCTGACGTTCGCCACTCGAGAACGAGAGCGCCTCGCCGGCGGCGGTCGCCCTCGAGAATACGGGCACCATGTGCTCGCCGTGTTCGCCCAGAATCGGACAATAGATCTCGTCGGGCGCGGCGTCGGTACGCCTGGCGAGTTCGTCGGCGAGACGGGCCGTCTCCGAGAGCGAGTAGCCCACAAACGACGAGCGCGGCCAGCCACTTGCCTCCCACAACCGGTGTGTCACCCGATCGGACGGATTCGCGACGACGACCGTCGGCGTCGGCCCGCTCGCCCCGAACCACTCGCCGAGGTCGGCGGCAATCTCGAGGTTGCGCTCGAGCACCGCGAGTCGGCCGCCGCGTTTCAGGTTGTCCATCGAGCGCGGTTCACTGGCGGTGACGACGACGGCGTCGGCCGCCTCGAGGGCGGCCTGACCGGGCTCGTCGGTCGGATCGACGGTCGAGATCGTTCCCGGTCGGTCCTCGAACGCCGGCCGACCGATGGCGTGTGAGGCGTGACACTGTGAATGACGCAGATCGGTTGCGTGGGCGTCTGTCACCTCGGTACGAGGGTCGGCGAGCGTGATGTCGAGGCCGGGCCGATCGACGGCGAGCGTGTACGCAGTAGTGATACCGATAGTACCGCCACCGCCGACGACGAGCACGTTCATGGGCCGACATCGATTCCCGTGACTAAGAATTTCACCCAACCGGAACTGGACGAACGCCTCGCTGTACGGTGGCGTCGATGCCACCGGTATCTGAAACTACAAGGGCCCGTTAGCACAAGGGACAGGTAGTGGAGACTGCTGGCGATCCGTCCCTTCGCAGCCGCGTGTTTCGGGTTTGGCGGGAGGTGTTCGACCTCTCGTGGCCGGTGATGGCAGAACAGGTGTTGCGGACGCTGATGCGGACGACCGACCTGATCGTCGCGGGCTTTTTCTCGCCCGCCGCGGTCGCCGCGGTCGGCCTCGCGGACATCTACGGGCGACTCCCGCTGTGGCTCGGTCTCGGGGTCGGCGACGGCGCGATCGCGCTCTCGAGCCAGGATACGGGCAGCGGCCAGGAGGCAAATCGCAACGAAGCGGTGAGCCAGGCGCTGCTACTGGGGGTCCTCGCCGGGGTTCCGTTCGCGCTGTTCGGCCTCGTCGGGAGCGTCTGGGCGATCGCGATTCTCGGTGCGGAAGCCGAGACGGTGCGTCTTGGCGGGCTCTATCTGGCGATTATTCTCCTCACCGCGCCAGCGTTTCACGTAACGATGATCGCCGCGCGCTCGATACAGGGCACGGGCGACACCCGGACGCCGATGTACATCAACGCAGTCGCGAACGCGATCAACATCGTCCTCACCGTCTCGCTGGCGTTCGGACTGGGCCCGTTTCCGGAGTTGACGATCGTCGGCATCGCACTCGCGACGGCGATCGGCGACGTGCTGGCTGCGGTCACGTTCACCGCGGTTATCCAGAGCCCCTGGAGCGAGCTATCGCTCGTCCGACCGACGAAACTGGTCATCATGAAGCAACTCGTCGTCATCAGCGCGCCACGCGTGGCCGAGGGGCTCGTCGAACTGGTTGCCGAGTTCCCCTTTAACGCCATCTTGCTCGCGTTCGGGACGGAAGTCAACGCCGCCTACCACATCGGCCGGCGGGTCTACCAGCAACTCTCCGCGCCGCTGGCGCGGGGGTACGGGACCGCCGCGAACGTCCTCACCGGCCAGGCGCTGGGCCGCGGCGAGCCCGGCAAGGCCTACTTCAACGGCCTCGCCTCGGCCGCGCTCGCGGTCCTCTCCGTCGGCGGTCTCGGCATCGTCATCTTCGTCGCCGCAGAGTGGGTCGTCCTGGTATTTACCCGCGACCCGGCCACGATCGAGTACGCCGTCGGCTTCGCGCGGGCCTACGCCATCTCGACGTTCCTCATCGCACTGTACGTCGTCGTCGCCGGCTCGCTCCGGGGTGGCAGCGAGACCCGCCCACCCTTCGTCGCGAAAGTTACAGGTGCCGTCTTCTTCCTGCTTGGCACGACCTACGTCCTCGGCGTCTCCCTCGAGTACGGTGTCGTCGCGGCCTACGTCGCCATCGTCGCGGACTGGGCCTGGCGCAACGTCGTCGTCGGCACCGTCTACCTCCGGAAGGGCTGGCTCGAGCGCGGGACGGCAATGATGCACGAGCGCGGAAGCCTGGCGGAGGACGAAGATTGAGGCAGTTCGAGCTCGGATGCGAGAATGGCGACACAAACCGAGTGTCGAACGCCTGGCCGACCTGAAAACACTTGCCACGCCAGCGTGACAATCAGGTATGCATCGACGGTCCCTGCTGGCCGCACTCGGCGCGTCCGGCGCCGTGCTTTCCGGCTGTCTTACGAGCCACGGCCCCGACGACGGTTCGGACGGCGGCGAAACGAACGACACCGGCTCGGACGACGGCCCGAACGGCGATGGTTCGGATAGTCGATCGACGACTACTGGCTACGAAGCGTGTACAGCCGGTCCCGAGGTCGTCCCCGTCTCGAACCTGCCGCCCGCCGCCGAGACCGAGGCGACGACCGCCATCGAGACCGACGCCTACGAGACCGACGGCGACCTCATCCTCGAGTCACTGGTCGACCTCGAGAGCTATCACCTCATCCAGGGCGGCAGCTACTACGAGGCGACCGTCGAGCGAGACGACGGCGAAACGCGACTCGTGCTCGAGCCATCGCTACCGACAGCGTCGCACCTCGAGGTGGAAAACGCGACCGACGAATCAGTGTCGCTCGGTGTCCGCGTCGAACTCGGGGGCGAGACGCTCCTCGATCGCGAGGTGTCACTCGACCCCGGCGAGGAGCGGCCGCTAGCGGACGCCGACTACCGATACGGGAGCTATCGCGCCGACCTCGAGACCGACAAGCAAGCCGAGACCCTCGAGTGGCGGGTCAACGAGTCGATCTGGCAGCCGGTCATCGTCGTCACCCCCGAAGAAATACGGCTCAGACAGGATGTCGCCGAAATCGTCTACTGCGACTGGGACGACGAAGGTCGATTGAAACCGGTGTGACGTGCTCTTACAGCGCTCGACGCATGGTCGACGGTTCTCGTGAGCCTAACGTACTCGAGTCACACCCCCAGGAGTTGGGTTACTCGCGCTCGAGGAGCGTCCCGCCCGCCAGCCCCTCCCACTCGACGCGATAGCCCAATTCCGCGAGAATCGCACTCAAGTCGTCGATCCCTCGCGTCTCGAGTGTGTCTTCCGCATCCGACAGCGACATCCCGGCCTCGAGCGCGTCGGCCAGCGACTCGAGTACACTCGGCCGAACGAGGGTTCGGCCGACGCGTTCGTGTTCGGGAAACGTCTTGTCCGCGAGGGCGTCGGTACTCACGCCGTGGCGGTCGGCGAGTGACTCGAGCGAGACGGCGTCCTCGTCGGGGCGCAGTTCGTCGGCCAGCGAGGCTGCGCTCTCGGCCACCAACTGGCGTTCGTACTCGCGAAGGACGCTCGCGACATCCTTGATCCGCACGGATCCCGAGTAGGTGATCGCACGATGATCGCGAGCGTCGATTTCCTCGCCCACACCGAGGGATTCGTCGACGGCGACGAGCATGTCGACATCCTCGAGCGTCGACAGCTGCGAGAGCTTCTTCTCGACGTACTCGGGCGTCCAAAAGCCCATGATCTCGAAGAACACGCGAAACTCGCCGTGTTCGTACTCGAACGCGAAGTCGGGGATCATCACGCGCGTGCCCGTCGCCAGCGGCTCGGGTTCCCGGACGAGAGTCCACTCGAGGTCGATATTTTCGAAGCGAGCAGCGAAGTCAGCCTCGACGCCGCTGTCGAAACTGACCTCGGCGACGGGGGCGGCCTCGGGCACCGCAACCGGATCCTCGTGAGAGAGCGAGAGCGTGCGCTCGGTCCCGCGGTCGTCGATTGTCGCCTCGAGGGACCACTCCTGGGCGCTCGCGACGGTTCGCAGGAGGCGGGCGAATCGCGTGCCATAGCGCCGAGTTGCCCGGAAGAGGTGCGTCGGGCCGGTGACGATCACCTCGCGGTCGCTCGCGGCACCGTTCGGGGTCGCAAGTACATCTTGCTGGAGTCCGTCCGTCACCTCGTCCTCCGGACGGTGAATCTCGTAGAGCAACCGCAGCCGTTTGACTGCCGAGACCAGCGCCTTCGGATCGCTCGAGCGCACTCGCAGTTCGGTCGCGTCGAACAGTGCCGTCTGTGACAGCGAGAGGTTGTACTGCTCCAGTAACCCGTCGGGCGTCCACCGGGGATCGACCGCGGTGAGGCAGTGGCGCTCCTCGAGGTCGGCGTACAGGGCGGTCTCGAGATCGTCCGCAGAATGCCCGAGTGATTCGCCCGCTCGAACGAGCGCCATCGCTCGCTCGTCCTCGTCGACGACGCCAACCGCCTCGGCGGCCTCGAAGGCCGCCTTGCGCGCCCGTTCGGGGTCGACCGTCGCCTCGGTCTCGAACGTCGCGTCGCGCTCTAACAGCGCCGCGAAGCCGCGGACGAGTTTGAAGTCGTCGGCGTCGGTCTCGAGGTCGGCAAGTGCAGCCTCGAGATCGCCGCGTGTTTCGCCGACGTGACCTTGGTAGGTCCCGAGGACGCGAGCCGCGAGCGGCCGGTGTTCTCGCTCGGCGAACTGGAGACGATAGCCTCCACCCGCTCTCGAGACGCGCAGCAGGTCCTTGGTCAGCATTCCTCTCGAGGTCGGGTCCGAGACGGCAAAAACCGTCCGCTCCGCGGTCCGCCGCCTGCCGACTGGTCGGGACGCCTCTGTCGAGACGTACGAGAAACCTGGTCCGTACAGGCGGCCAAGGCGACTGTCCCGGGTGTGTTCACCACGGTGTGGTATGGAACATACTGGACGAAGCGTGACCAGCGATCTCTCTCCGTCGTCGATCGCTCACCGGTGGGAACGCTTTCGTTCCCGCTGTCACCGGACGGTTCAGCCATAGCTCGTCAGTTGGCTCATCGTGATCTCCATACGATCCAGCTGTTTCAAAACAGAATATGGGTTTATTACTGTTTAGATTAGAGACCGAAATGGCCTCGAAGCACCCTGCAATCCGTCTCGAGGCCGGTCATATCGATGTCCACTGGAAGCTGACACTTGACATGCGATCGGCGGTGACGAAGCGACGAACGCCCTCGAGGCCACAGAGAGTCGCGCCCACCGAACCGACCAGGTGGCCAGGCAGAGCTGACCCGGTCCGAGCGATCACAGCTCGAAGACCGTCGCGACTGGGACGGCCGGTTGCTCTTTCATGCCCAGTCCGCGAAGGCAGTCCTCCAGGGGAACGGCGTTGACGCCACGGCTACCGGCGCTGTCGGGGCTCCGGTTCAGCAACGCGAGCGAGCGGCCGACGAAGTTATCGAACTGAGCGACGAGCACGATCCCGAGGTGTTCCGGGCGATTCTGGCCGGCGACGATCCCGGCGTCTCGAGTGCTCGTGTTCGACGCGCCCAGGAGACGATCGCGGATATCCGTGCCGAGTACGGTCACGGGTTCTTCGAACGGGCTGCTCGAGACTGCCATCGCGAACGTCGAGCCGCTCCCGAGCCAGTCGATCCGGTCCAGTTCGAACGCGATTCGCCGACGGGTTGGTTCATACCACCGAGCCCCCAGCCGGATCCACTTCCAGACGTCGATCGGTCGGCTGCCACTGTCCGGTTCGTCACGCAGGACTGTGTGCCTGCAAGAGTTGGTCGAGGAGACGAAACTGGACGGTTTTGGCCCAATGGCTCTCTGCTCTGAGCTCGAAACATCCTCTGGTCATGGTGGGGTACTTCAGCGGTACGCTCTTGTGAAGCACGTTGTTGATTTTCAGAGCATAAACTCAGCACGACATCATCGTTTGTTTCACGTCGAACCCGGTGATGGACTACCAGATCAAGTCTCAGCGATAGCCTCGATGTGAAGGTTGTTCGCTCCAGTCAACATCTCGCGGACAGTGATCGTACCGACGAGTTCCAATACTTCTTCGGCGAACTCCGCACGCTCGTCAGGGGGCACCCGACAAATGATAAAAATGTGGAGTTGGTGACTTCCTCCCCACCCTACTCGCTCACGGCTCGCGCCGTTCGCTCCTTGAGGGTAGCGTGAGACCTGCGTCTCGTTCGCACACCAGAAATCTCCGATTTCTGGGGACGCTGTATCCCCTCCCTGCTCGCGCCTTCGGCGCTCGCTGAGGAAGGGGCATTAACGCCTCGATTTAGGTAAAAGAGTATTGCGCGAGCAAAATCCAGCGTCATCCCAGTGGAGCCCCTCCATTCTGGTGATGGAATTCTCTACTAAGACGGTGGATAGCGTCGAAGTCGTTCCAACGATGGAATCCGTTGAGTTCGTCGACGATGATGGTGTCTACCGAGCGGAGTACGACAGTAGTCAAGATCAGCCGAGTTTAGCAATTGTCGCGGTGATAGCGGCTGCTGACCAAAGCGCTCTTTCCGAATTACCTCCACTCTACTCCGCGATTGATACTGACGCGCTCAATGAACTGTTCTCCACGACTGCCACCGAAGGGCAAAGAAAGGGCCGCCTCTCATTTCCGTACGAAGGATTTGAGGTGACCGTATCCAGCGAAGGAGTCATCGAGGCCAAACCGACGGAGAACGCGTAGTCGGAAGTATAGTTCTGAGTATACGGCACTGCTAGTGGCTTCCCAAGCCTGCACTGCTGGGTCGAACCAGTTGGCGGGTGTCGGTTCGACCCAGCAGTCGACGGTTGGGAGGGTACTAGATTGAACCTCTCTGTTTGAGTGCTTCAACTGGCGGTTGATTGTCGAGTGCTTGGTGGTTTCGATGGTGATTATAATAGGCGGTGTAGGCAGTCAACCAGCGCTGAGCGCTGGCTTGACTGCCGTTCCAGGTTTCGTGGAAACGCCCAATTCGCATCGTATAGGTCTGAAAGAGCTTTTCGACGATGTTTCGATCAGTGTAGTTGACGTCACCACTCAGATCGGTGCGTGCAAGCGCAGTGAGATAGCCCATGCCATCGACGAGAAACATAGTGATCGGCATAGGCTTGATACCAGTGATGGATCGTGGCTCGGCGTCTCTCGACGCCGAACCACTCACAGAAATCTCGACATTCCGCTAACGAGGCTGCTCCGGCATGAGCAGCGCACGCCAGCCTGATCAACCAGGCTGGCGTGCGCGTCCGGTCACTATCCAAAAACTCCACATCCGAAAAATTCGTTATGTCTATCTGGTGTTCTTCGAATAGCATCTTCCCACCCTAATCGAAGAACTCCGTTCAGTTCAACCTCAATCTAGCAGTGCCCGTGCCGCAGAATTATGGACTCGCTGGGATTTGAACCCAGGGCCTCTTCCTTGCGAAGGAAGCGATCTACCACTGATCTACGAGCCCTCGAGAGCTTGTACCCGGCGTTTCTATTTGTACCTTGTGTTTCATCGGGAGACCGTGAAGATGGCACACGCACCGACGCTTTTGTCCGTGGCGGCCGTACCGCCGGACATGGTTCGACAGTGGATCTCTCGAGTGCGTGAGTGGATCGCCGTCGAGGATCCCGAGGAGCGAATCGAGGGCTCGGGCGAGCCGATTACGTCACCACAACATCGGCGAAGTGCAGACGCGGACGAGCTATTGTCGGAGACCGACGAGCATCGTGAACGGGAGTCCTGATCGAGACGTTCGAGCTACCGACCGGCGTTGAGTATGCGCGCTCGCCCAGCGAGCAGCCCTAACAGGAAGCCGGTAAAGTGAGCGATCAACGCGACCCCGGGGGCCGCGGTCGCGAGTGTAACGGCGATCGCGAGCCCGAGAAAGACGACCCAGGCGAGCCAGCGAGGGACATCGACGAACGATGCGAGTCCGGCCGAAAGTCGGTTCGAGGCGATGAGATAGCCAAGCAGTGCAAAGACCGCGCCGCTGGCACCGAGCACGCCAGCCGTCGGTGTCCCTGGTACGAACGGCATCGCCGTGGCCAGTCCCGGGACGAGGATCTGGGAGATACCCGCGAGCGATCCCGTCACGAGGAAGAAAACGTGAAAACGGATTCGAGTCGTCGCGCGGGCAACGGGCCAGCCGAAGACGATCAACGCGACGCTGTTCGAGAGGAGGTGGCCGATACCGCCGTGGGCGTAGACGCTGGTGACGATCGTCCAGGGGTTGGTCTCGAGCGGCGGGGTGAGGACGAACAAGCTGGCCATCGCGCCGACGAGCGAGGTGAGCCACTGGAGCGCAAATACGACGACAAAGACGACCAGTACCTCGAGGATGGGGCTGGCCGATCCCGAGTCGGGTTCGGTCGCCCTGGTGTCCGATGGGGGACCCGGATAGGTCGACATACGTGTTTCTGTGCTGTCGAGCGACAAAAGTCTCTGCGTCGACTCGTATGACAGCGTTCGAGCGAGTGGCTCTCGAGTGGTGAGAAAACGAAGGAAATGACTGCAAATCAGCCGATCGAGCTCAGTCTTCGAGGACGATCTCGATCGAAACGTCGTTTGGCACCTGAATGCGCATGAGCTGTCGGAGTGCGCGTTCGTCGGCGTCCAGATCGATCAGGCGCTTGTGGACGCGCATCTCCCAGTGCTCCCACGTCGCGGTGCCTTCGCCATCAGGCGATTTCCGGGTCGGCACCTCGAGGGTCTTGGTCGGCAGCGGGATCGGACCGCTGAGGTTGACGCCGGTATTGTTCGCAATCTCGCGGACATCGTCACAGATATCGTCTAAGTCTTCTGGACTCGTGCCCGCGAGTCGAACGCGTGCCTGCTGCATTTATTTCTCGTTGACTTCGAGGACCTTGCCGGCCGCGATGGTCTGACCCATGTCGCGGATGGCGAAGCTCCCGAGTTCTGGGATCTCGCTGGATGGCTCGATGCTGAGGGGTTTCTGTGGCCGGATGGTGACCACAGCAGCGTCACCCGACTGGATGAAGTCGGGGTTCTCCTCGGCGACCTCGCCGCTCGAGGGGTCCATCTTCTTGTCGATGGACTCGATCGTACACGCGACCTGCGAGGTGTGGGCGTGGAAGACCGGCGTGTAGCCGGCCGTGATCACGGATGGGTGCTGCATGACGACGACCTGTGCCTGGAAGGTCTCGGCGACCTTTGGTGGGTCGTCGGCTGGGCCACAGACGTCACCACGGCGGATGTCGTCCTTACCGATGCCTCGGACGTTGAATCCGACGTTGTCACCGGGTTCGGCCTTTGGTACTTCCTCGTGGTGCATCTCGATCGTCTTGACCTCGCCGCCGACGTCGGACGGCTGGAAGACGACATCGTCGCCGACGTTCATGACACCGGTCTCGATACGTCCGACTGGGACGGTACCGATACCCGAGATGGTGTACACGTCCTGGATCGGAAGGCGGAGCGAGGCGTCCGTCGGTGGCTCCGGCTCCGGCAGGGCGTTGAGTGCCTCGAGGAGGATTTCGCCGTCGTACCACGGCGTGTTGTCGGAGGCCTCGGCGATGTTGTCGCCTTCGAACGCCGAGATCGGGATGAACGAAGCGTCGTCGGTGTCGAACTGGACCTGCTTGAGCAGCTGGGTCACTTCTTCGACGACATCGTTGTAGGTGTCTTCCTTGTAGTCGACGACGTCCATCTTGTTGATGCCGATGATGAGTTCGTCGATACCGAGGGTGCGGGCCAGGAAGACGTGCTCCTGGGTCTGGGGTGCGACACCGTCGTCGGCGGCGACGACGAGGACCGCGTTGTCGGCCTGGCTCGCGCCAGTGATCATGTTCTTGACGAAGTCGCGGTGGCCAGGACAGTCGACGATGGTGAAGTCGTACTCGTCGGTCGAGAACTCCTGGTGGGCGATGTCGATGGTGACGCCACGCTCTCGCTCTTCGGCGAGGTTGTCCATCACGTAGGCGAATTCGAAGCCGCCTTTGCCCTTCTCTTCGGCTTCTTCGCGGTGCTGTTCGATGACGTGCTCTGGTACGCTCCCCGTCTCGTAGAGGAGTCGTCCCACGAGCGTACTCTTCCCGTGGTCAACGTGGCCGATGATGGCCAGGTTCTGGTGTTGTTCGCTCATTGTTGTAGCTCACGCGCAGAGGCGCTTATATCGGTCTTGTTTGCTCGTTGCGGTTAAAACCATTTCGAAAGCGTATTCTACCGAACCCGTCGCCTTCTTGCGGTTTGCTGAGCATTCACACGCGAAGGGACGTTTGCCGGACGCCGGTACGGTGGACCAACGCCGGTACGTACGTTGGCGGAGCGTCGTTACGATCGGGGCACGTGGATCGATACCAGGTTCCGATTACGGCCGGTCTCGATAGCCATCGACGCCGTGGATCGCTCGACGATCCAGTGGACGATCCAGAGGCCGATTTCGTTCGTCTGTTCGAACAGTTGTTGGTCCGATTGGGCAACGACTGCCAGTTCCGTCTGGGGGAGGCAAGCACCCTCGTCGATCACGGTGACGGTCGCGTGCTCGTCCGTCCGCTCGAGGGCGACCTCGATCGTCGCCTGTGGATCGGCGTGTTCGAGTGTCGTCTCGAGGAGGATATCGAACGCGTACTCCAGTTCCGGATCGGTTTCGATCGCACACTGGTCGGGAATCGATAGCGAAATGGTTGCGGGTATCTCGTCGGTTCGGTAGAGGCCGACGAGTTCTTCGAGATGATCGGCGAGATCCAGTTGCTCGGCACACCCCTCGCGATCGATAATTCGTTGGATCGTCCTGGCGTTGCGACTCGTCGCCAACAGTTCGTCGCTTGTCTCGACGATTTCGGCTGCCATCGGTGCGACTGTCGGGTTTCCCTCGTTGGCGATCATCGCGGCGTACCCGCGGACGAGCGAGAGGTCGTTACGAAGGTTGTGTCTGAGCACGCGCGTCAGCAACTGGCTGACGAACTCGAGTTCGGATTCGCGTTGTTCGAGCGCTCGCTCCCGTTCTTTGAGGGGCGTAATATCGCGGAGAACGATCAGTCGACCGGTAGCGTCGGCGGGGCGACCGTCTTCGAGTGGCGAGATCGTGAGGTGGAAGTCCCGTCGTTCGCCGTCTGTTGGGATGGTGACTTCGGTGTCGACGCCACGAGTGTCGCGAAATCGCTCGATTGCGTCGGGGACGGTGTCGAAGAATTCGTCGACGGGTGTGCCAGCGTAGTCGCCGTCGACGCCGATCAGGTGGCGAGCGGCGGGGTTGCAGTCGACGACGCGATCCTGTGCATCGAGCACGACGGCGGCGTCGTCCATCTCCTCGACGATGCGGCGGTGGCCGACCGGGACGGTCTTGAGGAGGTTCGCCCGAAACAGCGCCCAGGCGATCGCAAAGACGCTTATACCGACACCGAACGGGAGCAACGAGAAGACGGTCGCATCGATCACGTAGACATCGATGACCGTAATCACGAGCGTCGGGACGCCGGCGGCGACGAGCGCGAGACTTTGATTGCGTCGCGCTCGAGGGCCGGTGATGACATCGGCCAGCAGCAACAACGCGGCGACGGCGGCGACGGCGAGCGTCGAGACGACGAGGACGGTTGCCAGCGGCTCGGCCGAACCGATATCGAGGATCGGTCTGGCCGTCGGCCCCCAGAGACGGCCGTGAATCGGGTCGGTCAACGAGAGCAGTTGGACGGCGAGGACACTCACGGCTGCGGCGTTGACCAGCCGTGTCGAAAGTCGAGCCGTCTCCGTGTATTCGATCGCGAGAAACAGATATCCGATCGCGGCGAGTTGCCCGCCGAACAGAACGAGCGATCCGAGGGCCAACACGGTACTGTAGGCCGACGACGTGATTGCCAACCCGTACGCGACAGACCAGATAGAAAGACCGATCAGCGCGACGAGTAGCCCGGTACTGCCTGGCTTCTTCGAGTGACGCCGAACCGAGCTGACGAGTGCAAAAGGAACGAGGCCGCACGCGAGATACGCAAGCGCAAGCAGCGATGTCACAGAGACCATCGGTTATAGTTACCCACCAGCCACTCGTGAGATATAGTTTATTCCATTCTTGGGCTTGAAAAGACAGCGCTACCGGCGTTCGGAACAGTTAGTGGCCCGGAACAGATTTCGAACTGGCCGCCATCGAGCGCGGGGATGTCGGGATGCGTATCGACACTCGAGTACCCGCCGATCCGGTATCGAACGTGATCGATGCCCCAGAGCGATCGACGACCCAGTGGACGATCCAGAGCCCGACGCCGCTGGTGTGCTCGAGTGGCGTTTCCTCGCCCTGTTCGAGGACGGCGAGTTCCGCCGGCGGAATTCCGGGGCCGTCGTCGGCGATCGTCACCGTCGTTTCGTCGTCGCCTCGATCGACGGTCACGTCGACGGTCGGTTCGTCTCCGGCGTGTTCGAGGGCGTTCTCCAGCAGGACATCGAACGTGTGCTCGAGCCACGGATCGGCCTCGACCGGACAGCTGTCGGGTGCTGTCAGCGAGATCGTCGCACGATCGTACGTGCTCCGGTAGTCGATGACGAGGTCGGTGAGACGTGCGGTGAGATCGAGTTTCTGCGTGACCGGGTCTTGGTCGATCACCTCTTCGATGATCCGGGCTTTGCGGCTCGTTTCGAGGAGATTATCGCTCGTTTCGACGATCGTCTCGGCTAAATCGGCGTGTTCCTGCTTGGCTTCCGTCGCGATCAGGTCCGCATAGCCCCGTACAGCCGTTAGATCGTTTCGAATGTTGTGTCTGAGAACGCGCGTCAGGATTTGTCGAAGAAACTCGAGTTCGGACTCCCGTCGCTTGAGCGTTCGCTCGCGTCGTTTCAACGCCGTGATATCGCGGAGAACGACCAGACGGCCCGCAGGAACCGACGAGGCGTCGTCGAGGCGTGACACGGTGAGATGAAAGTGGCGCCGGTCGCCGTCGATCGTGGCGGCGAGTTCGGTATCGACACCGCTGTCGTCAGCGAGTCGGTCGACGGCGGCCGGGACGGAACTGAAAAACTGCTGGACGGAGAGCCCGGTGTACTCCGGACCGATGTCGACGATGCGGCGGGCTGCGGGGTTACACTCGACGACGCGGTCGTCGGCATCGAGAACGACGGCGGCGTCGGTCATTTCCTCGACGATACGTTTTCGGCCGATCGGGACGATGTCGAGAAAGTCCTTCTGGAAGATCGCCCACGCGTACGCGAAGGCACTTCCGGCGAAGCCGATCGGAAGCAGTGTGAGTTCGGAACTAGATAACAACGCAAAATCGACGAAGTAGCCGGCGATCGTCGGTATGCCAGCGAGTACGAGCACAAAGCTTTGTCGCCGGCGAATGCCGCTTGCAGTGACGACATCGGCGACGAGCAACAACAACGCGGAGATGGCGATACCGACCGTCGCGAGAACGATGAGGATACCAGCCGGACCGAGTGTCACTTCGTTCATCGGTGGCGTCGTCGTCCCCTCCCAGACGAGGTGGTGGTACGGATCGCTGAGTGACAACGCCGCGGATAGTCCGATCGCGGTACCGAACACGTATCCCGTTCGTCGCGTCACCACCAGGGCCCCAGTGTACTCGGTTGCCAACAAGAAGTAGCCGACAGCAGCGAGCTGCCCGCCGGCGCCAAACAACGTCCCGAAGAGCCGGTATCGAGTCGAATCGGTTTCCAGCAGCAACAATCCGACCGCGATCGACCAGATCGCCAGCCCGAGAAGCGTCACGAGAACGCCGATCTTTCCAGGTTTCGGACCCGCGTTCCGAACGGAGGGGACGAGCGCGAGTGGCAGTAGTCCACAGCAAACGTATGCGACGGCCAGAAATACCACTGTGGAAACCATTGCACCCGGCGAAATGGTGCAGCGGAGCCGTTAAATACGTATCGGACGCCTCACAGTTCGGCCCGCCTACAGCAACGGGAGGCGTCCGACGTCCGAGAGCACGGCCGTGGCCGTTTCCGGACCACCGGCACCGCGCCCGCTCGAGTGCAACGAGCCGGCGTTCCGGGTCTCGATCTGGACGATGTTGCGCGTCCCCGTGACAGCCAGCGGGCCGTTTTCGGGGACGAGTCGCGGTCCGACTCGGACGCCATCGCGGGTCGCCTCGCCGATGAGCCGAATCGTGCGGCCGTCTTCGGCGGCCAAATCGAGCGCGCTTCCGGGCACGTTCTGGATCCCCTCGACCGTCGCATCCTCGAGGGCGAAGCCACCGTCGGCGAGGACGTTCGCGAGGATGACGAACTTGAGCGCAGCGTCGGTGCCGTCGACGTCGAACGTCGGATCGGCTTCGGCGACGCCCAGATCCTGTGCCTCGGCAAGGACGTGTTCGTAGTCCAGCCCCTCGGCAGCCATGCGTGTGAGGATGAAATTTGCCGTCCCGTTGAGAACGCCACGAACGGCCGTTACGGCCTGGGGCGTGCTATCCTCGATCGTCGACAGTACGGGAATAGCACCACCGACGGTCGCTTCGAATCGGATCGAACCCGCGCTCTCGGCTTCGAGCGCGCGGATGTCTTCGTACCGTTCGGCGACGGGCCCCTTGTTCGCCAACACGACGTGGCGGTCGGACTCGAGTGCGCGTTTCGTGTGTGAAAAGCCGGGTTCGGCATCACCGAGCGTCGTCGGCGTCGCCTCGACGAGGACGTCGTAGTCGGTCTCGAAGATCTCGTCGGGATCGGCCGTGCCGACGCCGTCGTCGCCCGCCTTGCGCTCGAGGGTGGCGTCGATGTCGATGCCGCCGGGATCGACGGTCGCAGTGCTCGAGTCGGCGATCGCGACCACGGTGTGGCCGTAGTCCGCGGCGAGGTCGGCGACCGAGCGCCCGACCGCACCGGCACCCAGGATAGCGAGTTTCACGCGCCCTCACCCCCCTGCAAGGGTTCGACGACGGTGAGGTCTTTCGCCGAGCCGATCGATCGAATCGACGCCACTGCGGCGTCGGTTTTGCCCGAGTCGATCGCGAGTCGGATCCGAGCGCTCGAGACGTCCTCGGTGCCGTCCGGCGCTGCGAGCGAGAGGTCCCGAACGGCCGAGTGGGCCTCCGATTCGATCCTCGAGAGCGTCTCGGAGAGATCTTGCTCGACCAAGTGACCGATGAGTAAGACGTTGATCTCCTCGCCGTAGTGTTCGGCACCGGCCTGGATAACGTTGACGCCGGCGTCTCGCAACGCGTCGACGATCCCGTCGAAACGGTCCGGTGGACACTCGATATCGACCTCGACAGGAATGTGGCCACGCGGCGTCATGTTCCCTCGTTCGTGATGGATACTCAGCAGATTTCCGCCGTTGTCGGCAATCGGGGCGAGCGCGCGCAGCAACTCGCCGGGTTCGTCGACGAGCTCGAGACGGACGGTGTACGCGCGTACGCCGCCGTCGGTCTCGGCGTCGTTGCCGTCCTCACCCATCGCCGTCACCCCGTTGTCGTGGGCGTCTACACGTCGTCATCGTTACGAACAAGGTTGGCGGGCACACGCATATAGGCGTTCCCAAAACTGTCCGTCACCGTGGTCACCCCGGACGCGTAGACGAGACCGCAGCGACTGGTTAGAGGTGGTCTTTCCCGGGATTGGACGATCCCCAGTCACCGCGGCCACCTTCGGTTCGGTCGACGCCCATTATCGACTCGGCCTGTTCGGGGCCACCCAGGCTTTCACGGGGGTCGGGAACGCGGATGGTAACTTCCTCGATCTCGGACCAGGTGATGAGTTCGGCCTCGATGTTCCCCGTCGTGACATCGCTGACGGAGCAGCCCTTGCAGCCGCCGCCCAGTTCGATGACGACCTCGCCGGTCTCCGGATCAGCCTCGCGGACGGCGCTCGTCCCGCCGTGCATCTGAATGATCGGCATCTCACGAGCGAGCCACATCTCGACGCGCTCTTGGAGCGATCGATCGGCGTCGGATTCGGACATACCCTCTCTTGGGGCTCGAGCGGGGTATAGGTTGTGTCACACAGCCGAATTCGTCAGGAACGACCACGAAAGACTCCTGGTTTCACTACTGTCGCCGGCGACGTAGCCACTCGAGGCCGACGACCCCACCGGCGACGGCCGCCCCGGTCGCGGTAAATCCGGCCATCGGATCGTCGCTCGAGGCGGCGTCGGCCGTGGATGGGTCGTCCGACGCTTGACTGGACGCCTCGGTCGCGTCGCCGTCGTCGGTCGCGTTCGGTTCGCTGGCGACGCCGTCCGGTACCTCGAGGTCGTCGGGGTCGGTCAACGACGGCGGATCGGCTTGCTCGCCGGCCTCGATCGGGACCGTATAGAGGGCGCCTTCCGTCGGGGAGTTGGGAATCACGGGCGTGCTGCTGGCGACGAACACCGACCCCGGATCTGCGACGCGAGCGGTCCAGAAGCCCGCCGTCTCGGGCTCGAGCCAGCGCGCGCGTTCGACCGGCTCCGCGGGATCGCTCACGTCGTGGATCGCGACGCCGCCGCGGTACCACGAGGAGTAGAGTTCCCCGTCCCGGAGTTCGAAGTTGTGTGCGGTCGTCCAGAGGCCGCCCGCGTAGCTCTCGTCGATCGCCCGCGGGGCGTCGATCGTCGCCCGGTGTTCGGGGTCATCCGGATCGCTCACGTCGTAGAGGTCGATCCCGCCCGGTCGGTCGGGCTCGTCGCCACCGGTCGCCCAGGCCTCGCGCCCGACGGCGAGCAGGTCACCGGTCTCGTCGACCGCCGCGTAGTGGTCGTTGCCCGGCAGCCCGAACTGGGCCTCGTCGTCGTCGCGTTCGCGCTGGGTCTCGAGGTCGGTCTCGCGCACGTGCGACATGTACTCGGGCTCGCTGGGATCGCTCACGTCGAGCAGGTAGGTGCCGGGATTCCAGTGGGCGAGGTAGGCGACATCGTCGTGGACGTAGACATCGTGGAGATAGCGCGCGAGCCAGTCGATATCTGCCCAGCCGGGTTCGTGCTCGAGCAGGGACCACGACCCGATCTGCTCGACGCCGTCGCCGACGTCGAACACCTCGAGCGTGTTTTCGGTCAGTTCGTTTCGAACCACGTACAGCGTTTCGCCGTCGAGATAGCAGTTGTGGATGTGGTAGCCGGTTTCGTAGGGGTCGCCGATGAGGGCGGGCTCGCTGGGATCGCTCACGTCGAAGCAGAAGAAGCCGTGAAAGATCGAGTCGGGGCCCTGGTTGGCCGGTCCGGGGACGACGAGTCGGTCGCCGTCGACTGTGACATCGAGAATCTCCATCAGCGGTACGTCCGCGACCTCGAGGCGTCGTTCGGTCGCGAGGACCGCGGGATCGGCGGGGTCGCTCACGTCGACGGTCGCGAAGCCGGTCGTCGTGGCGAGATACGCCGTGTCGCCGTCGTCGCCGACGACCGCCTCGGCGGCCCCATCGACGTCGACCCGGCCGAGGGGCTCGTACGCGTCCCCGTCCGTGTCGCCCTGTCGCCACGAGACATCCGGTCGCGCGATCGCCGAAACCGAGAGGGCACAGCCGGCGGTACGAAGCAGGGATCGCCGTTGCATACCGTCAGGTACGCCGACCAGTTACATATACTGTCGGCCGACCCCAGTGCCGACGGAACAGCGGGGCTTTTCATCCGGGGCACGCGAACTGAAACCCATGGCAGGGGACGCGATCATTCCGCGGACGGCGATCGAGTGGTACATGTTCGGCGGGATACTCGTGGTGCTCAACATCGTCGGCTTACTGCTGACCGGGCATACGCTGATAGCGGCCGTCGGTCTGGGACTGGTCTCCGGGCTCACGATCGCGCTGCTGGTCGCTGTCGTCGCGGCCGTCTTACGGGTGGTCCGAGAGTAACTGAGCCGCTATGGCGCCGACGCGTACTCGGATTCGGTCACCCGAACCACGAGTGTCTCCGAGACATCGCGGAGATCGTAGGCCGGCAACTCGCCGCCCGTCCGCCGAACGTACAGTGGTTCGACGAGCCGCGGTCGACCCGCTGCCGGCTGTGTCTGTCCGCCGTCGTCCCCCGGCTGTGCTGGCTCCTCGTCCGTCGGAGGACTCGAGTCGTCGTCCCCGGCGGCTCTCGAATTAGCTTCGGCCGCAGCCGCTTTCGAGTCGCCACTCGTCCCGTCCGACTCGCCGGACTCGCGCTCGAGACCGTAGACCTTGTAGAACTCACGCGTCTCGGCGGGGTCTGCGTCCCCGTTTCGAAGCCGTTCGGCCAGCGGCCGCGACAGCCATTCGTCGTCGCTGATGCTCGGCTCGAGGACGAGCGCCTCCTCGACGAAGCGGGTGAGATACCACTGGAGGTCGTTCAACAGCGAGATGGCCGCGCCGATGCTGACGGTCCGAACCGCAAGCGAGTTCGCGAAGGGGCGCTCGAGGTCGTAGGTCGCGAGCGCGTCCCGGGAGGTCTCCCGGGAGAGGAGTTCGTACTGCAGATTGCAGTCGTCGTCGCCGATGAGACAGACGCGGGTCACTATGTGCCACTGTGGCGGAAGTTCGTAATGTCGGTTTCGTCTCTCGGGCGCGAGTGGCGATCGCCCGCCAGCGGCGTTCGACCCTGGCAGTTACGGATCGACCAGTTCCGCGTTTCGCGCCGCCTCCTCGGCGCGCTCGAGGAGACCGTCGGGTTCGTGCTCGAGCAACACCCCGTGGCGGGCGTTGGTCTCGACGCGGTCGGGTGCGACGCGGTTGCAGCCGGCGTTGATCGTCGACTGGGTGAAGGTGTCGATCTCGCGGGCCTGCGCGACGATGTCCTGTTTGTCCCGGGTCAACAGCGGCCGGTGGATCGGCAGATCCGTCGCGCGACTGGTGACCCCGAGGTTTTGCATGGTCTGGCTGGATTTCTGGCCGACGGCTTCGCCGGTGACGATGGCGTGGGCGTCGACGCGGTGGGCAAGCACTTCGCCGATCCGGTAGAAGAACCGTCGCAGCGAGAGCATCCGTCCCTGTTCCATCTCCCGAACCAGGAGGTCGACTGCCTCGCCGCCGGGGACCTTGTAGACGGGCAGCTCCTGGTTGGGCGCGTATCGCGAGAGGGTTCGGACCGTCTCCATCGCTCGCGCCTCGTGATCGATCCCGCCGTACGCCCCGAGGTCGACGTAGGCTGGCACGATCGGACTCCCGCGTCGCATCATCTCATAGGCTGCGACCGGCGAGTCGATGCCGCCACTGACCAGCGCGACGACCCGTTCCTGAGAGGCAAGCGGGAGTCCACCGGGGCCAGGAGCTGACTCGAGGTAAACGTATGCGGCGTCCTCGCGGACTTCGACGCCGAAGATGAGATCGGGGTCGTCGAGATCCACTTCGGGGTCGAACTCGTCTTCGACGGTCTCCCAGATTGCCGTCCCAGCCTCACGTGCCAGATCCTCGCTGTCGTAGGGAAGGGTCTTGTCGGCCCGCCGAGCGTCGACGGCGAACGTCCCGCCATCGTAACACTCGTCCGCAATTTCGACGAGAGTCTCGAGAATCCGTGCTTTCTCGGTGCTGACGGTACGACAGGCACTCGCAGAGACGACGCCGAAGGCGTCGGTCGCGGCCGCGGTCGCTGGGGCGATGTCGTCTTCAGTCGTGTGAATCAACGGTCGGTTCCACCGGTGCTCGACGTCGCCGCCGATCGATCGGTCCTCGAGAAGGGCCGCGAGATTGTCGACGAGCAACTCGACCATCCGACGCTTGACGACGTTGCTCTTGGTGTTGATATCCCCGTGGCGGACGAGGACGGTGTCGGCCCCTGGCGGATGCATGTGCTGTGATAGATGGCTGTGGCTATAAGGGGGTTACGAGGACCGCCGGCCATGCCGTTCGGGACGCTGGGAGAGGATGACGGACGAGAGCTACCGCCGAATCGTGCGATATCGAACTGGCCAATGAGATTATATGTGCTGCGTCTGGTTTCCTGCATAATGAGCGAAACGATACGCGACAATCATGTGGGATCTGTTACCGATAGTCAAGGTGAATCCGCACTCCTCGAGCAGTATCTCGATTCGCTCGAGACCGAGGGGCTCGACGAGCGCGAGCGGCTCCGCGAGGAGCGGGATTTCTGGCATTCGATGTTCGCACAATTGGTCGCCGCCTTCCCGGAGGGAGCGTTCGCGGTCGCCGAAGACGGCGAAATAACGAACTGGAATCGGGCGATCGAGCGGATCAACGGAACCGCACCGGAAGAGGTTCTCGGGATGAACGCCTACGAGTTTTTAGGCACCGAAGGCGAAGACGAAACGCTCGCCGAGACGGTCATCAGACGGAACGAGGCGATCAGTGAGGACGATACACGAACGATTCCGACGACGGACTACTACCACCAGGTCTACGCCGTCCCGTTGCGCGACCCAAACGGCGATCCGGTCGGCGCGTTCGAGGTGACGCCGGACGTCACCGAGTTTGTCCAACAGCAACAGGCCTACGAGAACCTTCAGGAGACGGTCTCCGAACGCGTCAGAGCCGAAGTCGAAGCGCTCGAGGCATCGTCGGAATCGATCACGGAGACGATCACCGAGGTTCGCGACCGCGGTGTCGATCAGACCGAGCGAATGGAGACGGTCGCGACGGAGGTCTCGAACCAGAGTGCGACGATCGAAGAGATCGCTTCGACGACGGAAACCGTCAGAGAGAGTAGCGACGACGCCGCCGAACTGGTTGAAGACGGTGCCGATTCCGCAAGCGACGCCATCGACACGATGACCGAGGTCTCCGAGGCCGCCCAAGCGGTCTCGGATGACATGGCAACGCTCCACGACAGCGTCGACGAAATCGAGGCGATCGTCGACGTCATCAACGACATCGCCAGACAGACCAACATTCTCGCGCTCAATGCACAGATCGAAGCCGCACAGGCCGGGGAAGACGGGGCCGGTTTCTCGGTCGTCGCCAGCGAAGTGAAATCCCTCGCCGAAGACACCCAGGAACAGGCCGGGCGCATCGAATCGACGATCGAGGAGATCCAATCCGAAATCGGGACGACCGCAGACAGCCTCGAGACGACGACCGATCGGATCGACGAGGGCGTCGACCGAGTCGAAAACGCCCTGGCGCGACTCGACGACATCTCGACGGCCGTCGCCGACGTCGCGACCGGCGTCGACGAAGTCGCGACGGCGATCGACGATCAGGCAAGTGGCAGCGAGGAAATCGCCGCGACCGTCGATTCCGCCGTCGACGAGATGGCCGCCCTGCAAGACGACCTCGAGACGATCGCCGAGGCCACGCGGGAACAACGCGACAGCGTCGCCGCCGTCCGCTCGAGCGTCGAACAGCTCTCGGAGACAGAAACGACGTTCGAGTGACCGCATTCGGATCGTCGAGGGATCGAGCGCCGAACGCAGTATCTGCCGATCTGTGGCTTGCGACCAGTACGTCCCGTCCGGGCCGGGTTCGACCGCAGTTATATACCCTCGTGTCTCGTGTGGACGGATATCGATGCTCACCCGGCTCGGCGATCGCTTCTGGGTTTTCGCGGAGCCACTGGCGTTTTTCGGCGTCGAAATCGGCCGTATCATGTCCGTCATCGAGCTCTCGAGTGGCGGACTCTTCGTCCAGTCGCCGGCACAACTGACTCCAGCATTGAAATCGGCACTCGCCGATCTCGGCGAGGTTCGGTTCGTCGCGCCGGCGAGCAAGCTCCACGGACACATGTACATGGAGCAGTACAGAGCCGCCTACCCCGACGCCGAACTGCTCGCCGCACCCGGTCTCGAGGCGCGCAGACCAGATCTGGTGTTCGACCAACAGGTGGGAGATATACCCGATCCGCGGTGGGCCCCCGATATCGACCACGTCGTGGTCGCCGGTCACCGCTGGATCACCGAACTTGCCTACTTTCATCGGCGGAGTCGAACAGTTATTCTCGGCGATATCGGGTTTCACATCGGCCCATCCAGTCCGCTGCAAACGCGACTCGTCGCGCGCGGGTTACGGGTGTACAAACGAATCGGCCCGCCGATCGAGTTCCGCTATACGATCGCGAACGAGCGGTCGTTTCGGCGGGCCATCCGCGACGTCCTCGCCTGGGAGTTCGATCGCGTCGTACCGGGCCACGGCGAGATCATCGAATCGGGCGGGAAAGAAGCGCTGCTCGAGGGCTTCGAGTGGCTGCTGGCGAGCGATTCGTGATCGACCCAAAACACGGCCGTCCCCCAGATGGAGTGTATCGGCTCTCGTACGGACTGCTGTCCGTCGTTACCGGTACAACAGACGTATCAGAACGTCGATAGCTCGCCGTCGATCACGCGCCGGGTGATCTCCGTGACGTTCGCGAGTTCGGCGTCGACGATCGCCCCGACCTCGTCTTCGACGTCGCTGAGTGCGACGCCGTCGTCGGTCACGACGTGGACGTCGGCGACGTGGGGCTGATCGATCGGCCGGCCGATCTGGCTGAGCAGTCGCACGCGCAGGTCACGAATGCCGTCGACTTCCCGGACAACCTCTTCGGCGATCTCGGTCGAGAGCAGGTTGTAGATCTTCCCGATGTGGTTGACGGGGTTCTTGCCGCTGGTGGCTTCCATCGACATCGATCGGTTGGGAGTGATAAGTCCGTTCGCGCGGTTGCCGCGGCCGACGGAGCCGTCGTCGCCCTGTTCGGCGGAGGTACCGGTGACGGTGAGGTAGATCGACCCCTCCTCGTAGTCGTCAGCCGTGTTGACGTGGACGGTGACCGCACGGTCGGTGTGTTCGCTCGCGACATCGGCGACGAACTCCTGGACCGCGTCGACGGCGTCGGCGTAGGCGTCCAGGTCCGCGATGTGTTCGTCGATCATCGCCGCCGCCACGGTGACGTCGATCGCATCGCCCTCTCGTTTGCCCATGATCTTCACGTCGGGGCCAAGATACGGATTCTCCGCCGCGAACTCGCCGTTGAGTCGTCGCTCGGCCTCGAGGACGATCCGCTCGGTCTCGGTCAGGGGTGCGTGACCGACCCCGAAACTCGTGTCGTTGGCCATCGGAACGGAGACTTCGTCTTCGCCGAAGACCTCCTGTAAGTCGCCACTGCCCTCACCGAGTTTGACGTCGACGACGATGTCCTCGCCGTAGGCGAGCTGTGGAATCGTCTCCTCTAAGTACTCGCGGGCAGCCCGCAACGCGATCGTTTCGGCCGGGATCGTCTGGCCCTCGTAGTGTTTGGTCGCGCGACCGACGATCAGGAGATAGATGGGATCGACGACCTCGCCGCCGCCGAACGCGGGCGCGGCTTCGCCCGCCACCAGCTGCGTCTCGTCGGTGTTGAAGTGCAATACTTCGCCGACGCGGTCGAGGTACTCCCTCGCCAGCGCGCCGGCGACGGCCTCCGCGACCCCGTCGCTGATCGAGTCCGGATGTCCGATCCCCTTTCGCTCGACGATTTCGACCTCTTGATCTTCGACTGCTTGCCGATCGATCGGCTCGACCCGGATATTCCGTTCGCTCATTGGCGGCTATAGACGACTCGAGGTTCTATAACTTGCGGAAACAAATTTGCCAAGAAAATACACAGGAGTAATTACGCTGCCGTCGTCTGGTCTCGACCGAGGGTGTGAAACGGTACACCAGACCGTCAGGAGTCGAGCAACAGGCCCAGATACGACGTCCGAAGCTGGTCGTCGGGATCGAGGTCCAGCCGTTCGAGGACGGTGTAGGCACCCTCGCGAGCGGGCTCGAGGTCGGCTTCTCGCTCGACGTCGGTTTCGACCTCGACGTACTCGCCGACGTCCTCGACCGCATCGAGCGTGATCGTATACGGATAGGCTGGCGTCTCGGCCTCGAGCGTATCGGGCTCGAGACGATACCGCTCGCGTTCTTTGCGGACCGTCGCCGCGGGGTCGAAGCCGAGATTCGTCAACACGGCGGCCATCGTCTCGCCGTCGTCGACCCCGGTTTCGAACTCCTCGCGGCTCTTCGACTCGTCGTCCAGCAGCGGCCCCTTGTAGGTGATCCGGGCCACACCGACGTCCGACCCAAACGTCGACTCCCGACGGATTCGCAACGCTTCGTCGGTTTCGGCGAACTCGCGGTGGGGCGCATCGTAGTACGTATCCGCCTGAACGATGGCCCGCTCTCGGCTCGCACCGAGGGCCTCGAGTCGATCGCTGACGACCTCGAGATCCGCGGGGACCTTCACTTCGACTTCGTACATAGCCGAGGCCACACGGAGCGCTCGTAAGTATCGGTCGCTCTCGGGCCAAAGCGTCGTACTTAAATGTCGACGGCGGGACGTACAACGTATGACCGAGGAACAGGAGGCCGAGCTCGAGGAGCAGGCCGATGACGTCGATGCAGACGACAACGACGAGGAAGCCACCGGACTGCAACACGGTGACTTCGTCGAGATCGAATACACCGCCTACACCGCCGACGGCGAACAGCTAGTCGATACGACCGATCCCGAGGTCGCCGAGGAGGAAGGTGTCGACGACCAGGGCCAGGAGTTCAAGCCCCGGACGATCGTTCTGGGCGAGGGCCACATCTTCGACGGCGTCGAAGACGCCATCGTCGGCAGCGACCCCGGCGATTCGGACACTGTAACGATCGACGCCGAGGACGCCTTCGGCGAGTACGATCCCGACAACGTCGAGACCGTCAGCGCCGAGAAGATCGACGAGGACGACCGCTACCCCGGTGCGAACGTCCAAATCGACGGCCAGCAGGGCTACATCAGCACGATCATCGGCGGACGCGCCCGCGTCGACTTCAATCACCCGCTCGCGGGTGAGGACGTCGAGTACGAGTACGAAGTCGTCGAGGAAGTCGAGGACCGGGAGAAACAGGCCGCCGGCCTGTTCGAGATGTTCCTCGGCATGGAGCCCGAACTCTGGATCGAGACCGACGAGGTCGAAGAGGAGGTTCCCGTCGAACCCGACGAAGACGACGACGATGAACCGGCCGAACCCGAGTTCGAGACCGAACTCGTCGAGAAAGAGACGCTCTACCTCGAGGCGACGCCACAGATGACGATGAACCAGCAGTGGATGATGGGCAAACAACAGATCGGTCAGCAGATCATCGACCAGATCGGTGTCGACCGCGTCATCGTCCAGGAGGTCATCGACGGTATGGGCATGGGTGGCCTCGGCGGCATGATGGGCGGTATGGGCGGTGGCATGGGTGGCGAAGAAGATATCGAGGCAGCACTCGAGGACGCCGATATCGACGCCGACGAGATCGTCGACGAACTCGACGTCGACGAAGAGTAATCCGCTCTCTCGTTTCGACTGTTACCGGACTAGTACTGTAGCGCCCAGTCTCTCATCGTCGCCGCTGGACACCTAATCGAACGGCGGCTGTGTGAGTAGTGTGTGCAGTGGGTACTATCGCCACCCGGTACTGTGGGGATTCCAGCGAACAGAACGGTACGCACCAGGAGGCCGCCAAAGGTGGCCAGTCGGCGTATCGCCACTACACGTCGCGCTCGATGACGAACATCGTAAACTCCCGCAACTTGCGCGTCGTCTCCTCGTCGAACTCGAGGTCTTCGATCTCGGCGCGAGCCTGCTCGGCGAGGCCGAGCGCGCGTTCGCGGGCGTACTCGATGCTGCCGGCCTCCTCGATGATCGAGAGCGCCTCGAGTACCTCCTCGTCGGTGGTCGAGTCGGCGGCCAGAATCTCCTGGAGTCGTTCGGCTTTCTCAGGCGAGCTCTTTTCGATGGCGTGAATGACCAGCAGCGTCTTCTTGCCCTCGCGGACGTCGTTACCGAACTCCTTGCCGAACTCGCCGGCGCGACCGAGCGAGTTTTCGACATCCAAGATGTCGTCGCCGATCTGGAAGGCGACGGCCGTGAGTTCGGCGTAGTCGGCGACCGCTCGTTCGACGGCTTCCGGTTGACCGGTGACGATCGCCGCTAATCGAGCCACGATACGACCGAGACAGCCGGTTTTGCAGGCACACATCTCGAGGTACTGATCGGGCGTGATCTGTGGATCGCGTTCGTTGTGCCAGCAGATGTCCATCCCCTGTCCGAGATGCGTGCGATTGAGTTCGGCGATCAGCATCTCGTACGCGGCGAGTTGGCGGTCGGCAGGAAGAGCAGCGGGGTTTTGCGTCAGTACCTTCAGTGGCAGGAAGTACATCGCGTTGCCGGCGTTGAGTGCGACGTCGCGGCCGTATATGTGATGCAGTGCCGGTTCGCCGCGGCGTTTTCGAGCCTCGTCTTCGACATCGTCGACGATGATGGTCCCGTTGTGAAGTATCTCCGGAATACAGGCGTAGGGCAAGTACCTCTCGGGGTCCTCCCCGAACCCCTCGATAAAGACCAGAAAAAGGACGGCTCGCCAGCGTTTCCCACCCCGATCGAGCAGTTCCCAAAGTGGGTCCGCAAGCGCTCGTTGGATCCCGTCGGGATCGTATTCGTAGGTCGGCTCACCGAAGTACGCCTCGAGATAGTCGGCGTCTACCTCCCGTGGAACGAGATCGGTGATCGCCTCGTCGACTGCCGGCCGCCACTCGGCAAGCGTCTCCCGCATACCCACCACGAGACGGAGCCACGTGAAAAAGATTCAGTTCTTCGGTGATTCGTGACATTCAGCATCGACGTTGCTCGTGTCACCTACACCCGTCAACAGGGTCCATGCATTCGGCTGGCACAGTCATGGCCAACCGTTTCACCGCCATCTGCGATTGGGTGATATATGGCACAATCACCCCAGCCCGCCGCGGACGACCGCCGACTCCTCGACGTTCTCGAGGAGCGTCCCTGCTCGTTCTGTGAAACGGGCACACTCGAGCGTGGTCTCTACAAGGGTAACAACGCCGTCGTCTGTGACAACTGCGGGACGCCCCGTGCCCAGCTCTGGACGCCCTCGTGACAGGCCGCGACGGCCGTGTACGGTCTTCCTACGACTCGAGTTGGGCCTCCATCACTCGAATCGTTCCGCGAGATCCGTCCCACGTCGTCTCGTACTCGAGATCGAGCCGTCGATCCATGTGGGGACCGTCGACCACCAGCGTCTCGAACTCGCCACCCTCACCCAGGATGTGGACGCCGTACTCCTCGTTGTGTTTCGCGAGTTCTTCGATCGCATCCCGATCGAGGCTGCGTCCGAGCCAGGATTCGTCGAGTCCATAGGCAGCGACCTGGATGATCCGGATCTCGAAGCCGGCCTCGAGCATCGCATCGGCGAGATCCCGCGGTGATTCCTGCCAGAGCGGGGCATACAGCTCACAGTCGAGTCTGTCGCACATCGCCTGGATGCGACTCGTCTGAAACTCGCTTTCGACAGCACCAGCCGTCACGCCCGCGATGCCTCCCTCGAGTTCGCAATCGAGGTCGACCAGCGCCGCTTCCAGGGGCTCGAGTTCGTCGTCGCCCTGCTGGCCGGCATCCGTCGCCGAGCCAGCCTCGAGATCGTCGGGTTCGACCTCGAGCAGTTCGATCCCGATGCTCTCGGCGGCCAGCCCGGCGAGCTCCGTCGCCGGAACGTGATACATGTAGGAGTCGTCGGTCGGGTGGACGGTGACGAGTCGGCGGACATCGAGGCCGTCCTCGATGGCGCGATAGAGTGCCCACGAGGAGTCCTTGCCACCGGAAAAGAGGCTCACCCACGCACCGTCTGTCTCGCTCATGGTTGGCCCTCGAGGTACGCGAGTAAATGCGTGACGAGTCGACGCGACGATCAGTCCGGTCCGTCGTCCCGCTGGTCGTCCGTCTCTGCGGTCGAATCGTCGATCATCACCGTTTCGCCGGCCGTTTCCGGGCCGCCGTCGGTAACCCCTTCCGAGGACGAGGTGGCGTCGCCGCCTCGAGTGCCGCTCATCGATGCCGCGATACGCGCACCGACGAGGCTGAGAACGATCGCTGTCAGGACGAATAACGCGAGTCGTTCGCCGGCGGTGATCACGAACGGATCGACCGAAAGGACGCCCAGTTCGATCGCCGGGACGGCGACGGGTTCGATGACGCCCTGTTGCTCCAGAAAGTACGCCGAGAACCCGCGGACGACGAGCCCGACGGCGACGACCAGAAACGGCAGATTGAGATACGAACTGCGGATCGGCTCTTCGCTGATCGCCTCGTCGAGCAGGCGACCGGCGCTTGCGGTGAGCCCGGCCATCGCCAGCCAGGGGACCGCGTCGAATGCGAACTGGGTCGCGGGGACGACGACCCCCTGTGGATCCTCGAGGCTCGAGACGCCGAGGACGCCGGCGAACAGCCCGACCAGCGTCAGCCCGGCGGCAGCGACGTAGGTGACGACCGACACCTGCCCGGAGTACAGCGACTCGCGCACTTTGTGGGCGACGCCGGTCATGATCTCGTCGACGCTAAAGCCCTTGTAGAGCAAGAACAGTCCGATGACGGTCGTGATCGCGGCTGCTGCCTCGGCAGGCGAGCGGACGGCAGCCAGCATCGGAAACACCAGCAGCGTCAATCCAAGCGGGATGAGGATCGTCTGGCGAAGCTCCTCGTCGGCGAGAAACTGCTTGAGCAGGTAGTAGGTCGATTCGATATCTCGCGCCTGCCGGACGACGACGCGGTCGACGGAGTCGACCTGGACGCGACTCTCGACGATCGGCACCAACCGTTCGTCTTCGGCGCTGTCGATGACGACCACCGCCGAATCCGGCTCGTGGTCGACGATGAGGTCGTCGAGCTGGCGGGCGACCGCTCTGTCGGCAGAAACCATCGACTCGCGGTCGCCCGAGACGACCGCGACGATCGCCTCTTCGTCGCTATCGCGGAGGTCCTGTGCAACCCGCAGCGTCTCGAGCAACGTGTTGACTCCTGAATCCTCCGGATCCGAGAGTCCGATGTCGGTTACCAGCGCGCGAACTGCCTCCCAGCCGACGATGGGCGATCGGAGCCCAGTTTTCCGGCCGACATCGTCGGTCCGGTCGAGGCAGACGACCAGCGTTGTCACGAGTTCGACTCCTTGCTGTGTGACGATAAAACCACTCATACGGTTTACTGTAAGTCATTTCCGGCGCACCCGCGACCCGGACGGCGGGTGCGCCGGTACATCGGTACAGTAATCCGTATCACTCGTTCGGACGGTTCGACCGCGCCACCCCGACCGTTCGCAGGCCGGTCAGGTCCGCAGGCGGAACTGGCGGTCAGTTGCGATGCTCGCGACACCGGCGCCGAACGCGTATGCGACCGTTCGTGCACCGGCACCGAGCTTGGCCATCAGCGGTCGCTCGGGTTCGAACGCCGTTACCGTCACCGTATCCCGATCGAGCCTGTCGGCGAGTTCGTCCTCGAGATCCCGCCGGGTGCCAAGTTCGTCGACGAGCTCGAGATCGTCTGCCTCGTCGCCGAGATAGATGCGAGCTTCGGTCTCGCGGACGAACTCGGGGTCGAGGTCGCGGCCGTCGCTGACCCGGTCGACGAACGTCTCGTAGTAGTCGTCGATCAGCCCCTGCAGGTATTCGCGTTCGTCCTCCTCGAGTTCTTTCAGTGGCGTGCCGGCGTCTTTGAACTCGCCGGCTGCGAACCGCTCGTAGGAGAGCCCGACTTTCTCCGCGAACTCGGTCGCGTTGACTCGCGAGCCGATGACGCCGATCGAGCCGACGATCGACCCCTCGCGCGCCCAGAGTTCGTCACAGCCGCTTGCGATCCAGTAGCCGCCACTGGCACAGACATCGGTCGTGTAGGCGATGGTTGGCCCGTCGAATCGCTCGGCGGCGAGGCGGATGTCGTCGCTCGGAACGACCTCGCCGCCGGGCGTATTGAGCTTCACTAAGAGTGCGTCGACGCTGCCGTCCTCGTCCGCGCGGTCGATCTGTTCGACGATATCGTCGGCCGGCGTCGATCGTGGATTTTGAGGTAACGGACCGCCGCTACCGTCTCGCGTAATCGGTCCGTCGACGGCGACTTCGGCGACGTTGTAGCCTGGAAAGAGCGATCCGGCGACGTTGCCGGCGATCCTCACGCCGACCACCGCGACGACGAGCGCGAGCACCACGCCGAACAGATCCGTCAGCGTCGCCGGATACCAGACGAACAGTGCGACGCCGACCCCGACCGAGACGACGGCGGCAAGCAGTACGATCGTGAGTCGGCCGACTGCAGCCTTACTGACCACAGCTACCACCTCGAGTCATGTCCTATGCTGGGTGTGCCGGGCGGTTAATCGTTGTCGTCCCGGCGGCTGTTGGCTGGATTGGCTCGATGGACCAGCGACTCCTCGATCAGGCTCGTTGGGCAGGTGTCGGCGCGCGCCTCCGGTGAAAAAGACCGTGAGACGAATCGAAACGACGACCTAGAGCAGTCCCGTCTTCTGGAGCTTCATCAGGTCCTCGGTATCGAGAGTTTCGCCTTCCTTGAACTTCTGATAGATTTCTTCGGCCTCCTCTTTGGCCTCCTCTTTCTTCTTGTCGCGTTCGGACTTGCGCTCTTCTTCTTCCTGCTTGTCGAGTTCGCGCAGGCGTTTCTGGACGCGCACGAAGTCCTCGTGGTGCTGGTCGGCGGCCTCCTGGGCGTCGACGAACTTCTCGTGCATCTCGTCGGCCTCGTCACGGATGTCGTCGGCCTCGCGGTAGGCCTCGATCATCTGGTTGTGGTGTTCCTGGGCCTTGTCGGCGAGTTCCGTGACCTTCTGGTGGTGCTGGGAGGCTTCGGATCGCACTTCCTCGGCTTCCTCGACGAGCCCTTCGAGATCCTCGTTTTGCTCGAGTTTCTGCTTGCGCTCTTCGTACTCCTCGCGCTTGGTCTCGATCTTCTCGATGAGCTCTTTTTCGTCCTCGCTCGAGAGGACCTCGGTCTGTTGTTTGAACTCGAGATCTTCGATCTCACTCTCGAGTTCCTCGAGGTCTTTTCCCTCGTCGAGTTCCATGTCGGACTTGAGCTTCTCGACCTTGTCGAACAGCTCGTTGGCCTCCGCGTTGAGCTCGTTGCGGCTCTCTTTGTGCTCTTGGACTTGCTCGTTGAGCTCGTCGCGCTGTTCGCGGTGTTCCTGGGCCTCGTCGACTTTCTCGCGGGTCTTCGCGTTGAGATCGTCACGCTTGGAGGCCCGATCGGAGGCCATCTGGTTCAGCTCGTTTCGCCGGTCCCGCAGTTGGCCGGCCATTTTGATGAGCTGTCCTTTCGATTTGTTTTCTAAGTCGTCCTCTGTCAGTTCGATGTTTTTCGATTCGTCTACCATGTGTTACTCAAACCTCTGTGCCATACCCGCACCGGGATGGAACCGAGTCGGCGGAGTGCCCGACCGATCGCGGGTCGAGTACAGCGCGCAGTTGGGTTCCCGTATAAAGCAATCGCTCACGATCTGCGAAACCTCGGTGAATAAGATTTCCTGTCATCGATCGTCGAGCGATACGCGCCCCGGTGGCGTTCTGGTACCGGTGACTACTGTCGCCTATAATTTAAATGTACCGATCTACAGACCCGTGAAAACCGTTAGCAGGGGCCTCGTCCGGCATGTCGACAACTCACATGGGCGTCTCGAGTATATATAAACGGCCGACCAAACGTAACGGAATGGGGACGGGCGGTGAGACGCGACAGAACGGTCACGACGACCGGCTTATACGGACTGCTGTACGTCGGTACCGGAGCGACCGCGAGCCGTCCGACAGTCGTTCCAGCAAAACGGTACAACAGACCGTCTCATACGGTTTACTGTAAGTCATTGCCGGCGCACCCGCGACCCGGGCGGCGGGTGCGCCGGTAAATCGTTACAGGAATCCGTATCAGAAGAGATTCTCGAGGCGGTCGTCGGTGAGCTCCTCGGCCGGATCGGCCCGTTCGGTCTCCTCGGCGTGTTTGGCCTCGCGTGCGCGTTCCATGAACTCGTCGACCCGATCGGATCGTTCCGCACCGCCAAGCAGGACGAGCGCGCCGAGGCGATCACTATCCAGCGGGAAGTCCCCGCCCCGAACCTGCATGCTGCCGGTCTCGTCTTCGAGCCAGCGCC
Organism: Salinadaptatus halalkaliphilus; assembly: GCF_006543045.1. Lineage (GTDB taxonomy): Archaea > Halobacteriota > Halobacteria > Halobacteriales > Natrialbaceae > Salinadaptatus > Salinadaptatus halalkaliphilus. The sequence continues at coordinate 49,794 of NZ_RBZW01000022.1, read as the reverse complement.
GCGCCTTCTCGACGCCTTTGCGGGGAATCAGGTCGGGCTGGCCGGCGATGACCAGCAGCGCGGAGTCGGCTTCCGTCGCGTCGGGCATGCTCGTGCCCGTCAGTAGGGCCTGCCGGGAGACGCTCATGACCGTCTGGAGGTTCGTCGCGCTGTCCTCGCTCGCAAGTTCGCTTGCGTACCCAAGCACCGAGATACCTCCTGCACGGAGCGTGTTGATGACCTCGCTCGAGTCGACGACGCTCTCGCCGACACCGTCGACGGCCTCGCCGGACGCGAACAGTAAGCCGACCCGTTGGGCGATCTTGCCGTTGATCGTCTCGAAGGCGCCTTCGACGCTCTCGCCTTGTTCGTGCCACGAATCGTTGTCGATCAACAGCGTCGAGTCGGCTTCGCGAGCGAGGGTTTTCAGCGAGCGCCCGGCGTTTGCCTGATACAGTGCGCCTTCGTTGCGCCCGGGGAGGATACCGAGCGCGTAGACGGGAACGTCGTAGACCTGCTGGAGGTGATGGACGAGTACCGGCGCGCCGCCGCTGCCGGTTCCGCCGCCGAGACCGGCGACGACGAAGATCGCTTCCGAACGCGAACTGACGCGCCCGTCGAGCCCACCGAGGACTTGCTGGACATCGGATTGCATGATTTCGGTCCCGAGTTCGTTGTCGCCGCCGACGCCGTGTCCGTTGACGCGGTCGGCGCCGATCAACTGCGTATCGACGAACTCGAGCGATTGGAGGTCTGGTTTCGCGGAGTTGATGGCCAGGGCACCCTGCACGGCTTCGAAGCCCATGTTCGCGTCGAACCGGGCGAGTCGTTCCGTGACTTTCCCACCGGCCTGACCGACTCCGATCAGGGCGACTTTCATACACCAGGCCATATTCGTGAAGCTAGTTGAACGTTGCGATGGTTCATATCAGGCCGACGGCAGTAGAGAGTGTGTATCGCGTTCGGATCGGGGTGTACCTATGCCGTTTGGGCGATACGGCCCGCTCGAGATGGACAACCACCACTTGCCCGAACGCCAATGGCAATTCACTTGGGGCCCAACGCGTTCAGTTCCGGTATGTTCCACGAACAGCGCCTGAGTGCGCCCGACTCGCCCGAGCAACTACAGGCGGAGTACGCCGCCGACCTCGCCGCTATCGTCGACGGCCGCGGCCCCGACGCGGTCGCGGACGCGACCGATCTCGATCCAGAGACCGCAGCGGCCGTCGGCAAAGAACGCGTTGGGGGCCTCAGCCTCGAGGCGGCCGCCCAGATTCAGGCGCTCGAAGACGGCGCGCCCGACGCGGAGACGATCGTCACGATGGCCTGCGAGCATCTGCTGCTCGGGATGACCACTGCTGTGATGGATGTCGACGCCGTCGAGAGCGAACTCGAGATCGAGCTGGACGCCAAGGAGATTCAACAGAAGATCGAACGGCGCGCGCCGATGTCCTTCGAGGAGTTCGTCCACGTCCAGTACGCTATCGCCGACGGCGCACCCTGAATCGGAACGAGAGTGTACGGTCAGTATTCTGTCCAATCGACGACAGTAACGTCGTCAATTCGCTGGAAGTGATCGACGTTTGCCGTGAGGACCGGGAGTTGTTCCGTTTGAGCCGTTGCTGCGATGTACACGTCGTGCAAATCGTGTAACGGACGACCACGACGCTCGAGATCAGCGATAATATTCGCGGCAGCGGTAGCGACTGGACGGGAGATATCGACGACATTGAATCGGGCGAGAAGTCGATCGAGACCATCGAGAGCGTCCATTTTGTGTCGGCCAGTATCGTATCGTTTGTTGACGCCCAGTCGAAGTTCTGTGACAGACACTGTACTAATCACGTGACGGCCCTCGTCGTCCAATCGATTGATTCGGTCGTCGTCTCCGGTGCGATCGATGTCGACCAACACCGACGTATCACAGAGTTTCATCGTCAAGTCGAGAGAGTGTACCGCGGCTCAATCGTTCTATATCGGCTTTCGTGTCGTCGTACGACGTTTCGTCCAGAATCCCTGCGCCAGCGATATCGGCTAATTTTCGGCCGTCGTCGAGAGTCTCATCGATCACGTCACTGAAACTCTTATCTCCCTTCTCGCGCTTCAGTTCTCGGTAGACCTCGTCCGAGATTGCGATGTTCTTGCTCATAGATAATATATGTGTACCCATACGCAAAACAGTATCGCAACCGAGAGTACCACGCCGCTTTCCAGCCACCGGGAGTTCGACAGATCGAACGAAATAGAACGGAATGTCTCCTCGAGCGGTGTCGTTATGACCGTTCGTCTACAAGTTTCCGTATGGACGTTGCAATTTTGGGATGTGGCCACGTCGGTCTCGAGTTGGGTCGCCAACTCGAGTCTCGCGGACACCGCGCGATCGGCGTGCGACGATCAGAATCGGGACTCGAGGCGATCGACGAGGCCGGGTTCGAGCCGGTGCAGGCGGATATCACCGACGTGGACGCCCTCGCAGCCGTCCCGGAGGTCGACGCGATCGTCTTCGCCGCCAGCAGTGGCGGCCGCGGAGCCGAGGCCGCCCGCGAGGTGTACGTCGAGGGCTTGAAAACGGCGATCGACGCGTTCGGCGAGCGTGAAACGCCGCCCGAACGGCTGGTCTATACCTCCTCGACGGGCGTTCACGGCGACCACGACGGCGACTGGGTCGACGAGGAGTCGCTCCTCGAGCCCACGACCGACAAGACCGAGGTGCTGGCCGAGGCCGAACGGATCGCCCTCGAGCGCCCGACGGAACACGGCTACGACGGCACCGTGGCTCGCTACGCCGGACTGTACGGCCCCAGTCGGTACCGCCTCGAGCGCTACCTCGAGGGGCCGGTCACCGAAGGCTATCTCAACATGGTCCACCGTGACGACGCCGCGGGATCGGTCCGGTATCTCCTCGAGGAAAATCTCGCGCGCGGCGAGGTCGTCCAGGTCGTCGACGACGAACCCGTCGACAAGTGGGACTTTGCGGATTGGCTCGCCGAGCAGTGCGGTCTCGAGGCGCCGCCGAAACAGACGAAAGCCGAGCGGCTCGCGGACGACGACCTCTCCGAGGCGGCCCAGCGGCGGATTCTGACGAGTAAACGCTGTTCGAACGATCGGCTTCGCGATCTCGGCTACGAGTTCGCGTATCCGACCTTTCGCGCGGGGTATCGCGACGCTATCGACGACTACTGCAACTAAGTTCCATCAGCAATAGTGATTGTCTCGAGCGGGGGAAATTTCTTAATCGTTCGATTTGAGTGTCCGATATGAACAACTGGGACGCCTCGGCCGGCATCGAGTTCGGGGCGGACCGCTCGACGCTCGAGGGACTGGTCGAACCGATTCAGTCCCTCGAGCCACTCGTGCTCTCGTTAGTGGTGCTTGCGGTGGCTGTATTGCTCGTCGGTGGCTGGTGGCTCGTCCGCTGGTTTCGCCGGCCCGCAGGCGCGCGGCTGCAACGGGTCCTCGACGATTACGACGCGGTGACGGTGTTGATGCATCCCAACCCGGATCCGGACGCGATGGCCTGTGCGATGGCCGTCGAGACGATTGCCGAATCGGTCGATACCGATGCGACGTTACAGTACGCTGGCGAAATCAGACACCAGGAGAACCGTGCGTTTCGAACCGTTCTCGATCTCGATCTCGACACGATCCAGGCGAGTTCCGAACTGGCGACGGATCCGGTCGTGCTGGTCGATCACAACACGCCGCGGGGCTTTACCGGCGCGCAGTCGGTCGAACCGATCGCCGTCGTCGATCACCATCCGGGAAACGGCACCGGGACGCGGTTTACTGATGTCAGAACCGAGTACGGGGCGGCGTCGACAATCTTCGTCGAATACCTCGAGGAGCTTGGGGTGACGGTCGACGACGAGGACGACGGTTTCGAGCTCGAACCGGCGCTGGCGACCGGCCTGCTCTACGGGATTCTTTCGGATACGAACCAGTTGACCAACGGCTGCTCGAGCGCGGAGTTCGACGCCTGTGCGACGCTGTTTCCTGCTATCGATGAGGATCTCTTAGAACGGATCGCGAACCCGCAGGTCAGCGACGACGTGTTGCAGGTCAAAGCGACGGCGATCACCGACAAACGCGTCGAGGGACCGTTCGCGATCTGTGATGTCGGGTCGATCAGTAACACGGACGCGATTCCCCAGGCCGCAGACGAGCTGATGCACTTAGAGGGTGTGACGGCGGTGATCGTCTACGGCGAACACGACGGGACGATTCACCTCTCGGGACGTTCACGCGACGATCGGGTGCACATGGGCGAGACCCTACGCCACGCCGTCAGCGATATTCCGATGGCAAACGCCGGCGGCCACGCACGAATGGGTGGTGGACAGCTCTCGGTCGACCACATGCGCGGGATCGGTCCCTCGGACGGGATCGATAAAGCGGAGTTCGAAGATCGGCTCTTTGCGGCGCTGGCTGGCGAGCGATAGTCGGAAACCGACACGATCCGTTATCGAACCGGGCTCGTCACCGAATCTCTTTCCACTTGGCGTCACAGTCCGGACAGATCCTGACCGTCTTGATCTCGTCCGGGTCGTTTTCGGTTTTTAGGGGCTTTTCGCACTCGCCACAGACGAGCCGGTCGTAGGTGTCTTTGTCGAGTTCGCCTTCGCGGAGTGCCTTCCGGACAGATCTCATGTGCGCTCTGTATGAAGCTAGGGGAGAAAAAGACCGGGGCTTCATCGAACGTGACGTTCTGTCAATCGGATATGGGTTTTCGCCAAGTGGACGTTACGTTGGCCGGAGTCGTGGCCGTTATACTGGTTCGGCCAAACACACACCCGATGGAATACGTCCAGGAGCGGATCGCGACGCTCCACGATCTCGAGGGGGGTGACGCTGCAGAAGCGGTCAGTGCAGAAGGTACGGGCCCGATGCCGTCTCTCGATGCGACCGCCGTCGTCGTCCCGATGACCGATCGCGAACACGAGAGCCAAGCCGCCGCGCGCGTGCTCTCGGAGCTCGAGACGCTCGATCCGACCGCGGTCTTCGTTCCCGTCCGTGCCGCGGCCGACCGACTCGAGCCATTTCGGGAGTGGCTCGGGTCGTTTGCGCTGCCTATCGACATCCTCTGGTGTAACTCGCCGTCGATGGAGAGCCTGCTCGCAGACGCCGGGCTCGCGAACGGGTTCGGGAAGGGACGCGATGTCTGGCTCGCGCTCGGACCGGCGGCCGCGGCCGGCGAGTACGTCGTCGTCCACGACGCCGACGCGCGTAGCTACGAGGCCGAACACGTCCGTAGACTGGTAGCGCCGCTGGCGATGGGGTTCGAATTTTCGAAGGGATACTACGCTCGCGTCGAGGGCGATCGGCTATACGGGCGGCTGTTTCGCCTATTCTACGAACCACTCGTCGCGACCCTGTCGACGGCCCACGACGCGGCGATCCTCGAGTACCTCGAGTCGTTTCGGTACGCCCTGGCCGGCGAGTTCGCCGTCACCGCCGATCTCGCGCGTCGGCTGCGCGCGCCCCGATCGTGGGGTCTCGAGGTCGGAACGCTCGGCGATGCGTTCGATCACGCCGGATTCGCGGACACGGCACAGGTCGATCTGGGCCGACACGTCCACGATCACCGCGCGGTCGCCGGCGAAAGCGGACTCGAGAGGATGAGCCGCGAGGTCGCTGCCGAACTGCTGCGAGTGTGTGACGAACGCGGCGTCGAGCCGGAGTACGAGACGCTGCAGGATCGATACCGCCAGACTGGCGAGCGGTTGATCGGCCAGTACCGCGCCGACGCGGCCTTTAACGGCCTCGAGTACGACGTGGTTGCCGAGCGTGACCAGCTCGAGCGTTACGCCGACTCGATCGCACCCCCGGATACCGACCGACGGTTGCCGCGATGGACCGACGCGCCGTTCGATCCGGACGCGGTCCTCGGGGCGACCCGCCCGTGGCACGACGAACGGCTTCAAACTAAGTAACGAGGCGGATTCCCCCCCCACCGTGGGCGGGGTTGAATCGAGTGTGAGTGTGTAATGGCGTCCCGAATCGGCTATCAATCTTTATCTGGTAACCACCCGTTTGGCCGGACATGAACGTGACCGCCGACGAACTGGCAGGCGTGGTCGACCTCTTCGGCGGCCTGACGCGAGGGGAACTCGAGCGCGCGCTGTCGGAAGCCGCGTTTCGAGTCGACGGTGGGTCGATCGACGAGGCGGCACTCGAGGAGACGCTCGAGGCGGCCCTCCACTCCTACGCACTGCTCGAGTTCGAGCAGATAGCTACCACCGCAACCGCGACGGCGACGACAGACAAGGTGAACAGCGGCGACGACCAACCGGTGTTCGTCGCCGGCCCAACGGCGTTTCCGACGTTGCCGTCGGGTGCAGAAGACGTCCCGCACATTCTCGACATCGAACCGCGGCAGTTCGATCGCGAACGGCTGGGCGAGCGGGCTCGTGAGCGATTACTCGAGGATCTAACGGCCGCGATAGCGGCCGACGACGCCGACCGTTGTCGTCGTCTGCTCGATGTCAGTTACGATCTCGAGGCGTGGGCGCCGATCGATCTCGACGACGAGCGACGACGACTGGAGGCGGCTCTCGACTGAAATGGTACGACTGACTCTCGATCCCGTCGCCGCACACGAGCCGACCACGATAACCGATCAGACGTACGATGCAGCGGTTCTCGCACCGGTTATCGACCGCGATGGCGAGGACCATCTGCTGTTTACCCGTCGGGCAGACCACCTCGGTGAACACCCGGGCCAGATGAGTTTTCCCGGTGGCGGTGCCGAGCCGGTCGACGAGACGATCTTAGAGACAGCACTCCGGGAGGCCAACGAAGAGATCGGGCTTGATCCGGAGACGGTGGAGATCGTCGGGCAGCTCGACGACATCCGGACGGTCAGTGAGTATGCGGTCACACCCTTCGTCGGCCGCGTTCCCGACCAGGAGTACGAACGTGATGGCAGCGAAGTCGCCGAGATCGTTACCCTCCCGCTGTCGGAGCTGCTCGATCCGGCGAACTTCGAGTACGAACGTCGGGACCACCCCTACTACGGTGACATGGTCGTCCACTACTTCCACGTCGACGGCTACACCGTCTGGGGTGCGACCGGCCGTATCCTAGTGCAACTGCTCGAGTTAGCGACTGATTTCGACGCGCCGGAACCGAGTGCCCAGTCAGATAGCTGATCTTCGCGGCTGGCCGAAAGGAAAACGTGTTACCCGCGGCGGCCCCATCCTCGAGACATGCTTACCGAAGACGCCCGCGCGTTGCTCGCGACGGGGCCGGTCTGTGATACCTGTCTCGGCCGCCCCTTCGCCGAGCGGAGTTTCGGGCTGACGAATGCCGAGCGCGGTCGGGCACTCCGCACGACGATCGCACTCGATGACGATGCCGATTTCGAACCGGACGAGCCGGCCGATTGTTGGGTCTGTGAGGGGTACTGTGGCACCTTCGACGCCATCGCCGAAACGATCGTCGACCGGCTCGAGACCGTCGAATTCGACACCTATCAGGTCGGGACGCGCGTCCCGCCGCTGGTCGAGGAGAACGACCGCCTCCTCCGGGAAGACGCCGGCCTCGAGGCCGACGCCGGCGAACACATCAAACGCGACGTCAACCGGGAGGTCGGCCGCCGCGTCGGCGCTGCGACGGGCACTGACGTCGACTTCGATCGCCCGGACGTGCTGGCCGTCGTCGACCTCGAGGGGTTCGATCCGCTGGAAGCCATCGAGACGGGGTCGGTCACGGGCCACGCGGTCGACGTCCAGGTCAACCCGGCGTTCGTCTACGGCCGCTATCGCAAACTCGAGCGCGACATTCCTCAGACGGAGTGGCCCTGCCGGGAGTGTGGCGCGAGCGGGGTGCAGTTGGGCGACGACGGCGAGGAGCCCTGTGACCACTGCGGCGGCTCGGGGTACATGTACGACACGAGCGTCGAGCAGGTCGTCAGACCCCACGTCGTCGACGCGATGGACGGCGAGGAGGGGACCTTCCACGGTGCGGGTCGGGAAGACGTCGACGCGCGGATGCTCGAGGATGGTCGTCCGTTCGTCCTCGAGGTCAAACGGCCAACGCGGCGCGATCCCGACCCCGAGACACTCGAGCGCGCGATCAACGATGCGGGCGACGGCGCAGTCGAAGTCGACGGCCTTCGGCTGGCGAGCTACGAGATGGTCGAGCGCGTCAAGGAACACGACGCGAGCAAGCGCTACCGAGCCGATGTCGAGTTCGCCGACTCGATCACGGCGGACGACTTCGAGACCGCACTCGCGGAACTCGCGGGCACCACCGTCGAGCAGTACACGCCCACCCGCGTCGATCACCGACGAGCCGAACTGACCCGAGAGCGAACCGTCTACGATATCGACGGCGAGTTGCTCGAGCCCACTCGCGCGGAGGTTCGAATCCACGGCGAGGGCGGCCTCTACGTCAAGGAACTCGTCAGCAGCGACGAGGGCCGAACCGAGCCGAGCCTGGCCGGCTTGCTCGAGACGGACGCCGAGGTAACGGCACTCGACGTTATCAGCGTCGACGGCGAAGACGAGCCGTTTGAACTCGAGGAATACTTTCGAACGTAGTACCGCACCGATCGCCGACTGACGGTGGACGCGCCGTCGTGCCGGGTTGCATACTATTTTGCTGCCGTGTGCGAAACGGGGACTATGTCGCGCGATAGCGCACGCGTTCCGCTCGTGACCCAGGACGAACTGCCCGAGGACTACCAGTATCTGTTCGACGAGGACGTGCTCGGCGAACTGCATCTCTTCCAGTCGATGGGCCACGTACCACGCGCCATGCAGGCGTACATGCGCTACGGCACCGCCCTCTGGAACGCGGGTGATCTGACGACCCGTGAGCGCGAGCTGGCGATTCTGGCCGTCGCCAGAACCGTCCGCGCACGCTACGAATGGCACCAGCACGTCGAACTCGGCCGCGAGGCGGGCATCACGGATTCGGAACTGGCTGCGATCGCCCGCGACGACGATACCGACTTTCCCGAACGCGAGCAGGCGATCATGCGTTACGCGAGTGCCGTCGCGACCGGCGGCGTCACCGACCCACTCTTTCGGGCCGCCGAGGAAGTCACCGACACCGAGACGGTCGTCGGATTGACGATGCTCGCCGGCCACTACCTGATGACTGCCCGGATCCTCGATTCGTTGTCGGTGCCGATCGACGACGAGGCGTTCGTCGGTTGGTCGCCGACTTGAGCCGTCCGGCGGAACGACGAACACAACGGTTTAGCCGTCGGCGCTCGATCGTCGCGTATGCCATTCGGGGTCGACGAAGCCGGCAAGGGACCGGCACTGGGCTCGATGTTTGCCGCTGCCGTTCACTGTGACGAGCGATCGGTTCTTCCGGACGGGATCGCCGACTCGAAACGACTGTCGCCCGACCGTCGCGAAACCCTGGCCGCGACGCTTCACGAGGACGACCGAATCGCCGTCGGCGTCGCCGAGATTACGCCAGCGCGAATCGACGACCCCGAAACGGACATGAACTCGCTGGCCGTCACAGCCCACGCCGACGCCATCGCCGACGCCGTCGCTGGCCTCGAGTTCGACGGGCGTGAGGCGGTTACCGGGCTGTGTGACGCCTGCGACACCGACGCCGATCGATTCGCGCGCCGAGTCACAGATGCGTGTGCATCCGCACTCGAGGCTCCGATCGACATCGATGCCCGTCACGGTGCGGACGACGAATCGGCGCTCGTGGGCGCAGCGAGTATCGTCGCGAAAGTCGAGCGCGATGCACACGTCGCAGGATTGTCCGAGGCCGACGACGTCGGCAGCGGCTATCCGAGCGATCCGACGACGAAAGCGTTTCTCGAGGGCTATGTCGACGATCACGGCGAGTTACCTGCGTTCGCTCGCGAGTCGTGGTCGACCTGCCAGGACATCCTCGCGGCGGCCCAGCAGACGGGTCTCGAGCAGTTTTGACGACGCGGGAACCTATCGTCATCGCGTCGGTGTTCGGATGTCGCCGAGCGATCGCTGCGGATCGATTTATCAGTCCACTCAGAGAAGAGCGACGCGTGTTCGACGTCCTCGTCCTGCTCGCGCTCGCTGTCGGCGCGACGGCCGTCGTCTGGAAGGGAAGCAGTTGGCTTGATACGGTTTACTGTAAGTCATTTCCGGCGCACCCGCGACCCGGGCGGCGGGTGCGCCGGTAAATCGTTACAGTAATCCGTATGAGACGGCCGCAAACGATCTCGCGGCGGGCTACGGCGTTCCGGCGATCGTACAGGGGGCGATCATCGCTGCTGCAGGCTCGAGCATGCCGGAGTTGATGAGTGTGTTGCTCGCGACGCTGGTACACGGTGAGTTCGAACTCGGCGTCGGCGCGATCGTCGGCTCCGCGGTGTTCAACCTACTGGTGATCCCAGCGGCGGCGGCACTCGCCAGCGAGGACCGACTCGAGACCGGTCGAACCCTGGTGTACAAAGAAGCGCTATTTTACATGTTGGCGGTCGCGACGCTACTGCTGACGTTCTCGCTGGCGGTCATCTACTATCCCCTCGAGGGCGTTAGACTCCAGGGAACCGTTACCCGTCCGCTCGCACTGGTTCCGCTGGTCCTGTACGCGCTCTACGTCTTCACCCAGTATCTCGACACGGCCGACGAGGGAGTGGCGAGAGATACCGACGTCGCGCTTGGGCGGACCTGGCTGTGGTTCGCCGTCGGACTCGTCATCATCGTCGTCGGCGTCGAGGGGCTCGTCCGCGCTGCAATCGGACTCGGGGAATCGTTCGGTACACCCGCGTTCCTCTGGGGGATAACCGTCGTTGCCGCCGGCTCGAGCGTGCCGGACGCCTTCGTCAGTATCACCGCCGCTCGCGCCGGCCGGCCCTCGGTCAGTCTCGCGAACGTCCTCGGGAGCAACATCTTCGATCTGCTCGTGGCGATCCCGGCGGGCGTGCTGGTCGCCGGCACGCTCGTGATCACGTTCGAACACATCGTGCCGATGATGGCGTTTCTGGTACTGGCGACAGTCGTTTTCTTTACGATCGCTCGGACGGACATGCTGTTGTCCGAACGGGAATCCTGGCTACTACTCGGTCTGTACGGACTGTTCGTCGCGTGGCTCGCCCTCGAGAGCGTTGGGCTAATCAGCGTCGTTCCGACGTGAGACGACGCGCTCGAGTAGCGAGGTGCGCTGTACGACGGCGCACCAAAGAGCGTACATACCGAGAAGGATATCGGTTCGTTACTTGTCCGTCAACAGCCGCTGGAGGATGTCTCCGTAGGCCGGACGAGTTACGAGGACGCCGATCAGCACACCGAGGATCGTGATGATCGCGAAGCCGCGCAGGTCGCCGAGGCTCAGCACGGCCAGTGGCGAGAGCGCGATGATGGTCGTCGCGGCGGCCGCGCCGATGACCCAGAACGCCTTTCGGAAGCGGGATTCGAACACCCGCTGGGAGCTCACCTCGCCGTCGTCCATCACCTCGTCGGCGATGATGACGAGGTCGTCGACTCCGGTACCGACCACCGCCACGAATCCGGCGACGTGGGAGAGATCCAGCGGCATGCGTATCAGCGCGGCAAAGCCAAGGAGGATGACGACCTCGGCGGTCGCCGTGAGGATCATCGGTGCCGCGACCTTCGGATTCCGATACCGCAGGAAGACCATTCCGCTGACGGTCAACACCGAGAGCGCGCCGATGATCAACGAGTACAGCTTGAACTGATCGGCGAGTGCCGGCTCGAGCGAGAACGTTTGTTCCTGGGAGAAATCAAGCGGCGCGGTCAGGGCACCGGAGTTCAGGTTGACCGAGAGTTCGTGGGCGTCTTGCTGGGTCGGCACGATCATCTGGAAGGACGGATCGTTGACCCAGGTCCCACTCGCCATGCTCTGTCCGAGATTGCCACCCATGCTATGGGCGTCGACGACCTCACCGTCGACGACGGTGAGCAGACACCACTGTGGCTGGTCGTGATCGAAGTGGAACTCTCCCGCCGCCCGATCGTGGATCTGACACTGCCCCTGTCCTTCACCGGTGAACCCGAGTTCGTTCATCGAGTCCTGGTAGTCTTGGGCCGGACTAGTGCCGTCTTCGCGGGGTGTGTTGTCGACCGAGACTGGGACGTAGTGGCGATCGCGCTGTTCGTCGTAGGACGCCGAGCCGGGGTCGGCGATCTCCTCGCCTTGCAGCACGGTCGTGTTGGTTTGTTGGCCGTCGTCGTCGGGATGATAGGCAACGATCTGGACTTCACCACGTGCGGTCAACAGCTCTCGAAGTTCGTCGGGATCCATCCCGGGAACCTCGGTGACGATGTAGTAGCCACCCCCGAGGGTCGCCTCTTCGTAGGCGGTACCGCCGTCGAGTCCGCCTTCGTTGATACGCAGTTCGATTGTTTCGATGATCTCGTCTCGAGTCTCCTGTGTGACGCCGTTCTCGATATCGTCTTCGGTGGCGTCGACGCCAGCCTCCTGTAGTGCTGCGGCGAACTCCGCCTGGGTGACGTCGTTGCTGAATAGTTCGGCGGTGTGGCGTGGTGGTTCCTCGTGGAATCGGACGTTCGCGTCTCGTGGCTCGAGATCGGCGTTCTCGTAGTCGTAGCTGTACAACGTCGACTGGACCTCGTGTTCCTCGCCCGGTTCGATATCGATGTTCTCGGCGGTCATCCCGACCGGCGGGGCGCTCACCCGGGTACCGCCGTCGAGTCCGATGCCGTACTCGAGGTTCGTCGGCGTTTCCTCGACCTCGCCGTCATCGACGAGCGTCTCGTCGGCGACGATGCCGCCCGGGATAAACAACGCGATCAGGGCAAAGCCGACGAAGCCGACGATCATCAGAATCCGCCAGTACTCCTTGACGAACGCAACTGGACCCATTAGGATCTCACCCCGTGGAACTTGTACCAGCGAAGCATGCTCATGTTCAACATGTAGGTGTTCATCAGGTCGGCTGCGAGACCGACGAAGAGGATAATGCCGATCGATGCCATCAACTCGACGCCAAAGAGGTACGCGGAGATTCCCATCACGAGCATCGCCATCATCGACGTCACCGTCATCGTGATACCGGTCCGCATCGCGCGATGGGAGCTCTCGTAGAAGTCACCCTCGCGTCGTAGTATGTGGTTGTTTAACAGGATGTCCGAGTCGACGGAGTACCCGATCAACATCAGCAGGGCAGCCACGGTCCCAAGCGAGAGCGGAATGTCGGCGATCGACATGAACGCGAGCGGAATCACGATGTCTGAAAACGCCGAGACGACGATAGCGATCGACGGAACGAACGTCCGAAACAGCAAGAACGCGATGACGCTCATCCCGAGAAACGCGACTGCGAGCCCGAGCAGGGCAGTCTGTTGGGTCTGAGCGGCAAATCCTGGCGATGCCGTCGACTCCTGTTGGACGATCGCGGCGTCACCGTCTTGGGCGAGATTGGCTTCCGCTTGCCCGGTCAGCTCCTGGATCGCATCCTCGTCGTCGATGCCGGCGAACTGGACCGTGTACTGGTTCTCGACACCGGGCGCCTGGATAGACTGAATCGAGTCTGGCTCCACGCTGAAGGCGTCGTTGATCTCCTCTTCGGACGACGTCGTCTGAATTGTCAGTTCCGCGCCGCCAGCGAAGTCCATTCCCAGCTGCACTGGCGTGCCGTAGACGAGAAACGAGCCGCTGAGAACGAGCAGCGCAACTGCAAGCACCGCAAGCGGCACGGCCGCGAGCTGGCGATTGCTGTACCGGGTGTACTCTATCTCCGGTACGTCGAAATACCCCATGTATCCAACCACTGGCAGTCACCCAAAGTAAGCCTTCTCAATTTCTGTAGCATTTTCCAGCCCGATCCGAGTCGAAACAGACGGTGCGCTCAAGCCGCTCCAGCCACTACGGACGGCGATGACCGCAGAATCAGAACGATCGACTGACCGACTCGAGACGGATCGAGCCGCGGATCCCGAGAACGATCGACCCGGCGCGTCCGAACCGGAGCGTGACAACCAGTCCGTCGCCGCCCGGGTGGTCGTCTCCTACCCCGCCGACCTGTCGGACTGGGGTCGGTTCCAGGTGGAAAAACCGTCGTTTCGCGCGTTCCTCCGAAAGACACGAGACAGCGCTCGAGTCGGCGACGTCTGGGAGGAGTTCGTCGGCGTCGGTTGCTGTGGCAATACGCTCGATGTCCCGTTGCGCGTCGAACGGGTCGACGGCGGCGCTCGAATCGACGACTCGACGACTATCGAGTACGCGGTCCGCGAGGCCTGCGGCATCGAGGGGAGTTGGCGCGTCCAGAGCAAGGGTGGCCCGAGTCGGGCGTAGTCGCGCGGTCGTCGGCCGTGCGTCGTCGAGCGATCGTCCCTCGAGTCTAGTCCGGCAGATACCGGACGCTCAAGACGCCGTCGTCGGCCGAGCGCCGGACCTCGACGCGGACGGCCCCGAGCCGGGCCGCGCGTGCGATCGTTTCCTCGTCCTCGAGGATATCCTGGGCCGCCGCTTCAGCCTCACCGTCGGGCACCGCAAAGACGTGAATCTCGCCCGTCCCGGCTCGCTCTTCTTCGATAAGTTCACCGATGTCAGCGTCGGCAGCCAACGCCATGGCGTGTTGGGTCGGCTCGAGATCGCTATCGACGAGGTCGATCGAGCGCCGGTTCTCGACCTCGACGAGTTGCCACGTGACCTCCAGTGGCGGATCGGGAGCGACGGTGGCCTCGAGAACGTCGTGAACCTCGAGGCCGGGATTCGACGCGAGCGTGTGTACCTGTGCGGTATCGACGTCGCGGACGACCGCCGACTCGGGTTCGGCGTGGGTGACGACGAACGTGCCCGTCTGTTTACTCATAGCCGACGGTAGGTCGCGAGCCGGTTTCGGCGTTTCGTTGTCGAGCGGGACCCCAGAGTGATCGCGGCGCGGTCGATCGCATCGGATCGCTCCCGTGGGAACGGTAAGATCGATCCAGTTCCCGATCCACGACGGTTCAACGCACGACCCATGGCGGAACGCCTTTTGTGCGGGCCCGTGGCTGCTCTACTATGAACGTCGACATTGGCAACGCACTCGGCTCTGTCGCCTCGCCTGGTATCTCGAGAGCGGCCCTCGAGCACCTCGATGAGCAGGTGGCGGACGCTCACGAGCGCATCGAGCGAGGAATGGCGAACGGCGAGCACGGTTACGAAGCGCTGAATCTGCCGGAACGAACCGATCCCGACAAAATTCGGGCAGCCGTCGAGCCCGTCGCCGACTGTGACGCGCTCGTGACGGTCGGTATCGGAGGCAGTGCCCTCGGCGCGGCGACGATCGTCGACGCCCTCGAGGAACGCGGCGACGGCACCGAGACCGTCTTCCTGGACAACGTCGACCCCGAGTGGGTTACTGCCCATCTCGAGGCGCTACCGCTCGAGGCCACGGCGATCAACGTCGTCTCGCGCTCGGGGACGACCGCGGAAACGCTCGCGAACTTCCTCGTCGTTCGTGAGGCCTTCGAGTCCGCGGGCGTCGACTGGACCGAGCGAACGATCGTCACGACCGGCGAGTCGGGGCCGCTGCGGGATCTCGTCGATCGCCACGATCTCCCCTCGCTGACCGTTCCGGACGGCGTCCCCGGCCGGTACGCCGCTCTGTCTGCCGTCGGACTGGTCGCCGCTGCGGTTTGTGGGCACGACCTCGAGGCCATCCTCGAGGGCGCGGCCGCCGAGCGCGAGACGCTTTCCGGGTCGCTGTTCGACTGTCCGGCCTACGCCTACGGCGCGACGGCGTACGCGCTCGACCAGCGCGGCGCCGGAACGAACGCGATGGTTCCTTACGCCGAATCGCTCGAGACCTACGCCGAGTGGTTCGCCCAGCTCTGGGCCGAGAGCCTGGGGAAAGACGACCTCGGCCAGACCCCGGTGCGCGCACTCGGCGTCACCGACCAGCACTCCCAACTGCAACTCTACCGGGCCGGGCCGCGGGACAAACTCGTCACGTTCGTTCGCCCGCTCGAGGCCCCGGATCGCGAGATCCCCGCCACCGAGGTCGACGACCTCTCGTATCTCGGCGACGCGACGCTCGGCGAGTTGCTCGACGCCGAGTTCGAGGCGACCGAAGCCAGCCTCGCCGCCGCTTCCCGCCCGAACGTCCGGATCGAACTCGAGTGCGTCGACGCCGACGAGATCGGTAGCCTGCTCTACGGCATGGAAGCCGCCTGCGTGCTCGCGGGCGAACTCTACGGCGTCGACACGTTCGAGCAACCTGCCGTCGAGTGGGCGAAGAAAGCGACGCGAGGGCTGCTCGGCGGCGGCGAGTTCGAGGAAGCAAACGCCGTCACCGAGAAGACCACGCTCCGGGTTGATCACTGATCCCGGTTCGGCACCACACAGGAGATCGCCTGGCGCCGCCTCGGGGGCGTTCGGTTGCGGAGTCCCTATAGGGATTCAGCCGAACACACGGATATGGAGACCACACGGTCCGAGCCCGAGCCGGAGACGAACGGCGCCGTCGCCGGCGTCGGTGCGGTCGCCGCCGCAGTGACGGTGGCCGCGGTCGCCCAACCGCTGCAGACGGGCCTCGAGGAGCCAACGCTCTGGGCGGCGGCTGGCCTTGCCATCGTCGCCATCGCTGCCTTTCTGGCCGGCCGATACGAGCTTCTCGATTCGACAGTTGCCGGCGCGGGTGCTGCCGTCTCGAGCGTCGGCGTCGTCGTACTCGCTGCGTATGCGTTGAATCAGGGGACGACTGGCGGCGTCGATGTCGGCGTCTTGCCGTGGTCGGTGCCGCTCGTTTTCGCCGGGGTTCTGACCGCTGGCGTCACGGGCGGCGTCGCCGTCGCTTATGCGACCGGCGTCGACCTGCCCGGGCTGGCGAGTCGAACGCTGTGGTTCGGCGGACTGCTCGTCTTCGGCTACGTCGGCCTCGAGATCATTCAACTCGTGACCGGCGTGCTCGCGGTGCCGGTCTTTCTGACCCTCGAGTCGCCGACCGACGTTCAGTTGACGATCCTGACCCAGATCGGCATGGTCGTGGGCACGACCGTGGTCGTCGCTGGCTATTTCGCTGTCCGCGAACTCGAGCTGTCGTACCTCGACGTTCGCGTGCCGACGATTCGTGACGCGATCTGGACCGTTGCGGGGCTCGTCGTCATCTTCGGTGCGCTGTTTCTCATCTCGGCTGTGTTCTACACGACCGGCGTCGAGAGCGCCGAACACGGCACGGCCCAGCAAGCGGAGCAGGACCCTCGAATCCTCCTCGTCTTGATTCCGGCGTCGATCCTCGTCATCGGCCCTTTTGAGGAGTTACTCTACCGTAACGTGATCCAGAAGTCGCTGTACGAACGGTTTTCCCGGTACGGTGCCGTCGTCGTCGGGAGCGTCATCTTCGCCGCGGTTCACGTCCTCGCGTACGCGACCGCCGGCGCGGGCGAAGTGATCGCCAGCCTCGCGGTGGTCTTCGGGCTCTCGATCGTGCTGGGAACGATCTACGAACGGACCGAAAACCTGCTCGTCCCGTCGCTCGTCCACGGGATCTACAACGCGATCCTCTTTGCGAACCTCTATCTCTCCTTCGTCTAGACGGCGGGAGTTCGTCTGTACGCCGCGAACCAGCGCCGGCTACGATGGATTCTTCCGTGCCAGTTCGGTGCCACAGATCGGACACCGATCCTTCTCCTCGTCGAACTCCCGACCACAGCCCTGACACTGATAGTGCCAGTGGCGTTGCTCGTCGATTCCCTCTCGAGCGATCACCTCGACGGCGACGTTGAGTTTCTCGGCGACGTTTTGCATCGCGTAGTCGTCGGTCACCAGCGTCGCGTCGAGTTCGAAACTCGCGGCGACAAGCCGAACATCGGTATCGGACAGCACCTCGAGGTCGCCGGACTCCTTTGCGGCCCGGCGGACTTTCTCGGTGGTATCTTCGTTGGGAATGTGGATGTGCATCCCGGAGCCTTCCATCGCGTCGAAGCGATAGGCGCTCTCGTCCTCGAGTTCCTCGCGGACGAGCGGGATCGTTGCAGTCTGTGCCGAGGTGTGGAAGTCGTGAATAAAAGCCGAGGAGTCGAGAACGTACATACCGTTAGCGCTTGACGACGATGTAGTCTTTGACCGCTTGGACGCGGTTGACGGGGACCAGGAAGCGACCGGTTTCGTCGACATCGAAATCGATCGCGTGCGTTGGAACGTCTTCGTGGGGGTCGACGATGAGATCGTGCAGCGAGCCGCTTTTGATGTCCATCGTGATGTTGTACAGCATGCCGAGTTCGGTGCCGTCCGAACCCATGACGGATTTGCCCGAGAGATTTTCAGCGAGTATATCGCTCATGCTACCCCGTACTGACTAGTCGATATTAAAGACCACGGGGTCAGGAACCACTCGCCGATACTGACAGTCGTTCAGTGGACATCGACGACCCGCTCGAGAGCCTGGCTGGAGACAGTTTCGGGTTCGCGCGGCGTGACGATGGGTTTAACTACCGTCCTACGGACGCTCTAGGCAAGACCTTCTTGGTGGTTCACCATGTCGGAACCCGACTCAGACACTCTCGACCCTACATCCCTCAGAACGCCTATCGTGGCCGTGCTGGGCCACGTCGATCACGGCAAGACGAGTCTCCTCGACAAGATCCGCGGCTCCGCGGTCATCGAGGGCGAAGCAGGCGCGATCACCCAACACATCGGGGCGACGGCGGTCCCCCTGGACATCATCTCCTCGATCGCGGGCGATCTCGTCGATCCGGAGGACTTCGACCTCCCTGGATTGCTCTTTATCGACACGCCGGGCCATCACTCCTTTACAACGCTTCGCTCTCGCGGCGGCGCGCTCGCGGATATCGCCATCCTCGTCGTCGACGTCAACGACGGCTTCCAGCCCCAAACGCTCGAGGCCCTGGACATCCTCAAACGGTCGCAGACGCCGTTTATCGTCGCGGCGAACAAGATCGACACCGTCCCCGGCTGGGACCCGAACGAGGATACGCCGATCAACGCGACCTACGACGACCAGACCGATCGCGTCAGCTCTCGCCTCGACGAGAGTCTCTACGAAATTATCGGTAACCTTTCGGACGAGGGCTTCTCCGCCGATCTCTACTGGCGGGTCCAGAACTTCCAGCGCAACGTCGGCGTCGTCCCCGTCTCCGCGATGACCGGCGAGGGCGTTCCCGACCTGCTCGCGGTCATGATGGGCCTCTCCCAGCGCTACATGAAAGAGGAGATGGAGATCGATGTCGCCGGCCCCGGCGTCGGCACCGTCCTCGAGGTCAAAGAGGAGAAAGGGTTCGGAACGACGATCGACACCGTCCTCTACGACGGGACCATCCGGGCCGACGACACGCTCGTCGTCGGCGGGATGAACGACCCCATCGTCACCGAAGTGCGTGCGTTGCTCCAGCCCCGTCCGCTCGCGGAGATCCGGACCGAGAGCCGCTTCGAGAAAGTCGACGAGGTCGGCGCCGCGGCCGGGATCAAGGTCGCCGCACCCGAACTCGCGGACGCGATGGCCGGCGCACCCGTTCGTGTCGTCCGCGATCGCGACCTCGAGGCGGTCATCACGGAAGTCCGGGCCGAACTCGCGGACATCGCCGTCGATACCGAGGAACAGGGCGTCGTCGTCAAAGCCGACACGCTGGGCAGTCTCGAGGCGATGGCCGACGCCTTGGAGGAGGCCGAACTGCCGATCGTTCGCGCGGAAGTCGGCGACGTCGCCCCGCGGGACGTCTCGGTCGCCTCGACCGCGGAGGACCCCAAACAGCAGGTCATCCTCGGATTTAACGTCGACGTGCTCGACGACGCCCACCAGCGCGCCGAGACCGACGACGTCCGCATCTTCGCCGACGAGGTCATCTACCAGCTCATCGAGGAGTACGAGGAGTTCGTCGAGGAACTCGAGCGCGCACAGCAGGATACGATCCTCGAGAACATCGTCCGACCCGCGCGATTCCGGATCCTCCCGGATCACACCTTCCGCCAGAACGATCCCGCGGTCGTCGGCGTCGAGGTAAACTCCGGGACGATCCAGAACAACACGAACGTCGTCAAATACGAGAACAACGAGCCCGAACGCGTCGGTCAGATCAAGGGCATTCAGGAACAGGGCGAGGACGTCGACGAAGCCCGCGCGGGCAACCGCGTCTCCGTCGCCATCGACGGCCCCACCGTCGGCCGTCAGATCGAAGAAGACGACGAACTCTGGACGCAGATTCCGGAAAAGCACGCGAAGATCTTAGAGCAAGAACTCGCGAGTGAGATTCCTGGCGACGAACTCGAGGCGCTGAACATGTACCTCGACAAGCAGCGGAGTCGGGATCCCTTCTGGGGCAAGTGATACGGTTTACTGTAAGTCATTTCCGGCGCACCCGCAATCCGGGCGGCGGCTGGGCCGGTACATCGGTACAGTAATCCGTATGAGTCGATCGGCGAACGGATCAGTACGGTTCGACGGTGACTCCCTCGAGACGCTCGAAATCGTTCACGTTCCGGGTGACGACGGGCGTATCGAGTGTTTTCGCCGCAGCAGCGATGAGGAGGTCGGCAGTCAACGAGTTGATCTCGTGTTGGCTACAGTTCGAACGTCTGAGTGCTGCCTCGAGTTCTCCGGCTACGAAGGCCTGTTCACTCGTAAACGGGACGACGTCGATCCACTCGAACGTCGATCGTATCTCGGTGCGGTCGTATTTCCCCTGTATCTCCCGTCCGACGGCGATCTCTTTCAGATTTATTGGGGTCGTGACAAACTCTGCAGTGTCTTCGGTATCGGCGAGAAACGCTTCGACTGCATCGAGGCCCGCCCAGTAGTGAATGAGAAACGTCGTATCAAGCAGTTTCCGACCCATCGTCCTCCTCGTCTACCATCGATAGTTCTTCGAGCACTCCCTGCTGTCGGTCCGAGAGATCGGCGCCGAGTTGTGCTCGGGATCGAGCACTGAGTGACTCGAGTTCGTCGGCCTCGGTGTCCGAAAGGGTTCCAAAGCCATCACGCCAATCCGGGGTCGACTCTTCGAGGAGGCGATCGACGAGCTCGGTGAAGCTTTCGTCGTCGCGTTTCCGTCCCTTCAGCTGATCGTAGACATCTTCGCGGAGTCCGATCGTTTTCGTCCCCATAGATTGTGCTTGTACACACAAACACAAAATTGTTTCTCGAGGGGCAGTTACTCGAGTTTCGACGACGGTATCCGCCACTTGACGATCGGTTCGGGAGTCGACGCCGAAACAAACGCCCTCGAGTCGTTCGGTCCAATCGTTCGCAACCGCGTAATGTCCTCATTTACTATCGTATCGGTTCCGGTGACAGTGACACGAGATGACCGACACGACTCGTCAGCGGCGGCGTCTCGAGGCCCTCCCGCCCGACGCCGAGTTCGCACTCTGTTTGACCCACGACGTCGACCGGCCCTACAAGGGGTGGCGGTCGTTGTACTACGCGACCCGCGAACGGCCGGGCTATCACCTCCGGACGGCGCTGTCCTCGCGCAATCCCTACTGGCAATTCGAGGCGATCATGGCCCTCGAGGACGAGTTCGACGTTCGCTCGGCCTTTTATTTCCTGAACGAACAACACCTGCTCGCCGATCGACCGCCTCAGGAGTGGCTCTCGCCGGCGAACTGGGTCCAACACCTCGGACGCTACGATCTCTCGAGCGGGGAGATTTCATCCGTCATCTGCGACCTCGAGACCGGCGGCTGGGAGGTCGGGCTCCACGGCTCCTATCACACGCCCAAGGATCGGAAGCGATTGGGCGAGGAGAAACGCGCGCTCGAGGATGTCCTCGAGGGGTCGATCGCCGGCGGTCGTCAACACCACCTGCGGCTCTCCAGGCCCGAGACGTGGCACCACCATCGGGCGATCGGGCTCGAGTACGACGCGACGCTGGGCTCGACGACCGAGTGTGGCTTCCACCACGGCTATCACCCGATTCGGCCCTTCGACGACGAGTTTCTGGTCTTCCCGCTGACGATCATGGATCAGGCGCTGCCCGACCCCGGCTCCTCGCCCGAGGCCGCCCGTCGGACCTGCGATCGGCTGCTGGCAGACGCCGCCCGCAACGACGCGGTGATGACCGTCCTCTGGCATCCCCGTTACTTCGACGAGGACGAGTTTCCCGGCCACCGCGGCCTCTATCGGTGGCTGCTCGAGCGAGCGCAGGAACGCGGGGCCTGGATCGGCTCGCCGCGAGAGTTCTGCGCGACGCTCGAGGACCACGGTCGGTCCCAGCGGGGGGCCGACCGCGAGGAATCGACGGCGAGTGCACGGGCGCTCGAGCGGGGTGGATCGAACGAAACGCGACCGCAAGCCCGTGCGGACGGTGCCGGAGATAGCGGCCCGTTCGCCGGTTTCGAAACGCCGTCTCGGATGTCGGGACGTGGCGGTGAGCCATGAGCCACAACTGGTCGACCGTCCTCGCCGTCGTCGCGGTACTGATCGTCGGCGCGCTCGCCGGACCGGCAGGGGCTGCCGTCGCGGGAACGGCGAGTGCATCGACGGTCCAGCAGTCGGCCGATAGCTACGTCGTCGAACAGGGCGAGTTCTGTGAACCGATCGAACCGCTCTCGAGTTCCGGCTCGGTCGAGGCGTTCTACGACTATCGCGATCACGATACCCATCCCGACGGCGTCGATCGAATGTACAGTTCGTACGGCACCGAGCACCTCCAGGAGTCCGACACGAGCCTGCTGTTTCTCCACCAGGGGACCGACGGGACGAGTCTTGTGATGGTCCACGACGAACTCGAGGGTGACACGGCCGGCGGCGTCGTCACGTTCGAGATGGCTGGTGTCCCACACGATGCGGAGTGGGTGGTTCGAAACGACGACTACGACGGCGACACCAACCGCGACGAGTTCGAGACGGGCGACGGCTGGGCGTCGGCCGACTGGGCCTACATCCAGAACAGAACCGGCGGCGGTGCGCTCAACGGCGGGTTCGACGACGAGTTCGCGGTGACGATCCACCCGGGATTCAACGAGGATGCGAATCTCTACGACGCCGAGGTCGACGAGGAGTTCGACGACGAGAACAGAACCGGCTACGGCGGCGACTGGTGGGACGGCGGCGACATCGAGGACTGGGAGGTGCTGTCCGGCGACGCGGAGGATCCCGATCGTGGCTCGATTCCGTCGATGGACGAGCCGGTCACGATCCGAACGGGCACGTGTGACGGGCCGAGCGTCACCTACGAGCGAACTGACGACGGCATCACTGTGACCATCGACGACGTCCGGGCCGACGACACGGTCTCGCTCCAGCCGACACGGGGCACGCACGACGGCGTACGCTTCGAGCGCCTCGAGACGACCGGTCTCGCGGACGACACGACGCTCACGTTCGAAAACGACCGACCCAGCGGCGTCTCCGCAGGCGACCTCGAGGGAAGCGAGGCGCTTTCGACGGTGACGGTGACGGGCGACGATCCGTCCCAGGGTTCGTCCTCGACCGTCACGTTCAGTGTCGATTCGAGCGAACTCGACGAACTCGGCATCGATCCGGACGAAATCGCCCTCTACGAGGTCGACGACGACGGCGCCTGGAACGTTTCCACGACCGAGGTTCGGGCCGATCAGGGCGGCAGTTACCAGTACGACGCCGAGGTCGACTCGCTCGAGGCGCTCGCGGTCGGGCCACATCCGGACGCTGGGTCGGTGGACGCGTCGCCGCTGGCAGGGTTCGAGGTCGGTCTAACGGTCGCGATCGTTGTGCTGATCGCGTTGTTCCTTGGGACACGGGCTCGTCGTCGATAACGGACTCGAGACGGCGGCTGTGAACGTGCGATTTTCCGTCTACTTCGTTCGGTGGGCAACCAGATCGGCGATGCCATCACGTAGTGCCACGGTCGGTTCGTACCCGAGTGTGTTTCGGCTGCGCGAGAGATCCGCGCGGCTCTGGTCGATGTCGCCGTCTCGCGCCCCGGTGTGAACGATCTCCGAGGACGAGTCGGTTGCATCCCGGATCAGTTCGGCGAGTTCGACGACCGTCACCGACGAGCCGGTGCCGACGTTGTAGGCCCGACCGACGGCGTCGGTCGTCGCCGCTAGAACGTTCGCCCGAACGACATCCTCAACGTGGACGAAATCGCGAGTCTGGCTGCCGTCGCCGTGGACGGTGATCGGCGCGTCGGCGCGAGCCTGCTCGAGGAAGATATCGATCACGCCGCTGTAGTCGCCGCCACGCTGGCCGGGACCATAGACGTTGAAGTACCGGAGTGGGACGGCCTCGAGGCCGTAGCGCTCGTGATACAGTCGCGCGTAGTGGTCGATCGTGAGCTTCTCGAGGCCGTACGGCGAGGCCGGCGTCTTGGGCGCGGATTCGGGGACAGGCACCGTCTCGGGATGGCCGTAGATAGCCGCACTCGAGGCCAACACAACGCGTGCGTCGACCTCGCGAGCCCCTTCGAGAACGGCGAGCGTCCCGTCGACGTTGATCGCGTGGCTTCGCGTCGGTGCGTCGATCGAGGCCGCGACGCTGACGAGTGCGGCCTGGTGAAACACGGTATCGACATCCTCGAGCGCCCGCGAAACGGCCTCGGTATCTCTGATGTCCGCGTCGACGATGGTCGCGTCGTCGGGGACCTTCGACCGGTCGCCGCTCGAGAAATCGTCGAGGACGACGACATCGTTGTCGGGAATGAGATGGTCTGTGAGGTGCGAACCGATGAATCCCGCACCGCCGGTGACGAGGATGTGGTGGTTCGAGAGCGGAGCCATTGGGCTGTCGTTCCACGATCCAGGGTATAGTCTCGGGGGCAGGATTCGCGACGTGAAGATACGCGTTACAGCCGGTAGAATCGCCATAACAAGGACGATACCGCTGTTTTGTCCGATAGCTTCCCTGCCGTGGGGTTCGCGTTCGAAACCGACGACGATTCCACCACAACGAATGTCCGTAACTGATACGATCGCCGGCGGGTTCAAGGCGACGCTCGTCTCGAAGATCGTCGAGATTGGCGTCAACGGGCTGTTGATACTGCTGCTCACTAGAGTCTTCCTGACGACCGAGGAGTACGGACTGCTCTACCTGGCGATATCGATCTTCGGGATGGCCGTCTTCTTCAGCCGGATGGGGTTCGCGAAATCCGCGGCCCGGTATGTCACGGAATATCGCGACACCGACCCGTCGGTGGTGCGGGCGATCGTTCGCCGATCGCTCCTGTTCAACCTGCTCAGCATCGCGATCGTCTCGGCCGTCGTCGTGGTCTTTCGAGAGCCGATCGTCGCGGGCTTTGGGGAACCGGAGTTGCTGTCGTTGCTCTCGCTGGGCGTGTTGTTCATCGTCGCCCAGACGCTTCGGTCGTACGCGTACTTTCTCTGTCAAGGGTTCAACCGCGTAACGTGGAGCGCGATCCTGTCGATCGTCTCGAATCTGGGTATCTTCGTCTTCGCGATCGGCTTTCTCAGTCTCGGGTTCGGCATCGCCGGCGCGTTGCTCGGTTACATCGTCGGCTACGCGCTCGGGGCAACCGTGGGATTGGTCGTCCTCTACCGGTGGCTCTCCCAACTCGAGCCAGCTGCGGACGCGACCGACGACGCCGCGTCCGCGGAGACCGAACCTCGCGACGACGACGGGAGCATCACGCGACGGCTCCTCGAGTATAGCGTTCCGCTGACCGTGACTGGCGCGTCGTCGATCATGTTCAAACGCGTCGATATCGTACTCGTCGGGGCCTTTCTCACGCCCGTCGCGGTCGCGTACTACACCCTCGCGAAGCAACTGACCGAGTTCGTGGCCGCACCGGCCAGCTCGCTGGGGTTCGCTCTGGCCCCGACGTTCGGCGAGTCGAAATCGAACGACGACGTAGCGCAGGCGGCGGCGATCTACGAGACGACGTTCGAACACAATCTGTTGTTTTACGTTCCCGCAGCGACGGGGATGTTGCTCGTCGCCGATCCGGCCATCAGGCACGTCTTCGGCGAGGAATATCTCGGTGCCATCCCGATCGTGCAGGTGCTGTCGGTGTTCGTCGTTCTGGAGTCGATCAACAAGCTCACCAATGGGGCGCTCGATTTCCTCGGACGTGCGCGCCATCGGGCGCTGTCCAAGGGGGGTGCGGCGATCTTCAACCTCGGCCTCAACGTCGTCCTGATCCCGACGATCGGGCCGACCGGTGCGGCGGTTTCGACGGTGATTAGCTACGCGATCATGGCCACGGTCAACCTCTATCTCATCCACATCGAACTCTCGCTCTCGGTGGGTCGGCTCGCCAGAACGACGCTCACCGTCTGCGGTATCGCCGCCGGTATGGCCCTCGCCGTCGTCCTCGCGCTCCCGTACGTCTCGAGCGTAGTCACGCTGCTTTCGACCGTCCTTCTCGGCGTTGCCGTCTGGCTCACGCTGGCAGTCGGCAGTGGCCTGCTCGATCCGCGATGGGCGGTTTCCCAGCTCAATTAAACGTTCCGATACGCCCCTTTACCGGACTGTCGGTACCGACGGAGACTCCGACCTAAAGACTGGTCTGGTTAATGGCGAATTACTTCGACGACGCGGGCTCGAGACGGGAGTATGACCGACACCCACGATTCGCAGACTGACTGTGTGAGACGACTGTCACTCGAGCGCCGTTCGTATCTCCGTGGCATCGCGAGTGCAACCGTCGCCACGGTCGCCGGTATCGGGACGGCCGCCGCCGAGGACGACGACGTGATCGCTGTCCCCGCCGGCGATCTGTACACGGTGCAACTCGGCGACGGGGAGACGTTCGAAAACACGATCATCGATATCACCGCCGACGGTGCGCAGTATCAGATCACCGCGAGCGGCTCCGACTGGGCGATCCGCAACGTCGGGGTGCGCGGCGTCTGGGACGGCCACGCGAAAGCCGAGCCACTGACCGCCAGCGTTCCCACGGATGGCACGGCGTCGATCGAGAACCTCTACCTCGGCGATGGTGCCTACGACGACACCTATCCCGGCGCGACCGGCATCTTCGTCGCCGGTAGTCACGCCGGCGTCCTCGAGATCGATCGGGTCAACATCCAGGGTTACCCCGACAACGCAATCTACGGTAGTTCCCCTGGAAACACCGCCAGCCACCCGGCCGGCCGGGGAAGCGCCGGCGAAGTTCACATTACGAACTCCTACGCGGCCGATTGCCGGGCCGGTGGCTTTCGCGTCGGCACGAACGGTTCCTACGTCGAGAACTGTGTTGCGACCGGCTGTGACCGCAACGCCTGGGGGTTCTACGAGGAGATCGAAGTCATCGACTGTGACTTCTCGGACGGCCAGATGGGCGACGTTGGGACGGGCGACAGCCAGTGGCAGGCCGATGCGTCGGTTCGTGTCACGGACAGCCGATTCGAAACGACCGTCGAACACTCCGGACGGGTCGTCGGCGAGTCCGCAGGCGAACCCGATCGAACCGACCCTGAAGATGTCGACGGTGTCCCGCTCACTGCCGCGGAAGCGGTCGACGATTCTGCGGCGTAAGGCGACGACTACGATTCGATTTTGCTCGAGTCAGATTGGTATAGCGATCCTCCCGAACGACTGGGTATCGACGTGTCTCGATACCACCACGCGCTCGCGGCTCGTCGCGTCCGTACGACGACGGCTACCGAGCGTAAGCCGCGGTATAACAAATATCGCTTCTGGCATGAACGTCAACGACACGATGACTATCGACGCTACTGATACCGATCGGGCACTCGTACTCGGGATCGATGGCGTCCCCTGGGACCGCATTCACGACTGGATCGTCGAGGGGAAGCTACCGAACTTCGGCCGCCTCCTCGAGCAGGGGGTTGCCGCGCCACTCGAGAGTACGACGCCGCCGACGACGCCGACCGCCTGGCCGTCGATCGCGACCGGCGTCTGGCCGGACAAACACGGTATTTACGGCTTTCAGCGGGTCGAATCCGACTATACGCAGGAGATGAACACAAGCGTGAACCTCGAGCGGTCGCCGCTGTGGGAGCACCTCTCGCCGGCCATCGTCGGCAACGTCCCGATGACGTATCCGGCGAGCGACATCGACGGGACCATGGTCTCGGGGATGATCGCGCCGTCGCTGAACGATCGGTTCGCTTCGCCGTCCTCGCTCGTCGACGAGATCGACGAGCACGTGCCGGAGTATCGGATCGGGCTGAACTGGTACGACTACGCCGACGACGAGACACGGTTTACGGACGATCTCGCCTCGCTCGTCGACTCGCGTCGCGCGCTGATGGATCATCTCATGGAGATCGACGACTGGCGACTGTTCTTCTTCGTCTATACGGCGCCCGATCGACTCCAGCATCTCATCTGGGACGACGATGTCATCCTCGAGCACTACGAGCAACTCGATGCGATCCTGGGCGATGTCCTCGACTATGTTACCGAACACGAGGCCAATCTGTTCGTCGTCTCGGACCACGGATTCGGCCCGATCTCGAAATTCGTCAACCTCAACACCGTACTGTCGGAGGCGGGATATCTCACGCCAAAAGCGGAGAGCACGGCCCGAAACTCGCTCTCGCAGTTGGGAGTCACGAAATCGAACGTCCTGGGGATGGTCAAGCGAATGGGTGTCGACGACAAGCGAGTCGTCCAGGCGCTGCCGAAACGGCTCGTCGACGGCATCGCCGAGCAGGTGCCCGGTGAACACGGACTCTACGACGTCGACTTCGCGGAGACGGTCGCGTTCACCCACGGGCCGGGCTACGTCTATATCAACGACACCGATCGGTTCGCCCGCGGCGCCGTTTCGCCCGCGGAGATTCCATCGCTCAAACGCGAACTGCACGACCTCTTTGCGGACGTAACCGACCCCGAAACGGGCGAGACAGCGCTGTCGGTGCACGACGGCGACGACGTGTTCCCGACCGACGATGAGTCGCCAGATCTCGTGATCGTCGGCGAAGATGGCTACGAGGAGAAGACCTCACTCGGCGACGATGTCTTCGAATCCGCAGGATCGAAGGCGGCGAGCCACCGGAGCCAGGGCGTCTTCTTCGCCTACGGACCCGGTATCGACGCACGCGGCACCGTCGAGGAACTCGAGGTCGTCGACATCGCACCGACGCTGCTCCATAGCGTCGGCGAACCGATTCCCGACGACATCGACGGAACGGTCCGAACCGATCTCCTCGCCTCGGAGGCGGCGCCGACGGTGCAGGCGGCGGGCGAGGAACGATCGTCTGCGAGGCCGGACGACGCCGTCGACGACGACTTCGGCGACGTCGAGGACAGACTTCGGGGACTCGGGTACATGGATTGATTGATACGGATTGCTGTAACGATTTACCGGCGAAACCGCAGACGGGTCGCGGTTTCGGCGGTAACGACTTACAGTAAACCGTATGACGGTGAACCGGATGACAGCAATCCATACCGACCGCGGTTGACGCCACCAGACGCTGCTTCTCCGTCCTCGAGAGCGACGGTTAGAACCCGATACAGGCGAGTTATGCCTCGATTCGTACACGACTGCTTATTTTGAGATCGCCGCCTCGAGCGTACGAGCGGTTCATCGTTCGTCTCCCTTCCCCGATACGCGCTCGCAGTCGACGTGTCGACTCGGCGTTATTTCGAGTCCTGTCGGCGGTAATCGCTTCGCGGATCACGTAATCTGAGTATCATTTTTTACTGAGAGTCCGGATTTAAAGACTACTCAGTTTAACGGAGTATTACTTCGCCGAACTGTTCTTCGCCATTGATGTATGACGGATACCCACGACTCGCAGACGGATGGCGAGGATCGATCACTGCTCGGTCGCCGCTCGTACTTGCGAGGGGCAGCGAGTGCTGCAACACTGAGTGTCGTCGGCGTCGGGGCTGTTGCGGCCGACGAATCGTTCGACGTTGTCGAGGTGTCCGCCGGGGACACCTACCGCGTCCAACTCGGCAGCGGTGACACGCTCGAGAACACGCTCATCGACATCACCGCACGCGGTGCACAGTATCAGATCAACGCCACCGGTACCGACTGGGAAATTCGCAACGTTGGTGTCCGTGGTAGCTGGGACAGTCACGCGAAAGCCGAACCGCTAATCGTCAGCGTCTCCGCTGGCGGCTCGGCGCGCATCGAGAACCTCTACCTCGGCGACGGATCGCCCGACGACACCTATCCCGGCGCGACCGGCATCTTCGTCGCCGGTAGTCACGCCGGCGTCCTCGAGATCGACCGGGTGAACATTCAGGGCTACCCCGACAACGCGATCTACGGCAGCTCGCCCGGTAATCCCGCCAGACACCCGGCCGGCCGGGGCGGCGGTGGCGAGGTACACATCACGAACTCCTACGCGGCAGACTGTCGCGCGGGTGGCTTTCGGGTCGGCACGAACGGCTCTTACGTCGAAAACTGCGTCGCGACCGGCTGTGACCGCAACGCCTGGGGATTCTACGAGGAGATCGAAGTAATCGACTGCGACTTCTCGGGCGCACGAATGGGGGATATCGGAACGGGCGACAGCCACTGGCGAGAAAACGCCAGGGTGCGAGTGACCGACAGCCGGTTCGAGTCGACCGTCGAACACTCCGGACGAGTCATCGGCGAATCCGTCGGTTCCCCACAGCGAACCGAACCCGAAGACGTCGAGGGCGTCCCGCTGACTGCCGAGCAAGCGGCCTCGGGATCGGCCGAGCCGCCGTCTTCCGGTGGCCCGGGCAACGGTGACGACGAAGACGACGAAGACGACGAGGAGGACGACGGAGACGGTGACGAGTACCTGCTCGCGTTCGTCACCGAGCCCGAGGCAAACCTGGCGAGCTACGAGTTCCTCGCCGAGGGCCCCGTCGAGTTCGCCGACGCCCCCTACGAGACGCCCTCCGGCGGCAGCATCGAAGGCGGAACCTTCGAAGCCGAGGACTTCATCGACGAACACGGCGACACTCGCCACGCCGGCGGGACGACCGGCGGCGGCCACGGTGACGCCTTCCGCGTCGCCGGCCCGATCACCGACATCGCCCTCGAGCAACCCGACGTGATGTGGGTGGAACTCGACGGCGAACGGATGGAACTCGAGGAAATTATCGAGGAGACGGCCGACGATGGTAACGAGGACGAAGAGGGAAATGAGAACGCCGGTGACGATCGTCTGCTCGCGTTCGTCACCGAGCCAGAAGCTCGCTTCGCGAGTTACGAGTTTACCGCCGGCGGCCCGGTCGAGTTCGCCGACGCCCCCTACGAGACGCCCTCCGGCGGCAGTATCGAGGGCGGCACCTACCAGAGTGAGGACTTCGTCGACGAGGACGGCGACAGCTGGCACGCCGGCGGAACCACCGGCGGCGGCAACGGCGACGCCTTCCGCATCGAGGGTCCCGTCACTGCGATCGACCTCGAGCAGCCCGACGTGATGTGGATCGAACTCGACGGGGATCGGATGGACCCCGAAGCGGTCATCGAGGAGACTGCCGACGACGGCGACGAGGACGACGACAACGGCGACGAAAACGATGGAAACGAGGACGACGGGGAACCCGGCGACGAAGACGATGGCGAGGACGATGCGGAGCTGACGAACGCCCTCGTCGTCGATGGCAGCTACTCGAGCGAGCCAAGCACCTACACGTTCGAGGTCACGGGGTCGGTCGAGGTCTCGACGTATCGAGACGCAACGCTCGAGGAGACCGACGTTGATGGGACCGCAGTCTCCGGTGCCGTGGCGGGTGATCGGGACGCGTACTGGTTCAGCGGCGACATCGTCGACTTTTCGGTGTCTGGCGATGCACGCATCGACATCGAGTACGACGCTCGGTGACGGCGGTTCGACGCGCCGATCGGTCGCCTCGGCCGGTTCCGTGGTCGGCCGGGGCCGTCACTTGATCGAGCCGCGCCGTTTGTAGTCGTCGTAGGCGTTTCGGAGATCCGCCAGGAACGGGCGAGGATCGTCGAGGCTCGCGTAATCGAACCGTGGATGGCTGACGATCGAGCGTGCGACCTCGAGGGCGGCGTCAGAGAGGTCCGGTTTGTCCGCGAGTTCGACGTCATCGAAGTAAATCGACCGAAGGTACAGCAGTTCACCGCGCAACAGGTGGCCGGCGATGCCCGCCTCGTAGGCGTGGTCGATCCGATCGGCTTCGTCGTGTGTCAAGAGCCAGTAGTAGTACGGAAAGTCCGCACCAGCCTGCACCGAGAACGGCAGCGACGACCAGAACCGCGGGTTGACTTCCATGAGTTTGAACTCACCCGTCTCCTCGTCCCGCAGGAATTCGACCATCGCGAGCCCGTGCCACTCGAGGGCGTCGAGGAGATTTCGACCGGCCGCCTCGAGCGCTGGGATACGGACCGATTCGCGAAAGGAACTCGCGCCGCCGGCGTAGCTGTACCCCCGTCGCTGACGGTGCTGAAAGGTCGCCACGGGATCGCCGTGGTCGTAGAGCGCGAAAAAGCCGTACTCGTCGGTCGTGGGCACGTACTCCTGGACCAGGGGATCGTGGCCCATGCCGTGTCGAAGGGTATCGACGTCGGGTTCGATGCCCGGTCGCAGATACTCGGTCTTGGGCGGATCGAGAAACTGTTCGGGTCCGTAACCGTCGAGATACTCGTCGGTGAGCACGGCATATCGCGCTTTGACGATCCAGTGGCGATCCCAGTCCCAGTCGGTCGCCTCGGCCAAGACGGTCGTTTCCGGGGCAGATACGCCCGCATCCGCGGCGATATCGAACAGGTGGACGCGATCTTGGACGGCCGCGAGCGTTCCGATATCCGGCCAGATAGTCGCAACGTGATCCTGAAATTCGGATTTGTACCGCGAGAGGACGTAGACGTCGACATCTCGTACCGGAATAATCGTCGCGACATCGGGCCGCATCGCGATCGAGAGCAGTGCATCCTTGTAGGCCAGCAGGTCGTCGTGGGGGTTCGGTACCGAGAGGGCCTCGTCACAGTACTTCGAGTGGACCGCCGGGGCAATCTCCTGATCCGTCAGCACGATCGTCCGAATGCCCCGCCGCCCGAGCGAACGCAGACAGGCGACGGTACTCGGTGCGATCGTTCCTGGGATAGCGACCGATCGATCGATCCAGCTGTCACTGCCCATCGAAATCACCCGGTCGACGGTGACCCCCGTCGGTCCAGCGAGTCCGATCTCTCACAACGGAATCGGCCATGCGAACACTCACAGCAGTGTGAACGTTAGTTAAGAACGGAGTACTCTCGTCAAGCAGTCGGGACCTGTAACACCCGATCGGTTTTACTCCCCGCCCCGGTGTGGCCACGGCGGACAATCGGTCCCTACTCGTCAGCCAGCGTGTAATCGAACCCATACTTAATGACTCGCTGAACAGATCACTGATCGTGGACGAATCGATCGACCGGACACCGTGATCGCTATGGGACGCGTAGTACTCTCGATCGACGCCGAACTTGCCTGGGGATTTCACGACCTCGAGCAACCGCCGATAGACCGTATTCGAAACGCTCGACGCGGATGGCGTCGACTGCTCGAGTTACTCGAGGCGTACGAGATACCGGCGACCTGGGGCGTCGTCGGCCACCTCATGCTCGAGGCGTGTGACGGCCACCACGTGGACCATCCGGCCGCCGATGAGGGGTGGTTCGCGTCCGACCCGGGCGGACGTGTCACGGACGACAACTGGTGGCTCGCACCCGGTCTCGTCGAGCGGGTCCGAGATGCGCCCGTCGACCACGAGATCGGTTGTCACTCGTTTTCACACGTCCTGTTCGACCCGGTCGCGACACCGACAGCCGTCGTCGAAGCTGAACTCGAGGCCTGCCTCGCCGCCGCCGCCGAATTCGGGGTCGACCTCGAGTCCTTCGTCTTTCCCCGGAACGTCGTCGGCCACAGAGAGCTTCTCGCGACCTACGGTTTCAGCTGCTATCGCGGTCGTTCGCCATCAAGATGGTACGACGACTCGCCGCTGTATCCGCTCGGGAAGGTGGCCGAGTACGCCGTTTGCCAGACCACGCCGCCGCTGGTCGATCCCAGGGTCGACGAGCACGGGCTGGTCGATATCCCGGCCTCGCTGTGTCTATTCTCCTTCGAGGGCGTCGCCCGCTCGCTCGTCGAACCGATCGTCGGTGATCCGGTCGTTCGCAAGGCAAAACGCGGCATCGACGCCGCCACGGCCGGTGACGGGATCTGTCACCTCTGGCTCCATCCCAACGAGGTGACGACCAGACGTAACATTCGACGCCTGCAACGCGTCCTGGCCTACATCGACCAGCGAAGACGCCAGACTGAGCTTCGCGTCGAAACCATGGCTGCAGTTCAACAGGACGTTACCGGGAGCAGTCCGACTCGAGCGGTCCCTCTCGAGCACAACAATAACAATCCACACCGGTCCGAACGCGCGGACCAGTCGGCTGTTCGGCGTATCGACTCGTGACGCTACGAACGTAACGGCGCCGAAGTGCTGTCAGAAACGACGCGAAAGCGTCTCGGCCGGAACGTGCGTATCGTCGTCGAGGACGACCTCGAGACGGCCGTCCTCGAGCAGGGTCTCGATCTGATCGTGTGTAAAGCGACCGTCACAGTCCAGACCGACGAACGTCACGTACTGGTCGGTTCGGTCGACCACCGTCGCGAGCGAACTGCCGTCGCGGTAGTGGTATCTGACGCTCGCTTCCGGCTGCAACGCGGCGGCGGTAAGACGGCGATACGCCCGTCGATGGCGGTCCATACCCACCGGCAGCCTCCGCCGTCGGTCGTGTCTGGATACGGACGCCACTCCGTATCAGCAACTATTTGTCGCTGGTGGGACCGACAGGAAGCATGACTGGGCCAGCTCCCTCAGCGCCAGCCGGCGACGCGCCTCTCGAGGACGTGACGGTTCTCGAACTCGGCCACATCGTCGCAGGACCGTTCTGTACGCTCATCCTCGCGGACCTCGGCGCGGACGTGATCAAGGTCGAAAATCGGAGCCACGGCGGCGACTCGGTCCGGGACTCGAGCGAACTCGGCACGAGCCTGTTCAACGCGATGAACCGAAACAAACGCAGCGTCACCGTCGATCTGAAAGACGAGCAGGGACGAGCGGTGTTCGAGGACCTCGTCGACGAGGCCGACATCGTCGTCGAAAACTTCGGCCCAGGCGTCACCGAGCGCCTCGGCGTCGACTACGAGACGCTGTCGGCGATCGACGAGGCGTTGATCTACTGTTCGATCAAGGGGTTCGGCGAGGGTCCCTACGAGGAGTATCCGGCACTCGATCCGATCACGGAAGCGTTGAGCGGCCTGATGAGCGTCACCGGGCTGCCAGACGAACAGCCGGTCCGGGTCGGCACCAGCATCTCCGATATGGCGGCGTCCTTTTTCGCCGCCGTCGGCATCCTCTCGGCGCTTCGCGACCGAGACCGCACGGGCGAGGGCAGCTACGTCGAGGCACCGATGTTCGAGAGCACGATGCCACTCATGTCTTACTGGCTCGCCTACAGCCAGGCCCACGACATCGTCCCGGAGCCGATCGGCGCGAGCCACCTCAACTGGGCCCCCTACGACGTCTTCCAGACCGCCGATGACGAGTGGACGTTCGTCGGCCCCTCTTCCGAACGCCACTGGGAACGCCTCTGTGATGCCCTCGAGACCGACCTCGACGAAGACGAGCGATTCGCGACGATGGACGACCGTCGCGAGCACCGGGGAGAACTTCGCGATCGGCTGGCCGACGAGTTCAACCACTGGACCCAAGACGAGGTTCTCGAGCGGCTTCGCGAAAGCGGGGTCCCCGTCGCGCCTGTCAACGACGTCGGCGACGTGATCGACGACGAGCATCTCGCGGCGACCGACGCGCTCACCGAGATCGAGACCACCGAGGGAACGAGCACGTCGGTCGACGTACCGAAACTGCCGCTTCGATCCAATCGGTTCGAGCCCCCCGAAGGCGAACAGCCACCGGCACTCGGCGAGCACACCGACGAGGTGCTCCGTGAATTGGGATACGACGACGCCGAACTCCAGGCTCTCCACGAGCGCGACGCGCTCTGATCGAAACCGTTCTTCGAGGAGTCGTGGCGATTACTGTTCGTCTCGAGCCAGTTCGAGCGCTCCCTCGAGGTCGACCGGTCCTTCTCGCTCGAGCGCCGAAAGGATCGTTTCTACGCGCGCGTCGGTCGCCTCGACACCCGCCGCCTCGAGCAGGGCTCGAGCAGCACCACTGCCGCTGCCAGCACCGAAGACGAGCGAGCGCTCGCCGCCGTAGGTTTCGGGGTCGAACGGTTCGAACGTGCTCGGATCGCGTAACATGGCGGCCGTATGAAGACCGGATTCGTGTTCGAAGACGTCCCGGCCGAGGACGGCCTTGCGCTCGTCGACGGGTTCCTCGAGCGCCGCGAGCACGTCCTCACATCGGGGGACGAGCTCGGCCGTCTCGAGCCCGAGTTCGGCGTACCCCTCCCGATCGCAGTGGATCGCGACCTCCTCGAGGGCGGGGTTGCCCGCCCGCTCGCCCAGCGAGGCGACGCTGACATCGAGTCGTCCGACATCGTGTCTGGCCGCGACGAGCGCGTTCGCCGTCGCGACGCCCAGGTCGTCGTGAAGGTGTACGCCGAGTCGGTCGGGATCGACGCCCGAGTCGACGAGAGCCCCAAGGCGTTGCTCGAGCGCCAGTGGCGCCATCGCACCGACGGTATCTGCGAGGGTAACGACGGCCACGTCCTCGAACCGATCGATCGCACGATCGACGTGTTCGTCCGCGGTCCGAAACGCGTCCATGATCGACAGGTGAACGGTTGCCCCACTCGCGGCCGCCCGATCGACCGCCCGCCGCATGCGGTCGAACGCTGTCTCACGGTCCGTGTCGAGGGTCGTCTCGAGGTGACGTGTCGAGAGCGGGGCAAACACCTCGATCACGTCGGCGCCGGACTCGATCGCGGCGTCGACGTCACGGTCTAGGGTCCGGGCGATCGCGACGATGTCGGCCTCGAGTTCGTCGGCGAGGGTGGCGACGGCGCGGCGATCGGTCTTCCCGGTGATCGGAAAGCCGACCTGCACGAACGCCACGCCGAGGTCGTCCAGCGCACGGCCGGCCTCGCGTTTCGCCTCGAGATCGTACGATCGGCCGGGAAGCTGTTCGCTCTCCCGAATCGTCACGTCACAGAGATCGGTCATCGGTCATCGTTCGAGGGGAGGGACAGCGCTCCCAAGGCTGTTTGGACTTGCTACGCGTCGCCACGCGAGCGCTCGAGTGCCGCCTTGAGGACGGGTGCGACCAACACGAGGATCGTCAACACGACGAGGATGCGCGCGGGCCAGCTGTCGACGAAGATGAGCGGCGAGCCGTCCGAGAGATCGAGCGATCTGAGGAAGTTCTCCTCGGCGATGCCGCCTAAGACGATACCGAGGATGAACGCCACGATCGAGAAGTTGTGTGCGAACATGTAGTAGCCGATGACGCCGAATGCGGCGACGGTGAGGACATCGACCCAGTTGCTGCGCAGCATGTACGCTCCCGAAATCGCGAGCACGAAGACGATGGGGATGAGGATCTGGGTGTCGATCCGGGTGAGATACTCCATGCGCGTGATCAGGCTCAGGCCGACGACGAGGATCACGATGTTGCCCAGAAACAGCGAGACGAAGACGGCGTAGGTGAAGCTCAACTCCGTCGTAAACAGATCCGGCCCGGGGTTCAGTCCGTGCATAAGCAGGCCACCGAGCAGGACGGCCGTCGCCCCGCTGCCGGGAATCCCGAACGACAGCGCCGGGATGAGCGAGCCGCCGACGG
The DNA here is from genome assembly GCF_006543045.1 of Salinadaptatus halalkaliphilus. Lineage (GTDB taxonomy): Archaea > Halobacteriota > Halobacteria > Halobacteriales > Natrialbaceae > Salinadaptatus > Salinadaptatus halalkaliphilus. The sequence goes on along the minus strand of NZ_RBZW01000022.1, from coordinate 12,341 downwards.
TGCCGTTGTTCGAGGATTCGGCCGCGACGACGCCGTCGAGTTCACCCTGACCGAAGTTTTCGGGGGTCGTCGAACTCCGAACGGCCTCGCTGTAGGCCACGAAATTCGAGACGGCGGCTCCCGAGCCGGGAATCGACCCGATGAACATGCCGATAAACGAGGACTTGACGAGCAGCCACCACCGGGACCCGGCGGCCTTGACGCCCTCGAGTGGGCTGCCGTCGGGGTCGATGGTGCCCCGAGCGATGCTGCCGCGTTCGCTGGCGAGTTTCAGCATCTCGGCGACGGCAAAGATGCCCAGAATCGCCGCGACGAAGTCGATCCCGTCGTAGAGGCCGATGTAACCGAAGGAGTAGCGCACCTCCGGGGACATCTCCGCGACGCCGACCGTCGAGACGAGCATGCCGAAGGCCCCGGCGATCAATCCCTTGACGATCGAGCCCTGGGCGACGATCGTGATCATCGAGAGTCCAAGCACCGCGACGAGGAAGTACTCCGGCGACCCGAACATGAGGACGATCGTGATCAACACCGGCGAGATAACGATAAGAGCGACGATCGTCATGAACCCTGCACTCGCCGAGGAAAACGCCGACGCCGACAGGGCGAGCATCGCTTTGCCCTGTCTCGAGAGCGGGTAGCCGTCGAACGTCGTGGCCGCAGCGGCGGCGGTTCCGGGGACGTTCATCAGGATCGCGGCGACGCTGCCGCCGTACATCGAGCCGCTGTAGATGCCGACGAGTAGGATGATGCCGTTCGTCCCACCGAGTGGCAGCGTCAGCGGCAAGACGACCGCCATTCCGAGGTTGGGTCCAATTCCCGGTATCGCTCCGATGGCGATGCCGAGGACGATCCCGACGACCAGCCACATGACGGTCGGCCACGAGAGGGCGATCGACATTCCCTCCAGGAGTGCGTGTGTCGTCGACATTTACCAGATCCACTCCAACAAGAAGCCGTCTTCTAACGGTGCGTTAAACAGGAGGTAGAAGGCGAAGACGATCACCAGCGTGGTCACGAAGACGACGGCACTAACTCGCCTCGACTGTTCGAACCACCACGAGTACGCGAGCACGAAAAGCGGCGTCGCCCAGAGAATGCCGATCAGGAGCGAGACGGCGATGTATCCAAGCAACAGGCCGTAGGTCGCGATCGAATCGGGAACGCCTCGGGTCGTCGCCGATGCCGTTTCGGCAGGCTCTGGGGCGGTCTGTTCGTTCGCCGCCGATTCGTACTCGCTATCGGGCTGTGCGATCGACACCGGTTCGGCGACGATCCGTCGCAGCCCCTCGGGGAGAGCGTCCTGAACCACCAACAGCACCGAGCCGACGATAATCACTCCCGCGGTCAACCGTGGAAAGAGCGCAGCCGAACTGAACTCGAACGTAAACGTCAGGCCGAACATGACGAGGCCAACGAGAAGAAAGAATAGACTCAAGGCCCGTTCTGTATCGACCGCTCGAGCGAGCGCAGTAGTCCGTGTCATCTGTGACTTGTCGTAGCGTGACCCGCTATCTCGCGTCAGTTATACGCCGATTCGAGCGTCCACCGGCGACGAATTAGTCGCCAGCTTCTTGCCTGAGCTCGTCGATATCGACGAGTTCGGGAATCTCCTCCCAGATACTCTCGAGGGTGTCGTTGGCGTTTTCCGGGCCGTCGTAGACCATCGGATTCCCGGATTCGTCGGCCCAGTCCTGCATCGTGTCGGATTCGATCGTCGTTTCGACCGCTTCCGTGAGGATGTCGACCCGATCGTCGGGTGTTTCTGGTGGGACCCACATCGACCGGGTCACCTGCCCGACAAAGTCGATTTCGTCGTAGCCCTGGTCGACGACGGTCTCGGCGTCGGGGAAGACCTCGCTGCCCTGGGTCGTCAGGACGGCGATGACGTCCGCATCGCCGCTCTCGACGGCCGAGGCAGCCCCTGCGTCGGACGTGATCGCCGCAGGCACCTCACCGGAGGCGATCGCCTCGTTGATCGGGCCCGCGCCCGAGTACTGGATGTATCGATCCCAGGGCATGCCGTACAGTTCCTGGAAGAACGTCGCGTGGACGAGGTAGTTGACGCCGAGTCCGCCGATCGTCTCGAACTCCTCGTCCTCGTACCGGCCGACCAGATCGTCCAGCCCGTCGATATTCTCGTCGGCGTTACCGATGACGACGAGCGCGTTGAAACCGATCGTCGCTAACCCCTCGAGATCGGTCATCTCGAAGTCCGGCGGCTCGATCATCGCCTGAATCGAGGTTGTGAGCGGATTGAACTTACTGATCGTGTGTCCGTCGGGATCCTCGTTCAGGAACTGGCCGATGCCCCGCATGGCGCCGGCCCCGGGAACGTTGTTCACTTCGATCGTCGTTCCGAGCTCCTCCGATAGCGGATCGGCCATCTGACGGACGATCACGTCGGAGCCACCACCCTCGTCGAACGGGACGAGCACCTCTACCGACCCGTCGGGAAACTCGTCACCGCCCATCAGTTCACCGAGACACCCCGCTGTCGCCACCCCTGCCGTTGCGACACCCGTCGTCCGCAGGAACGTCCGTCGGTCCATAGTAAGGATCGATACAAATGCTAGTATAAATAGCTGCTGTATGGCCGTGGCTGTCTGTACAACTATCTGTACTCCATCGCGGTATATTTGTATATATTATTCTTCAATTAGGGGTCTAGAATGCGAAAATTGGGATGTCTCCCTGTCGTTATTCTCACGTCCCTCCCCGTGAGGAATTCGTTCACGATTGCGTCTGTGTCGGCTCACCGCCGTAGTTCGACGATCGTTCCGTCGACGAGACGAACGTCGATGTCGCCGAACGAAAACCGGACACTCCCACGGCGCGTTGCCGTGTTCGTGTCGACAAACAACTCGTCGATCGCTTCGGGGTCGACGTACTCGTAGAGGGGATCGATTTCGGTCCCCTTCTCGCCGGTCAGCGTCTCGAGGGCGCGAACGACGGCGATAGATGGCTTCTCGTGTGGCTGTACCTCGACGCGGACCGTTGGCTCCTCGCCGGAGCACTCGTCTCGATATTCACTCACCAGGCTCACCGTCGGTTTTCGCTACACCTCTTTTATGATTGCCAGCGGCCTGAAACGATCCGTTAGTCCGTTCAGGCGTTTAACAGCGGGTATCTGTCATCCCGCAACTGAGTGGCTGAAGGCCACCGACTGCAGGCTACGGATCGCGTTCGTGTTGAGCGACCGTCTGTGAGAGCAGATTCGCCAGTCCGCGATGGGTCCGACCGGTCACCGCCGCGTCCGAGACGCCGAGTTGGTCTCCGAGCTTCTCGAGGGTCGTCTCTTTCGGATTCTCGAAAAAAACCGGCCTCGAACGCCGTCACGAGCGTTTCGTACTGTTTCTCGGTAAGGTCGTACTCCATCGTCGGACTGACCTCGAGTTCAGTCCGGAGCCGCTCGAGCACCAGGTCGATGTCGTACTCGCGAACGAGTTGCTGGAAGGTTTCGACGCGCTCCTGGGACCGGAATCGGATAAACGTTCACCGGCGGTGGATGGTTGTGCCAACGGTGTGGCAACCGAGAGACGGCGGTCACCTCGTAACGCCGTCGACCGGGACGATATCGGGGTTCGGCCGGGCTCGAGACGCTTAGGCGTCGTCGTAGATCCTGTCGACCCGGTCCTCGAACTCGTCTAAGATGACGCGGCGCTTTTTCTTCATCGTCGGGGTCAGCATCTCGTTTTCCTCGGTGAACTCCTGTGGGACGAGTTCGAACTGCTTGATCGTCTCGTGTTTCTCGAAGTTCTCGTTGGCGCTGTCGACTTCCGCCTGGATGTACTCGATGACGCGCTCGTCGTCACACATTGCCTGGGGATCCTCGGGGAGATCGATGCCTTCCTCGTCGGCCCACTCGCGGACGTGGTCCGTGTTCGGGACGATCAACGCGCCGATGAACTTCTCCCCGTCGCCGACGACCATACACTGCTCGACGCGCTCGCTCGCGGCGAAGGCGTCTTCGATCGGGCCCGGCGCGACGTTCTTGCCGGTCGAGAGAACGATGATCTGTTTGGCCCGGTCGCGGAACTCGAGGTAGTTGTCGGGTCGCAGGTGGACGATGTCGCCGGTACGGAACCAGCGCGTGCCGTCCTCGTCCTCGGTGAACGCTCCCGCCGTCGCCCCGGGCTTGTTCCAGTAGCCCTGCGTGACGTTCGGACCGTCGACGAGGAGTTCGCCGACCTCACCGGGATCGTCGTCGAAGGCGTCCTGATCGGCGACGCTCTCGTCGACTTTCAGGTCGACGTTCGCCAGCGGCGGGCCGATCGTCCCGATCTTCACCGCTTCGGGCGGGTTCGTCGAGACAACCGGCGAGGTTTCGGTCAATCCGTACCCCTCGTAGATCGGCAGCCCCATCGCGTGATAGAGCTGACAGAGCTCCGGCGAAAGGCTGCCGCCGCCGCTGATCAACAGTTCGATTTCGCCGCCCAGGGCCTCTCGAACCGTCGAAAAGACGAGTTTGTCCGCAAGCGTCTGCTTGGCCTTCAGAATCGGACCCGGCGAGTCGGCGCGCTGGTACTCGACACCGACGTCGGTCGCCCACTCGAAGATACGTCGCTTGGCGCCCGACTCGCTGGCCTGTTCGCGAATCCCGTCGTAGATCTTCTCGTAGACGCGGGGCACGCTCGTCGCCGTCGTCGGCTGGACCGTCTCGAAATCCTCCTGGAGCGTGTCGGGGTCCTCGGCGTAGGCGACGCAAGCCCCCGTCGCAAAGAGGACGAAGTGACCGGCCGTCCGCTCGAAGACGTGCGCCAGCGGGAGGTACGACATCGCCAGCGAGTCCTGATCGAGCGTCGGAACGTCGTCGGGTTTGTCCGGGCGCGGCGCGAAGCGCTTGCGAATCGCGTTGACGTTCGACCGGAAGTTCCAGTGGGTCAACTGGACGCCCTTGGGCTGGCCGGTCGTCCCGCTGGTGTAGATCAAACTCGCCAGATCGTCGAGCTCGGGCTCGTCGAGCCACTCCTGATAGGCCTCGAGATCGAACGCATCCTCGCCACGGTCGTGGACTTCGGCGAGGGTCAGGATATCGTCGCGGTCGTCGTACCCCTCGAACTCGTCGAATGAAACGATAAACTCGAGCTCGAGTTCGTCTTCGACCTCGAGGACGCGCTCGAGGAGTTCCTCGTTCTCGACGACGACGGCCGACGCGTCGGGATCGTCGAGCAGGTACTCGACCTGATCCGGTGAGGAGCTGGTGTAGACCGTCGTGATGACCGCACCGGCGCTCAACAGCGCGAAGTCGGACTGGGCCCACTCCATCCGGGTGGTGGCGAAGATACCCACTCGATCGCCGGTTTCGACGCCCAGCTCGCGAAAGCCCGCGGCGAGGTTGCGGACGATCTCGCGCATCTCGGCGTAGGAAATCGTCCGGAACGCACCGGGGTCGGCAGCCGGAAGCACTGCGTCGGTCAGCGATCGGTCGTAGATTCCCCCTTTGTATTTCTGGGCCGGTTGGCTGGTGTTTCGCTCGACCGACTCCTCGAACATCCGGCCGAGCGTCGTCTCCCCGATGACCTCGTCCTCGTACTCTCGTTCGGCCTCCCGCCAGTTCATATTGGTATGTGAGACACTCCCCCGCGATAAAAGTGTTAAAACTGATCGAATCGGTCTTTGGGTTTATCCTGGAGAGCCGGAGCGCTCGTCGGCCGAACAGCATCGGTACGACCTACACTCGGGAGACAGAGCGTACCACGGCGAAGGGACATCGGGACGACGGATACGCTCGCGGTCGAGGCACCGAATCGTTTCTGAAGGATGATATTTACCGAACGCTGAACGAGAGAATTTCACGCCGGGGCGCGTACGGCGGTGTATGACGGATCCAAACCGAGAATCAGACACGTCGGCGACAGATGCAGCTGCCGAAGACGACGGTGACGAACGCGAGATCGAACGACTCCTTTCGCGCGACGCCGGTGGGGCCCTGTTGCGACGAATGGCCGACGGGATCGCGAACGGCTCACTCACCCTCGAGGGCGACGAGTCGATCACCGTCGCCGTTCCGGAGCGGTTCGAACTCGAGCTCGAGTACGAAACTGCGGACGACGCCGCCGAACTCGAGGTCGAACTCGAGTGGCCGATCGTGGACGGGGAGGCGGTCCCAGCCGCGTCTGACTCGGGCACGGACGACGAGGCGGAGGTGGTGTCGACGGCGACCGACGCACCGGTGTCGACAGCGACGGCCAGCAAGGCTGAGTTCGAACTCTATCGCGACGCCGCCGACGAGTGGCGGTGGCGACTCGTCCACGACAACGGTAACGTCATCGCCGACAGCGGCGAGGGCTACAGTCGGAAGGCCGGCGCCCGACAGGGTCTCGAGAGCGTGATGCAAAACGCACCTGGCGCGAACGTCGTCACGGTCGAGGACTGATACGGTTTACTGTAAGTCATTGCCGGCGCAACCGCGACCCGGGCGGCGGTTGCGCCGGTAAATCGTTAACAGCAATCCGTATGAGGCCGACCGGTGACCGTCACGCCCGAGGTACCGGCCGATCTGCGTCGCCGTCTCTACGAGTTCGGCCCCGGCTGGATACGAAATACAGGAGAAAACTCACGGAGTTCGTCGGACGAAAAGAGGACGGACGGTTCAAGCAGATGCTACACCGCATCAGCAACGAACTCGTCGCGGAGGCCCGTGAGAACGGATGTTTGACCATTGTGTTCGAGAATTTGACTGACATCCGCGAGCGGACTGGGGCGTCGTGGGGCCACAAGTGGGCGTTCGACCGCTTGTACGAGTACGTCGAGCACAAGGGCGAAGAACATCGGCTTGCAGTATCTCCGTCGTCATCAGAACTCGAAGCGTTCTGATTGGCTCGAAAATCACAATTCGATTTTCGAACGCAACCAAACTGGGGGCGAGGGAGGCGCACCCTTGGGCGTGCGCTTAAATAGCGGGACGCTGAACGTGGATGGAGGCTATTCTCCTGGCTCAACTGAGGCCAGAACGGGAGTCCACGCTGAATCCCACCGCTTTAGGTGGGTAGCTCAAAGTTTCAAGCGGCTCCGAAGTTGGCTGAGTCTGGACTGTTCGACGACGGTCGCCGAGCGCGCGAGCAGGACCGTCTGCTCGGTTCGCGGGATGACACGCTGTGGAATCGAGCCGACGAGCCGACGGTGTAGCGTACGCTGGCGAGTCACACCGAAGACGATCACGTCGTGATCCGGTGCCGTGTCGACGATCGCGCTCGGCACGTCCTCGTCGGTTTCGATCGCCGTCGCGATATCCACGTGGGAGCCGGGAGCCGTCTCGAGGAGGGCGACCGCCGCCGTGACATCGTCTCGAGCGGTGTCGGCGTCGCCGTCCGGGGCAGTGACTGCGAGAACGGAGACCGTCGCATCGTTGCGAGCGGCGATCGCTTTCGCTGCGTGTGCGGCCGGTCGAACGTGGGGGCCGCCGGCGACCGGCAGCAAGATCGAGTCGACGCTGTCGGCCTCGTATCCGATCCGTTCGACGTAGAGGTCACAGGGTGCGTGTTCGATGAGATGATCGAGCGTCGTACCCAAGACCGCGTCCGTTCGGGTCCGCCGTTCGTGCCAGCCAACGACGAGCGCCTGTGCGTCGACCTCCGAGACGGCCGTCCGAACGCCCTCCGCCACCGAGCGACCGACGACGATCTCGCGCTCGACGACGACATCATCGGGAGCGGTTTCGACCGCCAGATCGAGCACGTCCTGAGTGTCCTGGGCGAACCGTTCGACGATCACGTCGTCCGTGTAGATCGAAAACGGGGATGCGCGAGACTTGGTGACTATCGAGACGATCCGAACGTGTGTCTGGCGGACTCGAGCGAGGTCACTGGCCGTCCGGACCAGTTGTCGCACACGGTCCGGGTTCACGACGGCAACCAGCACTGGTCGATCGGTCGCCGAGTTCGACATCGGCACTCGATTGGTATACGGTAGCGACCACCTTACTCTTTGCTGGGAGGGAGACGGGGACGTGACTCGTCACGAGGGTTCGGTCCTCGATTCGTTGGTCATCATCGACATGCTCGAGGGCGTCGACGACACCGTCGCCTACGTCGAGTCACAAGAGATCCCGTATCTGACGTCGTCGATCTGCGTCTACGAGGTGCTCGCAGGCACACTCGGCCGCGGCGAGACGGACGTTCGAGCCGAACGACAGCGCTTCGGTGGCGTCCGCACACTCGCGTTCAACGAGGAAATGGCACTCGAGGCCGCTCGACTTCAGGACAAGTTGCTCGACGACGGCGAACGGATGGCCGTTCGAGACCTCGTGATCGCAGCGACGGCGCGATCGACCGGTGATCACCTCGTCGTCGCCGATTCGGATTTTCAGACTGGCGTGCTCGAGTCCGAGTTGGACGTGACGAATCTACAGGCGGAGCAGGCCGAGTGCCTCGGGAAATTTGACGCTGACGTTGGCGTACTTCATAGTACTACTATGGTAGCACAATGCGATAAAACTGCGGGATGGTCGGCACACTGTCCCGTCTGGTGGACTGTCTGAAGTTCATCGTTGCCGTTGCCCTCTGGGCTGTATATGAAGAATTCAGTCCGCAACGGCCAGACTGCAGGCGTCGAGTTCGGCCACGAAGACGACGGCAGTATCACCGCTATCGGCCTCGAGAGTGGTGTTGCATCGTTCGGCGATAGCAAGTCCGAAGCATTGGCAATGCTCGCCGAGGCACTCGAATTGCACGAGGGCGGGGGCGAACCAGTCACCGACGATGATCTCGAAGCGTGGGGAATCGAACCCGACGCACAGCGGGACAACGAACTCCCCGAGTTCATGCAATAGATGGTTCGGACGTCGTTTTCCGGCCGGAAAATCGCGACCGTCCTGCGAGATCACGGGTTCGTTCCTGTCGACCGGACGGGAAGTCACCTGAAACTCCGGTACGAAAACCCAGGCACTGACGAGGTACGGGTCGTCACCGTTCCGATGCACTCCGAAGACAAAATCCCAACTGGAACGATGCGATCGATCGCCAACCAGTGTGGTGCGGCGGATTTTCACGCCTGGTGTGTGTGGATCGACGACAACCGATACTCACACACGGACCCGATTGTCGCTACGTACGATATCGACCTGCGCTCTCGAGGAGCGCCCGATCGAACGCCTCGCCGTCGGGCCCGTGGTGGACCCGGCGATGGCAGTTCGGACAGAGTGCCACCACGTTGTCGGGGTGATCCGGGCCGCCGTCGCTCCGGCGCTGGAGGTGATGGACCTCGAGGAACGGCTCGCCGTCGGTGTCGGTAAACGGCGCGGGCTCGTCACAGCCCTGGCAGACGCCATCGGCGCGTAGGACCCAATATATGACTAAATAGGAAAAGGAGGATGGAAAATCGTGCAGTGATATCAAATAGGTCGAATAGCAACAATTTCAGACAAGAATCTTAGTCTGCAAAATCGAGTGTCGCCTGTTTGGCGTAGCCACCGATCTCGCTTCGCCTATTGTTGAACTCTTTCGGAGTCATCGCTCCGCACCGCAGTTCGTAGATTCGCTTCTGCTCAGCTTCGGTAAGTTCATCGCCATAGATGCTGTCTCTCAGATAGTAGCCGAGCGCCTCACCGAGATACGGTGGTACTGCATTGCCGATCTGCTTTCGAATGGAGACGAGACCACCATCAAAGCGATACGTATCAGGAAACGTCTGCAGCCTGGCACCTTCGCGCGGAGTAAGTCCGCGGTCCTGGAACGGATGGACACACCGTGCGCTCGAGGGTTTGGACATATTCGACGTAATCGCTACAGCGGGCTCGGTCGAACTGAGCCGAGAGTAGGAGTTGTGATATCCGGAGGAAGGTTGTAGTTCGTCGGGAATGGCCGTTCGGTTTCCACCATCAGGTATATGAGAAATCATTTCAATCATATCCTGTGAGTGGTTTGCAGCGATATGGGCTGTCAGTTCCCCGCTATCGTTCCTGAGGTCTTGTTGGAGAAGCGTTCGGGGTTCCGTATTGTAGTTTGTGACCTCTTCTCCGGGGCTGACTTCTGGAAGATCACCAATTCCGTCCATTACGCCCGGCGTCTGCACCGGATTTAATTCGAATCCGTCAAACGGATGTTCATGAATGTCTTTTTTCGTCGCAATCGCAACGAGTCGACGCCGGTGCTGGGGAACGCCGAAATCGGACGCTTTGACGACTCTGTGGGTTACATCATAGCCAATCAAATTAAACGACTTTTTAACAGCCTCGAGGAATTTTCCGCCAGCCGTATTCTGGATTCCACGAACGTTCTCGAAGAGTGCTGCATCCGGTTCGAGTTCGTTCACCCAACTGATAAAGTTCGTAAAGAGGTGATTCCGATTATCGGAGCCGTCGGGACTCACAACTTCGGAGAACCCCTGGCATGGGGGGCCACCGGCGACCAGGTCGATAGAGCTCTGGCCGACGATATCAACGATATCGTGGTTATCTACGTCTCGGATATCTCCTGTAATATCGGCTGGCACAAGGCCATCTCGGTTCCTTGCGAACGTTGATCTTGCGTCCTCGTCTACCTCGACGGCGTGTTTCAACTCAAAGCCGGCCCTTTCTAACCCGATAGAGAGCCCTCCTGCGCCAGCAAATAAATCAACGTAGGTAAGATTCCGGTCACCCATCTAATGAAGACTGCCGCCTAACCGTATTTAATCATTCGCCCTCTCACTAGTTCTGCCACAATTGGTATTTGAATGGAAAGTTCTTTAGCAGATGTGTTATTGAAATACACAGTACTATCATCGCTCGTCTCCAGAAGGGACGCCCACAGCGAGTTCAATGATAGACCTCACGAGGCTGTGCTAGTAGAATGAGCATAGAAATCACGGATGATGAACAGAAAAAAGTCGCCGAGTTTCTCGATAACTATTTCGACGGAGAGCGTGATCAGCGGCTCCTCGCCTACAGCGAACAAGACAGCGACGAATCAACCGTCGATGAAGCCGACGAAATCGAAGAGTTAGTCGCTCGAACACGGAACCTCTACGACGAGCGGGGGAAAGGCTATCTCGGTCTTGCACTCTCTTTTATTTTATCTGTCGAAGATCTCTCGCAGTCAGATCCATGGCTTGAGGAGTTTCATTCGGATCTTAATTGGGAAGACGACATCCTCCCGCGGTACGAACAAAAGGGAACCGACTACCATACGGGCCGCAATCTCGACACACTCACCATTCGGTTCAACGACCACGAGGTCGGAATCCGTGGCCAGATCAACGATATCGGTGACTTCTTCCATCAAACCATGAGTCGGACGAATTTTCCGAACGCTCCCGGCCACTACACCGGCAACTGGGGTGATCACATCGAGATTCTCGAGTCGGCATTTATCCTGTCTCGAGCGGGACGTCGCGAGGCAGCGGAACGAATTATTGCGTTGGGGCTCAATCGATTACAGTCCAAGGACTATCCGAGGCGGGAGCCTGCATTCTCACAACCGTTTCTCAAGGTTTTGAATGATTACGAGCGAACGGACGACAACGAAATGGGTGGGCTGGCCTATCAGGCGATGGTGTACGGCTACGCCACAGCCGAGTGGCCACACCTGTCTCTCCGGGCAAGTAGCGTCCGAACGGGATCGTCACGTCAGCATCGGTTTGGAGATATTGATGGCTACAACGGTCCGGACCTCATGATATCTGTCGAAGCAAAAGATAGGGTCATCGACGAGTCAAATATCGATACCGAGCTGGGAACCATGATGACGTTGGCCGAGCGATCGACCACAATTTCGATCGCCGTCTGTCAGAAGATCGAGAAAGATGCCCGCGAAACGCTGCAAGACGAGGGCGTAAAGGTCATCACTGACAAAGACCTTCGGATTCAACTCCGAACGTGGGACTACCACAAGCAGAACGTCGCACTTCAGGGGATGGTCCACTTCCTCGAGCATATCGAAGAGAACCCAACGGCAACACGGCGGCTGCTGCGATTTATTGAGAATGTTGACCCAAATAATTCAGCATTAGCACATCTTGATGACGAGAACTAACGTTCATTGGCATATCTCGTATTTGTATCCCTCCTCATCAATGCTGAAAGCAATACCATCTTCGGTCTCTGATCCCAACATTTGATAGTATCAGATTCTCCTCGAGGTACTTGAACATCTGCTCATCAAACGTGTATATCCACCAGTCTGGCGTTCGGCCTATTACGATTCATACGGACCGTTGTAGTTCTTTACCGGTGATCACCGACTCCGTCCGGCTGATCACCGGTAAAACGCTACAACAATCCGTATCAGGGGTTCAGTCGCGGTGTAGTCGTCTTTCGATTTGTTTGGCTGTGTTGAATCGCCATAAGGCGGTGGAATTCACTGTTTCACGGCTCGCTTGATGTTGTAGACGACACACATCAGGGCGATTTCTCGGAACTC